>NZ_CANLTL010000044.1 GCF_947494015.1 uncultured Cellulomonas sp. | reverse complement strand
CTGTGGGCGCTCAGTGGTGCCCGGTCGTTCCCGGTCTGGGTGTCCCACGAGCACCAGGTGTCGGTGCAGACCGCCCGAGCCCAGGTCCGCCTGGGCCGGGCCCTGCGGGACCACCTGCCCGCCACCGGCGCGGCCGCCGCGACCGGGGCGATCACCGTCGAGCAGGCGCAGCTGCTGGCCACGTTGACGCCCACCACGGCGCAGCGCCGCCAGGTGCTGGCGGACCCGGCGCACGAGTGCAA
>NZ_CANLTL010000043.1 GCF_947494015.1 uncultured Cellulomonas sp. | reverse complement strand
CGGCTCACGCCCACTCCCTCAGGACCCAACAGTGTGCCACCACCCACCCCGCACCACCCACAACCCGTTCCCACCCCAAAGAGGCGTACTAGGACCGCGAGCACCACGACATGAGCCCATAGCCGATGTTCCACCCATGAGCACCACCCCCGACACGCACGGCCGAGGCATGGGCCTCACACCCCACCCAACCCCACACAGGAGCCAGGCAAGCATGTAAGAGCTCCTTAGAAAGGAGGTGATCCAGCCGCACCTTCCGGTACGGCTACCTTGTTAC
>NZ_CANLTL010000042.1 GCF_947494015.1 uncultured Cellulomonas sp. | reverse complement strand
ACACCGTCGAGCACGTCGCGTTGCGGACCTCGAACACCGCACCGGCCACCGGCACGCCCCCCGAGGAGGCCACCACCTGGCCCGTCGAGGGGCCGCCGGCGACCTCGACGGCGACCGTGAACGCCCCGGCCGGGACCACGAACGTCCGCGTCGCGGGCAGCGTGAACCCGGCCGGCACGGACACCGGGACCAGGCAGTACGTCCCGGGGAACGCCGTCACCGGGAACGACCCGTCCGTCCCCGTGCGCATCCGGGAGAACACCGTCGAGCACGTCGCGTTGCGGACCTCGAACACCGCACCGGCCACCGGCACGCC
>NZ_CANLTL010000041.1 GCF_947494015.1 uncultured Cellulomonas sp. | reverse complement strand
CTGTCGCACGCGATCCGGTCCAGCAGCGCGCGGGGGACGGGGGTGCGGTCCTCGTACTGCGGCCCACCGGCCACGGCCTGACCGGTCAGCATCGCCGCGGTCACCGCCGGCGGGGTGCGGGAGGTCCGTTCGTGGCCGCTGGCCGGCGCCGCGGCAACAGAACGGGTCGACATGTGGGCTCCGGCGCCGCTCGCCGGGGAACCGGTACCGACAGTCACCTCCGCAGCGAGTGGCGTGCTCCGCTCCTCACCGTCCGGCGTGGCGGCCCGGTCCTCCAGCAGCAGGGTGCCCTCCACGGGCGGCGTGCCCGGGGCGGATCGTGCCAGTGCGGCCTCGGCGCGGGCGCGGAAGGTCGGTTCGTCGACCAGGACCGTGACCCGCGGGCG
>NZ_CANLTL010000040.1 GCF_947494015.1 uncultured Cellulomonas sp. | reverse complement strand
GGGCTCATCCCAATCGGGGGTGTAGGAGTTGGGGTCTGAAGCCGCCGGTCTCGAGCAGGCTTCGGGCGATGTAGTTGGTCAGGTTGCGGAACCCGAGTGCGGAGCCGCGCAGGTGTTCGAGCCGTCCGTTGAGTGCCTCGGTCGGCCCGTTGCTGGTGCCGGGTCGTTCGAAGTAGGCGAGCACGTCGGCGGCTCGCTTCTTCAGGGTCCGGCCCAGGGTGGTGAGCTCGGTGAGCACCTTGGGGACGCCGGCGCTGAGGTCGGTGATCAGCTTCTCCATGAGCTCGCGGCCACGTTGCCGGTCCCCGTGGCGATAGGCGGCGATCATCCGCTGGTAGACACCCCAGGTCGCCTCGACCTCGACGTGAGCGTCATCAACGAACAGCGCGCGTAGCCTGTCGCTCTGCTTGTCGGTGAGCAGGTCCGAGCCGGTGTGCAGCGTGC
>NZ_CANLTL010000039.1 GCF_947494015.1 uncultured Cellulomonas sp. | reverse complement strand
GGTGGCATGAGGTGCCCGGACAGCAGGGTGGACTCGGTGAAGTGGATGGGCAGGCCGTACCGGGAGAACCGCTCCAGGGTGCGTAGGGTGCGTTCCTCGCCCCAGTAGCCCTGGTGCATGTGGCTCTGCAGGCCGAGGGCGTCGATGGGGATGCCGGCCTCGAGGACGCCTTCGATGAGGCACTCGTAGGCGGAGGACATGTCGAAGTCGTTGAGCAGCAGGGTGGCGTCGGGGTTGGCGGCGCGGGCCTCGTCGAAGGCCATGCGGATCATCGCGATGCGGCCCTTGTCCAGGGCGAGCTTGGTGATGGCGTTCATGTGCTCTTCGTTGGTGAAGACGGGCATGATGACGACCTCGTTGATGGCGTCCCAGATGTCCACGACGCCGGCGAAGTCGGTGACCTCGCGGCGGATGCGGGCGCGTTGGGCGGCCTCGATCTGGTCGACGGGCAGGTCGCGCAGCCAGTCCGCGGTCACGGTGTGCCAGACCAGCGGGTGGCCCTTGACGGTGA
>NZ_CANLTL010000038.1 GCF_947494015.1 uncultured Cellulomonas sp. | reverse complement strand
CGGTGGCGGGGTGGTCACCAGCCGCGGGAGATGGTGACGCCGGTGCCGTCGGTGAAGGTGTTGGTGGTGTTGGTGACCCCGGTGGGTGAGGGGGCGATGATCGCGCACCGGGTGTGGCGGGTGTCCAGGCCGAAGGTGTTGTTGCGGACCTGCAGGGCGCTGCCGGGGATGGGGGCGTAGCGGGTGCCCCAGGCGATGTTGATCGAGCAGCCGCCGCCGTTGATCTGGTTGTCCTCGATCACCACGTCGCTGATGGGGCCGCGGTCCTGGGTGGTCTGGAACGCCGAGGAGTAGGCGCCGTCGATGCGGTTGCCCACGAACCGCAGGTTGGTGCCGGCCTGGATCTGGACGCTGTCGGCGTGGGAGGGGCCGCCGCGCTGGTTGGGGTCGCTGGCGTAGAACAGGTTGTCGTGCAGCCAGGAGCTCTCCACGCGCACGTTGGGTCCGGTGATGTGGACCGAGTCGATGACGTTGGCGATCTCGGTGCGGCGCACGGTGAAGTTGTGGCCGATGATCCCGTTGACCCACGGGGAGGCCTCGGCGGCGATGAGCTCGCTGTCCTCCAGGGTGAAGGAGTAGGCGCCCAGGTCGTTGGTGATCAGGCCCATCGACCCGGTCAGCGGCTTGCCGCGCACGATGGAGTTGCGGATCACCACACCGCTGGCCTTGACCCGGACCAGGCCGCGGATGTCCAGTCCGTCGATCACCGCACCGGGCGTGGTGATCGTCAGGTCACCGTCGTGCACCGTCAACCGCTTCCCGGCCGGCACCCCCGTCGTCTCCGGCCCCGCCACCGACC
>NZ_CANLTL010000037.1 GCF_947494015.1 uncultured Cellulomonas sp. | reverse complement strand
GGGTCTGCTGCACGGATAGGTGACACCTGACCTGTGGTGCCGAGGGGCACCGCTGGGAGGATGTGCACCGTGCCCAAGCCCCATCCCAAGGAGTTCCGCGACGACGTCGTGGCCGTCGCCCGCCGGCGTGAGCCCGGCGTGCTGTTGAAGCAGATCGCCGCCGACTTCGGCATCAGTGAGTCGTGCCTGCGCAACTGGATGCACGCCGCCGATGTCGCCGACGGCCACCGCCCCGGCACGACGCCGTCGGAGTCGGCCGAGTTGCATGAGGCGAACCGCAGGATCCGGTTGCTCGAGCAGGAGAACGAGGTCCTGCGCCGGGCGGCGGCGTACCTGTCGCAGGCGAATCTGCCGGGAAAAGGCTCTACCCGCTCGTGAGTGAGCTCGCCGGCGACGGGGTTCCCGTCGCGGTGACGTGCCGGGTCCTGAAGCTCGCAAGGCAGCCCTACTACCGGTGGCTTGCCGCACCGATCACGCCCCGGGAGGTCGACGAGGCATACCTGGCCAACGCCCTGTTCGACGCCCACCGCGACGACCCCGAGTTCGGCCACCGGCTGCTGGCCGACGAAGCGCACCGGGCCGGGATCAGGGCGTGTGACCGTCGGGTGTGGCGGATCTGCCGCGACAACCGGTGGTGGTCGGTGTTCGGCAAGAAGCGCCGCGGCGCGAACGCGAAGAAGGCCGGCCCGCCTGCGCACGAGGACCTTGTCCTGCGCCAGTTCCGCGCCGACCGACCCAACCGGTTGTGGCTGTGGGACATCACCGAGCACGCCACGAGTGAGGGCAAGGTGTACCTGTGCGCGATCAAGGACGTGTACTCGGGCCGGATCGTGGGGTACTCGATCAGCGACCGGATGAAGTCCCGGATCGCCGTGAACGCCCTGGCCAGCGCGGTGGCCCGCCGCGGTGACGTCGCCGGGTGCATCGTGCACTCGGACCGAGGCTCGCAATTCAGGTCCCGGAAGGTGCTGGCCAAGCTGCACCGTCACACCCTGGTCGGATCCATGGGCCAGGTCGCCTCCGCCGGCGACAACGCCGCCATGGAGAGCTTCTTCTCGTTGCTGCAGAAGAACGTCCTTGACCGGCGCCGCTGGACCACCCGCGACCAGCTGCGCCTCGCGATTGTGACTTGGATCGAACGGACCTACCACCGCCGCCGACGACAAGCCCGCCTCGGTCGCCTGACACCCATCGAATTCGAGGCCATCATGACCCCTCAGGTCGCACTCGCCGCCTGAGAACCACTGTCACCTATCCGTGCAGCAGACCC
>NZ_CANLTL010000036.1 GCF_947494015.1 uncultured Cellulomonas sp. | reverse complement strand
CCGCTCATGGCTCCCTTCTGTTGCGCCGGCTGTCAACCGGTCGTGATGGGGACCTGTCGGGCGCTCGGGGTCGGGGCTAGCGTGGTGGTCGCGGGTCCGGGAAGTGGCTGGTCCGAAGTGCCGGTGTGCGGGGGCAGGCCGGCCGCGCTGGATTGAACAGTCGCCCCACCGTGCCCTCCCGGGCCCGCGCCAGTTGTCGCGGTGTCGAGGTTGACGGCGTCCTTGACGAGCTGCCGGTAGACGACGTCGGACAGCCGCCGCTTGAGGCATCGCATCGCTTCCAGCGGTCGTTTGCCCGCGGCCCTCTTGCCGTCGTAGTACGCCTTGCCGAGGGTGCCGGCGTGGCGCATCTGGACGGTGGCGGCGATGTGCAGGATGTGGTTCAGCCGCCGGTTCCCCGCCCGCGACAGTCGGTGGCGCTGATGGGCGCCAGAGGATGCGTCGATCGGTGCGGTGCCGGTCCAGGACGCGAAGTGGTGCCGCGTCGGGAACCGCGCGACGTCCCCGACGTCGGCCAGGATCCGTCCCGCGCCCGCTGGGCCGATTCCGGGCAGGTCCATCAGGTGCGACCCACGGGCAAGCACGGCGGCCTTGATCTCGGCGGTGAGCTCCTTGACCCGGACGTCCAGGCGGTGGGCTTGGGTCAGCTCCTCGGCCAGCATTCTGCGCCGCACCTTGCCGGCGCCGTCGCGGGGACGGATCCCGACCAGCAGCGCCTGGTACTGCGCGATGGACTTCTTCGTCGGCGCCCCACCGGGTGTGACCTCGGCAAACAGTCGGTGCGCACGGTTCAGAGCCTGCGTCCGTGCGGCGGCCAGCTCGTCGCGGCGGTCGACCAGCAGCCGCAGCACCTCGAGGTCCTCGTCGATGACGACCTCGCGCAGCCGCTTGTCGCGCAGAGCGACCATGACGATGGCGTGCGCGTCGTGGGAGTCGGTCTTACGACCCTGCCCGGTGTCGAACACCCTGGACCGGGCCGACAGCTTGGCCGGGACGTCGATGACCCGCTCCCCACCGGCGACCAGCCGGGCAACCAAGGCACGGCCGACACCTCGGGCCCCCTCGACGGCCCACACCCGCCGGGGCCACTGCCGGGCGACGGACAGCATCGCCCGGTGACCGGCCGCCGTGGTCGGGAACGTGCCGGTGGCCCGCAGGATCTCCCGGGTGTCGCGGGCCTCGAGCGTCACCGACGCCTTGTGCGGATCGACGCCGATGACGACCACGTCACCCGCGCCAGGCCCCTGCTCGTGCTGTGCTTCTTGCATGCCGTCCTCCACCTTGAAAACCGGCGCCGGCCAGGGCTGACCGACGCCAAGGCGAGGACGGGCAACGCTGTTTCGAGCAGAGCAGACCCTTCGTGAGCCACACCCCCGCCGCGATGCCCGGCCCAGACGCACTCCATGAAAGAGCCACACCGAACCCTCCGGTGGGCAGCCGCTAACAGAGCGACCCGGCCCGAGCACCTACCCGAGCGTGACCGGCCAGCCAGTACCCGAGCAACAAACAGCCGCT
>NZ_CANLTL010000035.1 GCF_947494015.1 uncultured Cellulomonas sp. | reverse complement strand
CGACCTACTCTCCCACACAGTCTCCCGTGCAGTACCATCGGCGCTGAGGGGCTTAGCTTCCGGGTTCGGAATGGGACCGGGCGTTTCCCCCTCGCTATGACCGCCGTAACTCTATGGAGATGTCCGGGCCACACCCCTGGTGTGTCGGTCCCGGGCCCATGGGGTGGGGCCGGTACCGATCCGGGGTGTGGGTGCCCGTCTCTCGGGAACCGCACAGTGGACGCGCACATCATCAGTCTTGTGTGTGTGAAGTTGTCGGCTTATTAGTACCGGTCAGCTTCACGGGTCGTTGGTCCCCGCTTCCACATCCGGCCTATCTACCCAGTGGTCTAGCTGGGAGCCTCTCAGGGACAAGCCCTGTGGAAACCTCATCTTGAAGCAGGCTTCCCGCTTAGATGCTTTCAGCGGTTATCCCTTCCGAACGTAGCCAACCAGCCGTGCTCCTGGCGGAACAACTGGCACACCAGAGGTTCGTCCGTCCCGGTCCTCTCGTACTAGGGACAGGTCTTCTCAAGTTTCCTGCGCGCGCAGCGGATAGGGACCGAACTGTCTCACGACGTTCTAAACCCAGCTCGCGTACCGCTTTAATGGGCGAACAGCCCAACCCTTGGGACCTACTCCAGCCCCAGGATGCGACGAGCCGACATCGAGGTGCCAAACCATGCCGTCGATATGGACTCTTGGGCAAGATCAGCCTGTTATCCCCGGGGTACCTTTTATCCGTTGAGCGACGGCGCTTCCACAAGCCACCGCCGGATCACTAGTCCCGACTTTCGTCCCTGCTCGACCTGTCAGTCTCACAGTCAAGCTCCCTTGTGCACTTGCACTCGCCACCTGATTGCCAACCAGGCTGAGGGAACCTTTGGGCGCCTCCGTTACATTTTAGGAGGCAACCGCCCCAGTTAAACTACCCACCAGGCACTGTCCCTGATCCGGATCACGGACCGAGGTTAGACATCCAGAGCGACCAGAGTGGTATTTCAACGATGACTCCACCGACACTGGCGTGCCGGCTTCACAGTCTCCCACCTATCCTACACAAGCCGCACCGAACACCAATACCAAGCTATAGTAAAGGTCCCGGGGTCTTTCCGTCCTGCTGCGCGTAACGAGCATCTTTACTCGTAGTGCAATTTCGCCGAGTTCGCGGTTGAGACAGCGGAGAAGTCGTTACGCCATTCGTGCAGGTCGGAACTTACCCGACAAGGAATTTCGCTACCTTAGGATGGTTATAGTTACCACCGCCGTTTACTGGGGCTTAAATTCTGAGCTTCGCCTTGCGGCTGACCCGTCCTCTTAACCTTCCAGCACCGGGCAGGCGTCAGTCCGTATACATCGTCTTGCGACTTCGCACGGACCTGTGTTTTTAGTAAACAGTCGCTTCTCCCTGGTCTCTGCGGCCTTCGAACGCTCCCCCAGCTAGTGGGATCACGCCTCAGGCCCCCCTTCTCCCGAAGTTACGGGGGCATTTTGCCGAGTTCCTTAACCACGATTCTCTCGATCGCCTTAGTATTCTCTACCTGACCACCTGAGTCGGTTTAGGGTACGGGCGGCTTGAACCTCGCGTCGAGGCTTTTCTAGGCAGCATAGGATCACCCTCTTCCCCCATACAGGGTCACCATCAGCTCTCAGGC
>NZ_CANLTL010000034.1 GCF_947494015.1 uncultured Cellulomonas sp. | reverse complement strand
TCAAGAGGGGCGGATTTGCCTACCCCTCGCCCTACAACCTTGGACGTGGTCTACCATCGCCACGCGGAGGCTACCTTCCTGCGTCACCCCTGTTAATACGCTTACCTACTACCGGTTCGGGTCACGCGCGCCACCACCCGGTGCCCCCGAAGGGACGATGGGCAGCTTTGGGCGTTTAGCATCACCGGGCTCGGTATGGGCGGTTCTTCGCCGGTACGGGAATATCAACCCGTTGTCCATCGACTACGCCTGTCGGCCTCGCCTTAGGTCCCGACTTACCCAGGGCGGATTAGCCTGGCCCTGGAACCCTTGGTCATTCGGCGGACGGGTTTCTCACCCGTCTTTCGCTACTCATGCCTGCATTCTCACTCGTGTGGCGTCCACCGCTGGGTCACCCCGCGACTTCACTCGCCACACGACGCTCCCCTACCCATCCACACACCTGAACCACGAAGGCTAAGTACACGTGTGAATGCCACAGCTTCGGCGGTATGCTTGAGCCCCGCTACATTGTCGGCGCGGAATCACTTGACCAGTGAGCTATTACGCACTCTTTCAAGGGTGGCTGCTTCTAAGCCAACCTCCTGGTTGTCTGTGCAACTCCACATCCTTTCCCACTTAGCATACGCTTAGGGGCCTTAGCTGGTGGTCTGGGCTGTTTCCCTCTCGACTACGGAGCTTATCCCCCGCAGTCTCACTGCCACGCTCTCACTTACCGGCATTCGGAGTTTGGCTAACGTCAGTAACCTTGTAGGGCCCATCGGCTATCCAGTAGCTCTACCTCCGGCAAGAAACACGTGACGCTGCACCTAAATGCATTTCGGGGAGAACCAGCTATCACGAAGTTTGATTGGCCTTTCACCCCTAACCACAGGTCATCCCCTCGGTTTTCAACCCAAGTGGGTTCGGTCCTCCACGCGGTCTTACCCGCGCTTCAACCTGCCCATGGCTAGATCACTTCGCTTCGGGTCTAGAGCACGCGACTCAAACGCCCTATTCGGACTCGCTTTCGCTACGGCTTCCCCACACGGGTTAACCTCGCCACGTACCACTAACTCGCAGGCTCATTCTTCAAAAGGCACGCTGTCACCCCTGCTAAGGAGGCTCCAACGGATTGTAGGCACACGGTTTCAGGTACTATTTCACTCCCCTCCCGGGGTACTTTTCACCTTTCCCTCACGGTACTTGTCCGCTATCGGTCACTAGGTAGTATTTAGGCTTAGCAAGTGGTCTTGCCAGATTCACACGGGATTTCTCGGGCCCCGTGCTACTTGGGATCCCCTTCGGGAGGCCGCACCATTTCGTCTACGGGGGTCACACCCTCTGTGCCGGGCCTTTCAAGACCCTTCGACTATGACACGACTTTCTGACTCCCTGCTAGATCGGCAGACCCAGCTGAAAGGTCCCACAACCCCGCCCACGCAACGCCTGCCGGCTATCACACGAGGACGGTTTGGCCTCATCCGCTTTCGCTCGCCACTACTCACGGAATATCTCTTCCTGTCGGTACTGAGATGTTTCACTTCCCGACGTTCCCTCCACACACCCTATATATTCAGGTGCGGGTCACCACACATGACTGTGGCGGGGTTCCCCCATTCGGACATCCTCGGATCACAGTTCGTTTGCCAACTCCCCGAGGCTTATCGCAGGCTACAACGTCCTTCTTCGGCTCCTAGTGCCAAGGCATCCACCCTGTGCCCTTAAAAACTTCAACCACAAAGACAAGAAAATAAAGATGCTCGCGTCCACTGTGCAGTTCTCAAGCTACGGGCGACCCCACCATCCCAACACCCGCGAAGCGAGCGCCTTTCCGGTGGTCCGCGCAGAAGAAGCCGGCTCACGCCCACTCCCTCAGGACCCAACAGTGTGCCACCACCCACCCCGCACCACCCACAACCCGTTCCCACCCC
>NZ_CANLTL010000033.1 GCF_947494015.1 uncultured Cellulomonas sp. | reverse complement strand
TCGCAGACCTTCACGGTGTCGCCGGGGCTCGGGTTCACGGTGCCGGTGTCGGTGCCCGCGCCGGGGCCGTGGCAGGGCTCGGTGGTGCTGTCCGGTGGCGGCGTGCCGGTGCCGGGCGCCGTGGTCGAGGTCCGCAACGCGTCCTGCTCGACGGTGTTCTCGCGGATGCGCACGGGGGCGGACGGGTCGTTCCCGGTGACGGCGAACCCGGGCACGTACTGCCTGGTGCCGGTCTCGGTGCCGGCCGGGTTCGCGCTGCCGGGGTCGCAGACCTTCGCGGTGTCGCCGGGGCCCGGGTTCACCGTGCCCGTCCGGGTCACCACCGCGTGACCCTCCTCGGCCGGATCGGGGGTCGGTTCGGGGGCCGGTTCCCCGGGCGGCCGCTCGAGCTGCGCCGCGGGCGGCCTCGGCCGGCCGGCGAGGTGCGGGACGCCCACCGCGCCTCGACGCCCCGCACCGGTGCGGCGCACACTGGGACGACCGAGCACGGTGCTCCACGACTCGAAGGTGAGCGATGACCATGAGGCAGCGTCTGCGTCGGATCCTGACGGTGTGGGGGACGGTGCTGGCACTCACCGTGGCCGGTCCGGTCGCCACGGCGTCCGCCGCGCGGTCCGACGTCCCGACGGCCACGCCGGTCGTGCCCGCCGCGTCGTCGACCCGGGTCGTCCCCACCGTGTCCGGCTCACCCCTGCAGACGGTGACCGTCCGCGGGCACGGGTTCGGGCACGGCCGAGGGATGGGCCAGTACGGCGCGCTCGGGTACGCCACGATGTACGGCTGGACGTACGGGGACATCGTCCGGCACTACTACGCCGGCACCCGGCTGACCAGCCCCGTCTACGGCGGTGCGCGCAGCCTGATGACCGTCCGCCTCACCGCCCAGGACGGGCTCGAGCTCAAGGTCACCGCGGCCGCCGTCCCGTTCGTCGTGGGCGGCTCCATCGCGTTCGCCCCGGGGGAGTCCGCGACGCTGCGGCTGGAGGCCGGCGGCCTGATCGGCGTGTACCGCGGCGTCGGGTGCGCCGGGGTCGGCACCCGGGTCGGCGCGGTCACGTCCGGCATCGTCCAGGCGGCGACCGGCGACCCCGGCGACGACCTCGGCCAGATGCTGACCGTCTGCCGGCCCGGCCTGGACCGCACCTACCGGGGGATGCTCGAGCTGAGTGCCACGGTCGACGGCCCCCGCACGATCAACACCGTGTACCTCGACGACTACCTGCGCGGGGTCATCCCGCGCGAGTCGCCGGCGTCGTGGGCCGACCTGTCGGGCGGTCGCGGGGCGCACGCCCTGCGCGCCCAGACGATCGCGGCCCGGTCGTACGCGCTGGCCGAGACCCGCTCGACCTACGCCCGGACGTGCGACACCACCGCCTGCCAGGTGTACGGCGGCGCCGGCCTCAACGGCGAGCGGATCGAGGACCCGCGGACCGACGCGGCCGTGCGCGCGACGTCGGGCCAGGTGCTCACCTGGCCCGACGGGCGGCCGGTCCGTGCGGAGTTCTCCTCGTCCACCGGGGGGTACACCGCCGGCGGCGCGTTCCCCGCGGTGCCGGACGAGGGCGACGCGGTGCCGTCCAACCCGAACCACGACTGGGAGGTCGTGCGGGACGTCTCCGCGCTGGGGACCACGTACGGCGTCGGCACGCTGACGGACATGGTGGTGACCGCGCGCAACGGCCTGGGCGCCGACGGCGGCCGCGTGCAGACGGTGCTGCTCACCGGCACCGAGGGGTCGCGCACGGTGACCGGGGACGCGCTGCGGCTCGCGCTCAACCTGCGCTCGAACTGGTTCGTGCTCGCCGAGGCGGCGTCGTCGGGCCGGGTGGTGGCGTCGTCCGGGGGCGTGCCGGTGGCCGGTGCGGTGTTCGAGGTCCGCAACGCGACGTGCTCGACGGTGTTCTCCCGGATGCGCAC
>NZ_CANLTL010000032.1 GCF_947494015.1 uncultured Cellulomonas sp. | reverse complement strand
GGAGCCAGGCAAGCATGTAAGAGCTCCTTAGAAAGGAGGTGATCCAGCCGCACCTTCCGGTACGGCTACCTTGTTACGACTTAGTCCCAATCGCCAGTCCCACCTTCGACAGCTCCCTCCCACAAGGGGTTGGGCCACCGGCTTCGGGTGTTACCGACTTTCGTGACTTGACGGGCGGTGTGTACAAGGCCCGGGAACGTATTCACCGCAGCGTTGCTGATCTGCGATTACTAGCGACTCCGACTTCATGGGGTCGAGTTGCAGACCCCAATCCGAACTGAGACCGGCTTTTTGGGATTCGCTCCACCTCGCGGTATCGCAGCCCTTTGTACCGGCCATTGTAGCATGCGTGAAGCCCAAGACATAAGGGGCATGATGATTTGACGTCATCCCCACCTTCCTCCGAGTTGACCCCGGCAGTCTCCCATGAGTCCCCGGCATAACCCGCTGGCAACATGGGACGAGGGTTGCGCTCGTTGCGGGACTTAACCCAACATCTCACGACACGAGCTGACGACAACCATGCACCACCTGTACACCGACCTTGCGGGGAGCACATCTCTGCACTTTTCCGGTGTATGTCAAGCCTTGGTAAGGTTCTTCGCGTTGCATCGAATTAATCCGCATGCTCCGCCGCTTGTGCGGGCCCCCGTCAATTTCTTTGAGTTTTAGCCTTGCGGCCGTACTCCCCAGGCGGGGCACTTAATGCGTTTGCTGCGGCACGGAACTCGTGGAATGAGCCCCACACCTAGTGCCCAACGTTTACGGCATGGACTACCAGGGTATCTAATCCTGTTCGCTCCCCATGCTTTCGCTCCTCAGCGTCAGTTGCGGCCCAGTGACCTGCCTTCGCCATCGGTGTTCCTCCTGATATCTGCGCATTCCACCGCTACACCAGGAATTCCAGTCACCCCTACCGCACTCTAGTCTGCCCGTACCCACTGCAAGCCCAAGGTTGAGCCTTAGGTTTTCACAGCAGACGCGACAAACCGCCTACGAGCTCTTTACGCCCAATAATTCCGGACAACGCTTGCGCCCTACGTATTACCGCGGCTGCTGGCACGTAGTTAGCCGGCGCTTCTTCTGCAGGTACCGTCACTTGCGCTTCTTCCCTGCTGAAAGAGGTTTACAACCCGAAGGCCTTCATCCCTCACGCGGCGTCGCTGCATCAGGCTTTCGCCCATTGTGCAATATTCCCCACTGCTGCCTCCCGTAGGAGTCTGGGCCGTGTCTCAGTCCCAGTGTGGCCGGTCGCCCTCTCAGGCCGGCTACCCGTCGTCGCCTTGGTAGGCCATCACCCCACCAACAAGCTGATAGGCCGCGAGTCCATCCCTGACCGAAAAACTTTCCAAACCCCACCATGCGGCAAGATCTCATATCCGGTATTAGCCACCGTTTCCAGCAGTTATCCCAGAGTCAGGGGCAGGTTACTCACGTGTTACTCACCCGTTCGCCACTGATCACCAGAGCAAGCCCTGGATCACCGTTCGACTTGCATGTGTTAAGCACGCCGCCAGCGTTCGTCCTGAGCCAGAATCAAACTCTCCGTAAATGTCAACATGGCACCCCCACCACCGAAACGATGAAGGCAACCGACACACGAAACGAACCACAACCGGCTAGGCCGCAGTCCACAAATGATCTGACCAACAAAACAACCACACCCACCACAAAAGCAGGCATAGCACTTCGATGACCACATCAGACCCACCACACACCCACACCCACCACCACAACGGCGACAGACACAAGCACACGACAGGCCAAAATGGCATCGACTACATGGCACACTGTTGAGTTCTCAAGGACCGGACGCGCATCCCGCAAAGCCGAAACCGACCCGCCAAGAGGCAACCGCTCAAACTTACCCGAACCAGCACCCCACCGTCAACCACCCAGCCAAGCCACCGATTCCACCCCC
>NZ_CANLTL010000031.1 GCF_947494015.1 uncultured Cellulomonas sp. | reverse complement strand
CGCTAACAGAGCGACCCGGCCCGAGCACCTACCCGAGCGTGACCGGCCAGCCAGTACCCGAGCAACAAACAGCCGCTACGCGTCCGCGTCGTCGGACGGGCACAGACCCGGCTGGCTACGGCTGGAGCTTTGAGCATCGCCGACGTGAGAACCTGGGGACGAACCCGCGCTAGACATGGGGCTGCCGCCCGGCTTCAAGTCCGCAGTTGGAGAGGGAGCCTGCCTGTTCAAGCCGGGCCGAGAGGGCCCGCACTGGGTCGTGCCGCGCGCTCATCGCGCCGTCCGCGCGCGTACGTGCCGCAGCGTTCGCTGAGCGGGGTTGTCCGTGAGTCTGGCCTCCAACGCTCAAGCGTTGCGACCTACCGCCGATACTGCATCGACCGAGAACTGTTCGTAGCGCGCTCCACTGTCTCAATAGCCCCCGCGCCCTAGGAGGGTCCCGCCCGATGGAACGACTCTTGTGGCTGACCTTCCTAGGCTCCCTCATAGGGTTGGCGGTTGCGACGGTGCGAGACATGTTCGGCCGGCACGCCACGTCTGACAATCCCCTTGCCGCGTTTGTGACGCCCTCTAGACGCAGTTGGGTCTTCATGGTCATCGGCGTGGCTAGTGCTCTCGGCCTTGGCGCGCTGGACGCAGTCTGAGGTGGACTGTCACGCCCCGCGGGTTCGCTGGGCGGCATCCGCACATGCCGCTGAGCATGCCGCGGTGAGGGCGGCTACGCTCGCCCGGATCTGCCGCTGTCGAGTGACCCTTGGGCCCGCTACGAGGCGCCGCCTGGTGTGTCGCGAAGCGCGCTGAGGATCGGCTCCAGCTCGGTGCGGGCCTCGCCCAGCTCGCCGGCGTCCTCCCACAACTCACGCCACTCGGAGTCCGCGCCAAAGACTCGTGTCACGGCTCGGACTGCCAGTACGCGCAAGCCTTCGCCGAGATCCAGGCCCTCGAGGGCAGCCGCATCGGGACCATAGTTGTCGTCCAGCTGCGGCCCGTTCGCCTGCGCCGCAGAGACGAGCGCCGCTGCGGCGAGAGCCGCCATGGCATCGTCCGCGTCCAGGTAGTCCTCGGCGTCCGCGGCCGCCGCCAGAGCATCGCGAATCATCGCAGGGCGCGCAGCTACATCGGCCTCTTCGAAGTCGCCCGCCCAGTCGGCAGCGGTGTCGTTGTCGAATGGTCCAGTCCCCCATGTACCCATCGGGCAACCGTAGTGTCCGGACCCGAGACGCGAAGACGGAAGTCGACCTGGCCGCGCGTCCGCACATGCCGCTGAGCAGGACGGCGGCAGAGCGTTCACGCTCATGCCGCTGTGTCGCGACTCCGCGGACGGCCGTGTCCTGCTCCGAGGGTGACGGGTCGGCCGTTGGGGTGGGGGGTTGTCTGACTAGTCCTCGTCGAGCAACTCCTTGAGGTGCTTGGCGGCGAGAGCGTCCCCTGCCGCAGCGCCCCGACGGAGCTGCTCCCTTGCGTGTGCGATGTCGCCTCGGTCGATCAACAGGAGACCGAGGTTGTTGTGGCAGTAGGTGTCGCCGGCTCGGATGCCGGCTCTGTAGGCGTCCTCCGCCGCTGTCAGTTCACCGAGGCTGGAGTAGAGGTTGCCCAGCGGCAGCATGCTCTCCCCTTCGCCTAGCTTGGCCCCGTGTTCCAGCACTTCTCGCGCCTCAGTCGCGCGTCCGGTGGCGAGTAAGAGAGCGGCGAGATCCGACCGGGCTGCCGGGAAGTGATCGGCGCCGGCTCGCAAGTCCGGCTCGAGGGCTGGGTCCAGCGTCGCGCACCATCGCCAGCACGCGAGCACGCCGACCGCTTGGTCGTTGCCAGCGGCGACTGCTTCAGTGGCTGCCTGGATCGCCCGGTCGCGTTCGCCCTGCTCGCGCAGCATGAAGGCCAACGACAGCGTGCCGTTGCTGTCCCCGGCTGCGGCCGCGGCGCCGTAGGCGGTCATGGCTCCGCTCAAGTCCCCGAGGTCCTCCAAGACTTGGCCGAGGTTGAGCCACGCATCGTCGTTTCCCGCAGCGCCGGCATCTTGGAGCGTCGCGGCGGCTTCTTCAAGCCTGCCGAGTTCCCTCAGGGTGTTTCCGAGATTGAACATAGCTACTGCGTCGCCATGCGCGGCGGCGCGGCGGAAGCACCGCTCGGCGTCTTCCTGTCGGCCAGCGTCGGCCAAGTCGCATCCGAGGTCGATCAGCTCGTCGACGTCATCAACTCCTGCCTCAAGGCGGCGCGTCAGATCGTCCCCCATGCTGCTAATCCTCCCTCAGCCTCCGAGAGGCAAGACCGCAACGAGATCCGTTCCGACGAGCATCCGGTCATGCCGCGGAGCAGCACGGGCGGCATAGCGTTCACGCTCATGCCGCGGAGCAGCACGGGCGGCATAGCGTTCACG
>NZ_CANLTL010000030.1 GCF_947494015.1 uncultured Cellulomonas sp. | reverse complement strand
GATCGTCAGGTCACCGTCGTGCACCGTCAACCGCTTCCCGGCCGGCACCCCCGTCGTCTCCGGCCCCGCCACCGACCCCGGCACGACCGACGACACCGGCGCCGGGACGAGGGCCACCGGAGCGGTCACCGCCACGGTCGACCTCGTCGTGCTGGTGGCGCCGTCGTCGTCGGTCACCGTCAGGGAGACCGTGTAGCTGCCGGCCTTCGCGTAGGTGTGCGTGGTCGTGGCGCCGGTTCCCGTGCTGCCGTCGCCGAAGCTCCAGAGGTGGCTGACGACCTTGCCGTCCGGGTCGGTCGAGGCCGTCCCGTCCAGGCGGGCGGTGAGGTCGGTCGCGGACGAGGCGACCGTGGCGACCGGCGCGACGTTGGGCGCCGAGACGGTCACCGGCACGGTCGTCGTCCCGGTCGCGCCGTCGTCGTCGGTCACGGTGAGCCGGACGGTGTAGGTGCCTGCCGTGGCGTAGCTGTGCGTGGCGCTCGCGCCGGTGCCGGTGCTGCCGTCGCCGAAGCTCCACGCGTAGGTGCGGATCGTGCCGTCCACGTCGGTGGACGCCGACCCGTCGAGCCGGGCGGCGAGGTCGGAGACGGCGGACGCCGCACGCGCCGTCGGAGCAGCGTTCGGTGCGGGGGGCGCGACGGTCGGCCGCACGGCCAGGTCGTCGTAGCCGACCGCCACCGGCAGGTTCCGGGCCGACGCGGAGACGTAGGTGGAGGCACCCACGGTGCCGGCCTTCTGCAGGGCGACGGTCGTGTCCGTGGTCGTGACCAGCCAGGCCGCCGGCTCCGGGGTCCCCGCCTTCCACGCCTTGGCGCGGATGGTCGTCGGGGACGTGCCGGTGACCTGGAGACGGACCGAGAGCTTCGTGCCGGCCGTGTACCGCAGGCCGGTCAGGGTGGCGGACTTCAGGGTGGTGTTCGCGCGGGAGGCCATCAGCGTGACGGCGCCCGAGGCCTGGACCTTCAGCCGGGCGCGGTAGTCGCCGGAGGTGCCCACGTTGCGGCCGATGACGGACGCGTAGAGGCCGCCCCCGTCCGCCACCTTGTCCAGGACGACGTCGACACGGACGTCCGCGTCGGTCGTCGCGGTGCCGGCGAGAAGGGCCGTGCCCAGGTGCCCGGGCTTGAGGACGGTGTGCTTGCCGGCCCCGCCGGAGACCGACTGCCGCACGGCCGCGTTCACCGAGGAGGTCCAGGTCCCGCCCTGCTCGGCGGAGCCCCAGCCGCTGGACACGGTGCGGCCGAAGGCGTCGGACGCGGACACCGGTGCGGCATCGGCCGCGTGCGCAGTCCCGACGAGACCGGCGACGAGACCACCTGCGAGAGCGGTGGCGACGGCGGCCCTCGAGGTGAGCCGGCCGATCGGGCGCCGGAGGGCGGTGGACATGGGTCGAGGGCCCGCGGAGGGCAGCGCGTTGCGCATCGTGTGCTCGATTCCGTTCGGTGGCCTGGCTGACCGCAGGGGCCCCATGGCTTTGCGTCCCCGCCTCGCGACGGGTTTGCCTTTGTCGTGGACACGAGTCCTATCGGCGCGGGTGCGCCGATTTCTCGCAGTCCGCCGCTGTGCTGCTCGTCACACCCGTCCTGGTCGACGTGCCCACCGACGCCACGAGCCCCCGGTGGCGACGCCGAGGCGTCGTCACCGGGGGCTCGGTGGGGACTGCTGGCTGCTACCAGCCGCGGGTGATCGACACCGACCTGCCGTCGGTGAAGGTGTTCTTCACCAGGGTGGCGCCCGACGGGGACGGAGCCACGATCGCGCACCGGTTGTGCCGGGTGTTGAGCCCGAAGGTGTTGTTGCGGATCTGCAGCTCGCTGCCGGGGATCGCCCGGTACTTCGAGCCCCAGGCGATGTTGATGCTGCAGCCGCCGCCGTTGATGCGGTTGCCCTCGATCAGCACGTCGCGCACCGCGCCGCGGTCCTGGGTCGTCTGGAAGGCCGAGGAGTACGCGCCCTCGATCCGGTTGCGCAGGAACGTGATGTTGCTGCCGGCCTGGATCTGGACGTTGTCGGCGTGGCTGGGCCCGCCCCGGTGGTTGGGGTCCTTGGAGTAGAAGAGGTTGTCGTGCAGCCAGGAGTCCTCGACCCGGACGTTCGAGCCGGTGATGTGCACGGAGTCGATGACCCGGGCGATCTCGGTGCGGCGCACGGTGAAGTTGTGGCCGATGATCCCGTTGATGTACGGGGAGGCGTCGGACGGGATGAGCTCGCTGTCCTCGAGCGTGAACGAGTGCGCCCCGAGGTCGTTGGTGATCAGAGCCATGTTCCCGGTGAGCTTGCGCCCGCGGATGACCGAGTTCTTGATGACCACGTTGTCCGCCTTGACGCGGACCAGCCCGCGGACGTCGAGCCCGCTGACGACCTGGCCCGGCTTGGTGAGGTAGAGGTCGCCGTAGTGCACGGTGAGCTTGGTCCCTGCCGGAACGCCGGTGGTGCCAGGCCCGGCGAAACCGGTGGAGGTCACCGGCGCCGGGGCGGGGGCCGGAGCAGGCGCCGGGGCAGGTGCCGGAGCCGGAGCAGGCGCAGGTGCCGGAGCGGGCGCCGGAGCCGGAGCCGGAGCAGGCGCCGGAGCCGGAGCCGGAGCAGGCGCCGGAGCCGGAGCCGGAGCAGGCGCCGGAGCCGGAGCCGGAGCAGGCGCCGGAGCGGGAGCAGGGGCCGGAGCCGGCTCGGGGCTCACATCCGAGCCGCCCTCACCGATGAACCCGAGCACCTCGGGGGTGATGCGGACGCTCGCGCGCTCGCTGTGGATGGTGACGCGGTTGCGCGCGTTGCCGCCGAGTGCGACGGTCTTCGTCCCGACCGACTTCTCCTCGGGCTGCGCCACCATGACCGGATCGGCGTCGCACAGTCCCCAGCTGCTGCACGCGACCACGTCGGTGGGCCGCCATGCACCGGCGCCGGTGAGCCGGAGCTCCACGGCCCGGGTCCCCTCGGGCAGGTCGTCGAACACCAGCACCGACATGCCACCCGAGCTCACCACGCGGGTCTTGAGCGCCAGGACGGGCTCGTCGGACGTCGAGTCGGTGCCCTGCGCGTCGTCGGCGTCGACGACCTCGAGGCCGTCCACCATCTCGCCCTCGTCGGGGACGATCTCCTGGCCCTCCGGAGCGGCCTCGGCGCCGTCGTCGCTGACGGGGGCGGTCTCGACGGCCTCACCGCCGACGGCGATGTCGGTGGCCTCGTCGACCGGGATGGCGTCGGCAGCCAGCTCGCCGACCGGGACGGCTTCGGCAGCGGCGGCGGTCGTCGCGGGGACGAGCCCGACGGCGAGCGCGCCGAACAGTGCGAGCGCGGCCGCTCGAGGCCGCTGCGTACGGTGCTGACTCATGGAACTCCTGTGCTCGTGTGTGCAGATGCCGCCCCCGTGCGCCCCCGACTGTGCGGTGCCCCCCGCCAGATCGGCGCGGGGTGGACAGTAGGCCAACCGGGTGACGAGCCGGAAGCCGCTGCCGCGCGGCTCCACGCCCGCCTCGGGGCACCCGAGCGCCGTTACCCGTTCGTGACCTGGCACGTTGTCCGGACGCTCGCGCCGTCAAGAGGGCTCGTGTGTGACGAAGGTCTCGAAGAAACCGGCGTCATGGGCGGCCCCTGCGGTGGCGCGCCCCGGCGCGACGTGACACGCCTCGGTCGGCGGGGTTCGATGAGGTCCCCGGACCGCCTCACGGTCCGGCCCGAGCAGGATCGAGGAGCAGGTGACATGGCAGCGACCGACGGGGACCGACCCGGCGCAGACCGTCGTGACTGACGCGCGGACGCGTCGGCGACGCGTGGTGATCGCGCACCCCTCGCCCGACCTCTACGGCTCCGACCGTCAGCTGCTGGAGACCGTCGAGGCCTTGCGCGACCACGGCTGGCAGGCGCTGGTGCAGCTCCCGGAGGCGGGCCCGCTCGTGCCCGAGCTGCAGGCGCGCGGAGCACTGGTGCGCATCGCCGCCTTCCCGGTGCTGCGCAAGTCGCTCCTGAGACCGGTGAGCCTGCTGGCGCTCCCGTGGCGGATGGCGGCGTCGACCCTCGCCCTCGTCGGGGTCCTGCGCAGGAGCCGCGGCGCGCTCGTGTACGTGAACACGGTGACGATCCCTCAGTGGCTGCTCGCCGCGCGCCTGGCCCGCATGCCCGTCCTGTGCCACGTGCACGAGGCGGAGCAGGACCAGGCGATCGTCGTCCGGCGGCTCATGGCCGCGCCCCTGCTGCTCGCCCAGCGCGTGATCGCCAACAGCGGAGCCGCCCGGCGCGCCGTCGTGGACGTGGTGCCGGCACTCGACGGGACGGTGACCGTGGTGCACAACGGGGTCCCGGGCCCGCCCGCCGCCGCCTCGCCGCCGGCTCGTCACCAGGCCGCGCAGCCGGCGACCATCGCTCTGGTCGCACGCCTGTCTCCGCGCAAGGGGATCGACGTCGCACTCGAGGCCACCGCTCTGCTGGCCGCCCAGGGTCGTGACGTCCGGCTGGTCGTGTGCGGCACCGTCTTCCCCGGCTACGAGTGGTACGAGGAGCAGCTCCGCGAGCGGTCCGCCCGCGCGGACCTGGCCGGCCGGGTCACGCTCGCCGGCTACGTCCACCCGACCTGGCCCGTCCTCGCCGAGGCGGACGTGGTGATCGTCCCGTCGCGCGCCGAGCCGTTCGGCAACACCGCCGTCGAGGGCCTGCTGTCGCGACGCCCGGTCGTGGCGTCGGACGTGCAGGGGCTCGCCGAGGTCGTGGTGGACGGCCGCACCGGCGTCCTGGTGCCGCCGGACGACCCCCCTGCTCTCGCCTGGGCGATCGCGGCGCTGCTGGACGACCCCGCTGCGGCGGCCCGGCTGGCGCAGGCAGGTCACGACGACGCCGTCGAGCGTTTCGGCGTCGCGCGGTACGGCGCCGCCGTCGCGGGCATCGCAGCGACGGTGGCCGGACGGGGGTGACATGGGCCACGTCGCGTTGAAGTCCGCCCACCGCACCTCCTAGAGTCGCCGTCGTCCACGAAAAGGCAAACCTGTCGCGAGGCAGGGACGCAAAGCCATGGGACCCACGCGGTCAGCCAGGCCACCGAACGACCCGGAGACCCACGTGCGCTTGGCGCCGGCCCTGTCGGGCCTCACCCTCTGCTCCCCCGCCGACCGTGCCGCACGTGCGTCACGGACCGTCGCCGCCGTCGTGCTCGCGACGCTCCTCCTCGCCGCTGGGGCCACGACCGCCGAGGCCGCCGCGGCGGTGGGGCTGCCTGCTCCGCCCGCCGCCGAGGCGGCCGAGCCGGCAGCACGGACCACCGCCGTGCCGGCCGACTCCGTCTACCAGGCGGTCGACCCGCGGCGGGTGATGAGCTCGGTGCCGCTCGGGCCGCGGTCCACCACCACGCTGACCCTCACCGACGTCCCGCCCGGCGCCACCGCGGTCGCGCTCAACGTGACCGCCGCTGCGGTGTCCGCCACCACCTTCGTCTCCGCGTGCGCCGGCGGGACGCCGCTCGCGACCTGCCGGACCACGTCCGCCTTCAACCCCGCCCCCGGCGAGGACACCCCCGCGGCGGTGATCGTCGCGCTCGGCGGGCCGGACGGCGACCAGGTGCAGCTGTACAACAACGCCGGGTCGCTCCGTCTGTTCGCGGACCTGCAGGGGTTCTACGTCGCGGGCACGCCCGCGGGGTCGCTCTTCCTGCCCCGGTCACCCGAGCGCGTGCTGTCGTTCAGGTCGCTCGGTGCGCGCGACACCCACACCCTCACGTTGCCGTCCGTCCCCGCCGGCGCGACCGCGGTGGCCGTCAACCTGACGGCCGCGGGCGCGACGGCGTCGAGCTTCGTCTCGGCGTGCCCCGCCGGACAGCCGCCGGCGGTGTGCACCGCGTCCTCCAACCTCAACCCGTTCCCGGGCAGGGACGTCGCCAACCTGGCGGTGGTCAAGCTCGGTGGCGCGTCCGGCGACCAGATCACGCTGTACAACAACGCTGGCACGGTGCGGATGATCGCCGACGTCCAGGGATACTTCGTCGACGCCGCGACCGCCGCCGCCGGTGCCGGACGGCTCCGTCCCGTCGCCCCGGTGCGCGCGCTCACGTCCCGCCCCATGGGACGCAGAGCCGGTCACACCCTCACGTTGGCGGACGTCCCGGCGGGCGCGACCTCCGTGGCGATGACCGTCACCGCCTCGGGCACCACCGCGACGACGTACGTCTCGAGCTGCCCGGCGGGCACCGACGTCGGCACCTGCACCCGCTCCTCGACACTGAACCCGCGGTCCGGGATCGACACCGCGAACACCGTCCTGCTCCAACTGGGCGGCCCCGACCGGGACCAGGTGACGCTCTACAACGACGCGGGCACGACCAACCTCATCGCCGACGTCCAGGGCTACTTCGTCGCAGACGCGGGGGGCCAGGTGCCCGCCTCGTCGCCGGCGTCGGGGTCGAGGTCGGTGGCGGGGCCGGAGACGACGGGGGTGCCGGCCGGGAAGCGGTTGACGGTGCACGACGGTGACCTGACGATC
>NZ_CANLTL010000029.1 GCF_947494015.1 uncultured Cellulomonas sp. | reverse complement strand
CCGCGGTCGGGCCCGGCGCCGCTGCGGGGTGGCTCGGCGGGGCCGCCGACCGGGCGCGCCGAGCCGCCGGCGCGGGCGCGGCTGCCGCCGGAGGGGCGGGCCGGCTCGCGTCGTCCGGGACGCTCAGGCACAGGCGGTGGAGACGTCGTCGGCGGTGATGGCGTCCTGGCCGGGCGTGGGCTCGTCGGCCGGGGTCGGCTGCGCCGGGTCGGCCGGTCCGTCCGTCGGTGCGGCCGGCTCGGGCCGGGTCAGCGCGGGCAGGTCGGCGGAGATGTTCGACCACACCTGCTCGGCGTCGGCGGTCATGACGACCCGGTTGGGGTCGGACGGCGCGGCGGCGATGGGGATCGTCATGAACGCGATGTTGCCACTGAGGGTGCCGCGCAGGCTGAAGGCGAGGCCGCTCATGTCCGGGATGGACGCCAGGTCGGGGCTCACGGTGATCGACGACGTCGCGGCGTTGAGGAACCGCAGCAGCTCGGGGACGTCGGTGAGCAGGTTCTTGGACTGCACCGTCTGCACCGTCGCGCCGAGCAGCTCCTGCTGCCGCCCGAGCCGCCCGATGTCCGACCCGTCGCCGAGCCCCTCGCCGGTGCGTGCCCGCGCGAAGGCCAGGGCCGTGGCCCCGTCCAGCACGTGGGTGCCGGCGGTGAGGTCGAGCCCGGCCTTGGCGGACCGCATGTCGTTCGGGATGCACATCGGCACGCCGCCGAGGGCGTCGACCATGCGGATGAACCCGGCGAAGTCGATCACGACGTAGTCGTGGATGAACACGCCGGTGTTCTCCTCGACCGTGCGGATCGTGCAGACGGCGGCGTCCGACACCTCGCCGCTCTCCGAGCCGATCGAGAAGGCGGCGTTGAACTGGCCGCGCTGCGGACGGGAGGTGGTGCCGTCGGACCGCATGCACGCCGGGATGTCGACGAGGGTGTCGCGCGGGATCGACACGAGCTCGACCCGGCTGCGGTCGGCCGAGACGTGCATGACGATCGTGGTGTCGGACCGCATGCCCTCCACCTCGCCACCGATGTCGGCGTTCTCGCCCTCACGCACGTCGGAGCCGATCAGCAGGATGTTCAGCGGCTGGCCGGCGGCCGGGTCGTCCGGGTCCGGCGTCGCGGTCGGCGTCGGCCGGTCGTCGCCGAGCAGGGCCGTGACGTCGACCGACTCGATGTTCGTCTGCAGCCGCGTGTAGGCCGCGGCCGTGCCGGCGAACCCGAAGCCGAGCGCCGCGGTCACGGCGAGCGCGATCCCGCGCGCGACCCGGTGGGACTCCGGTCGACGGGCATGACGGGCGACGCGCGGGCGCGCGGCATGACGAGAAGGCACGTCCAGGATCCTAGGTCGGGGTCCCGCGGACGACGCGCGTCCTCAGGGGCGATCGGGTGGAGGGTTTGTGTGCGTGCGTCGCCGTCAGGAGAAGTACCCCAGGACGTCACCGATCACGTGCACCCGGCCGGCGTCGTTGTACAGCCGCACCTCGCCCCCCGACGACCACCGCACCACCGCGAGGTTGGACATGTCCCGCTCGGCACGCACGTTGAGGTCGGACGTCGACGGCGCCGCGCCGCCGTCCCAGGCGGTCAGGTAGGTGTCGGTGCCGGCGCCGGTCGCGGTGAGCATCATCACGGCGGTGCGGGCGCCGGCGGGCAGACCGGCGGCACCGCGCACGTCGAGCGTGCGGGCCTCGCCGTCCCCGAGCGGACGGTCGGTGAGGCGGGTGTCGAACGCGCGGACCGGCGCGACCGGGGTGAACCGCCCGGTCCCGCCCGGCCCGAACCACCCCACGACGTCGAGGACCACGTGGGCGTCGGCGCCGCCGACCGACACGGTGAACCGTCCGTCGGTCAGCGCGACGGTCGCCCGGTTGGTCGCGACGCCGCCCGGGAGGTGGTTCACCGTGGACGCCAGCGGGCGCCCGGTCCCGGCCGGGTGGGCCACGAGGTACCCGTCCCCGGCGGCGCCCACCGAGGTGACGTTCACGACGACGGCGGTCGCGTCCGCGGGCACGCCGAGGCGCCCGGCGACCGTGAGGGTGCG
Organism: uncultured Cellulomonas sp.; assembly: GCF_947494015.1. Taxonomy (GTDB): domain Bacteria; phylum Actinomycetota; class Actinomycetes; order Actinomycetales; family Cellulomonadaceae; genus Pengzhenrongella. Next base: position 8,211 of record NZ_CANLTL010000029.1, on the reverse strand, counting down.
CCCGGCGTCGTCGGACAGGGGCCTCGCCCCGCCCTGGACGGTGCGCGTGTCCAGGACGCGCTGCGGGCCGGCGAGGGACTCGAAGCCGCTGCCACCGGCCGCCACGTAGTAGCCCGTGACGTCCGCGAGGAGGTCGACGCGGCCGCTGTCGTTGTACACGCTGACCGCCCCGCCGGCCCCGGTCCCCAGCATGACCCCGGTGGCCACCACGCGGGCCGGGTCGGTGTTCAGCACCGACGAGGCGGGCATCGGGCCGCCCGCGGGCCAGGCGCGCAGGTGGGTGGCCGACGTCGCGCCGACGGCCGTGAGGTTCACCGCGACGGCGCGGGCCGTGGCCGGCACGCCGCCGGTGCCGGCGACGACGACGTCGCGCCGCTCGCCGTCGCCGAGCGGGGTCGCGGTGTCGCGGGTGTCGAGCACGCGGGTGGGCGTGATCGGCACGAAGGTCAGGTCGCGGCCGAGCGTGGGCGCCGCGGCGCTGCCGGTCCCGACCGGGCTGCCGGTGGCACGCAGCGACACGGTCGCGCTGCGGGTGCCGACCGCCGTGACCGTGAGGGTCTGCCCCGTGCCCGGCAGGTCCCACGACCCGCCCGCCGCGAGCGACGGCGTGGTGAAGGGGGACGAGGTGGTGGGCCGCATGTCGAGCAGCTGGGTCTCGGGGTAGGTGTCCCCGACCACCCGGTGCACCTGGACACCGGCCCACGCCGGGCGGCGCACGTCGCGGCCCTGGGCGGGACGGAAGTCGACGTACACCGGGCCGAGCGCGGTCGGGACCTTGACCGCACGGACCGCGCCGACGTCGGCGAGCCGGGAGATCTCCACGGTCGCCGGCAGGCTGGTCACCTCCGCGACCCGGGCCAGGCCCAGGTGGTCGGCGAAGGCGCTGTTGAGGTTGCCGGTGGGCATGTCGGTCCCGAAGCCCATGACGTCGGCGATGTCGGCGTACGGGCTCACGGTGCAGGTGGCGGACAGGCTCACCCGGACGGCTCCGGTGGTGCAGGTCGCGGTGTTCGCGTGCCCCAGTCCGAGGTTGTGGCCGATCTCGTGGGCCAGCACGTCGACCGTCGGCACGCCGTTGACCCAGATGTGCCCGCCGCCGATGCTGCCCATCCCGGCCCAGCCGCCGCAGTCGCCGCGTGCCGGGAAGTACACCGCCACGTGCGCGGTCGCGGTCCCGCGGCCCACGCCGTGCGCCGCGAGGGCCGAGCGCATGATCGCCGCGGTGTCGCAGCTGCCCGGGTCGTCGATCTGGACCCAGTCGCGCACGGACGCCGCCAGCGTCAGGCGTCCGCCGGACTGCTCCGACCAGTACGCCGACACCGCGTCGGCGACGCCGGCCAGGGCGCCACGGGTCGTGTCGGCGCGTCCCCAGTGCACGGGCAGCACCGTCAGCGTGTGCGCCCCCACCGCGGGCGTCGCCTGCGTCGTGGGCGGCGCCGCCGTGGACGCGGCCGGTCCGGTGACCGCGGTGACGCTCAGCACCTCGGCGGCCGGGCCGGCGCCGGTCCGTGCGTGGCCGGTCGGTGCGTCGGCGGTCACGGCCTCGGCGGCCGCCCTCAGCGCCTCGGGGGCGTCCGCGCCGCGCTCCGCGCGCAGGGCGACCCGGATCCGGTCCCCGGTGCGCAACCCCCGCGTCCCGGCCAGGGCGCTCTCGGGCAGGTCGTGCAGGACGCCGTCCACCTCGACCATCGAGTCGAGCACGAGGCCGCCGTCCCCGGCGTGCCCGTGCTCGTCGTCGCCGTCGACGGCGACCTGCTCCAGCGTGCCCACCACCGACAGCTCGGCGGCACCGTCACCGGCGCCCCCGCCGCGCGGGTCCGCAGCCGCGGCTCCGGCCGGGCCGATGCCGACGAGCACGGCGACGGCGACGGCGAGGAGCCGGCCACGGGCCGGGCGGTGCGGGGGACGAGGGCGCATGGGTCACTCCAGGGTGTCGGCGAGGCCGCACGCGGCGCGGTCCCGTCGGGCCGGCGCGGTCCGGACGGTCGGGTGGGGCTCGCCGACTGCGATCGGCCGCTGCGGCGCTCCGGTGAGGGATCTGCCGTGTCGAGCTGCGGCCAGGGGGTTCGGGGCGCGCGTGGGCCGGGGCCCGCGGGCAGCAGGGTCGGTCGGGGTCAGCGGCCGAGCTTGGCGTACGCGGCCTCGGTCGCGTCCTTCTGCGGCCGCCACCAGGCCTCGTTGGCCCGGTACCACTCGATGGTCGCTGCCAGGCCGTCCCGGAAGCTCGGGTACCGCGGCTCCCAGCCCAGCTCGGTGCGGAGCCTGCTCGAGTCGATCGCGTAGCGCAGGTCGTGGCCCGGGCGGTCGCTGACCAGGTCGTAGGCGTCCCGCGGCTGACCGGTCAGCTCGAGGATGAGCTCGACGACGGCCTTGTTGTTCTGCTCACCGTCGGCCCCGATGAGGTAGGTCTCACCGATCCGGCCGCGCTCGATGATGGTCCACACCGCGGAGTTGTGGTCCTCGACGTGGATCCAGTCGCGGACGTTCTCCCCGGTGCCGTACAGCTTGGGGCGCACGCCGTCGACCACGTTGGTGATCTGGCGCGGGATGAACTTCTCCACGTGCTGGTACGGGCCGTAGTTGTTCGAGCAGTTCGAGATCGTCGCCTGCACCCCGAAGGACCGCACCCAGGCGCGGACCAGCAGGTCGCTCGCGGCCTTGGTGGAGGAGTACGGGCTGGACGGGTTGTACGGCGTCTCGGGCGTGAACTTCGCCGGGTCGTCCAGCTCGAGGTCGCCGTAGACCTCGTCGGTCGAGATGTGGTGGAAGCGGACCCCGTGCCGGCGCACCGCCTCGAGCAGCGTGTACGTGCCCACCACGTTGGTCTGCACGAACGGCCACGGGTCCGTCAGCGAGTTGTCGTTGTGCGACTCGGCGGCGAAGTGCACCACGACGTCGGCGTCGGCCACCAGGCGGTCGACCAGCTCGGCGTCGGCGACGTCCCCCTGGACCAGCGTCACCGCGTCGGCGACCGGCGCCAGCGACGCCTCGTCGCCCGCGTACGTCAGGGCGTCCAGCACGGTCACCTGCACCTCGGGGCGCTCGCGGACCGTCTGGTGGACGAAGTTGGAGCCGATGAAACCGGCTCCGCCGGTGACGAGCAGACGCACGGGTGACCTCCTGGGGGGCATGGGTGGACCCGCCCGAGCGTAGCCGCGCCCCGGCGCCCTAGGCTGGCGACCGCCCTGTGGCCGTCGCGACGTGCGGCGGGGGGCAGCACGGAAGCGAGCTCATGGCCTACTACGACGCACAGGTGGACCCGTCCGCCCCCAACAACAGCCACAGCCTCATGCTGGAGCTCGTCGGCGGCGGCAAGCGGGTCCTGGACCTCGGCTGCGCGACCGGCTACCTGGCGCAGGCGCTGACCGAGCGCGGCAACCGGGTGTCGGGGGTCGAGTTCGACCCGCGCGCCGCCGAGCAGGCGCGCCCCCTCGTCGAGCGGCTCGTGGTGGGGGACCTCGAGGCGCCCGCGACGCTCGAGGAGCTCGCGGGGGAGACGTTCGACGTCCTGGTCTTCGGGGACGTGCTCGAGCACCTGCGTGACCCGGCGGAGGTCCTCACCCGGGCGTTGACGCTGCTGGCCCCGGGCGGGTCGGTGGTCGTCTCGATCCCCAACGTCGGCCACGGCTCGCTGCGGCTGGCGCTGCTGCAGGGCCGCTGGGAGTACCGCCAGACCGGTCTGCTCGACCACACCCACCTGCGCTTCTTCACCCGGTCCTCGCTCGACGCCCTGCTGCGCCGGGCCGGCCTGGTCGCGGTGGACGTGCGACCGACGACGGTGGACCCGCTCGGCTCGGAGGTGGTGGTCGACGCCGGTGCGCTGCCGGCCGACGTCGTCGACTGGGTGCGCCGCCAGCCCGGCGCGTACGACTACCAGTACGTGCTGCGCGCCGTCCGCGACGACGCGGACGGTGCGGTGACGGCGGTGGTGTCCGAGGCGGCGCGGCTCGCGCAGGAGCTCGCGGCCGCCCGCGCCGAGGCGCAGGAGGCGCGCCGTCGGGCGGAGGCCGCCGAGGCCGGGCTGGCCGCGCTGACCGGCACCGTGACGCTGCGCCTGCTGGACCGCCCCCGCCGCCTGTACGCGGTCGCCCGGCGGGGACGCGGGTGGCTCGCCGGACGGCGCCCGCCCGGCTGAGCGAGCACGCGCCCGAGCGGGCCTGCCGGCTACGTCCGGTAGCCGCCGATCGCGGTGCGCGGGACCTCGACGAGCAGCCGCTCCACGTCGCCGCGGCCGGCCCGGGCGGCGCGACCGATCGCCCGGCGCCGGCGCAGCATCCGGGGCAGCAGCCGCGCGTAGGACGCGAGCACCCGCACCCGCAGCACGACGTGGTCGCGCGGCTGGCTGCGGCGCACCGCGATCGACGCGGTGGTGAGCACGTACCGGCCCACCGCGCGCACCGCGAGCGACGCCCGGGCGTCCTTGGTCAGCATGAGCAGGCGGTTGCGGCCGTCGTGGAAGCGGAACAGCGCGCTGCCCTCACCGGTGGACGCGGCGTGGACGTGATGGACGACGGCGTCCGGGCAGTGCTCGATGCGGTACCCGCCCAGCCGCAGGCGCCACGACAGGTCCGAGTCCTCGTAGTACAGGAAGAAGTCCTCGTCGAACAGGCCGACGTCGCGCAGCGCGGACGTGCGCAGGACCGCGGCGGCCCCGCAGAAGCCGAACACGGCCCGCGGCGGGTGGTGCCGGGCCGCGTCGGCCAGCCAGCCGCGGTCCGCCCCGTAGCCGTCACGCCGCACGACGTTGCCGGTCGAGTTCACCAGGGTGACCGGACCGTCCGGGTCGCGGACCCAGGTCCCCTCCGGGCCCGTGACCCGGGCCCCGTCCGGGTCGTCGGCGGTCGCGGGCCGGAACCGGCCGGTCAGCAGGACGGTCGCGGTCAGCCCGGCGACGCCGGGGTCGGCGGCGTCCATCGCGTCGACGAGCGCGGCGACGAACCCGGGCTCGGGCACCGCGTCGTTGTTCAGCAGCACCACGTACCGCGACGTCAGCGCCCGCAGCGCGAGGTTGTTGCCGCCCGCGAAGCCCCGGTTGACCGGCGAGCGCACCAGCCGCACGTCCGGGTGCCGGTCCGCGACGAGGTCGGCCGTCCCGTCCGACGACGCGTTGTCCACCACGACGACGTCCATCGTGCGCTTGCCGAGGCGCTGGCCCGCGAGGCCGTCCAGGCAGGCCCCGACGAGGTCGGCGGCGTCGTAGGTCACCGTCACCACGGTGACGTCCGGCGGCGTGCCGGGTCCCCGGCCGGCGGTGCCGTCGCCGTCGCCGGTGCCGCTGCTCATGCCGCCCCGTACACGTCGAGCGTGCGGTCGGCGCACGCGGCCCAGGTGAACGTCTGGGCGCGCGCGCGGCGCCGCGCGCGCTCGTCGTCGCCGTCCGGGGCCGTCAGCACCCGGGTGAGCGCGTCGGCGAGGGCGTCGTCGTCGGTGGGGCAGGCCAGCACGGCGAGGTCCCCGGCGACCTCGCGGAGCGCCGGGATGTCGGCGGCGACCACCGGACGCCCGCACGCGAGGGCCTCGAGGACCGGCAGGCCGAAGCCCTCGTCGAGGGACGGCAGCACGAGCGCGCGGCAGCCCGCGACCACGTCTCGCAGGTCGGCGTCCGCGAGCCAGCCGGTCAGGTGGACCCCGTCCTGCGCGGCCAGCGCCGTCTCCCGGCCGGCCGGTCCGGCCAGGACCAGCGCGGGGGCGTCCGGCGTGGTCCGCCGGACCGCCTCGAAGGCGCGCAGCAGCGCCGGCAGGTTCTTGCGCGGGTCGAGCGACCCCACGAACAGCAGGTAGTCGTCCGGCAGCCCGAGCTCGGCCCGGCGGCGGGCGGACGGCGGCTGCGCGGCGAACCAGGCGTCGTCGACCCCGAGCGGTGTGGGGTGGACGGCGTCGTCGGGCAGTGCGTAGTGGGACCGGACGGCATCGGCGACGGCTCGGCTGGGGGTGACGACGACCGCCCCCCGCCGCAGCGCACGCGGCACCAGCTCGCGGTACAGCAGGCTGGCGCTGCTCACGGTCCCGGCGTGGTGGACGTAGGTCAGGTCGTGCACGGTCAGCACCTCGCGGGCCCGCCGGGTGGGCGGGCTGACGAAGTTGGTGCCGTGGAAGACGTCGGTGCGCCCGACCAGCGCCTCGATCGGCGGCAGGTCGGTGCGGCGCCACAGCTCACGCAGCACCCGCGCCGGCACCCGGGGGCCGACCTGACGCACGCCCGCGGGCAGCTGGGTCAGCGCGGCGCCGCGTGCCGTCCAGGTGGTGGCGCGCAGGTCGCCGGCCACGCCCCGCCGAGCCAGGGCCCCCGGCAGCTCGGCGAGCAGGTGGTGGACGTACCGGCCGATCCCGGTGCGCGGTCCGAGCAACGGGGTCGCGTCCAGGGTGATCCGCACGGCCCAGATCGTCTCATGATGGCCGCCACGCGGCCGATGGGCACCGCGGTCGCCCTCGTCGTGAGCGAGAGTGGCACCCGCCGGCCCCCCGCGCCCGGCCGCCCACCCGTCCCCTGGACCCCCTGGTGTCGTCGATGATCGTCAGATCCCTCCTGCCCTCCCTCCTCGTCGGGCTGCTGTCCGCGCTGCCCACGGGCACCGTCCCGGGCCTCGTGCCGGCCGCCGGCGGGCAGCCGCCCGCGGCCCCCGACGGGGCGGTGAGCACGTCCCAGGGGTTCGTCCGCGAGATCCCGCTGGCCGTCGCCGGACCGGCGTGGCAGCCGCGGGCGGCCGCCGGGTCGGGCGACGAGCGGGCCGTGACGGCGGACCTGGGCGTGGGCACGGACCGGGTCCGCACCGAGGTGATCGAGAGCGAGCCGTTCGCCCTGGTCGGGCTCACGTGGTCGGCGGCCGACGCCGACGCGGCGCCCGACGCCCGGTTCCGGACCCGCACCGAGGCCGGCTGGTCGGGCTGGACCCCGCTGGTGCCCGCCGACGACGTGCCCGACGCCGGCACGGCCGACGCCGCGGGCGGCGTGCGCGCGGGCACCGACCCGGTGTGGGTCGGGTCGGCCGACGCCGTCCAGGTCAGCTTCGCCGCCGACGACGCCGCGCCGGACGGGCTCGCGCTGTCCCTGATCGACCCGGGCGTCGAGGAGCCCGCACGCTCCGGGGACGTGGCGAGCTCCACCGCCGCCGTCCCGACCGACCCGACCCGCTCGACGCAGGCCGTCGCCGCGGCCCCCCAGATCGTCACGCGCGCGCAGTGGGGCGCTCCCGCCGAGCCGCGGTGCCGCCTGGACGTCGCCCCCAAGCTGCGCGGCGCCGTCGTGCACCACACCGCGTCCACCAACGCCTACGCGAGCGCGGCCGACGCGCGCGCCGCCATCCGGGGCTTCCTGCGGTACCACACCGAGTCCCGGGGCTGGTGCGACATCGGCTACAACTTCCTCGTCGACAAGTGGGGCAACGTGTACGAGGGGCGTGCGGGCAGCCTGACCCGGGCGGTCGTCGGCGTGCACGCCGGAGGGTTCAACACCGGCACGCTCGGCGTGTCGATGATCGGCGACTACTCCACCGTGGCGCCGTCCACCGCGACCCTCGACAGCGTCGCCCGGGTGATCGCCTGGCGGTTCGCGGCCTACGGGCTCGACCCGCAGGGGACCACGACGTTCGACACCCTCGGCGGGGAGAACTCCAAGATCCCGTCGGGCACCCGGATCACGCTGCCCACCGTCTTCGCCCACCGGGACGTCGGCTTCACCGCCTGCCCCGGCAACGCCGGGTACGCGGCCATGGGGCGGATCCGGGCCCGGGCCGCCGAGCTGGGCGACGACTACACCGCGACACCGCAGGCCGGCCAGGTGGTCGCGCTCATCGGTGACCAGCCGGTGCCCGGTGCGGAGCTCGAGATCCGCGACGGCACCTGCGAGCAGGTGTTCTCCCGGATGCGGACCGGGCTCGCCGGCGCCTTCCCGGTCACCGCCTTCCCGGGCTCGTACTGCGTCGTGGCCGTGTCCGTCCCGCCCGGCTACGGGCTGCCGGCCCGGCAGCCGTTCTCCGTCGCGCCCGGCCAGACGTTCGCCGTCCGGGTCCAGCTGGCCACGCTGCCGTCCCAGGGGTCGGTGGTGCTGTCCGGTGGGGGGGTGCCGGTGGCCGGTGCGGTGGTCGAGGTCCGCAACGGGTCGTGCTCGACGGTGTTCTCGCGGATGCGCACGGGTGCGGACGGGTCGTTCCCGGTGACGGCGAACCCGGGCACGTACTGCCTGGTGCCGGTCTCGGTGCCGGCCGGGTTCGC
>NZ_CANLTL010000028.1 GCF_947494015.1 uncultured Cellulomonas sp. | reverse complement strand
CCGGCGCAGCGGGTCCTCGGCGCTCCGCACCGAGGCAAGCGCAAAGGAATGCACCGCCAAGGCGGCGCAGTCGCGGATTCTTTAAGTCGGCGCTCCGCGCCGACAACTCGATTTTGGTTTCTCGGCCGTCCTCTGCCAAAGTTGACCCGGGCGACGTGCCGACCGTTCGACGTTGCCCCTTGCTCGTTGCGGGGCTGACCCTGAGTTTTTAAACGCAGGAGGTTCCGGGGCTACGTGCTCAGGTGCCGGCGGACTCGCGCGCACCGGGGAGACGCCCAGGACGGGGGGCTGGTCCTGGCGGGCCCCTCGGGCCAGGGCGGGTCCCGAGCATGGTGCAGTCGAACAGGTGGGTGGTGGCCGATCCCTGCTCGACGGGCTTGTCGGGTCGTTCATCGGCGTGCTGTGGCCGCTGTGCTCGTGCTGGTTTCGACTCTGCGAAGCGACCGCCGTCGAGATGAACAGGTCCGCCGTCTGCACAGAGAAGCGGACGACGCGGGCTAGTAGAAGAGTCCTCAGGAACCTCTTGCCCCAAGCCGCGCCTTGGAGATCCGTGGCCGCGGGGGCCAGGGACTTCACCGCTCTAGCTGTAAAGGGAGTAATGGGAGATGGTCGAGCACTGCGAGTCTGGCCACCCCATCACACACGTTGAAAGTGCTTTCGGTATGAAAGCCGCTTTATGGAGAGGCTTAGAGTTTGTCGCGACCGTGGCGGGTGTGGCTCCGGAGGACTATCAGAGTGATCAGCGCGTCTGCAAGCGAGAGCCGTCGAACTCTCCGTGTGCCTGCGTCGGAGGGTGTGGTGTCGAGGCGCGGCGCGGCCGCTACTCCCGATGGGTGATGAGTCGAGGCCGGGGTGGCGCCGACGTTATTGAGCGCACTAGTCCGCCAGATTGCTACTGCTGCCACAGGGACACTGAGAATCGACGCAGTGACGAGCGCGTCGAACGCGAGCTCGTTGAATTCGGGCCATACGACATTCAACATGAGAAGGAGCATCACCAACGTCCAGTTGCCCGACACTAGAAGGTACTGGTTGGAAATTTCAGTGCGCGCTTTAGGCTTGTAGGTCCACCGGTCCAGAAGATGAGCGGTGGCGACGAATTGGAACAGGCCGAATGCCGTAACTGTGATAAGGGCGCCAGGGGCTCCAATCTGAGTGTCTTCGGTGAGTACGATGACTCCGACACTGATAATAGCCAGGCTTACGCACCAGGTTGTGCACAGGTAACTATAGGACCAGGCCTTCGGGACTGTGTCGGCGTTGTTGGCGGCGGGTTGAAAGAAGTTGACCACGCCGACGGCAAACACAATAAATAAGAAAACAAGAGCGAAGGCAGTCGCTGGCTCAGTCGTGTCGCTCGACGTGACCGACAGAAAGCCTGTCATCTCGAAAACAGATAAGACGAGTGCGGCTACGCCGATGGAGGCCCAGGCCCATAGTCTGTGCCTCCAAGGGTGCCTCACAACAGAGTTATGGTTATTTGCAAGTGATTTCGTTCGTCCGGCGGGCTGGGTGGACGAGCGTGAGTGACTTGATTGGTTCACAGAAGTAGTCTAGGTGATTTGAGAGCAGAAGTAGGCGCGAACGCTCCTGCAGAGTTACTGCGACGTGGCATCTAGGTGCCTGGCGTAGAGAGGACCCATTGTCTCGACAACGACGAGGGTTGCTCGTTATGTGGCTGTGACATGCCGCATGGCTGCGGCGGTGTCAGTCCTCGAGGGGTGTGCGGATGTGGGCGGCGATGGCCGCGTGCACCTTGCGTAGGGCCTCGTTGTGGCCGTCTTCGTACGCCTCGAGGGTGGCGGTGCGGGGCATGCCGCCGAGGCTTTCGGGTACCGCTACGGCGGCTTCGATGGCGGCGACCAGTGCGTTCAGGGTGGTGATGAGGCCCTCATCCAGGGCGGTGGAGCGGCGGGCGATCGCACGTCCGGGTTGGCAGGTGCGAGCGAGGACACGGGCCTGGGCCAGGCTGGGGCGGTTTCGTGGCACGAGTTCGGTCATGGCGTCTCCTCGGCAGTCCGGTGCTTCACCGTCAGTAACTGCTGGTGAGGGACGTGATGTGACTTGGCCCTGGGGGCGGACGAGCCGCTAGTCGCGGCCGTATTCGCCGCGGATGTTGACGTCGTCGACGTTGTCGAAGTGCCACCGGTCGACGTTGTAGGTCTGGTCGGCGTTGTCCTTGAGCCACTGCATGGCGCCGGCCTCGCCGCGGTCGACGTAGGCGTTGATGAACCCCTGGGAGAGCGTGGGGTCGGCCAGGTCGAAGTTCGCAGTCCGGTAGCGCGTGTAGCCGGGTCCCGGCCGTGGTCCCTGCTCGCCGGTCACCGAGACGCGCATCGCGGGTGGTGTGCCGCCGGGTCGCTGCTTGATGGCTTGGGCGCGACCGCGCTTGGTGGTGGCTGCCTGTCGGGCCTTGGTGGTGAGCTTGTGCAGGGTGGCGGCCCGGGGCGCCTGGTGCTGACGGGTGGGATCCGCGAGCCACCGCTGGACGGTGCGCTGGGAGACGCCGAGCGACTTGGCGGCCGCGGCGGTATCGGGTTTGGACGAGTCGCGGCGTGATGCCCCGTAGGCGGCGATGAGCATGCCGCGCATGTCGGACCGGGCTGATCCGGAGACGTCTGCTCCGGATCGGCCCGTGAGGGCTTGGAAGAACGCGCCACGCGCCCTTCCTTGGTCGCCGGCTGCCACTACTCAGCGCCGTCGGTGGTGGTGCCGGCGGTGAGCAGCGCCTTGCCCTCGTCGGCCCACCGGTTCTTGTCCAGGTGCTGCAGCTGGTCGGCCAGCAGGCCGGTGCCCTCGACCTTGAACTGACCCAGGCCGCGGCCGAGGTGCTGGTCCTGGCCGGGCCAGGCCTTGAGCGGGTCAACTTCGTCCGAGGCGTACAGGACGGTGTCGATCTTGACGGCCAGCGGCCACACCCCGGTGTCCTGGCCGATCTGGACCACCCGGCGCAGCAGGTTGGCCCGGGCCTTGGCCACGATGTGGTGACGCCGCTCGGGGTAGTAGGTGGCGGTGCCCTCGGCGTGGGCGGACGAGCCCATCATCCCGATCGAGCGGGTGTAGAGCTCCTTGACCAGGTTCCGGACGGTGGGCAGGTCGGGGTCGGTGGGGTCGGCGTCGGTCGCGGTGCGGGCGGCGGTGACGCGCTTGTACCAGGGGTCCAGGACGCGGGCGTGCTCGGGCCAGACCCATGCCTCGCTGACGTCGAGCTCGTACCCGAGCTCGACGGCCAGGGCCAGGGCGGGGGTGGTCACCCAGTCCCACTCGGCCGTGCGGCCCTTGTAGAGGGGGTGGGGGTAGCGCCAGTCGGCGGCGTCGGGGATCTGCACCCGCCAGTAGCCGGGCAGCTTGGCGTCGAACGGCAGCCCGTCGGGGTGGTGGACGGGATCTCCCACGGGCAGCTCGAGGCCGGCTACGCCGGCCAGGTGCGCCCCGCCACGGTCGTAGGCGTGCACGTACCGCAGCGACTGCTCTTGCCCGACCGGCTTGCGGCACCAGTCCAGGTCGGGATCTCCCAGGCGTCGCGCCGGTCCGGGCGGCTCGTGGGCGACGAACTCGGTGGCGCGCTTGGTCCGCAGCGCCCGCATCAGGTCGGTGCCCGTGGCCTGGGCGGACAGGTGGAAGGTGGTGCCCATCAGGTCGGCGAACAGCCCCAGCCGGCGGGCGATCGTGGCTGGCCCGGCGTCGCCGGAGCGGACGGTGGGGGGCAGCAGGTCGGTGAAGGTGACGTAGACCGACGGCTGGCCCTCGCGCCACAGCTTGGTCCATCCCCGCAGGTCGGTGCCGACCTTCGCGGCCACGTTCCAGCCAGCTGTCAGGGCCTGGGTCAGGGAGGGGTGCTGGGTGTGGGCGGCGGCGAACGCGGTGGCGCGTTCGGCACCGTCTCGGGGGAGCCCGCGGGTGGTGATCTGCAGCTGCTCGGCGAGCTCGGTGGTGACCACGACGACGCCAGGGTCGTCGTGGCCGCGGCTGCCGCGGGAGCCGGCCGTGACCTGGGTGCCCAGGTGCAGGTCGTAGCCGAGCTGTGCGAGGTCGCCCAGGTGCTCGACGGTCCCGGTGGGACGGGTGGTGCCGTCTGGCAGGTGCACCAGGTCGACGTCGACCACCACCGCGGCTGCGGTGAAGGCATCGCGTCGGCTGACCACGCGGTCGGGCGTCTTGGGGGTGGGGGTCTGCGGGCTTGGGATGGTGGACGTGTCGGGGGCCGGCTGCTCGAGGACGGGCTCGACGGTAGGGGGTTCGGCGGTCGCGGCGCCGGTGATGGGAGGTGCCGAGGTGTCGGTCGTGGACGAGATTTCGGCCGGCTCGCCCATGAGCTCGGCGACGGCGGCGTCATCTCCTCGCACCACGGCACCCCAGCACGTCGCATGCACGGCGGTCTGGCCGTCGATCGCGGTACGGGCGGGGCGCTGGCACACGAAGCAGTCGGCCGGCTGCGCCAGCACGCTCACAGCAGCGTTGACCATGAGGTCCTCCTGGGGGTGGCCGTCCTCGGTGGCACGCGACAGATCCGGCGCTGCAGGCGCCGGGGGGGCACCGGCGCCGCCGCCGGCGGGGTCGAGCGGGGGCAGCGGGGCGGGCGGGGCCGAGGCGGGTGGCTCGTCGATGTCGCCGAGCAGCACGTCCAGGCGCAGCACGGTCATCATCCGCTCGGCCGATCGGCCCGGGTGGGTCGTGGACGACTCGCAGAGAATCCGCCGCTTCATCGTGTACCGCCAGCGGCCGCTGCCGTGGCTGTCCCACTGCGCCTCGAGCACTCCGGCCTCGTGCAGGGCGCGGCGAGCGGTGCTGGCGTCCATGGTGAACGGCTCGGACAGCCCGGACGCGGCGACCTTGATCATCGACTCCAGGGCGGTGGAGTCCAGCAGGACCTCACGGCTGGTGGGGTTGACGTACCCGGCGCGCTGACCGCGCGCTTCGAGGCGGACCTTGGGACGCCCGTGCTCGTCGAGCATCCCCAGGTTCACGCGCCGCCAGCCCAGGCGGATCGCGAGGCCTTCGTCGTCGGGGGCGTCGTCGCTGGAGATGTCGGTCAGGTGGGCGACCCCAGAGCGCAGCGCAGACGCGATCAGCTCGCGTAGCCGGGCGCCGGCGTTCAGCGGCGCGTCGGGGTCCTGAGAGGCGTTGATCGCCTCGTGCAGCCCCTCGTGTGCCTGCTGCAGCCAGGCGCGCTGCTCGATCGCAGTCAGTGCCCCGACGTCGACGAGGAAGGTGGTCATGAGCGACCACCCGGCCCACAGGTTCGCCGCGGCCTCGGCCTCCTCGCTGGTGCGCCCAGCGTCGCGCAGGGTGGTGGCGTAGGTGGCGCTGGCATCGCTGACGATCTGGCGGGCCCGGTCCAGGTCCCGCGCGGCCCAGGAGATCATCGAGGCCTGGAGCGTGGCGCGCCCGACCCGCGAGGCGACCTTGTCCAGCTCCAGCACATCTTCGAGGCGGATCTCGGCGCGCTGCAGCGGCACGATGAACGCTCGGCGAGCGTTGGCCCCGAACCGTGGCATGAGCTCGGAGCTGAACAGGCCGGTGGCGTGGGGCACCTGCCCCGACCGCAGTCCGTCCCCGTTGCGGTCGGCGCGATCACGCACCTCCTGGTTGAACAGCATCTGCAGGACCTCACCGAGGCGGGTCTGGGCGGCGGTGGACGACCCTCCGGGGGTGACGTCGTCGAAGAACGCGACGGCGTCCTTGGCTTGGTGGGCCACGATCCGCATCGCGTTCAGCGTCGACCCGTTGCCGGTCATGGAGACCGCGGGCCGGTTGCGGTCCCAGGCGGTGCCGAAGTGGTGCATGGCCAGGGCGGCCAGGCCGGTCTTCATCGACCCGGGCGACCCCACGAGCACCACCGAGTAGGGGTTGCGGCGGACCGGGGCGACGTAGGCGTGCCCGCACAAGACGGCCCCGACCCGGCCGCCGAACCGCTCGACCATCCCCGCGGAGTCCGCCAGGAAGAACCGCCGCAGCTCGGCGGCATCCACGCTGGGTCGCGGCAGGGCGTACCGGGCCAGCGAGCCCTGCATCAGCTGGTGCCCGGGCATGACCCCGCGAGCGGTGATCAGCCCGGTGTAGGTCACGTACACCCAGCCGTGGGTCGGGTCCAGGCGCCACCCGGTGCCGCGGTACTGCACGTGGTCGACGGCGTCCTTGCTGATCGAGCGGACCGCCTCGACGACCTTGGACTTGCCGGACTTCGTGTTGTCGTACTCCAGCCCGGGCACGTCGATCGCGTCCAGGAAGTCCCCCGACTTCGCGCGGTCCTCATCGACCCGCATCTGCACACGCTCACCCGATCGCCGGTCGGTGTAGGAGAACAGGTAGTGGGCGATCGTGCGCTCGTTGCGGATGACCGGCTGACCGGTCTGCAGGTCGAGCACGTTGTGCTGGCGCAGGACGTCCTGGACCTCGTCCTCCACGTCGCTGGTGGTGTCCTGGTACTCGCGCCCGTCCAGGTGCAGGTCGAGGTTGAGAATCTGGACGTACGTCTGCGACCCGCCGCGGTGCCGGACCAGGACGATGCGCCCGTCCACCAGCTGGTAGTCGCGGCGCTCGATGACCGGCGCGAACCTCGACTTGCCTCCGCCACCTCCCCCGTCGCCGCCGCCGGGGAAGTCGATGACCTGGGCACCCTCGCCGGGTGCCGCGTCACCGCCGACCTGCTCGGTGGTCGCGGAGTCGGCTGCAGCGGCTGATGCGATGGCCGCCGGCACCGGCTTGTTGGCGCTCTCGTGCGCCAGTCGGGCGGCGGCGGTGGCCTGATCCAGGAGCCTCTCGGCGAGCCGGGCGGCCTCGAGGACCCAGGTGCTCCCGCGGCCTGCAGCGGCGCGGGCCACCTCCTGGGCGGCGTCGTGGATCGACTCCCACCGCAGCTCGGTCTCCAGCACCCACCGCTCGGCAAACTTCGTGTGTTCCTCGGCCGCCGTGGGGTCACTGTTCGCCCGCTCGCGTGCCTGATCGAGGTGGAAGGTGATCTCGTCGTCCGCGTCGACGATGCGCTTGTAGGCAGCCTCGACCCGGGCGCCGGCAGCCCACACGCGCACGTCGTCGACGTCGACCTTGATGAGTTCGTCGAGGGTGTGCCCAGCCTGGACATGGTCGGTGAAGTCGCTCTTGGGATCTGTGGTCGCCGGCAGCAGCAGCCGTACCGACGCGGCGCCGGCGGCGGTCAGCCGTTCGTGGGCGGTGATGCCCCGGTTCCACCCGGTCCCGTCGCGGTCCAGGACGACTGCGACGTGAGCCCCGGCGAGCACGGTGATGAGCTCGGGGGTCAGCCCGCCGCCACCACCGGTGTTGGTCGTGGCGGCCAGACCGAGGCCTTCGGCCGTCTCGACGTCCTTCTCGCCCTCGAGCAGCCAGACCACCTGCCCGGTGGCCACTGCCGCGAGCACCTCTGGCAGCCGGTAGAGCACCGGCGTGAACCCAGCCGGCTTGCGCTTGACCAGGCCACCGGACGGGGTCGCGAAGCGCTGCACGAACTCCTTCGCGGAGCAGTGAGTGCAGACGCGGCGGACCACCACCTGCACGAGCGAGCCGTGGGCGTCGCTGTAGGGGTAGGTGACCTGGTCGACGTAGGTGTGCTCGTGATCGACCGCGGGCAGGGTGCGCCGGCGGGGCAGCGGTCCCAGGCGACCACGGCGACGCCCAGCGGCACGGGTCGTGGGTCCACGCCCCACACGCCAGCGCTCGTCTCCCTCACGGGGAGGCGGCGGGCTGTCGAACAGGTCCACCATCCCGAGACCGAGCGCCTCGGCGATCACCGACTGCTCGGCGTGGCACGAGTGGCAGTACAGCGTCGTGAGCCCGCCGTTGGCACGTGCCTTCCAGGTCACGTTCAGCGAGCCGGTGCGCTCTCCCTGTACTGGGCAGAGCGCCTTGAACTCGCGTGCACGTCGGGTCGGGGCGTACCCGCCGCGCTCCAGGGCGTCAAAGACGCGGTCGAGGGAGGTCTGGTGACCCCAGTGGTCGGCCGGCAAGGCAGTCACGCGACACCCCCGTCATACCTGGGGTGAAGCGGCGTTGATGCGACACGACATGCCGATGGGAGCCGGGGTATCCCTACAACGGGGTTCGGCTCTACACTCGGAGACACAACAAAGGCCACGGGCTCGCTCGCTCGGTGGTCGCGGTTCCTCGAGAAGCTCCCCGTCTGCTGGCCGGCGTAGGGGAGCTTCTCGCTGTCTGAGGGTCGATCAGGCTCCCAACGGCAGCTCCAGCTGGTGCGTAGGCACAGTCGGGTGAGTCCACTGCGGTACCGGGAGCTCGTGAGCTTGGGCGAGACGAGCGACGAGGTAGTCGCTGATGCTCGGGTACCCGCCCTCCTCAGCGAGGCGGCGGTAGAGGTCGAACTGGTCACGCGGGGGGCGCACCGCGATCTGCACGCGGTCACCCTTGCTCTTACGTCCTGGACGACTGGCCATGACCCATGGATAGCGCCTGCCCGAATCGGAATCGGGTAGGCGCGCCGCGACACGCCGCAACCCGCCGCCCCCGTCATACCTACTCCCCACATGTGCGCAGTAACTGCTCCAGCGCCCCCGGTTGTGACACCCAACCTGCGACGAGTTCTGCCAGCTCGGCCGCCGGCAAGACGGGGCAAAGCGCCAAGCACCACCCGATAACCATCGACACCGGATAAACTATTTTAGTACGGACGCCTTGGATGGTCACGCCCTCCCCCGCTATAGGGGGTCTGCCGCCCAGATCGTGGGAAACATGGGAAACATGGCCGTGTTCGTGCAGGTCAAAGCCACTATTTGCGCTCTCCCACCCGTGGGAGAGCGCTGCTGTCGACAGGCGCGCCGCAGGCGGGTGTTCACGCAGGTCAGACCGCTGAAAGTCGCGTGCTCCCGTGTCTCCCACGGTCTTGGGAAACACGGGCAGGCGCGTCCGGGTAGACACCGAAACCGCCTGGCGGCCGGCCAGGCCGCCGCTGCCTGCTGCTGTCGCCGCTTGCTGCTGTAGGCCGCTGCCACCCGCCGCGCCGGCCGTCGCTGCCGCCGCCCCGCCTGCCTGCCGCCCGCACCCGCCGCCCGCCGCAGCCGCCTTGCCCACTGACGCCGCGTCCGTCGCCGCCGCCGCCCCCGCGTCCGTAGTTTCCGTTGTCAGTGACCCGACAGCGGCGGTGTGTCCGCGGAGGACGCTGGCGCTAGTAGACGCCGAGCGTCCATCGACGATGGGCGTCTGGCGCGCTCCCGTGCGGCCCTGACTTACGAGGCGCCAGGGCATCGTGTCCCGCTGTGTGCGAGCACGTGTGGTCGAGCCGCCTATGTATCAGCCGAGGGGATGGACATCGAGTCCGACCGCTGGATCGCGGACACAGGACGCGCGGCACGAGAGCGTGCGGCTACCCGCGCCGCCAAGTCCCTTCCGTGGAGCGCTCCGGCATCGTGCTCGGATGCGCCAGTTTGCCCTGGACGCCGGCGGCGAACCACCCCACCCACCGGTCGATGAACTCCTCGAGCTCACCGATGACGAGTTCGGTGAACGGCCACGCGACCTGGTACCCAGCAATGCCTGGTGACAGCGCCTTCGCCGCCTCTTGCCCGGGCGGCAGGGCGAACGGGTCCTGGCTTGAGCGCTGGTGCACGAGCGGACTGTGCATGAACGCGGTCTCGTACCAGGCGTAGGAACCTTCACGCTGGGCGTCGCAGTAGTACAGCGAATGGCTGCGACCATCGTGGCCGTACGCGTCGGTCGAAATGAGCACGCTGACGGTGGCGAAGGCGACGATGTCGAAGTTCGGCGGGTGCCCACCGCCCCAGGCTCGGCCGTCGAACGGGGTCGCAGCCGACAACCCGAACCTCGTCGAGCTGAGCTGCACGATCCACTTCATCTCGCGTCGACGCTCGACCTCGACGCCCGGCGCAGCGTCAAGAACAACCTCGAGCAGCTGCGCAGAGATCGCATCCAGGGACCGGCTGGCCGCCGTCGCGAGCTCCTCGCGGCGCTGCGCCTCGCTACGGGCTCGGGACCTGGACGCTGCCTCGGCCGCCACCTCGCCGACCTGGTGGTGGTAGGCGATTGCGAGGGCTCCGACACCGGGAAACTGCTCGCTGCGGTTGGCCCGCTGCAGCCGGCTGATGAGCACCTCAGGTGCGGGGCGAGCCTGCGGTGGCTTTTGCAGGCACTCCGCGACGAGAGCAGCCAGTCGCGGGGACACATTGTGCAGTGGCGGTGCATCCTCGTGCAGGTGCTGCTCCCTGTAGTCCTCCCAGCCGGGTCCCGCAAACGGCAGCGAACCAGAGAGCATCTGGAACGCCATCACTCCGACCGCGTAAACGTCCGCCGCGGCGGTGGCCCGTTCGGCGCGCCACCGCTCCGGAGCCGCGTACGGCGGGGACATCGCCAACTTGCGGCTGTCGGGAGCGGTCGAGGCCTCTGCATAGCGGGAAATGCCGAAGTCGGCCAGGCACCACGCCCCACCCAGGAGCAGCACGTTCCCCGGCTTAATGTCGCGGTGCACGATGCGCTCACTACGTGCCGCCAGGTCGGTCAGCGCCGCCCCGACGTTCCGCAGGACTGCGAGGACCTCGTCGAGCCCCAGTCGTCCTTGCGCCTCGTCCAGACGGTCTTGGAGGGAGTGCTGAGCACGTGGCATCACCAGCACCCAGGCATCATCGACTTCACCGGAGTCGATGACAGGGACAACGTTGCGGACCCCGTCGAGCTCGGCGAACAGCAGCTCCCGCTCGGCACCCGGCTCCTTGGGCACGAACTTCACCGCGGCCGCCGTCCCGTCGTCACCCGTGGCGATGAACACCTGGCCGAAGCCGCCCGACCCGAGCCGCTGCCCGACCTCCCATCGGCGCCGCAGGTGCAGTACACGCCCATCGCCGCGGCTGGGTGCCTCAACGGATGGCACCGACAGCTGTGGCGTCGTGGGCGCCGAGCCCTGGCGCTCGCGCAGCCGCCAGTAGCCGGCCAGGTCCACGACGTCCGCGTACGGGCGAGCGCGGCGGTCCACCGACAGCCGCCATCCGCCCTGGTGCAGCAGCATGTGCCCCGTCCACGGCTCGGCGTGCAGCAGCAGCCCGGACTGCCGGGCGATCCCATCGGCGTGCTCACCGGTCACCTGAACCCCGGCAGCTGCAGCCGCGTCCTCGAACGTCACGATCGGGTCCTGCCCGTCAGGCAGGGTCCGAAGTTCGGCTTCCGCCGCGAGCTGGACGGCGGCGAGAAACACCTTGAGCGCAAGCTCGCTGCCGACGCACGCCGCGGCACCGGCAGCGGTGAGCGACAGCTGAGCATCAGCGTTCGGACGTTCACTGCCCAGAAAACGCCCGCCCAGCAGCAGCGTCTCTGGGGTGCGTGCGAGGACCGCATCGACGTCAAGCTTCCGCTCCCGGTACAGCTGCCGATCGACCGTGCTGTAACGCGGCCAATGCTCACCACCGGCGAGGAGGTCCCAGATGCTCTGCAGCAGCAGCGCCACCTCGCCGTCAGCCGGCTCGGGCAGGTCGTAGTCGGAGTCTGGCTTGTTGCGTACGGTCACGAGGCGAGCCTCCCACTGATCAGTGACGATTCCGGGAGTGAGCGGCGCCCCGCAGTACTGCGCCGAAAACGGCGAAGAGATCGGCTCTCCGCTGGCAGAAGCCGGCCCACTGCGGGAAACGGGGCCAGGCAAGACAACGGCTGGTTCCTCAGCCCTTGGCGAGACGACGTGGGCGCATCAGAGCCGGCGTCGAGTTGATGGCGGCCGATGCCGCGTTCGTCCCGTCGCATACGCGTAGCAGTGGCCCGAGCTCAGGAAAGCTACGGTCGGCGAAGGCGGTGTCGTCTGGCGTGGAGATAATCCAGTCGAGGGCCTGGGCGCACAGCGCGTCGTTGACCCGCTGTGCGAACAACTCGGACTCGGACTCAGTGAACTTTTCTCGCTCGAACACCCCGACGTCGCCATCGTCGCTCAACGGTCCCCAAACCAACGCAGAGCGCGGGCTGATCGGCAGCACGACTTCCAGCGCGGTCCCCAGTCCGCGCGGCACGGGGCTCCAAAAGTGCACGATTCGCGACACCTCACGTTGCCGCCGCTTCTTCTTCCGGCGTTCCTTGGCGATCCGTGACTGGATGTCCTCGTCGCTCAAGAAGCAGTCTGGGTGGTGCACCTGGCCGGGCCCTACGTTGACGACCACCGGCTCGTCGCTCACAAGCAGGCGTGGTCGGTCGAGGTTGATCAGCGTGAGAGGGCGCGCGAGAAGGTAGGGCGCGAGTTCGTCGGCCATCGACCCGAGGCGTGAGACAAGCTCGTTCTGGTGCGGCACAACCGTGAGCTTTGTCAACTCCTCCTCGCTGACCTGGCCGCGCATCATCGTTTTCGCGTACCAGTCGGCGTGCAGCTCAGACTCCTTACGGTGGCGCGGCGTGCGCACGACCTGAAACGCGGTAAAAAGTGCGAGCGTCGCCAAGTCGTCGGCGTCGATGTCCGCGTCCTTGATGAACGCGCTCTGGATGTTCTTCAGAACCACTGCCACCACCGACTCCACACGCCCGAGGACGGACTCGAGCAGGGAGTTCTGCTGGTCGTGGATGTCGACAAACGTGTAGAAATCGCGGATCGCAAGGTCGCGCACGTTCCGCAGCCCCAACTTCTTGTCCACCCTGCTATACACCTGGACCTGTCCGCGCCGGTCGGCCCATCGGTCGAGCAGGAAGCGGGGCACGACATGGTGACGAGCACCAACACCGGCGCGCTGGTCAAGCGACCCGATCACTCCGTGCGCGGTCTCGCCGTCGACAACGTCGGCCTCGCGGTACGTGGCGTGCAACTGACGCACGCGCATCGCTCGGTCGACCCGACCGGGCCAGGGTTCGCCCGCCACGCCACACCTCCGCCCGACGTAGCCGCGCACGTCGCCGGCTCCACGACTATTCACCAAGAGGTTATCTAGTGTGCGCGCTGACCACGAGCGACGACCTGGCATGGGCTGATGCGCCGACGCTGACGCTCGGCTGTTCCCACCCGCGGGCAAAAACTCGGACATGGTCGTGGGACGTCACTGGTCGTCGGACGTGCCGAGCCCGCTGGTCACGAGACTAGGCCGCGGACAACTCGTCTTAGTTCCAACACCTTGGTCGCGATACGCCAGGGCGACGGTCTCCTGTTCGCCGTCTACGACGACCTCTTCACCGGCGCGACGGCGCCTCCTCACGCGGCCACGCCTCGGCAACACCTTCGGTCGGTTCTGCCGCCGTTCGGTGTCAAGGGGGTGCGAGGCTTACACGCATGACACTGTGGCGAGACCCCGAACTGGAATCGATCCTCGGAGGCCCGTTGGACGCGGCTGGCCTGACGGAGACGGCGCTGCAGGCTCTCGTCGGCGCAAAGGCGCGCGAAGGTGAGCGACTGGAGTTCAAGTCCCACCCGTACCCGCCGAGCCCACCCGGCGCAAAAGTGTCCTGGACCGCGGCGCAGGAGTTCGCGAAGGACGTGTGTGCCCTCGCGAACCAGCGCGGGGGGCTGATTCTGATCGGGGTACACGAAGAGGGTGAGACGGCGACGTCTTTGGACGCCACAGTCACTGACCCGGGCGCGACCGAGCAACGTCTCCGACAGGCACTGGCGAACCACGCCACCCCCCAGCCCCGGATCGCGTTCGTTCCGGTGCCTGCGACGACCGGAGGGAACTACCTCGCCGTAATCGTGCGCCCGAGCCCATCCGCTCCACACGCGGTGACCGGCAAGCCCGGCGACGGCCGGCGCCCGTTGCACTACCCAGTCAGAGACGGCGCGGACGTCCGATGGATGGCCGAGACCGAGGTCGCGCAACGCTACCGGGGGCGCATCGACGGCCAGGCAGCACGAGCCGTGCGGACACGCGCCGCGACGGACGGAGGCCTGGACGCGCTACGACGCGGTGACGGCCTCTGGCTGTACGTCTGCATCTCGCCCCACTCCCCAGCCGAGGCGACTCTCGATCGGACGGCAGCCCGGGACGCCCAGGCGTGGTGGCGGTCGTACTCATTCGCGACGCCCCACCAACGCATGCTCGAAGCCGACGGCAGGGCGATTCCAGCGCCAGGTCGGGTCACTGTCACCGCACCGCCCTACCGAAACGGGCACGAGGCTACGGACCCGCGATTCGGTTACCTGGAGCTGTACATCGATGGCACATCGTTCGCGGCCACTCCGGTGGCCTTCAACACACAAGACGACGCAGACGGCAGCCAAGTAGGAGACGTCACTCTGGCCGAGGACACGGTGCTCGCGGTGAACGCCTGTTTGACGTGGACGGTCCGACAGGCAGGAGCATGGGGCGCTGCCGACGTTCTGATCGGGCTTGTCGACGCGGACGCCGCCGACGGCGAGCTGACGCGGCCTGTAACCCTCGTCGGGGTCCGCCACGGCGACCTCGTCCGCATCGGCGACCGCAAAGTTCCCGTCGCGCCGGAGGCAGTGACGGTGGCTGACCTCGCGGTGGCCGGCCAGCCTCAAGGGCGCCTATTGGTGGCGCACGACGCGCTGGCGGTGCTCCTGCACAACTTCGGGATAGCGGAGCCAGCGCAACTCGCAGCGGATGGCACCGTTGTGACCGAGACCTGGAATTTGGATCCGCGCGAGGTCGAGCGGTGGGCAAGAGACCATGGCGTGACCTCGCGCCGCCTGCCGGAAAACTGACGAGCTGCCGCCGCCGGTTGCGCGCCAGCGGCCCGACCGCTGGGTGCTCAAGGACAACCACTCGGCGTAGGGCCGGGCCCTCGGCGGCGAACCACATCGCGCAGGCCGCTCCTGCAGCGCGGGCGGCGGCGCGCACCGCGCGGCGCGCTTCGGCGAGGTCCGCTGCGGTGGCGCCGCTGGGTGTGCTCGTCCAGCCGCTGGCACGCGGCGACGTCGTCGGGTCAACGGTGCCCGCGTTGACCCATGCGAGGTCTTGATGCAGCTCGAGCGGATCTAGCTCGCCACGGTCCGCACGCCGCGCGCCATCAGGCGACTGTGTGCCGGTGCTCGCGCGCCCGAACCGTCAAGGTGCCGCGTGTCGTGTCTGACAGGTGGGCGGTGCCTTCGCCAGTGTGGCTGGGTGACGACCACCGAGACGCCTGGCGACGCCGCGCACGCGCGGGTGCAGGCGGCGCGCGACCTGCGCGCCGCGGTGCTCGAGCGGCAGCGCGCGGACGCGCGCGTGGCACTGCTGGTCCAGGTGCTGCGCGCCGCCGGCGCGACGTGGGGTGAGGTTGGCGCGGAACTCGGAGTGACGCGGCAGGCGGCGCGACAGCGGTTCGGCGGCGATGAGCTCACGGCGTAGCGCCGACGGTCGCTCCTGCCCCGCCCAGCTTCAGAGGCAGGGACGGAGGGGGTGGGCGGCCGCGTAGCGATCCCCGCCGCAGGGCACGCCGGCGCGCTCCGTCGCGGCGTTTTCGGGCTCATCCCAATCGGGGGTGTAGGAGTTGGGGTCTGAAGCCGCCGGTCTCGAGCAGGCTTCGGGCGATGTAGTTG
>NZ_CANLTL010000027.1 GCF_947494015.1 uncultured Cellulomonas sp. | reverse complement strand
CAGCACGGGCGGCATAGCGTTCACGCTCATGCCGCGGAGCAGCACGGGCGGCATAGCGTTCACGCTCATGCCGCGGAGCAGCACGGGCGGCATAGCGTTCACGCTCATGCCGCGGATGGTGTGCGTCGCCAGCACTTGGCCGTGCCGCAGCGCGGGCGGGCGGGTGATACACCTGCCCGATGCGACGGTATGCGGGCGGAAGACAGCGGCTGGCGGCGGTGGCGTGCCTGACGCTCCTCGCCGCCGGGTGCTCGGTCCGAGAAGAGCCCGCCGTGTGGGAGCCCGTGGCCCTCAGCGACGCGAGACTTGTCGCTCCGACCCTCATCGAGGTCGCTGCCAATTCCTGCCACGGCGATCCGCGAATCGCCGCTCTCGAGCAGGGCTCGGACGAGGTGCTGGTCGAGGTCGAGGCGCTCGTCGCGCCCGCGGGCGACCAACCCATGTGCCTAGACATGCTGACGATCGAACTGACGACCGAACTAGGTGCGCGCCGGTTGGTCGACACGACGTCGGGCGCGACCCTCCTGGTCGCGACCGAGTGATGAAGCGCGGGGCAAGTGTGGTCGCGCCACGACCTGTGCCCGCTGCGGCGCACGCACATGCCGCTGAGCAGCACGGGCGGCATAGCGTTCACGCTCATGCCGCGGATCGTGCGCGTCGAGAAGTGCGCCAGTAGCGTTCCGCTACGTGTCGCATGGTCATCGCCGCAAGCGGGAAGGTCGGCCGGCCGATCCTGCGCCCGTGTCGCATCAGGTCGACAGCGACTGGCGTGCCCCATCTCAGTACGAGGTTGAGTTGGTTGACCGGATGCTCGCGGAACCGTTCCGCGGTCGCAACGAGCTCGTGGTGCAGTGGGCGTCGGCCAGGGTACGGATTATCGACGAGTGCGGCTGCCTTGCCATTCGCCCGGCAGCCGGGTCGGCGCCGTGCGACACCGAGTACCGGGTGCCGGTCGAAGCTGAGTCGCCCGACGAGAACGGCAGCGCGCACGCACTACTTCACGTGGTGGACGGTTTCCTCAACGAGCTCGAGTTCTACGCCGACGCTCGGCCACAGGTCCTGGACCGAGTGAACCTAGAGCACCTCGAGCTGTTTGCACCGCCATGGCGGCCGTCCTAGCGGAGCGGTGTCCTGCCGCAGGCTCATGCCGCTGAGCAGCACGGGCGGCATAGCGTTCACGCGCATGCCGCGATGAGCGCACCTAGGTTGCCCGGGCCCTTCCCCTTCGTCGCGACGGGCGTGGTTGAGGCGTGCGATGAGGATCGGCGGCCTGCATCGCCGCACGTGCCGAAGGTCCGCGGCCGCACGCTGGAGCGAGCACGGCGGCCCACCGGCGGCGGCAAGGCACCACCACGGCTCGGGCCCGACAGGACGGCTGTGGCGGAGGCCGTGCGCGTCCCTGGCGCCTAGAGTCAGCGCATGGCTCCCCGCCGCAGGCCGCTTGACGAGCTGCGAGAGACCGTGGGTCGGCTGGGGGATCAGCTTCCGCGGCCCGGTGTGCGGGGTATGGACGACGTCGTCGGTGGCCGGCCCCGACCGGCTCGACCGCTTGCGGCGGTGCAGGCCGAGCTCGACGGGCTCGTCGGGCTGGAGTCGGTGAAGGAGCAGGTCCAGGCGCTCGTGGCCTTCCTGCAGGTGCAGGCGCGCCGCAAGGCGCACGGCCTGCCCGAGGTGGCGACGTCCCAGCACCTCGTATTCCTCGGCAACCCGGGCACGGGCAAGACCACCGTGGCGAGGCTGCTGGCCGAGATGTACCGCGCGGTCGGCCTGCTGCAGAAGGGCCACCTGGTGGAGGTCGATCGGGCGGCCCTGGTCGGGCAGTACGTGGGTGCGACCGCGCTCAAGACCGACCGCGTGATCCGGCGGGCGCTCGACGGCGTCCTGTTCATCGACGAGGCGTACTCGCTGGCTCCCGAGGGTGACGGCCGGCTCGACTTCGGACCGGAGGCGATCGAGGTCCTGCTCAAGCGCATGGAGGACCACCGCCACCGTCTGGTGGTCATCGTGGCCGGCTATCCCCGGCTGATGGAGTCGTTCCTGCTCTCCAACCCCGGTCTCCGCTCACGCTTCGCGCGCGAGATCGCGTTCCCGGACTACTCCACCGATGAGCTCGAGGCGATCTTCACCAGCATCCTGGCCCAGCACGAGTACACGCTCGAGCCCGGCGCCGAGGCGACACTTCATCTCATCCTGGACGGCCTGCGTCATGGTGAGGAGTCCGGCAACGCACGCTTCGCCCGCACGCTGTTCGAGCAGGCGCTCAACCGCCAGGCGCTGCGGCTGACGCGCGACGGCGACCGGAGTGTGGAGGCACTGGACCGCGCCGACGTCACGACGCTCACCGCGGACGACGTCGCCGAGGCGGCACGTGCGCTGGGCGAGGCGCCGGCGCACGAGCCCGAGCTCTCCCGCTGGCGGCGCTGGCTCGGGTGAGGTCCCGGGTGCCGATGCCGTCGTCCCCGCACCGACGGCGCCGGAACCGTCGATCCTCAGGGCCCGACGGTGACGACCGCGAGGCCCATCCCGTGCACCCCTGCCAGGATGACCCCGTGCACGAGCTGCTGGCGCCGGGAGCGTCCCTCGAACGACTGGCCACCGGCGCGACCTGGTCCGAGGGACCGGTCTGGCTGCCGGACCGGTCCAGCGTGCGGTGGAGCGACATCCCCGCCGACCGCGTCCTGGAGTGGAGCGCGACGACCGGGGAGATGACCGAGTACGCCCGGCCCGCCGACTTCACCAACGGCCGCACGCTCGACCTGGCCGGTCGCGTCGTGCAGTGCTCCCACGGGCGGCGCCGCGTCGAGCGCGACGTCGACGGCATCGTCACCGGGCTGTGCGACCGCTGGCAGGGACGCCGCCTCAACTCGCCCAACGACGTGGTCGTGGCCTCGGACGGCGCCATCTGGTTCACCGACCCGCCCTACGGGATCCTGCCGGGCGGGCGGGAGGGGTACCCCGCGCCACCGGAGTACGACGGGTGCTACGTGTTCCGGCTGGAGGAGTCCACCGGGCGGTTGGACGCCGTGATCACCGACATGGTGCATCCCAACGGGCTGGCGTTCTCGCCCGACGAGCGCACGCTGTACGTCTCCGACACCGGTCACCTGCAGATCGAGGGAGCGCCCCCGGGCATCCGCGCCTACCCCGTCGCGGAGGGCCGCGTCGGAGCCGGGCGGCCCTTCGTCGAGGTGCGGCCAGGGGCGTCCGACGGGATCCGGGTCGACGTCGACGGACGGGTGTGGAGCTCGAGCGAGGACTCGGTCCAGGTGTTCACCCCGGACGGGCAGCGTGTGCTCGTGATCCCCGTGCCCGAGCGGGTGGGCAACCTCTGCTTCGGGGGAGCAGACGGCCGGGACCTGTTCGTCGCCGCGAGCACGAGCCTGTACCGCATCCGGACCACGACCACCGACGCGGCGGCCCGGGCGCTGGGCTGACCCGCGGACGCGCCGCCGCGCCGCCCGACCCCCGGGCCCGCGCCGGCGGGCGGCCCCGGGGGTCGGGTGCGGGTCGGCGTCAGGGCACCCGGTGCCCGGCCGCGCGGAACAGCTCGTACCACTGCGCCCGGGTCAGCGGGAGGTCCGACCCCTGCGCCGCGCCGGCGACCCGCTCCGGCGTCGTCGTGCCCAGCACGACCTGGATGCCGGCCGGGTGCCGGGTGATCCATGCGGTGGCGATCGCGATCGCGGGCACGTCGTACTGCGCGGCCAGGCGGTCGATCACCGCGTTGAGCTCGGCGTGCTCGGGGTTGCCGAGGAACGGCCCGGTGAAGAAGCCGGCCTGGAAGGGCGACCACGCCTGGACGGTGATGTCGTTCAGGCGGCAGTAGTCGAGCAGGCCGCCGCCGTCGAGCACCACCGACTGGTCGAGCTGCACCATGTTGGCCGCGACGCCCTGCGCGACCAGCGGCGCGTGCGTGATCGACAGCTGCAGCTGGTTGGCGACCAGCGGCTGGCGGACCGACCGCTTGAGCAGCTCGATCTGCGCCGGCGTGTGGTTGGAGACGCCGAACGCCCGCACCTTGCCCGCGGCCTCGAGCTCGTCGAACGCCCGCGCGACCTCGTCCGGCTCGACCAGGGCGTCGGGCCGGTGCAGGAGCAGGACGTCGATCCGGTCGGTGCCGAGCGCCTCGAGCGAGCCGTCGACCGACTCCACGATGTGCTCGGCGGAGAAGTCGAAGTACGGGCCGTCGCCGACGATCCCGCACTTGGTCTGGATCGTCCAGGCGTCCCGCTCCGAGGGCGACAGCTGCATGGCCTGCGCCCAGCGGCGCTCGCAGCCGTGCAGGGTGTCGCCGTAGACGTCGGCGTGGTCGACCATGTCGATGCCCGCGTCGCGGGCGGTGCCCACGAGTGTCCGGACCTCGTCGTCGCTCTTGCCGTCGATCCGCATGAGACCCAGGACGACGTTCGACGCCGAGAGGCCCTCGGCCAGGTCGATGCTGCGCACCTCAGGCCTCCGAGAGGGTCGCGACCTCGTCGGCCGTCAGCTCGAGCTCGGCCGCGGCGGCGGAGTCCTGGATGCTGGTCGGCCGCGAGGCGCCGGGGATGGGCAGCACGACAGGGGCGAGCGCGAGCTCCCAGGCCAGCGTGACCTGGTAGACGCTCACGCCGTGGGCGTCGGCGACCCGCTGGAAGGCCTCGTGCCGGGACGCGAGCTCGCCGGCGTTCGAGATGCCGCCGAGCGGGGACCACGGCAGGAACGCGATGCCGAGCTCGGCGCAGTGCTCGAGCTCGCCGAGGCTGGACCGGAACGCCGGCGAGAACTGGTTCTGCACCGACACCAGGCGGCCACCGAGGACGCGCTGCGCCTCGTCGATCTGCCCGACGTCGGCGTTGGAGATCCCGGCCATCTGGATGACGCCCTCGTCGAGCAGCTCCGCGATCGCGCCGACCGACTCGGCGTACGGGACCTCGGGGTCGGGGCGGTGGAACTGGTAGAGGCCGATGGCGTCCACGCCGAGCCGCTGCGCCGAGGCCTTCGCGGCCTGCTTGAGGTACTCCGGCCGGCCGTCCTTGGTCCACGAGCCGTCGCCGGGGCGCAGGTGACCGCCCTTCGTCGCGACGAGAACATCAGGCATCGCCCTCCCGTAACCCTGCAGGGCCTTGGCGATGAGCGACTCGTTGTGGCCGACCTCGTCGGCGTCGCGGTGGTAGGCGTCCGCGGTGTCGATCAGCGTGACACCGGCGTCGAGCGCGGCGTGGATCGTGGCGATCGACCGGCTCTCGTCCGGGCGTCCCTCGATGGACATGGGCATGCCGCCCAGACCGATGGCCGAGACGGTGCGGTTGCCCAGGGTTCGCTGCTGCACGTGTTCCTCCTGCTGATGGGTGACCTGACGACACTAGGCAGCCGCCCGCCGACCGGCGACCGGGGCGCCGGGTCGCGGCGCCACCGCCCGGGCGGGCCCGGTGCGGTCGACGGCGCCCACACGTCCGGGTGACCCGGGACGCGTCGCCGGCCGCGGCGGGGCAGAATTCGGGCATGGGGGACGACGGCTCCGACGCGGCGACCGCGCTGTGGCGCCTCGCGGCGGCCCAGGTCGAGCTCCACGCCGCGCTCGAGCGCCTGTCGGCGACCTGCGAACGGACGGCCGCGGAGATGCGTGGGACCGCGCTCGGGTCGGGCCGTCTGCATCCCGACCTGGCGGCACACCCGGACCTCGTCGAGCTGGACGCCCTGCTGACCCGCCTCTACGGCTGACGCGGCCCCCTGCTCCGAGGGAGCCGGCGCCGGCGCGGCGCACCCGCCGTAGCCCGCCCGGCGCGTCCGAGGTGCGCGCGCCGGCCGTCGTCGTCCACCCTGGGACGGGCGCGACGCGGCGTGCGCCGGGACCAGGCGGGTGCGGGAAGGGCGGTGAGCGGCATGGCGGCCAGACGCGGTGCTCGACCCCCGGGGGAGCTGGACACCTACCGCTCCATGCGGGACTTCGCCCGCACCCCCGAGCCGTCCGGCGCCGGGGCGAGCCAGGCAGCGCCCGCGGGCCCGCGCCGGTTCGTCGTCCAGCGCCACCGCGCCCGCCGGCTGCACTACGACGTGCGGTTCGAGATGGACGGCGTCCTGGTCAGCTGGGCGGTCCCGCGCGGACCGACGCTGGACCCCGACGCCCGGCGGATGGCCGTGCACGTCGAGGACCACCCGCTGGAGTACGAGGGTTTCGAGGGGGTGATCCCGGCCGGCGAGTACGGCGGCGGGGACGTCATCGTGTGGGACCGCGGCACCTGGGAGCCGCACGGCACCGACGACCCGGCCGCCGCGGTCGCGGCCGGCGAGCTGCACGCCGAGCTGCACGGCACGCGGCTGCGTGGGCGGTTCGTGCTGGTCCGGCGCGGCGAGCCGGACGCCTCCGGCACGGAGCAGTGGCTGCTGCTGCACAAGCGCGACGAGCACGCCGTGGCCGGGTGGGACGCCGAGGACCACCCGACGTCGGTGGTGTCGGGGCGGACCAACGAGGAGGTGCGCGCCGACCCCGAGCGGCTGTGGCGGTCGGACCTGCCGGCCGCCGAGGCGTCGGTCGAGCTGCGCCCGGCCGACGTCCCGGGGCCGACCGACGACGAGGTCGCCGCCCTGGACGACCTGGGCACCGGTGGCACCTGGTCGGTGCTCGGCCGCAGGCTGCGGGTGACCAACCTCGACAAGCCCCTGTTCCCCGGGGCCGACGGCGAGCCGCCGGTCACCAAGCGCGAGCTCGTCCGCTACGCCGCGCGGATCGCCCCGGTCGCCCTGCCCTACCTGCGTGGGCGCGCGCTGAACATGCACCGCTACCCGGAAGGGGCGGCCTCGGGCACGGGGTTCTGGCACAAGGAGCTGCCCGGTCACGCACCCGGGTGGCTGCCCCGCTGGGACAACCCCGCCGCCGACGACGGCGAGACGACGACGTACCTCGTCGTCGACGAGCCGGCGGCGCTGGTGTGGGCGGCGAACTTCGGCGCGCTGGAGTGGCACGCCTGGACGTCGCGGACGACGGCCCCGGACCGGCCGACCTACGCGCTGTTCGACATCGACCCCGGCACCACCACCGCCTGGGACGACGTCGTGCTGATGGCGCGGCTGCACCGCGACGCCTTCGCCCACCTCGGCGTGCGCGCCTTCCCCAAGCTCACGGGGCGCCGGGGCATCCAGGTCTGGGTCCCGATCACCCCCGGGCCGGGCTTCGACGAGACCCGCGAGTGGGTCGAGCGGGTCTCGCGCACGGTCGGGGCCGTGGTCCCGGACCTGGTCAGCTGGCGGTGGGAGGTGCGCGAGCGTGGCGGCCTGGCGCGGCTGGACTACACGCAGAACGCGATCAACAAGACCCTGGTCGCGCCGTACAGCCCGCGGGCCGCGGCCGGGGCGCCGGTGTCCGCGCCGATCACCTGGGACGAGCTGGACGAGCCGTGGCTGCGGCCCGACGCGTTCACCGTCCGGACGGTGCTCGACCGCCTCGCCGAGCGCGGCGACCCCTTCCGGGGCGTGCTCGCCGGTGACCAGGTGCTGCCGCCGCTGCGCTGACGGCGCACCCGGCCGGTGCCGGACCGACCGTCAGGACGAGGCGGGGGTCAGCCCCCGCAGCGGCGCCGCGAGCTCGTCGGCGAAGAACTGGAGGAACCCGTCCGGATCCGGCCCGGCGTTCATCGTGACGATGTGGTCGAACCCGGCGTCGACGAAGGTCTGGGCCACCTCCAGGTGGCGCGCCACGTCCGGGCCGCACGCGAACTGCTCGGTGACGTCGTCCGCGGTGACGAACTGGGCCGAGGCGTCGAAGTTCACCGGGTTCGGCAGCTCGCTGAGCACCTTCCAGCCCGGCAGGATGAACCGGCTCTTCTCCAGCACGGCCTGCGCGGCCGTCTCGACGTCCGGCGCCCAGGCGAGCGGGATCTCGCAGAACCGCGGTCCGGTCCCGGTGAACCGGGACACGAGGTCACCCAGCGGGTCGATCGCGAACAGCCCGTCGCCGAGGTCGTTGGCGATCTGCAGCGAGCGCGGCCCGCTGATCGCGACGCAGATCTCCGGGAGCGTCTCGGGCAGGTCGAACACCTGCGCGTCCTCGATCTGCAGGTGCTTGCCCTCGTAGGTGCGGTACCCGCCCTGCCACAGCAGCCGGATGATCTCCAGCGCCTCCCGGAACCGCTCGTGGCGCTTGCGCACGCCGTGGAACTCGGTCCCGATGATGTGCTCGTTGAGCCGCTCACCCGCGCCCACACCGAGCGTGAAGCGCCCGTCGGAGACGATCTGCAGGGTGGCGGCGGCCTGCGCGATGATCGCCGGGTGGTACCGGTACGACGGGCACGTCACGCCGGTCACCAGACCGATCCGCTCGGTCTTCGCGGCGATGTTCGCCAGCAGCACCCACGTGTTGGCGCTGTGCCCCTGCTCCTCGAGCCACGGGTGGAAGTGGTCGCTCATCTCGACGAAGTCGAAGCCGGCCTGCTCGGCGGCCACGGCCTGACGGATGATCTCCTGGGGGCCGAAGCCCTCGGTCTGGAGCTTGTAGCCGATCTTCACGGGGAGTCCTCCGGGTACGGGTGGGCGACGTCGGGTCGCGCCGGCCTCCGGCCGCAGCCGCGTCACGGTCATGGGCCGCCCGGTGACGCGACGGCTGTTACCTCCACCGTACGCATCGGGCGTCGGGCCGCACGCCGGGAGGACGTCAGGTCGTGCGGGCGCCCGCGGGGGCGCCGCTGAACCGGCGACCGGCCGTGCGCGAGAGCCGGTGCGCGGGCACCTCGACGGCGCCGTAGAACAGGTGCGCCGCCACGAGGCACACGGGGGTCGCGACGATGAGGTACCCGACGACGTGCAGCCGCGGCGCCGCGGCCACGATCGACAGCACGATCGGCTCGTGCACGAGGTACAGCGCGAACGAGCGCAGGCCCACCCACTGGACCCACCCGAGGGTCAGCGCCCGCTGCGCGGAGCGCCAGTGCAGCGCGAGGAAAATCAGCAGCGTCGCCCCGGCGAGCTGGAGCGCCATCGCGACGCCCCGTACGACCTGCCCCGGCTCGACCAGCAGGACCAGCTCGGCGTTGAGCAGCAGCACGCAGACGGCCGCCAGGGCGATCCACGCCCGCCGGCCCTGCGCCTCGACCCGGGTGGCGAGGTGCGCCAGCCGGTCCCGGTCGGCCGCCAGGAGCACCCCGAACCCGAACATGGACAGGTAGGCGAGCGTCTCGCGGCCGGTGCCCTCGGCGACGGCGAGCGCGACCAGCAGCACGCCGATGCGCAGCAGCCCCCACCGGGGCAGGATGCGGCCGGCGACGAGGTACAGCGGCAGCAGCAGCGAGAACAGCATCTCGTAGCGCAGCGACCACAGCGGGCTGTTCCAGCTGCCCGTCCCGGGCAGCACCAGGACGGCGTCGCGGACGACGCCCTTCCAGCCGCTGCCGGGCTGGCGCTCGCTCCACCACTGGCTCAGCCACGGCTGGGGGTCGCGCGGGAACGCGGAGACCAGCACGACGGCGAGGGCGACCGCGGCCCAGACCGGCAGGTACAGGCGCAGCAGGCGCTGCGGGTAGTAGGCCCGCCACCGGATGGTCGCGGCCGGCAGCGCGAGCACGAAGCCGCTGAGCACGAAGAACACGTAGACCGCCTGCGGCCCCGCCCAGAACAGGTTCAGCGGGGTGTGCGTGATCCACCAGGAGGCGTCGACCGGCCCGCGGGAGTTCTCCGGGGAGTCGAAGACGGGCGAGACCAGCAGCACGTGGAACACCAGCACGACCAGGGCGGCGATCCCGCGCAGCCCGTCGAGGGCGGGGAAGCGCTCGCGGCCGGACCGGGGCGCGGCCTTGCCCGCCGCGGCGGTGGCCGGTGGCGGGGCGTCGAGCCCGGCGGCGCTGGGTCCGGGGACGACGTCGTTCGGTCCCGGGGCCTGCAGGGGGTGGGACATGGGCCTCCTCGAGGTGGCGGTGACGTCGTCGTCGGCGAGCAGTGACGGTGGGGACGTTCAGGGCGGGACGGGAGGCCCCTCGGGCCGGCCACGGGGCGGTGCACGGCGCCGCGGTCCGTCATCACCATACCCTGACGTGAGTGCAGGGTCGCGGGCGCACGACGGGTCGGGCCGCACGACGACGACGCGGGGCACCGGGGCGGCACGGCCGCCGTGGGCTGCGCACGACGGGCACGGGACCGTGGCCCGGCGGTACGGTCGCGACGGGTCGGCCCGCCGGGACGACGCCACAGGCTCGACGCAGGGGCGCCGCGGTGCCGGCGCCCGCGAGGACGAGAGGACACCCCATGCTGCCGCTGGACACCCTGCGAGGACACGCCGACCGCCTGGCCGGGACGACGCTGGCGTCCCTGTTCGACGCCGACCCTCGGCGTGGTGAGCGGATGTCGGTGCGGGCCGGCGAGCTGTACCTGGACTACTCCAAGAACCGCCTCGACGACGCCGTGCTGGCCGACCTCGTCGACGCCGCCGAGCGCGCCGGGCTGCCCGAGCGCGCCCGCGCGATGTTCGCCGGCGAGCACATCAACGTCACCGAGGACCGGTCGGTCCTGCACGTGGCGCTGCGCAAGCCGGCGGGGGAGAGCCTCGTGGTGGACGGCGTCGACGTCGTCGCGCAGGTGCACGAGGTGCTGGGGCGGATGGCCGAGCTCGCGACGGCGGTGCGCTCGGGGCAGTGGCGCGGGCACACCGGTGAGCGGATCACCCACGTGGTCAACATCGGGATCGGCGGCTCGGACCTCGGTCCGCGGATGGTCGTGCGGGCGCTGCGCCGGTACGTCGACGACGGCCTGACGGTGCGCTTCGTGGCGAACGTCGACGGGGCCGACCTGGAGAGCGCGCTGGAGGGCCTCGACCCGCAGCGCACGCTGTTCGTCGTCTGCTCCAAGACCTTCACCACGGCCGAGACGCTCGCCAACGCGACCGCCGCACGCACCTGGCTGGTGGACGCGCTGGGTGACGACGCCGCGGTGGCCCGGCACTTCGTCGCCGTCTCGACGAACGCCGACGCCGTCGCCGAGTTCGGCATCGACCAGCACAACATGTTCGGGTTCTGGGACTGGGTCGGCGGCCGGTACTCGGTGACCTCGGCGATCGGGCTCTCGGTCATGCTCGCGGTCGGCCCCGACCACTTCGGTGAGCTGCTGGCCGGGTTCCACGACATGGACGAGCACTTCCGCACCGCACCGCTCGCCGAGAACCTGCCGGTGCTGCTCGGCCTGATCGGCGTGTGGGAGCGCAACGGCCTCGGCATGCAGTCCCTCGCGGTGCTGCCGTACGCCCAGGACCTGGAGCTCCTGCCCGCCTACCTGCAGCAGCTCGACATGGAGTCCAACGGCAAGTCCGTCACGCTCGACGGCGAGCCGGTGGGTCACGACACCGGGCCGATCGTGTGGGGTCAGCCGGGCACCAACGGCCAGCACGCGTTCTACCAGCTGCTCCACCAGGGCACGACCGTGGTGCCGTGCGACATGATCGCCGTGCTCGCCCCGCTCAGCGGGCTGCGCAGCCAGCACGACCAGCTGCTCGCGAACTGCCTGGCTCAGACCCAGGCGCTCGCGTTCGGGCGCAGCCGCCAGGAGGTCGTGGACTCCGGCGTGGATCCGGCGCTGGCCGGGCACCGCACGTTCCCGGGCAACCGGCCCAGCAACACGATCCTGATGTCCGAGCTCACCCCGCGCGCGCTCGGCCAGCTGATCGCCGCCTACGAGCACAAGGTGTTCACCCAGGGTGTGCTGTGGGACGTCAACTCGTTCGACCAGTGGGGGGTGGAGCTGGGCAAGACGCTCGCCCGCGCCCTGGTCGCCGAGATGGACGGCGACGGCGCCGGGGCGGAGCTCGACAGCTCCACGCGCCGGCTGCTGGACCTGTACCGGCAGGCGCGGTGACGGCCGGGCGTGCGTTGTCCGACGAGCCCCTCGTCGACGGGCCGTCACCGCGCGCGACCGACGACCGGGTCGCCGTCGTCGTCATCACCCACAACCGCCGCGACGAGGCCCTGGCGGCGCTGGCCCGGCTGCGTGACCTGCCCGAGGCGCCGCACGTCGTCGTCGTGGACAACGGATCCCGCGACGGGACCGCCGACGCGATCCGTCGGGAGCACCCGTGGGCCGAGCTCATCGCGAGCCCGGAGAACCTCGGCGCGGTCGGCCGCAACGTGGCCGTCCGCTCGCTGACCACGCCCTATGTCGCCTTCTGCGACGACGACACCTGGTGGGAGCCGGGCTCGCTGCGGCGTGCCGCGGACGTCCTGGACGCGGACCCGCGGGTCGCGGTGCTCACCGCGCGGATCGTGGTCGAACCGCGCGGCACGGAGGACCCGATCGTCGCCGAGCTGCGGGACTCACCGGTGCGGGGCGCCCCCGGGCTGCCCGGCCCGGCGCTGGGCAGCTTCCTCGCGGGAGCCTCCGTGCTGCGCCGGGACGCCTTCGAGCAGGTGGGCGGATTCCACGCGCGGCTGTGGCTGGGGGGCGAGGAGGAGCTGCTCGCGGCGGACCTGGCGGCTGCCGGGTGGGAGCTGTGCTACCTGGAGGAGCTGACCGTCCACCACCAGGCGTCGACGGTCCGCGACCACGACCGGCGGCGCCGCGACGGGATCCGCAACACCCTGTGGTTCACCTGGCTGCGCCGGCCGGTCCGCCCGATGCTGCGCCGGACCGGGGAGGTGCTGCGGTCGCTGCCCCGCGACCGGGTGTCCCTCGCCGGGGTGCTGCTCGCGGTGCGCGGTCTGCCGTGGGTGCTGCGCGAGCGCCGTCCGCTGCCCGAGCACGCCGAGGCCCGCTTCCGCGCCCTGGCGCACGCCCAGCGCACCTCCACCGCGCGCACCTACAGCCACGGGCGCCGTCGGTCCCGAGGCTGAGCCGCGGCGCCGCCCGCCCGCCCGGCGGCGCTGGTCAGTCCGCGCGGCGCACCGGCGCGCCGGCCCGGCGCACCGGCGCGCCGGCCCGGCGTGGCACCGCGGCGGCGTCGGCGGTAGGCGGCGTCCGGGCGACCGTCCCGGTGCGGCGGGGACCTTGCGACGGTGGGGCCGGCGGGTCGAGCATCGATCCGTACGGGCCGCCGTCGACCGTCGGGCGGTGCCGGCGCGGACACGAGACGAGGTCGGCATGCCCATCGAGCCGTACGCGTTCCTCGAGGCGCTCCAGCGCAGCGTGTACGAGAGCCTCGGCCGAGCGCCCGTGGTCGCCTCACCGGACGCCCTGCGGTCGATCGCCGAGGCCACCACCCGGAGCATGAACCCGCAGGCGAGCGCCGAGGAGGTGGCGCAGGCGGTCGAGCGCATGGTGGAGCGGGCCCGGCAGGACGCGGCGCGGGTGCCCACCCCGTACGAGGACCCGGGCTGGTACGGCATCCTCAGCGGGTTCGCCGAGTCGATCGAGCGCTCGGTGGAGCAGATGGGGATGTCGCTGCCGCGGCGCCCCGCCTTCGGCAGCCTGCCCACCGGGCAGGTCAACGCGATGACGATCGCGGTGCCCGGGGGCAGCGACCACCTCATCGTCTTCGACCACCAGATGTTCCTGTTCGCGCTGCTGCTGAGCAAGGCGGTGGCCCGCGCGTTCCCCGTCGACAGCGGGCCGGGCGGCATCCGGATCTCGATGAGTCAGGACGACATCCGGGCACGCGTCGACTCCGAGCCCAGCGTGCTGGAGCGGTTCGCCGACGTCGTGCACGCCTACGCTGTGTGGGGTCAGCCCGGGCAGGCCCGCCAGTACCACGCCGAACCGCTCTACGTGAACATCGCCGACTCGATCCGGGTGTCCATGGAGGCGTTCGCCCTGGGGCACGAGTACGGGCACGTCATCGCCGGGCACCTGCGCTCCGCCGGTCGGGTGGCCCGGATGCTGCCGAACGAGCAGGTGCAGGAGGTCGACTACGACTGGCAGCAGGAGTACGAGGCCGACCACCTCGGCGTGGCGCTGAGCATGACCGCGCTGCACCGGGACCGGCGGTACGACCTGACGCAGAGCTTCTGGGGAGCGGACCTGTTCTTCAGCGCGATGGACATCATGGATCGGGCGGTGTCGCTGCTCAGGTACGGCGACGAGAACGCCCAGACCCTCGGGTCGCACCCGCCGTCGACGGCACGGCGCGGCGTGCTGCGGGGCGTGCTGCGGACCCTGGTGGACGGTCCGCCCGCCGAGCAGGCCATCTCCGCCGCCCAGACGCTGGAGTTCGTCGCGGAGCTGTTGTGGGAGCGGACGCGGCCCCTGCTCGCCCGCGCGGGGTCCGGCGGCCGCACCGCAGCGACCACCTGGCGCGGGTGACGGCGGCTGCTGCGGCGACGCTGGCGCGCCACCGGCTAGGGCGGGCAGTCCGAGCGCAGTCGCAGCGCGCCCACGTCCTGCACCGAGATGCGCCGCTCGGCGCCGTGCACCGCCAGGACGACCGCGCCGTCGCCCGCGCCCTGGAGCGTGCCGCAGGTCACGACGCCGTCGTCGTCGGTCACCTCGACGAAGGCCAGGGGTGCGCGCGGGGCGTACCAGGTCACGGCGACCGCTCCCACCAGCAGGGCCAGCGTGACGACCGCCAGCACGACCGCGGCACGCAGGTCACGCGCGGCCGCCCGCGCCCGCGCGTGCTGGTTGCGGCGCACGTCGCGCCAGGTCGCGTCCACCTCCCGGCTGCGCGGGAACCCGTAGGCGGCGCGCAGGCTGAGCAGCGTGCCGGCGACCCCGGCGACCACGGCGGCCAGCAGCAGCGTGCCGACGGCGACCTGACCCCCCGGCACGATCCCGACGATGCTCTCGCGCCCCTTGATCAGGCCGGCGCCGGTGATCAGACCGACCAGCCCCACCAGGCCGTTGCGCCAGTTCGCGGCGTGCTGACGCAGCAGCTCCAGCTCACGGTCCTGCTGCTCCTGGGCGTGCTCGGCCCGGGCGCGGCTGGCGGCCGTGCCGGCGGCGCCGGGCGCGACGCGGACCGTCACGGCGCGCCCCACGAGACGTCGAGCACCCACGAGGCGCCGCACCCCCGGGCGCCCTGCGGCGTCGAGGGGTGCGGCGTCCCGCAGGCGCAGATGACCTCGACCTCCCGCCGCCGGCTCACCCCCGCCGCCTTCTCCAGGGCCAGTCGCAGCACGTCGCTCCCGGGGGAGCGCAGGCGGTCCTGGAGGTTGCTGTAGAGCAGCAGCGGCTCCACGTGCGCGGACTCGTGGGTGCAGCGCGGGCACGGTCCGGTGACGATGATCGCCATGGGGTCGTCCTCGTCCGGGTCGAGGTCCACGGTGGCGGACTGCGCCGCCCTCTCGTTCCAGCGTGGGTCGTTGCCCACCGCGTACGGCTCGGGTCCGTGGCTCATCCACCCAGGATGCTCGCCCGGCACGGCGCCCGTCCACGAGCCGGCGCGGGGCGCCGGCGTGCCCGTCAGGGCCTGCGCTCGAGCAGGACGACGACCTCCAGGTGCGTGGTCTGCGGGAACATGTCCAGCACGCGTCCCGTCACCGGGCGCAGCGACGGCATCGCCGCCAGGTCGCGTTCGAGCGAGGCGGCGTTGCAGCTGGAGTAGACGACGTGCCGGACCGACGACGCCTCGAGCCACCCGGCGAGCTCGGCCCCGATGCCGCGCCGCGGCGGGTTCACGACCACCAGGTCGGGCTGCTCGCGCGCCGCCCGCGCGAAGGCGGTCGCGTCGCCGGCCGCGAACCGCAGGCCGGGCAGCCCCGTCTCCTGGGCCGTCTGGGCCGCGCTGGCGATCGCGGCCTCGCTGGTCTCGATGCCGGTGACCGTGCGCCCGGGCGCGGCGCAGTGCAGCGCGAACCCGCCGACCCCGCAGTACAGGTCCCACACGGACGCGGGCGCCAGCTCCTCGACCCACTCCCGGGCCTGGCGGTACAGCGCCGCCGCCACCTCGGTGTTGGTCTGGAAGAAGCTCTGCGGGCGCAGGTGCAGGTCGAGGTCGTTGACCCGCATGCGCAGCGTGCCGGCGTCGGTCAGCACGATCTCCCGGTCGCCCTCGAGCACCGCCTTGTGCTCGGGCAGCAGGTTGACGGTCACCACGGCGAGCCGCGGCAGCTGCGCCCGCAGGGCCGGCAGGTGCTTGCGGATCCGGCTGACCGGCTCCTGCGACCGGCACACGAACCGGACCATGAGCTCGCCGTCGGGGGACTCGGTGACCAGCAGGTACTTCAGCTCCCCGCGCCGGGCCGGCACGTCGTACGGCTCGATCCGCGCCCGCGTGACGAACCCGGCGAGCACGGGCAGCAGCGCCTGGATGCCCGGGCTGGACACCCCGCAGCCGCGCAGGTCCACCCCGTGCCCGTCGCCGTCGAGGATGCCGACGGTCGGGGACCCCACGGTCCCCCCGACCACCATCTTGACCTTGTTGCGGTAGCCCGCCTCGGGGCTGGGCACCGGCGGGAGCCAGCGCAGGTCCGGGTGGCCGGCCAGCAGCTCCCGGCAGTGCCGGTCCTTGTCGGCGAGCTGGTGACCGTACGGGCGGCCCATCAGGGTGCACGAGCGGCACACGCCGGCGAGGAAGTACGAGCACTGCACGGTCGGCCAGCCTACGGTCCGGGTGGCCGGCGTCCCGCGGGGGCGGCGTCGTCGGCGGCCTCGGACGTCGGAATGGCCCCGTCGGCGGCGTGGGCCTCGCCGTCGTGGGCCTCGCCGTCGGCGGGCAGCGGGGAGGGGGACAGGTCCATGCGGTCGGCCGGGGTGAGCGCGGACAGCGTCCGGCGCAGCGTGGTGACCACCGTCGCGACCACGAGCCCCTGCGGTCCCGGGCCGGTGGTGCGTTCGTAGTGGACCAGGGCGGTGGCGAGGTCGCGGACGGCGTCGTCGACGGCGCGGCGCTGGCCGGGCTCGGTGTCCGCGAGCCCGACGGTGGTGATCGCCGCCGCGAGCGCGTCCACGGCGTCACCCATCGGACGACGCAGCTCGGGGGTCACCCCGCTCACGCGGGTCTGCCAGGGGGCGTCCTCGGACAGGTCGTGCAGGTCGTCGACGAGCAGCACGACGCGCTCCAGCGCCCGGAAGTCGGCCCGGATGCGCTCCACGGTCCGGCGCTCGCGGCGTGCACGCCGGTTGCCGCGCGCCGCCTCGGTGAGGTCGTCGACGGCGTCGCGGGCGTGCGCGAGCCGGCTGGTCAGCCGCTCCCGGGGCGGCGCCGGGTCGCCGTCCCCGGCACCGTCCCCGCCGGCGTCGTCCGACCCGGTGCGCCCGTCGCCGTCGACGTCGCGCAGCAGACGGCCCATGTGCCGCAGGTGCACCGCGGCCTCCTCCCGCAGGTCGTGGAGCGCGCTCTCGGCCTGGGGCAGGGGCAGCGTGGGGAAGGCGGCGTTGAGCACGATCGTCACCAGCGCGCCCAGCAGGAACAGCCCGGCGTACGCGACGGCGTAGTCCAGCGCCTGGCCCTGGCCGATGAGCAGCAGGAACACGGCGGCGACCGGGACGTAGGTGCGGTGGCTGCCCAGCGCCGGCAGCCCGCTGACGACCACGCCGACGGCCACGGCCGTGGCCACCGCGGCGGCGGTCCACGGGATCAGGGTGTGCGCGACCAGGCCGACCGCGGCGCCGAGCATGATCGCCGCGACCGCCCGCAGGGTCTCCGTCGTGGACCGCACGACGGCCGAGTACGTGGTCACCACGGCGCCGAACGGGGCGTAGAACGCGTACTGGTCGCCGCCGGGGAGCCGCTGCGCGAGCAGCCAGGCGAGCGTCGCGGCGACCGCCGCCCGGATCGCCATGGCGGTGCGCGGGTGGCGCAGCGCGGTGTGCGGTGTGGTCCCGTGGACCGACTCCCGGGTCTGCCGCACGACGCCGGTGGCCCGGTCGTGGAGCGGTCGGTGCATGGCCCCAGTGCACCCGCACGACCCGCGCCCGGCAACCGCACCGCCCCTCAACCCGCCGAGTGCGACGTGCTGGACCGTTGGAGCGAGCCGAACGGTCGACAACGTCGCACTCGGCCCCGGACGGCCGC
>NZ_CANLTL010000026.1 GCF_947494015.1 uncultured Cellulomonas sp. | reverse complement strand
GAATTCGAGGCCATCATGACCCCTCAGGTCGCACTCGCCGCCTGAGAACCACTGTCACCTATCCGTGCAGCAGACCCAGGACCTGCCCGACCTCGTGCGGTTGCTCCTGGCGACAGGCATGCGGCTCGGCGAAGTGCTCGCGCTCGCCTGGGACGACGTCGACCTGGAGCGGGGCATCGTTCGGGTGGAGGCGACGATCGTTCGCGTCCGCGGCAAAGGATTGGTGCGCAAGACGACCAAGTCCGCGACATCGCAGCGCGTCCTGCTCATCCCGGTGTGGTGCGTGGCGATGCTGCGCAGGCGTCGGGAGGCCTCGGCCGGATCCCTCCCGGTGTTCCCCGACGCCGTAGGTGGCTGGCGGGATCGCAACAACGTCAGCCGGGACCTGCGGACGGTGCGGTCCGGGACGGAGTTCGAGTGGTTCGTCTCCCACACGGCGCGGCGGACGGTGGCGACCTTGCTCGACGAGCAAGGGCTGACCGCGCGGTCGATCGCCGACCAGCTCGGCCACGCCCGGGTCTCGATGACGCAGGACGTCTACATGGGCCGGCGACTGCCGCGGGCTGACGTAGCGCGAAGCTTGGACACGCTCTTCGACCACGACCCGGCGCAACACGTGGACCCACACGTGGACCCAACCCCGGACAAACCTCAGGCCAGCGACCCGGAGTGAGTCGCTGGCCTGGGGTGATGGTGCGCCATCAGGGACTCGAACCCCGAACCCGCTGATTAAGAGTCAGCTGCTCTGCCAATTGAGCTAATGGCGCGCGGTCAGAAACGTTAGCACCAGCCCGCCGTCGTCGGCGAACCCGGGGCCGCCATCGTGGCGGACGTCACGCCGTCGGCTTCCTGGTCGGCTCCGTCGTCGCCTCGCCGACGAGCTCCGCGCCGGCCGGCTCGGGCTCCCACCAGGCGTCGTCGGGCACGCCCTCGGCGCGGAGGATCTCCTCGGACGCGGGGCCGTCGGTGGGGGCCAGGTCGAGCAGCAGCGCGAGCGGGATGTGCTCGGCGAGCAGGTCCATGACCTCGTCACCCTCGTGCCCGGGCTCCACCGGGGAGCCGTCACCGTGCGCCACGTTCCCTCGTCTCGTCGTCGCCTGGTCGTGGAGCGCTCATCGGACCATCCGCCGTCGCCGGGTGGCAAGGCACCACGACGGGCGCTGACCCGTCGGAGGGACGTGCGTCACCGGACCAGCCGTCAGAGGTAGAGCCCCGTGCCGCTGCGGCCGCCCTCGGCCTGGGCCACGCCGTGCACGTCCTTCTCCCGCAGCAGGACGTAGACGGTGCCGCCGAGCTCGACCTCCGCGCGGTCCTCCGGGTCGAACAGCACCCTGTCCCCCACGGTCACCTGCCGCACCCCCTGGCCGGCGGCGGCGACCTGCGCCCAGGCGAGCTTGCGGCCGACCGACGCGGTCGCCGGGATGACGATGCCGGACGACGACCGACGCTCGGCCGACTCGGCGTCCAGCCGCACCAGCAGCCGGTCGCCGAGCATCCGGATGGCGGGGGCGCCGTCGTCCGCGGCGGGGATCTGGGTGGTCACGCCGCCGACGGTACCGCTCGCCCGGCATCGGCCCGCCTCGCTGCCACCGGCACGGTCCGACGGCGGCCGCGGCGTCACTACGCTGTGCGCCATGACGACGCGCCTCGCCCCCGGCGACACCGCCCCGGACTTCACCCTGCCCACCGCCGACGGCGGCCAGCTCACCCTGTCGTCGCTGCGCGGCCAGCACGTGATCGTCTACTTCTACCCGGCGGCGATGACGCCCGGCTGCTCGACGCAGGCGTGCGACTTCCGGGACTCGCTGGAGACGCTGCAGAGCCAGAACTACGCCGTCGTCGGCGTCTCGCCGGACCCGGTGGACAAGCTCGCGGCGTTCGCGGCCCACGACGGGCTCACCTACCCCTTGGTGTCCGACGTCGACAAGCAGGTCCTCACCGCGTGGGGCGCGTTCGGTGAGAAGAAGCTGTACGGCAAGACGGTCACCGGGGTCATCCGGTCCACGGTCGTCGTCGACCCCGACGGCACGGTGCTGCTCGCGCAGTACAACGTCAAGGCCACCGGGCACGTCGCCAAGCTGCGCCGGGACCTGGGCATCGACTGACGCCGCGCACCCGGGCCGCACGCAGCGGCCCGTGTGCGACGCTGTCCCCGCGGGAGTGGTGTAACGGTAGCCACGCCAGGTTTAGGTCCTGGTGCCTCCGGGCGTGCGGGTTCGAATCCCGTCTCCCGCACCCAGCACGGACCGGTCACCCCGGTCCGCCTCAGGCTCAGGCTCAGGGCAGCCGACCGACGTGCGCCATCGCCTGGCGCAGCAGCAGCCCCTGACCGCCGTTCATCTCCACCTGCACCTGCTCGCTGGCCGCCTCCTCCGGCGTCAGCCACGCCAGGTCCAGCGCGTCCTGCTGCGGGCGGCAGTCCCCCGAGACGGGCACCACGTACGCCAGCGACACCGCGTGCTGGCGGGGGTCGTGGTACGGCGTCACGCCCGGCGTGGGGAAGAACTCGGCCACCGTGAACGGCTGCGGCGAGGACGGGATGTGCGGCAGCGCGACCGGGCCGAGGTCCTTCTCGATGTGCCGCAGCAGCGCGTCGCGCACCCGCTCGTGGTGCATCACGCGGCCGGAGACCAGCGCCCGGGACATCACCCCCTCCGGTGTGACCCGCAGCAGCAGCCCCACCGCGACCACGTCGCCGGAGTCGTCGACCCGTACGGGGACGGCGTCGACGTAGAGGATCGGGACCACCGCGCGGATGCGGGCGATCTCGTCCGGGGGCAGCCAGCCGGCCGGACGCCCGGGCTCGTGGTCGGGGTCGGGCAGCTCGAAGGTGTCCGTCACCCGGCATTTCTACCCCGCGGTCCGCGCCCGGCCGTACTCGACGCGCAGCGTGGCGGAATAGTCCGCCGCCCTGCGTTGCTGTGCCAACCGGACAGACGGAACCGCGAGAGAGGACAGACCATGGCGACGACCGAGCTGACCGGCACGACCATCGAGCAGACCATCAAGGACAACGACATCGTCCTGGTCGACTTCTGGGCGGAGTGGTGCGGCCCCTGCAAGCGCTTCGGACCGGTCTTCGAGGCCTCGTCCGAGAGCCACCCGGAGATCGTCCACGCGAAGGTCGACACCGAGGCGGAGCAGTCCCTGGCGGGCGAGCTGGGCATCACCTCGATCCCGACGCTGATGGCGTTCCGCGAGGGCATCCTGGTCTTCAACCAGGCCGGCGCGCTGCCCGGCCCGGCGCTCGAGCAGGTCGTCAGCGCCGTCAAGGCGCTGGACATGGACGACGTCCGCGCCCAGATCAAGGCGCAGCACGCCGAGCACGAGGGCGCTCACCAGCACTGAGCCCCTGCCGAGCCCCTGCTGAGCCACGGCCGCTGAGCTGAGGCTGAGCGGCACAGCACGCACCGCGACGGGTGCCGTCCCCCCGGGGGCGGCACCCGTCGTGCGTCTGCGCTCCTCGCACGCGGCCCGTGCCGGGTCGGCGG
The DNA here is from genome assembly GCF_947494015.1 of uncultured Cellulomonas sp. Classification (GTDB taxonomy): domain Bacteria; phylum Actinomycetota; class Actinomycetes; order Actinomycetales; family Cellulomonadaceae; genus Pengzhenrongella. The sequence continues at coordinate 14,504 of NZ_CANLTL010000026.1, read as the reverse complement.
TCCTCAGGCCCCGGCCTGCGGTCGCCAGTCGACGACGCCGCCCAGACCGCGGGCCAGGACGCCGGCCGGCAGGACGGCCGCGGCGCGCAGGACGGCGGTCCGGACGCCGGTCACCACGGGGCCGCTGGCCTGCCCGACCCTGGCGAGCTGCCGCGACCGCGCGGCGATCTGGCTGACCCGAGGCAGCCGCAGACGGGTGTACTGCGCCAACGCCTCGGGGACCGGAGCCTGCCGGCCCATGAGCAGCGCGAGCTCGACGGCGTCCTCCAGCGCGAGGCACCCGCCCTGGCCCAGGTCCGGGGTCAGGGCGTGCCCCGCGTCGCCCACCAGCGCGACGCGGCCCGCGTGCAGCGCCGGCAGCGGCCGGGCGAGCTCGACGACGTCGTGCCGCAGGATCCGGTCCGGGGGCGTCGCCTCGATCAGCGCCGGGACGGGCTGGTGCCAGTCCCCGAACCGGGCCAGCAGCTCGGCGCGGTCGTCCTCGACGTCGCGCCCGGCCGGCTTGCTCACGGTCGCCCAGCAGTACACCTCGTCGTCGGCCATCAGCAGGGCGCTGAACCGCCGGCCGCGGCCCCACGTCTCGAACTGGCCGTGCCGGGCGACGTCGGCGGAGACCCGCGGCAGCAGGCGCCAGGCGACGTAGCCGGCGTACCGGGTCCCGGGGTGGCTCGGGAACAGCGCGTGGCGCAGGCGCGAGTGGACGCCGTCCGCGGCGACGACGAGGTCGACCTCGAGGTCGCCGTCGCCGGTGGCGACCTGCGCCGGCCGCGTCGCGTCGCCGACCGTGACACCCCGCACCTCGACCCCCGTCCGCAGCGCACCGGGCGGGAGGGCGTCGACGAGGAAGCTCACCAGGTCCGGGCGGCGGAGCACGACGAACGAGTCGCCCAGCGCCTCGGTCACCGCGCCCAGGTCCTGGCGCAGCAGCCAGCGGCCACCCGGGTCGCGGTAGCCGCCGGCCCCCTGCGCCGCGGCCCGCTGGCGGACGACGGCGCCGAGGCCCAGCGCGTCCAGGGCCCGCAGTCCGTTCGGCGCGAGCGCGATACCCGCGCCGACCGGGGTCAGCGCCGGCGCCCGCTCCAGCACCTGGACGTCCCACCCGTGCTGGTGCAGGCCCAGGGCCGCCGCCAGCCCGCCGATCCCCGCACCGACCACGACCGCCCGGCGACCGGCACCGGATCCGCTGCTGCTCATCGCCCGATCCTCGCAGGGTGGGAGGTCAGCCCAGCGCGAGCTCGGGCCAGTCGGCCAGGTCCGCGCGCATGCGCCGGTCATGGGTGGCCACGACGACCGCGGCCGACGTCGCCCGCAGCGCGGCGGTCAGCTCGTCGACCAGCGCGATCGACAGGTGGTTGGTGGGCTCGTCGAGCAGCAGCACGTGCGGGGCCGCGAGCAGCGCGCAGGCCAGGTCGAACCGGCGGCGCTGGCCCACGGACAGCTCGGTGACCGGGCGGTCCAGGTCCTCCTCGGTCAGCAGGCCCAGTCCCGCGACCGCGACGAGCTGGTCGGGGTCGAGCGCACCGATCGCGAGCAGGTCCAGCGCCCGGCGCGCGTAGGCGGCGAAGCCCGTCGGTGGGCCGTCGACCGGTGCCGCGTCGCCGGTGGCTGCACCGTCTGCGGCGGGGTCCGGACCGGCCCCCGGCAGCTGGGCGACGTCGGGCAGCGGCTCGCCGCGCGGTCCGACCGACGCGTGCCCCTCCTGGGCGAGCGTCCCGATCCGCACCCCCGGGGCGACCGTCCGCACGCCGCGCGCCAGTGGCACCGCGCCGGCGAGCGCCGCGAGCAGCGTGGACTTGCCCGACCCGTTGGGACCGGTCACCAGCAGCCGGCCGCACGGCGGCAGGCCGACCCGCACCCCGGGCAGGTCGAGGCGGCCCGGCACCCGCGGCGCGCGCACCTCGAGCAGCGGGCCGCCGGTCGGGGTGCCGCCGTCGGGCGCCGGGAGCGCCGGCAGGTCGGGGAACGACAGCGACAGCGGCGGCGTCGGGACGTCGACGGCCGCGGCCTCCAGGCGCTGGACGAGCCGGTCGGCGGCCTTGACGTGGATGCGTGCCCCGGTGGCGCGGCGGTGCTTGTTGCTGCCCTTGGGCGGTCGCCACTCGTCCGACAGGCCCTCGTAGGACTCGTCGAGGCGCCGCAGCAGCTGGGCACGGCGCTTGGTCTCGGCGGCGTACCGCTGCCGCCACCGCCGCAGCGCCTGGTCCTTGGCGAAGCGGTACGCCGCGTACGTCGTCGCGCCGTACACCGCGGGCCGGCCGTCGATCGTGGGGTCGAGGTCGAGCATCCCGGTCATGACGTCGTCCAGCAGCTGGCGGTCGTGCGTCACCAGGACGACGACGCCCGGCCACCCCTGCAGCTGGGCGGTCAGGTAGGCGACCCCGGCGGCGTCCAGGTGGTTGGTCGGCTCGTCGAGCAGCAGCACGTCCGACCGCTGCGCGATGCGGCACGCGAGGCGGACCCGGTACCGCTCCCCCACGCTCATGGCGTCCAGCGGCCGGTCGAGGTCGCGCGGTGCCCCGAACCGGGTGAGGGCCTCGTCCATCCGCCGGTCGGCGTCCCAGCCGGCCAGGTGCTCGACGCGCGCCAGCGCCCGGCTCAGCGCCGGCAGGTCGCCGCCGTCGTGGTCGAACGTGTCCAGGGTGTGCCGCAGCTCCGCGTCCGCGGTGCGGACCGCGGCGAGCGCCTCGTCGACGAGCGTGCCGACGGTGGCACCGCCCGCCGCGGTGAGCTCCTGCGCGACGGTCGCCACCGAGCCCGCACGGTCCACCTGGCCGGCCGTCGGGTGCAGCGTGCCCGCGAGCACCCCGAGCAGCGTCGACTTGCCCGCGCCGTTCTCGCCGACGACGCCCAGCCGCGCGCCCGCACCGACCGTCAGGGACAGGCCACGCAGCACGGGACGGCCGGGGTAGCCGAAGGAGACGTCGCGCGCCGCGACGTGCACGACGCCGGGCGCCACGGGGGTGCCGACCTCGGGCGCGGGGGTGGCGGTCACGGTCGGGCCCGCTCGGCCGCACCGGCGGTGACTGCCGCGGTCACGGCGCCCGGCGCGCGGGTTACGGTCGCTGCCATGCGCTCCCCGGCCCGGTCGTCCGTCCCGCCCGCCGCAGTGACCGCCGTCCAGCCCGCGGCAGTGCCTGCCGTCGTGCTCGCCGGCGTGCTCGACGTCGTCGTCGTGGTCGCCTTCGTCGCGGCCGGCCGGTCCTCGCACGCGGAGTCCGGGGGCGTCGTCGGGGTGCTGACGACCGCGTGGCCGTTCCTGGTCGCGTGCGCCGTCGGCTGGCTGGTGCTGCGTGTGTGGCGCAGCCCGTGGCGGGTGTGGCCGGCCGGCGTCGCGCTGTGGGCGGTGACCGGGGCCGGCGGGCTCGCCCTGCGCGGGCTGGCGGGGGGCGGGCTCGCGCCGGCGTTCGTCGCGGTGGCGGCCGGGGTGCTGGCGGTGGGGCTGGTGGGCTGGCGCACGGTGGCGACCCTGCTCAGCGGATCGGCCCGCCGCCGGCCGGTCGGCTCAGCACGCGGGCGATGACGGGCGCCAGGGCGCGGAAGGCCTGGCCACGGTGGGAGATCGCGTTCTTCTCGGCCGCGGACAGCTCGGCGCAGGTCCGCTCCGGGGCACCGGTGGGCTGGTCGACGGGCACGAGCACGGGGTCGTAGCCGAACCCCCCGGCGCCCCGCGGCTCGGCTGCGAGCGTGCCCCGCAGCCGGCCGAGCTCCACGTGCTCCTCGCCGTCCGGCGTCACCAGGGCGGCGGCGCAGACGAACTGCGCCCCACGGTGCACCGGGGCGATGTCCGCGAGCTGGGCGAGCAGGAGCGCGAGGTTGGCGGCGTCGTCGCCGTGGCGGCCGGCCCAGCGGGCCGAGAAGATCCCCGGGGCGCCGCCGAGCACGTCGACCGCGAGACCGGAGTCGTCGGCGACCGCCGGCAGCCCGGTGAACGCGGCCAGCGCGCGGGCCTTGATCAACGCGTTCTCGGCGAACGTCACCCCGTCCTCGACCGGCTCCGGCGCGCCGACGTCGCGGGCACCGACGACGGCCGCCGGGTCCAGGTCCGCGACGGCCGGGGCGAGGATGGCCCGCAGCTCACCGAGCTTGTGGGCGTTGTGGGTCGCCAGCACCAGCCGCGCGCCGGGTGGCGTGGCGGCGCCCGGACCGCCGTCGGTCACGGGTGGGTCGCGGAGCCGGTCGCGAGAGCCTGCTCCTGGTAGTGGGTGAGCCGGCTCGTGCCCTCGAGCGCGAGGTCGAGCAGCGCGTCGAGCTCCCGGCGGTCGAACGGTGCCCCCTCGGCGGTGCCCTGCACCTCGACGAACTGGCCCTTGCCCGTCACGACGACGTTCATGTCGGTGTGCGCGCGCACGTCCTCGACGTAGGGCAGGTCCAGCACCGGGACGCCGTCGACGATCCCGACGCTCACGGCCGCGACCGAGTCCTGCAGCACGGGCCGCGAGCCGGTGATGGCGCCCTGCCGCTGCCCCCACGCGACGGCGTCGGCGAGCGCGACCCAGGCGCCGGTGATCGCGGCGGTGCGGGTGCCGCCGTCGGCCTGCAGGACGTCGCAGTCCAGCACCAGGGTGTTCTCGCCCAGCGCGGCGACGTCGACGACGGCGCGCAGGGAGCGGCCGATCAGGCGCGAGATCTCGTGCGTCCGGCCGCCGATGCGTCCCTTGACCGACTCGCGGTCGGACCGGGTGGACGTCGCGCGGGGCAGCATGGCGTACTCCGCGGTGACCCAGCCCTGCCCCGACCCCTTGCGCCAGCGCGGGACGCCGACCGTGAAGGACGCCACGCACAGCACCTTGGTGCCGCCGAACTCGACCAGCACGCTGCCCTCGCCCGTGTCCAGCCAGTCACGGGTGATCGTCACCGGGCGCAGCTCGTCGGGACGGCGGCCGTCGGCGCGCGAGAAGGAGGCGGGGGTGGTCATGGGGCCGAGCCTATCCGGCGGCACCGTCCTGGCCGCCCGGCGTCCGCGGGTCGTCCGGCTGCCCCGCCCGGCTGCCCCGGTCGTCGCGGACGGCTAGCGTGCGCAGTGCCGGGCGCTGACGCGAGGCGCCCGCACAGGTGGAGGCGCGGTGGGTGAACAGGCGGACCTCGCCGACCTGCTGGTCGGGTCCGTGCACGCCACGGACACCGCCATGGCGATCGCCGACGCGACACGGCCCGACCTGCCGCTGGTGTACGTCAACCCGGCCTTCGAGCGACTGACCGGTTACCGGTCGGCCGACGTGCTGGGCCGCAACGCGCGGTTCATGCAGGGCCCCGAGACCGACCCCGCGGCGGTGCGCGCGATGGGCGACAGCCTGCGCCGGGGGCGTGTGACCCGGTCGCGGGTCGTGAACTACCGCGCGGACGGCTCGGCCTACTGGGTCGACCTGCACATCTCCCCCGTGCCCGACGGGGCCGGCGGCGTCGCCCGGTTCTTCGCCGTCCTGCACGACGTGACCCCGGAGGTGTCGGCCCAGCACGAGGCCGTGCGGGCCGCCCACCGGGACCCGCTGACCGGGCTGATGAACCGCAGGGCGTTCGCGGACCAGCTCGAGCGTCAGCTCGACCGAGCCGCACGGACCGGCGGCGCGCTCGGCGTGCTGTTCTTCGACGTCGACGACTTCAAGGCGGTCAACGACGCACACGGTCACCTGGTCGGCGACGGCTACCTCGTGCACATCTCGGAGTGCCTGCGCGCACGCCTGCGCAGCCACGACGCCGCGGCACGGGTGGGTGGCGACGAGTTCGTCGCGCTGCTGACCGACCTGCCGGGTGACGGCGCGGCGGCCGTCGCCCGGGTGGTCGCGGACCTGCGCGCGTGCCTGGCGACGCCGTTCACCGTCGACGGCGCCGAGCACCGCACCTCGGTGAGCGTCGGCACCGCCCTGTCCCCGCGGGACGGGACCACCGTGCGGGACCTGATCGCGCGTGCCGACGCCGACATGTACCGGCACAAGCCGTCCCGGCCGGCGCGCGGCTGACCGGTCCGGCGCGTCGTCACCCGGCGCCGGGTGCGGTCGGGGTGCCGGGGGCGGCCGGCAGGACCGGGCGGTCGGGGCGGTCCGGGCGCCAGGGCTTGCGTCCGTACATGTCCGCGTCGGCGTGCGCGACGAGCTCGCGGACCGTGCCTCCGTCGCGCGGGAACACCGCGGCGCCGATGGTCACCGCGACCCGGTGCTCGGCGCCGTCGACGGTGAACGGCTCGGCGAGCGCGTCGGTGAGGCTCGCCACGACGTGCGCGGCGGCGTCGCCGTCGGCGGGCAGGTCGGTGAGCAGCACGGTGAACTCGTCACCGCCGTGGCGGGCGGACATGTCACCGGTGCGCAGCCGGCGTCGCAGCACCTCGGCGACGTGGACGAGGTACCGGTCGCCGACCGGGTGCCCGTGGGTGTCGTTGACCTGCTTGAAGCCGTCCAGGTCGAGGAACAGCACACCCACCGACCGGTGGTGCCGCGTCGCACGGACCAGCTCGCGCTCGGTCGCGGCGGCGAACGCGACCCGGTTCATCAGGCCCGTCAGCGGGTCCTGGGACGCGGCCCGTGCGGCCTCTTGCAGGTGGGCGACCTCCTCGCTCACGTCGTGCACCACGGCGAGGAACCAGGCCGGCGACCGGGCGCCGTCCGCCACGGCCGAGATCCGGATCTCGGCCCAGTAGGAGGACCCGTCGGCACGCAGGTTCACGAGCCGGGCGCGGCTCCCCCGGCCGGCGCGCAGGTCGTCGCCCACGGAGCGCACGGTGCCCGGGTGGGTCTGCGGCCCCTGCAGGAACCGGCAGTTGCGTCCCAGCACGTCCGCGCCCGCGTACCCGGTCAGGGCCTCGAATGCCGGGTTGACGTAGATGATGGGGAAGTCGCCGGAGGCCTCCGAGACCACCATCGGGGTGTCCCCGGCCTGGACGCAGCGAGCGATCAGCTCCGCCGTCTCGGTGTCGACCTCTCGCATGTGTGAGCCACCCCTCGTCGCCGCGCCCCGGTGCCCCACTGCCCGCCGAACCGTACCGGGCGGAGTCGCCCGACGCCGGGCGGGCACGCGGGCGAGCACGCGGGCGGGCACGCGGGCGAGCACGCCGGCCGGTGGGTGCAGCGGCCGGGGCGCCGTCGGCGCATCCGCCTAGAGGCGGTACACCGCCCCGGGCTCGGCGACGGCCAGCGCGCCGTCGTACACCGCGCGCGCCTCGGCGACCGTCACCGCCGGGTCGTTCCAGGCGACCAGGTGCGTGAGCACGAGCTCGCGCACCCCGTGGGCCGCGGCCGCCGCACCGGCCCGCCGACCCGTCAGGTGGATCCCGCGCAGGTCGTCGTCGCGGCCCTCGAGGAACGCCGCCTCCGCGAGCAGCAGGTCCGCGCCGGTCGCCAGCGACCCCAGCCCGGCGCACTCGTCGGTGTCGCCGGTGTAGGCGAGCGTGACCCGGCGCCCGGGCTCACCCTCCGCGGGCCCGGTGACCCGGACCCCGAAGCACGGGACGGGGTGGTCGACGCCGACCGGCTCGAGCCGCAGGGGGCCGATGTCGACGGCGGCGCCCTCGACCCACTCGTGCACGTCCAGGCAGCCGCGCAGCTCGGTCGCCGGGTCGGACCCGGCCATCTGCGCGAGCCGCTCCGCCGCCCCGGGCGGGGCGTGCACCGGGACGGCCGTCCGGTGGCCGCCCGGCCGGTAGCGCAGGTAGACCCCGAGCACCACCAGGTCGGCGCAGTGGTCGGCGTGCATGTGCGACACCGCGAACGCGTCGACGTCCGCCGGGTCGCAGTACCGCTGCAGCGCCCCGAGCGAGCCGCTGCCCAGGTCGAGGACGACGCGCCAGGTGCGCCCGGACTCGTCGTCGGCCTCCACGAGGTAGCTCGACGCCGACGACTCCGCGCTCGGGAAGGAGCCGGCGCACCCCACGACGGTCAGCCTCACCGTGCCGCCCTCATCGCAGCGTCCCGACGGGCTCGACCGCGCCCACCTCGGGCCCCAGGAAGCGGCGGGCCAGGTGCTGGAAGGACGCGGAGTCCCCCGTGGCGAGGAAGCGGTGATCCGGCGCGCCCGCGGAGTCCGGCCGCTCCAGCCCGTGCGCGACGAGGTTGCGGTAGACGTCCTTCGCGGTCTCCTCGGCGCTGGAGACCAGGGTGACGTCCTCACCCATGACGTAGGAGATCACCCCGGTGAGCAGCGGGTAGTGCGTGCAGCCGAGCACCAGCGTGTCGACGCCGGCCTCGCGCACCGGGTCGAGGTAGTCGTGCGCCACCGCGAGGACCTCGGGTCCGGACGTCACGCCGGCCTCGACGAACTCCACGAACCGCGGGCAGGCCTGGGTGGTCAGCCGCAGGCCCGCCGCGACCGCGAACGCGTCCTCGTAGGACCGGGACGCGATGGTCGCGCGGGTGCCGATCACGCCGACCCGGCCGGACCGGGTGGCGGCGACCGCGCGCCGGGCCGCGGGCAGGATGACCTCGACGACGGGCAGCCCGCGGCGCACCGTGTAGCGCTCGCGCGCGTCGCGCAGCACCGCCGACGACGCGCTGTTGCACGCGATGACGAGCATCTTCACGCCCGCGTCGACCAGGTCGTCCATGACCTCCAGCGCGTGCGCGCGGACGGCGGCCAGCGGCTTGGGACCGTACGGGGAGTTGAGCGTGTCACCGATGTAGAGCAGGGACTCGTGCGGCAGCTGGTCGAGGATCGACCGCGCGACCGTGAGCCCTCCCACGCCCGAGTCGAAGATGCCGATGGGAGCGTCGTTCACCCGGCGAGCCTAGACCGACCTACTCCGGGCCCGCGTCCGGGCGCATGCCCGGGCCCGTGTCCCGGCCCGTGCCGGGGCCCGTCCCGGGGTCGCGACCGAGGTCGGCCAGCAGCAGGGCCATCAGCGACTCCTGCAGCCAGGTCAGCGCCGCGTAGACCGACCCCAGGTACGCCCGGATCTCGGCGGCGACGACCTCCCGCGCGGGCCGGTCGTCGTCGGGCACCCAGCCGGCCTCCTCCGCCGCCGCCTGCTCCTCGAGCGAGGTGTACAGACGGTCGGCGTCCTCCTCGGACTCCAGCCCGAGCCGGTCGGCGAGCACGAGCCGGACGTCGGTCAACGCGGCAGCGAACGCCGGTGCGTCGTCGCGGGTGACCGCCAGGTCGAGGTCGTCGTCCAGGCCGAGGCCCGGCACGTGGTCGCCCCCGCCGGACAGCGCCTGCCACAGGTCCCGCAGCCGCCCGATCTTGGCCGCCCGCAGGTCCGCCTCGGTGAGCCGCCGGAACTCCGCGGCGACGCCGTCGTCGTCGCGCGAGGCGTCCGGGAGCAGCCGGCGCACGGCCGGGTCCACGGGCGCGGGCAGGTCCGCGGTGCTCATCCGGGGGCCGAGCGCCGAGGTCGGGTCACCACCGCCCGGATCGGTGACAGCGTCCGTCGGGGCCTCGGGCCCGGCCCCGGCCGGCGCGCCGAGCTGCTCGGCGCCGAGCAGCTGGGCGACGTCGGCCACCACCCCGGCGAACACCTCGCGCTCGGTCGGGCCCAGCCCGGCGACGTACAGCCCGCCCACCGCGCGGAAGCCGCGCATCAGCGGCCGCCCTGCTGGAGCGTCGCCCACAGGCCGAACCCGTGCATGGCCTGCACGTCGACCTCCATCTGCTCCCGGTTGCCGGTCGACACCACGGCGCGCCCCTCCTCGTGCACCTGGCGCATGAGCCGCTCCGCCTTCGCCTCGGGGTAGCCGAAGTACGACCGGAACACGTAGCTGACGTAGGTCATGAGGTTGACCGGGTCGTTCCACACGATGGTCACCCAGGCGTCGGCGACCTCCACGTCCTCCTCGACCCGGACGTCGGTCTCGGGAAGCGTCTGCGCGGGCACCGGCCCACTGTAGGTGCTCGCGTCGACGGGCCACCGCGCGCGCCCCTACGGTGAGCAGCATGAGCGCACCGGAGCCCCCGGTCCGGATCGGCAGCGCTGCCGTCCGGACCGCGCCCCCTTCACCGTCGTCCCACGCGAGCACCGCGCTGCTGACCGACCGGTACGAGCTGACCATGCTCCAGGCGGCTCTCGCCGACGGCACCGCGCACCGGCACTCGGTGTTCGAGGTGTTCGCCCGCCGGCTGCCGCCGGGGCGCCGGTACGGCGTGCTGGCCGGGACCGGCCGTGTGCTGGAGGCGCTGACGGACTTCCGCTTCGGCGAGGCCGAGCTGGAGTGGCTGGCCGCGGAGCGCGTGGTCGACGACGCGACCGTCGAGTACCTGGCGCGGTACCGGTTCACCGGCAGCATCTCGGGCTACGCCGAGGGCGAGGTGTTCTTCCCCCGCTCGCCGGTCATGGTCGTCGAGGGCACGTTCGCCGAGTGCGTGCTGCTCGAGACGCTGGTCCTGTCGATCCTCAACTTCGACTCGGCCGTCGCGTCGGCGGCGTCCCGGATGACCAGCGCCGCCGTCGACCGCCCCGTGCTGGAGATGGGGTCACGACGCGCGCACGAGCAGGCGGCCGTCGCCGCGGCCCGCGCCGCCGTCGTCGCCGGCTTCTCCGCCACGTCCAACCTGGAGGCGGGACGGCGCTGGGGGCTGCCCACCATCGGCACCGCCGCGCACGCCTTCATGCTCCTGCACGACGACGAGAAGTCCGCCTTCGCGAGCCAGGTCGCCTCGCTGGGCACGGACACCACGCTGCTGGTCGACACCTACGACGTGCGCGCCGGGGTGGAGGCCGCGGTCGCTGCTGCAGGGCCCGAGCTGGGCGCGGTGCGACTGGACTCCGGTGACCTGCTCTACATGGTCCAGGAGGTGCGCAAGCAGCTCGACGGGCTCGGGGCGACGTCGACCAAGATCGTGGTGTCGTCGGACCTCGACGAGCACGCGATCGCCGCGCTGGCCGCCGCCCCGGTGGACGCCTACGGGGTCGGCACCTCCGTGGTCACCGGGTCCGGCGCCCCGACGTGCGGCATGGTCTACAAGCTCGTGGCCCGCGCCGGCGACCACGGCGTGCTGGAGCCGGTGGCGAAGGCGTCGGCGTCCAAGACGAGCGTGGGCGGCCGCAAGAACGCGGCCCGCCGGCTGGACGCGGACGGCCGGGCCGAGGCGGAGGTGCTGATCACCGGGCCGGACGTCGCGGTGTCGACCTGGTCCCCCGACGACCAGGCGCTGCGGCCGCTGCACGTGCCGCTCGTGATCGAGGGTGCGGTGGACACCCGCTGGTGCGGTGCGCACGGGGTGCACACCGCGCAGGAACGACACCGGGACTCACGCGCCGAGCTGCCGCGCGGGGCTCGGCGGCTGTCCGCGGACGAGGCCGCGGTCCCGACGGTCACGGTGACGCTCGAGGGGTGAGGCGCCGACGTCGTCGCCGGCTGCCGGCCCGGACCGGCGCGCGCGGCGGCGGCGGTACGCCCGCCCCCGCCGCCGCGGCGTCACGCGTGGTCAGTCACCTGCGGTGGGTCAGGCTCGCGACCGACCCCGGTTGACGAAGTGCATGATCACGCTGATCACGAGGACAGCGATGCCGATCCAGATGAGGATCTTGGCGGCCTCGATCGCGAGGCCCAGGACCAGCAGCACGACGCCGGCGATGATCAGGAGCAGCCACATGGACATGGTGGTACCTCTCCACTCGGTTGCCGCCCGTCACGGAGACCTCCGCGGGCGGTGATGCGCCCCCGAGCATGGCAGCGTGCGGATCGTCGCGCGCGCCAACACCAGCCGTCACTCCAGCAACAGCGGTCGTGACCGGGCGGTCGCGGGGGCCCGCTCGGCCTCCGGCGGCGTCGACCGCGGTAACCGCCGCGGCGTCGACCGCGGTGGCCCCCGGCCGACCGCCGAACCGAGCGAGCTAGCGCTTGCCGACGAACCAGCCGCGGACCAGCGCGACGCGCTGCTCGAGCTGCGGGAGCGTCGCCAGCGGCACCTCGGGGCCGCCGCTGCGGCGGCGCAGCTCGGTGTGCACCGAACCGTGCGGCTGGCCGCTGCGCCGTGCCCAGGCGGAGACGAGCTGGTTGAGCTCCTTGCGCAGCTCGGCGACGCGCCGGTGGTCGACGACGGGCTCCGGGGCCGCCGCAGCGGAGCCCGCACCCTTCCCGCGACGGGCGGTCAGCTGGTCGGCCTGCCGCTGCTTGAGCAGGGTGGTGACCTGCTCGGCGTCGAGCAGGCCGGGCAGACCGAGGAAGTCCAGCTCCTCCTCGGAGCCGACATCGGCGCCCGTCCCGAACTCGCCGCCGTCGAACAGCACCCGGTCGAACGACGCCTGGGCGTCCAGCGCCTCGAACGACCCCTGCGTCCCGTCGGCGCCGACGGCGTCGGGTCCCGAGTCCGCACGGTTGGCGGCCGCCATGAGGGCGTCCTCGGGGTTGTACAGGTCGCCCTGCTCCTCGGTGGTCAGGGGCCGGTCCAGGGCGTGGTCGCGCTCGGCCTCCAGCGTGCCGGCGAGCTCGAGCAGCTGGGGGACGCTGGGCAGGAAGACCGACGCCGTCTCCCCACGACGTCGGGCACGCACGAAGCGGCCCACCGCCTGGGCGAAGAACAGCGGTGTGGCGGTCGACGTCGCGTACACCCCGACGGCGAGCCGCGGCACGTCGACGCCCTCGGAGACCATGCGGACCGCGACCAGCCAGCGACTGGTCCCGGCGGAGAACGCATCGATCTTGTCCGACGCGCCGTCCTCGTCCGACAGCACGACCGTGGGCGACTCGCCGGTGAGGCGAGCGAGGTGACCGGCGTAGGCGCGCGCGTCCGTCTGGTCGGTCGCGATGATCATCGCGCCGGCGTCCGGGACGGTGCGGCGCACCTCGGTCAGGCGCCGGTCGGCGGCTGCGAGCACGGACGGGATCCACTGGCCGTTCGGGTCCAGGGCTGTGCGCCACGCCTGGGCGGTCATGTCCTTGGTGAGCGGCTCACCCAGGCGTGCGCTGATCTCGTCGCCGGCCTTGGTGCGCCAGCGCATCTGCCCGGAGTAGGTGAGGAAGAGGACGGGCCGCACCACGTGGTCGCGCAGGGCCTCGCCGTACCCGTAGACGAAGTCGGCGGCGCTGCGGCGGATGCCGTCGTCCCCGCGCTCGTACCGCACGAACGGGATCGCGGCCGTGTCGGAGCGGAACGGCGTCCCGGTCAGTGCCAGACGGCGCGTGGCGCCCTCGAAGGCGTCCCGGATGCCGTCGCCCCACGACAGCGCGTCACCACCGTGGTGCACCTCGTCGAGGATGACGAGCGTCGGGGCTGCTGTGGTGCGGGCCGCGTGCAGGGCGGGCTTCATCGCGACCTGGGCGTACGTCAGCGCGACGCCGTCGTAGTGCGCGCCGTGCCGGCCCTGGGCGTTGGTGAAGGTGGGGTCGAGGTGGATGCCGACCCGCGCCGCCGCGTCGGCCCACTGCCGCTTGAGGTGCTCGGTCGGGGCGACAACCGTCACCCGCCGGACGGTGCCGGCGCTGAGCAGCTCGGTCGCGATCCGCAGGGCGAAGGTGGTCTTGCCGGCGCCGGGGGTCGCGACGGCGAGGAAGTCGCGGGGTGCGGTGCTGCGGTAGGCCTCGAGCGCCTCGGCCTGCCACGCGCGCAGCTTGCCTGCGGTCCCCCACGGCGCGCGCCCGGGGAAGGCGGGCGAGAGCTGGGAGGCCGCTGCGGCGGACGCGTGCGTGGGAGGGAGGCGGTGCGGGGTGCTCACTTGCCGCCGGAGCCGCTGTCGCCGCCCTCGCCGTCCTGCGGTGGGCGCAGCCCGTTGTAGATCTCCTGGCAGATGGGGCACACCGGGAACTTGTTCGGGTCCCGGCCGGGGACCCAGACCTTGCCGCACAGGGCGATCACCGGCTTCCCGGACAGCGCCGAGTCCAGGATCTTGTTCTTGCGGACGTAGTGCGCGAACCGCTCCCGGTCTCCGGGCTCGACCTCGGCCTGCTCCTCGGTGCGCTCGAGCACGCCCGTGGAGGTCCCGCCGCCCAGGGTGTCCGGCTGCTCGCCGAACGGGTCGTCAGGTCCGGTGGTCGAGGCGAACGGCTCACTCATGCAGGCGAGTCTACGTCGGTGCACCGACACGCAGGGTGGGGTGAGGTGAGCTGGCGGGCGGTGCGGGGCGGGGCGGCGCGACGTGAGGCGTGGGGCGTGCTGGGGACGCTCAGCGAGGCCGGGTGGGGATGTGAGGCCGGGGGGATCGAGACGCAGGCCGACCTCGCCTGCGCACCGCTGGAGCGGCAGCGCCTGCCGGCTCGGCGGCGCCGTCGCCGACGGCCACACGCTGACGTGGCGCCGCGAGGAGGAAGGCTGCATGGCAGGAGAGCACCTGGACGGCGTCGGCTCGCGCGCCACCGATTCGTCACCCGACCGCGACGATCGACGCGCCGCGAGAACGGCGCGGCATCGTGCACCGTGATGGCGACGCGGGTGCGACCGACCACCTCCGTGGCGTCGGCGCGGATTCACGTCAGTGCGTCCCCAGTCCGTTGCGACAGTATTTCGTCCACAGCCGCCAGGGTCCGCAGCGGGGATGTCAGTGGCTCCTCGTAGACTTTCCGTATCGCTTTCAGCGAGGCGTGTGGCCGAACCGGGTGGAAAGGGGCGGGACGATGAGTGTCGACAATACCGTCCCGACGCCGTCC
>NZ_CANLTL010000025.1 GCF_947494015.1 uncultured Cellulomonas sp. | reverse complement strand
CGAGCGCAGCGAGCAGGGCACCGCCGGCGAGCCGCGGGCGCTGAGCCGGGGGAGGCGCTGCGAGCGCAGCGAGCAGGTGACGGCGTGAGCGGCGGTCAGGACAAGACCGAGAAGGCCACCCCGAAGCGCATGCGCGAGCTGCGCCGGGACGGGTCGCTGCAGCGCTCGCAGGACGTCTCGGCATGGCTCGGCATGGGCGCCGCCGGCGTCATGCTCACGGTCGTGCTGTCCGCGGGCCGGGACGCCGCCGTCGATCAGCTCGAGGCCGTGCGCGACGTCGTCGCGAAGCCCGACCCGGCGGTCGCGCTGGAGCTGCTCGGGCAGGGCCTGGGGTCGGTGCTGCGCACGCTCGCGCCGATGCTCGCCGTCGTCGTCGTCGCCGCGGTCGTCGCGTCGGCCGCCCAGGGCGGCCTGCACGTGTCGACCAAGAAGCTCAAGCCGACGTTCAAGCAGTTCAACGTGTTCGCCGGGGTCAAGCGCCTGGTCGGCGTCCAGTCGTGGTGGCAGGGCGGCAAGTCGCTGCTCAAGACGGCGGTCATCGGCGCGGTGCTGACCACCGTGGTGCAGGGGATCACCCCGTTGCTGCTGGCCTCCGGGGGGCTGTCGCTGCAGTCCGTGCTGGACGTGGCGCAGGATGGCGTCTCCTCGCTCATGCGCACCGCCGTCATGGCCGGCATCGCGCTCGCCGTCGTCGACGTCGTCTTCGTCAGCAAGCAGAACCGCAAGAAGACGAAGATGACGCTCAAGGAGGTCAAGGACGAGAACAAGAGCAGCGAGGGCGACCCGCTGCTCAAGGGTGCCATCCGCTCCAAGCAGCTCGCGATGAGCCGCAACCGCATGATGGCCGCCATCGGCGACGCCGACGTCGTCCTGGTCAACCCCACCCACGTCGCCGTCGCGCTGCGCTACGAGCCCGGCACCGGTGCGCCGCGCGTCGTCGCGAAGGGGGCCGGTCACGTCGCCGCCCGCATCCGCGCCGAGGCGAACGCCAAGCGCGTGCCGCTCGTGGAGGACATCCCGCTGGCGCGGGCCCTGCACGCGGCGTGCGAGCTCGGCCAGGAGATCCCCGCCGAGCTGTTCACCCAGGTCGCCAAGGTGCTCGCGTTCGTCATGGCGCTGCGCCGCCGCGGCGCCGCGCAGGGCACCCACCGCGTCCCGCAGACCCCCGCTCCGCCCCGCCCCGCCCGCGCCGCCTGACCCCCACTGGCCGAGTGCGACGTTGCGGACCGTTCCGGGCGCGCGAACGGTCCGCAACGTCGCACTGGGCACCTTGCGCTCGCCGAGTGCGACGTTCTGGACCGTTCGGGGCGCGTGAAGGGTCCGCAACGTCGCACTCGACCGGGTGGGGAACGGGCCGGCAGGCCGCGGGGCACCGGGAGACCCGTGACACCCGGGGCGGGGGCATCCCTCACAAAGGGGACGTTGCGCCCGATGGGACCGGCGAGCGGCCACGACCGCGGACGCACCGACGTGAGGAACCCATGACCAAGAACCGGAACATCGCCGGGCTCGCCGTCCCGGCGGGCGTCGTCGGCATCGTGATGCTGCTGGTCGTGCCCCTGCCGCCGGCCCTGCTGGACATGCTGATCGTGGTCAACATCGTCGGCTCGCTGGTGATCCTGCTGACGTCGATGTACGTCAAGCGGCCGCTGGACTTCTCGATCTTCCCGTCGCTGCTGCTGATCGCGACCCTGTTCCGGCTCGGGCTCAACGTCGCCTCGACCCGTCTGGTGCTCGGCGGCGGCTACGCGGGCGAGGTCATCGCCGCGTTCGGCCACTTCGTGGTGGGCGGCTCGCTGGTCATCGGCCTGGTCATCTTCCTGATCCTCGTGGTCATCCAGTTCGTCGTCATCACCAACGGCGCCGGCCGCGTCGCGGAGGTCGGGGCCCGGTTCACCCTCGACGCGATGCCCGGCAAGCAGATGGCCATCGACGCCGACCTGAACTCCGGCCTCATCGACGAGGACACCGCGCGCCAGCGCCGGGCCGACGTCGCGGGCGAGGCGGACTTCTACGGCGCGATGGACGGTGGGTCGAAGTTCGTCAAGGGCGACGCGATCGCCGGCATCATCATCACGGTCATCAACCTGGTCGGCGGCATCATCATCGGCGTCGTGCAGATGGGGATGGCGCCCGTCGAGGCCGTCGAGCGGTTCAGCCTGCTGACCATCGGCGACGGCCTGGTCACCCAGATCCCCGCCCTGCTGCTCTCGGTCTCCAGCGGCATCATCGTCACCCGCTCCACCGCGGACGCCGACCTCGGCTCGGCCGCCAGCACGCAGCTGACCCAGTCACGGCAGGCGCTGCAGATCGCCGGCGCGTCCGCGATCGCGATGGCGCTCATCCCCGGTCTGCCCAAGATCCCGTTCGTCCTCGTCGGCGCGACGCTGCTGGTCACCGCGCAGCGGATCAAGGCCCGCGACACCGCGGCCGAGGCCGACCGGGCCGCCGCGGCCGCCCAGCCGGGGGCAGCCCCGGCGTCGGCTGACACCCCCGAGGCGCTCATCGAGCAGATGCGCGTGCACGCCCTGGAGATCCAGCTGGCGCCCGACCTCGTCGACCTGGTCGGCGGGGGCGACGGCGACCTGCTCTCCCGGGTGCGCGGGCTGCGCCGCAAGATCGCGTTCGACCTCGGCGTCGTCGTGCCGCCGGTCCGGACCCGGGACTCCGTCGACCTGCCCCGGGGCACCTACGCCGTGCGCATCTCCGGGGTGGAGGTGGGTCGCGGCGAGCTCCCGCCCGGCCGCGTGCTCGCGTTGGGTGACGCGCTGGACGCCCTTCCCGGCCAGGCCGTCCACGAGCCGGTGTTCGGGCTGGCCGGCAAGTGGGTCCCGGCCGAGCTGCGGCACGCCGCGGAGATGTCCGGCGCGACCGTCGTCGACCGGGTGTCCGTGCTGATCACCCACCTCGGCTCGATCATCGCCAAGCACGCGTCCCGGCTGCTGACCCGGGAGGACGTCCGCGTGCTCACCGAGGGCGTCAAGGCGGTCAATCCCTCGGTCGTGGAGGAGCTCGTCCCCGGGCTGCTCAGCCTGGGCGAGGTCCAGCGGGTGCTGCACGGCCTGCTCGACGAGGGCGTGCCCATCCGCGACCTCGGCCGGATCTTCGAGGCGCTGTCCCTGCGCGCCAAGGACAGCACGCACGTCGGTGCCCTGGTCGAGTCGGCCCGCAGCGCGCTCGGTCCCGCGCTCGCCGCGCCCTACGGGGTCGACGGCGTGCTCCGCGTGCTGGTCGTGGACCCGATGGTCGAGCAGGCCCTGGTCGAGTCGCTGCGCCCGGCCGAGGGCGGCATGCAGATCATGCTCGACCCCGTCCGGGTGGACGCCCTGCTCGGGTCGGTGCGGGTCGGCGTGGAGAACGCCGAGCGGCTGGGCATGCCGGTCGTGCTCGCCTGCGCCCCGGCGCTGCGTGCCCCGCTGCGCGCGCTGGTGCTGCTCGCGACGCCGGACCTGCCCGTACTGTCGTACAACGAGGTGACCGAGTCGGGTCTGCGGATCGAGACGGTGGGGACGGTGCGTGATGCCCAGGCGGTTGCTGCTTGACGGGGACGACCTCCCCGCCCTGATGCAGCGCGTCCGGGCGGAGATGGGTTCGGACGCCGTGGTCGTCAAGGCCGAGCGGGTGCGGACCGGCGGCGTCGCCGGCTTCTTCGCCAAGGAGCGGTTCGAGCTCACCGTCGAGGTCCCCGACCGTCGTCCAGGTCACGGTGGGCGGCCGGCTGCCGCGCCCGCGCCGGTCGGCATGTCGGCGCTGCTCGACGCGGCGGACGCGGGTGACGGCGGCGACGGCGCGACCGTGCGGCGGTCGGCACCGGGCGGTCCGACGACGGCGCCCTCCCCGGCTGCGGTCCCCGGCGCACCCCGCGTCTCGACGGACGGCGACACGTTCGCGAGCCTGCTCGCCTCCATCGACGACATGGCGGACGTGCACCCGGCGACGCCCGCCTCGCCCACCGCGCCCGCCGGCCCCACCCCGGCCCCCGCCGCCGGCGTCTCTGCGCCCGCGGCCCCCGCCGACGACGCCGCCGCGCCGCCCCGGCCGGCGCACCCGGTCGCCCGGTTCGCGCCGCACGGAGCGACGGTGACCGCGGCGGCCTTCGGACCCCTGACGGCCACCGAGCCGTCGCCGGCCCCGGCCCCCTCGCCCGCGCCGTCACCCGCGCAGCCGGCGGCGGGCGAGCCCGCCGCGCTCCCTGCCGCGCCGTCGCCGGCCTCGCCCGATGCTCCCGCGGCAGCAGGCGGCGGGGACCGGCGCGCCCTGCTCGCCCTGGGCCTGCCGGCCGCCGTCGTCGGCGACGGCCCGCAGGACGAGCCGCTGCCGCTGTCCCCGCTGCTGTCCGGCCTGCCGCGCCCGCCCGCCCCGGTGCGCACGCCCGGGGCCGTGGTCGCGGTCGTGGGGGAGGACTCCGCGGCGCTCGCCATCGCGGTCCAGCTCGCGCAGCGCGCGCACCTCGAGCCCCGCGACGTCGCGCTGGCCGGGGCCATCGCGCCGGTCGCGGGGCACGGGCGGCGCCTGCTGAGCCCGGCGGCGGCCGCCCGTCACCGCGCCAAGGCCGTCACCGGCGAGCAGGTCAGCATCGTCGCGGTCGGGGTCGGCCCCGAGCCGGAGGACCGTGCCGTGGCCGCCGAGCTGCTCGCCGAGCTCGCCCCCGAGCAGTCGTGGGCCGTCGTCGACGCCCGCCGCAAGACCTCCGACCTGCGCGCCTGGCTGCACGACGTCGCCGGCCCCCGCCCCTTCGACGCGGTCGCGGCGGCCTGGGTCCACGCGACCGAGGAGCCCGGCACCGTGCTCGACCTCGGGCTGCCGGTCGGTTGGCTCGACGGGATGCCCGCCACCCCCGTGGTCTGGGCGGCGGTGCTCAGCGAGCGGCTGGACACCGGCGCGCGCTGGGACTGAGCACCGCCCCGCGCGGGGCGTCCGCCGCGACGGGTCGCCGCGCCCGTGGCCGCCCGGCGGGTACTGTCGGTCCATGCTGGTGCTGAGCCGTCGCGTCGGGGAGCGACTGATGATCGGGGACGACGTCGTCCTCACCGTCCTCGAGGTGCGCAGCGACGGCGTGCGCCTGGGCATCGACGCTCCGCGCTCCGTGGTCATCAACCGCGCCGAGGTGATCGAGGCGGTCACCCAGGCCAACGTCGAGGCGTCCACCGCCGACGACGACGCGGTGGACGCCCTGCGGCGGCTCATCCCGCCCCGCACCGGCTGACCGCCTCCCCGCTGCTCGTCCGCCGTCCGCCCGCCGGCTGCCCGGCGACGCGCGGCCTGCCGCCCCGCTGACGGGTCCGTCCGTCGCCCGACCGTTCCTCCTCAGGTCCGCCCCGCCTGTGTCGATGAGACCGAGAGTCAACGGTCAGCACAGGGAGGCAGACGTCGTGGAAGACATGGACGAGATCGTCCGTGAGTTCCTGGTCGAGAGCTACGAGAATCTCGACCAGCTGGACCAGGACCTGGTCGCGCTCGAGGGCGCGCCGGACTCACGTGAGCTGCTCAGCAGCGTGTTCCGCACCATCCACACGATCAAGGGCACCAGCGGCTTCCTCGCCTTCGGCCTCCTGGAGCGGGTCGCCCACGCCGGCGAGAACCTCCTGGTCGAGCTGCGCGACGGACGGCGGTCGATGGACCAGCCGACCACCGACGTGCTGCTGCTCATGGTCGACACCGTGCGCGCCATCCTGGGCCGCATCGAGAGCTCGGGCGCCGAGGGCGACGTGGCCGTCGACGCCGTCATCGAGCGCATCCACGCCGTCCTCGAGGGGCGCGCCCAGACCGCCGTCGAGCAGGCCGCTGCCGACGCCGTCGGGGAGGTCGCCCCGGCCGAGGCGGCACCGGTCGCGGACGCCGTCCCGGCCGAGGTCCCGGCCGCCGTGGCCGAGGCGGCAGCGCCCGCCCGCGCCGGCAAGGTGGGGCGTCGGTCGGCCGCCAAGGCCGCCAAGTCCGCCACGTCCGCCGCGGCGCAGCCCCCGACCGCCACGGGTGCCGTCGCCGTCGCCCAGTCGACCGGTCCGCGTGCCACGCCCACCGGCAGCCCGGCGCCCGCCGGCGTCGTGCCCGTCCCGCAGCCGGCGCCCGCCGCCGAGAGCGCCCCCGCGCCGCAGCCCGCCGCTGCGCCGTCGGCCGCCAAGGGCGGTCCCGGCGAGGGGGGCTCGGACACCCCGGGCCTGCGCACGGCGTCCGAGACGTCGATCCGCGTCGACGTCGAGCTGCTGGACGCCCTGATGCGCCAGGTCGGCGAGCTCGTGCTGGCCCGCAACCAGATCAGCCGGCTCGCGGACGGCAACGTCGACCTCGACCTCGTCCGCTCCGCGCAGCGCCTGAACCTGATCGCGTCCGAGCTGCAGGAGGGCGTCATGAAGACGCGCATGCAGCCCATCGACCACGTGTGGTCCAAGATGCCGCGGATCGTCCGCGACCTCGCCGCCGTCTGCGGCCGCCAGGTCCGCCTGGACATGATCGGTGGCGACACCGAGCTCGACCGCACCCTGCTGGAGGCCGTGAAGGACCCGTTGACGCACCTCGTGCGCAACGCGGTCGACCACGGCATCGAGCCGGCCGAGGTCCGGCAGGCCGCGGGCAAGGTCCCCACCGGCCTGCTCACCCTGCGCGCCTACCACGCCGGGGGCCAGGTCGTCGTCGAGGTCACCGACGACGGCAAGGGCATCGACCCGGAGAAGGTGGGGGCCAAGGCCGTCGAGCGCGGCCTGCGCACGGCCGACCAGGTCACCGGGATGAGCGCGCAGGACCTGCTGCAGATGCTCTTCCTGCCGGGCTTCTCCACGGCCGAGGCCGTCACCAACGTGTCCGGCCGCGGGGTCGGGATGGACGTCGTCCGGACCAAGATCGAGGCCATCGGCGGCACCGTCGAGGTCGAGTCGGTGGTCGGGCGCGGCACCACCTGGCGCCTGCGGATCCCGCTGACGCTCGCCATCATGCCCGCCCTGACGGTCGAGTCCGCGGGCGAGCTGTACGCGATCCCGCAGGTCAGCCTGCTGGAGCTGGTGGCCCTGGACGGCCAGAAGGCCGGCGGCGCCATCGAGTACGTCAACTCGGCCCCGGTGTACCGCCTGCGCGGGACCCTGCTGCCGCTGGTGACCCTGCGCGACGTGCTGGAGTTCGGCGCCGAGCGTGACGCGGACACCCCCACGGTGATCGCGGTGCTCCAGGCCGACACCCAGCGGTTCGGGCTCGTCGTCGACCGCGTGCTGAACACCGAGGAGATCGTCGTCAAGCCGCTCTCCGCGCGGCTCAAGGCGATCGGCACCTACGCGGGCGCCACCCTGCTCGGCGACGGGCGGGTCTCGCTCATCCTCGACGTGCAGGCGATCGCCCGCCGCACGCTGTCGGGGGAGTCGCTGGAGACCGACTGGGAGCAGTCGGCCGCCCAGGCCGCGAAGGCCGCGGACGCCGACCAGGTGCTGGTCGCCGGCATCGGCGGTGGACGCCGGGTCGCGATCCCGCTGTCCGCGGTGACCCGGCTCGAGCGCCTGCCCCAGGAGGTCATCGAGCACGTCGGTGGCCGCGAGGTCGTGCAGTACCGCGGCGCGATCGTCCCGCTGGTGCGGCTCGAGCGGCTGCTCGGCGGGTTCTCCGACCAGACGCCGGCCGAGCTGCTGGTGGTCGTCTACACGCGGGGTGCGCGCAGCGTCGCCATCGTCGTGCAGGAGATCGTCGACATCGTCGAGGACGACTTCAGCCAGCACAGCCAGATCGACGACCACGGGCTGGTCGGGTCCACCGTCCTGAAGGACCGGGTCACCGAGCTGCTCGACGTCAAGCAGGCCGTCATGGCCGCCGACCCGTCGTTCTTCGAGGGCGACCCCGAGGGCACGGCGACCGCCCACCTGTCCCAGCTCCACATCTTCGCGGAGGCCGTCGCATGAGCCGCCAGTTCGCCACCTTCACGCTCGACGGCGCCCGGTACGGCGTCGACGTCCTGCGGGTCCAGGAGGCGCTGCGCGCCCACACCCGGACGCCGGTCCCGCTCGCCCCGAAGGGCATCGCCGGCCTGGTGAACCTGCGCGGGCAGGTGGTCATGACCATCGACCTGCGCACCCAGCTGGGCATCACCCCGCGCAGCGCCGACGCGGAGCCGATGATGATCGTCGTCCAGGTCGACGGCGAGCCGATCAGCCTGCTGGTCGACGAGATCGGCGACGTCATCGACGTCGAGGACAGCCAGTTCGAGACCCCGCCGGACACGCTGCCGACGGCGCTGCGCGAGGTCATCCTCGGCGCGTACAAGCTGGACCAGGGCCTGCTGCTCGCCCTGGACGTCGGGCGCGCGACCGCCGCCTGACCCGCCGACCGACTGCCGGCCGACCGACTGCCGACCGACTGCCGGCGGGCCGGATCGCCGTCCGACCAGCACGGACCACCGGCACGGTGGGCCGTACCGATGCCCCGCACCCACGTCCAGGGTGCGGGGCCTCGGTGCGTCTGGGCCGGGCCCGGGGCTCTCACCCCGGATGGTTGCCCGCGGCATCCGTTGCACACAAGCACGGCGCGATGTCAAGTCGACTCCTCAGTGCGGGCCGCGGGCGACCGATGAGAGGGCGAGATCACCACCCTTCTCGCCATCGCCGATGACGCGGCCCGCACACTCAGGAGTCGACATGTCCGTCCCCCGCCCCGCGCAGGGTGCCTCCGCACCCTCGGACGCCCGCCCGCGCGGCGCGTTCACCTGGTTCACCGACCGGTCGGTGCGCACCCGGATCCTCACCGCCATCGGCGTGCTCGCCGTCGTGGCCGGCGGGACCGGGGCGATGGCCTTCCGCGCGCTCGGTGAGCTCGCCGGGGACACCGAGTCCCTCGCCACCATCCAGCGCACCGTGGTCGCCCAGCGCGGCGTCGTGCACCAGGACCAGCTCAAGGCCCGGCTCATCGTCGCCCAGCTCGGCGCCGTCCGGTCGCCCGAGCTGACCCAGGTGTGGCTGGACAAGCAGGAGTCGAACGACGCCGAGCTCGAGGCCGCCGCCGAGGCGTTCGAGGCCGCCGGCGGCGACGACGCGCCCAGCTGGGCGACCTTCCGCGAGGCGTACGCCGCGTGGCTCGAGGCGCGTGACGCGCAGCTGGTGCCGGCCGCGCTGGCCAACGACGGCAGCTACGACGCGGTCCTGGACGAAGTGAGCCAGCCGCTCATCGACGCCTACCTCGAGCCCCTCGATGCCGTGGAGGCCGAGGTCACCGCCTACGTCGACAACATCTCCGACGAGGCCGCGGCCGAGGCCGCCAGCGCCCAGCGGACCCTGCTCCTCACCCTCGCCGTGGCGCTCGTGGCCGTGGTCGCGCTCGGCTACGCCATCGCCCAGGGCATCCGCGGGTCGGTCACCTCGGTCCGCACGTCGCTGGAGGCCATGGCCGGCGGCGACCTGACCGTCCCGGCCGGCGTCACCTCGCGCGACGAGATCGGCGCCATGGCCGCGGCCCTGACCGCCGCCCAGTCCTCGCTGCGCGAGACCCTGTCCGGGGTCGCCGAGACGGCGCAGACCGTGGCCGCGGCCGCCGAGGAGCTGTCCGCGGCGAACACGCAGGTGGCCGCCGGGTCCGAGGCGTCCAGCGTCCAGGCCGGCGTGGTGGCCGCGGCCGCCGAGCAGGTGTCACGCAACGTCCAGACGGTGGCCGCCGGCGCCGAGCAGATGGGCGCCTCGATCCGCGAGATCGCCCAGAACGCCAACGAGGCGGCGAAGGCGTCGAGCCAAGCCGTCGCGCACGCGCAGTCCACGGCGGCGACCGTGTCCGGGCTGGGGGAGTCCTCCAAGGAGATCGGCAACGTCGTCAAGGTCATCACCTCGATCGCGGAGCAGACGAACCTGCTCGCCCTGAACGCGACGATCGAGGCCGCCCGCGCCGGGGAGGCCGGCAAGGGCTTCGCGGTCGTGGCCGGCGAGGTCAAGGAGCTCGCCCAGGAGTCCGCCCGCGCCGCGGAGGACATCGCCCAGCGGATCGCCGCCAACCAGGCCCAGACGTCGTCGGCGGTGGGCGCGATCGACGAGATCAGCGGCATCATCGCGTCGATCAACGACTACCAGCTGACCATCGCGTCCGCGGTCGAGGAGCAGACCGCGACGACCAACGAGATGTCGCGCTCGGTCACCGAGGCGGCGACCGGGTCCGGCGAGATCGCGGTCAACATCACCGGTGTGGCCAGCGCCGCGGCGTCCTCGTCCGACGTCGTCGGGCAGATGGGCATCTCCGTCGACGAGCTGGCGCGGATGTCGGCCGACCTGCGCGAGCGGGTGGGCCGCTTCACCTACTGATCACCGCCCCCGATGCCCCGCACCCCCCGAGGGGTGCGGGGCATCGCGCTGCCCGCTGCCCGCTGCCCGCTGCCCGCTGCCCGCTGCCCGCTGCCCGCCGACGACGACGTCCGGCGACGGCGATGCCCGACGGCGGCGACGCCCGATGCCTCCCGCGAGCGCTGCGGCCGGCGTCCCGCACGGCTCACAACCCCCCGTCCGCAGCCGATGAGCAGATGACGCCGGGACGGACCCGGCACCGATCGAGCGAACGGAGCGCCCTGTGTCCCGGATCCGGGTTCTGGTGGTGGACGACTCCGTCGTCGTCCGGCGGCTCGTCGCCGACGCGCTCGCCGTGGACCCCGCGATCGACGTGGTCGGCACCGCCGCGAACGGGCAGATCGCGCAGTCGAAGGTCGAGCAGCTCGCGCCGGACCTCATCACGATGGACATCGAGATGCCCGTCATGGACGGCATCGAGGCGGTCCGCACGCTGCGCCGATCCGGCTCGCGCGTCCCGATCATCATGTTCTCCACGCTGACCGAGCGGGGCGCGTCCGCGACCCTGGACGCGCTGTCGGCGGGGGCGACGGACTACGTCACCAAGCCGGCCAACGTCGGCAGCGTGCAGGAGTCCCTCGCGAGCGTCGCCGAGCAACTCGTGCCGAAGATCAAGGCGCTCGTCCCGCACCGTGGCCACCTCACGGGACCGGCCCGCACCACCGGGGCCGCAGCGGCACCGGGGCGCGCCGCGCTGACCAGCCCGCGTTCCGCGGCGCCGTCGCGCACCGTCCGGCTCGCGCCGGCCCCCGAGGTGACCCGGCCGGTCCGCGCCGTGATCATCGGCTCCTCGACCGGTGGCCCGGAGGCGCTGTCCCGCGTCTTCACCGCGATCGGGGCGGCCCTGCCGGTCCCGGTCGTCCTGGTCCAGCACATGCCGCCGGTGTTCACCCGTCAGCTCGCGGCCCGGCTGGACCGCCTCGGCGGCGCGACCGTCCTGGAGTCCGCCGGCGAGGAGGAGCTGCGCCCCGGCCACGTCTACGTCGCCCCCGGTGACCACCACCTCGAGCTGCGCAAGGCCGCGAGCGGCGCCCGGACGGTGCTCACCCGCACCGCCCCGGTGAACTTCTGCCGTCCCGCGGTCGACGTGCTCTTCCGCTCCGCCGTCCAGGTCTACGGCGGCGACCTGCTCGCCGTCGTGCTGACCGGGATGGGGACCGACGGCCGGGCCGGCTGCGAGGACGTCCTCGCCGCCGGCGGTCAGGTCCTCGCGCAGGACGAGGCGTCCAGCGTGGTGTGGGGCATGCCCGGCGCCGTCGCGACCGCGGGCCTCGCGCACCGCGTGCTGCCGCTCGACGAGGTCGCGTCCGCCGTCGTCGGCATCGTCCACGCCGGCGCCCGCACCCCCGTCTCCCGTCCCGTCGCGCACGCCGTGCGCGGCCCGATCGCCGGCATCGGCGCTCTCACCCCCGGAGGTGCCCTGTGACCCTCGCTCCCGACACGTTCACCTTCGTCGCCGACCTCGTACGCCAGCGCAGCGCGATCCAGCTGGAGGCCGGCAAGGAGTACCTCGTGGAGAGCCGGCTGCTGCCGCTCGCCCGGGACGCCAAGGCCGGCTCGGTGGACGCCTACGTCCGCGCCCTGCGCGGTGTCCCGCAGCAGCGCGAGTACGACCGGGTGGTCGAGGCGCTGACCACGAACGAGACGTCGTGGTTCCGCGACGTCAGCCCCTTCAAGGCGCTCACCGACCACGTCGTGCCCGAGCTGCTCGGGGCCCGCCCCGGCACGTCGTCGCTGCGGATCTGGTCGGCGGCCTGCTCCACCGGCCAGGAGGCGTACACGATCGGCATGTCGCTGCTGGACAGCGCCCCGAACCTGCGGGTGCAGATCACCGCGACGGACCTGTCGGAGGAGGTGCTCACCCGCGGCCGCTCGGGCCGGTACAGCCAGCTCGAGGTCAACCGCGGGCTTCCCGCCCCGATGCTCGTCAAGCACTTCACCCGGGTGGGCACGGACTGGGAGATCAGCCAGCGGCTGCGCTCCCAGGTCACGTTCTCGAAGAACAACCTGCTGCACGCGCCGCCCGTGGGTGGCCCGTACGACGTGGTCTTCCTGCGCAACGTGCTCATCTACTTCGACCTGGCCACCAAGCGCGACGTGCTGCGCCGCGTCCGGGGCGTCGTGCGCCCCGGTGGCTTCCTGTTCCTCGGCGCCGCCGAGACCACCATCGGCATCGACGACGGCTGGGAGCGGATCCCGGTCGGCCGCAGCTCCGTCTACCGACTCAACGCCCGGAGGGCAGCATGAGAGCACTTGTCATCGACGACTCCCGGGCGATGCGACGCATCGTCTCGGGGATCCTCGCCGGGATCGGGTACGAGACGGCCGAGGCGGGGGACGGGCGTCAGGCCCTGGACCTGCTCGAGGCGGGGGAGACCTTCGACCTGGCGTGCATCGACTGGAACATGCCGGTCATGAACGGCCTGGAGTTCGTCGTCGCCGTCCGGGCGAACCGGGCCTGGCGCGACATGACGATGATGATGGTCACCACGGAGAGCGAGCACGGCCAGATCGTGCGGGCGCTCGCGGCCGGTGCCCACGAGTACCTGATCAAGCCCTTCACCCCCGACGCGATCCGCGACAAGCTCGAGCTGCTCGGGCTCGTGCCGCAGGCGGACCTTATTGAGGAGCCGGTATGAGCACCCTGACGCCCTTCGACACCCAGATCTCGGCGATCGCCGAGGAGGTCTTCGCCGCCATGATCGACGGCGAGCCGGGTCACCTGGTCGCGCTGCCCGACGGCGCCCCGCTCACCGACCCGGTGTACGCGTGGGTCGACATGCACGCCGGCGTCACCGGGCGCGCGCTGCTCGCCACCGACGTCGCCACCGCGCACGACCTGGCGCGGGCGCTGCTGCAGATGGGCGCCGACGAGCCGGTCGGCGAGGCGGACCTGGTCGACGCGTTCGGCGAGGTCGCCAACGTCGTCGGCGGCAACCTCAAGGCGCTGCTGCCGGTGCAGGGCACGCTCACGCTGCCGCAGGTCGGCCGCGAGCGGCCGGACCTGTCCGGGGCGACCCAGGTCGACGCGGTCGCGCTGATGTGGCGCGGGCAGCCGCTCGACATCACCGTGTGGCAGATCTGACGGCACGACCGTGCCGTCGCAGGACATCGAACGACCCAGCACGACGACAACGAGTGGGAGGAGAGGACCATGCTGCGAGTAGTGGTCGCGGACGACAGCCGGGTGATGCGCCAGATCGTGGTGCGCACGCTGCGGCAGGCCGGGTACGACTGGGACATCACCGAGGCGGTCGACGGCGCGGAGGCGTTCCAGATCGCCCGCGCGGAGCAGCCCGACCTGGTGCTGTCGGACTGGAACATGCCGAACATGACGGGGATCGACCTGCTGCGCGCGCTGCGTGCAGCCGGTGACGACGTGCCGTTCGGCTTCGTGACGTCGGAGGGCTCGCCCGAGATGCGCGAGCAGGCCGACGCAGCCGGGGCGCTGTTCCTGGTGGCCAAGCCGTTCACCGCGGAGTCCTTCCGCGAGGTCATCGAGCCGGTGCTGGCATGAGCGCCACGACGACCGAGATCACGCCGCTGCCGTCCGCGAAGGACGTCCGCGACCTGCTCGAGGGCATGCTCGGTCGCGACGTCGACGTGACCACCGGGGGCGCCATGGTCGACCCGCACGCCGGCGACGGCGCGCAGGTCGGCATCTACGTGGACCGTCACCTGGGCCTGCGCGCCCTCGTGCTCACCGACCTGCCGCTCGCCGCGCGGGCCGGGGCGGCGATCGCCCTGATGCCGGCCGGCGGTGCGGAGGTCGCCATCGAGGAGGGGCAGCTGTCCCCGGCGCTGTACGAGAACGCCTACGAGATCCTCAACGTGATGGCGTCGCTGTTCAACGCCGAGGGCGCCCCGCACGTCAAGCTCGACGCCTGCTACGGGCCCGGCGAGAGCCTGCCGGCCGACGTCGCGCAGTGGGTGCTGGCGTACGTGCGCCGCATCGACCTCGACGTCGACGTCAAGGGCTACGGGCCGGGCAAGCTGTCGGTCCTGGCGATCTGAGGTCGGGCGACCATCCCCTCCCGTCCCCGCCCCGGCCGTCCCGGCGCCCCGCTCACCCCGCCCATCCTGCCCCGCCCGGCGCCGCTGCCCACCCCGCCCACCCCGCCGAGTGAGACGTTCCGGACCCTTCGCCGCGCGCGAACGGCCCGGAACGTCTCACTCGCGCGCGTGCGGGCGGGTGCCGACGACGCGCGCGATGGTCGCGACGGCGGGCTGCAGCTCGGCGAAGGACTGCGCGAACACGTCGTCGCTGTGGCCCCACGGGTCGACGACGTCGTCGCTGCCGGTCACGCCGGCCTGCATGCCGCGCTGCGCCGCCGCGAGCGGGATGAGCGCCGCCAGACGCTCCGCCGTGGAGCCCTCGGGCAGTGCGGCCGGGTCGATCCCGGCGGCCAGGCGCGCGAGCTCGCGCAGCGTGAAGGTGCGGCGGACGGCGCCCGGGTGCATGGCCACGATCCTCGACCGGTGCGCCTTGGTCAACGCCAGCACCAGGTCGGACTCCTTGAGGATCGCCTCGGTGAGCTGGCGGGCCGCGAAGCCCGCGACGGAGGCCCCGGCGGCCTCGACCAGCGTCGCCATCTGCGTCGGGACGGGCGCCCCGACGACGGCGCCCACGCCCGCGCTCGCCACGACGACCTGCGACCGGTCGCTCGCCGTCGCGGCGTGGTCGACTCCCAGCTCGGTCGCCAGCAGGCGCTCGACCGCGGGCGACCGGCAGATGTTGCCGGTGCACACCGCCAGGACGGTGAAGGGTCGCTCCGGGGTGACGGCGTTCTGCGCAGGCACGCGTCGAGCTCCTCGAGGTCGGTCGTCGGTCGGGTGGTGGCACCGCGAGCGGTCCCTGGCGTCAGTGTGTCCCGGCCCGGGCACGGGCACCAACCCCGACCAGGTCGACCCCGTCCGTCCCGCCAGGAGAGGTGCGTCCGGCCATGCAGGTGACCCATCCCGAGCGCGTCCCCACGCTCGCCGGCGACGTGCCCTCCCCACGGGGCGCGACGTGCGGTGCGGCGTCGGCGGCCGCACCCGGTGCGCCCGGTGCGGCCGGTGCGGCCGGTGCGCGGGGCGCGGGGCGCGCACCGGGTGCGCCGGCCGCCGCCGGTGCGCCGGGTCTCCCCACCGTGCCCACGCCCGCGCCCCAGCCCGACGCACCCGCGCCCGAGCTCGACACCGTGGTTGCGCCCGCCCCCGGCCCGCGGCGACCCCGCCCGTCCGACGCCCCCCGCCGGTCCCGGCGCTCCCGGCGCTCCCGGCGACCCGGACGCGCGACCTGGCGTCGTCGGGCACTGGGCGCCGTCGCGGTGGTGACCCTGCTGGTGGTGGCCTGGATCGGCTGGCTCGCGCTCGACGCGCTGCGCGCCCGCGACGCCCTGACCGCTGCCGCCGGCGAGGTCACGGCCCTGCGGACCCAGGTGCTCGCCGGTGACCGGCCGGGAGCCGAGGCGACTCTCGCCGACCTGCAGGCGCATGCCGCGACGGCGCACGACCGCACGCACGGCCCGCACTGGACGCTCGTCGGCGCGGTGCCCGGGATCGGGCCCACGGTCGGTGCCGTCCAGACCGTCAGCGAGGTCGTGGGCGCGCTGACCACGCAGGCGCTGCCGGCCTTGATGGACGCCACGGCGCTGGCCGACCCCGCCGCCCTCGCGCCGGTGGACGGGCGCATCGACCTGGCTCCGCTGACCGCCGCCGCCCCCGGCGTGGTGGCCGCCGACGCCGCGGTCCACGACGCGCTGACCACGCTGCGCGGCGTCGACGCCGACGCCGTCGTCGGGCCCTTCGCGGCCCAGCTCGGCCGGCTGGACGCACAGCTCGCCGACGTCGCCGCGACCACGGCGACGGCCGCTCGGGCGGTGCAGCTGCTGCCGCCCATGCTCGGCGCCGACGGTCCGCGGCAGTACCTGCTGCTGGTGCAGAACAACGCCGAGCCCCGCGCGACCGGGGGGATCCCGGGGTCGGTCGTGCTGCTGCGCGCGGCCGACGGCCGGGTCGAGACCGTCGACCAGCGCCCCGGCGGCTCCCTGGGCAACCTCGCGGCGCCCGTGCTGCCCCTCACCGCTCAGGAGGAGGCGCTGTTCGGCCCCGACCTGTCCGCCGACATGCGCGACGTCACCTTCACCCCGGACTTCCCGCGCTCGGGCGAGCTCGCCCGAGCGATCTGGCAGCAGGAGGTCGGCGGCACGGTCGACGGCGTGCTGTCGATCGACCCCGGCGCGCTCGCCCACGTGCTCGGGGCCACCGGCCCCGTCGCTCTGCCCGGCGGTCGGTCGCTGACCGCCGACAACGCTGTCGCGCTGCTGCTCAACACCGTGTACCTCGAGCTGGCGCCGGCGGCGCAGGACGCCTTCTTCGGCGTGACGTCCGACGCCGTCTTCCACGCCCTCGTCTCCGGCCAGGGAGAGCCTGCGGCCGCGGTGGAGGCGCTCGCGCGCAGCGCCGGTGAGGGACGGCTCATGGTGTGGTCCGCGCACCCGCAGGAGCAGAGTCTGCTGTCCGGCACGGCCGTGAGCGGGGAGCTGGTGGGCGTCCGGGGGGACTCGCCCGTGCTCGGCGTGTACCTCAACGACGGCAGCGCCGCGAAGATGGGCTACTACCTGCGCCGCGACGTCACGGTGACGTCGACCGGCTGCACCGCCGACGGCGCCCAGGCGCTCACCGCGTCCGTGACCCTCACCTCGACCGCCCCGGCCGACGCCGCCGACCTCCCGCCGTACCTCACCGGGACCCTGCTGCCCGCCGGCGAGCTGCGCACCAACGTGCTCGTCTACGCGCCGTCCGGCGGCAGCGTCGAGTCGGTCCGGGTGACCGGAGCCGATCCCGGCGTGTTCGCCCAGACCCATGACGGCCTCGCCGTCGTCGGCAAGACGGTGCAGCTGAAGCCGGGCGAGTCGGTGCGGATCGACCTCGACGTCGTCACCGGGCCGGGCCAGACCGGCGACGCCGTCGTGCGGACGACCCCGATGGCCACCGGAGATGTCAGGACGGGGCCCACGGGTTGCTCATCACCCGGGGCGACCGGCCGATAGGTGGGGTGTCGAGCAAACAGCCTCGCCTCACTCCTGGGAGAAGAATCGTGACCCGTCGTACCGCTCTCGTCGCCGCCGCCGCGGCCGCTCTCGTCCTCGCCCCGACCGCTGCCATGGCGTACGACGCCCCCGGCTTCGCGTCCTCGGTGTCCGACCCGACGCCGGTTGCCGGCACCCCGATCACCTTCGCGGTGAACGGCAACCCCGCCATCGCCGGCAAGACGGTCCTGCTCACCGTCACCTCGACGCCCGCGTCGCTGCCGAACAGCGCCATCCAGATCGCCGGCACCGCCACGGCCACCAAGGTCGCCGGTGCCAACGGTGACGTCACCTTCTCGGTCACGCTGAGCCAGGCCGGCACCTACGACGCCGTCGCGACGGTCGACGGCCAGGCCGTCAGCACCCAGTCGCTCGCCGTCGCCGCCCAGGGCACCGCCGCCGCCAAGGCCGCGGACGCCGACAACGGCCTGGCCGAGACCGGCTTCGACGGTGCGGGCCTCGCGGCCGGCGCCGGCGCGCTCGTCCTCGCGGGCGCCGGTGCAGTGCTCGTGGCCAAGCGCCGCCAGTCGGTGCAGGTCGGCGCCTGATCGTCCAGGCGTCGCCGCCGCGCAGCGCGCGGTAGCTCACACCACAGGGCCGGGGGCCCCCCCCCCACGGGGGGGGCCCCCCCCCCCGCGGGGGGGCCCCCCCCCCCCCCCCCCCCCCCCCCCCCGGGCGGCCCCCCCCCCCCCCCCGGGGCCCCGGGGGCCCCCCCCCCCCCCCCGCGGCCGCAACCGGCCCGACCCTTACACCCGCCCCCCCCCCCCAAC
>NZ_CANLTL010000024.1 GCF_947494015.1 uncultured Cellulomonas sp. | reverse complement strand
GGGGGGGGGGGGGGGGGGGGGGGGGGGGGGGGGGGGGGGGGGGGGGGGGGGGGGGGGGGGGGGGGGGGGGGGGGGGGCGGCGGGGCGGGGGTGCGGGCGGGCGGGGCGGGGAACCGCGCACACAAAAGCCTCACACCACCCGGGGGGCGCCCGATGGGGAGCCTGAGCATGGATCGCTCGACTCGAAGGCCACGGACCGGCCGACTCTCACCGTCTTCCCGAGGTGGCCTCCCCGTGTTCGAATCCGTGTCCTTCGTCGCGCTGAACAGCGCGCTGGACGGTCTCGCGCTGCGTCAGCGCGTGATCGCCGACAACGTGGCCAACATCCAGACTCCCGGCTTCCTCGCCGGTCGAGTCGCCTTCGAGGACTCGCTCGCGGCCGCCGTCTCCGGTGGCTCGGGTGCGGTGACACCGTCGGTCGCCCGGTCGCTGGAGCCCACGCGCGAGGACGGCAACAACGTCAATCTCGACGCCGAGACGCTGCTCAACGTCGACACCCAGCTGCGGTACCAGCTCGCGACGCAGGCCGTCGACGGCCAGTTCTCGTCCCTGCGCATCGCGATGCGGACCTCCTGATGACGACGTTCGGCGCGATCGGGATCGCGAGCACCGGTCTGACCGTGCACCGCAAGTGGCTCGACGCCGTCAGCGACAACCTCGCCAACATCAACACGGTCCGCAGCAGCGACGAGGCGGCCTTCCAGGCCAAGTACGTCGTGGCCGAGGCGGCGAACTACGGCAACGACGGCCTGGGCGACGGCGTGCGGGTGCGCGGCATCGAGCTGGGCAGCGCCGAGGGCCGCATGGTCTACGAGCCCGACCACCCGCTGGCCGACGAGGGCGGCTACGTCCGCTACCCCGACATCGACATGTCCAGCCAGATGACCCAGCTGATCATGGCCCAGCGCGGCTACCAGGCGAACGCCGCCATCGTCGACCGCGCCAAGGAGTCCTACCAGGCAGCCCTGCAGATCGGACGGTCCTGATGTCCATCCCCGCGATCGGTGCCGTCACCGGTGTGGCGCCCACCGGCTACCTCGCCGCCGTCGAGCCCACCGCGACGCCGAGCGCCCCGGGGGCCGACGCCGCCTTCGGTGCCGCCCTGGCCGGCTCCATCGACAACGTCCAGAGCATGCAGTCGACGTCGAACGACCTGGCCCTCAAGGCGGTCACCGGTGACCTCGACGACATCCACGACTACACGGTCGCCTCGAGCCAGGCCAAGGTCGCCCTCGAGCTCACCGCCGCCGTCCGCAACAAGGCCGTCGAGGCCTTCACCGAGATCATGAGGATGCAGGCCTGATGCCCGCCCAGCTCACCTCCGTGATGGAGCGCCTCAAGGCGGTCGTCGCGCAGTTCACCCTCGCCCAGCGCACGCTGGCCATCATCGGCGTCGCCGGGCTCGTGCTCGGCATGGTCGCCCTGTCCAGCTGGCTGACGAAGCCGACGATGAGCCCGCTGTTCTCCGGCGTGTCCGCCGCGGACGCCAGCGCGATCGTCGACCAGCTCAACGGCGAGGGCGTCGCGTACGAGCTCGCCGACGGCGGCTCCACGATCCTCGTGCCGGACGACAAGCTGTACGCCACCCGGCTGTCCGTCGCCGCGGCCGGGCTGCCCGCCGACTCCGACGGCGGCGGCTACTCGCTGCTGGACGACATGGGCATGACCGCCTCGGAGTTCCAGCAGCAGGTGACCTTCCAGCGGGCGATGGAGGGCGAGCTCGCCAAGACCATCGGTGCCATCAACGGGGTCGAGGCCGCGACGGTCAAGCTCGCGATGCCCGAGGAGACCGTGTTCGTCGCCGAGAAGGCCGACCCGACCGCGTCGGTGTTCGTCCAGACGAAGCAGGGCGTGACGCTCGAGGCCGGTCAGGTCCAGTCGATCGTCCACCTCGTCTCGGCCGGCATCCAGGGCATGGACCCGTCCGACGTCGCCGTCATCGACGCCCAGGGCCGGGTGCTGTCCGCCATCGGCGGCGCCGCCGGCAGCGGGCTGTCGGACCAGCAGACCGGTGAGTACGAGCAGCGGGTCAGCTCCGCGGTGCAGACGATGCTCGACCGCCTGGTCGGCCCGGGCAAGGCCGTGGTCGCCGTCAACGCCGAGCTCGACTACGACAACACCGATCGGACGTCGGAGACCTTCGACGCGACCGCGGGCGTCCCCCCGCTGTCCTCCTCCACCACCCGCGAGGAGTACACCGGCACCGGCGGCACGCCGGTCGGCGGGGTGCTCGGCCCGGACAACATCGCCGTGCCCGGCGGTGGCGGCGCGGGCGACGGCACGTACCTCAAGGAGAGCGAGGTGCTGAACCCGGCGGTCAACAAGGTCACCGAGCACACCACCTCCGCCCCCGGCAGCGTGCAGCGCCAGTCGGTCTCCGTGGTGGTCGACGCCGCCGCGGGTGCCGCGCTGAACATGGTCGACCTGGAGGCGCTGGTCACGGCCGCCGCGGGCATCGATCCCGCCCGCGGCGACACCGTGCAGGTGTCCCGGATGGCGTTCGACACCCAGACCGCCGAGGCCGCCCAGGCCGCGCTCGCCGCGGCTGCCGCCGAGGAGCAGGCCGCCGCCCAGGCGGAGCTGATCCGCAACGCCGGCATCGCCGGCGGCGTCCTGCTCCTGCTGATCGTGATGGCGATCATCGCCAAGCGCCGCTCCAGCAAGGCCCGCCGCGAGGCGCTCGACCTCGGTGAGCTGCAGATCGTGGACGAGCCGCGCCTGCCCTGGGAGCCGACCGACGAGGCGCTGGCCCTGCCGTCCGCCGAGCCGGCGGTCGACGAGGCCGCGGTCCGCCGCGCCGAGATCGGTGCCCTGGCGGAGGAGCAGCCCGGTGAGGTCGCCGACCTGCTGCGCGGGTGGCTCGTGGAGGGGAGCAAGCGATGACCGTCGCGACCGTCGAGGCCCAGGAGACCGCCGTCGTGCCGGTCCCCGCCCCAGCACCGCGGCCCACCATGAGCCTCACCGGGGTGCAGAAGGCCGCCGTCGTCATCATGCAGCTCGGCCGCGAGCGTGCCGCCAAGGTGATGGCCCAGCTCGGCGAGCAGGAGCTCGACGAGATCACCGCCGAGATCGTCCGGCTGGAGAACGTCGACGGGTTCACCGCCGACAGCGTGCTGGAGGAGTTCCACGCGGTCTCCATCGCCGGGCCGAACCTCATCGCGCGCGGCGGGCTGTCCTACGCCCAGGAGCTGCTCGAGGCGTCCCTGGGCGCCGAGCGCGCCGCGAGCGTCATGGAGCGCCTGGCGACCCAGATGGCCGGCCAGCCGTTCGAGTTCCTGCAGCAGGCCGACGCCCGCCAGATCCACTCGCTGCTGACCGGTGAGCACCCGCAGACCATCGCGCTCGTGCTGGCGCACCTGCGTCCCGAGCACGCCTCGGCGATCATGGCCGGCCTGCCCGGCGACGCCCAGGCCGAGGTCGCACACCGCATCGCGCTGATGGAGCGGGCCGCGCCCGACGTCGTCGCGGTCGTCGCCGAGAACCTCCAGCGCAAGGCGTCCTCGGTGCTCGCGCCGCAGGAGATGTCCGCCGTCGGCGGCGTCCAGCCGCTGGTCGAGATCATCAACCGCGCCGACCCCGGCACCGAGAAGCTCATCCTCGAGGGCCTGGAGATCCGCGACAAGGAGCTCGCGGAGGAGGTCCGCAGCCGGATGTTCGTCTTCGCCGACGTCGTCATGCTCGACGACCGCGCCGTTCAGCTCGTGCTGCGCGGGGTGGAGACCGCGTCCCTGTCGGTCGCGCTCAAGGGCGCCACCGACGAGGTCCGCGACAAGATCCTCGGCAACCTGTCCGAGCGGGCCCGGGACAACCTCGTCGAGGAGATCGAGCTGCTCGGCCCGACCCGCATGTCCCAGGTCGAGGAGGCGCGCGCCGGCATCGTCCAGGCCATCCGTCGCCTGGAGGAGAGCGGCCAGATCGTGATCCGCCGCGAGGGCGAGGACGAGTATGTCTGAGCCGGTCGTGGCCCCGTTCCGCCCGTCCCCGGTCGGCGCCGTGCTCGACGGCGCCGGCGCGGCCGGTCGCGCGGTCGAGGAGTCCCGGGCTGCCGGGTGGGCGGCCGGCTGGGCCGCCGGGACCCGGGCCGCCGCCGAGGCGGCGCGGGCCCAGCGGGCCTCGCAGGACGCCGAGCACTGGGCCGCGCAGGCGGCCCGCGAGGCGCAGGTCGCCGCCGCGCTGGCGGTGCTGCGCCGCGCGGCCGACGCCGCCGGGGCGCGGGTCGTGCCGGTGCTCGAGGCGGCCGCCGCCAGCCTGGACGAGGGCGCGGTGCTGCTGGCCCAGGCCGTGCTGGGCGCCGAGCTCGCCCAGGGTCCGGACCGCGCCCGGGCCGCCCTGGCCCGGGCGCTGAGCCTGCCGTCGGACGCCGGCGTGCACACCGTCCGCCTGCACCCGGCGGACCTGGCCGTGCTGTCGGACGCCGCGGGCGACCTGCCGGTCGAGCTGCCGGCCGGTGTCGAGCTGGTCGCGGACCCCACGCTGCGCCCCGGCGACGCCGTCAGCGAGCTGCCGGACGGGTTCCTCGACGCCCGGATCGCCACCGCCGTCGAGCGTGCGATGACCGCGATCGCCGGCGCGGGGGACGGGGCATGACGACCCTGGCACCGGCCGGCGCGACCGGTCGCGACGCGCGCTGGCGGTCCGCGCTCGTCGCCGCCGCACCCGAGCGCGTCGGCACCGTCCGCACGGTGCTGGGCCTGTCGGTCGAGGTGGCCGGCGTGGACTGCGCCGTCGGCGGGCTCGTCCGCATCGGCGAGCCGGGCAGCGACGTGCTGGCCGAGGTGGTGGCGACCACCCGCGACTCGGTCCGCTGCATGCCGCTCGGCGCGGTCGACGGCCTGCGCGCCGGTGCCCCGGCACGCAGCCTCGGCCGGTCCCTGACCGCGCCGGTCGGGCACGGGCTGCTCGGCCGGGTGCTGGACGGGCTCGGCCGCCCGATCGACGGCAAGGGACCGCTGGCCAGCTCGGGCAGCGTGCCGATCGCCCAGGCCGCGCCGAACGCGATGACCCGCCAGCGGGTGGACACCCCGCTGAGCGTGGGCGTCAAGGTGATGGACACCCTGACCGCCGTCGGCCGCGGTCAGCGGATGGGCCTGTTCGCCGGCTCCGGGGTCGGCAAGTCCAGCCTGCTGTCGATGATCGCCCGCGGCACCGACGCCGAGCTGACCGTGATCGCGCTGGTCGGCGAGCGTGGCCGCGAGGTGCGCGAGTTCCTCGAGGACGACCTCGGACCGGAGGGCCTCGCGCGCTCCGTCGTCGTGGTCGCGACCTCCGACGAGCCCGCCCTGGTGCGGCTGCGCTCGGCGTTCCTCGCCACCCGGATCGCGGAGTCCTTCCGCGACGAGGGCGCCGACGTCGTGCTGATGATGGACTCGCTCACCCGCGTCGCGATGGCCCAGCGCGAGATCGGCCTGTCCGTCGGCGAGCCGCCGGCGACCCGCGGGTACCCGCCGTCGACCTTCTCCGTGCTGGCCCAGCTCCTCGAGCGCGCGGGCACCGGCGCGACCGGCTCGGTGACCGGGCTGTACACCGTCCTGGTCGACGGCGACGACCACAACGAGCCGATCGCGGACGCGGCCCGCTCGATCCTGGACGGCCACATCGTGCTGGACCGGCGGCTCGCCGTCGCCGGCCACTTCCCGAGCATCGACGCCCTCGGCTCGATCTCCCGGGTCGCGTCCCGGGTCACCACCCGCGAGCAGAAGGCGCTGGCGACCGCGCTGCGCACCGTGATGGCGGCCCGCACGCAGGCGCAGGACCTCATCGACGTGGGCGCCTACGCCGCCGGGACGAACCCCCTGGTCGACGCCGCCGTCACCCACGCCGACGCCATCGACGACTTCCTGCGGCAGGGCATGGACGACCAGGTGCCGGCTGCGGACGCCTGGGAGCGCCTCGGCCGCCTGGTCGGCCTGCTCGGGGTCGCCTGATGGAGCGGGCGTTCCGGCTGGCCGGCCTGCTGCGGCTGCGGACCCTGCAGGAGGAGCAGGCCGCCGCCGCGCTCGCCGCCGCGCACGCCGGCCTGCAGCGCGCCGACGCCGCGCGTCGCGCGACGCTCGCCGGGCTCGCCGGGCACGCGATGCCCGCCACGGGCGACGCCGGCGCGTGGCGGGTGGCCACCACCGGTCGCGCCGCGCTGACCCACCTGCTGGCCGACGCCGCCATCGCCGTCGACCAGGCCGGTGAGCGCGTGACCGAGCACACCGCCGACTGGTCGGCCGCGCGCTCGCGCACGGTCGGCCTGGAGAAGCTGCACGACCAGCACCGCACCGCGGTCCTGGCCGAGGACGCCCGCGCCGAGCAGCACGCCCTCGACGAGGTCGCCGCCCGCACCGCCCGCCCCGCGGCCGACCCGGCCCCCGACGTCGCCGCCGGACCGGCCGTCCGTCCGTCCACCGCCCTCCGCAGCCGGCGCCCCGCGCTGCCCCGCCGACCCCAGGAGCCCTCCGCATGAGCACCCCGATCTCCGGCCCCGCCACCGGCCGAACGGACCCGACCGTCGTCGGGCCGCGCCCGCGCACCTCGCCGGCGCAGCGCGGCCAGGACTTCGCCGCGGTCCTCGGCAGCCAGGTGCACCACCGCATCACCCAGCCGCAGCTCGGCGACCTGCGCGACCGCGGCCCGGTCGACCCGCGCAGCCAGCCCCTGCGCGCGGCCGACCGTCGGACCGAGGTGGCCGACGCCGCCCGTCTGCGCGCCGACGCCGCGGCCGACCGCCGCACCGACGCGGCCGACGCCGCACGTCTGCGCGCCGACGCGGCGGCGGACCGTCGGGCGCAGGACCGCGAGGTGCGCCGGACGGCACCGTCGCGCGACGACGCGGAGGTCCGGCGCAGCCCGCGCGAGGACGCGCCCCGCGCGGGCGCGCCGGGGGACCGGCCCGCCGAGCCGTCGGCCACCGGCACCCCGACCGGCACCCCGACCGGCACGCCCGCCGATGCCGCCCGGCCTGGCGCGTCGACCGGCGCCGGGACGACCGGCACGGACGCCGCCGGCACCGGGGCAACGGGGACCGCCGCAGCCGGCTCCGGCGCGGGCGCCGAGGCCTCGGCCACCGGCGCGACCGGCGCCGACACGCTCACCACCGAGCCCACCGGCGCCGACACGGCCGCCGCCACCGGCACGCAGGCGACGCCGGGGACCACGCCCGCGGGCGCGCCGGCGTCGCCCACCGGGGCGGTCGACCAGCCCCTCACCGCCGCGGTCACGCCGTCGTCCGGCCACCCCGCCCCCGGTCGGGCAGCCGCGGCCACGGGCACGGACCCCGCGTCCGCTGCCGCGACCGCGCCGGCCGCTGCCACGACCCCGCCGGCCGCTGCCACGACCCCGCCCGCCGCTGCCGCGGCGCCGCCGCCCGGCGGGACGCCGGCGGGTGCCACCCTCCCGGCCGGGTCACCCGCCACGCCGTCCGACACCGCCACCGCCCCCCCGGCGGACGCCGCCGGTGCCGGTGCCGGTGGGACGACGGCGACGTGGTCCACCCCGGCCGGTCCCGGTGCGGCCGGGACGCTGACCGCGGGCATGGAGCCGGTCGCGCCGTCGGGCCCCGGGCCGGCGGCCCCCGGGGACACCGCGGCGACGCCGGTCGCCCCGGTGACCGTGGACGCCACCACGGCCCGCGCCGGTCAGCCGCCGGCCGCCCCGCTCGCGCCGGTCGGCGCCCCCGCGGCGACCAGCGCCCCGACCGCGCCGTTGCCGAGCGTGCTGCCCGAGCGGACCGTCGCCACCCAGCTGACCGCCCCGCTGGCCGCACTGCGGACCGCGGGTGCGGGGGAGCACGTGATGGTCGTGCGGGTGTCGCCGGACACGATCGGGCCGGTCCGGGTCCGGGCGCACATCGGCGCCGAGGGGGTGCGGGTGGAGCTGCTCGGTGCGACCGAGCAGGCGCGGGAGGCGCTCAAGGTCGCATTGCCCGATTTGCGCAGAGACCTCATCGCGGCGGGTCTGCCTGCCGATATCTCTCTCGGGACGGGCCGGCAGCAGTCGACCGGGACCGACACCGGCTGGGGCGGCAACGGCCCGGCCGGTGAGCAGGGGGGCCGCGAGGGGCGGACCACCGCGACGCCGACCGGCGTCGCCGGTGCGTCCACCGCGGCGCCGGCCGCACCCGTCCCGGGGTCGGCCGGTCGCGGCGGGCTCGACATCACGGTCTGACCGCGCGCGACGCCGCCCGACCGCACGCGCACGACCCGGACCACCACCGGCCGGCACCACCGGCCCGAGCACCACGGAGCAGCATGAGCATCGAGAGCATCACAGCGGCCAGCGGTGGCATGTACTCGGCGGCCGCCGTCGAGGCGAGCGCCGCCAAGGACCCGTCCGTCCTGGACAAGCAGGCCTTCCTCGAGCTGCTCATCGCCCAGCTGAGCAACCAGGACCCGAGTGCGCCGATGGACAGCGACTCGCTCATGACCCAGACCTCGCAGATGGCCTCGATGGAGGCGCTCACCGAGCTCTCGACCACGCAGCGCGAGAGCTTCGCCCTGCAGATGCGGACCAACGCCCTGGGGCTGGTCGGCCAGCAGGTCAGCTACGCCGGGGCGGACGGCACGACCGCCGTGACCGGCACCGCGACGACCGTCTCCTTCGCGGGCCCGGTGCCGACCGTCGTCGTCGACGGCGTCGAGGTGCCGCTCAACGCGGTCTCCGCCGTGACCGCCCGCAGCACCCCCGCGCTCTGACCCGCCGACCCCTCACCGCAGACCGCACCCCCGCACCCCGCACGCGCCTTCGACCCCCTCACCGAACGGACCCACCATGCTTCGCTCGCTCTTCTCCGGCATCAGCGGCCTCCGCGCGCACCAGACGATGCTCGACGTGACCGGCAACAACATCGCCAACGTCAACACGGCCGGCTTCAAGTCGTCGCAGACCCAGTTCCAGGACACGCTGTCCCAGGTCCTGACCAACGGCGGCGGCGCGCAGCAGGGCGTCGGCGGGACCAACCCGGCGCAGGTCGGGCTGGGTGTGCGGGTCGCGGGCATCACCACCAACTTCGCCCAGGGCTCCTCGCAGCTGACCAACCGCAGCACCGACATGATGATCAACGGCGACGGCTTCTTCACGGTGCGCAACGGCGCCCAGCAGATGTACACCCGCGCCGGGTCCTTCAACTTCGACTCCCTCGGCCAGCTCGTCACCCCCGACGGGTCCCTCGTCCAGGGCTGGACCGCCGCCGCGGACGGCACCGTCGACGTCAACGGCCCGCTGACCGACCTGCGGCTGCCGATCGCCACCCTCATGGGGGCGGCGCCCACCGGCCGCGCCGACTTCGCCGGCAACCTGCCGTCGGACGCCGCCGCGGGCACGGTGCTGAACCGCACCATCGAGGTCTACGACGAGCTGGGCAACGCGCGCACCCTGACCGTGCAGTTCTCCAAGGCCGCCACCGGCTGGAGCGTCAACGCCTCCGACGCGACCCCGGCCACCTTCGACGCCGCCGCCGGGTCCGCGATGACGTTCGACGACGCCGGCGCGCTCACCGGCCCGACCACGCTGACGCTGGGTGACGGCCTGACCGTCGACCTGTCCACGATCACCGGGTTCGCCGGCATCACGTCGGTCGAGGCGGCCTCCCAGGACGGCCAGAAGGCCGGCAGCCTGCTGTCGTTCACCCTCAACGCGGACGGCACCCTGATGGGCTCGTTCAGCAACGGCCTGAAGCAGGCGGTCGGCCAGATCGCGCTCGCGAGCTTCGCCAACCCCGCCGGCCTGCAGAAGTCCGGCAGCTCGCTCTACACGACCTCGGTGAACTCCGGCGAGCCGATGATCGGCACGGCCGGCAACGGCGGCCGTGGTTCGCTCGCGGGCGGCGCGCTGGAGATGTCGAACGTCGACCTGTCCAGCGAGTTCACCAACCTGATCATCGCCCAGCGCGGCTTCCAGGCGAACTCCCGCGTCATCACGACGTCGGACGAGCTGCTCCAGGAGCTGGTGAACCTCAAGCGCTGAGTCCCCGGACGGCTGACGCCGAGCCGGTGGCGAGGGCCGTGACGGGCCCGTCGACACCGGCTCGGCGTCCTCGTCACCCTCGCCGCACTACCATCGCCGGGTGGCGATGACGCAGACGCGTGACGATGTCCCGGTCGACGAGCCGGCGGCGCTGTCGGTGGCGGCGTGCCTGTTCCACGGGTTCGGCGACCCGTCGCGCCTGGCGATCCTCAGGCACCTGGCCCTGGGTGAGCACCGGGTGGTGGACCTCACCGGGCACCTCGGGCTGGCGCAGTCGACGGTCTCCAAGCACCTGGCCTGCCTGCGCGACTGCGGCCTGGTCGAGTCCCGCCCGCGCGGCCGGGCGTCCGTGTTCAGCCTCACCCACCCGGAGGCGACGCTCGAGGTGCTGGCCGCCGCCGAGCGGCTGCTCGGCCTGACCGGTGACGCGGTCGCGCTGTGCCCGGTGTCCGGGGTGCGGGCCG
Source organism: uncultured Cellulomonas sp. (assembly GCF_947494015.1). Taxonomy (GTDB): domain Bacteria; phylum Actinomycetota; class Actinomycetes; order Actinomycetales; family Cellulomonadaceae; genus Pengzhenrongella. Next base: position 21,203 of record NZ_CANLTL010000024.1, on the reverse strand, counting down.
CCACCGTCGCTGCTGCGGACCCGACGACGGAACCGGTCCGGTGATGGAGGCCGGGCACAGCCACGCCCACGGCACCGCGACCGGGCACCACCGCCGCCGGCTGGTGGCCGTGCTGGTCATCACCCTGTCCGTGGTGGCCGTGCAGGTGGTCGGTGGTGTGGTCTCCGGGTCGCTGGCCCTGCTCGCCGACGCCGGCCACATGCTGACCGACGCTACCGGTGTCGCGATCGCCCTGACCGCAGCCGCGCTGGCGACCCGCCCGGCGACCAAGGCCCGGACCTACGGGCTGCAGCGCGCCGAGATCCTCGCCGCCCTGGCCAACGCGCTGCTGCTGGCCTCTCTCGCCGTCTGGGTGATCGTGGAGGCGGTCCGGCGGTGGGACGACCCACCCGAGGTCGCCACCGGGATCATGCTGGTCGCCGCCGTGGCCGGCGCGGGCGCGAACCTGACGAGCCTGCGGATCCTGCGCGGCGGCCAGGGCGAGAGCCTGAACGTGCGCGGGGCGTACCTGGAGGTGCTCGGCGACCTCGTCGGGTCGGTCGCCGTCATCGTCGCCGGCGTCGTCATCGCGACCACCGGGTACACCCGGGCCGACGCGATCGCCTCCATCGCGATCGGCGTGCTCATCGTGCCGCGCGCCTGGTCCCTGCTGCGCGAGGTGCTGGACGTGCTGCTCGAGGCGACCCCGCGGGGCATCGACCTGGACCAGGTCCGCGAGCACATCAGGGGCGTGCCCGGGGTGCTCGACGTGCACGACCTGCACGCGTGGACGATCACCAGCGGCGTCCCGGCCCTGTCCGCGCACGTGGTGATCGACGACGAGTGCATCGACGGCGGCCGGTCCGGGCAGGTCCTGGACGCGCTCGCGGACTGCCTCGGGGACCACTTCGAGACCGCTCACTGCACCTTCCAGCTCGAGCCCGCCGGGCACGCCGCCCACGAGATCGCCCAGCACGACTGACCCGGGCGACGCCGACGGCGCCGCCTCGGCGGCCTCGGCGGCCTCGGCATCGGCGGTCCCGGACGTCAGGCGGGCTCAACCAGGACCTGGATGGTGTGCCGGCCGGCGGCGCCGTCGGGCGCGACCGGGGTGCGCTGGTCGGTCTGCGTCTCGCCGGTGCCGTCGCTCGCGCGCACGCTGAGCGTGTGCCGGCCCGGGGTGGCGTCCCACTCCAGGACCCACTGGCGCCAGGTGTCGACGTCCAGGGCGGCGGCCAGGCGCGCGCTCTGCCACGGGCCGTCGTCGACGCGGACCTCGACCTGCTCGATGCCGCGGGTCGGCGCCCACGCCACCCCGGCGATGGGCTGCCGACCCGCCGTGATCGTGCTCGCGCGGCGGGGCACGTCGATGCGGGACTGGGTCTTGATCGGCCCCTCACGTGCCCAGCCGCGCGGGATCCAGTAGCCGAGCTCGTCCTCGAAGGTGGTGAGCTCGATCGACGACAGCCACTTGGTGGCGGACACGTAGCCGTACAGCCCGGGGACGACCAGGCGCGCGGGGAACCCGTGCACCGCGGGCAGCGGCTCGCCGTTCATCGCGACCGCGACCATCGCGTCCTCGACGTCGAGCGCGGTCAGCACGGGGAACCCGGCGGTGAACCCGTCCACGGACCGGCCCAGCACCTGGGTGGCTCCCGGCTGCAGCCCGGCGCGGTCCAGCAGCGTGCGCAGCGGCACGCCCTGCCAGCGGGCGTTGCCGACGAGGCCGCCGCCGACCTCGTTGGACACGCAGGTCAGCGTGATGTCGGCCTCGAGGTGGGGCATCTCGAGCAGCTCGGCGTAGGTGAGCCGGTACGGGCTGTCGACCATGCCCTCGATCGACAGCGACCAGGCCTCAGGGTCCACCTGCGGGATCGTCAGGGCGGTGTCGATCCGGTAGAACTCCTCGTTCGGCACGAACAGCGGGGTCAGCCCGGGGATCTCCAGGTCCGCCTCCGGCGGCACCGGTCCGGCCGGGACCGCGGGCCGCGGGATGCGCAGCGCGGCGCGGATCTGCTCCACCCGGTCCGTGGAGGTGAGCCAGCGGCCTGCGGTGGCGCCCGCGGTGGCGACCGCGGCGGCCACCACGACCAGCCGGAGGAAGGGGCGGCGACGGACGCCAGGGCCGTCCGCGGGGCCCGCATCCGCGCCGGTGCGCCCCCCGGGCGCCGCGACCCGGGGGGCGGCGCGCAGCAGCACGGTGAGCGTGGCGATGCCGGCCAGGGCGCCCACGGCCCCGACCAGGACGGCCAGCACGGGCGTCGTGCGGACGTCGGTCAGCGCGGCCGCGACACCGAGTGCGGCGACGCCCACGACGCCGGCGGACGCCGCGCTGCCGTGGCGGCGGCCCAGCAGGCCCACGGCCACCCCGAGCAGGGCGCACACCACGAGCACCGCTGCCACGAGCACGGGCTTGTCGGCCGTGCCCAGGGTGGCGATCGCCGCGCGCTCCAGCCAGCCCGGGACGGCGTCGACCACGGCGTCGCCGACGGCGAGCACGAGCGAGCGCATGCCGGGCAGCACGCCGGCGAGCAGCTCGGCGATGCCCAGCGCGACGGCGGTGGCGAGCAGGCCGGACAGCGCGGCCGCCCCCCGGGACGGCAGCGGGGCAGCCGGCCCGACGGGCCGGGCGCCGGGGGTGGTCGTGGTCATGCGCCCTCCAGGGTGAAGACGACGAGCTGGGGGGCTGCGTTGATCCGCACCGGCACGACGGAGAAGCCGACGCCGCAGGTGACGAACAGCGAGTTCCCTGCCGCACCGTAGCCCTTCGGCGCCCAGCCGTCGGCGACCACCTCCTCCTCCTCGGTGAGGCCCAGGTAGGACCAGCGCGGTGTCGCGGGCAGCGCGATCTGGCCGCAGTGGGTGTGGCCGGCGACCGCGAGCGGCGCCGTGCCGGCCGGCATGTCCGCGAACGGGGTCGGGTTGTGCATCATCACCAGGCGGGGCGCGTCGTCGGGGACGCCCGACACGGCGGCGTCGACGTCGGTCAGACCGGGCCGGGTCGCGGCCAGGCCGATCAGGTGCAGCGGCGGACCGTCGGCACCGTCGGCACCGCCCGCGCCGTCCCCACCCGGCGCGTCGAGCACGACGGCCTCGTTCTGCAGGACGGGGATGCCCGCGGCCTGCAGCGCGGTGGCCATCTCCTCCGCGCCGCCGGCGGCGTAGTCGTGGTTGCCCAGCACGGCGTAGGTCGGGATGCCGGACTCGACCAGCGGCGCGAGCTGGTCCATGACCGTGTCGACCTGCTCGGCGACGGGCGGGCTGGTGCTGTAGAGGAAGTCACCGGGGATCAGCACGACGTCCGGACGCTGCTCGACGACCCGCTGCACGATGCGCTCGACCATGCCGGCGTTGGCCCACCACATGCCGGTCTGCAGGTCGGAGAAGACGGCCACCTCGGCACCCGCCCACGCCGCCGGCAGTCCTGGGACCGGCGCGGTGTAGCGGCGGTCGTCCAGGACGAGCCGCGGCTCGATCGCGACACCGTAGACGAGCAGCAGCGCCACGACCACGGCGAGCGCACCGGCGACCCGGCGGACGACGCGCATCAGCGGGCCACCTGCGGGCGCGCCGGCGCGACGGCGGGCGCCGTCGCCGGTCGGGGGGCGGGGCGCGGTGGGGGCTCGATCGGCAGCGCCCGGTGCAGCACGGCGAGCCACAGCACGCCGAGCACGACGCCCGCGACGACGTCGGACGGGCGGTGCGCGGCGACGTAGACACGGGAGGCGCCGATCGCGAGCACGACGACGGCGGCGAGCGCCACCACGGCCCAGTGCCACCGGGTCCGGGTCGACGCGACGACCAGCAGGGCGATCCCGCCGTAGACGACGGTGGCGGCCGCGGCGTGACCCGAGGGGAAGCTGGCGCCGGCCGGCAGGCCGTCGGTCAGGTCCGCCACGTCCGGTCGCGCCCGCCCCACGACGGCCGCCGCCGCCCCGTAGAGCAGCACCTCGCCGACGACCGCGGCGACGAGCAGGACCACCGGTCGCCAGCTGCGCAGGTACGCCGCCGCGATCGCGGCACCGGCCACGGTCGCCATCACCACGCCCCACAGCCCGGCGAGCGAGCCCACCGTCTCCACGACCGAGGTCAGGGCGGGGGAGCGCAGCTCGACGGCGGCGGTGAGGAGCGCACGGTCGAGGTCCGCGACCGGTCCCGATGCCAGCAGCCGGGTCAGCCCGAGCCCGAGCAGGACGACGACGGCGAGCACGGCGACCGCGCCGAGCGCGATCCGCCCCACGCTGCGGGCGCCGTCCGGCAGGGTGGGGGCCGACCCGGGGGCGACCGGGCCGGTCACCACGCCGGTGCCGACGGCCGCGACGGGCTCGCCGCGGCTGCGCAGCCACCCGCGGAAGGCGATCGTCACGACCGCGAGCCACGCGACCCCCAGGCCCCAGCCCGCCAGGACGTCGGACACGAAGTGCACGCCCAGGGCGATCCGGGTGAAGCCGACCAGGACCACCAGGCCCACCGCCGCGACGGTCCACCACCGGCGGGCGGTGGGCCGCAGCCCGGGCAGCAGCACCAGCAGCAGGGCGCCCCACGTCACCAGCGACGTCATGGCGTGACCGCTGGGGAAGCTCGCGTTGGTCGGCAGCTCCACCACGGGCAGCGGGACGTCGGGCCGGGTCCGACCGATCAGCGCCTTGGTGACCGGTACGAGGATCGCCAGGCCGACGCCGGCGACCGTGACGTACGCGGCCAGGGCGTACCGCCGCCGCATCAGCAGGCAGACCACGGCGACGGCCATGACGAAGGACGCCGTCGCGCCGCCGCCGGCCTCCGAGGCGATGCTCAGCACGCGCACGGACAGCGGGCTGGCGGCCACCGAGGCGTTGAGCCCCTGCGCGACCCCGGTGTCCAGGTCGGCCAGCGGCGCCCACCGCAGCTTGACCAGCCCGAGCAGGGCGAGGAACGGGATCGCGCCGGCGACGACGAGCGCGAGCCCCAGCAGGCTGCGGCCGCCCAGGGATGCCGCGTCGTGCGGCGCCACCTCGTCGGCCGGCGTGGGGGCCTGCGGTCTCACGGTTCCTCCGGGGTCTGCGGTTCTCGGGTGTCGACGGTGTCGATGGTGTCGACGGTGTTGAGGGTGTCGGTGTGGCGGCGCGGGTGCGGTGCCCCGGCCGAGGAGGTGCGGTGCACCACCGCGACCAGGGGCGGGCTTTACCCAACTGTGGCCCATCTGTGAACCAATCGCACGCCCGTGCCGACGGTGAGGAGGCGCGCGGGGCGGTGCGGTGGCGTCCACCGCACCGCCCCGCGGGCGTGCTACCCGGTGCGACCGGGTGCCGTCGGCCGGGTCACTCGGTGGCGGCCATGGGCTCGGCCGGCATGACGTCCTCGGCGACCAGGACGAGGTCGCCGACGTACGGCTCGTAGACGGCGTCGTCGAGGTCGGTGCCGAACTCCTCCTCCAGCTCGGCGATGTCGAGCTGGCGCACGGTCCCCTGGACCTGCACGTACTCGCCGGGCTCCACCTCGGCCTGGGCGGCGTCCAGCACCACGACGGTCCAACCGGACCCGGCGAGCTGGAAGGACACGGTGGAGAGCAGGTTCGTGACGTTGCCCGCCAGGGTGAGGGTCTCGCCGGGCAGGGTGGCGATCTGGTCGGCGACGATGACCGCGTCGCCCTCCCACTCCTCGAGGGCCTCGTCGTCGAAGTCGACGCCGTACTCCTCCTCGAGGTCCACCACCACGAGCTCTTCCACGGTCCCGGTCACCTGCAGGACGGCGTCGGAGCCGACGGTGTCCTCGGTGATCTCGGTGCCGACGTCGGCCAGCGCGCCGGAGGAGGACAGCACCAGGGCGCCGTCACCGCCGAGCGCGTCGCCACCGATGACGAACGCCGAGGGGTCGATGTACTCGGTGGCCTCACCGGAGACGGTGACCTGCTGACCGAGCAGGTCCGGGCCCTCCATGTCGTCGTCGTCGGGCTCGGCCTCCGCGACGTCCTCGACGCTCGCGCCCTGCTCGGGACCGGCGCTGTCGTCGGAGCAGCCGACCAGGACCATCGACGCCGCCAGCGCGAGGGGGGCGGCCACTGCTGTCTTGCGTACCTGAACCATCGGGCATCTCCTGACACATCGGGAGGGCGGCCGGGCCGCCCCCGTCGTCGTTCTCGGGACACCACCACCGTGCGCGCCGCCACCACGACCGGGCCACCCCGCACGGCCCGTTCGGGCCAGGTGTCACGCGCCTGTCACACCGTCGTCATACTCACCCGCGAGTGTGACGATCAGCCCACCGGTCGCCGGGCCCGGAGGGGCCCCGCAGGCGGTCGCCCGGCCGGGTCAGCACGGCACGGCGGGCTCGCACGGCGGGTCCACGGCGGGAGCCGTGGGCTGCGGACCCGGTGCGACCAGGACGAAGTCGTCCCGGCCGACCGGCTGCCTCGTCAGGCCCTCGTCGGTCGGCACGTCGATCGGCTCACCGTCGCGGGTCATCCGGATCCGCCGCACGTCAGGTGACTCGGTGACGGTCCACACCACCTGCGCCACCGCGAGCAGCTGGCTCGCGCCGAGGGTCGCCACGAACTCGGCGGTCACCTCGACGACGGCGGTCCCGGTCGCCGGGTCCGTGCCGATCATGCGCGCCGACTCCGGCGGGACCGCGCTGCGCAGCCCGACGCGGCCCTCCTCGTCGGTCGGCCCGAGGGCCAGCAGCTGCAGGGCGGTGGCCACGGAGCGGTCCTGCGCCGCCCGCCGCACGGCCTCGAGCCGGTCCTCGCGCACCAGGTACACCGTCACCGACCGGGCTCCCTCCGGCGCCGGCTGGGACGTCGGCGTGGTCGGCAGCGGAACGTCGATGGCGACCGGTCGCCGCTGCGCCGACATGCCGCACCCGGCCAGCACCACGCACATCACGACGGCGAGCAGCGCCCGTGCGGCCCGGGTCACGACTGCTCCTGCGCGGGCAGCGTCACCACGAAGCGGGCGCCTCCCTGGGGGCTCGGCTCGGCCCACACCTGACCGCCGAGCAGCTGCAGGTGGCCGACGACGAGCGCGAGGCCCAGTCCCACCCCGCTGGTCGAGTCCCGGCCGGTGCGGGGCGCACGCGTGAACCGCTCGAAGATGCGCTCGCGATCCGCCTCGCCGATGCCCGGTCCGGCGTCGTCGACCCACACGTGGGCCACACCGTCGAACCCGGTCACGGTCACGGCCGCCAGCCCGCCGCCATGCCGCTCGGCGTTGTCCACCAGGTTCGCCAGCACCCGCTCGAGACGACGCTTGTCGACCCGCACCCGGACGTCCTGGGCTCCGCGGACCACCAGGCGTGGGCGCAGCCGCTCCGGCAGCGCCCGTTCGACGAACTCGGCGAGCCGGACCTCGTCCAGGGTCAGGTCGGCGTCGCCCGCCTCCGCGCGGGACATCTCGAGCAGGTCCTGGACGAGCCGGGAGAACCGCTCGACCTCCGAGGCGAGCAGGTCCAGTGCCTCGCGGCCGTGGTCCGGCAGGCGCTCGCGGCCGTCCTGCACCAGCGAGACGGCCGCGAGCATGGTCGTCAGCGGGCTGCGCAGCTCGTGCGCCACGTCGGTGGCGAACCGGGCGTCCGCGCGCACCCGCCGCTCGAGCGCGGCCGCGGTCGCGTTGAAGGAGGCGGCGATCGGCACGAGCTCGGGGTCCCCGCGCGGGTCGATGCGGGTCGTGGTGTCCCCACCCGCCACGCGTGCGGCCGCCTCGGACAGCCGGGCCAGCGGGCGCAGCGCGGCCTGCGTCACCCACCACCCCAGGGCCACCGCGACGGGCGGGACGAGCGCCACCGCAAGCCCGAGCACGACGCCCAGGACGGTCAGGGTGCGGTCGAGCTCCTCCAGGGGCAGCACCGCGAAGTAGGCGCCGCCGTCGGGCAGCGGGATGCCGATCGCCAGCATCGTCCGACCGCCGACGGTGATCCGCTGCCGTGACGGCACCCCGTCGGAGAGCACCGCGTCCCGCAGGGCGGCCGGCACCTGCGTGCGCCCCACCTCCAGGGAGGTGGTGAACCAGGCGTCGTCGACGACGGCGAGGGAGGTGGCGCCGGACTCGCGGGGCAGCTGGGCGAGCGCCTCGCTGGGGTCCGTGCCGTCCTGCGTGAGGTCGCGGAGCAGCTCGGCGGCGTTGGCGGCGGCGGCCGTCCCGGCGGAGCGCTCGCGCTGCAGCACCAGGAACCCGGAGACGGTCGCCCACACCGAGACCGCCATCACGGTCGCCAGGGCGAACGCCAGGACGGCGAAGCTCAGCGCCGCCCGCCCCCGCAGGGTCCGCCAGCGCGCCCGCCGGTCCAGCGCCACGGGCGGGCGCTGCCACCGGGACCGACGGCGAGCGGACCCGGCCCGCGCCGGGGCGGCGGCAGGGCTCGCCTGCTCCCCGGGCTGCGCGCTCGTCGTGCGCACGACGGGCCTCACGAGCCGAGGCGGTAGCCGAGCCCGCGCACGGTCAGGATCACGGTCGGCCGCAGCGCGTCCGGCTCGACCTTCTTGCGCAGCCGGCCGACGTGCACGTCGACCAGCCGGGCGTCCCCGAAGTACCCGTAGCCCCAGACCCGCTCGAGCAGCTCCTCGCGGCTGAGCACCCGCCCGGGCTCGCTGGCCAGCTCGCACAGCAGCCGGTACTCGGTCTTGGTGAGGTCGACCGGCTCGCCACGACGGGTGACCAGGCCCACGTGCGGGTCGATCGTCAGCTCGCCGACCTCGACCGGCCGCGGGCCCGGTGTCGCCGCGGCCCGACGCAGCAGCGCGCGGATCCGGGCCGACAGCTCCTTGGCGACGAACGGCTTGGTGATGTAGTCGTCGGCGCCGGCCTCGAGCCCGCCGACGACGTCGTGGCTGTCGGACCGGGCGGTGACCATGATGATCGGTGCGTCGCTCGTGCGGCGGATCTCCCGGCAGACGTCCAGGCCGTCGCGACCGGGCAGCATGACGTCCAGCAGGACCACGTCGAAGCTGCCGCCGTGGAACAGCTCGAGCCCGGCCTCGCCCGTGGGTGCGCCGGCGAACGTGAAGCCCTCCGCGGTCAGCGTCAGCTCGACGATGCGCGCGATGCGGGCGTCGTCCTCGATGAACAGCACGGATCGTTGCACCCCGGCAGTGTCCCGCGCGGCCGTCCCGCCCGGCCACCCGGACCGACCCGTCCCGGGCTGCCCGGGCTGCGAAGAGGCAGGTCAGGGCGACGTGTGACAGTCGTGCGCCAATCGCCGGTCGGCTCACGTCCGGCGTCGGCGGACGGTGTCCGCGTCCGCCTGCGAGGTGGTGGTGACGCTGCCCGGGGTGCGCGGGACGGTGCCGGTCGACTGCGCCCACCGCCACCCTCCCCGGGCCACCGCGCCGGTCCGCCCGTCGAGCGCGGTGACCGCGCACCCGCGGGCTCGGGCCGACACGTGCCGCACCCAGCGAGCGATCTGGTCGGCGACGGTCCGGGGCTCGGTCAGCGCGAGCATGTGCCCGGCGCCGGGCAGGGACACCAGCTCGGCCTCGGGCAGGGCCGCGAGCAGCTCGGTCACCTCGTCGGCCGGGACCTCCGGGTCGGCCGTCCCATGGACCACCAGCGTGGGCACCGTCAACGCGGGGGCGAGCCGGGTGCCGTCGTGGCTCACGCTCGCCGGCATCGTCCCTGCCAGCGCCCACGGCCGGCTGGTGAGGAAGCTGTCGCGCACGTGCGCCACCGCGTCCTGGGGGTCCGGGGGGGCCTGTGGGGTGAACGCCAGGCGCCGCACCGAGCGATCCGACACGGACCGGAGCGGACGGACCCGGCGGGCGACGACGGCCGAGGCGCGCAGCGCCGTGAGCCACGCCCACCGCAGCCGGGCCTGGGCCCAGCGCGGGAGGTGGCGGGCGGGCAACCCGGGGAACGTGACGCCGAGGCCACCCGAGCCCGCCGCCGGTGGAGGGCGCGGTGGTGGTCAGGGGCAGGTGATGGCCGTGAGGAGATGGTGGTCGCCGGCGCCGTCCGGGTCGCCGGCCGGCGCGCCCGCACGGGGCAGGGCGCGCTCGACCCGTTGCAGCAGGGCGACCAGCTCGCGGCCGACCGGCTCGGGGTGGGTGACGGTGACCATGTGCCCGGCGCCCGGTACGTGCACCAGCGTGGTGCGCCCGCCCAGCGCGTCGGCGATGCGACGGCTGTGCTCGGCGGGGATCGTCCGGTCCTCTGTGCCGGTCAGCACCAGCGACGGCACGTCACGCAGGAGCTCCAGCCCGGCGGTGCCGTCGTGGTCGACGATCCCGGGGTAGAACGCCACGGTGTTCGCCCGCGGCAGCCCCGACCGCACGTCGGCCATGGTGGCCGGCACGTCGGGGTGGCGCCCGGGATCTGCGACCAGCCGCCGGGCCAGCCAACGACGACCCCACGAGCGCCGGAACGGGCGCGCGGCGTCGGCGAGCGGTGCCAGCAGCCACGCCGCGAGCAGCACCGCGTGGGCGAGCCCGGTGCGGGTGGCGATGTCGGCCACCGGACCGGGGAGCACGGTCCGGGCCAGGCCACCCGACGACGTCGACAGCAGTGCGACGCCGGCGACGACGGAGCCGACCAGGTCCGGGCGCGAGCGCGCCAGCGCCATCACCGCCATCCCCCCGAGGGAGTGACCCACGAGCACGACCGGCCCGCGCGTCCGGCTCTCCACGACCGCGGTCAGGTCCCGGGCCAGCCGGTCCACGTCGACGCGCCGCGGGGCGCGCCAGCCGCTGTGCCCGTGCCCACGCAGGTCCAGCGCGACGACCCGGGCGTGCCGGGCGAGCGTGGCCCGCTGCTGCGCCATCTGATCCATGGACGCGGCGAAGCCGTGGACGAGGACCACCGTCAGGGCGGCGTCGTCGGGGCCGTCCGTCTCGACGTGCAGCAGGACCCCGTCGTCGGTCCGCACACCCGGGCCGGCGCCGACCCGCACGGCCGACCGGCGCCGGTGTCGTCGCCACGCGGTCGCGGCCGCCGCGACACCGACCGCGCCGGTCAGCCTGGTCCACCGGCTCCCGGGCACCCTCACCGCCGGCGCCCCACGACGCCGCTGCTGCCCAGGCCGCGGACCGGGCGCCCGAGGACGTCCAGCGCGGCCGCGGCGGCGCGGCGCCGCAGTCCGCGGCCGCGCCACCCACCGAGGTCGACGCGCTCGCTGAGCGCCAGGTCCTCGTCCAGGTGGGCGTCGAGGGTCGCGACCGTGCCGCGGTCGTGGATGAGCATCTCGACCTGCAGGTTCAGGGCGAGGGACCGGGCGTCGATGTTGGCAGAGCCGACCAGCGTCACGCTGCCGTCGACCGTCACGACCTTCGCGTGCAGCATCGCCGGCTGGTACGTCCAGATCTCCACGCCGGCCGACATGAGGGCGTCGTGCTGGTGCTCGCCCTGCAGCCGCGCCAGGGGGTGGTCGACGACGTCGCGGCCCGGCAGCAGCAGCTGGACCTGCACACCGCGGCGGGCGGTGGCCTGCACGACCTGCATCAGGCGCGCCGGGAGCCGGGAGTACGGGGTGACGATGCGGACCCGCTCGCGCGCGGTCTCCAGGAGCACCACCAGCGCCAGCATGGCCTCGTTCCACCCGTGCTGGGACGTCACCCGCAGCACGTTCACGGCGGCGTCGCCGGCGTGCGGCATCGCCGGCAGCCGGTCGTGCTCGGTCAGCACGGGGTGCGAGGTCTGCAGCCAGACGGTCGCGAACGCGGCCCGCAGGCCGCTGACCGCCGGGCCACGCACCCGGAAGCTGGTGTCCCGCCAGTCCTCGGCGGTGCGTCCGGACCCGGTCCACGCCTCGTCGATGCCCGTCCCGCCGGCGAAGGCGACGCGCTCGTCGCACACCAGCACCCGCGAGTGCGAGCGCCGGTTCTTCGCGGTGAGCCGCGGTACCGACAGGGGACGGAAGAACTCCACCAGCGCGCCGGCGTCCCGCAGGGCACGCACCTGCGCGCGGGCGATCCCGTGGGAACCCAGCGCGTCCAGCACGACCCGTACCCGCACCCCGGCGCGGGCGCGCTCGCACAGCGCCTCGGTCATGACGTCGGTGATCCGCCCGGTGCCCCACAGGTAGGTCAGGAGATCCACGGACCGTGTGGCCGCGGCGATCTCGGTGAGCATGGCCGGGAAGATCTCGTCACCGTCGCGCAGCACGTCGATGCAGTTGCCGTCGGTGAACGACCCGAGCAGTCCCTCCAGGGCCTGCCGCGGACGGGGTCGCTCCGCCACGTCGCCGGGGGCGCGCGGCACCGTGCCGGGGCCGGCCGGTCGTCGCTGGTCGGTCATCCGCGCAGCACCTCCTCGCTGCTCACGGTCAGACGGACGACGTCGCCCCCGACCTCCGCGATCTGGTCCACCCCGACGTACGCCCGACCCGGGCGCGCGTCGGGTGGTCCGATCTCGGCGTAGCCGTGGCGCAGCATGCGCGCGGCGGTCTGCGGGTGCACATGGCGTGCCGCACCCAGGGCGCGCGCCAGCTCCCGCGGGAGCCCGCCGTGACCCAGCGTGGTCACCGGGCCACCGTCGCCCGGCTGGACGCGTTCCACGACGCCCACGTCCCGGCCGAGCGCGTCCAGGACCCGCATGCCGCGATGGACGTCCTGCATCGTGCTCATGGTCGCTGCCCTCCGTGCTCGACGACGACCTCCACGCTGGCCCCCCGGTGGCGTCCGCGCCAACCTCGCGGCGGGGTCGGCCGGTCCTTGTCACCGGAGTGACACACCGCTGTCATGTGACGGTGCGCGTGACCGACTGCTGCGGAGCGGGGGAGGCATGACCACCCGCCACGACGTCGCGCTGCTGCGCCTGGTGGCCCAGCGGGTGGCCGGTCCGCCCGACCCCGACCCGCTCGCCGTCGTCCGGCGGCTGGGGGCGGTGCAGGCCCAGGACCTGCCCGGCGCGGTCACGTCCGTGGCGCTGCGCACGGCCGGCCGGGACCGCGGCGACGTGCTGGCCGCGCTCGACGCCGGCGCCGTGGTCCGCACCTGGCCGATGCGGGGGACCCTGCACCTCGTGCCCGCCGACGACGTGCGGTGGATGCTCGCGCTCATGACGTCGCGCCCCCGCGCGGCGGCCGCGACGCGTCGCCGGCAGCTCGACCTGACCGAGGACCACCTGGCGCGCGCTCGGGACGTCGTCGTCGGAGCGCTGCGTGGCGGGGGACGGGCGACCCGCGCGCAGCTCCTGGGCCTGTGGGAGGAGGGCGGCGTCCCGGTCGACGCCGGGCGGGGCTACCACGTGCTCGCGCACCTCGCGCAGACGGGCGTGCTGGTCCTCGGCCCGACGGTGGGCGACTCGCGGAGGACCGCCGCGACCGGGGCGGCCGAGCAGGCGGTCGTCCTGCTCGACGAGTGGGTGCCGGCGACCGCCGGTCCGGACGACGACGCCGCGGCGGCCCGGCTGGCGGTGACGTACTTCCGCGGCCACGGGCCGGCGACCGTGCCGGACCTCGCGCGCTGGTCCGGGCTGCCGCTGGGCACGGTGCGGCGCGGGCTGGCCGCCGTGGCCGGCGAGCTGACCACGATCACGGTCGAGGGGGCCGTCCTGCACCTGGACCCGGCCACCCTGGCACTGCTCGACCAGCACCGCGACGCCGCGCGCGGGGTGCACCTGCTGCCGGGGTTCGACGAGGTCGTGCTCGGCTACGCCGACCGCAGCGTGACCGTCCCGGTCGAGCACGCCGCACGGATCGTCCCCGGCAACAACGGGATGTTCCGCGCCACCGTCCTCGCCGAGGGCGTCGTGGTCGGGACGTGGCGCGCGTCCACGCGCGGGGGCGTGCGCCAGGTCGAGGTCGAGCCGTTCACCGAGCTCGCGCCGTCCGTGGCCGAGGCCGTCCCCGGGGCGGCGGCGCGTCTGCCCTGAGGGTGCCGCACGCGTGCCCCGCCGGGACGGCCGGCGGCGGCCGACGGCGGCAGACGACCGTCCGGGCGATCCCCGGGCCGGCGCCGGGGCGAATCCTCATCGGGTCGCCGCCCGGACCGATGGAGTGGCTACAGGGCTCATGGACGGGCCCGTTGGACGACACCCCAGGGACGGACCGCTGTGATCATCGTGACGCGCTTGAACGGGGGGCAGTTCTCGGTCAACCCCGACCTGCTGCAGCGCATCGACAGCGCACCCGACACCATCCTGACCCTGGTCGACGGCACCAAGTACATCGTCGAGGAGAGCATGCCGCGGGTGATCGACCTGATCACCACCTACCGCGCGACGCTCGTCGCCCGCGCCCAGGACCTGCAGCAGCACCTCGGGCTGTACGCCGCACCCGACCCCACCGACGACGACGCGCCCCTGGCGCCCACCGTCCCGCTGCGCCCTCGGAGGAAGTGACATGGATCCGGCAACCCTGATCGGCCTCGTCGTCGCGTTCGGCGCCGTCCTGGCCTCCATCATCCTCGAGGGCTCCAGCCCCATGTCGGTCATCCTCCCGGCGCCGATGATGCTCGTCATCGGCGGCACCATCGGGGCCGGCCTGATCGGCAGCACCCTGAAGGACACGATCTTCGCGTACACCAGCCTGCCGAAGGCGATGCTGTTCAAGCCGCCGAAGACGGTCGAGGCCGTGGACACCCTGGTGGGCCTGGCCGACCGTGCCCGGCGCGAGGGCCTGCTCGCGCTCGAGGACGCCGCCAAGGACATCGACGACGACTTCCTCAAGGCCGGGCTGCAGGGTGCGATCGACGGCACCGACCCCGACGACCTGCGCGGCATCCTCGAGGACAAGGTGAACACCAAGCGCACCCGGGACAAGGGCGCCGCCAAGTACTTCGCCGACCTGGGCGGCTACGCGCCGACGGTCGGGATCATCGGCACCGTCGTGTCGCTCGTGCACGTCCTGGAGAACCTGGACAAGCCGGAGGAGCTCGGTCACATGATCGCGGCCGCTTTCGTCGCGACGCTGTGGGGCCTGCTCACCGCCAACCTGATGTGGCTGCCGTTCTCGGCCCGGCTCAAGCGCATGTCCGAGCTCGAGTGCGGTCACATGGAGCTGGTCGTGGAGGGCCTGATGTCGGTCCAGGCCGGGGCCAACCCGCGCCTGGTCGGCGAGCGCCTGCGCAGCCTGCTGCCCCCGGAGCCGGCCAAGAAGGAGAAGGCGGCAGCATGAGCTCCGGGCACGGCCGCCGCACGAAGGGCGGTCACGAGGAGGAGCACGAGAACCACGAGCGCTGGGCCGTCTCCTACGCCGACATGATGACGGTGCTGTGCGCGCTGTTCATCGTGCTGTACGCGATGAGCACGGTCGACCAGGTCAAGTACGAGGCGCTCGCGCAGTCGCTCTCGGAGGGCTTCAACAGCGGCAAGCCCGACGTCCTGAGCGGCACCGACGGCGTCCTGGAGGGCGTCACGGCCGGCACCCCGAACGCGAGCGCCGTCGGCGGTCCGGCCGAGCCGGCCAGCACGGTGGACCCGGCCGCGCTGCCGCCGACCGACCTGCAGCTCGCCCAGCAGGAGGTGGCCCGCCTGCGTGAGGTGCAGGCGCAGATCGAGGCGAACCTGGCCGCCGCGGGCATGGGCCACCAGGTGCGCTACCTCATCGACGAGCGCGGGCTGGTGATCGGCCTGGTCGCCAACGACGTGTTCTTCGACTCCGGCAGCGCCGCGCTGCAACCGGCCGCGAACACCGTGCTGGACGCCGCCGCCCCCGTGCTGCTCGCCATCCCGGACCGGATCTCGGTCGAGGGGCACGCCAACATCATCCCCACCTCGGGCCGGTACGCCACGAACTGGGAGCTGTCGGCGGACCGTGCGACCCAGGTGCTGCGACGCCTGGTGGAGACCGACGGGCTGCCCGGGGGCCGCATCTCGGCGACCGGGTACGGCGACACCCAGCCGCTGGAGCCGGGCTCCTCGCCCGAGGCGCTCGCCACCAACCGGCGGGTCGACCTCGTGATCAACAGCTCCATGCCCGACCACGTGCGCGGGCTGATCCCCTCCGTGGTGGACGGCACCGCGACCGCAGCCGCCGCGGCACCGGCCGCGGCCGAGCACACCACCGAGACCGCCGCCGCCGCGGCCCCCACCGACGACCACGACGACGACGAAGGACATTGACATGACCACCGAGCAGCGTGTGATGGTCGGCGGCCGCCGGCCGCTCAGCGAGGCCGCACGCGGCGGCGGGGCGAAGGCCGACGCCACCGCGGAGGCGCCCGAGCCGACGAAGAAGAGCAAGAAGCTCGTCGTCGTCATCGCGGTCGTCGCCGTGCTGGCGGCCGCGGCCGCCGCCTGGTTCCTGTTCCTCAAGCCGGCCCCCGCGGCGGCGGAGGAGGAGGCCGCCCACGCCGAGGAGGAGGTCGTCGAGCTCGGCGAGGTCGTCACGGTCGACCCCGTGAGCCTGAACCTCGCGGGCGGCCGGTACCTGCGGCTGGGGATCGCCCTGCAGCTGTCCGCCGAGGTGGCGGAGGCGGTCGACCCCGCGCGTGCCCTGGACCAGACGATCGCGCTGTTCTCGGGCCGCGACATCGCCGCGGTGACCGACCCCGCGGTCCGCGACCAGCTCAAGGCCGAGCTCGTCCAGCAGCTCACCGAGAGCTACCACGGCGAGGTGGTGGACGTGTACTTCACGGAGTACGTCACCCAGTGACGCCGGCCGCGCCCGGCACGGTCCGGGCGCGGTAGCGCCGCCACCGCCGCCACCGCCACCGCCACCGCCGCCACCGCCGCCGCCACCGACGTCGGTGCGCGGCGCACGACCGGGGCACGTTGGGCGCCGACCGACGGGTGGGGCAATTCGGGCACCGGGGACGAACCGCTCAGGACTTCTCACATGCCACCGGGCCGGGCCGATCAGGATCCCGTGACGGTCCAGGACATGCAGCGGGACACCCCGCGCCGCAGCAAGAAGAGCGGCCAGCCCGAGCTCTACGACTTCCGCCGGCCGATGACGCTCGCCCGCGAGCACGGTCGCGTGCTCGAGCGGGCCTTCGAGACCTACGCCCGGCAGTGGGGCAACCAGCTCAGTGCACGGCTGCGCGCGGTGTCGACGGTGACGCTGGAGTCGGTCGCCATGCACTCCTACGACGAGTACGTGCGCGCCCTGCCCAAGACCACCGTCATGGTGCTGTGCACCGTCGACCCCGGCCGCACGACCTCGGTCGTCCAGGTGCCCGGCAGCATGGTCATGGGCTGGATCGACCTGCTGCTCGGCGGCCCCGGGCGCCCCTCCGGTGACGTCGACCGCGAGCTGACCGACATCGAGTACCAGCTCGTGCGCAACCTCGTGCAGCACTCCCTGGCCGACATCGGCTACGCGTTCGCGTCGGTGCTGCCCATGGAGGCCACCGTCCGCGGCGTCCAGTACGCCCCCCAGTTCCTCCAGGCGGTCCCCGCCTCGGTCCCCGTGATCGTCGCGACCTTCGTGGTGCGGGTGGGGGAGGCCGAGGAGAGCGCCACGATGATGATCCCCGCCGAGGTGCTCCTCGCCGGCCTGCGCGCCGGTGAGTCCGCGGACAGCCGCACGCCCGAGGAGGTCGCCGCGCACGAGCTGTCGCTGGCGAGCCTGGCCCGCGGCGTCCAGGACGTGCCCGTCCCGGTCGCCGTCCGGTTCAGCCCGGTCACCGTGCGCCCCACCGACGTCGTCGGTCTGACCGTGGGCGCCGTCCTGCACCTGAACCACCCCACCGCCCGCCCGCTCGACGTCGTCGTGGACGACGTCGTGCTCGCCCGCGCCGCCGCCGGGACCCAGGGCACGCGCCTCGCGTGCCGCATCGTCACCTCCGAGGAGAACGCCTGATGTCTGCCCGTACCGCCCCGGCCGTCGAGGCGCGGACCGCCGCCGACCTGCTCGTCGGCCTGCTGCCGTCGACCGTCCCGCTCACGGTCGAGCCGCTCGCCCCGGGCTCCGGGCCGGCTGCCGCGGAGACCGCCGTGGTGGCCACGTTCGTCGGCGCCACCAGCGTGGAGCTCGTGCTCGTCGCCGAGCGCGCGGTCGCCGAGTCCCTGGCCGGCCAGGACGGCGCCCCGGTCTCCCTCGCCGACGCGCTGCGGCCCGCCCTCGAGGCCGCGAGCTCCGCCTTCGGCCCCGGCGTGCTCGACGTCGCCGCGGTCCGCCCGCTGGGCGGTGACCTCGCCGGTGAGGAGGTCACGGCCTTCGCGCTCCTGGCCGACGGCGCCCCGCAGGCGTGGTTCGGCATCCGGGCCCGGGCGCACAAGCCGGGCATGATCCCGAGCCAGCGCACCGGCGGCAGCGACCGCCCGGCCGGCGAGCGTGCCGACCTGCGCGTGCTCTACGACGTGGAGATGACGCTCACCGCCGAGATCGGCCGGGCGCGCCTGCCCGTCCGTCAGGTGCTCGACCTGGTCCCCGGGTCGGTGCTCGAGCTCGACCGCGCCGCCGGCGCCCCCGCCGACCTCATGGTCAACGGTCGCCTCATCGCCCGCGGCGAGGTCGTCGTGGTGGACGAGGACTACGGCATCCGCATCACCGAGATCGTCTCCGCCGAGCAGGCCGCCGGCTGATGGACGCCGCTCTCCTGGGCCTGCGCGTCCTGCTGGCGCTCGCCTGCGTGCTGGGCCTGATCTGGTTCACCGGGCGCCGCGTGCAGGGCACCGCCGCCGTCCGCAAGCAGCGCTCGGTGCCGCTGTCCGTGCTCGGGCGCCAGTCGCTGGGCAAGGGCGCCGGTGTCGCGCTGGTCGAGGTCGCCGGCCGGGTGCTGCTGCTCGGCGTGGGGGAGCAGGGCGTGCGCGTGCTGACCGAGGTCGACGTCCCGGTCGTGCCCGCGGCGCCGTCCCGGACCGCCGAGGTCCGCGAGGAGATCGACCTGTCCACGCTGCCCGCCGTCGTGGCCCCCGTCGCCGTCACGGCCCCCGTGATCGCTCCGGCCGCCGACCTCGAGATCGCGGCCGACGCGGCCCCGGCCCCGGCCGCCGACGACGAGCCCACCGCCCCGGCCGACGTCGACGACCCGCCGGTGGACACCGACTCCGACACCGACACCGACACCGACACCGACACCGACACCGAGACCGCGGCCGGCCCGGACGCCCGCACCGCGGCACGCGACGCCGACGCTCCCGACGCCGACGCTCCCGACGCCGCCGACGAGGCCGACGGTCCCGACGCCGTCGACGGCGTGCCGACCCCGCATGCCGACGGCACAGCCCGGCTGGCCGCGCTCGCGGGCCTGGCTGCCGGCGCGAGCTCGGCGCAGGCCGGTGCGCTGCGCGGCTCGGTGCTCTCGCCCGACACCTGGCGTCGCACGGTCGACGTCGTGCAGCGACGGACGGCGCGCCGGTGACCACCGTCCTCGCCCCGCGCCCCGCCGGCCGCGTCGGCGCGGGTCGCGCCGCCGGCCCGGCCCGGCGCGGCCTGCTCGCCCTGCTCGGGGTCGCGCTCCTCGTGACGCTGCTGGTCAGTGCGCTGCTCGTCGTCGTGGGAGCGTCCGGGGCGCACGCCGCGCCGATCGACCCCGCGGCGCCCGCGGCGCCCGCCGACCCGGCGGGCCCCGCCGACCCGAACACCTCGGTGACCGTCGGCATCAACGGCGTCAACGGCACCCCGAGCAGCTCGATCGTCGTCCTGCTCGCCCTGACCGTGCTGTCCATCGCGCCGGCCGTGCTGCTGATGATGACGAGCTTCACCAAGATCTTCGTGGTGCTCGCGCTGACCCGGAACGCGCTCGGCCTGACCGGCGTCCCGCCGAACCAGGTGCTCGCCGGCATCGCGCTGTTCCTGAGCCTGTTCATCATGGCTCCGGTGCTCAGCGAGGTGAACTCGCTGGGCCTGCAGCCCTACCTGGACGGGACCCTGAGCCTGAGCCAGGCGGTCGAGACCGGGCTCGCGCCGCTGCGCGAGTTCATGCTCGGCCAGACCCGCGAGGAGGACCTGGCGCTGATGACCCGCGCCGCGGACCTGCCCAACCCGCAGACGCCCGAGTCGGTGCCCACGCTGACGCTCATCCCGGCGTTCATGCTGTCCGAGCTGCGCTCGGCGTTCATCATCGGGTTCGTCATCTTCGTGCCGTTCCTGGTCATCGACCTGGTCGTGTCCTCGGCGCTGATGGCGATGGGCATGATGATGCTCCCGCCGGTCATGGTGTCGCTGCCGTTCAAGCTGCTGCTGTTCGTCCTGGTCGACGGCTGGGGCCTGATCGTCACGGCGCTGGTCAGCTCCTACGGGACCGGTGGCTGAGCCATGGACACCAACGCCGTCCTCGACATCGGCCTGGACGCCCTGCTGCTGGCCGCCAAGCTGTGCGCGCCGGTGCTCGTCACCGCCCTGGTGATCGGCTTCGCCGTGTCGCTGCTGCAGTCGATCACCCAGATCCAGGAGGTCACGCTCAGCTTCGTGCCCAAGGCCATCGGGGTCGCCGTGGCCCTGCTCGTGGCCGGGCACTGGATGATCGCCGAGACCGTCTCGTTCACCCAGGAGCTGTTCAGCAAGATCCCGGCGCTGCTCGGCGGTGCCTGAGCGATGACGTTCGCGCTGCCCTGGGCCGGCCTGGAGTCGGCGATGCTCGCCGGCGTCCGGATGGCCGCGTTCCTGGTCATCGCGCCGCCGTTCGCCCACCGTGGCATCCCGGGCCGGATCAAGGCCATGCTCGCCGTCGTCCTCGGGCTGCTGGTGGCGCCACGCGCCCGCGCGAGCGCCGACCCGACCGACATCGGCTTCTTCATCGGGCAGCTCGTCATGCAGGTCGTCATCGGCGCCGCGCTGGGCTTCCTGGTGGCGCTCGTGTTCGCCGCGGTCCAGTCCGCCGGCGCCCTGCTGGACCTGTTCGCCGGCTTCCAGATGGCGGCCGCCTTCGACCCGCTCAACCAGACCAGCGGCGCACAGCTGCAGCGGCTGTACCAGATGACCGCGACCGTGCTGCTGTTCGCGTCCGACGGGTACCAGATCGTCATCACCGGCCTCGTGCGGACGTTCGACGTGATCCCGCTCGGCACCCCGCTCGACCTCGCGGCCACCGCCGCCGCGAGCGCGGACGGTCTGACCGGGATGTTCGTGGCCGCCCTGCAGGTCGCCGGGCCGCTGGCCGTGGTGCTGTTCCTGGCCGACGTCGGCCTCGGCCTCCTGACCCGGGTCGCGCCGGCCCTCAACGCGTTCGCGCTCGGCTTCCCCCTGAAGATCCTGCTCACCCTGAGCCTGGGCGGCATGGCCTACCTCGCCCTGCCGGGGCTGGTGGACGCCCTGACCGACGACGCCGTCCGCACCGTGATCGGGGTGTCTCCGTGAGCCGGGGGAGGCGCTGCGAGCGCAGCGAGCAGGGCACCGCCGGCGAGCCGCGGGCGCTGAGCCGGGGGAGGCGCTGCGAGCGCAGCGAGCAGGGCACCGCCGGCGAGCCGCGGGCGCTGAGCCGGGGGAGGCGC
>NZ_CANLTL010000023.1 GCF_947494015.1 uncultured Cellulomonas sp. | reverse complement strand
GAATTCGAGGCCATCATGACCCCTCAGGTCGCACTCGCCGCCTGAGAACCACTGTCACCTATCCGTGCAGCAGACCCGCCCTCAGTGCTGCCGCGTGACTCCGTACATGAACATGTCTCGACGCTCGTCTCCCACGACCTCCCAAGAGCGGAGAAGCCCCTCACGCGCGTACCCGACACGCTCGGCGGCGCGCCACGACCCGACGTTGTGCGGCTCGATGTACAGCTGGAGCCGGTGCACTTCCGGCAGGTTCCACGCCCACCGCGTCAAGGCGCCCAGTGCGTGAGTCGCGTGACCGCAGCGGCGACTGCTGGGCCGGATCCAGTAGCCGATCGTGGCCCGTCCTTGGTCGAGGTCGCGAAGCCAGAGACCGATTTGCCCCACGCACACCGCCCTAGATTCCACCGCGAACGAGTAGCCCACGCCCATAGTTGCCCGTTCATGCTGGCGCCTCACGAAGGCGGCAGCGAGCTCGCTGTCCGCGATGTCCGGGACGCTGGTGATCAGGGGAATCAGCGGATCCGTCGTCGCATCGAGCACCGCCTCCACGTCGCTGGTCTGGAACGGGCGAAGGATGACGGATGGCCCGGTGATCACGGGGACGACGAGTGGCTGCGACACCGGGCCATCGTGCACCGAGGACCACGCAGCCTGCGTGGTCGACGCGCCTCTCCAGCATTCGCACGTGCGGCGGTGCCTGCGGCTGCCACGGTCGGCGCTGGCCATGCCGGAATCTCGCGTCATGTCGACGGGCGAGCGATCAGGATGTCGAGGCCGACACCCCGGCGGGCCGCACCATCCGGACCTCGAGCACGCCGTCATCGACCTTGATCGTCCCGTCCCGCACGAAACCATGCTTGCGGTAGAAGGCATGAGCACGAGAGTTGGGCTCCGCCACCCAGAGCGCCGACGACGTGCGCTCGTTGAAGACTGCCGCGAGCAGCGCCGAGCCGACCCCCGAGCCATGCACGGCCAAGTACGTGTAGAGCACGTACAACTGCGTCACCCGTCGGGCGTCGTCGCCAGTGGCAGGTCCCGCCAGCGCAATGCCGACTATCTCGTCGTCGCGTTCAGCAACTGCGACCCCGCCGTCGAAGCGCGCGTCGGACAGCACGGTGGTCCGGAACTGCTCGCGCCTCGCGATGAAGTCGGGGGCTTCGAGAACTACGTCCCGCATGACGCCCCGATACGTCTCTCGCCACGTCCCGACGTGCACACGCGCCAGCGCGAAGGCGTCGTCCAGACGAGCGCTACGCACGACGACCTCTGAATCCATTCGGCGACCCTATGAGATGTCAGATGCCCGGAACGCTGCGAGCAGCAGGCGAGTCGAGCAGGACACGTCGAGGTGAGCGCCCGTGGGCTCCGGCGTCTGTGTCGGTGCGTCCCGCCGAAAAATTTGCTGTCTGGGCTACTCGCCAACGGCATTGAACGAGTACGGCGCAGCCTTCTTCCAGCGCATCCGCGGCTTCCAAGGCATGGAGAGCAGGAATCCAGCAAGCCCCTCGTGCGTGTCCTCGCGGACCACACCGTCGGACGTCCGCACCCTGTACGTCGTGATCCCTCGGCCCCGCCCGACCTCCACTCGGCCAGCGATGGCCTCCTCAACGATCGCCCGCACCACATCGACGCTGCCAGCCGAGCGGGGAAGCTCCCAGCCCGGCGCTTGGCCTATGCCGACGACGATGTCCTCCGATGAGTGCTCCCACCACACGCCAACTGCATCGTGGTGTTGAGGCACTACGTCGGCACCTTCCACGACGCCAGCGTCTTCCGCACGCTCACGGCCAACGGCTGCGACGCCGACGAGGCTGCCGCCAAGAGTGCCGGCGAACTGACGTAGCTCGGTGGTTATCTCATCGACAGGCAGCGGATCGAGATCGGCGTCGCGGGTCACTCGTCCATCGTCGCGCAGCTCGCCCGTCGTACGCTCATGCCGCCGTCCGCGTGCTGGCGGGGTTCGCCCGCGGCGCAAGTGCTGGCGTACTGCTAGAGAGACAACCCCTCGCGCGCGGCTAGCTCTTGTGCCCGGTCCCTGCGCTGTGGGGACTCGGTCAACTCGGCCCGCAAGATCGCGGCGGCTTGCTCAAGGTACGCGTCGCGAACGCCGTACGCCGTCGCGATCGACAGGACGACTCGCGCCAACCCGGTCTCGTTCTTCCGCTGACCCTTGCCCCAGCCACCCGGGGGCGCGGTCTCGCGGCGCAAGAGCATGCCTATCAGCGCGTCACCCGACGTCGCCCCGTCGAGTAGGTGGAGCGTGTACCGGCGAAAGTCTTCCAAGAACAGGTCGACGCCCTCGGCCGTGTCTACCGGGTAGTAGTCGAGAGCGGGCTTTGACTGCTGGTCTTGCCGGTAGGCGTACACCACCTCGCCCGTCAGGCCATCGCGCGGCACCCAGACGGCATCTGGACTCATGAAGAACAACTGCCAGTGGTACGGCGGGTCACCGGTCACCCAAGGGGGCCGCCCGAGACGGGCCTGAACCGGTACGGCCCCCAGGCGGTACCCGCCTGACGCCACCAACTTGAAACCTCTCGCCGACAATTCCGCGCGGCAGGACTTGACAGCGGCCTTGAACTCAGGTCGAGGCACGTTCGGGCCTCCTGCTCTTACTCGCGAGATCTGCGCCGATCGAGAGTCACTGCGCCCGCTTCTTGTCGGGACATCCGGGGCGCCTGGCGAGGTTACGTCATGGCGCGTCGGCACTCATGCTCCCGCGTGCTCGTCGGGCAGCATCCGGACATGCCGCTGTCACGTCCGTTGCTAGCGACTCGCTGCCGCCGGCGCTGGGTGGCGCCGGCTGGACGGTCACTCGTCGTAGAGGTGATCGGCCGCCCACTCGTCACACGCGGAGTAGAAGCCGCTCATGACGGGGACGATGGCCTCGATGAAGGCGTCGTCGCTCAGGCTCTCGTCCTCGAGCAGGTCCGGCACCGTGTCGATTGCGAGCTGAGCAGCTGCACGGACGTCTTCGTCCTGAACGAGCCCCACGTCCAGGTCCATGTTGGCCGCTGACTCGTAGGCAGTGTTCCAGTCGAACTCGACGAAGGTGTTGTGCTCGAGGGCGAGCGCGGCGTGGCAGATGCGGAGGGTGGCCGCGTGAGCATCGGTCATGGTCACGTGTCCGGCCGCTGCGCCGACTGCCGGCTCGTCACCGAGTGCGCAACCCGCGAGAGCGACGATCGCCACGAGCGGGGCGGCAATGAAGGTCAAGCGGGTCGGGCTCACCGGTAGGTCCTCTCAACAATGCGCGGAGCACGTCGTGGCTCCCCATCGGCAGGTCTCGCGCGGAGGTGAGCACCGTAACCGCCCGAACTCGCCGGGACGCCCTTCGACATGGCGCGGAATCTCGGCGGCGCCGATACCCAGGCACGGGCACCCAGCCGCGCCACCCGAGCGCCCAGACCCGCATCCGCACGTGCCGCAGGTCGCGCGCGGCACCGGTGGTCGCGCCTCTTCACCAGGTCCAGCCGGGCGCTGCCCGGCGACAGACCGATTCAGGAGCGCCGGGCTCGCGATGCTCGATCTCGTATGAGCACTCGCCGCATCCTTGTTCGGGGTGGTGCTCGCGCCAGTCGTGGTCACAAAGAGGGCAGTCGCCGTACGGAACTTGGCTAGCGTGCTGCCGCCGCCAACGGCTCCATGTCTTCCCGATTGCCCGCCACACGCCGACACCCTCGCACGTAGACCTTGCCCATCCGCACATGCCGCGACGCGGTCGTCGGCTCCCGGCGCCGCGCGTCCCCCACCGGTCGGCTCCGCGCTCGTGCCGATGACCGTGCAACGGCGGCGGCGCGCCCACTCCGCGACTCGGCATGCTGACCTCGGCGACACTCAAGGGATGACGAGGAACTTTGACGAGTGGGGACGACGACCGGTCGCTCTAGTCACCGGAGTCGGTCGAACCAGGGGCATCGGCGCTGGAGTCGCTCGTGGCCTGGCATTGGACGGCTGGGACATCGTTTTCACGTACTACTCCCCCTACGACGCGCGCATGCCGTGGGGTGGCGAACCTGGATCCACCGAGGCCATCGTCGAGGAACTGCGGGTGGCGGGAGCGAGAGCGGTCGCGATCGAGGCCGATTTGGCGGACCCGGAAGTTGCGGACCAGGTGTTCGACCGTGCCGTGCAAACCTTTGGCGATGTCCAAGCGCTCGTGATGTGTCACTGCGAATCGGTCGCCAGTGGGATCCTCGACACCAACGTCGAGAGCTTCGACCTCACTTCGCGGTCAACGCCCGAGCACCCTGGTTACTCATCCGGGCGTTCGCCAGGCACGCCATGGGCGAGGACGCACGCCGACGCATCATCGCGCTCACCTCCGACCACACGGTCGGCAACTTGCCCTACGGCGCCAGCAAGGCCGCGTTGGACCGCATTACGTTGGCCGCTGCATTCGAACTGGCCCATCTCGGAGTCCGCGCCAACGTCATCAACCCAGGTCCGATCGACACAGGATGGATGTCCGACGCCATACGCACCGCTGGCGCGACGCAGACTCCGCTCGGCCGCCTCGGCACGCCGGCTGACACCGCGGACCTCGTCACGTTCCTCTGCTCAACTCAGGGGGGATGGATTACCGGCCAGCTCCTCAACAGCAACGGCGGCTTCGCCTGACCGGGGCCATCGAGAACTGCCACGTCGCGTAACGGCACAAGCCAGAACGGCTGCTCGCGCCGCTCGCTCATGCCGCGGTGAGGGCGGCTGCGCTCGCCCGGATCTGCCGCCGACCGGACCGCCTGCCGAGGAAATCGAGAGCGCTCGGCCTTGGCTCAAGAGTCCTCGGGGCGGATGCCGAGCCGCTCGCGTTCTGCGTGTGCCTGCTCAGGAGCGACCCATTCGATCTGGTAGCGACCCGCTCGGTCGGTGCGGCTGGTGCCCGGCCACTCGAGGTAGCCCTGGCGGATCTCCGCGACGTAGCTCCAGGGTGGGTAGTCCTCGACCGCACGTTCCTTCACGCCGTCGGCCCAGACGACGACGAGCCAGATCCACGGTTGCGGGGTGAGCGGGGCGAAGGGCGTCCGGAACTGCCCCAGCGAGGTCGCCACATGGCCCAGTGGCCGACCGTCCTGGGTGAGGACCATGAGGCCATCACGGAACGGTTCGAACTCCGGGCCAAAGTCGTGCTCGACGACGGGCCTGCGCCGCCAGATCCTCACGTCGGCACCGTGCGCATCGGGACAGCCTGCCGCACTCTCCTTGCACGGAGAACCGCACGCTCATGCCGCCGGTCGCGCGTGCGCGTGCGCCAGATACGCGAAGCCGTTGCGCTGGGGGCGAGAGCACCTGCTGCGACAGACCTGTCGCGGGAAGGTGTCCCTCAGCGCATCCCGGTGGCCGCTGTGGGGTCCCAGTGCACTCAGCCGAGTCCTCGTAGTCGCACACGGCGTGTCCGAGTCCCCCACCTACCTGGTCGAGCCGTCGGTGGGGAACCCAGCGCAGGCCAACTCGTGAGATCTCGCGCGGGGGGTGCGCCGGTCCACGGGGCCTTGCTCGCTCGTCGTCCGGCAGCGTGGTGACGCCCAGGTGCGTCCCGACGCACCCGCGCACCGCGTCGGCGTCGACATCCCGCACCCAGTCGAACGTCGCCGACTCGAGCTGGGCGACCGGGACGCCGACGGCGCCCAAGGGCAACATCGCGGTGGCGGGGCCGCCGACCACCGCCGGGTGCCCCTCGTTCGCCGACGGTCCGGCGCCCGCCGACGCGACCGCCGTGGCGCGGCTGCGGGACGCCGGCGCGGTGGTGCTCGGCACGACGAACCTCGACCAGTTCGCCACCGGCCTGGTCGGCACCCGCAGCCCGTACGGCGCCGTCCGGCACGCGACCGCACCCGACCGCATCTCCGGCGGGTCCAGCAGCGGCTCGGCCGTCGCGGTCGCGCTGGGGATCGCCGACCTCGCCCTCGGCACCGACACCGCGGGATCCGGGCGGGTACCGGCGGCGCTGCACGGCCTGGTCGGCGTCAAGCCGACCCGCGGCCTGGTGCCGGTCACCGGCGTCGTGCCCGCGTGCCGCACGCTGGACTGCGTCTCGGTGTTCGCGGGCACCGTCGCGCTCGCCGAACGGGTGCTGGTCGCGCTCGCCGGACCCGACGGCACGGACCCGCTGGCCCGGACCGGCGCGCCGGTCCGGGCCACTGCGGGGATCGGGGTGGTGGCCGTCCCCGCGGCGGCGGCACTCGGCCCCCTCGCCCCCGGCTGGGCCGAGGCCTTCGCAGGCGCGGTCGCTGCCCTGCGCGACGCCGGCGTCCGGACGGTCGAGGTGGACGTGGCCCCGTTGCTCGCCGCGGCGCGGCTGCTCTACGACGGCGCGGCTGCTCTACAACGGCGCGTTCGTCGCCACGCGCTACGCCGCCGTCGGGACCTTCGTCGACGCCGGGCACGACGACGTCGACCCCGTCGTCGGCCGGATCATCCGGGCGGCGGCCGATCTGCCCGCGCACGCGCTGTTCAGCCACCTCGAGACCCTCGACCGGCTGCGGATGGCCGCGACGAGCGAGCTGTCCGCGGTGGACGCGCTGCTGCTCCCCACCACGACGCAGCACCCCACGCTGGCCGACGTCGCCGCCGACCCCGTCGGCGTCAACAGCGACCTCGGCCGGTTCACCAACTTCGCCAACCTGCTCGACCTGGCGGCGCTGGCCGTCCCGGCCGGGCAGGTCGACGGGCTCCCGTTCGGCGTCCAGCTGGTCGGACCGGCGTTCTGCGACGCCCGGCTCGCCGAGCTCGGACGGCTGCTCACCGGTGAGCCGGCGGGGGTGCCCGCGGTCGACGCGGCCGACGCGGTCCTGCCCACGGCCGACGCGGACAGGCCCGCGGCCGAGGGGGCCGTGCCGCTGGCGGTGGTCGGGGCGCACCTGCGCGGGCAGCCCCTCAACGGCGAGCTCACCGCGCGCGGTGGCACGTTCGTCCGGGCCACCACGACGGCACCCGGCTACCGCCCGCACGCGCTCGCGACGACGCCGCCCGAGCCGGGCCTGGAACGGGTGACGCACCGCGGGGCCGCGATCGAGATCGAGGTGTGGACGCTCCCCCCGGCGGGCTTCGCCGATCTCGTCGCCACCCTCCCCTGGCCGATGGCGATCGGTCCGGTGGCCCTGGCCGACGGCGCCACCGTCAGCGGGTTCCTGTGCGAACCCCTCGCGCTCGCCCGTGCCCGGGACATCACCGCGACCGGCGGCTGGCGCCGCCACCTCGCCGAGGTCGCCGGTGGACGGTGAGCTCGGCGGCGGAGCTGGGTCTGGACCCGCCGAGGACGACCGGCGCCGCAGATCGGCACGGGCCCGAGCGTCCTAGGATGACGACCGATGTCCGATCCAGCGGGGCCACCGGGAGCGCGGTCCGTCGACGGGTCGCACGGTCGGGGCCGGATCACCCTGGAGCAGGTCGCCCACCACGCCGGGGTGTCGCGCGCGACGGCGTCCCGTGTGGTCAACGGGGCGTCGTTCGTCGACCGGGTGCTGGTGGACCGGGTGAACCAGGCCATCCGGGACCTGCGGTACGTGCCCAACCTGGCTGCTCGGTCGTTGGTGACACGGCGCACCGATGCGGTGGTCCTGGTCGCCGCCGAGTCCAGCACGCGCTTCTTCTCCAACCCGTTCTTCGCGGCGATCGTCCGGGGAGTGAGTACCGAGCTGGCGCGCAGCGGCATGCGCCTGGTGCTGTCGATGGCGCAGACGCCGGACGACATCGGCGGCGTCGAGCGGTCCGTGCGCAGTGGGCACGTGGACGGGGTGCTGGTGATCTCCGAGCACGCCGGACTGCACGCGGTCGAGCGCCTCGCCGGCACCGGTGTGCCTCTCGTGGTGGGCGGGCGGCCGATGGTCGGCGGCCTCGGCGTCGACATCGCCTACGTCGACCACGACAACCGACGAGGTGCTCGGCTCGCGGCGGAGCGGCTGACCGCGGTCGGGCGGACGCGGGTGGGCACGGTGACCGGGCCGCAGGACATGTCGGCCGGCGTGGACCGGTTGGAGGGCTTCCGGGCGGGGCTGGGTCCGCGGTTCGACGCCGACCTGGTGCAGACGGGCGACTTCACCACGCAGGGTGGTGCCGCTGCCGCAGTCGCCCTGATGAGGCGGCGCCCCGACCTCGACGGACTGTTCGTGGCCTCGGACATGATGGCCCTGGGGGCGATCAACGGGCTCCGGACGGAGGGCCGGCGGGTGCCGCAGGACGTGGCGGTCGTGGGCTTCGACGACGCCGAGATGGCTGCGGTCTCGGACCCGCCGCTGACGACGATCAGACAGCGCACCGCCGACCAGGGTCGGCTGATGGCCCAGGCGCTGGTGCACCGGCTGGGTCGACCGGTGCCGCAGATGATGCCCGAGCTGGCGCGCGATCCGGACGCCGTCGGCATCGTCCTGGACGTCGAGCTGGTGGTCCGGGAGACCGCGTGAGGGTGAGGCGGCCCCGGCCGGCGCCGCAGCCGCCTCACCCTCGGTGGTGCGATCGGTCAGGTCACGGATAGCTGAGCACGTAGCTCGGGTCCTCGTAGCCGTCCGGGTCGCCCGGGTCGGGCACGCCGTCGACGGCGTCCCCGACGCCGTTGACGACGTGCGTGATCGTGCCGGGACCGCTGAGGTTCTTCGTCATGACGTGCTGCAGGCTGACCCCGGGGCGACGGGGGACCTCATAGCCGTTCGTCGTGACGATGTCGGGGTTGTTGCGGTTGTAGACGTAGACGCCGCCCCCCCAGAGCTGGTGCTGCTGGACGGAGTCGTCGACCTTGTACGCCGCCCAGCCCAGCGTGCCGTCGGGCGTCGTCCAGTCCGCCTGCGTGGGAGGGTCGTAGGGGAGCTCGTTCTGGTACAGCACGACACGGCCGCGCTCGCCGTTCCACACCGTGTTGTGCTCCTGGAAGTGCTCGACGAAGAGGCCCGTCGCCGTGACGTCGTCCCCGTTCACCACGACGCCGTTGCGTCCCACGTTGGTGACCCAGCGCTCGTCGTCGCCGAGGAACCCCTGGGCCGTGTCGAAGTCCTCCACGCCGTGGTCGGCGCGCCAGACCCAGGTGTGGTCCACCAGGACCCGGTCGCTGTTGACCTCCAGCGCGATGTCGGTCTTGCCGACGTGCGGGCCCCCGATGCGGAAGTAGACGTCGCTCAGTGTCGTCGGGTTGGCGGCCGAGCTCGTGCGGGCGCCGTTGTTGCCGTTCTTCGTGCCGACCTGGAGGAGCACCGGTGACTCCACGGTGCCGGCGTCGATCGTGACGCCCGCCACGACGATGCCCGGACGATCGGCCAGCCGCAGGGGAACGGCTCCCTCGACGGCCGTCAGCGTGGCCAACCCCAGACCCAGCACGACGGTGTCGGCGCGCTTGACGGCGATGCTCCGGTCCACGTCGTAGACGCCGGGGGTCAGCAGCAGGTGCCTGCCGCGGGCGAGCTGAGCGTTGATCTGCGCCACGGAGTCGGACGGGTCGGCGACGTAGAAGTCGCGGAGCGGGATGGTCCGGCCGGCGGTCAGGCCCTCGGCCCAGCTGGTGCCCGAGGAGCCCTGCTGAGCCTGCGGCACGCGCACGTTCCAGGCGCCGTCGGCGCCGATGAACAGGTAGGGCTTCTCGCGGCTGACCGGGGTCCGCTCCAGCGTCGTGTAGGGCGGGTCGGGGTAGCCGGCGTCGTCCGGAGCCCCCACCACGCCGGAGAAGGTCTGGTTCCACACCCCGTTGGACCAGGAGCCGATCTCGCTGTTGCGCGTGAGCCACTGCTGCTGGGACCCGTTGATCACGACGTCGGCGCGTGAGTCGGCGATGAAGCCGCCGCTGGCGAAGGATGGTCCGGAGCAGTAGTCCATCAGCGTCAGGCCGCCGCCGGTGACCTCGACGCGCCGCATCGACACAGCCTGGGAGACCGCCCAGAAGTTGTTGCCACCCCGGCAGTCGTCCTGCCCGACGCTGTTCACGTCGATGGTCAGGTTCGAGATGCCCCGCCAGAAGTTGTTCAGCGCGAAGCACTCGGCGCCCGGAGAGCCCGCGGCGACGGGGGCGCCCGCGGCGTCGAAGCAGCGGTTGTACACCTCGACCTTGCCGGTGATGCGGACGTCACCCGGCGTCGCGCCGAGCCCGGCCACCTCCGTGTAGTAGCCGACCTGGATCTGCAGCGGGTCGTCGGCGGTGCCGTACGAGCCAGGTCGGAAGAGCAGGCTGTAGCGGCCCGTCCCCATCTCGTCGTCCGCCTGCCGCGCGTGGATCCCGTCGGCGATCGACTGGATCTCGGCGGTGGTCATCGACGGGTCGACGACGACGACGTTCGGACCGAGATCGGGCTCGGCGGCCGCAGGAGCTGCGGACGCGGGCGGCACGACGACCGCGGCGAGCGCGAGACCGAGGGCGAGGGCGCCGGCTGAGGCCGCGGCGAACGTGGGCGGGCGAGGACTGCGAGGGAGTACGTGCATGGTCGGCTTCCTTCGTTGGAAGAGGCGAGAGAGCGCTCTCACGGCGAGCCGAGGGTCGCACGCCATGGCCCGGCATAACAAGGCGGGCGTCCCGGTCTCCGACCGCAGCGAGCCGCCGCCGCGTCAACCCCCTCGTGCTTGTGCACCTGGGGCGGCCGCCGGTCCGTCGCACCACCGGCCACGGAGCGGTCGGGCCGCGCCCTCACCCACCGTGCCGGGGCGTCGGCGTCCAGCGCACGCACTCGGTCGTCTGCGGCCACGGCACGGTCGGCGTCCCCGCGGCTGCCCACGCAGCGGCGACGATCCCGTGCACGCGGTCCAGGTGCCGGTCGCGCTCGTCGTCCGGGAGCGTGGTGACGCCCGAGTGCGTCCCGAAGTACCCGCGGACCGCGTCGGCGTCGACGTGCCACACCCAGTCGAACGTCGCCGACTTCGAGCTGGGCGACCGGGACGCCGACGGCGCCCGGCCGCCGCGACTCGCGCTTGGCGTCGGCGTCCGGGTCGAGCGCCGTCAGCTCGGCGGGCCAGCCCTCGTCGGCCCGGGTGGGCCCGTTCCACAGCAGCCCAGACGTCCGCCCGGGCGCAGGACGCGGCGGACCTCGGCGACCGCGGCGTCGTGCGGGAACCAGTGCCACGCGGTGCCCACGACGACCGCGTCGACGGCGCCGTCGGGCAGCGGGAGCCGGTCCGCCCCGGCGAGGTGGGCGCGGACGCCGGGCCACCGCTCACGCAGGACGGCGAGCATGGCGTCGTCGGGCTCCACGGCGTCGACCTCGAGCCCGCGGTCCACCAGCGCCCCGGTCAGCTTGCCGGTGCCCGCGCCGACGTCCGCGACCCGCGGGGCTCCGGGCGGCAGCAGCCAGTCCACCGCGGCGTCGGGGTACCCGGGACGCCACCGGTCGTCGTCGCGCGCGTACCGACCGAAGGCGGTGGCGCGACGGGGGTCGAGGGCGGCCATCGCCGCACCGTCCCACGCGCACGGCGGGTGCGCCCACCCGTGCGGGCACGGCTCGGCCCGTGCCGGTCAGGGGGGACCGGCACGGGCCGAGGCCTGCAGCGGGCGCTGCGCGGGATGAGCTCGGGTCAGCTCCCCGCGACCACGACCCGCTCGTTCGGGACGCAGTGCGTCATGACGAGGCCGCCGACCTCGCGCGGCCCGTTCTTGCCGAGGTTGGCCAGGCGCGCCAGCTCATCGTCGTTCAGCGTCTGGCTCTGCAACGGCGGCAGGTGCCGGACGTCGTCGGGCGAGAGGCCCACGCCCTCGCCGACGCGCAGCCCGAGCTCGTCCTCGCACATGAGGAAGTGCCACACCATGCGCTCGACGATCGGCCGGTCGCACTGCTTGAGCGCCGCCACCAGGTTGGCGACGAGGTCGTCCTTCTCCCACTGCTCGGACAGCAGGTACCGCTCGCCCGCCTGCTGGTAGTCGTTCGTGCGCGGGATGCGCTTGCGGGTCAGGCGACCGCTGATCTCCGGTCCCTGCTCGTCGTGCGTCGGGTAGGTGGCCTCACGCAGACCGCCGGTGATCGACGGCTCGTAGTTGACGTGCGGGTTCGAGCCGACGTGGTCGCGGCCCATGGACATCTGGCCGCCCTGCTGGTTCGTGTTCACCGCGGCCTTGGGCTGGTTCACCGGGACCTGCAGGTAGTTGGGACCGACGCGGTGCCGCTGGGTGTCGGAGTAGGAGAAGGTCCGGCCGACCAGCATCTTGTCGTCGGAGAAGTCCAGGCCGTCCACGAGGACGCCGGTGCCGAAGGAGATCTGCTCGTTCTCGGCGAAGTTGTCGCTCACGTTGCGGTCCAGCACCATCCGGCCGACCGGGCGCAGCGGGAAGATCTCCTCGGGCCACACCTTGGTGTCGTCCAGCGGGTCGAAGTCGAGCTCGGGGTGCTCGTCGTCGCTCATGATCTGGACGTTGAGCTCCCACTCGGGGTGGTCGCCCGCCTCGATCGCGTCGTACAGGTCCTTGGTGTGCGCCCCGAGGGTCTGCGCCTGCACGGCCGCGGCGTCCGCGGCGGTCCACGACTTCACGCCCTGCTTGGGCAGCCAGTGGTACTTGACCAGCACGGTCTCGCCGGCCTCGTTGACCCACTTGTAGGTGTTCACCCCGAAGCCCTGCATGGTGCGATACGACGCCGGAGTGCCGCGCGGGCTGAAGACCAGCGTGACCATGTGCATGGCCTCGGGGGTCTGGCTGAAGAAGTCGAACGCGCGGTTGGCGACGCTGGCCTCGAAGGTGACCGGGTCGGGCTTCTGGGAGTGGATGAAGTCCGGGAACTTGATCGCGTCCCGGATGAAGAAGACCCCGAGGTTGTTGCCGACCAGGTCCCAGTTGCCGTCCTCGGTGTAGAACTTGATCGCGAACCCGCGCGGGTCGCGCGCCGACTCCGAGGAGTCCCGGCCACCGGCGACGGTCGAGAACCGCAGCGCGACGTCGGTGCGCTTGCCCTTCTCCTGGAACAGCTTGGCGCGGGTGTAGCGGCTGATGGGCTCGTCGCCGAGGGTGCCGTACGCCTCGAAGTACCCGAACGCCGTCGTCCCGCGGGCGTGCACGACGCGCTCGGGGACCCGCTCGCGGTCGAAGTGGCTGATCTTCTCGAGGAACTGGTAGTTCTCGAGAGTCGCCGGACCGCGGGCGCCCACGGTGCGCTGGTTCTGGTTGTCGTAGACCGGGTGACCCTGGCGGTTGGTCAGGACGGGACGGTCGTCGTCGGGGGCGGACGACTGCGATGCGACGTCGGTCATGGATCTCCTCGGTTGATGGCTCGGGGCGGCACCGGAGGGCACCGCCCGCGTCGGGGGGGTCGGGGGTCAGTGGCGGGTGCGCGCCTGCGCCGGGGCCAGCTGCCGCCGGGCCCGGGGCGCCGCTCCGGCGGGGCCGCCCGGGCTGCGCCCGGTGGACGACGGCGTGGCGGCGCAGGCCGCGCACCGGCCCCAGAACACCACCTCCGCCTCGTCGACCACGAACCCGTGGTCGACGTCGGGCGTCAGGCAGGGCGCCGCACCGTGCGTGCAGTCGACATCGACGGTGTACCCGCAGTCGCGGCACACGAGGTGGTGGTGGTTGTCCCCCACCCGAGCCTCGAACAGCGCCGGCCGGCCGGCCGGCTCGATGCGGCGCACGAGCCCGGCGTCGGTGAGGGCGTCGAGGCAGTCGTACACCGCCTGGGTCGAGATGCCCTCGGTGCGGCTCCGCGCGGCGGCGGCGACCTGCGCGGCGGACAGGTGCTGGGCGGCGTCGCGGGCGTCGACGAGCGAGGCCAGCACCGCGACGCGCTGCCCGGTGACACGCAGGCCCGCGGCGCGCAGCGCGCTCGCCGGACCGGTGGCGGCGTCCTCGACGTCGACGCGGGCGTCGGCGTGCGGATCGCTGGGCATGCCGGCGAGTCTGGCACGCAGACTGGAACGAGTCCAGTCTTCGCCACCCGCGCTGGTCACTCGTGTCGCCCGGCGTGGGCCTAGCATCACCGGGTGCCGCCCACAGAGATCACCCGCGACGCGGGCACCACTCCCTCCTGGCTGGTCCTCGTCGCCGTCGGCGCGCTCGGTGGACTGCTGTCCGGCGCGTTCGGCGTCGGCGGCGGGATCCTCATGGTCCCGCTGCTGATCACGCTGGCCGGCATGGACCAGCGCCGCGCGGCGGCGACGTCGCTCGCGGCGATCATCCCGGCCTCCGTCGCCGGGATGCTCACCTACCTCGCCAACGGCGAGGTGGACGTGCCGGTCGGGCTGATCGTCGCGATGGGCGGCGTCCTCGGCTCCGTCGTCGGGTCCAGGCTGCTGCGCCGCCTGTCGCTGCCCGTGCTGCGGTGGATGTTCGTGGCGCTGCTGCTCGCGGCCGCCGCCCGCATGCTGCTCATCGCGCCGGAGCGCGGGGAGGACCTGGACCTGAGCTGGGCGGTCGGCCTGGCCCTGGTGGCCGTGGGGCTGGGCATGGGGATCGCGTCCGGCCTGTTCGGCATCGGTGGCGGCGTCATCCTGGTGCCCGCACTGATCTCGCTGTTCGGCGCCGGCGACCTGGTCGCCAAGGGCACGTCGCTGCTGGTCATGCTGCCGACCGCGACGATGGGGACCATCACGAACGCGCGCGCCCACCTGTTCGACCTGCGCGCCGGCCTCGTCGTCGGGGTGGCGGCGACGGTGGCGTCGTTCGGCGGGGTGGCCATCGCGTTCTGGCTGCCGCCCGACGTCGCGGGCATCGCCTTCGCCCTGCTGGTGCTGTTCTCCGCGGTGCAGCTGAGCATCCGGGCGATCCGCTCCGGTCGCTGACGGTGCCCCATCGGCCCCCGTCGGACCCCGGGCGCCCCTATCGTCGGCAGGGCCCGCACGACCGCCGAGCCACCGACCAGCGTGGGTGGGTGACCGGCACCGACCCCCGGAGCCACCGATGCCTCTGACCCGTCCCGTGCGCACGGCCGCCGCCGCCGTGACCGCACTGCTCCTCGCCTCGCCCGCCGCCGCCGCGCACGACCGGTCCGGTCGCGACGTCGACCGGCACCTGCCGTTGACGTACGTCCTGCAGCCCCAGGGCGCGGCGGACCCCGACATCTACCCCGAGGGCGTCGCGGCCCAGGGCACCCGGTTCTACGTCGGCAGCACGACCGACGGCACGGTGTACCGCGGCCGGCTCGGCGACCCGGTGGCGACGCCGTTCCTGCCCGGTGGGCAGGACGGGCGCACGTCGGCCATCGGGATGAAGGTCGACGGGCGCACGCTGTTCGTCGCGGGCGGGGCCACCGGCCTCGTCTTCGCCTACGACGTCGCCACCGGCGAGCTCACCGGCCGGTGGCAGGTCACCGACCCCGGCGGTGCTCCGACGTTCCTCAACGACCTCGTGGTGACCCGGCGGGGCGACGTGTACGTCACCGACTCCCAGCGGCCTGTGCTGTACCGCATCGACGCCCGCGAGCGGCGCACCCACGGCCTGGCCGTGCTGCCCACGTTCGTCGACTTCACGGGCACGGACCTGCAGTACCAGCCCGGCTTCAACGTCAACGGGATCGCCGCCACCCGGGACTCGCGTCACCTCGTGCTGGCGCAGTCCAACACCGGCCGGCTGTTCCGGGTCGCGACCCGCGACGGGGCGGTCACGGGGATCGACCTCGGCGGCGGCTCGGTCAGCGGGGACGGCCTCGTGCTCGACGGCGACACCCTGTACGCCGTGGAGCGCCAGGGCGACGTCGGCTACCTGGTCACCGTCGAGCTCGACCGGCGACTGACGTCCGGGACCGTGCTGCGCCGGACCACCGACCCGACGTTCGACGACCCGACGACCGCCGCCGCCGTCGGCCGCGGCTCGCTGCTGGTGGTCAACAGCCAGTTCGGCGAGCGGGCGGCCGGCGAGGAGCCCGACACCTTCACCGTGTCGCGGGTTCCGGCTCCCTGACGTCGCCGGCGCCGTCGGAGGGGCGCAGCGCGGGGCGCAGCGCCGTGCTGGGTGCTGCGCCCCCGGGCACCTCGCGCAGGGAGCTGCGTCCCTCCTGCCACGCGGCGAGCATCGCGGCACCGGCCATCCCGTCGACCGCGAGGTAGGTCGCCGCGCCCCACAGCACGTCGTCGCGCACCGCGGGCTCGGCCTCGGCCAGCCCGCCGGCCAGGTCGCGACCCGCGATCTGCTCGTGAACCGCGTCCGCCTCGACGTGCTCGTCGAAGTAGAAGGTGACGTCCTCGCCGTAGCCGTGCCGGCGGAACCCCGCGGCATACCGCCGGCACGGGATGGACGACGTCATCTCGAACGCCGCCAGGTGGCCGGTGATCGCCCCGCGCAGGCGCCGGTGCAGGCCGAACAGGCTCATCACGTTGGTCGACGCCAGGGTCAGGGCCGGCACGGCGTCCAGGTACGCCCCGTAGGTGTCGTCGAGGCCCAGCGCGCGCATGGTCCCGGCGAACAGCTCGGAGTGGATGTGGCCCGGCCGTCCTCCCCCGTACTCGTCGGCCTGCACCTCGACCAGGGCCGACTTGGCCCGTCCGGTCAGCCGAGGCAGCGCCCAGCTGTGCGGGTCGGCCTCCTTGAGGTGGTAGATCGACCGCTGGACGACGAACTCGTGGAGCTGCTCGTCGGTCGCCCGCTTGGCGACGTAGCGGGACACGCTCGGTCCGGTGTCCGCCGCGGTGAGGTCGAACAGCGCCTGCGCGATCTCGGCCGCGTCGCGCGCGTCGCCGGCCGGCACCGGCACCAGGCGCCGCAGCGCCGCCTCGAACGCCGCCTCGAGGCCGGCGCGCACCCGCAGCAGGTCGGGCTGCCACTCCCAGGCCTCGTCGACGCCGTCGACTCCGCGGTAGTGCAGCTCGTACAGGACGAACAGCGCGAGCTGGACGTCGTCGTCGGCGAGCACGTCCGGGCTCGCCGCGACCGCGTCGTCGGCGGCGGCCTGCACCGCCGGCACGGGGCCGGGTGCTGCCCGCAGGGCGTCGAGCAGGGCCCCGCTGAGGGGGCCGCGCGGGGCGGGCTGGCGCATGGGTTCCTCCGTCAGGTGTGCGGGCGCTCACGGGCGCCGCGCGGTCGGGCGCCGGCGCCGGGTGCGGTGAGCCCGGTCAGGATCACACCGTCGCGTGGCGTCTGCACCCGGTCGGCCGACCCGGCGGGCTCCGCGGGGCGGCGGACCACGGGCCGGCCCACCGTCCGCCGCGCGCGGCCGCCGCTGTCCGGCCTGCTGCCCGCCCGGGGCGCGACGCCCCGGCCGTGCTTGACTGCTGCGGTGACCAGCGCCGGACCCGACCCGCAGATGCCGCCGGACCCCGCCCTGCCGCCCCGCGAACCGTGGGCGAGCGTCACGGCCTGCCCGCACGGACCCCTGCTCGTGCGCGGCGACGTCGAGATCCTGCTCGGCTCCGGCGCCCCGGCGGCCCGCCGGCGCCGGACGGTCGCGCTGTGCCGGTGCGGCGCCTCGGGCATCAAGCCGTTCTGCGACGGCAGCCACAAGGTGATCGGCTTCCGGACCGACGACGAGCCGCTCGACGACCGGGTCGACGGGACCGCCGACCCGCAGGACGACCCGCAGGACGCGCAGGACGACCGGCACGGCCGCCGCGCGGTCGACGCGCCCGGACCGGGTGCCGGATGATCGGCCGCGGACGGTCGACCAGCGGCCACGGCGGACCGGGGTGGGCATGACCGACTCGAGCGCATGGGGCAGCCCGCAGCCCGGGCATCAGCCGGGCGTCCCGCTGCCCCCGGGCCGACCGCCCGGGGCACCTCGGCCCGGCGCTGCCGCCCCCGGGTGGTACCCCGACCCGGCCGGGACGCCGGCGGAGCGGTGGTGGGACGGCGCCGCGTGGGACACCCGCACGCGACCGGTGTCGCTGCTCGCGCAGCCACTCACCCGCCAGGTCGTCCGCAACACCCCCGCGACCGTCGGCCTCGGCCTCGGTGCGCTGTCGCTGCTGGTCAACACCCTGCTCGTGGTGTCGCTCGGCGCGCTGGTGGTGTGCGTGCTGGGGCTGGCCCGCGCCGGCCAGCTGGGCACTGCGGGGTTCGCCCCGGTCGGGCGCGGGCGGGCCGTGGCCGGGCTCGTGCTCGCTGCGGTCGGCGCCGCGGCCACCGTGCTGCTCAAGGGCCTGGTCTTCTGACCCCACCGCCGGCGACCGCGCCGGTCGGGGACGTCCCGCGGGCGGCCCGCGCCCGTCGGGGACACCCCCTGGACGACCCGCGCCCGCGGCGCCCCGCGTCAGATCGATAACGTTTTACTTTCGATAGTTCAGCGCCTATACAAACGAGCGCGGGACTGCCTACGGTGTCCCGCGTACCACCCACACCCATCGCAAAGGGGCGAATGCATGACGCGGTCACGTCCACGTCGGACAGCATGGGGGGCGGGCTTCCTCGCCCTCGCCATGACGGGAGGGGTGGCCGCGACAGCAGCGGCAGCCCCGACCGGCACAGCAGTACCCACGGCCGTCGGCGACCCGGTGGTCGTCGTCAGCAACGACTTCGAGAACGACAGCTACGACCCCTGGGTCCTGAGCGGCAGCCCCGAGGTGACCATCGTCGAGGTCGACGGTGACAAGGCGCTGCAGGTCGCGAACCGGACCTCCGACTTCGTCGGGATCCAGACCCCGGCCGGCGCGCTCGAGGAGGGCCAGCAGTACACCTTCTCCATGCAGGCGCGGCTCGCCGAGGGGACGGCCGGACCGACCGGAGTCCGGTTCGTCATGAAGCCGGACTTCACCTGGATCGGCAACACGACCATGTCCGCCGACGCGTGGACGACGGTCACCGGCACGCTCACGGCTCCGGCCGACGGCCAGGTGTACATCGGCACGGCGGACCTGCCCGGCGGCGCCGGGGCGTACACCTACCTGGTGGACGACCTGGTCATCACCACCCCGGCCGCCGACGGCGGCGGCTGGACCCCCACGCCCGACCCCGACTTCGTCCCCGGCGGCGCCACCAGCCCGACCGAGACGCAGGTCTCCGCAGCGCGCGGCACCGGCGACGTCGCGGCGCTCACGTTCGACGACGGGCCCAACCCCGGTGAGACCGAGGACCTGCTCGACTTCCTCGGCGAGAACGACCTCACCGCGACCTTCTGCGTGATCGGCCAGAACATCCAGGCCCCGGGTGGGGCCGAGATCCTGCGCCGGATCGTCGACGAGGGCCACACCCTGTGCAACCACACGACCACCTACGCCGACATGGGTGACTGGTCGCAGGCGGAGATCGAGGCCGACCTCAAGGCCAACCTCCAGATCATCCGGGACGCGCTGGGCAACCCGCAGCAGGCGGTGCCGTACTTCCGCGCCCCCAACGGCAGCTGGGGCGCCACGCCCGAGGTCGCCGTCGCGCTCGGCATGCAGCCGCTCGGGCTCGGCAACGTCATCTCGGACTGGGACGGCAACGACCTGTCCGAGGCCACGCTGACCGCCAACCTGCGCAACGCCATCACCCCCGGCGCGGTCGTCCTCGTGCACGACGGCGGCGGCGTGCGGGACAACGGCATCGCCGCGGTCCGCACGGTCGTCGGCGAGCGGCTGGCGGACGGCTGGACCTTCACGCTGCCTGCCGGCGGCGTGGTGAGCACCGGACCGGTGGTCGACACCGACTTCGAGGACGGCCTGGGCGGCTGGGTGCCGCGCGGCAGCGCCGACGGCGACCCGACCGTCGCCGTGACCACCGAGGAGTTCCACGGCGGGGCCGCAGCGGCCCTCGTCTCGGACCGCACCGAGCAGGGTGACGGCATCGCCTACCCCCTGACCGGCCTGCTCACGCCGGGCGTCACCTACGACGTGACCGCCTGGGTCAAGATGGCAGCCGGCGAGCAGCCCGACGACATCTGGCTGAGCATGCAGCGCACCACCGACGGTGCGGACGCGTTCGACACCGTCGGCCAGTTCGCCGACGTCCCGTCGAGCGAGTGGCGCGAGGTCACGGCGTCGTTCACCGCCCAGGAGACGGACGCCACCACGCTGTACTTCGAGACGAGCTTCAACGGTGGCGGTGCGGGCAGCTTCCTGCTCGACGACGTCGTCGTCGCCCCGCGCGAGCCGTCGGCCGTGCAGGACGTCACCCCGCTGAAGAGCACCGTCGACTTCCCGGTCGGCGTGGCGATCGACTCGCGCGAGACCACCGGTCCGGCGGCGGAGCTGCTGACCCGCCACTTCAACCAGGTCACCGGCGAGAACTACATGAAGCCGGAGGCCTGGTACGACGCGGACGGCAACTTCCGCATCAACCCCGAGGCGACCGCGCTGATGGACTTCGCGCAGGAGAACGACCTGCGCGTCTACGGGCACGTGCTCGTGTGGCACAGCCAGACGCCCGCGTTCTTCTTCACCGACGAGGCCGGCCAGCCGCTGACCGACTCCGCGGAGGACCAGCAGGTCCTGCGGGACCGCATGCGGGCCCACATCTTCGGCGTGGCCGAGAACCTGGCCACCACGTACGGCGACTTCGGCAGCGACACCAACCCGCTCGTGGCCTGGGACGTCGTCAACGAGGTCGTGTCCGACAGCGGCGAGTTCTCCGACGGGCTGCGCCGCAGCGAGTGGTACCGCATCCTCGGTGAGGACTTCATCGACCTCGCGTTCCAGTACGCCGACGAGGCGTTCAACGGCGAGTACGCGGCCGAGGGCACCGACCGTCCGGTGACGCTGTTCATCAACGACTACAACACCGAGCAGGCCGGCAAGCAGGACCGCTACCGCGCCCTGGTCGAGCGCCTGCTGGCGCGCGACGTGCCGATCGACGGCGTGGGCCACCAGTTCCACGTCAACCTCGCTCTGCCGGTCAGCACCCTCGACGCCGCGCTCGACCGGTTCGAGGACCTGCCGGTCGTGCAGGTCGTGACCGAGCTCGACGTGACCACGGGCACCCCGGTGACCCAGGCCAACCTCATCGAGCAGGGGTACTACTACCGGGACGCCTTCCGGTCCTTCCGCGAGCACGCCGACGACCTGTTCTCGGTCACGGTGTGGGGTCTGACCGACGGGCGCAGCTGGCGCAGCGACTCCGGCGCACCGCTGCTGTTCGACGACGCCCTGCAGGCCAAGCCGGCCTTCTTCGGCGCCGTCGACGAGGACCTCGACGCCCCGGTGCAGACCGCGAACGTGTTCGCGGGCGACATCGCGCTCTCGCCGGAGGCCTTCACGGCTCCCGACTGGTCGCGCCTGCCGCTGCTGGAGATCACCGGTGCGGGCTCCCAGACCGTCGGCCAGTTCCAGCTGCGCTGGGCGGGCGACCAC
The DNA here is from genome assembly GCF_947494015.1 of uncultured Cellulomonas sp. Classification (GTDB taxonomy): domain Bacteria; phylum Actinomycetota; class Actinomycetes; order Actinomycetales; family Cellulomonadaceae; genus Pengzhenrongella. The sequence continues at coordinate 12,905 of NZ_CANLTL010000023.1, read as the reverse complement.
CTCACCGCGTGGATCGCGGTGACCGACGGCGACGACGAGGCGACCGACGGCCTGACCTTCACCGTCGGCGGCGAGCAGTACACGCTCGGCCGTGACGGCGAGGGCGACGTCGACGGCGTCGTCACCGAGACCGAGACGGGCTGGGCCGCGGTGGTCCACCTCCCGCTCGAGGCCGCGGAGCTGGGCGACACGGTGCCCTTCGACGTCGCGGTGACCGACGGGGACGTCACCTCGGGGTGGAACTCCCCCGGCGTCACCGGCACGCTGACCCTCGTCGAGGAGCTGTCCTACACCGAGGCCCACCAGGCCCTGGTGGCTCCCGTCATCGACGGCGAGGTGGACGCCTCCTGGCTCGCCGCCGAGACCGTCACGACCGACCGCCTCATCCAGGGTGACCCGGAGGGCGCGGAGGCCACGGTGGGCACGCTGTGGAACGGCAGCACGCTGTACGTGCTCGCGCTGGTGGAGGACGACACCCTGGACGTCTCGGGCTCCGACCCGTGGATCCAGGACTCGCTGGAGATCTTCATCGACACGGGCAACCTCAAGAACGGTCCGTACCTGTACGAGACCAGCCAGCTGCGCATCAACGTCGACAACGTCGTGTCCTTCGGCACCGGCGACGAGGCGTACCAGGACGCGCGTCTGGACAGCGCCACGACCGTGGTCGACGGCGGCTACATCGTCGAGGCCGCGATCGACCTCGGCGACGAGCTGAGCGGTCTGGGCACCTTCCACGGCCTGGACTTCCAGGTCAACGACGCGACCGCCGGTGCCCGCACCGCGGTCAAGGCGTGGGCGGACCCGACCGGTCTGGGCTACCAGACCTCCGAGCGCTGGGGCGTGGTGCAGCTCGTCGCACCCGCCGAGGCGCCCGCGGTGCCGGACTTCGCCGACGTCACGCCGGACCACGTCTTCTACCCGGACATCCGGTGGATGGCCGAGCGCGGTCTGACCACGGGGACCCTGGTCGGCGACCAGCGGTTCTTCTACCCGACGGCGGCGCTGTCGCGTCAGGCGATGGCCGCGTTCATGTACCGCTACTCCGGTGAGGAGTACACGCCGGAGGAGGGGCAGCAGTCCTTCTCCGACGTCGGCCCGGACGACCAGTTCTACGTGGCGATCGAGTGGATGCACGCCAACGACCTGGCCAACGGGTACGCGGACGGCACCTACCGGCCGACCGCTCCGGTCTCCCGGCAGGCGATGGCGGCGTTCCTGTACCGCCTCGCCGACTCCCCGGAGGCCGACGCGCCGGAGTTCTCCGACGTGCCGGCCGACCACCAGTTCGCCACGGCGATCGGGTGGCTCGAGGACGCCCGGATCACCGAGGGGTACCCGGACAACACGTTCCGGCCCACCGCGCCGATCACCCGCCAGGCGATCGCCGCGTTCATGCACCGGTTCGACGACTTCCTGATCCGGCCGGCCACGGTCGAGCGGTGAGTCGACGGGTGCCGGCACCGTGACCCGGTGCCGGCACCCGCACCCGGGTGCCGCGTCCGTCCGCCGGCGGCGGACGGACGGGTGACCGCAGCGAACGGGCGGTGGCCCCGGAACTCTCCGGGGCCACCGCCCGTCGTCGTGCGTCCGGGCCGATGAGTGCCGGGCCCGGCGGCGGTCTCACCGACGAGAGCCGCCCAGCAGACAGGACCAGCCCATGTCACGGACCCGCATCCACAACCTCTCCATCTCGCTGGACGGGTTCGCCACCGGCGACGGACAGTCACCCGACGCGCCCATGGGCCACGCCGGGCAACGGCTGCACGCGTGGTTGGTCGCCACCCGCTTCGGCGCCCCCATCGTCGGGCGCACGGGCGGCACCGCCGGGGCGGACGACGCCTTCGCCCAGCAGCACGAGCCCGGCATCGGCGCCGAGATCATGGGGGCGGGCAAGTTCGGCCCCCCGGGCTGGCAGGACGACTCCGACTGGACGGGCTGGTGGGGACCGAACCCGCCGTTCCACACGCCGACCTTCGTGCTCACCCACCGCCCGCGGTCGCCCCTCGTGATGGCCGGTGGGACCACGTTCCACTTCCTCGACGCCTCGCCGTCCGAGGCCCTCGCCGTCGCGGCCGAGGCGGCAGCCGGCGGGGACGTGCGCATCGGCGGCGGCCCGACGGTCGCCCGTGACTTCATCGCGGCCGGGCTCGTCGACCACATCCACCTGGTGCAGGTACCCCTCGTGCTCGGCCGCGGGGTCCGGCTGTGGGAGGGACTGGAGGGGCTGGAGACGGACTACGACGTCGAGACCGTCTCGACGCCCGGTGGGGTCACCCACCTGACCTTCACGAGGTCCTGACGACCGGACCTCCTCACGCCGCGATCGTCACCGGCGTCGCCCACGGCCGCCCGACGACACCCGGCCGTGCCCCGCCGCCGTCCGCCGCGCGAACCGGGCGCCGGTGCCGGACAGTGGCCGCATGACCACGTCCTCCGCAGTGCCTGGTGCGCTCGCCGCGCTGGGTGACACGTCCTTCGTCTCCCTGACCACGTTCCGTCGCACCGGCGCTCCGGTGAGCACCCCGGTGTGGGTCGCCCGGGACGGTGACGTGCTCGTGGTCACCACCCCGGTGGACAGCGGCAAGGTCAAGCGGCTGCGGCACACCCCACGGGTCGAGCTGCGTCCGTGCAGCCGGACGGGCACGGTCGCCGAGGGTGCGCCGACCGTCGTCGGGCACGCGGAGGTCCTCACCGATCCGGCCGCCATGGAGCGGCCGACCGCGCTGCTGCGCGACAAGTACGGCTGGGAGTACCGGGTCATGATGCTGGTCGAGCGGGTCGCGGCGCGCCGGCAGAGGCAGCGCGCGATCGTGCGCATCACGGTGCCGGACGCGTCGAGCTGACCGCCGGCGCCCTCGCCGGTCGGCCACCGAGCCATGGCACCCCCCGGGAGCCCGGCCGCGACCCCGCTGCACCTCGGCCTGGACCCGGGGTGGACCCGGGGTGGACCCCTGGTGCGACCGGCCCGGCGGCCGGGTCGGCGTCGCGGCGGTCAGCCGCGTGGGAGGTACTCGAACCGCTCCACCTGGGCGACGGTCGACGTGGGCAGCCCGTTGCTGGTCCCGTACACACCGAACCACAGGCCGAGGAAGCCGCCCGTGGCCACGGTGTCCAGCGTCCGCCCGTCAGCCACCGCCACGGTGGTCGGCTCACCGCCGGGCCCCTGGACGCCCAGCGCGTAGTCCTGCCCGCGCGCACTCACCGTGAGCACCAGCGGCTCGGAGTCCTCGGCCGCCAGGGTCGTCTCCCCGAGCGTGCGCTCGACCCCACCCTGGCGGTGGACCGCGACGACGCGCCGCCCGGCCGGCGCACCAGCCTCCGCGGTGGCCGGCGTGACGAACAGCCGGACGTGGTCGGCCTCCGACTGGCGGACGACGACGCCGACCTCCTCCGCCGAACCGGCGGCGGGCACCGCCCGCAGCGTGACGCGGACGTCGACGTCGGTGTGCTGCTGACGCACCCCGAGGAAGGCGGGCGAGGCGGGCTCCGCGAGGGTGGTGGGGGTCAGCCGCAGCTGCCAGCCATCACCGTCCGGCGTCGCGACGTCGTGAGCCGGACCGCGCAGCGAGGTCCAGCGGACGTCGTGGGGACCGACCACTCCCGACGCCACACCCTGGGTGACGCCCGGGCGCGCGTCGGCCGCGAACGGGACGTCGACGCGCATCGGGACTCGCCCGACCCCCGGCGCGAAGACCGGCCACCCGTCCTCCCACACCAGCGGGACGAGGAACGTCTCACGGCCGAGGTTGTAGTGGTAGCCGCCGTAGGGCCGCATGGCGAGCAGCACGGCCCACCAGGAGCCGTCGACCGCCTGCACCAGGTCGGCGTGGCCGACGCCGATGACGTCGGTCTCGCGCCCGAGGTGCCGGTGGGTGAGCACGGGGTTGCCCTTGTGCCCGACGTACGGGCCGGTGACCGTGTCGGCGCGGGCCACGCAGACGGCGTGGTGGAACTCGGTCCCGGCCTCCGCGGCGAGGAGGTAGTACGTGCCGTCGACGCGGTACAGGTGCGGTCCCTCGGCCCACACCGCGTTCTCGAGCGCGCCGTGCCAGACGACGTGCTCGTCGCCGACCAGCCGGCCGGTGACCGGGTCCAGCTCGCGGATCCACACCTCGGTCTGGTCGTGCCAGCGAGGCTCGACGGCGAGGCGGGTGCCGTGCACCCAGATGCGTCCGTCGTCGTCGAAGAAGAGCGACGGGTCGATGCCCGACTCGTCGATCCAGACCGGGTCGGACCACGGTCCGGCCGGGTCGGTCGCCGTGACGTAGAAGTTGCCGCCACGCGACGCGTCGCGCTGGTCGACCAGGGTGCAGATCAGCCAGAACGTGCCGTCGTGGTGACGCAGGGTGGGGGCGAACAGCCCGCTGGAGGACCACATCCCGTCGAGGTCGAGCTGGCCGGCCCGGTCGATCGCGTGCCCGATCGGCTCCCAGCTGACCAGGTCACGGCTGTGGTGGATCGGCAGCCCCGGGAAGTACTCGAACGTCGAGGAGACGAGGTAGTAGTCCTCCCCGACCCGGCAGATCGACGGGTCCGGGTAGCAGCCCGGCAGGATCGGGTTGGTGACCGTGGTCATCGCGCGGCCGCCGCCGCCCCGGCCCGCGCGCGGGCCTGGGTGGTCACCTCGGCCGTCACCCGGCGCGGGTCGGCGAGCGTGACGCGGTGGACGTCGCCGGAGACCGCGACCACGGACCGCGCCGTCGCGGTCCCCGGGATCGCGCGACGCTGCGCCACGCGCTCGTTGCGGATCGCGCCGCCGGTGGCCTCCTCGGTCGCGGCCGGGGCGGAGGCCGAGCTGTGCGAGCCGACCCAGACCTCCACGTCGCCGGGCTCGACGATGCGGGTCATGGTGCGGTCGGAGAACGCGAACCGCTGCGTCGGGACGGCGAAGGAGATGGTGGCCGACTCCCCCGCGGCGAGCTCGACCCGCTGGTAGCCGAGCAGCTGCACCACCGGCCGGGCGACCGAGCCGTGCAGGTCACGCCCGTACAGCTGCACGACGTCGGTGCCGGCGACGGAGCCGCTGTTCGTCACGGTCACCGACGCGGCGAACGTGCCCCCCGCGCTGACCTCGGCGTCGACCTTCGGCTCGCCGTAGGTGAACTCGCTGTACGACAGCCCGAACCCGAACGGCCGCAGCGGGGTGGAGTCCGTGGAGGTCACGTCGGACGGGCCCCCGAGGATCGGGTGCAGGTAGGTGTACGGCTGGGCGCCGGCGGCGCGCGGCAGCGACACCGGGAGCCGACCGGACGGGTTGACCCGCCCGGAGATGACGCCCGCGATCGCCGTGCCGCCCTCCTCGCCCGGGAAGAACGCCTGCAGCACCGCGCCCGGGCGCCGCTCGCCGTCCAACGCCCAGTCGATCGCGTACGGCCTGCCCGTGAGCAGCACCATGACGACCGGCGTCCCGGTGGCCAGGACGGCCTCGACGAGCTCGCGCTGCACCCCGGGCAGGTCGAGGGAGAGCGTGTCGTTGCCCTCGCCGACGGTCCCACGACCGAACAGGCCGGCCTGGTCCCCCACCACGACGACGGCGACGTCGGCGCCCTGCGCGACGGCGACCGCCTCGGCGAACCCGGACGTGTCGCCCTCCACCTCGCAGCCGAGCGCGATGACGAGCTCCGGTGCGGCGTCGCCGTCGGCCGGGGTCAGCGAGGGGCCCCAGCTCTCCTGGCCCAGGGCCTGCAGGACGGTCGGCATGTCGACGGCGATCGGGAACTCCGGGTGGTGCGCCAGCACGTGGTTGGCGAAGGAGTAGCAGCCCATCAGCGCCTCCGACCGGTCCGCGTTGGGGCCGATCACCGCGATCCGCCGCGGCGCGTCGCCGCGCCCGCCGAGCGGGAGCAGGCCGTCGTTGGACAGCAGCACGACGGACTCCTCGGCGAGGCGGCGGGCGATGTCCCGGTGCCGGGGCGTGTCCAGGTCTACCTCGGTCGGCGGCTCGTCGGCGAAGGCGTCCGGCTCGAGGAGCCCCAGATCCTCCTTCTGCTGCAGCGCGCGCAGGACGGCGCGGTCCACGAGGTCCTCGGATACCCGGCCGGAGCGGATCGCCTCGGCCAGTGGAGCGAGGTACGCGTCCCCGACCGGCAGCTCCACGTCGATGCCCGCGGTCAGCGCGAGCTCGGCGGCCTCGGCGCGGTCACGAGCCACGCCGTGCATGACCTCGAGGAACGCGACCGCGAAGTAGTCGGCGACGACCACGCCGTCGAATCCCCACCGGGTGCGCAGCAGGTCCGTCAGGTACTCCGAGCTGGCGGCCATCGGGACGCCGTCGATGTCGGCGTAGGAGTTCATCACCGAGCGGACCCCGCCCTCGACGACGGCCATCTCGAACGGCGGGAGGTAGACGTCGGCCAGCTCGCGGGGGCCGGCGGAGACCGGGGCGTGGTTGCGCCCCGCCCGCGACCCCGAGTAGCCGACGAAGTGCTTGAGCGTCGCGTGCACGCCTGCGCCCTGCAGCCCGCGCACGTAGGCGGTGGCGATGGTGCCGACGACATAGGGGTCCTCGGCGATGCACTCGTCGACGCGCCCCCAGCGCGGGTCACGGATGACGTCGAGCACGGGTGCCAGGCCCTGGTGGATCCCGAGCTGTCGCATCGACTCCCCGATGGACGACGCCATCTCCTCGACCAGGTCGGGGTCGAACGACGCGCCCCAGGCCAGCGGCGTCGGGAACGTCGCGGCCTTCCACGCGGCCAGGCCGGTGAGGCACTCCTCGTGCACCAGCGCCGGGATCCCCAGCCGCGTCTCGGCCCTGAGCCGGCGCTGCTCCGTCCACAGCCAGGCGGCGCGGTCGGCCGGCTCGACCGGACGCGTGCCGTACACCCGCGTGTAGTGGCCCAGACCGTGCTCGGTGATCTCGGCCAGCCGGCCGGCGTCCGCCTGGTCGGCGACCATCTCCCCCTGCATGGGGGCCACGAGGCCGTTCTGGTCGACCCAGTAGCCGACGATCTGGGCGAGCTTCTCGTCGAGGGTCATCCGGGCGTGCAGCGCGCGCACGCGCGCGGACACCTCGGGGAAAGCTGGGAGCGTCACGGTTCTCATTCCTTCAACAGGTCATTCAGGCGGCTCGGGGACGTCGGGCGACGTCGAACATGGTCGGCTCTAACGTGGTCGGCTCGCACGTGGTCGGCTCGCACGTGGTCGGCTCGGGCGTGTCGATTCCGGCATGCTCGCCGCGGGCATGCTCGACGCGGAGGTGGCCGGCAGGGGCGCACCGCCCACCGCCGGGATCGGCGACGGGCGTGCCGGGGACCCGGCACGCCCGTCGACTGGATCAGCCCTTGACGGCCCCGGTCAGGCCGCCCACGATCCGCCGCTCGAACAGCGAGAAGAAGACCAGTGCGGGGATCATCGACAGCGACGTGAACGCCAGCACCCGCGCGGTGTCCGTGGAGAACTGTGACGCGAACGACTGCACCCCCAGCGGCAGCGTGTACTGCATCTCGTCGTTGAGGATGAACAGCGGCAGCATGTAGCTGTTCCAGCTCGCGATGAAGGCGAGGATCCCCACCGTCACGACGCCGGGCACCGACAGCGGGATGACCATCCGCCAGAAGAACCCCAGCCGGCTGGCGCCGTCGATCGACGCGGCCTCCTCGAGCTCCTTGGGGATGGCCCGCAGGAACGGAGTGAGGATGATGATCGTGGTCGGCAGCGCGAACGCGATCTGCGGCAGGATGATGCCCCACAGCGTGTTCATGAGACCGAGCCCGCGGATCATGATGTACAGCGGCGTGATGGCCACGGTCATCGGGAACATCAGCCCCGCTGCGAAGAGCGAGTACATCGCAGCCCGACCGCTGAAGTTGTACCGGGCGATCACGTAGGCCGCCATCACCCCGAGCACGACGACGCCCAGCGTGGTCAGGATGCCCACGAACGCCGAGTTGCCGGCCTGCCGCCAGAACACCGAGCTGCTGAGGACGTCGAGGTAGTTGACGATCTCCCAGGGGCTGGGCAGCCCGGACGGGTCCGCCGTGATCTGGGAGTTGGTCCGGAAACCGCCCAGCACGATGTACAGCACCGGGGCGATGCAGACCCCGACCAGGAGGTACGCCAGGACGTACGTCGGCCAGCCGGCCTGCGACAGGCTGCGGCTGCGACGCCGGCGCACGGGGGCCGGCGTGCTGGGAGGTGGTGCCGTGGAGATCGCCGCCATTACTTCTTCTTCCCTTCGGTGATCGCGCCCTCGGTGTCCCGGCGGAGCACGTAGCGCTGGTAGATGAGCGCGATGATCAGGGAGATCACGAACAGCACGACCGCGACGGCGTTGCCGTACCCGTAGGCCCCCGCGAGGCGCCCGTTCAGCACCATGTAGGTCGCCATGGTCGATGTGCCCGCGGTGGCGGAGATGTACTGGCCCCAGATGATGTAGACGAGGTCGAACAGCTGCAGCGCCCCGATGATGGACAGGAACGCCCAGATCCGGATCGTCGGGCCGAGCAGCGGCAGCGTGATGCTGCGCTGCATCTGCCAGTACGAGGCGCCGTCGATCGCGGCCGCCTCGAACAGCTCCTCGGGGATGCTCTGCAACCCGGCCAGGAAGAGGATCACGGCGAAGCCGATGTACTTCCAGGTGATGATGAGCATGAGCGACCAGATCGCGATGTCCGGGTCGGACAACCAGTCGACCGTCCAGTCCGGCAGGCCGATCTTCTCCAGGAAGTCGTTGACCGCACCGGTGGTCTGGAGCATGAGGCTCCATCCCGTACCGACGATGACCTCGGCGATCACGTAGGGCACGAAGATCAGCACGCGGATCAGCGAGCGCCCGCGCATCTTCTGGTTCAGCAGCAGCGCGAAGGCGATCGCCGCGGGTCCCTGCAGGACCAGGGACATGACCACGATGAAGCCGTTGTGCATCAGCGCGTCGTGGAACGAGCTGTCGGTCAGGATGAGGCGGTAGTTCTCGAGGCCCACGAAGTCCGTCGGCGGGCCGAACCCCTTCCACCGGTAGAAGCCGTAGTACGCGGCCATGACGACCGGGAAGACGACGAACGCCAGGAAGAGCAGGATGGCCGGTCCGGCGAGGATCGCGATCTCGGCGCGCTTGCGCCAGTCGGCGCTGCCGCGCCGCCGGCCGGCCGGGGCCGGCGCCGCAGTGGCGCCGCCCCCGACCGGTCCACGACCCTCGGGCGGAGTCCGGACAGCGACCGAGTTCTCGCCCAAGGAGTCACTCATGGTCGCCGACTAGCCGCGCGCCGCGGCGTCGCTCAGGGTCTGGACGATGCTCTCGGCATCGCCGTCGCCCGCCAGCATCTCGACGACCGCGCCGTTGAGCGCGTTGCCGACGTTCTGGCCGAACAGCGTGTCGAGCCAGACGGTCACGTACGGGGCCTCGTTGTACGCCGCGAGGATCTCCTGCAGCGCCGGCGTGGTGACGACGGCCTGAGCCTCCTGGCTCGCGGGCAGCGTCACGAACGCCTCGGCGTAGCCCTCCTGGTACTCCTGCTGCATGAAGAAGTTCAGGAAGTCGGCGCACTCGGCGGGCGAGTCGACGTGGCACGAGTACCCGTCGACGCCACCCATCATCGCGTCGGGGTCACCCTCGCCACCCTCGACGGACGGGAACTGGAACCAGCCCAGGTCGGCGAGCGGCTGCTTGTCCGGCGTCAGGTCGGCGATGACGCCGGGGTTCCAGGCACCCATGAGCTCCATGCCGGCCTGCTTGTTCGCGATGAGCCCGGCGGAGGAGTTGGCGGCCTGCTGCGCCGGCGTGGTGAGGAAGCCCTCGTTGAAGGGGTCCGTGGCCGCGAACTCCTCGAGGTCCTGACCGGCGCGCAGCCAGCAGTCGTCGGAGAAGTCGAGCGTGTCGGCGATCGTGGACACGACCTCCTCGGAGCACTCGCGGATCGCGAAGAAGTAGTACCAGTGCGCGGCGGGCCAGGCGTCCTTGGCGCCCAGCGCGACGGGGGCGATCCCGGCGCCCTTGAGGGCCTCGGTGGCGGCGACGAGCTCGTCCATCGTCTCCGGCGTGCTCTCGATGCCCGCCTTGTCGAAGACCTCCTGGGTGTAGTAGAAGCCACCCGGGAGCACGGCGGTCGGCATGCCGTAGACCTTGCCGTCGACCGAGAACGCCTGCAGGACGCCGTCGCCGACCGCGGCCCTGGTCTCGTCGGTGATCAGGTCGGTCAGGTCCATGACCTGGCCGGCCTCGACGATGTCGGCCAGCTTGCCGCCGCCGCGGGCCATGAAGATGTCCGGCGAGTCACCGGAGTTCAGGGCGGTCTGCAGCTTGCCGTCCATGTCCTCGTTCTGCACGGACTGGATGTCGATCGTCACGCCGGGGTTCTCGGCCTCGAACGCCGCGGCCGTGTTGTCCCAGTACTCCTTGCCCGGACCCGTGGTCGAGTTGTGCCACATGGTGAGCGTGACGTCGCCACCCTCCTCGGCCGCGTTCCCCGTGTCGCCGCCACCGGAACAGCCGGCGGCGAGCATCGCGACGCTCATCCCGAACGCGGCGATGGCCGCGCCTCGTGTCTTCCTCATCATCGTGGAACCCTTCGGTGTCTTCGTCGACTGACGGTGCGCGGCGAAACTACGTCGCGTGTCGGAGGCATGTCAATCGATGTCGATAACGTTTTCGTAGCGATAGGGTGCACGGTGTGACCGACCTCCAGGCCCCCCGAGCGCCGTTCCGGCGCGTCACCATCACCGACGTCGCGCGCACCGCCGGCGTCTCCGTGGCGACGGTGTCCAAGGTCATCAACGGGCGTTACGGGGTGGCGGCCCGGACGACCGAGCGGGTGCAGCAGGTCATCGACGACCTGGGCTACGAGTCGAGCCTGGTCGCACGCAGCCTGCGCAGCCACCGGACCAACGTCATCGGCATCCTGGTCGCCGAGTTCGAGCCGTTCAGCACCGAGATCCTCAAGGGCACGTCCCAGGCGATCACCGGGTCGGGCTACGAGCTGCTGGCCTACTCGGGTGGCGGGCGTGCGGGTGAGGACGTGGGCTGGGAGCGCCGGTACCTGTCGCGCCTCAGCGGCACCCTGATCGACGGCGCCATCCTGGTGACCCCGACCGTCGTGAGCACCGGGGCCTCGGTCCCGGTGGTCGCCATCGACCCGCACGCCGGCCCGGCCGACATGCCGACGGTGGACGCGGACAACTTCAGCGGCGCGCTCCTCGCCACCGAGCACCTGCTCCGCCTCGGCCACCGCCGGATCGGCTTCCTCGGAGGTCGACCGGACCTGGAGTCGGCCCGACTGCGCGAGGACGGCTACCGGATCGCTCTGGAGCGCGCCGGGCTCACGGCCGACCCCGCCCTCATGCGCGTCGGCGGCTACCAGCGCCACCTCGCGGTCGGCCCGGCGCACGAGCTGCTGTCACTGCCCGAGCCGCCCACGGCGATCTTCGCGGCCAACGACCTGTCCGCGCTCGGCACGATGGATGTCGCCCGCGAGCTCGGCCTGTCGGTGCCCGACGACCTGTCCGTCGTCGGGTTCGACAACGTGCCCGAGTCCGCGTTGACGACCCCGCCGCTCACCACGGTGAACCAGCCGATGCAGGAGATGGGGTCCCGTGCCGTGGACCTGCTCATCCAGCTGATGAACGGCACGGAGCAGGTCTGCACCCACGTCCAGCTCCCCACGGCGCTGGTCGAGCGCGGGTCCACCCGGCCGGTGTGACCCGTCCGGCGCCGTCCTCCCGCGCCGGCCCCGCACTCGTGCGACCCGCGATCCACGTCAGACCTGACCGCACCGCGCAAGGAGACCGATGTACACCGACATGCCCCAGGACCGGTTGTGGCAGCACACCTCAGACGCCGTCGAACCGCCCGACTTCGACGAGTTCTGGTCGCGCACGCTGACCCAGGCGCGTCGTCATGACGCGGCACCGCAGCTCGAGCGGGTCGCGGGTCGGCTGACCACGGTGGAGGTCCACGACGTCACCTTCCCCGGGTTCGACGGCGATCCGGTGCGGGCGTGGTACCGCCGCCCCGCGGGCACGGACGAGCCGTTGCCCGTCGTCGTGCAGTACGTGGGCTACGGCGGTGGCCGCGGTCACCATCTCGAGAACCTGCTGTGGGCGTCGGCCGGGTATGCGCACCTGCAGATGGACACCCGCGGGCAGGGGTCCGGGTGGAGCCGCGGCGAGACCGCGGACCCATGGGGTGCCGGGCCGCAGCAGCGGGGCGTGATGACCAAGGGCATCACCGATCCCGAGCAGTACTACTACCGGCGCCTGTTCACCGACGGCGTCCGGGCTGTCGATGCCGCCCGGCGCCTGCCCGGGGTGGATCCCGCGCGGGTCGCCGTCGTGGGCGGCAGCCAGGGTGGAGCCACCGCACTCGCCGTCGGCGGTCTCGTGCCGGACCTCGCCGCCGTCGTCGCCTACGTCCCCTTCCTGTGCGACATCGCCCGCGCCATCACGATCACCGACTCCTACCCGTTCCGGGAGGTGGCGGACTACCTCGCCATCCACCGGGAGAAGGTCGACCTGGTGCTGCGCACGCTCGGCTACATCGACGGCGTCGCGTTCGCGCGCCGCGCCACCGCGCCGGCGTACTTCTCCGCGGCGCTCATGGACGACATCGTGCCGCCGTCGACGGTGTTCGCCGCGCACAACGCCTATGCCGCCCCGGCGCAGATGCAGGTGTGGCCCTTCAACGGGCACGAGGCGGGCGCCGTGTGCGACGAGGAGGAGGCGATGGCGTTCCTGGGCGGCGTGCTCGCCGGCACCGGGACACCCGGCTCCCCGACCGCCTGACCACACCGTCCCGGCACGGGCCGGTCTGGACCCACCCCGACCCGACCCGCCGACCCCAGCAGCAGATCCACGCCTCGACGAGGAGACCCGATGATCGCCCCACCCCCGACCCCCGACCCGACCTTCGCGCATCGTGTCGCGGAGGCGACGGTGACCGTCCGCGGCGCCGACGGCGCCCCGCTGGCCGA
>NZ_CANLTL010000022.1 GCF_947494015.1 uncultured Cellulomonas sp. | reverse complement strand
CCGCCGGCCCGTCCACCACCGTCAGGTCCAGACCGGCCAGCACGTCGACCGCGGCCTCCATCGCCGACAACGCCGCAGCCACCTGGGGAGAAAGGCACGAACCGTCGTCGGATCCGGCGTCGTGGAAAGGCGCAGGAACAGAGTCGTCGATGTTCATCGCGCACCGCCCTCCTGCCCGGGTCGCCCACGTAACGCTAATCCGATGGTGCAATTCTAGGACGGCCCACCGACACAGCCGACAGGGCGTGAAATCCTGGGGACGGAATCCATGACCACCAGCTCTGTGGTCGGCGCTGATGGCGTCGGCCGCGTGCCCTCCCGAGAAGACCGCGACGCTCCTGGACGCATCTCGACTTGCGGTCGCCCTCCGGTCGACGCCGAAATCGCTTCTCCGCATCGTGGCTGGGCGGCCGCCGACGGTGCGCGATGGCCCGGCATGCTGTGCCGGCCCGGCGCACATCGCAAACCCGGCACGCACCTGCGGGCCGGACCCGCCTCGCGGACTCGGCACCCCGGTGGTCGCCCGCACCAACCGCGCGGGCGCGGACATACCTCGCCGGCCGGCACCCACGCCGGGCCGACGGACCTCGTGCGCCGACACGACCTCGTGCGCCGACGTAACCTCGCGCGCCGATGCACTGCCCCGACACCCACCTCGCGTCGGCGCCGGGCGACACCCACCATCACCACCACCGGCCACCACCACAAGCCGCGCACCACGACCCCGGCCGCCACCACGACCGCCGGCAGCCCCAGCCCTACCCGCCGATGGCGCTCATCGGCCGGACCGGCTGGAGGAAGAGCGGGTCGTCGATGTCGTGCCCGGCCCGCTTCCCGGCCAGGCACGCACGGAACGCGTCCGCGAGCGCGTCGTCGTCGGCGCCCTCGCGGACCAGCGAGCGCAGGTCGGTCTCCGTCTGGGCGAACAGACAGGCGCGCAGCTGGCCGTCCGCGGTCAGCCGGACCCGGTCGCACGCGCCGCAGAACGGAGCCGTGACCGACGCGATGACGCCGACCGTGGCTGGGCCGCCGTCGACGTACCAGAGCTCGGCGGGAGCCGACCCGCGACCGGGGACCTCGGTGAGCGTGAAGGCCGTCCGCAGGGACGCCAGCACCTCGGCCTGGGTCACCATGGTCGTGCGCTCCCAGGTGTGCCCCGCGTCGAGCGGCATCTGCTCGATGAAGCGCATCTCGTAGCCGCCGTCGACGGCGTACCGCACCAGGTCCACGACCTCGTCGTCGTTGACGCCGCGCATCGCGACCGCGTTGAGCTTGATCGGCGTGAACCCGGCGGCCTTGGCCGCGGCGATCCCGGCGAGGGTGTCGTCCAGCCGGTCCCGGCGGGTGAGGTTCGCGAACCTCTCCCGGTCGAGCGTGTCGATGCTGATGTTCACGCGCGCGAGCCCGGCGTCGCGCAGCGGCGCAGCGAGAGCCGGCAGCCGCAGCGCGTTCGTGGTGATCGAGACCTCGGGGGACCCGCCCGGCCCCTCCAGCGCGGCCATTCGCCGCACGACGTCGACGACGTCGGCGCGCAGCAGCGGCTCGCCCCCGGTCAGCCGGATCTCGGTGACCCCGAGGCCCACCGCGACGCCCGCCACCCGGACGAGCTCGTCGGTGCTCAGCATCGTCGACCGCGCCAGCCACGGCACGCCCTCGGCCGGCATGCAGTACGTGCAGCGCAGCGAGCACCGGTCGGTCAGCGAGATCCGCAGGTCGCGGTGGACCCGGCCGAAGCGGTCGACCAGTCCGGCCGGCACCGGCGAGGCGTCGGGGGTGCTCACAGGCCCACCCACACGTGCGACCCGTCGCGCAGGACTTCGCGCTTCCACACCGGCAGCTCGGCCTTGACGGTCTCGACGAGGTCCCGGCACACGTCGAAGGCGAGCGCGCGGTGCGCGGTCGCCACCGCGGCGACGATCGCGACGTCCCCGACCGGCAGGACGCCCACCCGATGGCTCACGGCGACGCCCAGGACGCCGTCGACCCGCGCGGCGTCGCCCGCGATCCGGCCGAGGACGGCCTCGGCGTCGGGGTGCGCGGAGTAGTCCAGCGCCACCACCTCGCCCTCGACCGACGGGTCGTGGTCGCGCACGGTGCCGAGGAAGGTCGCCACGGCACCGGCGCGCGGGCCGGTCACCGCCGCGACGTGGGCCGCCAGGTCCAGGGGGGCGTCGACGACGCGGACGAGGGTCATCCGTGGTCCCCTCCGAGGAGCTGGTCGAGCAGATGGGGAAGCAGCGGGATCAGGACCGCCAGCCCGTCGGCGACCCCGCCGGGAGACCCCGGCAGGTTCACCACGACGGCGCCCGCGTCGGTGACGCCGGCGATGCCGCGAGAGAGCACCGCGGTGGGCACGTGGTCCGCGCCGCCCCGGCGCAGCGCCTCGGCCAGGCCGGGCAGCTCGCGGTCGACGACGGTGCGGGTCGCCTCGGGCGTGCGGTCCCTCGGCGCCACGCCGGTGCCGCCGCTGGTCACCACGACGCGCGCGCCCTCCGCGAGGGCGTCCCGCAGGGCGGCCGCGACGGGCTCGACGCCGTCGGGCACCACCCGGACCCGACCGACCTCGAAGCCGGCGGCACGCAGCGCGTCGGCCGCACGAGGGCCCGAGCGATCGTCCGCCTCACCCCGGGCGCACCGGTCGGACGCGACCACGATGGCTGCCCGGGTGGACGTCGCGACTGCCGCGGCCGGTCTCGGGTCGTTGCTCACTGGCTCCACGCTACGCCCGCCGCGGCGCGTCGGGCGCGCCGGACCGCGGGACCAGGACGGCCGACCGCCTCGAGTGGACCACCGAGGAGGTCGGAGCGTGGCCCGAGGGGCTCGACCCGGCGGGCCGGCGGCTGCCGCCCGCGGTTCGGCGGCCGACGCACGGTCCGCGACCTCGGACCCAGACCACCCCGCACCGTCACTGAAACGATTCACGCGTCCGCGATCCCGTCCCCGGAGGCCCCCATGCCGATCACCGAGCCGTACCCCGAGCTGGACGACCTGCTCACCGCGATGGGCGTGGCCGGCGCCCGCATCAGCGAGATCGACGCGAGCGAGGCGGGAGCCGGCAACATCTCCGTCTACGTCGGCTGGGACCTCGAGCTGCGGCGCCGGTTCCCGGTCCAGGAGGAGATCACCCTCCCGTTGCCCGCGGTCGCGCTGGCCGGACGCACCGTCCTCGTCACGGGCTCGGGCCGCCGCCTGCGGCAGATCCAGCATGACCCGCTGGCGAACGTCGGTGCCGTCCGGGTGCACGACGACGGCCGTACCGGGACCCTGCACACCTCGCCCCGGCGTCTGTTCGAGCGACTGACCAGCGAGCTCAACTCGCACCTCGCCGTGCACGACGACCAGGTCGGGCGCCGCCACCCGACCTTCCAGGCCGTCGTCCACGCCCAGCCGCCGCACCTGACCTACCTCAGCCACATCCCGGCGTACCGAGACCCGGCGGTGCTCAACCGCCGCATCCTGCGGTGGGAGCCGGAGACCGTCGTCGCGCTGTCCGAGGGCGTCGGCGTCCTGGAGTTCATGGTCCCGGGGTCGCCCGAGCTCATGGCGGCCAACGTGGCGGGCCTGCGCGAGGCGCAGGTCGTGCTGTGGAGCAAGCACGGGGTGATGGCGCGCTCGGACCTGTCCGTGACGCGCGCCGTGGACCGGATCGAGTACGCCGAGACCGGAGCCCGCTACGAGTACATGGACCTGGTGGCCGGTGGCCGGGCCGAAGGACTCACCCAGGCCGAGATGGGCCGGGTGGCGACGGAGTTCGACGTCCGGTCGCCCTGGGTCGACGGGGGCTGACCAGACGTGACGGGGACCTTGGGCCCACGTCGGCGACCCGGGCGGCGGGCAGGCTCGTCCCCGGCCGGCCCGGCGCGCGCGCGGGCCCGCCGCCCGAACCCTCCCACCGGCAGGAGCCGTCGATGACCATCGTCGTGTGCGTCAAGCAGGTCCCCGACGACGCGTCCGACCGCGGGTACACCGCGGACGGCCGGGTGCGCCGCGACGCGGACGACGCGACGCTGAACGCCGCCGACGAGGACGCCGTCCGGGTCGCCGTCGGGCTGGCCCCGGGGGCGGGCGCCGAGGTGACCGTGCTGACGATGGGACCGCCGTCCGCCGCCCGCGCGCTGCGGCGCGGACTGCAGCTGGGGGCGCACCGCGCCGTGCTCGTGACCGATGCCGTCCTGGCGGGGTCGGACGTCTTCTCGACCGCCACCGTGCTGGCCGCGGCCGTCCGTCGGCTCGCCGCCGACGGCGGTGTCGACCTCGTGCTGACGGGCGCCGCGTCGCGGGACGCCCGGACGGCGGTGCTGCCCGTCCTGCTCGCCGCCGAGCTCGACATGCCGTGCGCGACCGGTGCGACGGAGGCCGCCGTGACCGGCGGCGTCGTGCGGGTCCGTCGCCGGGCCGCCGGCCGGCTCGAGGTGCACGAGGCCGACGGGCCCGCGGTCGTCGCGGTCGCCACGGCGGTCACCGACGACCAGCCCGTGACCACGGCCGCGATCCGGGCGGCGCGTGCGGTCCCCGTGGTGACCTGGACGGTCGCCGACCTCGGGCTCGACCCGCTCACCGTCGGCCACCCGGCGGCGCGGACCCGGGTCGCCGAGGTCGGCTCGTGCCCGCCCGCGGGCCGGGTGCTGCTCGTCGACGACGGCACGGCCGGTGAGCGGCTCGCGGACTACCTCATCACGAACGGACTGGTGCCGTGACCGCCCGCTGCACCCCGTGCCGCATCCCGTCCGCGGGACCCGGCCGGCCGGCGGTGCTCGTCGTCCGGCACGCCCCCGACGCCCTGGACGCTCGTTCCGGCGCCGACCCGCAGGAGGCGGCTCGCCTGGTCACCGCGGCCCGCGCCCTGGGGGAGGTGCACGTCGTGCGGCTCACCGGCGCAGGCGGCGGCGCGTCGGACGACGCCGAGCGGGTCGGCCGGTACGGCGCCCGGGCACTGCACGACGTGCGCGTCGGCGGCGACGCCGCCCACCCGCGCACCCTCGCAGGCGCAGGCGCAGGCGCAGGCGCAGCCGCGGTCGCGGACCTGGCGGCGGCCCTGGGTGTGACGACCGTGCTGCTCGGCGCCCGACCGCACGAGCAGGAGCTCGCCGCGCTGGTCGCCCACCGCCTCGGCGCCGGGCTGGTGACCGGCGCCGAGCGCGTCGAGCCAGGCCCCGACGCCAGGCCGGTCGCCGTGCGTCGCAGCTTCGCCGGGACCTGGGCCGCCCGGGTGACGGTCGAGCGCCCCCGGGCGGTGGTGACCCTCCGGACCGGCGGGCTGCCCGCCGTCCCCGTGCCCGACGCCGCCCCGGCGCCGGTGTGCCCGCACGTCGCCGGGCCGCCGGCCGGCGACCGGGGATGGCGGCTGGTCGAGCGCGCCGAGATCGCGACGGGGGACCGGCCGCCGCTGGTGGGCGCGGACGTCGTCGTCGTCGGCGGGGGCGGGACCGGGGGCGACTTCGGGCCCGTCGACGAGCTCGCCGACGCCCTCGGCGGTGCGGTGGGAGCGACGGGGGTCGCGGTGGCCGAGGGCTGGGCCGACGCGGCGACCCTCGTCGGGCAGAGCGGCGTGACGGTCTCGCCCCGGCTGTACGTCGGGGCGGGTGTGTCGGGCGCCGTGCACCACAGCAACGGCGTCGCCGCCGCCGCGACCGTGGTCGCGGTCAATCCCGACCCGCAGGCCCCGATCTTCGCCCATGCGCACCTGGGCATCGTCGGCGACCTGTTCGACGTCCTGCCCCAGGCCGCCGCCGCGTTGCGCCGCCTGCGGACCTGACCCCGGAGCGGCGCGGGCGGCCCGGGCCCTGAGATCCCGGCATTCGGACGCCGTTGACCCACTCGCTGAGACTGCATACCGTCGCCGCAGGTCAAGAGTGCCAGCGTTGAGCCCCGGCTTGCTGGCCGGCAACCCCTCCCGTCGTGGGGGTGCTCCGGGTGAGGACCTGACCCGTGCCGCCCGGCACGGGTAATGACGACCAGGGCGCCGGCCCTGCCGGGAGGAGACCCGCCATGCCCCGCCGCATCGTCCTCAACGCGTTCGACATGACCTGCGTGACGCACCAGTCCGCGGGCACCTGGCGTCACCCCGACAGCCAGGCCTGGCGGTACAACACCCTCGACTACTGGACCGACCTGGCCCGGCTGCTCGAGCGGGGACGGTTCGACTCGCTCTTCATCGCCGACGTCGTGGGGGTCTACGACGTCTACCGCGACTCCGTGGCCGCGTCGCTGACGGACGCGGTCCAGGTGCCGGTGAACGACCCGTTCGCCCAGGTGCCCGCGATGGCCGCTGTCACCGAGCACCTGGGCTTCGGGATCACCAGCGCGCTGACCTACGAGCAGCCCTACGCGCTGGCCCGCAAGTTCTCCACGCTCGACCACCTCACCGGTGGGCGCGTGGCGTGGAACGTGGTCACCGGGTACCTCAACAGCGCCGCGATCAACCTCGGCTTCGACAAGCAGCTGGGCCACGACGAGCGCTACGACCTCGCCGACGAGTTCCTCGACGTCACCTACAAGCTGTGGGAGGGCTCGTGGGACGACGACGCCGTCGTCCGCGACAAGGAGCGCGGGGTGTTCACCGACCCCACCAAGGTGCACCCCATCGGGCACCAGGGCGAGTACTACAGCGTCCCCGGCATCCACCTGACCGAGCCGAGCCCGCAGCGCACGCCGGTGATCTTCCAGGCCGGGGCGTCCCCGCGCGGACGGGCCTTCGCCGCCAAGCACGGCGAGGGCGTGTTCATCAGCCCGGCGACCATCGACCAGGCACGGTCCACGAGCGACGACATCCGCGACCGCGCCGAGGCGCTGGGCCGCTCCCGGGACTCGGTGAAGATCTTCGTGCTGGTCACCGTCATCACCGCCGAGACCGACGAGGCGGCGCACGCCAAGTTCGCCGACCTGCTGTCCTACGCGTCCGCGGAGGGCGCGCTCGCCCTGTACGGCGGGTGGACCGGGGTGGACTTCTCCCAGTACGACCCCGACCAGCCGCTCGTCGAGATCGAGAACGACAGCCTGCGCTCGGTGCTGGCCTCGCTGGCCAACATCGACCCGGCCCGGCGGTGGACGCCGGTGGACATCGTCGAGCAGCGCAGCATCGGCGGCATGGGCCCGGTCATCGTCGGCTCGCCCGGGACGGTCGCCGACCAGCTCGAGCAGTGGGTCGACGACGGCGGCGTCGACGGCTTCAACTTCGCCTACGCCATCACCCCGGGCACCTTCGAGGACCTGGTGGACCTCGTGGTCCCCGAGCTGCAGCGCCGGGGACGGGCGCGGACGCAGTACGAGGGCTCGACCCTGCGCGAGAACCTGTACGGACCGGGCCGGGTGCTGGCCGAGGACACCCACCCGGCGCGCCGGTACCACGGCGCCTTCACCGGCGGACCGAGCGCCGCGGACGGCACCCGGGGCTCGCGGGTCTCCGAGCGGCTGGCGGACGGGCCGGCGCCCGGGGGTGGCGCGCCGGCCCCTGCTCCACGAGCGTGACGCTGGACCCGAGGCCCAGCCGGGCCGCGACCCGGCGGGCGGTCTCGACGGCGACGGACGGGTCGGACGCGTCCACCCGCAGCGGGAGCTGCTGCGCATGGTGATCTCCTGGTCGACGTCGGGTGTGCGCCTCCCGGCCTGACCCCCGACGGCGGCCGCGACCACCCGACCGTCACGACCGCCGTCGTGCCGGGCGGCGGTGGAGGTGCGACGCTGGCCCGGCAGGTCCGTGCCGGTGGCGATCGTGGACCCGCACGTCCCCGTCCCCGCCGAGAGGTCAGCACGATGTCGATGATGGAGCCGTTCATCCCGCACCCGGACCACGACGACGAGACGATCGCCGCGGCCGACCCGGGCGCCGGCGCACCGGACGCGGCGCCGGGATTCGGCGTCGGCGGCGAGGAGTCGGACGTGCGGCCCGGTGGCGAGGCGACGCCGGTCTCCGACGCGGCGGCCGGCCCGGACGGTGACGTGCCGTTCCGCACGCCCGACCCGGACGACGTCGGGGCCACCGCGGCCGGGACGTCGACCGGCACCTGACCGTGCCCGCCCGCCCGCCGCCGGGGCGCTAGGGTCTGCGGCCTGTGAGCCGACTCGTCGAGACCGTGGTGCCTGCGCGGCTCGGCACGAGCTTCCGGTGGCTGCTCGCGTCCTCGTGGGTGAGCAACCTGGGGGACGGCATCGCGCTGGCCGCCGGTCCGCTGCTGGTCGCCTCGCTGACCCACGACGCCCGGCTGGTCGCGCTCGCCGCGACCTTGCAGTGGTTGCCGCCGCTGCTGTTCGGGCTGTTCGCCGGGGCCCTGGCGGACCGCGTCGATCGCCGTCGGCTCGTGGTGACGGTCGACCTGGTGCGCGCCGCCGTGCTGACCGTGCTGACCGTGGCGGTCGCGACCGACCGGGTCTCGATCGCCGTGGTGCTCGTGGCGCTGTTCCTGGTCGGCACCGCCGAGGTGTTCGCCGACAACACCTCCCAGACCCTGCTGCCGATGCTGGTCGGGCGCGACGACCTCGCGGTGGCGAACTCGCGGCTGCAGGCGGGGTTCATCACCGTCAACCAGCTGGCCGGGCCGCCGATCGGTGCGGCGCTGTTCGCGGTGGGGACGGTGTGGCCGTTCGGCGCGCAGGCGCTCGTGGTCGGCGCGGGCGCGGTCCTGGTGTCGCGCATCGTCCTGCCGCGCCACGGACCCGACCGCGGCGTGGCGCCGGCGCGGCTGCGACACGACATCGCCGAGGGGTTCCGCTGGGTGCGACACCACGCGGCGGTCCGCACGCTGGTCCTGACGATCTTCATCTTCAACATCACGTTCGGCGCCGCGTGGTCGGTGCTCGTGCTGTACGCGACCCAGCGCCTGGGCCTGGGCGCGATCGGGTTCGGGCTGCTCACCACGGTGATGGCCGCCGGCGGGCTGGTGGGCCTGGCAAGCTACGGCTGGATCACCCGCCGGGCCAGCCTGGGCAACCTCCTGCGGGTGGGCCTGGTCACCGAGACGCTGACCCACGGGGCGCTCGCCGTCACGACGCACGCGTGGATCGCCGTCGGGGTGTTCTTCGTGTTCGGTGCGCACGCGTTCATCTGGGGCACGACGTCGATCACGGTGCGCCAGCGCGCGGTGCCCACGGCCCTGCAGGGCCGCGTCGGCAGCGTCAACCTGGTGGGGTCCTTCGGCGGCCTCGTGGTCGGCTCGGCGATCGGTGGGGTGCTGGCCGAGCGGTGGGGTGTCGTGGCCCCGTTCTGGTTCGCCTTCGCGGGCTCCGCGCTGTTCACCGTGCTGATCTGGCGCGAGCTGGTGCACGTGGCCCATGCCGACGAGGCGCGGGCGGCCGAATCGGCCTGAGGGTGCCGGCGTGCGGGCTACCTGGTGCGGCGCGCCGGGCACGCCTGCCCGGGGCTCACCGGGCGCGGTCGGACGCGTCCTGGTGCCGGGCGATGGTGTCGAGCAGCGTGCCGGAGAACTCCTCGGCGATCCGCAGCTGGTCGCGCAGGCTGCGGCAGCGCTCCTCGGCGGCCACCTGGTACATCGCGAGCTGGTCGAGCCGGCGCGCGCGCACGTCGGGGGAGACGCCGGGCTCGTCCAGCCGGCTCATGATGTCCAGGAGGTCTCGCATCTCCTCGAGGCTGAAGTCCAGCGGCTTCATCCGCTTGATCACCTCGAACCGGGCGATGTCGGTGTCGGAGTAGAGCCGGAAGCCGCCGTGCGTGCGGCTGGACGGCGTGACGAGGCCGACCTCCTCGTAGTAGCGGATGGTGCGCAGCGACAAGCCCGTGCGCTCGGCCACCTCGCCGATCTTGTGGTTGTCCACCTGACCTCCCTCGGAACTGCCCTCGACTCTACGGGGCGGTGCGGGGCCGGTCCGTCCGGGGCGCCGCGGCTGGACGTCGACGAGCGCACCGGGTCGCGCTCACGCCCGCGCGCTCACGCCCCCGGCGTCACGCCGACTCGCGCCAGACGACGTAGGTGTCCAGCAGCAGCCCGTCGAGCGCGGGCGGCGTGCCGCGCAGCTGGGCCAGGACCTGCTCGGCCGCCTGGCGGCCGAGCTCCCCGGCCGGCTGGTGGACGGTCGACAGCAGCGGCTGGCACCGCAGCGCCCACGCGCTGTCGTCGAAGCCGACGATGCCGACGTCGTCGGGCACGCGGCGACCGGCGGCGCGCAGCGCGTCGAGGGCACCCGCCGCGACGACGTCCGACGCCGCGAACACGCCGTCGAGCGCGGGTTCGCGGGCCAGCAGCTCCGCCATGCCGTCGCGGCCGGTGCCGTACTCGTACAGCGAGCGGGACACCACCAGGTCCGGGTCGAACCGGTCGCCGAGGGCGGCACGGAAGCCGGCCAGGCGGTCGGCGCCCGAGTCGCGGTCGAGCGCCGCGGCGACCATGCCCACCCGCGACCGTCCGGTGGCCAGCAGCCGCTCGGTGATGGACCGGGCGGCGGCACGGTTGTCGATCGCCACGAACGGGACCGCCGGCATGCCGGGCGGGCGTCCCACCACGGCCGCGGGGATGCCGAGGCGCGCCACGGCGGAGAGCAGCGGGTCGTTGCGCCGCGCCGAGACCACGACGACGCCGTCGACGAACCCGCCGCTGAGGTACCGCACGACCCGGCGGCTGTCGCGTTCGGAGTCGATCACCAGGCTGACCATCTGGTGGTCGGACGCCGACAGCGCCGAGTTCGCGCCCAGCAGGATGGCGCCGATGTTGGGGTCCTCCAGGAACAGCGTGTGCGGCTCGTGGACGACGATGCCCACGGCCTGCGACCGCCGCCGGGCCAGGTTGCGTGCGGCGGTGTTGGGCACGTAGCCGACCTTCGCCACGGCGCGCTCGATCGCCTCGCGCGCCTGCGCGGACACATACGGCTCGCCGTTGAGGACGCGCGAGACGGTCCCTCGGGAGACGCCAGCCTCCAGTGCGACGTCCCGGATCGTGGCACGCCGCGGGCGGGCGGACGGGGGTGGCATGCGCAGGATGCTAGCGGCTCGCGGTGGCCACGGTCCGGGTCGGACGTTGACATCCGCGACGCGCTGTTCCTACTCTGGGACCGGTCACAGAGAGCGCTCGTCGTCGCGCGCAGATCGGTCTGTGACCGGTCACAGACGGTGACCGAGACGCACGCAAAGGAGCGACATGCCTCCGTCGGCCCTGCCGGACACCTCTGCCCCCGCCACACCCGCGGACCTCACCGGTCGGCTCTACCTGGGCTGCGACTACAACCCCGAGCAGTGGGACCCGGCGGTGTGGCGCGAGGACGTCGTCCTCATGCGCGAGGCGGGCGTCTCGCTGGTCGCGGTGAACGTCTTCGGCTGGTCGGACGTCGAGCCCGCAGCGGGCCGGTACGACTTCTCGCGTCTCGACGCCGTGCTCGACCTGCTGCACGCCCACGGGATCCGGGCCAACCTGGGCACCGGGACGTCGTCGCCGCCGCCGTGGCTGACCGCCGCGCACCCCGAGGTCCTGCCGGTGATGGCGGACGGCACCACCCGGTACCCCGGCGGTCGCCAGGCCTGGTGCCCGAGCTCGCCGGTCTTCCGCCGCCTCGCCCTGGACCTGGTCGAGCAGGTGGCGCGCCGCTACGGCTCGCACCCGGCGGTCGCGCTGTGGCACGTCTCCAACGAGCTGGGCTGCCACAACGCGCACTGCTTCTGCGACGAGTCCGCGCGAGCGTTCCGCCGGTGGCTGGAGCACCGGCACGGCAGCGTCGACGGGCTGAACCGGGCGTGGGGGACGAGCTTCTGGAGCCAGCGCTACACCGCCTGGGACGAGGTCCTGCCGCCCCGGCTGACCGTCTCGACGCCGAACCCTGCGCAGGTGCTGGACTTCCACCGCTTCAGCTCCGACGAGCTGCTCGACCACCTGCGCGCGGAGACCGCCGTGCTGCGCCGGCACAGCAGCGTCCCGGTGACCACGAACTTCATGGTGACCGCCCACCAGCGGCAGATGGACTACTGGGGCTGGGCGCCGCACGTGGACGTGGTCGCCCAGGACCACTACCTCGACCACCGCCTGCCCGACCCGGCCGCGGAGCTGTCCTTCACCGCCGACACCACCCGGGGCCTGGCCGGTGGGGGCCCCTGGATCCTCATGGAGCACTCGACGAGCGCGGTGAACTGGCAGCCGGTCAACGTGGCCAAGGTCCCCGGCGAGATGCTGCGCAACTCGCTGACCCACCTGGCACGCGGGGCCGACGGGCTGTGCTTCTTCCAGTGGCGTGCGTCCGCCCAGGGGGCCGAGAAGTTCCATTCCGCGCTCGTCCCGCACGCCGGCACCGACTCGCGCGTCTGGCGCGAGGTGCTCGAGCTCGGTCGCACCCTCGAGGCGCTGCAGGAGGTCGCGGGCACCACCGTCCAGGCGGACGTCGCGCTCGTGTTCAGCTGGCAGTCCTGGTGGGCGGCCGACGGCGAGGGGCGACCGTCGACCGAGGTGCGGTACCTCGAGCAGGTGCACGCCGCGTACGGCGCTCTGCGGGCCGCCGGTGTGACGGTCGACGTCGTCCCGCCGGGGCGCAGCCTGTCGGGCTACCGCCTCGTCGTCGTCCCCGAGCTGTACCTGGTGACCGACGACGAGGCCGCGGCGATCACCCGCTACGTCGCCGACGGCGGGCACGCGCTCGTGACGTTCTTCAGCGGGATCGTCGACGAGGACGACCGGGTCCGGCTCGGCGGCCACCCCGGTGCCTTCCGTGACCTGCTGGGGGTCAGCACGCAGGAGTTCCACCCGCTGCCCGTCGGGCGCGAGGTGCACCTGGACGACGGCGCCCGCGGGCGGCTGTGGGTCGAGGACCTGGCGACCCTCACCGCGAAGCCGGTCCGTACCGCCGTCGACGGGCCGCTGCCGGGCGTGCCGGTCGTGACCCGCAACGACCACGGCGCGGGCGTGGGGTGGTACGTCGCGACCGCGCTCGACCCCGCGTCGTACGCCGCCCTGGTCAGCGAGGTGGCCGCCGCGGCCGGCGCGCGCGTCGAGCCCGCGGCCGGCCCGCTCGTGGAGGTCGTCCGGCGGGCGGGCGCCGAGCGGCGCTACGTCTTCGTCGTCAACCACTCGGCCGACCCGGTCGACGTGCCCGTCATGGGTCTCGAGCTCATCACGGGCGAGGAGGTCCGAGGCCTGCGCGTGCCCGCCGGAGCGGTCCGCGTGGTCCGTGAGAAGGAGGAGCTGTGACCACTGCAGTCGTCCCCGGCCGACGCCGGGCACCGCGGGTGACCCACAAGCGCGCCATCGCCGTCTTCGTCGCGCCGTTCGCCACCCTGTTCACCCTCTTCTACCTCGTGCCGATCGGGTACGCGGTGTACCAGTCGACGCTCGTGGTCGAGCGCGAGGGCACCTTCGGTCCGCCGACGCAGGTGTTCGGGGGCCTGGCCCAGTACGCGCAGGTGATGCAGAGCAGCGCGTTCTGGGACTCCGTGCTGCGGGTCCTGCTGTTCGGCATCGTCCAGGTGCCGGTGATGCTCGGCCTCGCGCTGCTCTTCGCGCTGCTGCTGGACTCCCCACTGGTCCGCGGACGCCGGTTCTTCCGGCTGGCGTTCTTCGTCCCGTACGCGGTCCCCGGCGTCATCGCCGCGATCATGTGGGGCTTCCTGTACTCGCCGAACCTGTCACCGTTCCGACCGGTCACCCAGTCGGTCGACCTGCTCTCGGCCGACCTCGTGCTGTGGGCCATCGCCAACGTCGTCACCTGGGTGTTCGTCGGCTACAACATGCTCATCATCTACTCCTCGCTGCTGGCCATCCCGGCCGAGGTGTACGAGGCGGCGCGGCTCGACGGCGCCTCCCAGGTCCGCATCGCGTGGTCGATCAAGATCCCGCTGGTGATGCCGGCGATCATCCTGACCGCGATCTTCTCGATCATCGGCACGCTGCAGCTGCTCGCCGAGCCGCAGGTGTTCCGCACCTTCTCCTCGGCGGTGACCAGCACCTTCACCCCGAACCTGCTCGTGTACTCCACGGCGTCGGTGCCCAACGTCCCGCTGGCCGCCGCCTTCTCGGTGGTGCTCGCGCTGGCGACCTTCGTCCTGTCCTTCACCTTCCTCAAGGTGACCCAGCGGAAGGCCTTCCAGTGAGCACCACCGCCCGGCCCTCGGTCCCCGCCGTCCCCGGACCCGCCACGGGCCGGACCCGTACGCCCGACCGGCCACCCGCACGACGTGCGGCCGGCGGCCCGCACGAGAGCCCGGTCTCCCGCACGGTCGCGATGACGATCATGGTCGTCTTCACCGTCTACTTCCTCATCCCGATCTGGTGGCTGCTCGTGGCGGCCACCAAGGAGCGCGGCGACCTGACGACCACCAACGCGCTGTGGTTCAGCGACCTGAACCTGGTCGAGAACCTGGCCGCGACGACCGGGTACGGCGGGGGAGTGCTGCCGCGCTGGCTGCTGAACAGCGTGCTCTACGCCGGCGGCGGTGCGCTGCTGGGCACCCTGCTGGCGGGCATGTGCGGGTACGCGCTGGCCAAGTACCGCTTCCCCGGGCGCGAGCTCGTCTTCAACGTCGTGCTCGGCGGCGTGCTGGTGCCGGCCACGGCCCTCGCGCTGCCGCTGTTCCTGCTGTTCAGCCAGGTCAACGCCACCAACACGTTCTGGTCGGTGTTCCTGCCGAGCATCGTCAGCCCGTTCGGCGTCTACCTCACCCGGATCTTCGCCGCGTCCGCCGTCCCCGAGGAGCTGCTCGAGGCCGCCCGGCTGGACGGCTCCGGGGAGGTCCGGACGTTCTTCACCGTGGCCGTCCGGCTCATGTTCCCGGCCCTCGTGACCGTGTTCCTGTTCCAGTTCGTCGCGATCTGGAACAACTTCTTCCTGCCGCTCATCATGCTGCGCGACGAGCGCCTGTTCCCGGTGACCCTCGGTCTCTACACCTGGAACACCCAGGTCAACCAGGTCCCCGAGCTGCGCCTGTACGTGCTCACCGGCGCACTGCTGTCGATCGTGCCGCTCATCGTCGTGTTCCTGCTGCTGCAGCGCTTCTGGCGCGGCGGGCTGGGAACCGGCGCCCTCAAGTGACCACCCACCACCCCTCGCCAGCCCCGACATCCCCCGTCCCACCCTCCGAGAGGACCACCATGCGCACCACCACCCGAGCGGCCGGCGTCGCCCTGCTCGCGCTCACCGCCGTCACCGCCTGCTCGTCCGGGTCCGGCGACACCGGCGCCGCGGCGTCGGGCGCCGCCGCCGCCTGCGAGCCCGCCGGCGAGCCGGTCACCCTGACCTTCACCTCCTGGATCCCCGGCATCGAGGACGTCGTCGCGCTCTGGAACGAGGACAACCCCGACATCCAGGTCGAGGTCCAGACGGGCCCCAACGGCAACGGCGGCACCTACCAGAACTTCTTCAACCAGCTCGAGGCCGGCAACGCCCCGGACCTGGGGCAGGTGGAGTACGACGCGCTGCCCAACTTCCGCGTGCAGGACGGTCTGGTCGACCTGTCCGCGTGCGACGACGTCGTCGCGGCCCAGGACGAGTTCGTCGACTGGACCTGGCAGCAGGTGCAGCTGGGCGAGGACGACGCGGTGTACGCCATCCCGCAGGACGCCGGTCCGATGGCGCTGTTCTACCGCGCCGACCTCTTCGAGCAGTACGGCATCGAGGTGCCCACGACGTGGGAGGAGTTCGCGACCGCGGCGGAGCAGGTGCGCGCGACCGGCGGCTACATCACCAACTTCTCCCAGGCGGACGTCAACCAGTTCGCCGGCCTGGTGTGGCAGGCGGGCGGCTCGTGGTTCGGCAACGACGGCGACCAGTGGACGGTGGACCTGACCAGCGAGGAGTCGGAGAAGGTCGCCGCGTACTGGGACGACCTCATCGAGCGCGACCTCGTCTCGACCTACCCGGGCTGGACCACCGAGTGGGACAACGCCTACAACACCGGCGAGGTGTGGACGTGGAACTCGGCGGTCTGGGGCGCCAACTCCATCATGACCGGGGCACCGGACACCGCCGGCGCCTGGCGGGTCGCGCCGTCCCCGCAGTGGGAGGACGGCGGGGAGTCCGCCGGCAACTGGGGCGGCTCCACGACCGTGGTGTTCCAGGGGACCGAGCACGTCTACGAGGCCGCGCAGTTCGCCCTGTGGCTCAACACCTCCGAGGAGGCGCTGACGGCGCTCATCGAGGCCGCCAACCTCTACCCCGCCACGACGGAGGGTGCGGCGCTGCCGGCGCTCGCCGAGGGCGTGGAGTTCTACGGCGGCCAGCCGATCTACGACGTCTTCGCCGAGGCCAGCACCCAGGTCTCGCCGGACTTCGTCTGGGGACCGACCATGACGCAGGTCTACAACGACGTGTCGGACGGCTTCTCCACCGCCATCTCCGGTGACCAGACCCTGCCGGAGGCGCTCGCGGAGGCGGAGGAGTCCACCGTCGCCGCGCTGGAGGCGCAGGCCATCCCGGTCGCCTCCTGATCGCGGGCCGGCGCCGACCAGCGCGCCCGCCGACGCCGGCTGACGCGGGCTGACGCCGGTCTGTCGGCGTCACGGCCCGGTGCCGCGGGTGCCACCCTGACGGGTGTGCGCCCGCGGCACACCGCTGTCCCGGCGACCACGGCCACCACCCATCCCGAGGAGATCCGCGTGACCCCACCCTCCACCTGCGCGCTGCGTGCCGCCGGCGTCAGCCTCGTCCTCGACCTGGCCGGGCCCGGCCTGCCGGTCGTCCTGCACTGGGGTCCGGACCTGGGCCCGCTGGACGACGACGCCCTGGCCGCGCTGCGCCGGACGGCCGCCGCACCGGTGGCCGGCAACGGGATGGACGTGCCGGTCGCGGTCTCGCTGGTGCCCGAGGCGAGCACGGGCTGGACCGGCACGCCCGGGCTCACCGGCCACCGGCCGGACGGATCGGCGTGGTCGAGCGCGTTCCGCACGGAGCGGGTCGTGCTCGAGCCGCTCGACGCGGAGCCGGACGCAACCTCGGACGCCGGCCCCCGCGTCGCCGCGACGGACCCGACCGGCGCCGGCGGACGCGTCGTCGTGCACGCCGGGGACGACCACGCCGCGCTCGGCCTCACCCTGGAGGTCGAGCTGCTCGCCGCGGGGCTGCTGCGCACCCGGGCCACCGTGACGAACCGGGGCGAGACCCCCTACGACGTCGGCGGGCTGGCGCTGGCCCTGCCGGTCCCCGCGGTGGCGACCGACGTCCTGGACCTCGCCGGCCGCTGGGCCAAGGAGCGCGTCCCCCAGCGCCGGCCGCTGACCGTGGGGACGCACCTGCGCGAGGGGCGGCACGGCCGCACCGGTGCCGACGCCGCGACCGTGCTGGTCGCCGGCGAGCACGGGTTCACGTTCGCGCGCGGGCCGGTGTGGGGCGTGCACGTCGCCTGGAGCGGCAACCACCGCACGTACGCCGAGCGGGTGCCGACCGGTGAGCGGCTGCTCGGCGGCGGCGAGCTGCTGCTGCCGGGCGAGGTGCGCCTCGCGCCCGGCGAGGACTACCGGTCGCCGTGGCTGTACGGGGCCCACGGCGACGGCCTCGACGCGCTCGCCGCGCGGTTCCACACCCACCTGCGCGCCCGTCCGTCGCACCCGAGGTCACCGCGGCCGGTCGTGCTGAACGTCTGGGAGGCGGTCTACTTCGACCACGACCCGGCGCGGCTCGCCGAGCTGGCCACCCTCGCCGCCGAGGTCGGCGTCGAGCGCTTCGTGCTCGACGACGGCTGGTTCCGCGGGCGCCGCGACGACACCGCCGGCCTCGGGGACTGGTACGTCGACCCCGACGTCTGGCCGGACGGCCTGGCGCCGCTCGCGGACCACGTGCACGCCCTCGGCATGGAGCTCGGGCTGTGGTTCGAGCCCGAGATGGTCAACCCGGACTCGGACCTGGCCCGGGCCCACCCCGACTGGCTGCTGCAGGTCCCGGGGCGGCTGCCGGTGCCGTCCCGCAACCAGCAGGTGCTCGACGTCGCCAACCCCGCGGTGCACGCCTACCTGCTCGAGCGGATCGTCGACGTCGTGCGCGCGGCCGGCGTCGACTACGTCAAGTGGGACCACAACCGCGACCTGGTCGACGCCGGCTCGCTGCCGTCCGGCGCACCCCGGGTGCACGCCCAGACGCTCGCCGTCTACGCCCTGCTCGACGCCGTCCGCGACGCCTGCCCGGGCGTCGAGATCGAGTCGTGCTCGTCCGGCGGGGCGCGGGTCGACCTGGAGATCCTCGAGCGCACCGACCGCGTGTGGGCGTCGGACTGCATCGACGCCCACGACCGGCAGCACATCCAGCGCTGGACCGCCCAGCTCCTGCCGCCCGAGCTGGTCGGCAGCCACGTCGGCTCCGGACGCGCCCACACCACCGGGCGCACGCTCGACCTGTCCTTCCGCGCCGCCACGGCGCTGTTCGGCCACTTCGGCATCGAGTGGGACCTCGCCCGCGCGACCCCGGCCGAGCGCGCCGAGCTCGCCGGCTGGGTCCGCACCTACCGCGAGCACCGGGACCTGATCCACACCGGCCGCACGGTCCGCGCGACCGCGGCCGACGACGCCGTCTGGCTGCACGGCGCGGTCGCCCCCGACGGCGCCGAGGCGCTCTACGCCGTCGTCGTGCTCGACCGCCCGGTCACCTGGCCGCCGGGACGGCTGGCGCTGCCCGGCCTGCGGCCCGACCGCACGTACACCGTCCGGCCGCTCGTGCCCGGGTCCGTGCCGGACGACGTCCGGGTCGTCCCGCCGTGGTGGCCCGGACCGGTCACCCTGCCGGGCTCGGTGCTGCTGGCGGCCGGGGTGCAGCTCCCGGCCCTCGACCCCGACCACGCGGCGGTGCTGCACGTGCGGGCGGTGGACTGAGGGGTCGACATGATGCCCGGCGCGGTCAGCGCACGGGTACCGGCCGGAGCACACCGCGCGCCACCAGCTCCAGCGTGACGGCGACCGCGATCGTCTCCGCGGCGAGCAGGGCGACGAGCACGAGCAGCTGAGTGGCGCCCGCCTGGACCGGGGACCCACCGCCGAGCAGCACCCCGACGAACGCGCCGGGCAGGGTCACCAGCCCCACGGTGCGGGTCTGGTCGAGAGCCGGGACGAGCGCCTGCGCCGCGCCGGGGCGGCAGAGCTCCAGCACGGCGTCGCGGTCGGCGAGCCCGAGGGCCAGGGCCGCCTCGTACTCCCCGTGCCGTGCCCGCAGCTCGTCGACCGCACGCCGGCCGGCCAGCGACGTCGCCGTCATGGCACCGCCGACCAGGATGCCGGC
Source organism: uncultured Cellulomonas sp. (assembly GCF_947494015.1). Lineage (GTDB taxonomy): Bacteria > Actinomycetota > Actinomycetes > Actinomycetales > Cellulomonadaceae > Pengzhenrongella. The sequence continues at coordinate 31,260 of NZ_CANLTL010000022.1, read as the reverse complement.
GACCGGCAGGACGCTGACGGTGGCCAGCGGCATGGTCCCCGCCGCCACGACGGCCAGCGCGACCGGCAGGGCGCCCGCGGCGATCGGCGCGGCGACGCTCCACCGGTGGGACCGCGACGCGACGCGCCGGGCCGACGTCGCCGAGGCGACCACGAGCATCAGCGCGAGGAACGCGCCCGTCGCCCACCACGAGCGCAGCACGGCTGCGATGAGGAGCGAGACCATCCCGAGCTGGAGCACCGCACGCAGGGCCGCGGTCGCGACGCCGCGGCTCACCCCGATCCGTCCCGCCGCCGCGACGGCGGCCGCCACCGCGACGAGCACCACGAGCAGCACCAGGTAGGCCGGCGAGACCGAGACTGCTCCCTGGCCGGCGGCTGGGTCCACCCGGGGCCTCCTGGGTCAGGTCGTGCTGCGCGCGGGCGTCTGGTCGAACTGGCGGGCGACCACGACGTCGGTCGAGGAGTGGGCGAGGATGGACAGGAAGATGACCAGCCCCACGAGGTGGAACAGCTGGTCGCTGAGGCCGATCCCGGACTCCAGCACGATCAGACCGTAGACGACCGACGCGAAGCCCTTCGGGCCGAACCACATGGCCGCCACCTTCTCCCGTCCGGGCAGGCCCGAGCCCCAGAACGACACCTGCAGCGCCACCGGACGGGCCACGACGAGGGCCAGCACCGCGAACACCCACCCGGCCGCGTCGATCTCCCGGAACAGGAACACCGGGGTGATGAGCGCCCCGAACACCAGGATCGCGCCGAGCTTGAGCAGCTCGGTCACGAGCTCGCCGAACTGCTCGAACTCGTGACGCAGCCCCGGGCTCAACGAGGCCAGCGTGATGCCGGCCGTGAACGCCCCGAGGAACAGGTTGGCGTGCGTGGCCTGGCACACCGCGAGCACGAGCAGACCCACCGAGACCGCCACCAGCGGCTGGAGCGCCCGCGTGGCCTGCAGGAAGGGCAGCCGTTCGAGCCGGACCACCACGACCGGGACGAGCAGACCGACGAGGACCCCCAGGCCGATCTCCTCGGCGAGCTGCCAGCCGCTGGTGTCCCCGCCGGCCGCCGCCGCGAGCAGGACCAGCACGATGGGCAGCGCCAGCCCGTCGTTGACGCCGGACTCCACGTTGAGCAGGTGGCGCAGGCGCCGCGGGACCTCCTCCCGCCCCACGATCGCCGAGGCGAACACGGGATCGGTCGGGGCGAGGACCGCACCCAGCAGGAACGACTCGAGCCAGGGCAGCCCGGCCACGTAGTGGGCCAGGGCGGCGGTCACCACGAGCGTCAAGGGCAGACCGAGCAGCAGCGCACGGCCGGGCAGTCGCCACGCGCGGCGCAGGTCGTGCACGCCGACGCGCATGCCGTCGGTGAACAGCACCGAGAACAGGGCCAGCTCCGCCAGTCCGCCGACCACCGGGTCCCCGGTCTCGACGTCGATGACGCCGAGCACGCCCTGTCCCAGCACGAAGCCGCCCAGCAGGAAGAGCACCGCCGTCGACAGCACGGTGCGGTTCGCCCGCTCCGAGATGAGGACGGCCGCGAGCAGCAGGACCGAGAAGCTCAGCAGCAGCGAATCCACACGGGTCCTTTCGGTGACGAGCCGACGGTCCCCACCGGCGGCCAGCGGCCATCGGACCACGTCGCGGACACCGTCGCGCGTCGGCGGCCACCCCGACCCGCCCGGTGGCCACCCGTCGCGCTCGGCCCGCGCCGCCGCGGCTTCCCGCCCGGGGAGGCGCCGGCCGTCGCCGCGAGCCGCGGCGTCGAGGCGATGGCGGGCTCGCGCAACGGTCGCTACCTGTCCCCGATCGTCGAGGCCGCGCTGGTGGGCGACCCGGACCCGCGTCGCCGCGTGGTGTACGAGCTCGACACCCGCACCGGTCGGTACACCGGTGACACGTGGAGCGTGCGATCCGGCCGCGACGCCAACGTCGTCGGGGACGCGTCCATGACCGGCGACGAGGAGATGCTGGTGGTCGAGCGCGACGAGTTCCGGGGCGCCGCGTCGGTCACCAAGCGCATCGACGAGATCGACCTGCGCCGGGAGGACGACGACGGGTACGTCAGCAGGACCCTCGTGCTGGACGTGGTGAAGATCGCGAGCCCGGACGACCTGGCGGCCGGCGCCGGGTACGGCACCGGGAACCCCTTCTCGCTGCCCGTGCAGTCCCTCGGGACGGTCGTCCAGCTCCGCGACGGCCGACTGCGGTACGGACCGGCACGGTGCCTTCCCGCACCGGCGCTGACACCCCGCTGTGACGCCCCGCACGGCCGTCCTTGACACCCACCTGGACACGCAGTTGAGTGACCGCGGACCATGTCGACGGCGACGTGGCCGACGTCGGGGAGACGCCCATGCGCAGCTGGCCGAACCGTCACCGCCGGACCTCCGCGCTGACCGCCGCCCTCGCGCTGGTGGCCGTCGGGATCCCCACCGCGGCGCAGGCGGATCACGTCCCGACGCCAGGATCGGTGACCCTGGTGGGGGACCTCCAGTCCGAGCTCGGCTGCCCCGGGGACTGGCAGCCCGAGTGCGCCGCGACCCACCTGGCCGACGCCGACGGGGACGGGGTCTGGTCCGCGACGTTCGAGGTCCCGGTCGGGACCTGGGCCTTGAAGGTGGCCCTGGACGACTCGTGGGACGTCAACTTCGGCGCCAACGGCGCCCAGGGCGGCGCCGACATCGCCCTGACCGTCGAGACCGCCGGTGCGGTGACGTTCTCCTACGACCACGCGACCCACGGGGTGACGGCGGACGGCGAGGGGCTGGCCGGCCCGGCCCTGACCGAGGCGCGCGCGCACTGGCTCACCGAGGACCTCATCGCCTGGGACGTGACCGACCCGGCCGCGACGTACACGCTGCACCTGTCCCCGGACGGCCTCGAGCTCGGCGAGGACGGCGTGACCGGCGGCGTCGAGCAGCCGCTCACCTGGGTCGGCGACTCCCTGCCGCCCGAGCTCGCGCAGCGCTGGCCGCACCTGGCCGACCTCGCGCTGCTCCGGGTGCCCGACGCCGTGGCGGCCCGCACCGCGCTCCTGGGGGCGCTCGCGGTCTCGGCCGAGGTCGACGGCGCGTTCGTCGACGCGACCGGGCTGCAGGTCCCGGGTGTCCTCGACGACCTCTACGCCGCCGACGCGCGGGACGCCGAGCTCGGCGTCAGCTGGGACGACGCCGGCGTCCCGACGCTGCGGCTGTGGGCGCCCACGGCGCGCTCGGTGACCCTGCACCTGTTCGACGACCCGGACGCCCCGCCGCCCGGCCAGACCGTGCCCATGACCCTGGACGTCGGCACCGGCATCTGGACGGTGGTCGGCGCCCCGGGCTGGGACCGTCGCTTCTACCTCTACGAGGTCGAGGTCTTCGTGCCCTCGACCGGCCAGGTCGAGCACAACGTCGTGACCGACCCGTACAGCGTGAGCCTCGCGGCCAACTCCACCAAGAGCCAGGTCGTCGACCTCTCCGACCCCGACCTGGAGCCCGCGGGCTGGGACGCCGTGGGCACCCAGGCCCCCCCGACGCCGGAGCGGATCGACCTGTACGAGCTGCACGTGCGCGACTTCTCGATCGGCGACGAGTCGGTGCCCGCCGAGCACCGGGGCACCTACCTGGCGTTCACCCACCCCGAGACCGACGGCATGCAGCACCTGCGCGCCCTGCGGGCAGCCGGCCTGACGACGGTCCACCTGCTGCCGACCTTCGACATCGCCTCGATCGAGGAGGTCCGCGCCGAGCAGGCCGAGCCGCAGATCCCGCAGGCAGCGCCGGACTCGCCCGCGCAGGGTGAGGCCGTCCTGGAGGTGGCCGCGGACGACGCCTTCAACTGGGGCTACGACCCGTGGCACTACAACGCACCGGAGGGGTCCTACGCCACCGACCCCGACGGCGCCCGGCGGATCCTGGAGTACCGGCAGATGGTCCAGGGCCTGAACGGGGCCGGTCTCGGCGTGGTCAACGACGTCGTCTACAACCACACCGCCGCGGCCGGGCAGGCGGACAGGTCCGTGCTGGACCGGATCGTGCCCGGCTACTACCACCGCCTGCTGGAGGAGGGCAGCGTGGCGACGTCGACGTGCTGCCCGAACACCGCCACCGAGCACGCCATGATGGAGAAGCTCATGGTCGACTCGGTCGTGCTGTGGGCGACGCAGTACAAGGTCGACGGCTTCCGTTTCGACCTCATGGGTCACCACTCCCGCGACAGCATGCTCGCCGTCCGCGCGGCCCTGGACGCCCTGACGCCCCAGGACGACGGCGTCGACGGCTCGCAGGTCTACGTGTACGGCGAGGGCTGGAACTTCGGCGAGGTGGCCGACGACGCGCGGTTCGTCCAGGCCACGCAGGCCAACATGGCCGGCACCGGCATCGGCACGTTCAGCGACCGGCTGCGGGACGCCGTGCGCGGCGGCGGCCCCTTCGACGAGGACCCGCGGGTGCAGGGCTTCGGCTCCGGCCTGCTCACCGACCCCAACGGGGCCGCCGTCAACGGTGACGCCGCCGCGCAGCGTGCGGCGCTGCTGCTGGCCATGGACCAGATCCGGGTCGGCCTGGCCGGCAACCTCGCGGCGTACACCTTCACCGGCCGCACGGGGGAGACGGTCACCGGCGCCCAGGTGCCCTACAACGGGCAGCCCGCCGGGTACACCGCCGACCCGCAGGAGAACGTCCTGTACGTCTCCGCGCACGACAACGAGACGCTGTACGACTCCAACGCCTTCAAGCTGCCGCCGGGCACCTCGATGGCCGACCGGGTTCGGATGCAGCAGCTCGCGCTGTCCACCGTGGCGCTCGGCCAGGGCGTGTCCTTCTTCCACGCCGGCTCGGACATCCTGCGGTCGAAGTCCCTGGACCGGAACAGCTACGACTCCGGTGACTGGTTCAACGCCCTCGACTGGAGCCTGCAGAGCAACAACTTCGGGGTCGGGCTGCCCCCGGCGCCGGACAACGAGGCCAAGTGGCCGTTCATGCAGCCGCTGCTCGCCGACCCGGCCCTGGTCCCGACGCCGACCGACATCGCCGCGTCCGCGGCACGGTTCCGCGACCTGCTCGCGGTCGCCGACTCCAGCCCGCTGTTCTCGCTCACGACGGCGCAGCAGGTGCAGGCGAAGGTCCGGTTCCACAACACCGGCCCGGACCAGGTGCCCGGCGTCATCGCCATGCACCTGGACGACACCGCCGGCGTCGACGTGGACCCCGCCCTCGACGGCGTCCTCGTGGTCTTCAACGCCTCCGACGAGCCGGTCAGCCTCACCCTCGACGAGCTCACCGGCCACGCCTTCGCGCTGTCGCCGGCCCTGGCCGACGGGGCCGACGACGTCGTCCGCGGCACCACGTGGGACCCGGCGTCCGGCACCGTGACGGTGCCCGCACGGACGACCGCGGCGCTCGTGGAGGCTGCGCCCCGCGCGCCGCAGCGCATCCTGGACGTCGCGGCGGTGACGCCCGGCACCGTCCACTGCGTCGGTGTGGCGGGGGAGCACGGTGTGCCGTCCGGCGCGGCCGGCGTCGTGGTCAACGTCACCGCCGTCGCGCCGTCCGGGCCGGGGTACGCGGTCGTGTTCCCCGACCGCCGGGGCGGCGGGACGACGCCGATGCCGGCCACCTCGACGGTCAACTTCGAGCCCGGCCGCGACGTCGCCAACTCCACGTTCGTGCCCCTGCCCGCCGACGGTGACCTCTGCTACGCGACCCAGGGTGCCGCCGAGGTCCGGCTGCTCGTCGACCTCACCGCCGTGGTCGCGGCCGACTCCGGCGTCGTGCTCACGCACCCCGCCCGGCTGCTGGACACCCGCCCGCTGGGGGTCGGCGAGATCGACGGGCCGGTCCCCGGCCGCAGCGTGCGGACCATCCAGGTCGCGGGCGTGGGCGGCGTCCCCGCCGACGCCAGGTCGGTCATGCTCAACGTCACGGTGGCCGGCGCGACGGAGCTGGGCAACCTGCGGGTCTTCCCTGGCGGCGCCCCGGTGCCCGACACCTCGGTGCTGAACTACGCGCCGGGCGTCGACAGGGCCAACGCGACCGTGGTGGAGCTCGCCGACGACGGGACGATCTCGCTGTGGTCGGACACCACCGCGCCCGTGCACGTGATCCTCGACGTGCTCGGCCACACCGCACCAGGGTCGGCGTACACGCCGGTGAGCCCGACCCGGGTGGTCGACACCCGCGCCGGCACGCAGGTCGGTGCGCTGACCGGGCCGCTCGCGGCCCGCCACGTGCACACCCTGCCGGTGGCGGGCGCTGCGTCGACCGGCGTGCCCGCCGGCGCGACGGCGGTCGTCCTCAACGTGACCGCCATCGACCCGACCACGGCCGGCAACCTGCGGGTCTACCCGGGAGCGGGCGCGCCGCCGTCGGCGTCCGCGATCAACTACGTCGTCGGACGGGACATCCCGAACCTCACCGTGGTGCCGCTGGGCCCGGACGGCCGGGTCAGCTTCTGGTCCGACCAGGAGGGTGGCGCGGTCGACCTCGCCGTCGACGTGCTCGGCTACCTGGCTCCCTGATCCGTTCTCTCCTGACGCGGGCCGGTCAGCGATCGGGCGCCCCGACGGCGACCACGCGGTCCGGCTCGCCGTCGGGGCGATCCGGGGCGCCCGTGTGGTGCCGGCCGATCGGGACCATGAGCGGCCGGCCGGAGACCGGGTCCTCGACCACGCGGCTGTCCAGACCGAAGACGGCGCGGACGGTGTCCTCGGTCAGCACCGCCGCCGGGTCCCCGGCCGCGTGGATGCGCCCGCCGACCAGGGCGATGAGGTGGTCGGCGTAGCGCGCCGCGAGGTTCAGGTCGTGCAGCACCATGACGATCGTCGTGCCCCGCGAGCGGTTGAGGTCGGTCAGCAGGTCGAGCACCTCGACCTGGTGGCTGACGTCGAGGAACGTGGTCGGCTCGTCGAGCAGCAGCACGTCGGTCTGCTGGGCGAGCGCCATCGCGATCCAGGCCCGCTGGCGCTGCCCGCCGGACAGCTCGTCCATCGCCCGGTCGGCCAGCTCGACCGTGTCGGTCGCCTCGAGGGCCTCCGCGACGGCGACGTCGTCGGCGTGGCTCCACCGCGAGAACAGGCGCTGGTGCGGGTGGCGCCCGCGTCCCACGACGTCGGCGACGGTGATGCCCTCGGGTGCGACCGGTGACTGGGGGAGCAGCCCGAGCGTGCGGGCCAGCGCGCGGGCCGGCAGCCGGTGGATCGCCGTGCCGTCGAGCAGCACCGCGCCCGAGCGGGGCGCGAGCAGCCGGGACATCGCCCGCAGCAGCGTCGACTTGCCGCACGCGTTCGGTCCCACGACGGCCGTGATGCGCCCCGGCGGGACGGTCACGGACAGGTCCGCGACGACGGTGCGGTCCCCGTAGCCGACGGTCAGGGCCTGCGCGGCGAGGGTGTGCGAGGTCGTCACAGCGAGGCTCCGGAGCGGTGGGTGCGGACGATGAGGAGGAGCAGGTACGGCGCGCCGAGGACGCCGGTCACCACACCCACCGGGAAGCGGGTGCCCAGGGCGTACTGGCCCACGAGGTCCGCGGCGAGGACCAGCAGCGCACCGACGAGCGCCGCCGGCAGCAGCAGCGAGCCGCGCGGCCCCACCACGCGTGCGGCGATGGGGCCGGACAAGAAGGCCACGAACGCGACCGGCCCGGCGGCCGCGGTCGCGAACGCGATCAGACCGACCGCGGCGACCACCACGAGCAGCCGGGTGAGCCCGACCCGCACGCCGAGCGCGGCTGCGGTGTCGTCGCCGAGCTGCAGGGCGCCGAGGTGCCGCCCCCGGCTGAGCAGCACGGGGCCCAGCACGGTCAGGGCCAGCACGGTCGGCACCGTCGTGCCCCAGGTGCTCCCGTTGAGGCTGCCGGTGAGCCAGCGCAGCGTCTCCTGCAGGTCCCACTGCCCGGCCAGCGACAGGATGTGGACCGTCGCGCTCTCGAGCATGGTGGCGACGCCGATGCCGACCAGCACGAACCGCGCACCGGCGCTGCCGCCGCGGGCCGACAGCCCGTGCACGACCAGCGCGACGGCGAGGCCGGCGACGATCGCCACGGCCGAGACGGTGCTCCCGGACAGGCCCAGCACCACGATCGCGAAGGCTGCGGCGGCGCTCGCCCCCGCCGTGATGCCGATGATGTCCGGGCTGGCGAGCGGGTTGCGCAGCAGGGTCTGGAAGGTGACTCCGCCGAGCCCCAGGCTCAGGCCGGTCGCCACGGCGAGCACCGCGCGGGGCAGCCGCAGCGTGCCGACGGTGAAGGTGGCGCCGTCGACGTCCTGCCCGACGACGACGCGCAGGACGTCCATCGGCGGGTAGAACGTGCGGCCCACCATGAGGCTGGCTGCGAACGTCGCCGCGACGAGCACGACGAGGGTGAGGACGACGGCACGACGCCGGGACGCCCGCCGACGACGTCCCGAGGCGACGAGCCGCACCGTCGCCGGCGACGCGGGGCCCGAGCCGGCCGCGGCGCGGACGGCCGGCTCGGTCTCGGTCCCGGTCACAGCGCACGCACCTTCTGCCGGCGGACGACGTGGATGAAGAACGGCGCCCCGACGAGCGCGGTGATGATCCCGACGTCGATCTCGCCGGGCCGGGCGACGACCCGGCCGAGGACGTCGGCGCCGACCACCAGGCAGGCCCCGGTCAGCGCCGAGAACGGCAGCAGCCACCGGTGGTCCACGCCGACCAGGAGCCGGCACAGGTGCGGCACGACGAGCCCGACGAACCCGACGGGACCGGCCAGCGCGGTCACGGTCCCGCACAGCAGGACCGCGCCGAGGGCCGCCACCCCCCGGGCCAGCGCGACCCGCTCGCCGAGCCCGGCCGCGACGTCGTCGCCGAGGGCGAGGGAGTTGAGGCTGCGGGCGCACAGCAGGCTGACCGTGATCCCGACGGCGAGGAACGGCACGACGGGCTCGATGGTGGCGAAGGAGGCCCCGCCGACCCCACCGACCTGCCAGGACCGGATGGTCGCCGAGATGTCTCCCCGGGGCAGCGACACCGCGGTGATGATCGAGGCCAGCGCCGCCGACGTCGCGGCCCCGGCCAGGGCGAGCTTGAGCGGCGTCGCACCGCCCCGTCCGAGCGAGCCGATCGTGTAGACGACGACGGCCGCGACGCCGGCACCGGCGATGCCTGTCCACACGTAGCCGGTGGCGGTCGACAGGCCGAACCAGGCGATGCCGACCACGACGGCCAGGGATGCGCCCATGTTGACGCCGAGGATGCCCGGGTCCCCGAGCGGGTTGCGCGTCACGCCCTGCATGACGGCACCCGACAGCCCCAGCGCGGCACCGACCGCGACCGCCAGCACCGTGCGCGGGACGCGCTTGGCGACCGCCGCCTGGCCCAGGCCGTCGGTGCCGCCGCCCACACCGGCGACCACGTCGGACCAGCCGACCACGCGGGACCCGACGGTCACCGACAGGACGGCGAGGACGACCAGGACGGCGACGACGGCCAGCAGCCAGAGCGCGCGCACGCGGCCCGGCCGCCGCACGGGTCCGGGGGCCGGGCCGGGTGTCGTGGCCACCGACGGCGACGCGGTGGTCACGAGGAGGCGTCGGCGGCCCGAGCGAGCAGCTCCAGGTAGTCCTCGAGGACCCAGGAGATCGCGAGCGGCGTGGGGTTGGCCGCGGTGCCCAGCGGGCTCGTGCCCGGCAGGGAGACGATCGCCCCGGTCGCGACGGCCGGCATCTGCGACAGCAGGGGATCGGCCTCGAGCGTCGACACCAGCGCGTCGTCGCCGTAGGTCACCACGATGTCGACGTCGGCGAAGGTGTCGACCTGCTCGGCGCTGATCGTGCCCGAGAACTGGTCGCTCGCCGCAGAGGCCTCCGCGACGCTCGCCGGCGTCGCGAGCCCGAGGTCCTCGAAGAACGCCGTCCGCGTGTCGTGCGTCGTGTAGAAGCTGACCTCGCTGAGGTCCGCCGGGTCGACGTGGGTGAGGAACATCGTCGACCGGCCCTCGAGCTCCGGGTACTTCGCGACCGCCTCGGCGATCTCGCCCTCGATGCTCGCGACGAGCTCGGCACCCTCCTCGGCCATCCCCATCCCGGCCGCGTTGGTGGTGATCACCTCGCGCCACGGCGTGGACCACGCGGCCTCGGGGTACGCCACGACCGGCGCGATCTCGCTCAACGTGTCGTAGTCCTCCTGGGTCAGCCCCGAGTAGGCGGCGAGGATGACGTCGGGATCGGTGTCGGCGACCGCCTCGAAGTCGATGCCGTCGGTCTCGTCGAACAGCACCGGCGTCTCGGCGTCGAGCTCCTCGAGCCGCTCCTCGACCCACGGCAGCAGCCCGTCCCCGTCGTCGTCGCCGAAGTTCGCGGCGGCCATGCCCACCGGGACCACGCCGAGCGCCAGCGGCACCTCGTGGTTCGCCCAGTTGACCGTCGCCACGCGCTCGGGCCGCTCGTCGAACGTCGTGGTGCCGAAGGCGTGCTCGATCGTGATGGCTCCCTCCCCGGCGGACGGCGCACCGGAGCCGTCCGCCGCCGGGGCTGCGGTGCTGGAGCTGCACGCGCTCACGGTGAGGGCCGTCGCGACAAGGGCGGCGGACGCGGACAGGGTCCGGCGAGCGGGCATGGAGGCTCCGGTCTGTGAGCTGCGACGGCGGTCCGGGACGATCACCCCGAGGACGTCGCCGTTAGGTAAGGCTTACCTGCGAGCGGACGCTAGGGCACGCAGCGGTCGCGGCGCAAACATCCCTCGTCCGGGCGGCACGACGCCCGCTCCGCAGTGCCCGGCGAGCGCGAGCGCGTAGTCGATGCTTAGGTAACGGTCGGATAACGACTCTGACCGACGAACCTGAGGAGGGTGCCGTGCACTCCGTCGCGAACGACGGCCGCGCGGTCGTGCACGTCGCCGGTCAGCTCGACGTGGCGGGCGCCGCACCGCTGCGCCGCGAGCTCGTGCGCCTGGCCGACGCCGACGTCAGCGACGTGCTCGTGGACCTCACCGCGGTCACCTTCATCGACTCCACCGGCGTCGGCGTCCTGGTGGGAGGGCTCAAGCGGTTCCGCGGCACCGGCGGACGACTGGAGCTCGTGGTCGACGACGCCCGGGTGCTGCGGGTGCTGCGCATCGCCGGGCTGCTGCGGACGTTCACCATCCACGCGTCCGTCGAGCAGGCCCTCGCCGCCGAGGTGTGAGGGACGGGCCCGTCAGTGCCCGACTGCGCGGTCGGGCGCGGTCATGTCACCCGTGGCGGGTGTGCCGGCAGCGAGCGCGTACCGCAGGAGCACCGTGCCGCTCGGGCCGGCCACCGGCGGCTCGAGCAGCGTGAGGTTGGTGGGGACGACGCCGCCCGCCAGCACTCGCTTGCCGGTGCCGAGCATGATCGGGTGCACCCACAGGTCGAGGCGGTCCCACAGCTGGTCCCGCAGCAGGGTCTGCACCAGGTCGAGGCTGCCGACGACTCTCACGTGCTCGTGCCGGTCTCGCACCTCGCGCACCGCGCCGGCCAGGTCACGGCCGAGCTGGGTGGACCGGTTCCAGGAGAGGTCCGGCCTACCCCGGGAGGCGACGTACTTGGGGACCCGGTTGAACAGGGTGGCGATGCTCCTGTCGTCGCCGTGCACCTGGTGCGGCCAGTAGGCGGCGAAGATGTCGTACGTCCGCCGGCCCAGCAGCAGGGCGTCGGTGCCCTGGTACGCCGACGCGACCTGGCCGCCGCCGACGTCGTCCAGCAGCGGTGCCTGCCAGCCACCGAACGCGAACCCGACCGGGTCCTCGTCGGGGCCGCCGGGCGCCTGCCCGACGAGGTCCAGGGTGGCGAACAGCTCGAGGTGGATCAGTCCCACGGTGCACTCCGGTGTGGTCGGTGGCGGATGCGGTCAGGGAAGGGACCGGCCGGCGCGCCGAACCTCATCGCCGCCCCCGCTACCCGGTCACGACCGCGCTGAGCACGGCGTACCCGACCTCCCTGCCGGTGACGGCGCTGTGGTCGGCGATGAACTCGTCCGACCGGAGGTTCGTGATGGTCCGCGGGGCGAAGTCGTAGCTGGCGCCCACGGCTCCCAGGGTGCCTCCCGGTCCCCGCGCCGCTGACGACTTCAGCGCGCCGTTGCGGCCGATCCCGCCGTAGACGTCGTCGGCGTCGCCGAGGCCGGCGGCGACCTGGTTCGCCAGCCGGGAGGCGATGGCGTAGGCCAGGCCGATGGCCGTGTCGTTCCGGGTGTGGGTGACCAGCAGCGGCCCGGACAGGCGCGCGGGCACGGCCTGGAACAGGCCCCGCCCGCCGGCGCCGTCCCAGTCCTCGGCGAACCCGTAGTGGCTGAACGCGCCCTGCAGCAGGCTGACCGAGTGCACCGTCGCCCCGGTGTGCGCGGCGGCGGCCGCGGCGACCCGGGCGCCGAAGGAGTGCCCCAGCAGGTGCACCCGCACGTGCTGCCCCCGCCGCCCGGTCTCGGTCACGATCGTCTCCAGCAGGGACGCGACGCCCCGCGTGCCCACCGTCCCCGCCCGCGCCTTCATCGCGTAGTACGTCACGGTGTTGAGCAGCTTGCGGGCGCCGTCGAGGAAGCCGCCGAGGCTGAAGCCGGCGGCGCCACCGCCGAGCTCGGGGGCGTTCTCCAGGTCGGTCGCCGAGCCGGCGAGGTCGAACGCCACGTCGGCGTCCGCGGCCCGGTCCCGCAGGGCCGTGGGGACCGCGTCGTCGTCGTCCACCAGGTCCGCGGGGGGCAGCAGGTCGCGCAGCACGCGCAGGTACTCACGCCGGGCCTCGGGGTCGGTCTCCAGGCGCGGCACGAGGTCCTCGAGCCGGGCGGCCGCCGTGGTGTCCTCGACGCGGTCGGCGATGTCGGCCCGCAGGCGGGTCTCCCCGTCGGCGAGGCCCACCCCACCGCCCGCGACGTCGTCGGCCCACCTGATGGAGGGCCACAGCACACCGACCACGGCGATCCGCCGGGTCCGCGCCGCCGCGACGTGCGGCCGGGCGGCGTCGATGCTGTCGGCGAGCGCGTCGTACATCCGGCGGGCGGCGGGCATGTCGTTGTTCCAGCCGTGGATCATCAGCAGCACGTCGGTGGCGCGCTCGTCGTCGAGCATGCCCAGGACGGCGTCCACCTGGGCGCTGTCGTGGACCGTCCCGTCCTTCTCGAACTCCACCTCGCGGTACGGCAGGCTCATCGACCTCTCCTCTCAGATGCTCTGGATCGCCCGCATGGCGTCGACGAGGCCGCTGCCCTGGAAGGTCCGGGCGCGGCCGAGGTCGGACGCGGTGCTCATGAGGATCCGTTTGACGTCGTCCGGCCGGCCGACGAACTCCCGGTGCACGGACAGGAAGGCGGCGGCGACGCCCGACACGTGCGGCGCCGCCATGGACGTCCCCGAGTCCTCGACGTAGAGCGCGTCCGGCACCGCCCGGCGGGCCGCCTGCAGCAGCTCGCCGGTGCCGGCGCTCAGCACCCGCTCACCGGGCGCGACGAGATCGGGCTTGAGCCGGCCGTCCCCGGTGGGGCCCTTCGAGGAGAAGTAGGAGATCCCGGTGGAGTGCGGGGACGTCGACGTCGCCCCCACCGTGATGGCGTGCTCGGCGTTGCCCGGGTCGTTGATCGTCATGTCGAACCCGAGCTGCATCTGCCGCTTCTGCCGGTCCAGGGCGTACCCGCCACCGGTGTTGCCGGCCGCGACGACGACCACCACCCCGCTGCGGACCAGCCGGTCGACCTCCCGGCACACCGGCGTCAGCCCGGTGGCGAACCACTCGGGGTTGAACGGGTAGCCGACGGACAGGTTGACGCCGTGCACGTGCAGGTCCGCGCCGCCGCGGTTGAGGGTCTGGATGTACTCCAGCGCGTCGAGCAGGGCGGCGACGTCCCCCGAGCCGTCGTCGCGCAGCACCTTGCAGGACACGAGCTTGCACAGCGGCGCCATGCCGGAGATGCGGGGGAGCAGCACACGCTCCACCCCGGTCATCTCGTTGCCCGTGCGGTACCACGTCGCGGCCACGATCGGCTTGGTCTTGGACGCCGCCTTGTGCTCGCCGGCGATGATCCCGGCGACGTGGGTGCCGTGCCCGCTGGCGTCCCGGAGCGCGTCCGCGTCGGTCTCACCGGGCACGAAGCTACGGTGCAGATCGCCCTCCAGGGTGTCGTGCTTGGCGAAGTGCGGATGCGTGGCGTCGATCCCGGAGTCCAGCACCGCCCACACCACGCCCTCCCCGGACGCGTCGAAGGACCGCTGCGCCGCGGCGCACTTGGTCGTGATGATCGTGCGGTGGATCAGCTGGTGGGTGCGGAAGTTGGGCCAGATGCGGTGGATCGCCCGACGTGGAGCGCCGGCCGCGGAGCGGCTGCGGCGTGCGTGGTGGGCGTGCAGGGCGGCGCCCTCGTCGGCCTCGACCAGCGCGCGGATCTGGTCGGCCGTCAGGTCCAGGGTGACGTACAGGGTCGTGACCCGGGCAGGCCGGGTGACGCCCAGCGCGTGCAGCACCGCCTGCACGTCCTCCAGGGCGCCGCCGATGCCACCGGGGTGGGAGGTGTTGAGCTCGATGGTGACGTCGAACAGCGCGGCGGGGGGCGCGTCCTGCAGCTCCTCGGCGAGCGGACGGGCGATCACCGAGTCGGCGACGAGCGACGGGGACGACGGCACCGGTGGTCGGGCGCCGTGCACGCTCGCGGGTTGCTCGCGCCTCCTGGTGACGTCGGCCGGGTCGGGCGTCCCCGCGCGTTCGTCATCCGCGCCTGTCGGCTCCATCGTCGCTCCCCGGGCCGCGCCGTCGGCGGCGGGTCACCCGCCGGTCCGCGACCGCCGGGCCCCGAGATCCGCCGTCGCTCGGGACGCTACTCGCGGTGATCGCCGCGGCGCCAGAGTCCCGGTCGCCCCCGTCCGCGTCCCGGCGTTCGCCGCGGTGCGCGCAGCGGCGACCTGCTCCCGTGGCCCCGGGGACCGACGCCGTCAGGTGTCGTACCAGAGCCCGTCGAACGGATCGTGGTCCGCGATGACGTCGCCCGGTTCGACGTCGATGTCGTGCGTGCCGTCGTCGTACTCGCCGATCCGCCAGCCGAACGTCACGCCGTCGAGCGTCACCGTGAACGGCTCCACGTCGATGGGCTCGAGGACGTAGTCGCCGAGCTCCGCCAACCGCGCGTCGACGACGTCCTGGGCGTCGGCCGGGACCGCTTGGCCACCGGGAACACCGTTGGGGCGAGCGACGTCGTCCACACGGATCTCGTCGAACGTGCCGTCCGCGTCCCACAGGAAGAGCCCGACGAATGCGGAGCCGTCCGGCGAGAAGAGCTCGTCGATGAGGAGGAACGTGCGTCCGTCCTGCGCACGAACCGGCTGCGGGTGCGTCCCGCCTCACTGACGCATCGGCTGCGACCAGGCGCACCTGAGTGCGTGCGACCACCGCCCGCGCCCGGCCGACGACGACGACCCGCGGGCTCGTCGGCTCAGCCCAGGAGCGCCAGGTCCCGTCGCACGTAGCGCAGGTGCGCCCACTCCTCCTCGAGGATCACCCGGATGCAGTCGCCCACGCTCGGGTGCCAGTCACCGCCGCCCCAGGGGTCGTCGCGCTCCTCCGCGAGCAGCTCCGGCGTCGCCGTGGCCAGGAAGTCGGTGACGAGCTGCTGTCGCTCGGCGCGGACCGCGAGGACCTCCTCGAGGGGCGGCGGATCCGTCCGGAAGACCGACATGTCGAAGCCCATCTCCTGCGCCCCGGTGAAGATCTGGCCGATCTCGTGGAACGGCTGCTCGATCCGCAGGATCCCGCCACGCAACCACGCGTCGGTCGCCAGGACCAGGTGCCGCAACGTCTGGGCCAGGGACCACTCGTCCTCGACGTGGGCGTCGACGAGATGGGCCGGCGCGGCGTCCACGGTGGTCTGCCACGCGGACTGGACGGCGACCCACCCCGCGCGCAGGCCCTCGGGCGTCTGCGCCTTCTGCAGCTCGCGGCCCGGGAACTGCCGGTTCAGCTCGGCGTCCACCAGCGGCACCACGTCGACCCCGTTGACGATCAGGCTGCCGAAGAACAGGTCGTGGCTGTCGATGTCGAGGCCGCCGACGTCGACGCCGCGCATCGTCACACCGCTGACGTCCGAGAACCGCAGGGTCGCGCCCTTGAAGCTCGCCCTGACGAAGGTCGCGCCCTCGAACTCCTTCGTGCGGGAGTACGTCGTCATCCACCCATGATGGCACCGCGGTGGTGGGCGCGGACCGTCGACCGGCAGCCGGCGAGCGGACACGCGCCGACGGTCGCTGCGACGGCGCACGCCGAGAAGCGCGTGAGGCGGGTCACCGCGGCGGCGACCATCGTCGGCCGGTGGTGCAGGCCTCGAGCGAGACGGTCGCGGACCGACCCGCTCGGAGCAGCGCAAAGGCCGCCCCGGATCTTCCCGGAGCGGCCTGCTGTGATGCTGGTGGGCGATACTGGGATCGAACCAGTGACCTCTTCCGTGTCAGGGACCTCTGGCGCGCACCCGGCCGCCGTCTCGAGCGGGCTCGACGTACGGGGCGGCACGCTGCTGGCCGGTCCGAACCGGGGGCATCGACTAGCAGTTTGACTAGCGGGAGCGGCGTGCTCCCGCGGCAGCGGTACCGCGGCTCGATGGCGTGGGTTCAGGCGGTCGGGGCCCCCCGGCGTCCGGTGCGCCGGCGGCGACAGCCAACGTGGACGGCATGGCCGACGCCTTCGGAGTGGCCGCGCGGCCCCCGCCGTGAGACGCGTGACCGAGCCGGGTGTGACGCAGGGGACCATGGCGGTGCCATTGACACCGATTTGTCGCCCCGTGTCTCATGAGGACGCCTCTGTTCAGGCGCGGCGCGGCACCCGGTATCCGCTGCGACGTGACGCGTGAGTGGTCACGTGCGACGGAGCTACACCACGAGTCTCGAGCAGGTGCTCGACGTCGTCAGGCGCGCTGACGCGCCGCACATCCAGACCGACCGAACACGGAGGCACTCATGAGCGCTCTCACCACGGCGCAGACCCTGGCCACGCAGGCCGGCGGATTCGGGACCACGGGCCTGTCGGCCTGGATCCAGAACAACGTCATCACGATCATCCTGCTGCTCATCGCGGCGACCGCCCTGTGGGCGGGGAAGAACGGCAACATCTCCAAGGTCGTCACCATCGGCGCGTGCGCCGTCATCGGCGTGGCCATCCTCGCGCTCGCCACCACCGGTGCGGCAGCCGACATCGGTGTGTGGATCGTCAACCTCTTCCGAGCCTGAGGCTTCCCATGCGCCTGCCCGACGACGACGAGATTTACGACGTCGACCAGACCTACCTCGGCCCGCCCGGGCGGTACATCGGGCGGTTCCGCTACCGCGCCATCCTCATCGGGCCCGTGGTGTTCCTGCTGGGCCTCGTCACGATCAACCAGAGCGGCATCGGGTACTCGCTGCTGTCGGTAGGGCTGCTCACCATCGGGACGGCCTGGCTGACCGGCTGGCTGGTCGACCACACGAGCCAGGAGCGTCCGGTCGGCGTGCTCATTCAGACCTTCGTGCACGAGCTCACCGCCCGACGCGCGGTCACCAAGGGTCAGCGGAGCCGGGCGACGCGCGCCTTCCGTGCCCGCACCACTGAGATCGGTGCGCCGCAGCCGATGCCCACGGGACGTCGTCGGTGGCGCTCCTACGCGAACCACGCTGCTGCAAGCAAGGGATCCTGATGCACATCGATCTCAAGGGGTTGTTCGTCAAGGGCAAGCCGCACGCCGAGGACGAGCCGTTGATCGACTACGACCCCTCGGAGGAGGAGGCCGTCACGGGTCAGCCGGCCAAGGCGGCCCGGCGTCGGTCGTCGCACCCGGACGTCCCCAAGCCGCACGGCACGGAGATGAAGTGGGCGCTGTCCCGGGTGGCCAACAACGTCACCTTCACCGACCGCCGGATGACCGCGTGGTACCTGCTCGACCCGCAGATGTGGAGCTTCCGCTCCGTCGCGGACGGCGAGTCGCTCATCACGGCGATGGCCGCCCAGCTCGCTGAGCTCACCGGTCGCACGATGTACGGCCGCATCACCAGCCGGCCCTACCCGGTGGCGACGTGGGCCGAGGCGGCGTACCGCAACTCGCCCGCACCGACCCAGGGCTTCGAGAAGATCCTCGAGCGCGACCAGCTTCAGCTGTCGACCCGGATGCAGAGCGACAAGCTCGTGTACTTCGGTGTGGACCTCGGCACGCGTTCCACCGTCGTCGACGTGACGTCGCGCGTGGTGTCCGACGTCGCCCGGCGCGAGCGGGAGGCGTTGCAGGCCAAGCTCGACGAGACCGACGCAATCATGGCCGGCCCCGGCATCGAGGCGATCCCCGCGGTGGGCAACGACATGGCGTGGCTGCTCGCACGCTCGTTCGCCCTCGGCTGCCCGGTGCCGCAGCAGGACACGATCGAGGAGCACTCCTGGACCAAGGAGGACCTCGACGAGTTCGCGGGCGCCGTCGACTGGACCGCCGAGCCGCTCGCCCTGTCGACCCGGGTCGAGTCCACGATGGGCGACCGGCGTCTGGCGCGGCACGTCGTGGTGCTCACCGTGGGTCGCATGGGCGAGCTGAACATCCCGGAGAAGGAGGAGCCCTGGATCGCCAAGACCGACAAGCTCCGCTTCCCGGTGGAGTGGTCGTTCCGGGTCGATGTCCGGCGTCCCGAGGACACGACGCGTGAGATGAACAAGCTGTCGGACCGGATCGTGGCGCAGATCGACCACTACGTGAAGGACCACGACAAGGAGCCGCCCCGCCAGCTCAGCCGCCAGTCGGCGCGGGCGAGCGAGGTCGAGGACGAGATGCGCTCCGGCTTCGACGGGCTGCGCACCCGCACGCGCGGGTGGTTCCGGATCGCCGTCTCGGGCCCCACCGAGGAGGAGGCGCTCGCCCGGGCGACCGCGGTGCAGAACCTCTACAAGCCGAACATCAAGGTCGAGCGCGAGTTCGACCAGTACCGCCTGGCCCGCGAGTTCGTCCCCGGCGAGCCGCTGGCCAACTCCGGGCACACCCGGCGGATGCCCATCCTCAAGCTGGCCGCGGGCGTGCCGGCGGCGACCGCGGAGGTGGGAGACAAGCGCGGCGTGCTGCTCGGGTACACCGCGGGGTTCGCCGAGCGGGCGGTCACCTGGGATCCCTGGTACGGACCAGAAGTGGTCGAGGGCTCCGGCCTAGTGCCGCTGGTGGGTGGCCTGGGAGCCGGCAAGTCGTGGCTGATGGGCGGCATTGTCTACAAGACCTGCGCCCAAGGAGTGGCCTGGACGATCATGGATCCGTCCGGTCGCCTCGGGGCGCTGACGATGCTGCCCGAGTTCCGCGGCATGGCGCTCAACGTGAACCTCCTCGACTCCGAGCCGGGGACCCTGAATCCGTACGCGATGGTCCGCAACCCGCTGCGGCAGTGGTTCCGCGACGAGGAGAACCCTGAGGTCGCGTGGCGGCTGGCGGTGAGCGCCGCGGAGGCTCAGCGCCGGGACCTCGCCTACGACACGCTGCGCTGGTGCCTGCCGCCCGCGACGGCCATGCGCGAGGACGTGCAGAGCGTCCTGCGCGACGCGATCTCCGCGGCGGCGGCGACGCAGAACTCCACGGTCGAGGCGGTGCTCTCCGAGCTGGCGGCACGCGCTCAGGGGGACGACTCGGTCGCGCGCACCATCCACGCCCGACTGCGGGAGGCGAAGGAACGCGAGCTCTCACGGCTGTTCTTCGCGACGCCGGGCCGCGGCCACGACGGGGGCGAGGTCAGCACTCCGCGGCTGACGGTGTTCAACCTCAAGGGCCTCGTTCAGGCGCAGGAGAACAAGCCGCGCGAGGACTGGTCCTACGACGAGCTCATGAGCCGGCCGATCATGAACCTGGCGGCGTGGTCCGCGCTGCGCAACGTGTACCGCGCTGACGTGCACGAGCGGAAGGGCATCGCGATCGACGAGGCCCACGAGATCACCAAGGTCGGTACCGGTGCGACGCTCGTGCAGAAGGTCGCGACCGACACCCGCAAGCACAACATCGCCGCGCTGCTGTCGACGCAGAACGCGAGCAACGTGCTCGGCCAGAACATCAACAACTTCGTGGGCGCGGCCTTCGTCGGCAAGACGACCGACGAGCAGGCGCAGGCCGACGCCTGTCGGCTCCTGGGGCTACCAGTCGGCGTGGGCTACGAGGCCGTGATGGGCCGGCTGAGCCCGCGATCGCGCCGGTCTGCCGAGCGCAACCAGGAGCCGCGCGAGTTCATCTTTCGCGACGGCATGGGCGGTGACGGCGGGCGCGGCGGCATCGAGAAGATCCGGATCGACTTCACCAACCACTCGGCCCTGTCGGCTGCGCTGGACACCACCGCCGACCCGACCAAGCGCCGTTCCCTTCAGCTGGTGGACGAGGGCGCCGAGGTGGTGGCGTGATGAACGCAGGGAGGGTGACCAGGATCGGTTGGCTGGGTGCCCTGCTGCTGGCCTGCCTCGGCATGCTCGTCGCGGCACCGGTGGCGGCGGCCTCCCCGATGCCCTCCGGCGCATCGACGGCGGTCGACCCGCTCATTCCTGGCCCGTCGGGGAAGGCGTGCGCACCGGCGCCGGCGCCGAACCGGCCGACCGCGGGGCTACCGGGGAAGCTCGCGCCGGCGCCCGCGGATGTCAGCCCTGGGGACCCGTTCACCGATCCCGACGTCGCGATCTCGGAGGTGTACGGCTACAGCTACCGCTGGGTGAACTACGACAACGGCTGCGTGCCTGGGGCCGCATGGGGTCCGAACTTCGTGACGGGCGTGGGCAACCTGCTGCTGGCGGGAGCGGCGAGCACCAACGCGCTCGTGCACAGCACGCTCGGTTTCGTCGTCGACCCGACGTGGCTCGAGCCCCTGGACCGGACCATCACCGAGGCCACCGAGACGGTACGAGCGGGGGTGTGGGCGCCGTGGATCACGGTTGCTCTCCTGCTGGTCGCCGGGACCGTGCTGGTCGCCGCCACGCGCGCCGAGATCTCCAACGCCGTCACCTCGGCCGGCTGGGCGGTCCTCGTCCTCGTCGCGACGACCTACATCATCAGCTACCCGGTCTCGTCGGCCCGCGCGGTCGACGGGCTGATCCAGGAGACGGTCACCGCGTCCGCGCAGGCGAGCTCGACCGGGAGCGTGGAGGACGCCGCCGACGCACTCACGCTTCAGGTCGACGACATCAACCGGAACAGTCTCTACACCGCGTGGCTCGAGGGGACAGTCGGTTCTTCGGACAGCGCCGTGGCGCGTGAGCTCGGGCCAGACCTGTTCCGCGCGTCGCACCTGACCTGGTGGGAGGCG
Organism: uncultured Cellulomonas sp.; assembly: GCF_947494015.1. Lineage (GTDB taxonomy): Bacteria > Actinomycetota > Actinomycetes > Actinomycetales > Cellulomonadaceae > Pengzhenrongella. The sequence goes on along the minus strand of NZ_CANLTL010000022.1, from coordinate 10,062 downwards.
CAGACCCTCGACGACGATCCGGCCGCAGGGCAGGTCATCATTGAAGAGAAGAAGGAGCTCTGGACGCAGACCGCCGCCAAGCTGGCGAGCGCCGACCCGCTGGCTTACCAGCAGCTCACCGGTAATCAGGGACGGTGGGACGCGGCCGCCACGGTGACGATCATGACGGCGATCACGATGCCGTTCCTGCTCGTGGCCGGGGTCTTCGTCGTGATCGCGTACACGGTGACGCGACTGTTCATCCCGCTCGCGCCGGCGCTCGGTGTCTTCGGGATGCTCGAGATCGCCCGCGGATGGGTGATCGGCGTCGTCGGTCAGCTCGGGCGGTTCCTCATTATGGGGCCGCTTTACTGGATCGGGGCACTGGTCAACCTCTCCCTTGTGTCGGCGGTGTTCCGGTCGGACCTTCCGTTCGGACTGCAGGCGGTCATCGCCCTGGCGCTGCCGCTCATCTTGTTCAAGCTGCTCCGGCCGAAGAGCAAGGTGCCCGGTGGCAAGTTCCTGCGGCGCATGGGCCGGCTGGCGGTCAGCACGACGGCGACCCGTGGTGCGGTCCGGGCAGGGGTCGATGACGCCGTCCAGCCCGAACCCGCCTCCAGTGCGCGCAACGACGGCCCCGTGGCGCACGGTGCCCGCGCGGCCGGCGATGGCGCGACGGTGCGTCCGGCCTTGACCGCCGGCCCGGTGGGGACCGGTGGTGCAGACGTCGCCGCGCGGGCCACCTTCAGCCAGCGACCGCAGTACGCCGAAGCTGGCCACACCCGTCGCCCCGGGCGCGACGTCGACTTCGTCACGAGCGGCGGTGTCGCGACCCGGCGAGCCAGCTCGAACGCAGCGGTGGACGTGACCGACGGTCGAGCGGCCATGTCGGGCGGGGGAGTCGCGCTCCGTGAGCACCCCGCGCACACGTCGGACGACGTCGCCGAGCGCCTGCGCGACGGGACCGCCGGCGAGGGCCGGAGGGCAGCCCGGCGAGCGGCGTCATCCGAGTCCGCCGGCGCGCACGAGGACCTAGCGGCACCGGCGACGCCTCGAGTGCTTCGTGCCGAGGAGCGAGTGCCGCTTGGCATCGCCGAGGCCAATGTGCGGGACGTGGACGGGGAGGACGTCTTCGTTCTCTGGCGCCCCGACGGGATCAGCATGACGCCACGGCCCGACGGTGACGCACCGGGGGATGATCGCTGATGTGGCACATCTTCGGCCCGGTCGTGCGCTGGCCGCTGCACTCGCCATTGCGTCTTCTCGGGGTTATCGCCGGCCTGATCGCAGCAATCATGGTGCTGGGGGCGATCAACGACCGGGGGGCCGGGGCGGAGCCGACTGCTGTTCGCACGCCGACCGCCACGCCGACGGCCGATGTTCAGGACGAGCCCTCACCGACGCCCGTTCCGGCCGCAGCCCCGGCTGGGGCGCCCGACGAGACGGACAACGGTGCCGGCACCGCGGGAGCCACGGACGCCTTCAGCGTCGACCCCACCGGCGCCGATGCAGCGCTTGCTGCGCAGGTGGCTGCAGACTTCGTGGCCGCGTGGGCGCGTCCTGACCTCGACGCGGCGTCGTGGCAGGCCGGGCTGGCGCCGCACACCACGCCGCAGCTGATGGCCCTTCTCGGCGACACCGACCCGGCGAACGTCCCCGCCGTCACGGTGTCCGGCCAGCCGGTCGAGGTGGCCGCGAACGCCGAGGCGGGCGTCTACGACGTGCCGACCACGGGTGACTTCGTGCGCGTCCACGTCCAACTGATCGACGGCACCTGGCTGGCGACCGACGTCGAGCCAGCAGCCTGATCCCGACGAGTCGCCGAGGGAGGTGACATGGAAGTCCTCACGATGCTCGGCAAGTGGGCCGCGGAGCAGGGCGCGTCGTGGCTCCTGCGCAACCGTTGGAAGCTCGTCGCTCTCGTGGGCTTCCTCGGCGTCGCCGCCTTCGTCGTGGGCGCAGGGATCACGGCGAGCGTGTCCGGAGTCGGCTCAGACCAGGAGGTCCGCGCCGCGTGTCGAACTTTGGGGTACGACGTCGCTAGTGCCGCCGGGGGAGCGGAGGGCGGCTATGTGCCGGCACCGCTCACCGACGTGGCAGTGATCCCCGAGGGCGGCCTGGTCGACGGGTTCGGTCCTGGCGAGACCGAGCAGATCGCGGTCGCTCAGGCGATCGTCGCCGCGGGGACGGCAGCCGGCGTGGGGACGCGGGGCATGGTCGTGGCGATCGCGACGGCACTCCAGGAGTCGGGCCTTCGCGAGCTCGGCTACGGCGACCGCGACTCGGTCGGTCCCTTCCAGCAGCGCCCGTCACAAGGGTGGGGGACGCCTGACGAGGTCCGCCGCGCCGACTTCTCCGCGCGTGCCTTCTTCGGCGGCCCCGGGTCTCCGCACTTCGACCCAGCCTCGGGTCGTGCCGGTCCGGGCGGCCTGCTCGAGGTTAGCGGCTGGGAGCAGATGCCCGTCACCGTCGCCGCTCAGAAGGTGCAGAGGTCGGCGTTTCCCAACGCGTACGCGCGCCATGAAGCGCGGGCGGCCCGGATCGTCGCCGCCCTGACCGGAGGCACGCCGATCCCGACGCTTCCTGCCGTCGACGCCAGCGGTTCGGGCGACGCGACCGACGTGTCCGCCGTCGTAACCGCGGAGGAGTTCCGGGCCAGCGGCTTCGACATCGACTCGTACTGTGCAGCGAACGGAGGCGCGAGCGGGGCCGCCTTTGCCGACTGGTCGACGATCCCGCAGGGGACCTGGACCGCTCCGCTGGCCAGCCCGATCAGCTCGGAGTTCGGCATGAGACTCCACCCCGTCACCGGCATCTGGAAGCTCCATGCCGGCACGGACTTCCAGGCCGCGACCGGGACCCCGCTGCGCGCCGCGTCCAACGGCGTCGTCTCGAAGGTCACCTGGCACGCGACCGGGGGGCTCATGGTCGTCATCGACCACGCCGGCGGTGTCCAGACGTGGTACCTCCACCTCTCGCAAGCCCTCGTCGCACCGGGTGACTCGGTCGAGGGTGGGCAGGTCGTGGCACTCTCCGGGGACACCGGAGTGGGCACCGGGCCGCACTTCCACTTCGAGACGCACGTCGGCGGTGTGCCGGTCGACCCCATCGCGTTCATGGCGCAGCAAGGCGTCGCGCTCAGGGGCGTGGCCTCGTGAGCGAGCCGTGGGACGCCGAGGTGTTCAGGGTCCCCGACATCGCCTGGCAGGCCGAAGCGCCGCCAACGCGTCACCCTGTACCGGTCGGTCATGTGCCGGACCTAGACGTCGGCGACGACGTGACGATAGGCGTCCCGGGGCACTACTTCATCGACGGGCAAGTTGTCGCTCTGGTCGAGCGAGGGCACGTCGAACTACCCGAAGTCACGGAGAAGCAGGAGGCACTCGCCGTCGCGGCCCCGTTCGCTTACTGGTTGGCGAAGGGGTTCCCTCAAGCTGGCCTCACCATGCAGTGGTGGCCGGTCGAGCACTGCTGGACCTACCGCGACGCTGCTACGGGCGGTTGTGCTGCAAAACTGCGAGACCCGCTCCTCCACGACGCGGAGAACGAGTCCTGGCTCGACCATGTGCAGCCGACCTTGCAGTTTCCTCCGGATCGGCGGCCGCGGCCTGCCCGTGAGGTGGGTGTGCTCTCCGGGCGGACGTTGCGCTTGCAGAATGAGCCCGAGACGTGGTCATGGTGGATCGGTGTAAGCGAACCGGTCCACGCGGACGGCGAGGTCGTTGTGCACGTCATGCGCCCCAGCGACTACTGGCTGACCCAGGTCGCGCGCGAGCCGGTCGAACCTGTGCTGGCTGTCCCGCTGTACCGGCTCTGGGGGTACGAGTAGCGGACCGACCCCGAAGCCGCTGATTTGGTCTGGACACAACCGTGCGTTGGCCGCACGACCTGAAAGCGCAGGTCAGACTTGTGGACGCGCCCGACCCGCCATGGTGGTTCTAGCCGCGACGTGGACCCGCACGTGGACCCGCTCTCAACGGACACGACGGGGCGCGGGCTTTGGGGCAGGGGCTCGGCCAGGGAGAGCCGCCGACCCGATAGCGGAGCACAGAGCCCGACGGAGGTTCGGGTCAAGGGTGAGCGCAGCTCATCACGTAGTGACGCCGCAGGCGCCCTTGAGCCGGTCCGGAGGCGGGCGGATGCTCAGGGATCGGGTCGGCGGCTCGGGGGTGTGGAGAACCAGTCTCGCCTGGCGCGCTGCATCACCACATGCTTGCCCCCGGACGTACCCTGGCGCAGTGAAGCGCATATGGGCGACGTGGATATTGAGCGTGAGTGTCGCGCTTCTCGTTTTGGCAGTATGGCTCTACACGCGGTCGAGTACGGTCGTCACCGTTGACGCAAACGCGTGGGAGGCCGTCTCTGCCGTGGGGACCGTTGGCGCGACCCTCGTAGCGCTCGGCCTGGCACTGGACGCCTGGCATCAACGAAAAGACGCGGTCGCCCGCCTCGTCTCGGCGTGGGTGACGGAGGAGTACACCCCTCGCCGCGATCGAAGGGCGTACCAGAGGAAAGTCACACTCCATGTGGCGAATGAAGGTGACCAGCCGGTATTCGATGCCCAAGTTTCAGTCATACTTGGCACCCACGACACTCCTGTCGGCCCTCTTACCGCCCCGTCTCCTATCGCCGTGGTGCCTCCGAGGCGGGCGTTGACATTTGACCTATCTGTCGCCTTGCTGGCACATGAAGACTCCTACAAACCGCGCGCAGAAGTGTCTTTCCTCGACCCGCGCCGCCGTCGCTGGGTTAGGGACGGCAGCGGCATCCTGCAGCGAGTCACCAAGAATCCGAAGTGGGAAACACTCTCCGGCACAGAGCACGAGCGGCAAATAGGAGGCGTGACGCTGAACAACCCTATGGTTGTAGCGTTGGCGTTTCTTGGCGGGCTCCGCGATGAAGACTCGCCGGACGTTGCGGCACTTGAGGCTCTGCTTGCGCCAGAGGCGGAAGGCTGGCGCTCGATCGACTGGGCGGAACTTAGGGAGGCCTTCAGGAGGTACCAGCCCACGTCGATGGTCGACTATCCCGCCCCGTACATAGCTCGCGTGAAGTTGTCAGGTGACCCATCGCTGGAGGGCAAGGTCGTCGCGGGGTATGGCCATATGCAACTGAAGGATTGGCGGTTTTTAACGCTAACCTATGTCCCCGAGCGAGGGTGGCGTGTATTCGGTGTGGGAGCAAGTGTTCCGCCCGAAGCGATTCTGTTCCCAGACGGGGCATTCCCACAGGATGGCTGACGCGACGCCAGGCTTTTGTCGACGTGCGATATGGACGTCGAGCGCCTTGCACCCACGTCGGTCGAGGACGGCGCGCCAGCGCCGCCCGCAGGCCGAGCGGCGGCGGAGCCGGCGCGCCTTGATCTCAGAGAGGGCAACTCGGCAATTCTCGGCCCGAGTCCCGAGGATGGCAGCGTGCTTCTGAAGGATCGAGCCACCACGGTCGGACGACCTGCGACGCGAGGGGGCTGGCCCCGGATCCAGCGGGACGGAGTGCGTGTCAGTTACCGGTCATGCCGATGAGCGAGCGAGTTGCTGAGCCCTGGCAGGTTGCAGATGGCGGCGGTCGCGCGGGCCCTTCTGTTACGCACTAGCACCGGGAGGCGGCAGTCGTCTCATCGCACGTCGGTGCCCGCGCGACGCTGATACGGAGCCGAACGAGGACGCCTAGCCACACGTAGCCGGCGTCGATTGGTGCACTCGTCGTCGTGTTCGGCCGGAACCTCGCGGGCAGACGGCCCAGGGCGGAACGGCCGGGCAACCCCTGCGCGCACCGCCCGCTTGAAAGCCAGTTCAACGAGAGCCTTCGCTTGCGACACGGTGACGTAGCGTCCTGCCATAATACTTTCATGATGCTACCCACAACCGTCGAAGAGTTGGCGCGCAGACTCGCGGTCGATCCCGCCCTGATCACCAAGCACTTGATGGAGATCGGCGAGCCCGATGAGGGCAACGCCACATCGCTCGACGCCGCGACTGCCAGCGAGGTCGTGGAGCTCGTAGTGAATCGCAACGAAAAGCCTCGACCCCCGCTGCCTCCCGTTGCACAAGATGAACCTACGCCTAGGACTGCGCCTCGCGTCCGGACTATCGCTGTTCAGAGCCTGGGCAGCCCCGCCGCTTTCGAGCGGATTCTGCTCGAGTGTCGGCGAGCGGTCACACAGGGGCGCGACGGTCTCGTTCTCGACTTTACTGACGCCGAGGGATTCTTCCCGAACGCCGTCGTGCCAACCGTGGCGGCGATAGAGCACTATAGGCGCCGAGGCCTCGACATACGGCTTGAGGGACTACCACCAGCCGCTAGTGCAATGCGCCTCGACTCGCCGATTGCGGTTGAGCCAGAGACGCTTCGAAGGGAGCCAACGATGGCGCGCGTCTGGCGGTACACAAGCCATAAAGAAGCCAATGACTTGACGACTGCGATCGTCGAAGCTATCCGGTATCGCGTTGAGTGCACCGAAGGCGTCGCCGAGGCTCTGGAATGGTGTCTATATGAGGTGCTCGATAACGTGACACAACACTCAAAAGCGCCAGCAGGATTCGTCATGGTGCAGCATCACTCCAATAACAAGACCTTGGCCGCGTGTGTGGCCGACACCGGGATTGGCATTCAGCGCTCGTTGGCTAGCTCGGTCACACACAGGCCCAAGAGCGCATTTGATGCCCTTACGCTAGCCATTCAGGAAGGAGTAACGAGAGACCCTTCCACCAACCAAGGGAACGGCCTTTTTGGACTCTTTCAGATAGTCGAGCAGAACCGCGGCCGACTAAATATTGGTTCCGGCAGAGGCTCCATGCGCATCGACGGAAATCGGGTTTCCGGTGATAGCGATCGACTCGTCATCGGCCCCGACAACCACGGCACCACCGTCGACTTCCAACTCGCCACGAAAAACGCCGTAAGCCTTGCCAGGGCGCTCAATTATGACCATCAGAACTTGTTTTTAGAGTCGTTGGAGACTTCCGAGGGTGAACATGCTGTAGTCATCAGGCAGCAGGCCGGCGGCGCAGGGTCCCGCGCAGCCGCGCGCGAACTTAGAACTTTCATTCTCAATATCCTAAACGAGGGAGCGCCGCATGTAGTTCTCGACTTCACCGGCCAAGCCGTCGTTTCCTCGAGTTTCGCCGACGAGGTCATCGGAAAACTCGTGCTGGAGATGGGCTTCATCTCGTTCAATAATCGTGTGCGTCTGAGAAACATGACACCGACGGTCGCAACGCTGCTTGATCGCGCGATCGCCCTCAGGATCAAGGCCCGCTAACCTTTACTGGGCCGTATTGGCTGCTTCCGGCCCCACCGGTGCCCGTCGGCGACTCCCATCTGCTTGGGCAGGTCGGCTGGGCGCTGGCCGGCCTCCGCGTCGACGACGCCGAGATGCTGCACACCTGAGGCCGTACGCCGGGCACCGGCACCGCGTGGTGCGACGCGTTGCGTGCAAGCTGACAGCGGCACACCCTCCGGGCGGCTACGTCTTGGGTGGTGCGGCGGGCTTCTCCGAGGAATCGCCCGTCACTGTTTCGGTGTCCCCGTCAGGTGCGACTGTGTTTAGGTCGTCGACCGCTCGCTGAAGGTGCTTGCGCTCGCGCTGGCCAATCAATACGAGCCGCGCCCACCCCGCTTGGGCGAGTCGTCGCTCTTTGGCGGCCGCGTCCGGCACTCCGGTGTACTCCACGAGCGCTCTCGTCGCGCGTACCGCCAAGTAGAGGGCGCGGGACGAGCCGACGAGCGTCACCGCCATCGGGTTGGCGTCCGTCGCGTCGAGGTCGACCATCTCGTCCAGGAGGTTCAGGTACCGGCGCCGTTGGCCGTGCACCGCCGAGCTCAGCAGTCCGTAGTCCACGCCGGCGTCCACACCACCGGCAACTGCCAAAGCGTCGGCTATCCGGCGGCCGTCCGAGAGAGCGGCTCCGCCGATCCACTGTTCGCCTCTGTGGGCGGCAAAGCTCATCCCGGCGTGCTCGGCGAACCGCAACAGATGCTCGGCGATCTCCGCGATGTCGTCCGCCTCGGTTTCCTGCTCCGCCCACAGGCCCACTTCGGGGCGCCGTGCGCGTAGGTCGGTGAGGGTGTGGTTTAGACCGTAGGCCAGCCTGGCCTCGAAGGTCGCGTTCGGGTTGGTCAAGAGAGTGACCATCGCTGCGGCGTGCAGGACGGTCCGCAAGTGTGGTGGGGCGGCGTACCAGCCGGTCGGCACGCGAGCAAGGTCGGCCAGGACGGCGAGCTCCTTGACGAGCACGTCGAACTGCTGGGCGACCTGGTGCTGCCCGTGAAAGACCAAGGCGAGGACACGGTCAGCTGGACCCGTCAGCATCAGCTCGGTGAAGCGTTGAGCGGCTTCAGCAGCCAGGCACTCCTGACCCATCGGAACCACCTCCCGGACGAGCCGGCGCGGACCGTCAGAGCCGACGAAAATTACGCGGTCCCCGACCGCTCGAGCGGCGTCCCGGATCGCCGACAGCGCGCGATACAAGTCCCCGTCGGTGTGCTCACGCCGCTGCTCGAGCCGTGCAGTGCACGCTGGGCACAGGCCCTCGACGTTGGGGGCGCGGCAGAGGACGCATTTGGTCACCCGGTCATGGTCGCACCGCAGCGCAGGACCCGGCGGGGACGGATCCTGTGCGCTCATGCCGCGACGCGGTAGATCCGGGCGCTGGGCCGCCGGGCGTGCCCGCCGAGCTCGCGGTCCTGCCGATTTCGGCACGATCGTGTTGATTACCCCGGCCGCCGCGGCCGCGCAGTCCGGCCGAGGAGACCCCTACGCGATCGGCTGTGCCGAGGAGCCTCGCCTCGGGCGCCGGCCTGGGACTACCGCTCCGCCCGGGAGTGACATGCTGGTGCAGTGCGACTCATTCTCGATACCAACGTATGGTCTTACATCGCAGACGGCCACAGGGGGCCCGAGCTCGGCACGATGGCTGTCGATTCGGAGATTCGAATGGTCATTCCGCCTAGCGTGCTAGTTGAGGTGCTTCAACTTGGACGGGAAGACGTCCGCGACCGAATAGTGCGCACACTAACCGGCGCACACGCCGAGCGCTTGCGCACTGAAGCAGACCTCGAGGTTGAGGAACTGATCGCCAGCATCAGACGCTACCGACCGAAGTGGCTTCTTCAGACGCCCGACACGGCTACGGAACGGCGCCTGCGCGAGTTCTGGACCAACCGCCTGTGGAAGGGAGCGCGGCGAGACTCCAAAATACTTCACCGCTATGTGCTTGCTGGCGCGCCCGCGCGAGAGTTCGTAAGGGCGACTCAAGACTTGCAGCGCGGCGCATACCTGGAAGCTGGCGCGACAAGTGTGGATCTTTTGCACATGCAAGGCGAACTGCAATCAGCCAAGGCGGCCGGCTTTCCATCGAGTTGGCCAGATCGAACCGTCGAGGTATGGCGCGCGCAAGTGTTCAGCTTGTATTGGCACCAACTTATCAGGGTACCGAGTCGTGCCGTACTGTCGGGCGAGGACACAACCTATGCTGATTGGTTCAGGTGCTGGGTCGACCCGAGCATCCTCCGGAAGAACGAACAGTCATTCGTAGACCTGGTCGCGAAAGAACTCGAGATCAAAGATGTGCGCCGGAACTGGCTACGTTGGGCAATCAGCGCGGTGCAGCCTCTGGCAAAGGTCACACCAGGGAACCCAGTCGACGAGCAGCACGCCGCGTACTTGCTCGACGCCGACTTGTTCTTGACGGCCGACAAGCGCTACTTCGCGGCGCTTGCCGAAGTGCGGCGCCAGGCGCCATTCTCCTTCGCCGAGCCCCGACTTTTGTCTGGCAACCAGGAAGTGGATTTGCTCGAACGGATCGCAACCAGCATTAGTTGACGCCTAGACCGAGCCGATGTTGAGCGATGGGAAGTATTCGTTGTGGCATAGCGGCGGCCGGAGAAGTCGGCCACGTCTCGACTGAGTCGCGGCCAAGGGTCGCATTTAAACACCCGGCCGAGCTGGACGGGGCGGCGTGCACCGCAACCTTCGCCGCCTCCTCGCCGCCCAGCGGCGCCGTGTCCGCTCATGGCTCCCTTCTGTTGCGCCGGCTGTCAACCGGTCGTGATGGGGACCTGTCGGGCGCTCGGGGTCGGGGC
>NZ_CANLTL010000021.1 GCF_947494015.1 uncultured Cellulomonas sp. | reverse complement strand
ACGTGCTGGACCGTTGGAGCGAGCCGAACGGTCGACAACGTCGCACTCGGCCCCGGACGGCCGCCCTCACCCCGCCGAGTGCGACGTGCTGGACCGTTGGAGCGAGCCGAACGGTCGACAACGTCGCACTCGGCCCCGGACGGCCGCCCTCACCCCGCCGCACTCGGCGCGTACGGACGTGGCTGGGTGGGGTGGGGATCAGGCGAGGGCGGCGCGGACGGCCTGCTCGAGGGACGTCGGGGCCCGGCCCAGGAGGCGGGCGAGGTCGTCGCTGTCCGTCTCGAGGTCCCCGCGCGCGATCGCCTCGTCGAGCGACGCCACGAACGCGGCCGTGCCGGCGTCCAGGCCGGCGGACTCCAGCGTCGCGGCGAACTCGTCGGTCGCCAGCGCCCGGTGGGTGACCGGTCGCCCGCCGGCCTCGCTGACGGTCGCGGCCAGCTCGGCGAAGGTGAACGCCGGGCCGCCGAGCTCCAGGACGACGTCACCGTCGGCGTCGCCGACCAGCGCCGCAGCCGCAGCCTCGGCGTAGTCGGCGCGGGGGGCCGCCGAGACCCGTCCGGAGCCGGCGGCCCCCACGATCTCCCCCTGCTCGAGGTACCGGGGGAGCTGGTCGGTGTAGTTCTCGGTGTACCAGCCGTTGCGCAGCACGGTGAACGGCAGGCCGGACGAGCGCAGCACCTCCTCGGTGGCCCGGTGGTCCGGTGCGAGCGGGTTCTCGGTGGTGTCCGCGCGCAGGATGCTCGTGTACGCGATCCGCTCGACGCCGGCCGCCCGGGCGGCCGCGACGACCGCGCTGTGCTGCCCGACCCGCTGCCCGACCTCGTCGCCCGAGATCAGCAGCACGCGGCGCACGCCGTCCAGGGCCGGCCCGAGGGTGTCCGGGCGGGAGTAGTCGCCCTCGCGGACGACGACGCCGCGGTCGGCCAGGTCGGCGACCTTCGCGGGCGTCCGGACGACGGCGACGACGTCGTCCGCCCCCACCCCGCGGGCCAGCAGGCTCTCGATGACGAGGCGGCCCAGGTGGCCGCTGGCTCCGGTGACGGCGTACGTCGGCATGGGTGCTCCAGTGCTGGTCGGGACAGTCAGGGTGACGTCCGACGACAACCCGGCGCGACGGCGCCGTGTTCCGGGCCGTCGCCGGCGGTGAGGTGTCAGCCCTGCGCAGCCGCGCCCCAGCCGTGCCAGCGGTCGACGCGGACCCGCACGCTGACCCGGGGCCGGTCCCGGTTGGGGTACGGGTGGCCGGTGTAGTGGATCGACAGACGGTCGATGTCGGCCAGGTCGCCGTCGTCGGTGACCGACACGACCGTGCCCTGGACGCTGACGTGGGTGTACCAGTCGCCCTCGGCCAGTGCGGTCAGCGAGACCCGGGGGTCCCGGTGCAGGTGGGCCAGGCGCGCCCGCCCGCCGTCGAGGTTGAGCAGCACGGTGCCGTCGTCCTCGAGCAGGTACCAGGTGGCGACGGTGACCGGTCGGCCGTCGGCGGCGACCGTCGCCATCACGGCCGGGTTCGGGCGGGCGAGCAGGGCGGCGACGTCGTCGGGCAGGGGCGGGACGGGCACGGGGACCTCCGGGGTCGGCGGGACGAGGGGTCCACGGTCGCGCACATCGGCGCCCGCGCAAGTGCGCCGTCCGCGGCGCTCGGCGGCGCGGGCGTGCGGGCGCCGCCCGGGGCGCCCGGGTGCGCGGTGCGCGTCGCCGTCAGTCCACGAGCCGGAACGCGTCCTGCGCGATCCCCACCATCGTCCCGGCTGCGACCGCGTCGGCGACCTCCTCGGCGGCGGTCTGCAGGACGACGACGGTCAGGTCTCCGTCGGCGTCCCGCGCGGCCCACGAGCCGCCCATGGTCCCGGTCGAGCTGCCGCCCTTGAACGCCACCGACGGCCACCGTGCCGGGTCGACCTCGATGCCGGGGTTCGCGGTGAGGACGTCGGTCACCGGAGCCCCGTGCGGGGTGCCGGCGCGCTCGGCCAGCGCCACGTGCGCCGCGCACAGGTCCGTCGCCGTCGCCGTCCAGTCGACGCCGTCCGGCCACACCGCGGTGGACGGCAGCGCCGCGGTGTCCACCCGCAGCGGACCCTCGGGCAGCTCGGAGAGGATCGCCCGTCGGCCGGCGGTGTCGGCCTCCCGCCACCGCTCGCGCAGCTGCGCGCCACCGCCCCACCCGAGCCAGAACAGCTCGCGGGTGGTCGGCAGCGGCACGAGCGCACCGGGGTCGCTGTGCCCCATGTCGGCGACGGCGGCCTCCACCCGGTCCCGGCCGACGGCCTGCACCAGCAGGTCCGTGGCCGTGTTGTCGCTGATCGCGATCATCTTCTCGGCCGACTCCCGCACGGTCACGACGGTGCCGGTCGGTGCGTCCTGCAGCTCGCCGGACGGCAGCGACCGGACGGCGTGGGTCACGGTGAGCTCGGTGTCCCATGTCAGGTCCCCACGGCCGACGGCGTCCACGACGGCGCCCAGGACGTACAGCTTCACCATCGAGCCGATCGGCAGCGCGGCGTCCGGCGCCGACCCGGCGGGCGTCCCGGCGACGGGGACGCACGCGCCGTCCTGGACCGCGGCGACCAGGAACGACGTCTGCGCCGGGAGCTCGCGGACCTCCTCGAGCAGGTCCTCCCAGGACGCGGCGGGGTCGCGCGGCGGCGCGGGCTCGGAGAACAGCAGCCCGGCGACGCGGCCGGCCGCGTCCACACCGAGCTCCATGAGCAGGTCGCCGTCCGGGCCCGCGAGCCGGACCGCGACCCCCGACGACGACGACCGCACCTCGGTCGCCGTCCACGGTCCCGCGGCGCGCAGCCCGTCGACGATCTCCAGCAGCCGCGCCGGTGGGACGCTCGCCACGAACTCGGCGCCGAACCGCTCGCTCACGTCGGCCTCCGAGGGCTGCGCGCCCGGTGCCAGCTGGTCCAGCACCCACCGCGCCTGGCGGCCGGCGGCGTCGTCCGGCAGCGCGACGGCGGACGCCCCGGGGCTGGCGGTCACGGCACCGGGGGAGGACGGCTCCGCGGGCGACGACGGCCCCGAGCAGCCCGCGACGCCGAGCGTCACCAGGCCCACCACGACCGCGACCCGGGCGTGCGGGACCCGGTCGCCGGGACGTCGGCGTCGTCGTCCCGGCGGCGCCGGCAGCACGGGGTGCGCCGGTGGTCGCGACGGGGCGGGGTCCGGGTCGGCGGCGGCCATGGGCACCTCTCGGGTGTCGGGTTCGGCACGGGCGGGTCGTGCCGCCTCAGTGTCCCGGCCGCGGTGCCGATAGGGGAGGCGAACTGCCCGCGCGCCGCAGACCGAGAGGACGGACATGCCCGACGCGCTCTCCGGCGACGTCGTGACCGGTCCACCGGCACCGGCGACCGGCACCACCCGCTGGACGGTCCGGCACGTGCTGGCCGCCGGCTTCTCGCTCGCCCTGGCAGGCCTGCTCGCGGTCGGCAGCATCGCCTTCACCCAGATCGGCGACCTCACCGACGAGTACAGGCCCGTGCTGCACACCTACGAGGTGCTCGCCGAGATCGGTGCCGTCCAGGAGCTGCTGTACGCCGCCGAGACCAGCCAGCGCGGGTACCTGCTCACCGGCGACCCCTCCTACCTGACCCCCTACGACGCCGCCGTCCCCGCCATCCCGCTCCGGCTCGCGCGACTCGCCGAGCTGACCAGCGACAACCCCCGCCAGGCGCGCACGCTGGTGGCCATGGGCGCCCCCCTGCAGGACCGGCTGCGGCTGCTCGACCTCACGATCGACGCCCGGCGGCTGCACGGGCTGGACGCCGCCGTCGCCTCTGTGGAGACCGGGCAGGGCGCGCGCGACATGGACACGGTCCGCGGGCACCTGCGCGCAATGCAGGAGGAGGAGCAGCGGCTCCTCGACCAGCGGCTCGCCGCCAGCGCCGCGACCGCCGCCCGCACCCGGCTGCTGATCGCCGGGCTCGTGCTCGGCGGTGCCGCGCTGGTGGTGTCCGTGGGGTTCGCGGTCAGCCGCGCGCTCATCGTGCCGGTGCGCCGGGTGACGGCCGCCGCGCTGCGCATCGACCAGGGCGACCTCAGCCGGCCCGCGCGGGTGCGCGGCCCGCGCGAGCTCGCGCAGATGGCGGCCGCGGTGAACCGGTCGGTGGAGACGATCGCGCACGCCCGGGACCAGGCGGTGTCCGCCACCGCGGCGAAGTCGTCGTTCCTCGCCGCGATGAGCCACGAGATCCGCACCCCGATGAACGCCGTCATCGGGATGACCGAGCTGCTCCTGGAGACGGACCTGACCGCGGAGCAGCGCGACTACACCCGCATCGTGCACGACAGCGGCGACGGCCTGATGTCGATCATCAACGACATCCTCGACTTCTCGAAGATCGAGTCCGGCGCGCTCGAGCTCGACGACGAGCCGTTCGACGTGCGCAGCTGCCTCGAGGGTGCGCTCGGGCTCGTCGCGATGCCGGCCGGCGAGAAGGGGCTCGAGCTCGTCCTGGACGTGGCCGCCGACGTCCCCGTGGTGCTGCGTGGCGACGTCACCCGGCTCCGGCAGATCTTCGTCAACCTGCTCAACAACGCCGTGAAGTTCACCCCCGACGGCGAGGTCGTCGTGACCGTGGGTGTCGTGCCGGCGCCGGACGACACCCCCGACGCCCCGGCCGGTGGCCGGACGTGCGACGCGGCGTCGGGCGGCGAGTCCGACGCCGGGCCCGACGCCGGGTCGGCCCTCGCCGCGGCGCCGGCGGACCCGGGCGCCCTGGTGCTGCGGGTGGACGTGCAGGACACGGGGATCGGCATCGCACCGCAGGCCCTGCCGCGGCTGTTCCGGCCCTTCACCCAGGCGGACACCTCCACGACCCGCCGCTACGGCGGGACCGGTCTGGGCCTGGCGATCAGCCGCCGGCTCGCCCGGGCGATGGGGGGCGACGTCACGGTCGTCAGCGCACCCGGCGCCGGGTCGACCTTCACGGTCACCGCCCGGGTGCACGTCGCGTCGCTGGGCCCGCTCGGGCCCGCGGCCGACGGTCCGCAGGAGGCGGACGCCGCGACCCAGCAGCGCGCGCTCGAGGGACGCTCGGTGCTCGTCGTCGACGACAACTCCCACAACCGTCGGGTGCTGCAGTCGCAGCTCGAGCGGTGGGGCATGCGGTGCACCTCCGTCGACTCGCCGCAGCGGGCGCTGGCGCTGGTGGCGTCCGGGGCGACGTTCGACATCGCGGTGCTCGACCTGCACATGCCGGTCATGGACGGCGAGCAGCTCGGCGTCGCGCTGCACGTGCTGCCCGGTGCGCGGCGCATGCCGCTCGTGCTGCTGACCAGCCTGGCGTGGCGTCCGGACCCCGGGCACCGCGACCTGTTCGCCGGGGCGCTGCTCAAGCCGGTCCGCAGCGACGCGCTGCGCCGCGAGCTGGCGCTGGCCCTGGGCGCCACCGCCCACGCCGTCCGGGGCCTGGCCGCCGGCGGACCCGGCCCGGACGCCGACCGCACGCCCCGCACCCCGGGCGCGGGGGTGCGGATCCTGCTGGCGGAGGACAACCCGACCAACCAGCGGGTCGCCCAGCTCATGCTGGCCGGGATGGGCCTGGCGGTCGACATCGTCGCCGACGGCGCCGCGGCGGTCCGGGCCGCGCGCCGCACCGCGTACGACCTGGTGCTCATGGACATGCAGATGCCCCGCATGGACGGCCTCGAGGCGACCCGCCGGATCCGCGAGCAGTCGCCGGCAGGACGTCGCCCGTACATCGCGGCGATGACCGCCAACGCGATGGTCGAGGACCGCACCGCCTGCCGCGAGGCCGGCATGGACGGCTTCCTCGCCAAGCCCGTGCGTCGCCAGGACCTGCACGCCGTCGTCGCCGAGGCCGGGCGGCGGGCCGGTGCCGACCTCCCGGTGGTCACCGCCGTCCCGTCGCCGCGGCCACCGGCCGACCTGGTCGATCCGGTCGATCCGGTCGATCCGGCCGGCCCGGCCGGCCCGGCCCCGTCGCCCGCGGACGGCCGTGCCGAGCGGGAGCAGGCGGTCCGGGTCCGCCTGGCCGACCTGGGGCATCCCGACTTCCCGGACGACGACGCGCTGCTCGCGACGCTGCTGCGCTCGTTCCTGCGCCGCGCCCCCCAGCACCTGACCGACCTGCGCGCGGCGGCCGCGACCGGGGACCGCGACACCCTCGAGCGGGTGGCGCACAGCCTCAAGGGCGCCGCCCTCAACCTCGGCGTCGACCGGCTGGCCGCGCTGTGCGAGACGGTCGAGGGCCACGGGCGCCGCGGCACCACCGCCGGCCTGCCGGCGGTGCTGGACGCCGCCGCCGCCGAGCTCGCCGTGGTGTCGCCGATCGTGTCGGCGCTCGCGGCCGAGCTCGACGTGCCACGTGCGCAGCGGCACCCGGCAGGTCCCGGTCCGGTGCCCACCGGCGCGCCGAGCTGACCCCGCGCGACGCCCGGGCGAGACGTCCGGGCGCGGAGGTCAGGCCACGCCGTCGGGGCCGACCCGGGCGCCGTCGGGCACCCGGGCGGTGCCCGAGGCGTCGGCCAGCCGGGCGTCGCCGGTGACCGTGACGTCGCGGCCGAAGGTCCAGTCGCCGTCGACCGTGAACGAGGTCGCCTCGCGCAGGGACGGGGTGTGCGGCAGGCGTGCGTCGAACGCGGCCACCGTCTTGTACGCCCCGGACAGCGTCACCAGCGGCGCCGGGACCTCGGCGACCAGCCGGTGCTCCGGCGTGGACCGGTAGACGTCGGACCGCAGCAGCAGCAGGTCGCTGGTGGTCTTGACCGGCAGGAAGCGGGAGCGGTCCACCTCGAGCACCGCGGCGCCGTCGAACACCTCGATGGCGGCGCCCATCGCGGACTCGATCTGCACCACGGGCGTCGAGGACGCGTCCGTGGGGTCCACGGTCTTGTCGTTGCGGATCAGCGGCAGGTGCAGCACGCCGCCGGTGCGGTCCAGCTCGTCGGCGAGCGCGCGCAGGTCCAGCCACAGGTTGTTGGTGTTGAAGTAGGGGTGCTTGGTGATGTCGGCCGCGGCGTCGGCGTCCTGGGGCAGGGTCTGCGCGGTCTCGCGCAGGACGATCCGGCCGTCGGTGGCACGGCGCACGAGGTGCCCGCCCTTGCGGTCGGCGGGGGTGCGGCGCGCGACCTCCGCCGCGAACGGGGCGCCCGTCCCGGCGAACCACCCGGCGATCCGGGCGTCCGGCGTCGCGCCGAGGTTGTCGGAGTTGGACACCGACGCGTAGCGGAACCCCGCGTCCAGCAGGCGCCCGAGCGTCCCGGAGGCGTGCAGCGCCGTGTAGAGGTCCCCGTGTCCGGGCGGGCACCATTCCAGTCCCGGATCGGCCGGCCACTCGACTGGGGTCAGATCATCCGCGCGGAGCTTGGGCTCACGGTTCTGCAGGAAGTCCAGCGGCAGCCCGTCGGTCGCCAGCCCGGGGTAGGCGGCCAGCGCCGCGAGGGTGTCGTCCTGGGTGCGGAAGCTGTTCATCAGGACCAGCGGCAGCCGGGCCCCGGTCGCGGCGCGGGCCGCGAGGACGCCCTGGGCGATGACGTCGAGGAAGGTCCGGTCGCCGCGCACCCTCAGCAGCGACTTCGCCCGGTCCATCCCCATCGAGGTGCCCAGGCCGCCGTTGAGCTTGATCACGGCCGTCTGCGCGAGGGCCTGGCGTCCGGCGTCCTCGTCGACGTCGAGGTCGGCCAGCCGCGGCGCCTCGGTCAGCGGGGTGACGTCGGACTCCGCGATGGTCCCGGTCTCCCCGGACTCGAGCAGCCCGTAGAAGCGTGCGAAGACGTCGATCGCGGTCGGCGCCACCCCCGCGCTCTGCATCTTGTGCCGGGCACGGGCCAGTCCGTCTGCGCTCATGGGACCCGATCGTAGGGCGCACGCCCACACCCGGCCCGCCCGCCCGGCCCGCCCGGCCCGCCCGCCCGGCCGCCCCCCGGACGCGCCGAGGGGCGCCGGTCGGTGACCGGCGCCCCTCGCCTGCTGGTGGTGCGGGAGGACTCAGCTCCCCGCGGGGTCGTCCTCCTGGCGGTCGATCGTCACGAAGAACGTCCCGATGTCGTCCGGGTCGTCCGCGTTGGTGCCGAGGGTCACCGTGGCGTACCACTGCCCCGGCTCGGTCAGGCCGGTCCAGGTCACCGGCACGGTGAACTCGGTCCCGGCCTCCACCGGCTCAGCCGGCACGGGGTCGCCGACGGTGAGGTTGCCCTCGTCCTCGACGGTCGTGGCGGTGATCAGCGTGACGGTGTCCTCACCGGCCTCGCTGGCCTCCCAGTTCTGGACCAGGACCCAGTACTGGCCGCCCTCCTCCGGGACGAAGTCGCACTCCTCCAGGGACCCACCGGCCGCGCTGACGCACACGGTGGTGTCCTCGCTGGGCTCCGTCCCGGTCCCGACGTACAGGTCGAAGTCCGGAGCGGTCGGGTCCTGCAGCGACGCGACGAAGCGCGTCGCCCCCTCCGGTACGTCGACCAGCGTGACCTCGGTGCCGGCGTCGCTGTCGAACGCGTCGTCGGTCGTCGGGTCCTGCTCGATGCTCAGCTCGGTCTCGGTGCCCCGGACGAGCCCGGTCACCTCGGCCTGCAGGTCGGTGACGTCGAAGGCGCTGCGGATCGGGTCGGTCATCGCCGTGCCCGACTCCTCGGCGTCCGGCACCACGAGCTCGTCCGACAGGGCCACGTTGGACGAGAACGCCGACACCGGCAGGTGCGCCGCCGGGGCGATCGACCCCTGCGGCGGGGTCAGGACCACCGCGCCGAACGCGTACGCGCCCAGCTCGGCGTCGGCGACGTTCGCCGTCACCGTGATCACCTGGGTCCGGTCGGGCCGGTCGAAGGTGAAGGTGGCCGGCTCGACCGTGATGTCGATGCCCTCGGACACGGCCACGCCCTCGGCCGTCCAGGTGCCGACCCCGGTCTCGGTCGCGGTCAGGATCCGCTCCCAGGTGCAGGTCACCACGCACGCGCCCTGCGTCATGCTCGCCAGGTTCAGCGTCGAGGAGTCACCCCCGGCCAGCGGGTCCGCCGCCAGGTAGTCGGTGGTGTTCTCGTTGAGCACGACACCCGCGTCGCGGGCCCGGGTCAGGTCCACCCGGCCGGCCCCCATGTCGAACCAGTCGGCAGGGGTCCGGTCGATGTCGATGACGGTCGTGTCGGCCGTCGTCATGAGGGCGGACTCGATCTCCGCCGGCTCCCAGCCCGGGTGCAGGTCCTTCATCAGCAGACCGGCCCCGGCAACGTGCGGGCTAGCCATGGACGTGCCGGAGATGAAGCCCCACTGCACGTCGTCCCCGCTGCCGTTGGCGGCGAGGATGTCGACGCCGGGAGCGGACAGGCTCGGGACGAGCGTGTCCGACCGCAGGTTCGGGCCGCGGCTGGAGAACCCGGCCTGCCGGTCACCCAGCTCGTCGGCCACGACCCGCACGGCGCCCGAGATGGCGGCGGTCTCGCCCTCCACCTCGGCCATCCAGGTCTTGAGCTCGACCCCGGCCTCGTAGGAGATGTTGACCGCCGGCAGGGCGTGCGGGTCGCCGTTGACGGATGCCCCGCTGGCCTCGTCGTTGGCGAGGATCATGCCCGCCGCGTCGAGGGCGGCCACGACCTGGCCCTTCTCGACCCGGCCGGTCGTCCCGCGGTCGCAGACCACGATCTGACCCTCGAACGAGGTGCCCTCGTCGAACTGGTCGGCGATGCACAGCGGGTTCTCCCACGGTGCGTCACCGGCGTAGACCAGGGGCAGCACCTCGGTGCCCGAGCTGAAGCCCTTGCCCTGGATGGGGTCGAGCGACTCGCCGTCGGCGGCGGTGATGTCCTGGACGGTGTTCTGCCACTCGCGGTTGTGCGTGGTCGCGCCCACCGACGTCATCCACGGGGCCTCACCGGGCGAGCCGACCGTCGAGGCGCCCGGGCCGGAGTTCCCGGCCGAGGTGGCCACGAAGATCCCGGCGGTGCGGGCGCTGAGGAACGCCAGCGCGTCCGGGTCGCCCCACGGGTCGGAGCTGCCGCCGCCGATGGAGTAGTTGATGACGTGCACCTCGTCCTCGATCGCCTGGTTGATGGCGGCGACGATGGCGGCGGTGGAGCAGCCGGGGTTGAAGCCCTGCGGGGTGGGGATGCCGCAGACGTCGTACGCGATGACGTTCGCGTGCGGCGCCACGCCCTTGATGTTCTCGGTCGCGACGAAGGCCGGCTCCTCGAGGCTCTCGGTGGTCACCCGGATCCGGTTGCCTGCGGTCGTGCTGGCGGTGTGGGTGCCGTGCCCGTTGTCGTCGCGCGGCGAGTCGCCGCCCTGCGCCTGGTCGGTGGTGAAGTCCCACGCGCCGATCAGCTTGTCGTTGCAGGGGAACGACTCGAGGTAGACGCCGCTGTCCGGGTCGCAGACCCCGACGTAGTTGCCGGCGCCGAACGGGTTGGAGTGGTCGTAGCCGTCGCCACCCTCGGCGATGGTCACGCGGTCGGCGAAGGACGGGTTCTCCGGGACGATGCCGCTGTCGATGATCCCGGCGATCATGCCCTCGCCCTGGGTGCCGGTGGTGACGATCTCGCCGCCGGGCACCGCGGTGAAGAAGCCGGCGAGGTCGGCGTAGAGCAGCACGTCACCGACGTTGTTGTAGAAGTCGACGGTGTTCTCGTCGGTGTTGACCCGCGCGATCACCATGTTGGCGCGGTCCTCGCCGGCGCGGGGGTTGACCACGGAGGACTGGCGGCAGACCGCCACCGCGGTGCCGCCCGGGCAGGCCGACAGGAAGGTCTGCTGCGTGCCGCCCGCGGCGGTCAGGTTCAGCGCGACGGCGGTCGTGCCCTCGGGCACGACGACGCCCTCACCGAGCTCGTCCAGGTCCAGCGTCGTCACGCCCTGGCGGCCGACGACGACGCGGTCGAGCACGCGGACGGGCGCGGTCGGGTGGAACGCGGAGCCGCCGAGCGTGCTGTCCACGAACCAGCCCTGGGCGTCGCCCACGAGCTGGATGGCGGCCCGGTCGCTGTAGAAGGAGACCGTGTTGTCCGCGGAGAGCTCCAGGATGGTGGAGTTCGCCGCGTCGGTGCCCCGGTAGAGGTTCAGCACGGACGTCTGGCGGCACTCGTCGAGCGACGTGCCGCCCGAGCAGGCCGAGACGTAGGTGTCGCCCTGCACCGCCGCACCGGTCAGGTTCATCGCGACCGCGCGAGCGCCCTCGGGGACCGTGGTGACGTCGTCGAGGTCCACGGTGACGAGCTCGCCGGCGCCGACCGGCTCGAACTGCACGACGCGCGTGGGGTCGATCGGGTCGAGCAGCGCGCCGTCGGTCGCCGAGCCGGCGTCGACGAACCAGCCGGCCAGGTCGGCGAAGACCCCGACCGTGCCGCGGTCGTTGTAGATGTCCACTGCGTTGGCGAGGTCACCGGTGCCCAGCTCGACGATCACCTGGGCGGCGATGTCCTGGGCCGGGTACGGGTTGAGGTTGGACTGGTCGTCGCACTCGGTCGCGGCGGTGCCGGCCGGGCACACCGACAGGTAGGTCGGGCTGGTGGCGCCCGCGGCGGTCACGTTGAGCACGACGGCGGTCGCGCCGGCGGGCACCGTGGCGCCCGCGGCGGCGAGGTCCAGGCGGTACGTCTGGCTGGCGCCGATCGCCTGGCCGCTCGGGCCGGTGGTCCCGCCGAGCACGCGCTGGCGCTCCGCGGCCACGTACACCGACCCGTCGATCTCCGCCGGGATGCCGTCGGTCGGCTGGCCCCAAAGGGCCGGTGCGCCGATCCACTCGGGGCCGACGTCGGTCTGCAGCTGGCGCAGCTGGTCGACGGTGACCGCTGCGACGTCGGGCAGCTGGGCGACGGCCTTGGCCTCGTCGACCGTCAGCTCGGTCGCGAACCCGTTGAGCGCGTGGGTGTACTGGTAGGCGACCCGGGGCGCGCGTCCGATCTCCTGCTGGGCGGCTTCGACGACCTCGGCCTGCTGGGCCAGCAGGTAGTCCTCGTACCTGCGGACGGGAGCGGACTGCGCGTCGAGCTGCTCGCCGTCGGCCACGCGGGTCGGCGCGAGGCCGGCGATGCCGCCGTCGTAGGTGGCGACGGCGGGAGCGTCGAGCCGGACGATGTAGAGCGCGGGCTCCCCGTCGTCGGCCAGGCGCAGGAGCGCGTCGCTGCGAGCGGCGCCGCCGCCGTCGGGCGACACGGTGGGAAGGGCGGCGTACGCCCCGGGCGCGAGGCCCAGGGTCAGGGCGGCGGCAGAAGCCGCGACGAGAAACCTTCGAATCACGGGTGATCCCCCAGGAGGCGGAGAGGACGACCGGACGGTCGCCCCGTCATCTGAGCCGGTGGGGTGGGTGAAGTCAATACCGGCAGTTGACCTGCGTCACGACAGTTGGCGCCCGGCCGTCATCACCCGTGCCGTGGCGGTCGTCACCGTCGCCGGCCGTTCACCGCTGCGCCATCCGGGTGTCGTGCGCCCGATCACCCGAACGTGTAGGCCCAGAGGTTTGACCCGGTGGCCTTCGCGGCGCAGACTCGTCCCTGACAGTGCGCACCGCCTGCCCCCTGCGCGGTGCGCACTGTTCCTCTGTCCGGCCCGGCGCCCGATCCCCGGGGCCGGCGGTCCCGGCGGTGTCGCCCCCCCGGACCGGCGCCGGCCGGCGCGCCGCCCTGCTGACCGCCGCCGGGCGTCGACCTGCTGACCGCTGCCGGGCGTCGGCCCCGTGCCGCGGCCCCGTGCCGGGCGGCCGGCGACGTCACCCGGGCGTGGCCGCGGGGGCCCGGCGTGGGCCGTACCGGCGCTCCACGGGCGACGGGTAGCGTTGCCGGGTGATCCCTCCCGCGCGCGCCTCCGGCACGGGACCCGACGTGGCCCCGAGCGACCCCCAGCCCGGCGAGAGCCCGACCGGGGCGACGCCCGTCGTGGTCGAGCCGCCGTCGACGGCCGAGCTGGTCGCCTCCACGGTCGCCGCCTGGCGTGCGGCGCTGGTCGAGGCGGCGGGTGGGTCCGCGCTGGCGGACGTCGACCTCCTCGGTGACGGCCCGCTGGACCTGTCGGCGGCGCACCCGTCGGGCATCGCCCAGCTGTTCGCCGGGCGCGACACCCGGCTGTCCAACCTCGTCCGGGAGGGCGCCGCGCTCTCGACGGCGAAGCGGCGCGCCCGTGCGGTCGGGTCCCGCGCGGACGAGTACGCCCAGCGCTACGGCATCGCCCCGACGTACCTGTCCATCGGTGTCGCGACCTGGACCGAGCGGACCTCGCCCGACGTCGCCACCGACGACGTCGCCGCGCTCGCCTCGGTCATCCGGGGACGCTCGGTCGACGAGCCGTACCTCGGGCCCGACGACGACGCCGCCGCCGGTGGCGCGGGCGCGGACGGGCGCACCGTGCGCGGGGGGTCGGTCGACCGTGCGGTGGAGGCGCCCGGTGCGCCCGGCGCCGAGGGTGCCGGGGACGGGACCGCTGCCGGCGGCGGGGACGCGACCGGGGGCGGGGACGGGACCGGCGGAGGGGACGGGGCCGGCAGCGGAGATGCGGCGGCGTCGTCCCCGGAGCCGCGGACGGTCCGGGCCCCGGTCCTGCTGCGACCCGTCGCGCTGCGGCCCCGCGGCAGCGGCGAGAGCGACCTCGACCTGACGCTGGAGCCGTCGCTCGAGGTCAACCCCGTGCTCGCCCGCGCGCTGCGGTCCCGGGGGGCGCTGCTGGACCCCGCCGCGCTGGCCCGGGGGGCGTTCACGGGCTCGGGGTTCGACCCGCGGCCCGCGCTGGACCGGCTCGCCGCGCTCGGCGGCGCGGTGCTGGAGGACTTCAGCCTGCGCGAGCGGCTCCTGGTGGGCACGTTCGTCCATCCCGGGCACGTGCTGGTCGAGGACCTCGACGAGCACTCGGCGACCCTGGACCGGCACGAGGTGGTGGCTGCGCTCGCCGGGGACGCCGCCGCGCGCCGCGCCGTCGCCAGGCCCGTGCCGGCCCCCGTGGTGGGCGACCGCCACCCCGACCACGAGCGCGGCGTCGGTGACCTGGACCCCGCCCAGCAGCACGTGCTCGACGTGCTGGCGACCGGCAGCCACCTGTTCATCGACGCGCCCGCCGGCAGCGACGTGCGGGGCACCGTCGCGGCCGTGGTGGCCGACGCCGCTGCGGCCGGCCGCAGCGTGCTCTACGTGCCGGGCCACCGCCGCGCCGCCGCGGCCCTCGGTGCGCGCCTGCGCGACCTCGGTGTGGAGGATCTGCTGCTGGACGTCGCGCCGGAGCCGGGCTGGCGCACCGCGACCACCCGGCGCCTGCTCAGCGGGATGAACCTCGAGCCGGCTGCCGTCGACGCCGAGCACGTCGCCGGGGTCCGCCGGGAGCTGGTGGGTCACCGCGAGCGCCTGCGGGCGTACGTGTCCGCGCTGCACGAGGTCCGTGAGCCGTGGGGCGCCTCGCCGTACGACGCGCTGCAGGCGCTCGCCCGGCTCACCTCCACGCGGCCCGCCCCGCAGACCACCGTCCGGCTCACCTCGGCGGCGGTCCGGGACCTCGCGGGCGCCGACCGGCGCGAGCGGCTCGCGGTGGACCTGGTCCGGGCCGCGCGGCTGGGCGCCTTCACCCTGCGCCCCAGCGAAACCCCATGGTTCGACGCCGACCTCGTCACGGCGGGTGCCGCGCAGGACACGGTCGCCCGGATCGAGCGCCTCGTCGGCGGGGGGCTCGCGTCGGTCGTCGAGCGGGTGCGCGACGTCGCCGCGGCGACGGGCCTCACCCCGGCGGCGTCGGTCGCCGAGTGGGGCCTGCAGCTGCGGATGCTCAGCGGCATCCGCGGCGCACTGGACGTGTTCCAGCCGATGATCTTCGAGCGGACGGCGGCGGACCTCGTGGCGGCGACGGCGTCGCGCGCGTGGCGCACCGAGCACGGGGTCACCATGAGCCGGCTGCACCGGCGTCGGCTGCGCAAGCAGGCCAAGGACATGGTCCGCCCCGGCCGGCCGGTCGCGGACCTGCACGCCGCCCTGGTCCAGGTGCAGGAGCAGCGTGAGATCTGGCAGGCGCACTGCCCCGCCGGGGGATGGCCGCGGCTGCCGGACGGGCTCGCCGAGATCGAGGACGAGTACGCCGTCGTGCGCGACGACGTCGAGCACGTGGCGCGCGTGCTGGCGACCACGCCCGCCGGTGGAGCCCTGCTGACCCTGCCGTTCGTCGACCTCGCCGACCGGCTGCGGCGGCTGCTGGTGGACCGCCGCAGCCTGGAGTCCCTGCCCGAGCGCACCGCCGTGGTCCGGCACCTGCGCGAGGCGGGCCTGGGCGACCTGCTCGAGGACCTCGCGCACCGCCGGGTCGCACCCGGGCTGGTGGGCGCCGAGCTCGAGCTCGCCTGGTGGAGCACCGTGTTCGACGAGCTGCTGCGCACCGACCGGGCGCTGGCCGGGTACGACGGCGCGGCGCTGACGGCGCTGGCGGCCGAGTTCCGCCGCCTCGACAGCGAGCACGTCGCGAGCCTGTCCGCGCCCGTGCGCAGCCGCGTGGTGCGGGCGATGACCGAGACCCTGGGCGCGGACCGTGAGCAGGCGCACGCGCTCTTCGTCGAGCTCGCCGAGGAGCGGCTGACCAGCCTGCGGGAGACCACCGAGCGGTACCCGGACCTCGTCCGCCGCCTGCGGCCCGTGCTGGCCGCCTCGCCCATGCTGGTCCCGCAGCTGCTGCCCGCGACCCGCACGGTCGACGTCGTGGTCCTGGACGCGGTCCAGCACCTGCCGCTCGAGGTGGCGCTGGCCGCGCTCGCCCGGGCGCGCCAGGTCGTCGTCGTCGGCGACCCGCGGTGCGCGTCCGGGACGGCGGTGCGCGAGCTCGCCGAGGTGCTCCCGCGGGTCGGCCTGCGCGCGGCCGCGACCCGGCGGGACCCGTACCTGACGGCGTTCCTGGTCGACCACGGGTACGCCGGGGTGCTCGAGGCGACCCCGCTGCCGCACGCCACGCCGCTGGTCCACCTGGACGTCGTGGACGGGTCGGGCATGCCGGACCCGGTCACCGGGGCGGTCGAGTCGACCCGGGCCGAGGTGGAGCACGTCGTCGAGCTCGTCATCACGCACGCGCTGACCCGGCCCGAGGAGTCGCTCGCCGTGGTCAGCCCGTCCGCCGCGCACGCCGCCCGGGTGCGTGAGGCCGTCCTCGCCGAGGTCCGCGCGAACCCCGCGTTGGCGCCGTTCTTCGACGCCCGGCGCCCCGAGCCGTTCGTCGCGACCGACCTCGCCGGCGTGGCCGGGCTGCGCCGGGAGGCGGTCATCCTCTCGCTGGGCTACGGCCGCACCCCGCACGGGCGCGTCCTGCACCGCTTCGGCCCGCTGAGCGGTCCCGGTGGTGAGGCGATGCTGCTCGACGCGCTCGGCGCCACCCGGCACCGGCTCGCCGTGGTGAGCTGCTTCCGGGTGGCCGACCTGGACCCGGAGCGACTGCGGGGGCCCGGTGCGCGGCTGCTCGGCGACCTGCTCGCCTTCGCCGCGGAGCGCGGTGCAGCCGCGAGCCCCGAGGTCGCCGGCCGCCCCGGGCCGGTGGAGTCCGGCACCGGTGACCGCCTCGTCACCGACCTGGCCGAGCGGCTGTGGCGGGCCGGGCTGACCGTCCAGGTCGGCTACGGCGTGGCCGGCAGCACGCGGATCCCGCTGGCGGTCGGCCACCCGGACCTGCCCGACGAGATGCTGGTGGCCGTCCTGACCGACGACGAGGCGTACGTCGCCGAGCCGAGCGTCCGGGTCCGCGACCGGCAGGTGCCGCAGCGGCTCGAGCGGCTCGGCTGGACCGTCGTCCAGGTCTGGTCGGCGGCGGCCTTCCTCGACCCGCAGGCCGAGGCCGACGGGATCGAGCGGGCCGTGCGCGCCCGGCTCGCCGAGCGAGCGCCCGCCCCCCGCGGCCCGCTGCGGGTCGCGACGGCGATCGACGTGGACTCCGGGTCGACGCCGCACGTGGCGCCGGTGGTCGACGTGCCGCCGGCCGAGGCACCGACCGCAGAGGTGCCGACAGCAGAGGTGCCGACCGCAGAGGTGCCGACCGCCGACGCTCCGGTGGCCGGGGTGCCCGCGGCCGAGGTGGTGGCGGCGGCCGCCGGCCGCACGGAGCCGTCCCTGCCCGCCGACGAGGTCGCGGTCGAGCTCGGCAGCGAGACCGACGACGAGACGGTCGCCACGCCGAGCCGAGGGGTACCAGCAGCCGGTGCAACCGCGGCGTCGGGCGACGTGGTGACGCCCGCCGACACCGCTGCCGAGCCGATCGGTGGCCGGCCGCACCTCGACGACGATCGCGACCCGGCGGCCTCGTCGGCGATCGAGCCGCCCGGTGCGCAGGCGAGCGCCGGGTCGCCCGCAGGGCGCGAGGGCGACCAGCAGGAGACCGTCCGCGGCGTCGCCGGCGGGACCCTGCCCGCCGGCGCGGCCTCGGGGGACGACGGCGAGCCGTCCCCGCGTCCGGTTCCCGCTCCGACGGACCGCGGGGCGCTGCTGCACGAGTCGCCGGGGACGGTCGGCGTCACCCCGCCGGTCGCGCCCACGTGGGCGAAGCCGGCGCCGCGCACCGGTACCGGACCGGGATCCGGGCAGCCGGCGGCCGGCGACACGGGCGCCGCCGCCCGGGTCGACGCCCCCGCCGACCCGGCCGCGGCGATGCGCGCGGACCGCCTGCGCCGGCGACGTCCACGCGAGTCGCCCGCCGCCGGGGCGACCCCGCCGCGGGGTGTCGGGACCCCGCCGCGGGGTGTCGGGACTCCCGCGCCGCCGGTGCAGCCGACGCTCGCCGTCCCGGCCGGTCCCCGTCCGGCGGTCGAGCGCGGACTGCCCATCACCGCCTACGGCGACAACGAGCTCGACGAGCTCGCCGCCTGGATCCTGTCCGACGGCGTCGAGCGCGACGAGGCCGAGCTCGCGGCAGCCCTGCGCGCCGACCTGGGCCTGGTCCGACGCAGCGCGCGCGTCGACGCCGCGGTCACCGGGGCGGCACGCCGGGCCCTGTCGTGACCACCGATGACGCCGCTCCCGCGCCGGGCGACGCTCCTGCGCCGGGCGACGCGCCGGGCGACGCGGTGGGTGCCGGGGGCAGCGACGAGGGAGCAGTCGGCGTGCCGGCTCCGGCGGCGGGGGTCGACCGCGGCGCCGCGCCCCCGGTCCGGCCGCCGGTCGGCCGGGGCCGGCGCCGGGCGGTGCGGGTGGGCGCCGGCCAGCCCGACGCGCTGGTCGACCTCCGGTCCGCCGACGACTCCGACGTCGGGTGGCGGCAGCCGCCCGGCGGCGACAGCAACGACGATCGCCTGCGCCGGGACGTCCCGCCCCACTGGTGACCCCGCGGCGTGGTGATCGCCGTGCGACCGGGTCAGCAGCGGGGCTCGGCGACGCGCTGCCGGGTCAGCGGTCCGGGGTCGGCACGCGCGGTGTCCGGGTGGGGGTGGGGGGGCGTCCCCCCGTGTCTCAGCGTCGGTGAGCGGGGCCGTCGGCGGGACCGTCCGCCCGGTGGTCCGCGGTGCTGGGCGCCGTCGGGTCCGGCGGGGTGGCACCGGTGGCGAGCAGGTCGCGGATCTCCTGCAGCAGGACGACGTCCGGCGGGGTCGGGGCCGGAGGTGCGGCGGCGTCGTCCCGGGCCCGGGCGGCGGCGAGCCGGTTGAGCGGCAGCACGATGAAGAAGTAGACGGCGGCCGAGACCAGCAGGAAGGTCAGCAGCGCGTCCAGGGCCAGGCCGGGCTGGAAGGTGGTGTCGTTGACCGTGAACTCACCGACGCGGGTCATGTCGGTGCGGCCGGCGACCAGCGCGACCAGCGGGTTGAGCAGCCCCTCGACGATGCCGTTGACCAGGGCGGTGAAGGCGGTCCCGATCACCACCGCGACGGCGAGCTCGAGCACGTTGCCGCGCGTGATGAAGTCCTTGAAGCCGGTGAACAGCGACTGCACGGTGGGCTCCTGGTGGTGGGCGGCGTCGGACGGTGGCCGATCATTCCACCAGGACCGCGCTGATCCCCGCCCATGCCGACGCGCCGGCCAGCGCGGAGGCGTCGGCCGCCGGGACCGCGACCAGGGTGAGCGGTCCCGCCTCGGATCCGCCCGCCGGCCCGCCGAGCAGCCCGCCGCCGTCGTCGCCGGATCCAGGGTCGGACGCCGGCTGAGGCAGCACCAGCGCGCGGGACGCCAGCCGGTCCGCCACGGGGGCGCCGGCGCCGGTGGTCGCCGCGGCGAACAGGTCGACGTGGTCCCCGGGACGCAGCAGGGCCGCCACCCCCGGGTCGGCGAGCCGCACGGGCACGACCACGGTGCCGGGTGGTCCGGCGGTGACCAGGTCGTCGTCGTGCAGCAGGGCGTCCGCGACGGGCAGCCCCGCCGGCAGGCCCAGCACCGGCGCCCGCCCCAGGACGGCGTCGGTCGAGGCATGGGTGCCGTCGGCGGCGGCCTCCGGCGGCAGCCGCGCGACCCGGACGTCGTCCGCGGTCAGCGGCACCCCGGCCTCGAGGGCGCGGGCGGCGACCACGACCGCGACCCGCACCGGCGGGGGCGGCCGGACCTCGGCGACGGCGAGCGCAACCGCGCAGCCGAGCAGCGCGGCCGCGAACGGGAACCGCAGCCGCCACAGCACCACCCGCCACCGGCCGGGTCCGCGCGCGCCGGTCCGGCGCCGGCCCGGCGCCGGACCGCGGCGCCAAGGCGGCGACACGCTCCGGTCACCGAAGCCGCGGGGTGGCCGCACGGGCGGAACGCTCATGCCCGGACGCTAGGCGGCGCGACCGACCGGCCCGGCCGCACCCGCCGCCCGACGGTGGACGGCCGCGCGGCGCGGCCGTCCGGGGACGGGCCTGCCGGCCGGGGCCACCTGCGCCCCGGTCATCCGCCGGGCTGCGTCGGCGCGCCGGGACCGGTCAGCTGCTGGCGGCGGCCGGCGTGGACGGCTTCGCCGTCGACGGCGAGGTGGACGAGGAGTCGTTGGAGCCGGACGACGCGGCGGGCTTGGTGTCCGTGCCCGTGCTGCCGGAGCCGCCCGCGCCCGACGTGCCCGACCCACTGTCGGAGCCGCCGGACTTCACCGTCGAGCTCGACCCGGACCGCGAGTCGGTGCGGTAGAACCCCGAGCCCTTGAACACGACGCCCACGCTCGAGAACACCTTGCGCAGCCGCCCCGAGCACTCCGGGCACTCGGTGAGCGAGGGGTCGCTGAAGGACTGGTGAACCTCGAACGCGTGGCCGCACGCCGTGCACGCGTAGGGGTAGGTAGGCACGGTTCCGTCTCCTCTGCCGACACCAGCACAGGCTGGCACTCATGACAAGCGAGTGCCAACGATACCGGGCGTCCGCCCCGGCGCGCTGTGACCTCCGCGACGCGGACGGCGGTCCGCCCGGCGTCGGTGGTCCGGGTTAGTCTCCGAGCGTGACCCGCCGCCGCGCCGCCCGCCTCGCCGTCGTCGTCGCCTCGGTCGTCGTGCTCGCCCTGGTGGCCGCGTCGATCGCGGTCGTCCTCGTCGTGCGCCGGCCACTGCCGCAGACCTCCGGCGAGCTGGACCTGCCCGTGCTCGACGACGCCGTCACCGTCGTGCGCGACGCCCAGGGCGTCCCCACCATCACCGCCCGGTCGACCCGGGACCTGTTCCGGGCGCAGGGCTTCGTCCACGCGCAGGACCGGTTCTTCGAGATGGACTACCGCCGGCACGTCACGGCCGGCCGGCTGTCGGAGCTCGTGGGTGCCAACCGCGACGCGCTCGCGGCGGACCGGGTCATCCGCACGTTCGGCTGGCGCGACGTCGCCGAGCAGGAGTGGGAGATCCTCGACCCGAGCACCCGGGACCACCTGACCGCCTACGCCGAGGGCGTCAACGCCTACCTCGCGGGCAAGCGGCCCGAGTCCCTGGCGGTCGAGTACACCGTCCTGGGTCTGCAGGTCGACGTCGAGCGGCCGGAGGCCTGGGACCCGATCGACTCCCTCGCGTGGCTCAAGGCGATGGCGTGGGACCTTCGCGGCAACTACGACGAGGAGCTCGCCCGCGCGACCACGTACGCGTCGGTGCCCGACGTGGCCCGCGTCAACGAGCTGTTCCCGTCGTACCCGTACGACGTCAACGCCCCGATCCTGACCCCGGTCGGGCAGGACGCGGCCACGGTCGCCTCGACCGGTGCCGCGGTGGCCGACGTCGCCCCGGCGGGTCCGCCGACCCCCGAGCTGGCGTCGGCGGAGCTGCAGGCCGCCCTGGCCTCGGCGGGCGACGCGCTGGCGGCCGTCCCGCACCTGGTGGGCGAGGGCGAGGGGATCGGCTCGAACTCCTGGGTCGTGGCGGGCGAGCACACCACGACCGGGATGCCGATGCTGGCCAACGACCCGCACCTGAGCATCTCCGCGCCGGGCATCTGGACGCAGGTCGGCCTGCGCTGCGCGACCGTGTCCGACCAGTGCCCGTTCGACGTCGCGGGGTTCTCCTTCGCGGGGTTCCCCGGCGTGGTCATCGGCCACAACGCCCAGCTCGCCTGGGGGCTGACCAACCTCGGCGCGGACGTCACCGACTTCTTCATCGAGCGCACCGGCGCGGACGACTACCTGCGCGACGGGGTCCGCGAGCCCATCACGACCCGCACCGAGGTCATCGAGGTCAACGGCGCGGCGGACGTCGAGCTCGAGGTCCGCTCGACCGCCCACGGGCCGATCATCTCCGGGGTGCTGCCCGAGGTGTACGCGGCCCGGGTGGGCCCGTTGGCCGAGGAGCGCGGCGTCGGCAGCTACGAGGTGGCGCTCGGCTGGACGGCGCTGACCCCGGGCCGGACGGCGGACGCGGTGTTCGCCTTCAACACCGCGGCCGGCGCGCAGGACATCGCCGAGGCGGCCCGGCTGTTCGACGTGCCGTCCCAGAACATCGTGTACGCGACCACCGACGGGCACATCGGCTACCAGGCTCCCGGGCGCATCCCGATCCGGCAGACGGTCCCGGGGACGCCGGTCCCGGCGGACGGCTCGTGGCCCCGCCCCGGCTGGGACAGCCGGTACGAGTGGCAGGGGTACGTCGAGCCCGCCCAGATGCCCGCGGTCCAGGACCCGCCGCAGGGCTTCATCGTCGCGGCCAACCAGGCGGTCGAGCCCGTAGGCGTCGGGCCGTTCCTGACCCGCGACTGGGACTACGGGTACCGCGCCCAGCGGATCCGGACGCTGCTGGAGGCGGCGATCGCCGCCGGGGAGAAGATCAGCGTCGCCGACATGAACGCCCTGCAGCTCGACGAGGCGAACCCGTACGCGGCCATGCTGGTCGACACGCTGCTCGGCATCGAGCTGGGCTCGGAGTTCGACGCGGCCGGCCAGGACCTGCTGCGCGACTGGGACGGCGTCGCCCGCGAGGGGTCAGCGGGTGCCGCGTACTTCGCCGCGGTGTGGTCCACCCTGCTCGAGCTCATGTTCTGGGACGAGCTGCCCGAGTCCGCCCAGCCGACCGGCGGGTCCCGGTGGCTGCAGGTCGTCGCCGGGCTGCTCGAGCGGCCCGACGACCCGTGGTGGGACGACCGCACGACCGTCGGCCTGGTCGAGGGGCGCGACGAGATCCTGTCGCGGGCGCTGACCTCGGCCCGGCTGGAGCTGGCGGTCGAGATGGGCAAGGACGCCACGGACTGGGAGTGGGGCAAGGTCCACCTCGCCGCACCGCGGCACGGCGTCATCGGCGGTGAGGGGGTGCCGTCGATCGTCCGGGACCTGGTCAACCCCGACCCGATCGGTGTGGGCGGCGGGTCGTCGGTCGTCAACGCGACCAGCTGGGACGCCGGCTCGGGGTCCTACGAGGTGACCGCGGCGCCGTCCATGCGGATGGTCGTGGACCTCGCCGACCTGGACGGGTCGACCTGGGTGAACCTCACGGGCGCCTCAGGGCACCCGCTGAGCACCCACTACGACGACCAGTTCGACGACTGGGCGGCCGGCAGGACGTTCCCGTGGCCGTTCACCGCCGAGGCGATCGAGGCCGGCGCGGACCAGACGCTCACCCTGCGGCCCTGAGCCACGACCACCCGTCGGGGGTGGCGACGGCGTCCACCAGCCGGTCGTGCGGCTCGCGCGGCAGCGGGCGCTCGACCGCGTCGTAGACCTCCTCCGCGTACACGACCGCGACCACGGGGACGTCCGCCGCGGCGTGCTCGAGCGCGCGGTCGTACCAGCCGCCGCCCTGCCCGAGCCGCGCTCCGCCGGTGTCCACGGCCAGGGCCGGCGCCACCACGACGTCGGCCTCGGCCAGGGCCAGCGGTCCGAGGGCCGGCGTGCTCGGCTCGGGCGGCCGTCCCGGCGCGCGCTGCAGCAGGTCGTCCGCCCCGGCGTACGGCGCCCAGTCGCGCTGCAACCCCTCGCCCAGCACGGGCAGCAGCACCCGCACCCCGCGGCCGGCGAGCCGCTCGAGGAGCGGACCGGTGTCCGGCTCGGTCGGCCGGGACGCGTAGACGGCGACGCACCGGGCGTCGCTCAGGCCCGGGAACGTGTCGAGCACGTCGGCGAACGCGAGCGCCGCCTCCTGCCGTCGCCGGTCGGACCGGGACAGGCGCGCAGCCCGGATCGCGGCCCGCAGCGCCTCCTTGGCGTCCTGGGTGAGCTCCGTGTCCCCGCCGTGCGGCGGGTACCCCCCTCCGGCGGGCAGCGGATAGGGCTGGGCAGCGGTGCTCATGTCTCCAGTCTCGCCCATGTCCGCGCCACGGCGGGGCCGGTGCGAGAAGGTTCACACCCTGGAACGGTGCGCCGCAGCGCCGCCCACTAGCCTTCGGTCCCATGGCGAACCACACCGCGGTCGCCGGCCCGGGCGACCCCCGGCCGTGCCCGCGACCCGTCCCCGGCGTCCGCTCCCCGGCGTCGGCGGCGTCCGAGGGCATCGCCGGGGCCTTCGCGTGAGGACGGTCCAGGAGCAGCTCGGCGCCGTGCTCGACGCCGTCGCGCAGGTCGCGCCGCTGGACGTCGCCCTGCACGACGCCGTCGGCTGCATCCTCGCCGCCGACGTCGTCGCGGGCGCGGACCTGCCGCTGCACGCGCTGGCGGCGCGCGACGGGTACGCGGTCGCGTCCGCGGACACCGACGCTGCGCGCAGCGCCGAGGGGGACGAGCCGCTGCACCTGCCGGTCGCGCACGACGCCCACGCGGGTGCGCCGGCGCCGCTGCGCCTGGTCCCCGGGCAGGCGGTGCGGGTCGCCTCCGGTGCGCCCCTGCCGGTCGGCGCCGACGCCGTGCTGCCCCTGGAGGAGACCGACCGGGGCACCGTGCGGGTGCTCGTGCCGCGACCCGTGCGACCCGGCGAGCACGTCCGGCGCGCGGGCGTGGACGCGGCCGCGGGCGAGGTGCTGATCCCGGCCGGCACCCGGCTGGGCGCACGCCAGCTGTCGATGGCCGCTGCCGTCGGCCGCGCCCGGGTGCGGGTGCACCCCACGCCGCGGGTGGTGATCCTGTCGGTCGGCGACGAGCTGGTCGAGCCGGGGTCGCCCGCGTCGCCCGGGGTGGTGCACGACGCCAACAGCCACGCGCTGGCCACCGCGGTCCGGGACGTCGGCGCGTCCGCGATCCGGGTCGGCGTCGTGGGCGACGACCGCGCGGGGCTGCGGGAGACCATCGAGGACCAGCTCGTGCGGGCCGACCTGCTGCTGACCACGGGCGGTCTGAGCGACACCGACCGGGACACCGTCAAGGACGTCCTGGCGCCGCTGGGCACGGTGCGCTTCGACCACGTGGCCATGACCCCCGGACGGCGGCAGGGGTTCGGAGCCGTCGGTGGGCTGGAGCACGGCAGCGGCGCGGTGCCGATCTTCGCCCTGCCCGGGCACCCGGTGGCCGCGCACGTGTCGTTCGAGGTGTTCGTCCGGCCGGCGCTGCGCGCCATCGCCGGCCGGGCGGAGCTGTTCCGGCCGTCCGTCCCGGCCGCTGCCACGCACGGCTGGGCGTCACCGGCCGGTATCCGCCAGTTCGTCCCCGCGCTCCTGGTGGGCAGCCCCGAGGCCGGGTACGAGGTCACGCCGCTCGGGGCCCCCGGCGAGGTGTCGCTCTCGGCGCTGTCCCGGGCGAACGCGCTGGCGGTCGTCCCCGAGGGCGTCACCTCGGTGCGCGCCGGCGACCACGTCCACTGCCTCGTGCTGGAGGGCTGACCGGTGGCGACGGGATGGCCGGCGGTGCTGACCGATGGCGACGTCCGGCTGCGCCCGCTGCGCCGGCGCGACGGCAAGACCTGGCTCGCGCTGCGGGCGGTGAACGCGCGCTGGCTCGAGCCGTGGGAGGCGTCGTCCCCGGTGCCGGTCGAGGGACCGGCCCCGACGTTCGCGGAGTTCGTCCGGATGCTGTCGTCCCAGGCGCGGCAGGGGACCGCGCTGCCGTTCGCCGTCGACCTCGACGAGCGACTGGTCGGCCAGCTCACCGTCTCCAGCATCACCCTGGGCTCGCTGCGGTCGGCGTCGATCGGGTACTGGGTGTCCCAGCACGTGGCCGGCCGGGGGGTCATCCCGACCGCCGTCGCGCTGGCCACGGACCACTGCTTCGGCGAGCTGGGGCTGCACCGGGTCGAGGTCAACATCCGGCCCGAGAACGCCCCGAGCCTGCGGGTGGTCGACAAGCTCGGCTTCCGCGACGAGGGACTGCGCGAGCGGTACCTGCACATCGGCGGGCACTGGCGCGACCACCGGACCTTCGCCCTGACCACGGAGGACGTCCCGGACGGGCTGCTGGCGCGCTGGCACGCCGCCCGCGCCTCCCGCCCCGCACCGGGGGACTGACCCACGAGAATCACACCGCTGTAGTTCTCCCGCCGACACGCCGCGCGCGGTGCCCGGACGACCCCGGTGCCTCACCTACCGTCGGGGGGTGCACGACATCGCAGGGCTGGTCGCACTCGCGGTCATGGGCCTGTGGATCGCGTACCTGGTGCCGCACCGGCTGCGGTACCGGCAGCAGCTGCTCGAGTCCCGCGCGGAGGACAGGTTCTCCGGCGGGTTGCGTGTGCTCGTCGTCGCGGATGCTCGTCGCCGCGACGTGCGGACCGCCGACGCTCGAGCGGAGTGCGGCCCGGACAGCCCCAAGCGGTCCGGACTGCTCAGCCCGGCCAGGGGCGTCCCGGTGGGACGGCCGGTGACGACGGAAGGAAGAGGCGGCGTCGTGGAGCGACCGTACGGGACCCAGGACAGAATCAGCGCGGAGGACGCCCGGCGTGCCGCCCAGCTGCGCGCCCGCCGCGCCGCGGCCCTCGCGCGCCGCGGCGCCGCGGCCCGGCGGCGGGCGCTGCTGACCGCGGTGCTGCTCGTCGCGACCGTCGTCGCGTGGGTCGTGGTGGGGCTGACGGCGCTCGCCGTCGTCGCGGCCGTCGTGCCGACGGTGCTGCTGGCCGGGGTGCTCGTGCTCGGCCGCCGCGCCGCCGTCCAGGGCCGTGCCGCCGACGCCGCCTGGGAGCGCGCGCAGCGCGCCGCGGCCCGCCGCCGCACCCCGGGTGCCCGGGTCGCCCGGGTCACCGGCCGCGCCCAGCACCCGTCCGACAGCCACACCGAGGTCATCGCCCAGGTGGCGGCCGGGAGCCGGACGGCGCGCACCGCCGCTGCGCCGTCGGCCGAGGCGGCGCCCACGGCCACCGCCGTCGACGACGCCGACCGGTCCAGGGCCGTCGCCTCCCCGGTGGCCGACGCCGCTCCCACGCCGGCCACCGACACCCCGACCGGCAGGCCGACCGGCGGGCCGACCGACACCGCGACGGACACCGACGCTCCCGCCGAGACCTCCCAGGCCGAGGCCGGCGACGACGCCGCCACGTCGTCCGAGTCGGGCGCGGGCTGGTCCCCGGTGCCCGTGCCCCGGCCCACCTACACGACCAAGGCGACCGCGCCCCGTCGTGAGCCGCTGCCGCTCGTGGTCGAGGAGGTCGCCCCGGCCGCCGCCGTCGCCGCCGACGACGTCAGCGCGCGCACCTCCGCCGAGGACGCCGACGCCCCGGCCGTGCCGCCGCTGGACCTCGACGCGATCCTCGCCCGCCGCCGCGCCGCCGGCGAGTGACGCGCACCGCAGCGCGGCGCTCGATTTCTCGGTTGCCCGGGGTGCGGTGCTAGAGTTCAACCCGCTCGAGGGGCTGTGGCGCAGTTGGTAGCGCGTCTCGTTCGCAATGAGAAGGTCAGGGGTTCGAATCCCCTCAGCTCCACCCCGAGAGGCCCCGTCCCGGTTCGCCGGGCCGGGGCCTTCGTCGTGGGCGGGGCCGTCCCCGCGGTGACGGGACCCGCAGCGACCGGGCTGCGCCGAGCGGGTGAAACCGGACCATCGGCCGCCCGACGCGGCGCTAGCGTGGCGAGGTGACTCGACGACGAGAGCCCGGCACGGGCGCGCCCGGACCGCTGCCCCTCGTCCCGGCGCCGCTGAGCGTGCGACGCACCGGGGGGCTGCCGTTCGTGCCGGACGGCGACCTGCGGGTCGTCGTCGGCGACACCCCGGACGAGATCAGCGCCGGCGTGCTCACGGCCGAGGTCGTCGGCGCCCTGCTGGACGTGCCGCTGGGCCTGGTCACCGGGCCCGACGTCGGCCCGGGCGCCGTCCGGCTCGGCCTGCACGACGACGCCGGCCCGGCGGATGCCGATCCTGCGGAGCGCTACACGCTGACCGTCACCGCCGACGGCGTCGACCTGCGCGCCCCGCGGCCCGCCGGGCTGCTGCGCGGCGTCGCGACGCTGTGCCAGCTGTTCGGCCGGGACGGCGACGGCCGCGTGAGCGCGCCCGCCGTCGTCGTGCAGGACGCGCCGCGGTACGCCTGGCGCGGCCTGAGCCTGGACGTCGCGCGGCACTTCTTCACCGTGGAGGAGGTCGCCGCGGTGCTCGGGGTCATGGCGCAGCTGAAGCTCAACGTGCTGCACCTGCACCTCACCGACGACCAGGGCTGGCGGCTGGACGTGCCGTCACGTCCCCCGCTCGCGCTGCGGTCCTCCTCGACGGCCGTCGGCGGGGGAGCGGGCGGGTGCTACTCCGCCGACGACTACGCGCGCATCGTCGCGTTCGCCGCCGCCCGGCACATCACCGTCGTCCCGGAGATCGACCTGCCCGGGCACGTCAACGCCGCGCTGCACGCCCTGCCGGAGCTCACGCCCGACGGCGTCGCCCCGCCGACGTACACCGGCATCGAGGTCGGGTTCAGCCGGCTGCACCGGGACGTCCCCGCGACCCGCGCCTTCCTGCAGGACGTCCTGGGCGACGTGGCGGCGATGACCCCCGGGCCGTACGTGCACATCGGCGGCGACGAGGTGCTGACGATGGCAGCGGAGGAGTACCGGTGGTTCGTCCGCACGGCGCGGGACGTCGTGCGCGCCGCCGGCAAGACGCCGGTGGGCTGGCAGGAGATCGCCCACGCCGACGTCGACCCCGGCACCGTCGTGCAGTACTGGGACCCGCGGGCCGACCCGGAGCCCTTCGTCGCCGCGGCGGCGGCCGGCGCGCGGCTGCTGATGTCACCCGGGTCGCGGGTGTACCTGGACATGAAGTACGACGCCGACTCCGAGCTCGGCCTCGCCTGGGCCGGGTACGTCGAGCTGCGCGACTCCTACGACTGGGACCCCGACCGCACCGTCCCCGGACTGCCCGCCGACGCCGTCGTGGGCGTCGAGGCCGCGGTGTGGACCGAGACCCTGCCGACCGCGGAGGACCTGTTCGTGATGCTGCTGCCGCGGCTGGCCGCGGTCGCGGAGGTCGCCTGGTCCGCGCAGGACCGGCGCGGCTGGGAGGGCTTCCGCGTCCGGGTCGCCGGGCTCGCCCCGGGCTGGGACCGCGCGGGGTACCCGTTCTACCCGAGCCCGCAGGTCGACTGGTGACCGGCGGCGGGGCGCGGTCCGCCCCCGTACCCGCCGCCTGCTCCGCCGTCCTGCGCCGGCTCAGACCCAGGTCGGCAGCCAGATGTGCAGCTGCCAGAACCAGAACGGCACCGTCTGCGCGGTCCACATCGGCAGGAAGAACGCGCTCACCAGGACCACCACCGTGACCAGCGCCACCGCGAGCGTCAGACCGGGGACGCGGCTCCGGGGCACGACGCCGGTGCGGGGGGCGGGGCCGTCGTCCGGCACGCGCAGGAGGCGGCCGACCGCCCACGTGAGGGTGAGCACCATCCACGGCGCGAAGGCGATCGAGTAGAAGGTGAACACCGTGCGGTGGGCGTACCCGAGCCACGGCACCCAGCCGGCGACGACGCCGGACAGGGCCGCTCCGGCGCGCCAGTCACGGTGCCGCACCAGCCACCAGACCGCTGCCAGGACCGCGAGCGACGCGGCCCACCACAGCACGGGGTTGCCGATGGCGGTCACGGCGGCCGAGCAGCGGTCGGCCCCGCACGCGGCCCGCGCCGGGACCGGCGCCTCGTAGAAGAACGACGTCGGACGCCACTGCACCGGCCAGCCCCAAGGGTTCGCCGCGTAGGAGTGCTCGGCGGTCAGGCCGCGGTGGAAGGTCCACATGTCCTGGTGGTAGTGCCACCACGAGCGCAGGTCCGCGGGCAGCCAGCTCACGCCCTCGCCGGGGTGGGTGGCCGCCCAGTCACGCCCGTACGCCCCGGGCGTGCGGAACCAGCTCGCCCAGGACGCGAGGTAGGTGACCGCCGCCACCGGCACCATGGCCACGAACGCCGGGGCGCCGTCGCGCAGGACGCCGCCGGCGAGCCAGCGCCGCACACCGGCCGCCCGGCGCGCCGCGAGGTCCCACGCCACGGTGAGCAGGCCGAACACCGCGAGGAAGTACAGGCCCGACCACTTCGTGCCGATGGCGAGGCCGAGCAGCACGCCCGCCACGATCCGCCACGGTCGTGCGCCGAGCGGCGGCCCGAGGCCGCGGACACCCGGCGCAGCGGCGCCGACCGGCGCGCAGCGGTGGGCAAGGCGTCGTCGGGCCTGGTCGCGGTCCAGCAGGAGCGCGCCGAAGGCGGCGACCACGAACAGCGTGAGGAAGCCGTCGAGCAGGCCGGTGCGCGAGTGGACGATGGCCTGGCCGTCGATCGCGAGCAGCCCACCGGCGAGGGTGCCGAGCGCGGTGGACGCGAACAGCCGGCGCGCGATCCGGGCCAGCAGCAGGACCGTCAGCGTGCCGGCCACCGCCGACGCCAGCCGCCAGCCGACCGGCTCGGTGCCCGCCAGCCGCATCCCCAGGGCGATCAGCCACTTGCCGACCTGAGGATGGACGGCGTAGTCGGCCACGGGCAGGTACGTGTCCACGTCACCGGCCTCGAAGGCCGGGTTCGGGTCCTCCGGCCACTGCGCCTCGTAGCCGACCCGCAGCAGCGTGTACGCCTGCTTGACGTAGTAGGTCTCGTCGAACACGAGCGTCGGTGGCCGGTCCAGGTGCACCAGCCGTAGCACCGCGGCCAGCGCGGTGACCAGCAGCGGTCCGAGCCAGCCCAGCACGCGGTCGCGCCGGGTCACGCCGAGCCGGAGCGCGGCGGGTCCGAGCAGCCGACGCCGCAGGTCGGCGTCGGGAGTGCGGGCCGCGGGGCCGGCGTCCGCGGCGGCCGCGGTGTCGGGTCGGGTGTCGACGTCGACGTGCGCCGCCGGCTGCGGGCCGTCCGGATCGAGCGGCGGCCAGTGCGGGGTCCCCGCGGGACGGGACCCGTGCGGGTCGCCGGCCGGGGGGGAGGGCGTCACGCGGTCATCGTAGGGGTGACCCCGTGGCAGGCTCGGGGGATGACTGCCGGTCGCCTCGTCCTCGCCGCCACCCCCATCGGCGACGTCGAGGACGCCTCGCCGCGGCTGCGTCGCCTGATCACCGAGGCCGAGGTCGTCGCTGCGGAGGACACCCGGCGGCTGCGCTCGCTGGCCGCGCGGATGGGCGTCGACATCGGCGGGCGCGTCGTCAGCTACCACGAGCACAACGAGGCCGACCGGGCGCAGGAGCTGCTCGACGTCGTCGCGGGCGGCGGCACGGTGCTGGTCGTCACCGACGCCGGCATGCCGGCCGTCTCCGACCCGGGCTTCCGGGTCGTCGCGGCCGCGGTCGAGGCCGGGCTGCCCGTCACGGCGGCCCCCGGGCCGAGCGCGGTGCTGACCGCGCTCGCGCTCTCCGGGCTGCCGACCGACCGGTTCTGCTTCGAGGGCTTCCCGCCCCGCAAGGGCGGCGAGCGGCTGCGCGGGTTCACCGAGCTCGCCGACGAGCGCCGGACGATGGTGTTCTTCGAGTCACCGCACCGGATCGCCGCGACCCTGGCCGACATGGCCCAGGCCTTCGGCGCCGACCGCGCGGCCGCGGTCTGCCGGGAGCTGACCAAGACCTACGAGGAGGTCGTCCGGCGGCCGCTCGGCGAGCTCGCCCGGTGGGCCGGCGAGAGCGAGGTCCGCGGGGAGATCTCCGTCGTCGTCGCCGGTGCCCCGCCGCGGGAGGCGACCGCCGTCGAGGACCTCGTCGGCGAGGTGCTCACCCGGGTGGGTGCCGGTGAGCGGCTCAAGGACGCCGTCGCCGACGTCGCCGCGGCGGGTGGCGCGTCCAAGCGTGACCTCTACGCCGCCGCCGTCGCTCAGCGCTCCAGCCCCACCCCCGCGCCGCCGCCCACCCCCTGACCCGCACCGCGGAGTGCGACGTTCGGGACGCTTCAGCTCCCGCGTACGGTCCACAACGTCTCATTCGGCCCGCTCGGCCCGCTCGGCTCGCTCGGCTCGCTCGGCTCGCTCGGCTCGCTCGGCTCGCTCGGCCCGCTCGGCCCGCTCGGCCCGCTCAGCGTGACGTTCCGGACCGTTCCGGTGCCGCCAAGGGTCCACAACGTCTCACTCGGCTGGTGACTCGGACCCGCTCAGCTCGCCGAGCCCGTCCAGTGCGACGTCTCGGACCGTCCAGGAGTCGCGAACCGTCCACAACGTCGCGCTCGGCAGCATTCAGAGGGCGGTGGAGGGGATGAGCTCGACGCCGGCGTCGGCCATCTCGCGCCGGGCCGCCTCACCCTGCTCCGGGGTCACCGGTGCGGTCAGGTCGGTCAGCACGCGCACCCGCAGGCCGGCCCGGACGGCGTCCAGGGCGGTCGCCTTGACGCAGTGCGACTCCGCGAGGCCCACGACGTCGACGTCGGTGATCTGCAGGTCGGCCAGGATCGACGCGAGCGGGCGGCCCTCGCCGTCCAGGCCCTCGAACCCCGAGTACGCGGCCTGGTTCTCACCCTTCTTGACCGTGACCTCGGGGTACAGCTCGGACAGGGCCGGGTGCAGCTCGGCCTCCGCCGACCCGGCCACCGCGTGCGGCGGCCAGCTGTCGACGAAGTCCGGCTGGTCGGAGAAGTGGTCGCCCGGGTCGACGTGCCAGTCCTGGGTCGTGACCAGCGTGTCGTAGCTGTCGCGGTGCACGCTCGCGAACGACGCGACCGCGTGCGCGACGTCGTTGCCGCCCTCGACCGGCAGCGACCCGCCCTCGCAGAACGTCGGCTGCACGTCGACGATGAGCAGCGCCCGGTGGGTCGGCTCGCTGATCGGTGCGGTGCTGGTGCTCATGGCGTCCTCCCGGTGGTCCCCGTGCGGTGGGCGACGGACCGCCCGGACCTCAGCCTGGCAGGCCGCGCCGGACCGTGCGCAGTCACCCGGCCCGCCCACCGCGCCACCCGCGCGGGCGCCCTCCGGCGCCCCACGCACCCCGCCGGCCGCCCCGGCACCCCACTGGCCCCGACCGCACCAGCAGCGCATGCTGGACCTCCGGCACCCACGACGGCGGAGGCCCATGCACCCCCGGATGCGCACCGCACCCCCGCACGCCCTGACCGTCGCGGTGCTGCTCGCGCTCGCGGCCTGCACGGAGCCCGCTCCGTCGTCGACCAGCGGGCCGGTCGTCCCGCCCCGCCCCAGCTCCACCGGCAGCCCCGACCCCGGAGCCGGCACGACCGACGCGCGCGAGGTGGTCCCCGAGGTCGAGGTCACGGGCATGTCCGACGTGGTCACCGGCCTGGACGCGCCGTGGGGCGTCGCCCTGCTGCCCGACGGCGACGCCCTGGTCACCCTGCGCGACAGCGCCCAGGTGGTGCGGGTCAGTGACGGCACGGCGACCCCGGTCGGCGGCGCCGGCGCGCGTGAGCTGGTCGAGGGCACCCGCTCGCGCGGCGAGGGCGGACTGCTCGGCATCGCCCTCGCGCCGGACCCCGCCGGCCCGCCGACGGTCCACCTCTACCGGACGACGCCGCGCGGCAACGAGGTGGTCAGCGCCCGCCTGGTGGACGGTGAGCTGTCCGGGCTCGACGTCGTCCTGGACGGCATCCCCGCCTCGGGCAACCACAACGGCGGCCGGATCGCCTTCGGCCCCGACGGCATGCTCTACATCGCCACCGGCGACGCCGGGCTGCCGTCCCGGGCGCAGGACCCCGACGACCTGGGCGGCAAGATCCTGCGCGTGACCCCCGACGGCGACCCCGCCCCCGGCAACCCCGACCCGGACTCGCCGGTGTGGAGCCTGGGTCACCGCAACGTCCAGGGTCTCGGGTGGGGACCGGACGGCACCATGTTCGCCAGCGAGTTCGGTCAGAACACCTGGGACGAGCTCAACGTGATCGAGGCCGGTGGCAACTACGGCTGGCCGCTGGTGGAGGGCACCGACGAGGGTGCCGCGGGGGCCGCCCCCGGGGTCGACCGGGACGCGGCCGACCTCGTCGCCCCGGTCGCCACCTGGCCGACGGCGGACGCCTCGCCGAGCGGCCTGGCCGTCACCGCCGAGGCCGTGTACCTGGCCGGGCTGCGCGGGGCGCGGCTGTGGCGCGTGCCGCTCGGCGGCCCGGGCGACCCACCCGTCGTCGGACCACCGCAGGCGCTGCTCGAGGGCGAGCTCGGCCGGCTGCGCGCGGTGCTGCCCGACGAGCAGGGCCGGCTCTGGGTCGTCACCAACAACACCGACGGCCGCGGCGACCCGCGCGCGGGGGACGACCGGATCGTGCGGGTCGCCGTGCGCTGAGCACCGCCCCGGGCAGCGCCCTGAGCAGCGCCCCGAGCGGCCGGTCCTACGATGTGGGCATGCCGGAGCCCACCTCGTTCTACCTGACCACGCCGATCTACTACGTGAACGACGCCC
Organism: uncultured Cellulomonas sp.; assembly: GCF_947494015.1. Classification (GTDB taxonomy): domain Bacteria; phylum Actinomycetota; class Actinomycetes; order Actinomycetales; family Cellulomonadaceae; genus Pengzhenrongella. The sequence goes on along the minus strand of NZ_CANLTL010000021.1, from coordinate 17,349 downwards.
CGCACATCGGGCACGCGTACACGACGGTGGCCGGCGACATGGTCACCCGGTGGCACCGGCAGCGCCAGGAGCCCGTCTGGTTCCTCACCGGCACCGACGAGCACGGTCAGAAGGTGCTGCGCACCGCCGAGGCCAACGGGGTCAGCCCGCAGGCGTGGGCGGACCGGCTCGTCGAGGACTCCTGGAAGCCGGTGCTCGGCACCATCGACGCGGCCAACGACGACTTCATCCGGACCACCGAGGAGCGCCACACCACCCGGGTCCAGCGCTTCTGGCAGGGGCTGCACGACCGCGGCGAGGTCTACGAGGGGGGCTACGAGGGCCCGTACTGCGTGGGCTGCGAGGAGTACAAGGTCCCCGGCGAGCTCGTGGACGGCACCGGCGAGTTCGAGGGCCAGAAGCTGTGCCCCATCCACGGCCGCCCGGTCGAGATGCTCACCGAGCAGAACTACTTCTTCCGGATGAGCGCCTACACCGACCGGCTGCTGGAGCACTACGAGGCCAACCCGACCTTCGTGCAGCCCGAGAGCGCCCGCAACGAGGTCATCGCGTTCGTCCGGCAGGGCCTGCAGGACCTGTCGATCTCGCGCAGCACCTTCGACTGGGGCATCCCGATCCCGTGGAACCCCCAGCACGTGCTGTACGTGTGGATCGACGCGCTGCTCAACTACGCCACGGCGATCGGCTACGGGTCGGACGACCCGGAGGACAAGGCACGCTTCGAGCGGACCTGGCCCGCGGACGTGCACCTGGTCGGCAAGGACATCCTGCGGTTCCACGCCGTCATCTGGCCCGCCATGCTGATGGCCGCGGGACTGGACCTGCCCAAGCAGGTGTTCGCGCACGGGTGGCTGCTCGTGGGCGGGGAGAAGATGAGCAAGTCCAAGCTCACCGGGATCGCGCCGAGCCAGATCATCGACCACTTCGGGTCCGACGCCTTCCGCTACTACTTCCTGCGCGCGATCCCGTTCGGCCAGGACGGGTCGTTCTCCTGGGAGGACCTGTCCGCCCGCTACAACGCCGAGCTGGCCAACGGCTTCGGGAACCTCGCCTCACGGGTCGCGGCGATGGTCGGCAAGTACTTCGACGGCTTGCTGCCCGAGGCCGGCGAGCCCGGCCCGGCCGAGCTCGCCCTGGCCGACGTCGCCGCGCGGGCCGTCGCGGACGCCGAGGCGGCGATCGACCGGCTCGCGCTGCACGAGGCGATCGGTGCGGTGTGGACGCTGGTCGAGGCCACCAACGGCTACCTCACCGAGCAGGCGCCGTGGCAGGTCGCGAAGGACCCGTCCGAGTCGCAGGACGGGGTGTACCGGTCCGGTGGCCGCCTGGCCACCATCCTCGTCACGTCGGCCGAGGCCCTGCGGGCGCTCGCCGTCCTGCTGCACCCGGTCACCCCGCGCGCCGCGCAGGCGCTGTGGGACTCCCTGGGCGCGGAGGTGCCCCTCGGGCAGCTGGCCGCGCAGCCGGTCGCCAGCGCCGCGACGCTCGGCGGCCTGCCCGCGGGCACCCGCATCACCAAGGGCGCGTCGCTGTTCCCGCGCCTGGAGGACCCCGCGGACGCGACGCCGTGACCGGCCGGTGAGCCGCCGCCGGCCCCGCGACCGCAGCTGGCCGCCGGCGCCCGAGCCGCTGCCGGTCGCCGTCGTGGACAACCACACGCACCTGGACACCCCGGCCGAGCTCGACGAGGGCGCCGCGCCCCCGCCCGTCGCCGAGCAGATCGCCCGGGCGGTCGCCGCGGGGGTGCCGCGCCTGGTGCAGATCGGCTGCGACCTGCCCGCCGCCCGATGGACGGACCGGGTCGTCCGCGAGCACCCCGAGCTGCTCGGCGGCGTCGCGATCCACCCCAACGAGGCGACCCTGTTCGCCGGGGCGACCGATCCCGGACCGGACGGCCTGACGCCGCGCCCGCGCCCCGAGCACGCCGTCGGGCTGGACGCCGCGATCACCGAGATCGCCGACCTGGCCCGCGGCAACGACCGGATCCGCGTCGTCGGGGAGACCGGGCTGGACCACTTCCGCTCCGGGGAGGACGGTCGCGCGGCCCAGGTCGACTCCTTCCGGGCGCACGTCGCGCTCGCGAAGGAGCTCGGGCTCGCGCTGCAGATCCACGACCGGGACGCGCACGCCGAGGTGATCGCCGTCCTGGAGCAGGACGGCGCCCCCGAGCGCACGGTGTTCCACTGCTTCTCCGGCGACGCCGAGATGGCCCGGCTGTGCGCGGACCGCGGGTGGTACCTGTCCTTCGCGGGACCGGTGACCTTCCCGGCGAACGCCGGGCTGCGCGAGGCGCTCGCGGCCGTGCCCCTGAGCCGGGTGCTGGTCGAGACCGACGCCCCCTACCTGACGCCGCACCCGTACCGCGGCCGGCCCAACGCCCCCTACCTCGTACCGCTCACGATGCGCACCATCGCCGACGTGCACGCGGTCGACCTGGCCGACGCCTGCCGGACCGTCGCCGCGACCTCGCAGGACGTGTACGGCCCCTGGTGAGCCGCGCGGGGCCTCCACGGGCCTCCACGGGCCCCCACGAGCCGTCACGAGCCCGTCGCCGGGGCGGGTGAAACCACGGTGCGCGTCGTCCACCGGGGCCACGCGAGGGTGACGGCCCGGTCACGGATCGGTTACGGTCGAGCGCCGGCAGGGGAGCGCGGGGTCCGCGCACCGGCGCCGTCCGGCTCGACGTCCACGGTGTCGAGCAGCCGAACGATCATGCGAGGAGGCGTGCCCGTGCTGCGTCCGTCCCGGCTCGGCCGAGCGCGCGTCGCCCGCCTCGGCGCCCAGGGAGTCGTCCTCGCGCTGGTCGCGGGCGGCACCACGGCCTTCGCGGTCCTGCACACGTCCGTGACCGTCGACGTCGACGGCACCCCGGTCCAGGTCACCGCGTTCGGCACCACGGTCGGCGACGTGCTCGACGACGCGGGCATCGAGGCCGGTCCGCGGGACCTGGTCGCCCCGGCGCTGGACGCCCGCGTCGGCGACGGCGGCGAGATCGTGGTCCGCCACGGCCGCGAGGTGACCTTCGAGGTCGACGGCGAGCAGCGCACCGTGTGGACGACCGCCCTGACCGTCGGCGAGGCGATGGCGGACCTCGGCACCCGCGGCGACGGCGCCCAGGTCTCCGCGTCCCGCTCCGCGGCGCTGGGCCGCGACGTCCTGCGGGTCTCCACCCGCAAGGCCGTGCAGGTCACCGTCGACGACCGGGTCGTGGACAGCGTCACCACCGCGCGGACCGTCCGCGACGTCCTGCAGGAGGCGGGCGTCGTCCTGGCCGAGGGCGACCAGGTGTCCGTGCCGCTGGACGACGCCGTCGTCGACGGGCTGACGGTCGCGGTGACCCGCGCGGTGCACGCCACCACGACGGTCGTCGAGGAGCTGCCGTTCACCGAGACGGTCGTGCAGGACCCGACCCTGCTCGAGGGCCGGCGGGTCGTCCAGACCCAGGGCAGGGCCGGCGAGCGCCGGACGACCTACGCCGTCTCGACGGTCGGCGGGGTCGAGGTGAGCCGGACCGTGCTCGCCGAGGTCCTGGTCGGCGAGCCGGTCGAGCAGGTGGTCCACGTCGGGACCAAGCCCGCCCCGGTCGCCCCACCGCCCGCTCCGGCTCGCTCGGGCTCGTCGGGGTCCGCAGGCTCGGCCGGCTCCTCCGCACCCATCTCGGTCGACCCGGGCAGCGCCCAGGCCATCGCCCGCGACATGCTGCTCGCGCGCGGCTGGGGCGACGACCAGTTCTCCTGCCTGGTCAAGCTGTGGAAGAAGGAGAGCGGCTGGCGGGTCGACGCCGCCAACCCGCGCAGCAGCGCCTACGGCATCCCGCAGGCGCTGCCGGGCTCCAAGATGGCCAGCGCGGGCGCGGACTGGCGCACCAACCCCGCCACCCAGATCACCTGGGGGCTGGGGTACATCGCCGGCCGCTACGGCACCCCGTGCGGTGCCTGGAGCCACTCCCAGGCCAAGCACTGGTACTGACCCGCGCCCTGTGAGTCGCCTCACGACCCCTTGGATCGGAGGTCACAGGTCGGTTACGGTCGCGTGTCGCTCGAGCCGCCCCGGCCCGGATCTGATCCGGCCGCAGGGAGGCGGTGCGACGGGTCGACGGCTCGCTGCCGACGACCACGACGGCCGGATCGGGGATCCGCCACAGCCCGCACCTGGCGTCACGGTGCTGCGCGGCGCTCGGCGCCGCCGGCCCGGGTCGACGTCGCGGGCGCAGTCGCCCCCGTGCCCGGATCGACCGACGTCTGGAACTCCGTGCTCAACGCCTCCCGCCTGATCGCCCGCCTGCGCCGCACCGACGGCACCGCCCCCATCGGCACCGCCCCCACCGGGACCGGCCCCGCCGGCGCCGAGGACCGTCCCCGCCGCCGCACCACCCGCGTCGTGGCCGGCGCGACCGTGGCCGTGCTGGCCGCCGGGACGGCCGCCGTCGGCGCCGCCCACAAGACCGTGACGCTCGACGTCGACGGCGAGGTCACCGAGGTCTCGACCTTCGCCGGCTCGGTCGACGGCGTGCTGACCGACCAGGGGGTCGACCTGGGCAGCCGCGACACCGTGGCGCCCGCCGAGGCGGCGGCGCTGACCGACGGCGCGGAGATCGTCGTCCGGCACGCGCGGCAGGTCACCGTGACCGTCGACGGCGCCGAGACGCAGGTGTGGACCACCGCGCTGAGCGCCGACGAGGCGCTGGCCACGCTGGCCACCCGCGGCGGCGACGTGCGGCTGGTCGCCTCGCGCTCGAACGGTCGCGCCGAGATCGACCTGGACCTCCAGGGCCCGGTAGAGGTCGCCGTCGACGGCGCCGTGCACCCGGTGCAGGACGCGTCCGGTGGCGTCGCGGCCGTCCTGGACGGCCTGGGCATCACGCTGAACGAGCTCGACCGGGTCTCGGTGCGCCACTCCGACACCGGCGCGGTGACCGTCGTGGTCACCCGCGTGCTGGTCCAGGACGTCACCGAGGTGCAGCCGATCGCCTTCGAGACGGTCGAGCAGGACGACCCCGAGCGCTACGTCGGCACCAGCGACGTCGTGACCGCGGGCGCCGAGGGGCAGCGCACCCTGGTCCACCGGGTCACCACGGTCGACGGCGCGGAGACCGCCCGCGAGCTGGTCTCGGACACCGTCACCGCCGAGCCGGTCACCAAGGTGGTCGCCGTCGGCACCAAGAAGCGACCGGTCGCCCCCAGGCCGGCGCCGGCCGCGAGCTCCTCGGGCAGCTCCGGTGGCTCGGGCACCCCGGCCACCGGTGGCGGCGCCGCGAGCGGGCTGAACTGGGCCGCGCTGGCCGCGTGCGAGTCCGGCGGCCGGGCGGACGCCGTCTCGGCGACCGGCAGGTATCACGGCCTGTACCAGTTCTCGGTGAGCACCTGGAACGCCGTCGGCGGGTCCGGCCTGCCGTCCCAGGCCTCGGCCGCCGAGCAGACCCAGCGTGCCCAGATGCTCTACAACCGCTCCGGGGCCGGCCAGTGGCCGCACTGCGGCCCGCGCCTGTTCAGCTGAGGCGCGACCGGGGCACGGTGGCGGCCGCAGCACGGCATGGCCGTCCCCGCGCCCTAGGCTCCACCCCATGAGCGAGACGTCAGGCGCCCTGCTGGGACCGGCCGAGATCCGGGACCTGGCGGGGCGCCTCGGCATCCGCCCGACCAAGACCCTCGGCCAGAACTTCGTCATCGACGGCGGCACGGTCCGCAAGATCGTCCGGTCCGCCGGGGTGCGCGACGGCGAGCGCGTCGTCGAGGTCGGCCCGGGGCTGGGGTCGTTGACGCTCGGTCTGCTCGACGCGGGGGCGTCCGTCGTCGCGGTCGAGATCGATCCGGTACTGGCCCGCCTGCTGCCCGAGACCGTCGCGGCGCACCTGCCGGGCACCTTCCCCGCGGACGGACCGGCCCGGCTCACCGTGGTGGGCGCCGATGCGCTCGAGGTCACCGAGCTGCCCGGGCCGCCGCCGACGGCGCTGGTGGCGAACCTGCCCTACAACGTCTCGGTGCCGGTCCTGCTCACCTTCCTGCAGCGGTTCGGCAGCCTCGAGCGGGTGCTCGTCATGGTGCAGGCCGAGGTCGCCGACCGGCTCGCCGCGCCGCCCGGCAGCCGCACCTACGGCGTGCCGTCCGCCAAGGTCGCCTGGTACGCCGCCGCCCGGCGCACCTCCACGGTCGCCCGGTCGGTGTTCTGGCCGGTGCCGAACGTGGACTCCGCCCTGGTCGCCCTCGAGCGCCGCGACCCCCCGGCCACCACGGCGTCGCGGGAGCAGGTGTTCGCCGTGGTCGACGCCGCCTTCGCCCAGCGGCGCAAGATGCTGCGGTCCGCGCTCGCGGGCGTGGCCGGGTCGCCCGACGCCGCCGCCCGCGCGCTGGCGGCCGCGGGCGTCGACCCGCAGGCCCGGGGCGAGCGGCTGGACATCACCGACTTCGCGCGCGTGGCCCAGGCGCTCGCCGACCGCTGAGACCTGGCATGGTGAGGGTGTGACCTCGCCCGGATCCCTGCGCACCGACCGCGAGATCCGCGTGCGCGCACCGGGGAAGGTCAACCTGTCCCTGCGCGTCGGCGCCCGTGAGCCCGACGGGTACCACCCGCTGGCGACCGTGTTCCAGGCCGTGTCGCTGTACGAGGACGTCACCGCCCGGCCGTCGGACGAGCTCACCCTGACCGTGTCCGGTGCGCAGGCGGACCGGGTGCCGACCGACGACAGCAACCTGGCCCTGCTCGCGGCCCGGCTGCTCGCCGCGCGCACCGGGGTCGACGCCGGGGTGCACCTGCACCTGCACAAGGGCGTGCCCGTCGCCGGCGGCATGGCCGGTGGCTCGGCCGACGCGGCCGCCGCCCTGCTGGCGTGCGACGCGCTGTGGCGCACCGGGCTGTCCCGCGAGGAGCTCAGCGGCCTGGCCGCGGAGCTCGGCTCCGACGTGCCGTTCCCGCTGGCCGGGCACACCGCCGTGGGCACCGGCCGCGGGCACCTGCTCACGCCGGCGATGGTGCGCGGCGAGTACCACTGGGCGTTCGCGGTCCGCGCCGAGGGGCTGTCGACCGCGCGCGTGTTCGCCACCTTCGACGAGCTCATCGCGGGCGGGACCCGGCTCGACGCGGAGGCCGACCGCGCGCTCATGCACGCGCTGCGCGCGGGCGACGCGCCCGCGCTGGGCCGCGCCCTGCACAACGACCTGCAGCACGCCGCCCTCGAGCTCGCGCCGTCACTGGCCGAGCCGCTGGCCGTCGCCGAGGACGCAGGCGCGCTCGGTGTCCTGGTGTCCGGCTCCGGGCCGACGGTCGCCGCCCTGGCGCGCAGCCGCCAGCACGCCGTCGTCATCGCCGCCGCGATCACCGCCGCGGGGGTCGCCGACGACGTCGCGACCGCCGTCGGGCCCGTGCCCGGCGCGCGCTTCGTGCCGGCCGGCAGCCCCGGGGTGCCGAGCCCGGGCGTGCCGGGCGGGACCGGCCCGGAGGGGCTGGACCGCACGGTCTGACCCCACGGTCCGACCGCCCGGCGTCGGGCGCCGACGGTCGGCCGGACCCGGTGGGGCGCGCGGGTCGCACCGGCCGGGACCGGACCGGCCCGGACCGGCCGGTGCGACCCGGCCCGGTGCGGCGCCTACCCTTGCTCGGCGGCCCGCCGCCCGCGCGGGGTGCCGCGACCGACCGACCGACCCACGAGGACGTACCGATGGCCCACCTGCTCGGAGCCGACTCCGTCTCGCTCACCCTGGGGACCCGCACCCTGCTCGACGCGGTGAGCCTCGGCGTCGACGACGGCGACCGGATCGGGATCGTCGGCCCCAACGGCGCCGGCAAGTCGACCCTGCTGCGGGTGCTGGCAGGGCGCGCCACCGCCGACTCCGGCCGGGTGACCAGCGCCGGCGGCTCGCGGGTGGCCCTGCTGGACCAGCGCGACGAGCTGCCCGCCGGCACCACCGTCCGTGAGCTCGTGCACGGCACCGCGGCGGACCACACCTGGGCCTCCGACGCCCGGTCGCGCTCCGTGCACGAGGGCCTGCTGGGCGACCTCGACCTCGAGGCCGACGTCGCGACCCTGTCCGGCGGGCAGCGCCGCCGCACCGCCCTGGCCGCGCTGCTGGTCGGCGACCACGACGTCATCGCGCTGGACGAGCCGACCAACCACCTCGACGTGGAGGGGGTCGCGTGGCTCGCCGAGCACCTGGCCGAGCGGTTCGGCCGCGGGTCGCGCGGCGGCTCCAAGGGCGCGCTGCTCGTCGTCACCCACGACCGCTGGTTCCTGGACGCCGTGTGCACCCGCATGTGGGAGGTGCACGACGGCGTCGTCGACGGCTACGAGGGCGGGTACGCGGCCTACGTGCTCGCCCGTGCCGAGCGGTGGCGCCAGGCGGCTCGCGCCGCCGACGTGCGCAACAACCTGCTCCGCAAGGAGCTCGCCTGGCTGCGCCGCGGCGCGCCGGCGCGGACCTCCAAGCCCAAGTTCCGGCTCGACGCCGCGGCCGCGCTGATCGCCGACGAGCCGCCGCCGCGTGACGGGCTCGAGCTGACCCGGATGGCCACGTCACGGCTGGGCAAGGACGTGCTCGACCTGGAGGACGTCTCGCTGTCGTTCGGTGCGGGCGCGGACCGCACGGTGCTGCTCGACGACGTGACGTGGCGGCTGGGCCCGGGGGACCGGTACGGCGTCGTCGGCGTCAACGGCGCCGGCAAGACCTCGGTGCTGCGGCTGCTGGCCGGCCGTCTGGAGCCGACGTCCGGCCGGGTCAAGCGCGGCAAGACGATCCAGGTCGCCGAGCTCACCCAGGACGTCGAGGACCTCGACGAGGTCGGCGGGCTGCGGGTGGTCGAGCTCATCGAGTCCGAGAAGCGCACGGTCAGCGTCGGCGGCAAGGAGCTCACCGCCTCGCAGCTGGTCGAGCGGCTCGGGTTCACCAACGAACGCGCCCGCACGCTCGTGCGGGACCTGTCCGGCGGCGAGCGGCGCCGGTTGCAGCTGCTCCGGCTGCTGGTCGGCGAGCCCAACGTGCTGCTGCTCGACGAGCCCACCAACGACCTGGACACCGACACGCTGGCCGCGCTGGAGGACCTGCTCGACGGCTGGCCCGGCACCCTGGTCGTCGTCTCGCACGACCGGTACCTGCTCGAGCGGGTCTGCGACCGGCAGGTCGCGCTCCTCGGCGACGCCCGGATCCGCGACCTGCCCGGCGGCGTCGAGCAGTACCTCGAGCTGCGCCGCGCCGACGTCGGGGGGCGTCCCACCGCCGCCGCCGCCGACGACGGCGGCGGCGGGGCGTCGTCGTCGGCCACGTCCCGGGCGTCGGCCGGCGCGGACGACGGCGCCCCGAGCGCGGCGGACGCCCGCGCGGCCCGCAAGGAGGTCACCCGGATCGAGCGCCGGCTGACGAAGATCGCCGACCTCGAGGCCCGCCTGCACACGACGATGGCCGAGCAGGCCACGGACCACGGCGCCGTGCTGGCCCTGGACACCGAGCTGCGCGCGCTCGCGACCGAGCGCGCCGAGCTCGAGGACGCCTGGCTCGAGGCCGCCGAGACCGCGGGCTGACGCCCGCCGGCGAGCCGTGCCCCGCGGGGCGCTACTCCGCGTCGAACGGTGCGACCACGTCGCGCAGCAGGTCGGCGAGCTGGGCGCGGCCCGGGGTGCCCAGCCCGGCCAGCAGCGAGCTCTCGACGTCGAGCAGGTCGGACATGGCCGCGTCCACGCGCGCCCGGCCCTCGTCGGTCAGCCGGACCAGCACCCCGCGCCGGTCCGCCGGGGACGGCTCGCGCCGCACCAGCCCACGCTCGGCGAGCCGGTCGATGCGGTTCGTCATCGTGCCGGACGTGACCAGGGTCTGGGTCAGCAGGGCACCGGGGGACAGCTGGTACGGCGCGCCGTCGCGACGCAGCGCGGACAGCACGTCGAACTCCCACGGCTCCAGGTCGTGCCGGGCGAACGACGCGCGCCGGGCCAGGTCCAGGTGCCGGGCCAGCCGGGTCACCCGGGACAGCACCGTGAGCGGCTCCACGTCCAGGTCCGGACGCTCGCGCCGCCAGGCGGCCACGATGCGGTCGACCTCGTCCTCGCGGTCGCTGGGCGGTGCCATGCCGCGACATTACCTTGATGTCGAGATACCGCCGCCGGTGCTCCGGCCGCGTGGTCAGCCGTGCGTCGGTGCTGCCGTGGCGGCGGCCGCCGCGGTGACCGGGGTGAGCGTGGGGCGCCGCTCGAGGCTGCTCAGGCCGTTCCAGGCGAGGTTCACCAGGTGCGCGGCGACGTCGGCCTTGGCGGGGCTGCGCGAGTCGAGCCAGTGCTGCCCGGTCAGCGCAACCATGCCGACCAGCATCCGCGCGTAGATGGGTGCGGTGCGCGGGTCCAGGCCCTGCTTGGTGAACTGGTCGGCGAGCAGGTGCTCGACCTGGGTCGCGACGTCCCCGATCAGGCTGGAGAAGGTGCCCGTCGCCTGCGCCACGGGGGAGTCGCGCACCAGGATCCGGAAGCCGTCGGTGTTCTGCTCGATGTACGTCAGCAGGGCCAGCGTCGTCCGCTCGAGCAACGCCTTCGGGTGACCTCCGGCGGTCAGGGCGTCGGTCAGCGCGCCGGTCAGCGCACGGATCTCCCGGTCCACGACGACGGCGTAGATGCCCTCCTTGCCGCCGAAGTGCTCGTACACCACGGGCTTGGACACCTTCGCGCGGGCGGCGACCTCCTCGACGCTGGTCCCCTCGAAGCCCTTCTGGGCGAACAGGGACCGGGACACGTCGAGCAGCTGCTCCCGGCGCTCGGTGCCCGTCATGCGGGCGCGCGGGGCGCGCTTGCTGTCCGGGGCCACCCGGCCATCATGCCGTGCCCCGCCGGCGCCGGACGGCCGGCGGTGCGCCGGCTGGCAGACTTGGCGACGGTCGCCCCGCCGCGCGGGGGCCGGTCCGCCCTGGTGTAACGGCAGCACGCAGGCCTTTGGTGCCTTGCAGTCCGGGTTCGAATCCTGGGGGCGGAGCCGCCGGCCGCCCGACCGGGCCAGCACCCGCGCCCCGGTAGAGTGGCCGCGCGTCACACCCGCCGCACCCCGGGTCCCCTCGGGCACCTGACGACCGGAGTCTCACCTCGTGACCCACCCCCGGCCCGCCGCCGTCATCGTCCTCGCCGCTGGTGAGGGCACCCGCATGCGATCCGCCACCCCCAAGGTTCTGCACACGCTCGGTGGGCGCTCGATGCTCGGGCACGCCATGACCGCGGCCGCCGAGCTCAGCCCCGGCCGCGTCGTGGTCGTCGTCCGGCACGCGCGCGACCAGGTGGTCGCGCACGCCCGCGAGCTGCAGTCCGGCGTCCTGATCGCCGACCAGGACGACGTCCCGGGCACCGGCCGTGCGGTCCAGTGCGCGCTGTCCACCCTGGACGCCGCCGCCCACGCCGGTCTGGCCGTCGAGGCCGACCGCGAGCAGCGGCTCGCCGAGCCGGCGTCCGCCCCCCAGCTCGAGGGCCCCGTCGTCGTCGTCGCCGGGGACGTCCCGCTGCTCGACGGCGCGACCCTCGACCAGCTCCTCGCCGCGCACGCGGCCGACGGCAACGCCGTCACGGTCCTGACCACCCAGGTGCCGGACCCGACCGGCTACGGGCGCGTCGTGCGCGACCCGGCGACCGGCCAGGTCGTCGCCGTCGTCGAGCAGAAAGACGCCGACGCCGACCAGCTCGCCATCACCGAGATCAACTCCTCGGTCTACGTCTTCGACTCCGGGGTGCTGCGCGGCGCACTCGGCCGGCTGGGTCGGGACAACGCGCAGGGCGAGGTGTACCTGACCGACGTGCTCGCGCTCGCGCACGCCGACGGCGGCGCCGTCCGCGCGGTGCAGACCGACGACCCGCAGCTCGTCGAGGGCGTCAACGACCGGGCCCAGCTCGCCGTGCTGCGTGCCGAGCTGAACCGGCGGGTGCTGGACGGGTGGATGCGCGCCGGGGTGACCGTCGTCGACCCCGCCACCACCTGGGTCGACGTCGACGTCGTGCTCGAGCAGGACGTCACCCTGCTGCCCGGCACGCAGCTGCACGGGCACACCGTGGTCGGCTCGGCCGCGACGGTCGGCCCGGACACCACGCTGACCGACGTCACGGTGGGCGAGCACGCCTCCGTGGTCCGCACGCACGGGTCGGACGCGGTGATCGGCGCCGGCGCGACCGTGGGCCCGTTCGCCTACCTGCGCCCGGGCACCGTGCTGGGCGACGACGCCAAGATCGGCACCTTCGTCGAGACCAAGAACGCGCGGATCGGCAGCGGCTCGAAGGTCCCGCACCTGTCCTACGTCGGCGACGCGACCATCGGCGAGCAGACCAACATCGGCGCGGCCAGCGTGTTCGTCAACTACGACGGCGTGGCCAAGCACCACACGACCATCGGCTCGTACGCCCGCACCGGCTCGGACAACATGTTCGTCGCGCCGGTCACCGTCGGCGACGGCGCCTACACCGGCGCCGGATCCGTGATCCGCCGCGACGTGCCGCCCGGCGCCCTCGCCGTCAGCGCGGGCTCGCAGCGCAACATCGAGGGCTGGGTGACGCGCAGCCGTGCCGGCACGCCCGCCGCCGACGCCGCCGCCCGCGCCCTGGCCGACCGGGGTGACGACGAGGAGCTGTCGCCGCAGGCGCGTGCCGAGCGGGCCCGGGCCGGCGCGGCCGCGCAGGCCACCGTGCCCGGCGCGCCGCCCACCCTGCCGGCGGCCGCCGACACCTCGCACCCGGCTTCCGCTCCGCACACGCCCGCCGACAGCAAGGACAGCGCACGATGACCGCCCTAGCGACCAGCACGACCAGCGGCATGGACGGGGAGAAGCGGCTGGTGCTCGTCTCCGGCCGGGCCCACCCCACGCTCGCCGCCGCGGTGTCCCGCGAGCTGGGCACCGACCTCGTGCCCACGACGGCGTACGACTTCGCCAACGGCGAGATCTACGTCCGGTTCGGTGAGTCGGTGCGCGGGTCCGACGCGTTCGTCCTGCAGAGCCACACCGCCCCGATCAACGAGTGGATCATGGAGCAGCTGCTCATGGTCGACGCGCTCAAGCGGGCCTCGGCCAAGACGATCACCGTGATCATGCCGTTCTACGGCTACTCCCGGCAGGACAAGAAGCACCGCGGCCGGGAGCCGATCTCGGCCCGGCTGATGGCCGACCTGTTCAAGACCGCAGGCGCTGACCGGCTGATGAGCGTGGACCTGCACACCTCGCAGATCCAGGGGTTCTTCAACGGCCCCGTCGACCACCTCATGGCGCTGCCCCTGCTCGCGTCCTACGTGCGCAGCCGGGTGGACGTCAGCAAGCTGACCGTCGTCTCGCCGGACGCCGGCCGGGTGCGGCTGGCCGACCAGTGGTCGGACCGCCTCGGCGCCCCGCTCGCGATCATCCACAAGCGCCGCGACCCCAGCGTCCCGAACCAGGTCAAGGTCCACGAGCTCGTCGGTGACGTCACCGGCCGCACCTGCGTGCTGGTGGACGACATGATCGACACCGGCGGCACGATCGTGCAGGCGGCCGAGGCGCTGTTCGAGCACGGCGCGGCCGACGTCATCGTGGCGTCGACGCACGCGATCCTCTCCGGCCCCGCGGTCGACCGGCTCAAGAACTCCCGGATCTCCGAGGTCGTCGTCTCCGACACCCTGCCGATCCCGGACGACCGCCAGTTCCCGCAGCTGACGACGCTGTCGATCGCCCCGCTGATCGCCCGCGCCATCCGCCAGGTGTTCGACGACGGCTCGGTGACCTCGCTCTTCGACGGCAACGCCTGAGCGTCGGCCCGACCCGGCCGCTCCGCTCACCGCGACGCCCGACGGCGGCCGGCGGCACCGTGCCGAGGCCGCCGTCGCGCGTCGTGGCGGGCCGGCGTTTCCCACCCGCCCGCCCGCCGGGTAGACTCATCAGGTTGCCTCGGCGAGGGACGTCGGACGGGCCCCCCACCGCGTGAGCGGTGAGGTGCGGACCGCCGCGACCGGGCGGACGCAGGGCGTCCATCCGGCCACGACTCCGTGATCGACCTGGCGGTCGCCCTCGCGCGTGCCCGTCCTGCGCCCCGCGTCGAGGCCACCGCCCGTGCCGTCCCCCATCGCCCTCGAGGAGATCTTCGTGTCCGAGACCAAGCTGGTCGCCATCGCCCGCACCGACTTCGGCAAGGGTGCGGCCCGCCGCACCCGTCGCGCCGGCCTCATCCCCGCCGTCCTGTACGGGCACGGGACCGACCCCGTGCACGTCTCGCTGCCGGGCCACGAGACGTTCCTCGCGCTCAAGCACTCGGCGAACGCGCTGTTCGAGATCCAGCTCGACGGCGGCGTCCAGCTCGCCATCGCCAAGGACGTGCAGCGCGACCCCATGCGCAACGAGGCCATCGAGCACCTCGACCTGCTGGTCGTGAACCGCGGCGAGAAGATCTCCGTGGACGTCCCGGTGCACGTCACCGGCGAGTCCGCCGCGGGCACCATCCACGTCGTCGAGACGCAGCAGATCAGCCTCGAGGCCGACGCCACCAACCTGCCCGAGTACATCGAGGTCTCCGTCGAAGGCCTGACCGACGGCACGCAGATCACCGCCGGTGAGCTCACCCTGCCCGGCGACGCGACCCTCGCACTCGCGCCGGAGACGGTCGTCGTGACCGTGTCCGAGCCGCGCGCCACCGCCGAGGACGAGGCGGCCGCGGCCGCCGACGCCGAGCTGGCCGCCGAGCAGTCCGCCGCGTCCGCCGGCGAGGGCGAGACCGGCGAGTCCGCCGCGGGCGACGAGTCCTGATCGTCCGCAGGGTACCGGCGGCTCCCGCCGGCTGACGCGCGCAGCGCCCGGACCGGCCGCCGGTCCGGGCGCTGCGGCGTGACACCACCGGTCGACCGTGACCGACCCGATCCGCGCACCAGCGCACGACGTCCCCGCGAGGAGTGACATGACCGACGGCCTGTGGCTCGTGGTCGGTCTGGGCAACCCCGGGCCGGCGTACGCGGGCAACCGCCACAACGTCGGTCAGATGGTGCTCGACGAGCTCGCGACCCGCGCCGGGGCAGGCTTCTCCAGCCGCTCCATCGGCGGTGCGCGCGCGGCCACGGCCGAGGCCCGGCTCGGCGTCGGCCCCGGTGGTGTGCCCGGGCCGCGCGTGGTGCTGGCCAAGCCGTCGACGTACATGAACGTGTCCGGCGGGCCGGTCGCCGGCCTGGTGCAGTACTTCGGGCTCACGCCCGAGCAGGTCGTCGTCGTGCACGACGAGCTGGACATCCCGTTCGCCGACGTCCGGCTGAAGAAGGGCGGCGGCGAGGGCGGGCACAACGGGCTGCGGGACATCACCAAGGCGCTGGGGACCAAGGACTACGTCCGGGTGCGCGTCGGCGTCGGCCGCCCGCCGGGACGGATGGACGCGGCCGACTTTGTGCTCAAGGACTTCGGTGGCACGGAGCGCAAGGAGCTGCCGTTCCTGGTGGATGCGGCGGCCGACGCCGTGGAGATGCTGCTCACACAGGGACTGCACGCCGCCCAGCTCGTGTTGCACACGCGGGAACCGAAGGCCTGAGCGTTCGAACGGGTGAAGTTCGCCCGACGCCCCCGCGCCGGGAGGGTGAAAACTCACCCGGTGGCCGGACGAGGGCGCCGCACCCCCGTTACGCTCCCAAAGGCCCCACGAAGACGATGTAGGGATGGGTATCTGTCGTGACGTTGACCGTAGGCCGGGATGTCGAGTGGATCGATTCTTCGGGCGACCGTCGTGGTCGGGCCGCAGGCGTCCGCCGATCCTGGGCCTCCGCTCAGCCGTTCGACCCGCCCGCAGACGAGAGCCGCGAGCTCCCGCGGGACGCCAACGAGCGACGGTGGCGGATCGTGGCGCGCGGCTACGTCCGCACCACGATCGTGCTGGACGCCGTCGTGGCGCTGCTCGTCGGTGCCGCGCTGCTCGTGCCGCTGATGGGCGTGACCGTCACCTCGGTGGCCTGGACGCTCGGAGCCGCCGCCCTGTTCGTGCTGATGGTCGCGGTGTTCCGCGGCTACGACGCGGACGGCATGGGTGACGGCCCGGCCGAGTTCCAGGCCGTGCTGCGCGGCGGCTCGCTGGTCGCGGTCGGGCTGATGGCCGCGGCGTTCACCTTCGAGATCGACATCCCGCGGCTGGCCGTCTTCGCCGGCGTGCCCGCGCTCGTGGTCGCCGCGAGCCTGGCCCGGCACGGTCACCGCCACCACCTGCACCACCGTCGCGCCGCCGGCGAGGCCATGATGCGCACGGTCGTGGTCGGCGAGCCGAGCGCCGTCGAGCAGGTCGTCGGGGAGCTGTCGCTCGCCCCGCACCACGGCTACCAGGTCACCGGTGTGTGCCTGCCGTCGCTGGACAACAAGGCGCCCATGGGCGGTCAGCCGGTGCTCGGCGCGATCTCCGAGGTCCCGCAGGTGGTCGTCGACAACGCGATCGACGTCGTCATCGTGGCCGGGCACTACCTCAGCGGTGGCGCCCTGCGGCGGCTGTCCTGGGCGCTCGGCCGCACCCCGGCCCAGCTCGTCGTCGCGCCGGACCTCATCGAGGTCACCGGCCCGCGCCTGTCCGTCCGCCCGACGGCGGGCCTGTCGCTGCTCGAGGTCGAGATCGGCGCCCCGCGCCGCAGGCTGGTCGCCAAGACGGTCCTGGACCGGACGGTGGCCACGCTCGGCCTGCTCGCGCTGTCGCCGCTGATCGGGGCCGCTGCCCTGGCGGTCCGGTTGACCTCCGAGGGACCCGCGTTCTACCGCCAGACCCGGGTGGGCGTCGACGGCTCGACGTTCACCATCTGGAAGCTGCGCAGCATGTACCTGGACGCCGACGCGCGGCGCGACCTGCTGCTCGAGCAGAACGAGGGCCAGGGCCTGCTGTTCAAGATGCGTCACGACCCCCGCGTGACCCCGGTCGGTCGCGTGCTGCGCCGGTACTCCATCGACGAGCTGCCCCAGCTGTTCAACGTGGTGCGCGGCGACATGTCGCTCGTCGGCCCGCGTCCGCCGCTCGTCGCCGAGGTCGAGGCGTACCCCGACATGGTGCAGCGCCGCCTGCACGTCAAGCCCGGCCTGACCGGCCTGTGGCAGGTCAGCGGCCGCTCCGACCTGAGCTGGGACGAGGCCGTGCGCCTCGACCTGCGCTACGTGGACAACTGGTCGGTCGCGATGGACCTGATGATCCTGTGGAAGACGGGTCGTGCGGTGTTCGCGGGATCCGGGGCGTACTGATCACCCCCGGGGCCATCGGCCCCGGACGGCCGGCAGGGCCGGGACGCTCGACGAGCGTCCCGGCCCTGCTGCGTGGTGGGTGCGAGCCGACGGGACAGGTCGCCCACCCGGGGTCCGTGCCAGCAGGCGGTGGCGGGGTGGTCACCAGCCGCGGGAGATGGTGACGCCGGTGCCGTCGGTGAAGGTGTTGGTGGTGTTGGTGAC
>NZ_CANLTL010000020.1 GCF_947494015.1 uncultured Cellulomonas sp. | reverse complement strand
AGCGTCATCAACGAACAGCGCGCGTAGCCTGTCGCTCTGCTTGTCGGTGAGCAGGTCCGAGCCGGTGTGCAGCGTGCTCCGCCACGATCGCGTTGAGGTCGACGACAGACCGGGCGAGGCGGTCCATCGAGGACACCACGACGGTGTCACCGTCGCGGGCGTAGTCGATGAGCTCCGCCAGCGCGGTCCGGGCCCCGCGCCCGGCGCCGGACTGCTTCTCCTGGAACAGCCGATCCACCTCCCCCAGCGCCGTGCGCTGGCGGTCGAGGTTCTGATCGGTGCTCGACACCCGCGCATACCCGAGCCGCTTCCCAATGTGTCGCGTCATCCCTAGACCCTTGCACACAACCGTCGCGGAACCGTCGAACTAGACATACCGCGACGGCGCCGCCTCGCGGCGGCGACATGTGACCTTCAGCGGTAGATGGCGTGGTTCTACCGGAGTTACGCGGCGCCGATGACGAGGGTGCTGCGGGCGGCCTCGACGACGTCGCTGGTGATCGGGCGGTGGGGTCAGGCGCCCCGAGACATCACATGCCTCGCACCACCGGCGGTGACTGCGCCTTCGGCTGGTGGCCCGGTGGCCGGGGATCAGAACGCGGTCAACGAGCTCGTGCCCGCCGGGGGGTCGTGTCTACGATGGCGAGCAGGTCCTGGGCGGGGCCCCGGGGGCGCTGGCCACTCGGCCATACCGCGCGCAGCGTGCGCCGCAGATCCACCCCCTCGACCTGCACGACCACCAGACGCCCTGTGGCGACGTCCTGTTCGACGGCGAGGTGGCTGAGCACTGCCGGGCCCGCGCCCTCCATGACTGCCGTGCGCACCGCGGTGGTGGTGGAGAGCTCCAGCACCGGCCGGGCCAGCACCACCTCGCCCGGTGCGCCGTCGGACCGCTCCGCCCGCAGGTTGGCCCGCAGGGCCGCCTCCGCTACGGCACGGGTGCCTGACGTCGCCTCGCGAGCCACCAGACGGGTTCCGGCCAGCTCGGCGGCGTCGATCCCGTGCCGGCGCCGGGTCCACGGGTGGCCTCGAGAGACGACGACGACCAGGCGGTCGCTGCCGATGCTCCTGGTCTCCATCTCGGCAGGAACGTCCGGGCCCTCGACGAACCCGATGTCGGCGTCGCCCGTCAGGACCGCGGCGGCGACCTCGGTGGAGTTCATCGCCTGCAGGCTGACAGCGGTGCCCGGGCTGGCCGCGGCCAGGCGCACCAACCAGCCCGGCAACAGGTGCTCGGCGACCGTCATGCTCGCCGCGACCCGCAGCCGGCTGGCGCGGTCGGCGTTCAGGGACGCGATGCCCGCACCCAGTCCAGCGGCGGCCGCGAGGACATCGCGGGCCCAGCCGACGACCAGCGCCCCGGCCGGGGTCAGGGTCGAGCCGCGGGCCGAGCGCTGCACCAGGGCGGTCCCCACCCGGCGCTCCAGGCCGAGCACACGGGCACTGGCGGCGGGCTGGCTGATGCCGTGCGCACGCCCGGCACGGCTGAGGCTGCCCAGCTCGGCCACCCGCACCAGCAGCTGCAGGGAATCCAGGTCCGGTACCCGACGAAGGTCGACGTCCATCCCCGCACGCTACGGCAGTCATCGAGACCTTCGATGGCTACATCATCAGGACACCGCTACCGCTCGGGGCGATGCCGGCCCACAGTGACGGCGTGAGCGAAGAGAACGTCTCGACCCCCGTGACCGGCACACCCCGCACCGCCGTGACGCCGTCTTCTCCATCGGCCTCGACGGGTCCCGCCCCGCGCCCCGAGCGTGCGTCCCCGTGGCCCGGGCTGCTCGTCGTGGCTGCGGCCACCGCCGCGGCCTACGGCATCGCCTCCCTCGTGCCCGCCGTCAACGCCACCACGGCCGGGGTCGTGCTCGGTGTGCTGCTGGTCAACTGCGGCTTGCACCGCCCCGTCCTGCGCCCGGGCACGCGGACCGCGTCCAAGCGCCTGCTGCGCATCGCCGTCGTCCTGCTCGGTCTGCAGCTGTCCCTGGCGCAGCTGGCCTCCCTGGGCCTGGGCGGGTTGGCCGTCGTCGTGGTCACGGTCGCGGTCACCTTCACCGGGACCCAGCTGCTCGGCCGTGCGCTGGGCGTGGGGCGGGCCCGGTCGCTGCTGATCGCCACCGGCTTCTCCATCTGCGGAGCCTCGGCGGTCGCAGCGATGGAACCCGTCGCCGACGGCGACGAGGAGGACACCAGCGTCGCCATCGCGCTGGTCACGCTCTGCGGCAGCCTCGCGATCTTCCTCCTGCCGGTGCTGCGGGGACCGCTGCACCTGGACCCGGCCGCGTTCGGCAGCTGGGTCGGCGCCAGCGTGCACGACGTGGGACAGACCGTCGCCACGGCCGACCGCGTCCCGGGAGCCCTCACTGCGGCAGTGGTCGTCAAGCTCAGCCGCGTGGTCCTGCTCGCTCCCCTGGTCACCGGCGTGGCGCTCGTACGGAGCCGGCGCCTGCGCCGCGCCGCTGCTGCGGGGCCCGTCCTCGACGGCGCACCCGGCGCCCAGGCACAGCGACCGCCCGTCCTGCCGCTCTTCGTCGCGGGCTTCCTGGCCGCCATCGTAGTGAGCAGCACCGGCCTGCTGCCCACCCGCGCCCTGGCCGACGTCAAGGTCCTCCAGCAGGTCCTGCTCGTCGCAGCCCTGGTCGGGCTCGGCACCGGGATCCACCTGCCGGCGCTGCGCCGAACGGGTGGGCGCGCCCTGCTCCTCGGGCTGGCCTCCTGGATCCTCGTTGCCTCCGTCGCCTACGCCGGCGTGACGCTCCTCGACCGTTGAACTCCGCCCCCGAAATCCAGCACAAGGACCAGAACCACCCGACAGTGCACGCACAGGCCGTGCCAACGAACAACATGATCATGCGGCCGTCCCTGCGCGGATCACCCGCTGCAGAACACCGTCAGAACCACGCCACTCACCGCTAGAGGGCACACCGCCGCCGTGGCGTGGTGTCGCGTTCGGGTGTACCCCAACGCGTCACCGGACTCACGGCGGCATCGAGGTCATGGCTGTTCGCCGAGGACCAGCACGTCGAGGTCGAAGCCACCTGGGCGACCTACCAGCGCATGATCGCCGCCTACCGCGACCCGGACCGAGTCAAGGGCCGAGCACGGATGGAGCGCCTCATCGCAAGCGTCAGCTCCGGCGTGCCCGGTGCCCTGAGCGAGGTCATCACCCTCGGGCGGACGCTGAAGAAGCGCGCCGCCGACGTGCTGGCCTACTTCGACCGGCCCGGCACGAGCAACGGACCCACCGAGGCCATCAACGGGCGTCTGGAACACCTACGCGGCTCCGCCCTCGGCTTCCGCAACCTCACTCACTACATCGCCCGCAGCCTGCTCGAGACCGGCGGCTTCCGACCCCGACTACACCCTCGATCGCGATGAGCCCGTTTTCGGCAGATGTCAGTACGGATGGCCTGAGAACGATTGGCGAGGTGTTCGCCCCCAATCAAGGTGACGTGACGAGCACCATTCGCATCCTGAATGGGCCCAGGTGTAGGGGTCCTGGCGGTGTAGGTGCGCGCGTACGCCGCGGGCGTGGGGGCTGGCCGCCGATGCCTGCCACCGGATCGCGGGCATCAGCCGTGCACCCTCAAGATAGATCCGTCGACCGATTCCCAACCCCGCGTATCTTTGCCAGTTGTCACCGCTGGGATCGGGGCCACCTTGCGGGTCGACCGAGCCCACTCGGTAAGGCTTCGACAGGATCGTGCCCATGGCGCCAACATCTGCGGGACCTGAGTCCACTTGCAGGAATTGCGCGCGAAGACCACTGGCCTGGTGCTGGACCACAAGATCACGCCCGGGGCGGCGCCACTGGGTGAGCAACACGGGATCGTCCGCCACCTGCTCGTAATGGGCGACGGCGGTGGTGATGTGACGACGAATCTGATCCAGCGTCAACTCGGCCTGGAGTGCCGGCGGCATCTCGTCGAGCGTCACGTGCTCATATGCCAGGGGCAGCCCGCCGGGAGCGCGAAGGTCAGCGGCTATGGCCCGGACCAGATGGTCCAACTCAGCCAAGATTTCGCGGTGGTACTTGTGTCGGTGGGAGTGGGCGCGGTGAGCTCTTATCGTGGTGTGGATCGCCTCGGCGGCCACCCTTCTCGTGAGCGTGCTGTCGCTCAATGTGCGCTCGACCGCGAGGGCCGTGTCGACGGCATCCCTGCGCGCGGCTCGCAGCTCGGAACGAAAACCCACTAGCTGAAGCAAGTTCCACGGGCGAAGGTGCTCGATGTCCTGCTCTCTCAGCTGGACCTGCATCCTTGCCAAGTGCAGTCGTCGAATGGCGTCGAGGTAGCCGTCGGCTGAGTGACCGTACGCCATCAGTTTTGGTGCCTTTCGGAATAGTCACGTACTAGAGTGGCGCTAACTCGTGGTGATAAGAGAATTAGACCAATCCAGCACATCGAAAATAGGTACGCATTGAATCACGAGCCACAGCCCCACACACGTCAGCGCTGGCGCTACGATCATTCGCTCAACGGTGTGACCGGTCCGGAACAGACCCAGTGCCAGTCGGCGGTCGACACCGAAGAGCCACGCGACCGGGACTGGGACACCTCCTTCGGTGAGGAAGTCACCGGCGATGTGCACGAGGACGCCACCCGCGACGACCAGTGGCAGGCCTGCGGTGTGCGCGGCCCCGTTGCTGATGAGCCACCACGCTCCGCCGGCCGACAGCGCGAGGTTCACGAGGACGCCGAGCGCACCTGCCCCGGTCAGGGACAACCCACGCAGGGTCAGGCCGATGATCAAGGCCAGGACGACACCGGACGCCAGCGGGTGGGCGCTGGCCAGCGCGACGACGGCGGCAGCGGCGACGGGGGCGAGCACGGCGTCGTGGGTGCCCTGCCGGTGCCCGCGGCTCACGAGGGCGACCACGGTTCTGAGCGCCCCCGTCAGCGAGCCCCACGTCCGCGAGGCCGTCGCACTCGCGCTGTCCAGGTCGGGCAGCAGAGCGGTACCGCCGAACACCAGGACCCACGCGGTGCTGGGCGCCCACCCCTGCACGGGTGCGAGCGGGAAGGTCGCCAGGCCAGCCACCAGGCCGGAGGACACGTGGTTGTAGCCCCCATCATGATGCGGCCAGCGTCCGAAGCACCTGCAGGGCGGCCCGGCAGTCCCCCAGAGCGTCATGAGGACCGTCTAGCTTGACCCACCCGAGCCCGTCGTGGCGCGCGCGTGCCCGCATCAGGCACGACCAGCGCCGGCGCTCGTGCAGATGTCCGGGGTCGACACCAGCGGCGATGAGGCCGTCGACGAGCACCTGCCGGTCGTACGACGCGTTGTAAGCCAGCACCTGACGCCCGGCGGTCAACTCGAGCAGAACCGGCGCCAGAGCAGACAGGGAGGGCGCCGCGGCGACTGCGGCGTCGTCCAGGCCGTGAATCGCGGTTGCCTCGTCGGTGATGGCAGCAGGGGGCCGCACGAGCGTGTTCATCAGGGTCCGCCCCTGCAGGTCGACGATGCCGATCTGCACCACGTGCCCGAACAGGTCCGTGGTCTCGGTGTCCAGGATCACGGCGTCATCGCGGCGCAGTCGAGTTCGCGCCCACCGGCGCACCCACCACCTCTGCAGAAGCCGGATCGGCCGGCGGTAGGCGCTGGAGGTCCGGCATCGGGTTGTCGCGCTCACCATGCGGGCGACGGTAACGCTCGGCACCCACCAGTCCCTCCGTCATGGAGGAGAAGGTGCGCCGCGGGTCAGGGACGGGTGACCGGCGGGGTCTTGAACCACGACAGACATCGGCAAGCCCACGTCGAAGAACCTCCCGCCCCGCCGACCGTCACTGCTTTGGCCTTACAGTCGCGACCGTGGCATCACAGAGCGCAAGGGGCGGGGCAGCAGCGAACCGAGAGGTTCCCGTTGCGGACTACGAGCACTCGCTGGCCAAGCGCAGCAACAATCCGCCCAGCGGTCTTGCGCACCTCGACCGTGAGCCCACCCCCGTGAAGACCCTTGCCTACGACCCCCACTTGGACCCGCAGCTGCACTGGGCCGGCAAGGTTGAGCGCAGCACGGTCGACGTGCCCGCCCCGTCGGTGCACGTCCATGAGGAGCTCTCGGCGCAGAAGATCATCGGTTCGGTCAGGCGCCAGCGCCTGCAGCAGCCGCTGTTCGACCTCGACGTCCTCGACCCTGCGGCGGCCGTGGAGTTCTACCAGCACGACCTGGACTGGTCGAACCGCATGGTTCTCGGCGACTCCCTCATCGTCATGACCAGCCTGCTCGAGCGTGAGCGTCTCGCCGGCAAGGTCCAGTGCGTTTTCATCGACCCGCCCTACGGCATCAAGTACCAGTCGAACTTTCAGCCCAACATCAGCGACCGCAACGTCCGTGACGGCAAGGACGAGTCCCTCACCCGTGAGCCGGAGATGATCCAGGCCTACCGGGACACCTGGGAACTCGGCACCCATTCTTACCTGACCTACTTGCGCGACCGGTTCCAGGTCGCGCACGAGCTCCTCACCGATAGCGGGTCGATCTTCGTCCAGATCGGCGAGGAGAACATCCACCGCGTCCGGGTCCTGCTTGATGAGATCTTCGGCGCCGAGAACTTCGTCAGCCAAATCACCTTCAAGACCACCAGTGGCGCCGGATCTCCGGGCGAGCTCACGACCCTGCCGGCAACGGCCAACTACATCGCGTGGTACGCCAAGGACCGCGCGTCCTACAAGTTCCGACCGCTCTACCTAGCGAAGGCCGAGGGTAAGTCGGCCGACCTTAACTACCGCTTCCTCGAACTCGCGGACGGTACGCGACGGCCGATGACCCAGGGGGAGCGGCGAGGGGCCGAGCCGATCCCTGAAGGCGCTCGGCGGTGGCGCGTCGACAACCTGACTTCCCAGAGCTCCGGTACTGCGCGATTCCCGGTCACAGTCGATGGCCAGCAGTTCCTGCCGGGCCGCGGCTACTGGAAGACGAACGAGGCCGGCATGGAGCGCCTGCGCGCGGCAGGGCGCCTGGTGGCGACCGGTCGCACGCTCTCCTACGTCCGGTACTACGACGACTTCGACGCGCTGCCAGTTAGCAACGTCTGGGACGACACCATCCAGAGTGGCTTCGGGGCGGAGAAGCGATACGTCGTCCAGACCAATCCCACAGTGATCGAACGCTGTATCGCCATGACGACCGACCCAGGGGACCTGGTTGTCGATCCCACATGCGGATCGGGCACGACGGCGTACGTGGCCGAACGGCTCGGGCGCCGCTGGATCACGATCGACACCTCTCGGGTTGCCCTGGCGATCGCGCGCGAGCGGCTGCTGACCGCGAAGTTCGACTACTACAAGCTCCGCGATTTGCAGCGCGGGATCGACGGAGGCCTTGAACACCGCACGCTCTCGCGCGTCACGCTCCGTTCGATCGCACGTGGCGAGGAGCCCGAGAAGGTCACCCTCTGGGACGCGCCAATCATTGTCCCGAAGACGGTGCGCGTCTCCGGCCCATTCACCGTCGAGGCGCTCTCGCGGTACGCCGTCAACCCGGTCGACCCAGCGCCGTCGCTCCCCGAGCGGGTCGAGCATGACGCCACCGCCGACCACGTCGACGTCCTGCTGAGCGCCCTGCAATCGCAGGGCGTGCCGCGGCCGGGCGCGAAGCCCCTCAAGCTCGAGCAACTCGAGCGCCTGGAGTCCGCCGGCGCAATCCAAGCCTCGGCGCTGGCCGACTTCGACGGCCGCAAGGGCCGCGTCGGCATCTCCCTAGGCCCGAAATTCGGCGCAGTCACGATGGCCCAGGTCTCCGACGCGCTCCGCGAGGCGATCGGCTACGACCTTGTGGTGTTCGCCGGGTTCGCAGTCGCCGCCGACGCTCAGGACCGGCTGGGCACCGGCAAGGTCGGCGGCACCGACGTCGCCCTGCTCCTGGCCAATCCGGACCTCCTCGTGGGCGACCTGCTGAAGAACACCACCTCGTCCCAGACGTTTCGGCTGTACGCCTCCCCCGACGTCGACGTGGTCCACGACGACGACGCCGTGCGGGTGACCGTCAACGGCGTCGACGCGTTCGACGCCGCGACCGGCGAGGTGACCTCCTACGGCAAGGCCGGCGTGCAGGCCTGGTTCCTCGACGAGGACTACGACGGCATGGTTTTCCGCGTCAGCCAGGCGTTCTTCCCCGTCAGCGACGGGTGGAAGAAGATCCAGCAGACCCTGCGCGGAACCGTCGACTTCGAGCTCATCGACCAGCTCCACGGCTGGGACTCCCTGCCCTTCGATGTCGGCGAGCACGCCCGCATCGCGGTGCGGGTGATCGCTCAAGACGGCAACGCCGCCGAGTTCGTCAGCGACGTCGCGGCGCGGGCATGAGCACGACCGTCACCCCAGGCATCGTGATCGACGCCAACCCGATCATCAACGACCCGTTCGCCGAGCCCACCCACTACTGGCACTTCGGCGACCTCACCCCGCAAAAGCGCGAGGGCCGGCGCACCGCCGGCTACCTGGCGGCGTCCCCTGACGGGCAGCTGCGCATCACTGACGACCTCATCTCCCTGGACCTCGTCAACGATCTGCGCGGCCGCGTCCGCACGTGGCGCCAAGGCGGCTACTCCGGCGCGACGAGCGTGACCCGCGACCTGTTCGCGTTCTGGTTCGATCCCGAACGTCAGGCGATCGGCCGTCGGCCGTTCTTCTGCCAGCAGGAAGCGGTCGAGACCGTCGCGTTCCTCGCCGAAGCACCCGCCGAGCTCACCGTGGGCATCGACGTGCCCGCATCCGGGGAGGCATACCGGCGCTGGGCGGTGAAGATCGCCACCGGCGGCGGCAAGACCCTGGTGATGTCGATGCTCATCGCCTGGTGCGGGTTCAACCGGCTGCTGCGCCGCCGCGACGAGCGCTTCACCGACCAGTTCCTCGTCGTCGCACCGAACCTGACCGTCAAGGACCGCCTCTCCGGCGCCGGCGGTCTGGACCCCAAGCACCCGGAGTCCCTCTACGCGGACTTCCACCTCGTCCCGCCGAAGTTCTCCACGCTCCTGGGTCAACTCCACGTGCAGGTCGCCAACTGGCACCAACTTGCCCCGAAGGAAGACCCCAAGCGCTCCGTCGTGCGCCGCGGCCGCGAGTCCGACACCGCCTTCTGCCGGCGCGTGCTCACCGGGCTGCGCACGACCGGCAAGGTCATGGTCCTCAACGACGAGGCCCACCACGCCTACCGCTTCCCCGCCGGCGTTGAGCTGTCCAAGGTCGACGCCGACGAGGCCCGTGAGGCCACCGTGTGGATCGACGGACTCGAGCGGATCGACAACGCCCGCGGCATCACCGTGTGCGTCGACGCGTCAGCGACCCCGATGTACCCAGGCATGTTCAAGGACCGTGCGTTCGCGCCCTTCGAGTGGGTCGTGTCTGACTTCGGGCTCGTCGACGCCATCGAGGCCGGCTTGGTGAAGATCCCCCGCACACCGACCGAGGACAACACCGGCGAGGCGATCCCGAAGTACCGCAACCTGTGGGCACACATCAAGAAGTCCCTGCCCAGGCGCACCGAGACCGACCGCGACTCTCACCCGCTCACCGACTACCTCGCCGAGGCCGACGGCCCGCTCAAGCAACTGGCCGGCGCCTGGGAGGCCACTCACGAGACCTGGCGGGAGAACGGGCGCACCATCCCGCCGGCGATGGTGATCATCTGCCACGACACGAACACCGCCCGCCTGCTCGAGCGGCACATCGCCGACCTCGGCGAGGCCTCCGACGAGCTCGTCAACCTCCCCGCGCGGCCCCCGGTGACCATCCGCATCGACTCCGACGCGCTGGCGACCGCTGAGGCCGGCACCAGCGGTGAGGCGCAGCAGCTGCGCGAGCTCGTGGCCACCGTCGGCAAGCCTGGCAAGGCCGGCGAACAGATCCGCTGCCTCGTCTCCGTCGCGATGCTCTCCGAGGGCTGGGACGCCCGAAACGTCACCCAGATCCTCGGCCTGCGTGCCTTCCAGTCCCAGCTGCTCTGTGAGCAGGTGGTGGGCCGCGGGCTGCGCCGCTCGGACTACTCCGACCTATCCCAGCCGGAGTACGTCGACGTCTACGGCGTGCCGTTCCAACTGCTGCCCATCGCCAAGGGCGGGACCGGCAAGCCCAGCCCGCCCCCCGCCTACACCAATGTGCACACGGTCGCCGAGCGCAACGACCTGCGCATCAAGTTCCCGCGGCTGGTTCAGATCGTCCCCGACATCCAGGACACCCTCGACGTCGACCTCGACGCGATCGAACCCGTACGGGTCACCGCGCGCGTCGACCCCACAGACACCTGGGTCGAGTTCGACCTCGGCAACCCCCGCGGAGGCATGGGCGGTGCCGTCCAGGACCGCGAACGCGCCTACCGCAACTTCCGCCTGCAGCGGCTGCGGTACCGCGTCGCGGCCGGCCTGGTCGCCCCCTACAACCGCCCCTGGCTGTTCCCCCAGGCGCTGCAGGTGGCTGAGCAGGTGATCCGCCCGATCGCCGAGGGCGGGAAGGTCGACTACGTCGGGAACGTCGATCCCCGGGAGATCTGCAACCTGCGCTACCTGACCGTCCTGCGTGAGCGCATCGGCGCCGCGCTGCGCGCCGGCCAGGGCCCCGAGCGGTTCCTTCCCGCCCTGGACGAGTACCAGCCCATCGGCTCCACCGACGCGGTCAACTTCAACTCCCCCACCGACAAGTGCGTCCCCACGACCAAGAGCCACCTCTCGCACGCCGTGGTCGACTCCGGGCTCGAGCGCAAGATCTGCGCCGTGCTCGACGAGCACGCAGCAGTCCAGGGGTGGGTCAAGAACCACCGCCTGTTCCTGGAGATCCCCTACCTCTACTTCGGCGTCAGCCACCGCTACCGGCCCGACTTCGTCGTCCGGCTCACCGACGGGACCCACCTGCTCCTCGAGGGCAAGGGTGAGGCGGACGAGAAGGACGACGCCAAGGCCACTGCTGCCCGACGGTGGGTCGCCGCCGTGAATACATGGGGCGGACTTGGCAGCTGGAGTCACCACATCGCCTACGACGCCAACGACCTCAAGGACCACCTCACAACTCTGAGCTGACTACCCCTCACGGCTGCCATGTCGCCAGGGCGTTGATTTTCGTGCGGGCCGCGGCACTGTGGTTGCCGGGATTCAAGATCGACGACGGTTACGGGTTATGGGCCACCCAGTGCTGCGACCCAGGTCTCGGTGATGTACTCATGCGGCTGGGTAGATCACCGTCACGCCCAGCGGGTCGCAGTGTCCCGCCACCTGGCAGCATCAGTCCATGAGTGCGTCGCGGATCAGCGCCCCGAGGTTGGCATGAGAGGCGACGAGGCACGCGTCGTCCAGTCGTTCTGTGCATGGCTGACCGACCATGGCTGGGACGTCAGCACGGAGGTCGACTTCTGCGACGTCGTCGCGCGACGCGCCGAGGAGACCCTGTACGCCGAGGCCAAGGGCCGCACCGCGGCGATCGGCCTGGACGTCGACACGATGTACGGCCAGCTCCTGCGCAGGATGCCGATGACATCCGACCCCAGCGCTCGGTACGCCGTCGTCGTGCCGACCGAGGCCCGCAGCCACGCACTTCGGGTGCCCGCAGCAGTCCGTGCATCCCTGCGCATCGACGTGTACGTCGTGGCGCAAGACGGAACCGTCGACGCGGTCATCACCACATGATCGAGCTGCTCGACTCGCTCGCCGCACGCCACGAGCTGCTGCTGGAGACCGGGAAGCACTTCGACGGCTCCTGGCAGGCGTATCTGTACTCCCCCGACATGGTCTACCGGTACGCGTTCACGCGCTGGTGGGCACACCCGGATGCCTCGACTACGGCCGTGTGGGTGCTGCTCAACCCGGCCACCGGTGACACCGAGCAACGCCGCCGGCCCACCCTGGACCGATGCATCGCCTGGTCCAAGCGATCAGGCTTCGTCGGGCTCACCATCGTCAACCTCTTCGCGTTCCGGCACACAGACCCAAGAGCTCTGCGTACCGCCGACAACCCGACCGGCCCCGTCAACGACGAGGTTCTCAGAGCCGTGACCACGGCCGGCGGCAAGACGATCGCAGCGTGGGGTTCCCACGGTCGGCTCAACGCCCGGTCAACCCAGGTCGCTCCCCTGCTCAAGGAGCCCATGTGCCTGGGCACCACGCGTACCGGTGAGCCCCTGCACCCCTTGTACGTTCCTGCCGACAGGCCGCTTACCGCGTGGGCACCGCAGCCAGCGCCGTAGGTGTCGTCGAGTGGCGGCGGCGGTCGTGCAGTTCAGGACGTGGTTCGGACATCGTCCTCATGCTCGTCCACTGCGGCCCAGGTCGAGCAGGGCTGATCGGCGTGCCGGACCTGGTACAGCGTGCGTGCGATGGCAGTGAGCCATCGAAGCCGGCCGCGTCAGCTCGTCAAGGTGGGGTCGTAGTCAGGGTCGCCCGGTACCGGGTCCCATGTCACCCCGTCCGTCTCCTCGTCCTCCATCATGCGCCGTCGCTGGTGCTGCTCTGGTGTGAGCCGTTCGAGATCCTCGCGGCGGTGCAGGACTCCCAAGTCGTCCCGTTCCCAGTAGCGCGAGTCGCTGTCTCGGAACACGACACGCAGCACCACGTCCTCCGAGAGCGCCCCGCAGTTGGGCACGAGCGGCACCTCATATCTCCTGGGTTCGACGGAGGGGGGCAGTACCGCGTGCCGCCAGGTGGTCTCCAGCCGCTCGTACGGTCGACCGGGGTCCACGTAGTAGACCGCCATGTCGTAGACGGGGGCATCGCTCGCGTTGTGCACGAAGACGAAGCGGCGCTCGACCACGGCGTCGTCCTCGTTCATGAACGGAGCCGCCAGCAGACTGACAGGCTCGCCTCCTGGCCCCTGCACCCACTGACGCTCCCAGGCGGTGATCCGGGACGCCTGCTGGCGCTGATCGAAGGCGAGTCTCTCCTCGCGCTCACGGGAGGCGTCGCGCCACGCTCGAAGCGCCGACGCAACCGCCCATACGAGCGCCCCCACCGTTGCGAGCGCGATGACGACGTTCGTAACGAGCGTGATCCAGTCGAGGACGGATGTCTCGCTTACCAGCCGGTAGACAGGCGCAGACGGTCCAAGAACGGCGGGCGGATGAGGCGGCGGTGTCGCGCTCACGAGAGGTCTCGTGAGCGCCTTGCGGGAGGTGACGCATCGGCTGCGGTCCTGGGGGCATCGTCCTCCTGTGCCCAAGAGACATCGGCAGGCGTAGAGAACAAGTTCACCCCGAGGTCGTAGCGGTTTCCGCTGTAGTCGAAGCCATAGGCGTCGAAGGGTGATCCACGCTCCGTGTCGACTGTCATGTCCTGATGGTGACAGGCGCCGACATCAGGAGCGCGAAGCTGTGCACAGCGACCCCCAGCGGGGGCGCAGCATGCCGACACGGCGGTGGAAACCTCACCATCTCGCCCGGAGTTGATCCCGACCTCTGCCCCCCAGATCGGCACGCCCAGCGTCGGGACGTCAGTCCTCCTTCTCGCCATCTGTGCCTTCGGGCGGTGGGGCGTCCTCTTCCTCAACGCGGCAGACGGCTTCGTGCAGCTCGAGGTGAGCAGTGAGCTCACGCTCGAGCGCGGACTCGCTCATCAGCTGCCGGTCGCGTCGGTGATGATCACCTGGAGTTCACCGACGCGGTGCTGGATGGACCGGGAGAAGTTCAAGTCGATCGTTCCGGTCTGCCCGCCACCGGCCCACTCGACAGTCCAGTACGACGTCGCGGTGACCGTGTAGGCCTCCCGCGGCTGCCCGGCGGAGGTGCGGGTGTACCGGTGCCCGCAGGTCGGGGAGGGCTGGTCGGCGTACCGAACCTCGTACGGCGTGCCGACGGCCCGCGCCCCGCTGCACGTCACCGAGTGACCGTCACCCATGGCCCAGACGATGCTGTCCAGCGTGCCCGTGGCGGTCACCGTTACCCCGCCGGCGGATGCCGATCGGGTGATCGGTCCGGTGGTGTTCTCGTCCGGGTTGGCGACCCACAGCCACGTGGGTAGACCGAGGATGCCCATGGAGTCCGGGCCAGGCGGCGGGGTGATGCCGATCTGTCCTGCCTCGAAGCCCATCTCTGCGACTGCCATGTCTGCCACCTCGCGGGGTGTAGGTCCCCCCCCGGGCGGACTGGCCGCCCAGAAGTTCACGACCAGGCCGGGGCTGTCGAAGAAGCCGTCGGCGGCAGGGACTGTGCACGTGACGATGACACCGCCGTCTCGGCCGTCCCACAACGGGTCGGTGGCAGGCGGCTGCGGATCGGACACCTTCATGTAGCAGCTGCGACCACTGTCCCAGTACCCGAACTCGGTAGTGCACGGGATCGTTGCTCCTCGGAGTGAGCACGTCGCCGGCTCGCCGCCCCCGCCTCCGCCCCCGCCGCCGGGGTTCGAGACGGGCGTTGTCGGCCCGTCACCTCCTGGATGGGTGACGCTGATGCGACAGGACCCGTAGCTGTATGAGGTACCGGGGGGGCACGTGATTGGCGCGGCCGCGGCCGTGGTGGCGCCGAACAGCAGGAGCACCACGGTCGTGATCACAACTGCCGCGCGCATCAGCACT
Source organism: uncultured Cellulomonas sp. (assembly GCF_947494015.1). GTDB lineage: Bacteria > Actinomycetota > Actinomycetes > Actinomycetales > Cellulomonadaceae > Pengzhenrongella. The sequence continues at coordinate 40,029 of NZ_CANLTL010000020.1, read as the reverse complement.
GCTGTCCCTCTTGGGTCACCATCTCGCTGATCGTCCAGAAGTCGACCTGCCGCTGCATGAGCACGGAGGTGATCAGGCGAGGCGGGTAGCCAGCAAGCAGGATCGACTTGCCCTGTGCATCGACCTCGTCGACGCCCGAGTTGTCCAGGCAGACGTCGAGTCGCACCTGCTCGTGGCCAGCGCCGGTGGGGTCTTCGACGTAGTCGGTGACCGTGAGCGACGCGATTTCACGTTCCCCGGTCTGTCGTACGCCCTGTTCGGACAGCTGCGTGTACAGGGACACGATCTCCTCGCGGAGGTCGGAGGAGCCGATGGCCGGCAGGACGTCGGTTTCCCAGCCGACCATGCCCGCCTGGCCGACCCGGTTCACGGCGTCGATGTGAGCCTCGTACGCAGCAATCGCGGCGTCGATGTTCGCCTGCTTGGCCGCTTCGGCTGGGTCGACCGTCGGTGTGGGGCTAGGTGTGGGTGTCTGGCTGGGGGTGGTTGTGCTGGTGGGCGTGGTGGTGGGTGGCGTGGTGTCCGGGGTGCACGCCGTGAGCGCGCCAGCGGTCAGGAGTGCCACTAGGGCCGCGGTGGTGCGGTGGCGGATCATCTGGTGCCTCCCGTGGTGGTGCGGCGTGTGGTGAGGGCGTCGACCTCAGTGAGGAGGTTCTCGGTCTCGGGTTCGGCGTCGGTGTCGAGGTCTCCGAGGAGTGCCTGGAGCTGGTCGACGAGGCGGGTGACGTCCTCGGCACGGCCGGCGGCCCATTCAGCGCGGATGCCGTCGCGCCACACGCGCTCGTCGGCGGGGTCGACGAGTCGGCCGATCGCGGCGGCGTGGCGAGCGGTGGCTGTGTCGCCGGTCTGCAGGGCGCGGCGGGCGACTTCGTGGGCGACGTCGACGACGGCGGCGAGAATCTCCTGCATGAGCGGCTCAGCCCAGACGTATCGGGTGCTGCGGGCCTCGGCGAACGGCCGCCCGCGTACGAGGCCGAGGGCGGCCTTGAGGTCGGTCAGGGGCGTGGTGGTGGCGTCGGGGCCGACGAGATCGAGGAAGACCTGCCAGTCGACGGTCACGCCCTGCAGGCGGTACCCGCTCTCGGTGTCGCTGTTCACGTCGAGGTACCGGGGCAGGTGCTCACGGGCCTGGTCGTCGGTCCCGAGCCACCGGCGTGCGCGCGACACCGCAGAGACCCGCGTGGCTTCCTTGGGTGGGCGTCCGGGCCACAGGGCGGCGGAGATGTCGGCGCTGGTGGCTCCGGGGTGCAGGGCGAGGTAGGCGATCAGCTCGGTCTGCTGGCGGCGATGCCCGGTGGGCATGTCAATCCCGGAGGTGACCTCGACGTCCACGGGTCCCAGGACCCGTACGCAGGGCCTCTGCAGATGTGTCAGCTCGGCCCAGTCCTTGGGCTCGGCGACCACGACCGGCTTGTCGACGACGACCGGCTTGTCGACGACGACCGGCTCGGGCTGGAGGGGCAGCTCGTGCAGGGCCGGCTCGGTGGCGTCGAGGTTGGCGGCCCAGTGCGGTCCGGGCTGGGGGGCGCGGTCGCGCAGGAGACTCAGGGCCAGGTCGTAGGTCTCGGGTCGCAGCTGCTGGGGATGAATGGTGAGTCCGGCGGGCTGCAGGACACCGCGGGTGGGGTCGTCGACGTCGAGGTCCAGGACCCACTGCCCGGTCTGGTCGTCGGAGGTCACTGCGGCGATCCCGACGCGCGGAACCCGCGCGACGAGGGCCTCGAGGGCGGCGCGGACGGCGGGGTCGAGCTGCTCGCCGATCAGGAGGATCTCGGGAGTCCAGGCGTCCGCGGCCAGGCCGCGGCCGCGAGCTTCGGTCAGTGAGCTGGCGCCGGCGTCGTGCAGGGCCTGCTCGACGGCGGCGGCTCGCGCCTCGAGCTCGGTGATGATGTTGGCCAGGCCGTGGACGTGGCGGATGCGCCCGGTGTCTACGTGCTCGGCGAGGTCGGGCATCGTCGATACGAGGGTCACTTGCATGTCGTCGGCCCACGGGCTGGTGGCCAGCTCCACTGCGAGTGCGGCGAGAGTGGCGTGGGTGGTGGTCTGGTCGCCGCGGATGGACAGGCAGTCGACTTGCTCGAGGTCGAGCAGGACGTGGGCGGACTCCTCGTCGTGTCCGAGGGTGACCAGGGCGGGGTAGGGCGAGGGGGTGTCGATGGCTTCGTCGTCGATGGCGGCGGTGTCGGTCGCGGTGATCTGCCACACGCACCGGTCGTCGGTGCCGTTCCACGGGGCGGGCAGGTCGGCGGGCTGGTCGAGGTAGACCTCGAACAGCTGCTCGGTCAGGCGTGCGGCGCGCACGTCCGGCAGGGGCAGGTCGTTGGTGCGGTGCCAGGCGGCCATGGAGCGCAGGGCGCGGTTGACGGTGTCCAGACCCAGGGGGTCGGCTACCGCGCGCAGCTCGGCCTCGAGCACGGACTCGCCGCTGTCGGGCTCGGGCAGCGCGATGCGCTCCCCCGGGCGCCGGTGGCGGCGGGCTGCGGCGCGCTTGGCCGCGAGGAGGCCCAGGAGGCTGACCGCGAGCAGTCCGCCGACACCGGTGGGTGTGCGCACGTCGACGCCGCCCTGGTCGTCGTCCGCCTCGACGACGTCCGCGCTCGAGGTGTCCTGCGCCTGGTCGAGGGAGTTGCTGGGCGCCGTCAGGGCGGGGGCCGGCTGCGGTGCCGCAGTGATGGGCGCTGCGGCAGCCGCCTCCTCAGCGGCGGCCTCGTCCGCGGCAACTTGGGCGGCAGCAGCTTCAGCGGCGGCGGCCTGCTCAGCGGCGGCCTTCTCAGTGGCGGCGGCCTGAGTGGAAGCCGGTGGGGTGATGGGGGCAGGTGTCTGGGGTGCTGCTGTAGTCGGCAGGGCAAGGGTCCACCCGGTGCGCAGCAGGTCGGGGTCCTCGAGGTGCTGGCCGTTGCCCTGGTCGATGCCGTGGGAGGCGTCGTAGATCTCCTGCCATCGGTCGCCGTCGCCGAGCGTGTCCTGGGCGATGGACCACAGGCTCTCCCCCGGTGCGACGGTGTGCGTGGTCGGGGTGCTGGGGGCGGTGGGGTCGGTGGTGGCGGGGATGGGCAGGGTTAGGGTCCAGCCCGGCTCGATCCAGTGGTTGGTGGTCAGGGTGGCGCCTGCAGGCTGCGGCGCGTCGTAGTTGAGGTCGGCGATCTCCCGCCAGCGCTGTCCGTCGCCGAGGTGTGTCGCGGCGATTGCCCACAGCGAGTCGCCCTTGCGCACGGTGTACGTCGCCAGCTCGACCTCGGGGGCCGCTGCGGGTGCCGTGGCCGTGAGGCTCTGGTCGGCGACGGCCCCGGCCGTGGAGCTGGTGGCGGGCGTGGTGGCTTCGACGGCGGCGCTGATGGCGGCCGGGATGTGGTGCTCGGTGGCGGTGGCGGGGCTCAGGGGCCCGAAGGTCAGTCCGGCGACGGCCGCGGCGATCAGGCTGGCTGCGGCGCGCTGCTGCATGCCCATCCCGGGCAGGCGGGGGGCTGAGACTCCGCGGAGCTGGGCTGCGGCCTCGGTGAGGGTTGCGACCGCGAACGTCGCCCATCCGACCCAGGCGATGACCTCGAGGAGTCCGAGGACGAGGCTGCCGGTGTAGTCGGGCCTGGTCAGGGTCGTGGTGATCTGTTCGAGGGAGGGCAGCGCGGTGGGGATGGGGCTGCCGGCGACCAGCCACAGCGCCACGGGGACACCGACGAGCAGGACGATGAGCAGCAGGCAGGCGAGCAGTCCTGTGATGCGTGCGCGCATGGGTCAGCTCTCTCCTGTGATGCCGCGGGCGACGCGGGCGGTCGCGGTGCCGGTGACGGTCCATGGTCCGCCGATGGTCAGGATCTGCGGGACGTAGGTCGTGCTCGTGGTGACGGTGACCAGGTCACCGGTGACGGTGACGCTCCCGGCCATCCCGGCTGCGGCCAGGATGTCGTTCGCGGCGGCTGTGGCTGTGCTGGCGCTGATGGGTGGGCGGGTCCCGGTGAGCTGGGTGGTGCTGGTCGTGAGCTGCTGCCCGGCGGCGCGGGCCGCGGCTTGGGCGACGTGGGCGGCGTTGTCGCCGGCGCGCAGGCGCCCGCCGGCGTCGACGACGAGCCCGAGCATCACGATGAGGGCCGCCACGACCACGACGAGCAGGATCGAGACGTCTCCCCGCTCGGTGTCGTCGCGGCGGCGCACTGGTGTCATGACCTGCTCCGGTAGGTATCCAGCACGCTGGTGCTGGTGGCGGTCAGGGTCCGGGTGGCGCTGACGCCGGGCAGCGCGAGGTCGTCCAGGGGGACGGTGCAGGCAACGGTCACGGTGACCTGCCCGCTCTGCCCCACGGGGCGGGCGAATGCCGCCGTATCGACCGCCACGGACGTGGTCACGCATTCCAGCTCGGAGTTGTCCAGAGTGGTGGCCACGACATCGTTGGCCGCGGTGCGCGCGGCGCTGGCGGTGCGGGAGATCGACGCCGCCCGGGCCGCTTCGTGGGCCGCGGACTGGACGGTGCCGCCGGCGATGGTCACCCGTCCGGCCATGAGCAGCAGCATCCCGACCAGGAGCAGGGCCGGGACTGCGATGACAGTGCCCAGAGTGGTCGATCCGGTTTCACGGGAGCGGCTCATGGCACGAACCGCTCGACGGCGCCGCTGGCGGTCTGGGTGATCGGCAGCCCGCTGACGCCGGGCAGGATTGACAGTGCCGAGCCGGTGACGGTCACCGTGACGGTGGCCGGTCCCCGCTCGACCTGGACCGTGGCGCCGGTGATCAGGCTCGCGCCGCCGGCGCGCTCGAGGCGGGCGGTGCCCTCGCTGATCCCGTCGGCGGCGGTGGCGTCCTGTGAGCGGGCCGCGATCACGGCCCCGTTGGCGACGTCGCGGGCGACGTTGCGGGCGTGGGCGTACACCCCGCCCTGGACGATCGCGAACAGCAGCAGCAGGACGGCCGGGTACAGGATCACCGCCTCGACGCTCGCCGAGCCGCGCTCGGGGCACAGGCGAGCGGCCCAGGGGGGTCGGGGCACCCTGGGCCGCCGCGCCTGTGTCGTGGTCATGGTGGGCCTAGAGCTGCGCGGTGTAGCGGCCGACCAGGGCCACGACGGCTGCGACGACGCCGATCGCCAGGGCGAGGACCCCGGCGGCGATGACGACGTACTCGATGGCCGATCCGGCCTCGCGGTTCGAGTCGGTCCTGGCCTCCTCGAAGCGGCCGAGGACGATGGTGTACATGGTGACCAGGGTCTGGATCATCTGGGGTTTCCCTTGGGTGCGGTGGCGGGCACGGCCTGTAACAGCAGTAGATGCATTCTGAGACACGGATGTGACAGGCCATGACGAATCGGATGCTCCGGGCCCGTTCGAGGGACCCATCACGGGGCCATGCCCAGGGCCTGCATCCCGATGGGGACGACCAGCGCGAACGTGAAGACGATGACGGTCGCCGCCATGGGGATGTTCATGCGGGTGGAGGCGTCGTTGGCGGCGGCTCGCTCGAGGGACATCTGGGTGCCGCGCATGCTGCGGGCGCGCCCGCGAAGCTGCTCCACGACGGCCGTCCCCTCGGCGCCGGCCAGGCGCATGATGTCGGCGACGTCGTGCAGCGCGGGCACGGCCAGTTCGTCGCTGAGCTCGTGGAGGGCGGCCCAGGGCGTCTTGCCGGCCCAGCGCGCCCGCTGCAGGGTCTGGGCGATGCGCCGAAACGGCCACGACTGGGCGACCTCGGCCGCGCCTTCGGTGGCCTGAGTGGCGCCGGCGCCGCTCATCCGCTCGATCGCGAGGAGTTCGAGGTAGGCGCCGACGGCCCGGGTGAAGTCGGCGCGGGCGGCACGCGCCTTGCTGGTCGCCTCGACGTCGGGCAGGACCCACCCAGCAACGCCGAACAGGATCGCGGCGCCCAGGGGCACGGTGACCGAGACGGACAGTCCAGCCACGACGGCCAGCACGCTGAGGATCGGAGCGGCCAGCGCGGCAGCCGCCGCCGCGAGGACCTTCTCGCCCAGGTGGGTGTGGGGGGCTTTCTCGATCAGGTCGAGGTCAGCCCGCGACGGCGTGAGCTGAGGGATGACGGGTGCGGTGATGTACCGGACTGCGGCCGCACCGACGCGGTCGGTGAGGCTGGCCGCGGGGTCGAGGGTCACAGGGGTGGGCCGGCTGGTGCCGGCCAGGCGGTCCAGCGCGCTCTTGAGGTGGGGGTCGGCGGGTACGGCCTCGCGGACCAGGAGCCACACGCCGGCCCCGATGGTCGCCCCGCACAGCAGAGGGATCAGCCACGTCATGGTGTGCTCACGTCCCCACGGTCGTGGCGGGCAGGAACCGTGGGACGGGCTTGCCGGCGGCGATGTGCTGCATCCACAGCAGGCACCCGCCGTAGGCGGCGAGGAGCACCAGTGCGATGACCTGCCCCAGGGGGGTGCCGTACCAGCTGATGTAGGTCGTCGTCAGGCTCAGCGCTGCCAGGCCCAGGACGCTGATGATCGTGACCACACGGGCGGTGGTGCGCGGACCGGACCGGTCTGCCTCGATCTGCCGCTCGGCGGTGGTCAGCTCGGCGACGGTGTCGGCGAGCTCGTCCAGGGCCCTGCTGACCGCTCCCCCGCGCCGCTGGGATTCCAGGATGAGGCAGGCCACGACCAGGTCGCAGGTGTAGTGGTTCACCTCGTCAGCCCACCGCCGTAGTGCCCCCTCGATCGGCTGCTGGGCGTTGAGCCGCGCGACTAGGCCGGCCAGCGACGGCTGCAGGGTGGGAGGTGCTGACCCCAGGGACGCGCGGATGGCTTGCTCGAGGCCGGTGCCGCCTCCGACGAGAGTTCCGGACAGTCCGCGCAGCCACGTCTCGAGGTCGGCCAGCTGCTGCACCTCGACGCTCTTGGCTGGTCGTAGCAGGCTGGGCAGGCCGAGGGCTGCAGCGGGCAGCACCAGGACTGTGAGCCACCACCCGGTGAACGCGGCGAGCAGGACCGCGAGGGCCGCGGAGATGAGCAGGGTGCGCCGCTGGGTTGGTCTCAGGCGCCCGGCGGCGGTGGAGGTGCGCCGGGGCCGGGTGGGGGGCGCGGTGGTGGAGAGCCCCACTGCGATGGTGAGCAGGCCGGCGCCGCCCAGCAGGACGGCGAGGCCGGCTGCCAGGGGGGTCATCGGGGCCCCCAGGTGCCCTCGGTGTAGGTCAGCAGGCTCTGGTCGAACCCGGCGCGCACGAGGGCGTTGAGGAAGGTCGGGTTGGAAGCCGGCACGGCGCGCCCGTCAGGGCCGGGGATGAACAGGTCGCTGACGGCGACGGGCTGGTGCTGCTCACCGGGGGTGACCTCGATGACCTGGCTGACGTAGCGGTACCGGGAGCCGTCGGGGCGCTCGTCGACGGACAGGTGCACGATCAGGTCGATGGACTGCGCGATCTGCCGGTAGGCGTAGGTCTCTGAAAGGCGGGAGTCCTTGACGGCCAGTCCGACGAGCCGCTCGATGACGTCGCGGGCGGAGTCGGCGTGCACGGTGGACATGGACCCGTTGCCGCCCTGCATGGCCTCGAACATCGCGACGATCTCGGGGCCGCGGACCTCCCCGACGATGATCCGGTCGATGTTGTGGCGCAGGGCCCGGTAGACGAGCTCCATGGTGGTGATCTCCCCGGCCCGGCCGCCGGAGGCGGTCTGCTCGCCGCTGCCCACTCGTGCCTGCAGCGGCAGGACCCGGTTGCGCCGGGCGGGCTCCTCGTGGAGGTAGAGCTCGTAGTCGGTCTCGATGGTCGCGACGGACGTCCACGTGGGTATGGCGGCGGCGAGGGCTCGCAGCAGGGTGGTCTTCCCGCTGCCTTGGCCCTCGCCGGAGATGATGAGCGACTTCTTGGCACGCACTGCCGCGGTCAGGAACGACTCGAGCACTCCGTCGATGGTGTTGTTCTCGCGCAGCTTGCTCAGCTCGACGTGCTTGAGGTGCTGCATCCGGATGGTCACGCGGGGCCACGGGGTGACCCAGGACAATGCGGCCAGACGTGCGTGCCCGGGCAGGGGCATCTCCAGGAACGGGTTGGAGCGCGTGAAACTGCGTTCGATGTCCGGATCACGGGAGGCCAGGAACGCCAGGTCGGCGATCAGGTCGGCGTTGGAGTCTGCTACCGGCGGGGCGTACTCGTGTCGTCCGTCGGCGTAGATGACGAGGACCCGGTCGTGGCCGTCGATCTCGATGTTGACGACCCCGTCGAGCTCGACGAGGGGCTGCAGCCGACCCAGGCGGTACATCGCGTCGAACAGCGCCTTGACCAGCCGTGTCTCGAGCTCGGTGGTCAGCGGGGGCTGCCCGTTGCGCAGGAGGGCGTCGGAGTGGTCGCGCACCACCTGAACGATGTGGGCGCGGCCGAGCTCCTCTCGGCTGGAGGCGTCCAGGGTGCTCTGGAAGGTCAGGGCGGCGGCCTGGAGATCGGCGACCCTGCTGCGCAGTGCGGTGACGGTGCGCCAGAAGTCCCGGTCGGCGGCGCCCGTGAGGACGTCGGCGGCCTGGGTCCGAGCGGGCGTGGGGATGGTCCTGGGGACTGGGGTGTCGGTGGGTGCCGGTGTGCGCGGGGAGCGGCCGGCGGGGGCAGAGCTCGGTGGGGCCGCGAACAGCGGGAGGTCGTCCAGGGGGGTGATGTCGTCGGCGTCGGTGCTCATCGGGGTTCCTTGGTGTCGAGCTGGTCGCGTCGCTGGGTGATGTGCTGGCCGATCTGGTCAGCAACGGTTGTCGCGGTGCGCATCAGTGGTGACTTGGTGAACTGGCCGGTCGGGCGGGTGCCGACGCTCAGGACCTGCGCCGAGACCTGGTCCCACGCCAGGGTCCCGACGGAGGTCAGGCCGACGTGCTTAGCGATCTGCTGCTCGGTGTAGGGCCGGCCGGGGCCGACCACGAGCAGCGCGAGGTTGGTCACCGCCCGGGTGGAGGAGGACACCCGGTCGGCGGCGATGGCCTGGGTCATCACCACGTCTGGCAGTCGTGAGCTGGTGGTCAGCAGCACGAGGTCGGCCACTGTCAGGAGCGGCTCGCGGTCCTCGCGCGCCTGGATGCGTCCCAGGTCGACGATGACGTCCACTCCCCCGGCTTCGAGCGCTGCCAGGTGGCTGGCCAGGGGGCCCCACAGGTCCCGCAGGGACGCCGCGGAGCGTGGCTTGAGGATGCCGGGCAGGAACGCGCGCTGCGTGTCGGTCTGGTCCAGGGCCATGGTCTGGTCCCACAGCTCGCGGTCGGTGAGGTCGCCGTGGCTGTGTGCGATGGCGAGCTGGTGCAGTCCCCGGTCGTGAGGTACGAGAGCGCGGTAGTAGCCGGGCATCACCGATGTGCCGGCGAGGTCGGCTTCGACGAGCAGCACTGATCGTGGCCAGACCATGGCCAAGGCCAGGGCCGCGGTGGTGACCCCGGGGGCGCCCTTGGCTGAGGCGAGTGCGATGAGTGCCACGTCAGTCCTCCAGCGAGTCCAGGATCAGCGCGACCCGCCCGGTGGCGGCCCGGGCGGCCAGGTCAGCGGCGTCCTGGGTGCCGACGGCGACGTTGACGATCACGGTGTCTGCGTCGGTGGGGCTGACCGCCACGACGGTCGCGGGCAGGGTCGGTGGCGTCTGGGCCGGCGGGTCGCCTTGGGTGATGGGGGTCTCCACGATCCGAACTCGGTCACCGGCTCGCAGGTCGATGGTGGGCCGCTGGGCTGCGGTCAGGGCGACGCCCACCACAGACTGACCGCTGGGCGGGGTCAGGGCGGTGGTGGTGGCCTGTGGGGTCAGGAGTGCGCCCGGGAACAGGTCGGTGGCGGCGTACTGGCCGATGACTTCGTCGATCTGGGCGGCGGGTACTGGCTGCAGGGCGCTGGCGGTGCTCGGCAGGTCGACGATGGTCAGGTCCTGGGCAGTGATGACCGTGCCGCGGGGCACCTCACGGGTCAGCGCAACGGCGTCGACCGAGTTGGACAGCCGGCCTACGACCAGGACCGCCGCCAGGGACCCCAGCGCGATCAGGGCCACGCCGAGGCCGACCATCCCCCAGCGGCGGCGAGGCCGCAGCGGCTTGGGGCGGATGGGGGCCGCCGGTGTGACGCGGGCCGGTGCCTGCTGCGGGGTGGTGGTCGTGGTCGTGGTCGTCATCGCTCGTCCTGGGGGGTCTTGAGGTAGGCGGTGAGCGCCACCGTGATGAGGTGGCTGCGGTCCACTGCCCCGGTCTGCTCGACGAGGTCCTCGATCACGGCGCGGTTCTCGGTGGACATCCGCAGCATGACCTGGGTGCGCGGGACGCCTGCGCCTGGTCGGACCCGACGTGGCGCGCGCTGGAACAGGCTGGTCGGGGCGGCGCCGACGAGGTCGGTCGTGACCGCCCGGCGCAGCCGCTCGTACGGGTCAGGCTGGTCGGCGTCGACGAGGGCGTCGATCGCGTCGAACACTAGGAGCGTGTTCGACGTCCCCTCGGTGTCGCGGCGCTTGTTGAACGGCTCGACGAGCTCGCTGGGCACGTGCACCGGGTAGTTCGTGTTCGTCGCTCGCCCCGCTGTAGCCGGGCGTGGCCGCGGGCGTACCTGCTCGGCGCGGCTTGGTGGCTGCGCAGTGGCCTGGTCAGGCAGATCGGTCGTGTCGTCGTCCTTGTCCGCCGCCGCCGGTCTGGACCCGAGCCGGCCCTTGAGGCCGGCGGAGCGGCCGAAGGCTGAGCCGAGGTCCTGGCGCCCCAGACTGCTGTCGGAGTTCATCGGTCGGTCTCCCCCGTCTCGTGCTTCTCCAGGCGGGCGACGATCTCCTCCGCCAGCTGCTGGTAGTCCCCTGCGAGCCCGGTGACCGAGCTGGCGACCACGGGTTGGTCGGTGGTGCGGGTCCGCAGGCGGGTGTACCAGGGCTCCTGCGTGCGAGCGACCTCCTCGAGCTCATGCACCAGACGCCCGCTGTTGCGGGCCTGCACCGCTGAGACCTCGGCGTGCCGGATCACGGCGTGGAACAGCGGGTCCTCGGCTTGGAGGTCTGCGGCGATCTCGCGCAGCGTGTCCTGGCGAAGTCGCGTCGTGGAGGTGCCTGAGCCGAACAGCACGACGCCCAGCAGGTCGACCTCGGGGTTGACCGTGCGGGCTGCGGTGAAGCGGTCGGCGATGTGAGAGATAGCCTTGCGGCTACTGACGTCGGACTTGGTGGGGATCAGCAGCCAGCGGGCGGCGGCCAGGGCGATCTCCTGGATCACGCGTCCCTTGGGCGGGCAGTCCAAGAGCACCACGTCGTAGTCGCCAGCGATGGGCGCCAGGCTCACTGCGAGGGACTCCATCACGGCCTCCTCGCCGCGGCGTCCGCGCCGGGCGTCCAGAACGCCGGCGAGGTCCTCGGTGTACTCCCCCGCCGGGATGACGTCGAGGTTCGCCCGGACATCGCGTATCGGGGTCAACGCTGCGCCGGTGGTGATGGCCTGGAACGCCGCTTCGCCGTGGTCTCCACGGCCTGTGGCGGTGTACCCCAGGTCCTCGCCCAGGTTGGACTGCGAGTCCAGGTCCACGGCCAGCACGCGCATCTCGGCAGCCGCGAGTAGTCCTGCGACATTCGCGGTGATGGACGTCTTGCCGACGCCTCCCTTGCCAGTCGCCACAGCGATGACACGTGACAGGCCGCGGCGTTGCTCTGTCGTCAGCATGTGAACCTCTCGCTGGAAGCGCTCAGGCCTCTGTAGTAGCCCGGCGTGATCGCGACAGTAACGACAGTTGCTAGCAAGCGCCAACATGGAGGCATGCGACCCGCATGCAGATGACCCGCCGCGCTACTGCAAGTGCACTGATAGCGGCAGACGAGCGGACTGCAACGTACTGACGCGGTTAACGCAGGTTGCATGGTGTCCGACCGTGAGTGGCATGCAAGCCGCTATCAAGGCACTACTAGCGTTATACCGATGGGCTTTATGACGGGTAGATAGGGCCTACCGGTAGTGATGGTGCGCGCTACTAGTGTTAGGCCGCCTGGTCGTCGTGCACTGCCTGGGCGAGGCGGCGCACGGCGCGGTGAGCGCGCTTGCGCAGGGCGGCGTGGGTGATGTCGAGCTCGACTGCGAGGCTGCGGGCGTCGGTGGGGGAGTCTGCGTCGCTGATGTACAGGCGGGTGATCAGGGACGCCTCGGCCGGGGTGATCGCCTGGACGTCCACGCCCCACGCCACGACCTCCAGTGCCTCGCCGATCGAGCCGAGGGTGTGCTCGCACGGGTCGACGTGGCTGCGTGCCATCTGGGCGGTGAGGATCTCGTCGGGCAGTGGTACCTCGTGCTCGTGGGTCTTGCGTACCTGGCGGCCGGCGACGGCGTCGAGGGTGGCGAAGTGCAGTCGCGTGGCGACGGGCCCGGACCGCTCGAGGGGGTAAGTGGAGATCGCGGTCCACATGGCCGCGACCGTCTCGGCGAAGGCCTCGTCGAGGGTCGCGTGCCGCGCGCGGCACCGCTGGGCGATGGTGATCGTCGAGCCGAGCATGCACTGCAGCACCGTACGGCCGGCCGCGTAGCTGCCGGCTGCGTGCTCGGCCAGAAGTGCACCGAGGACCTCGTCGGCGCTGGTGCGGTCCAGGCGGGTGCTGGGGCCCGTGGCGGGCTGGAAGTACGGCCGCAGGGCCGGCCAGCGCTGCAGCCAGGTGTCCGATTCCTCGGCGAAGGCGCCGGTCGCGACGAGGTCGACCCACTCGCGGTTGAGGGTCTGGATCACCGGGACCGGCTGGGACGTGGCGTCGTCGCGAGCCGGACTGTGCGGCCGGCGTGTGGTGGTGCGGGGGTTCGTCATGGCGGGCCTCCTTTCCCCGCCCCTGACCGTCCTCACGACCCCTTGCCCGAACCCCTTGCCCACACCCTCCCGCGCGGTGTGATGTGCGTCACAGTGACCGTGTGCCCGGGTAAAGGCGCTGGTCACGCGCGTCTTGGTCCTCGGGTTGGCGGAGAAAGTCGTGGTTGGTGTGTCCCGCGGGGGCTGGGTCGCGCAGTTACTGCTGTCAGCGCCAGAAGACCAAGAGCGACGAGAGAGCCCGGGTGATCGGTCATGTGCGATGTCCAGACGCTGCGTGACAGCGCGGTGGTGCGAGCGGCGCGCCGCGAGGTGGCCACGTGCCTGACCCCGGTTCTTGAGCGCCTGCGCGTGGACCCGCTGGGAGACGACGAGACCTGCGCGGCGGTGATCGCCCTGGGGGAGGTTCTGTCCGGCGCCCGGGCGGTCGAGGGCCGAGCCGCGCGATCGAGGTTGGCCGCTGAGTTGGCTGACGGGGGAGAGGCGGGCGCGTGAGCGTCTCACTGAAGGCTCGGCGCAGGTCGCCGGCGTCGCAGGAGCCGGAGGCCGCCGCGGAGTCGCCTGCGGTGGCGTCGGCGCAGACGTGGACGAACGGGCCGTCGCTGATGACGAAGGCGGCGTCGGTCGCGCTGTGGGGGTGCTTGCTGTGCGGCCCGGTCGCGTTGGGTGTGGCTGCGACGGCGGTGGCTGGCGGTGAGGGTGCTCCGGTCGCGGTGGCGGCTCCGGTCGCGCCTGGTCAGGTCATGGCTGTGGGGGACTCGGCGGTGACGACGGTCTCGACGTGGCTGACGGCGACCCGGTCTGACGGCGCCGCCCTGCAGGCCATCTACCCCGCTGCGCAGTGGTCGACGCTGCCCGAGGTCGCTCCCGAGCTTCGGGCTGGTGCTGTCGCTGACGTCGTCGACGTTGGGCAGGGGGTGTGGTCGGTCACGGTCGGTGTCGACGTGCGCACCAGCGAGGCAGATGCATGGGTTCGCCGCTACTACGAGGTGCCGGTGGCCGCGGTCACCACCGCGCAGGGGTCGATGGCGCAGCCGCTGACCTTGCCGGCGATCGTGCCGGCTCCCGGTGATGAGACCGGCGCGGCGGTGGCGTACCCGGTGGCGCAGTCGTCGACGGGCCCGTTGGGGTCGGCGTCGGGTGACTTCCTGCGGGCGCTGCTGGCTGGGCAGGGAGACATCACCCGGTACACGAGCCCGGGGACGTCGATCAGCGCGGTCACGCCGGCCGCGTTCGACGAGGTCGTCGTTCGCACGGTCATGAGCTCGGAGCAGGTCGAAGACGTCGGCGCGCCGGCTGATGGGCGCACCGCGCAGGTGCTCGTCGAGGTCGTCTGCGGCACCGGTGACGGTGCCGTGACGGCGCAGTACCGGCTGGCCTTCACCGCCCGCGCGGGGCGGTGGGAGGTCACCCGCATGCAAGGGACCCCAGTTCTCGGCGGCGCTCGTGCCGTCACCCAACCCGCAGGAGGCACCTCATGAACGTCCACATGCCCGCAGGTCTGATCGACAACCTGACGACGCAGGCCGTCGACCTGACGACCCTGTTCAAGACGGGGGTGACCCTGGCGATCCTCGTGTTCGTCGCCATCTACGTGTTCAAGGGCGGCTTCTCGCTGGCGAAGCTGGCGATGGGAGCGCTGGTCGGGGGACTGCTGATGTGGCTGGTGGTGGGCAACGGCATCACCACGGTGCAGCAGCAGGTCGGCAACGACCTGGCTGCGGCCGTTCCCGTGTCGGTGAGCCGGCACGTCTGAGCTGAGGACCGATCGCGGAAAGGGGGTGTGGCATGGGGCAGGACGTCGCCCAGTTCTTCACCCGGGCCCGGCGGATTCCGGTGCTGGTGGGCCGGCTCCCGGACGGCGCGGCGCTGCCTGGTGGGCCGTACACCCTGACCCAGGTGCTCCTGGGTGCGGGTTCCGTTCTGGTCCTGGCCAAGACGACCGCGCTGTGGGCCCACTTCGGGGGGCTGACCAACCTGCTCGTCGGGGCGGGAGTCGTCGCGGCCGTGGTGTGGTTCAGCGGCCGGCTGCCCACCAGCGGCCGCAACCCCATCTCGTGGCTGGGAGACGCCGTCTCCTTGTACGGCCGTCCGCGGTCTGGTCTGCTGCGCGACCGGCCGATGCGGGTCGCCCGCCCGCACCTGGTGAGGCACGTGATGGTGGTGTCCTCGCCGCCACCCTCGAGCTCGTCGTCCGCTGTGGACCCTGCGCCGGTGCGGTCCGTGGCGACCGAGGCGGCAGCTGAGCCGCTCACCAAGCCGGTCGTCGAACCGGTTGCTGAGCCGGTTGCTGAGCCTGCAGGGGCTGCAGTCGGCACGGTGTCGCATCGACCGCTGGTCGCCACGGGTGTGTCCCAGCTCTTGGCGTCGACGATCACTAGGAGGGATGCCTGATGCGCAGCCAGATCACGGACCTGACCCGCAACCTGATGTGGACGCGTTCGGGGACGGTGTGGGCGGTGTGGCGGATGACCCCTCAGCCCTACGGGTACCGCCCGGACGAGAAGAAGATCGAGGTCCGCGCCATGCACACCGCGCTGTTCCGGGTGCTCTCGGGAGAGGCGCTGATGCTCGGGGTGTGCTCGACGACGGACCCAGCCGCCGTCGTGGAGGCGATGATGCGTGGGGTCGACCTCGAGCAGCACCCTGAGTGGGCACAGGAGTGCGAGGCGACCCTGGACATGCTCGAGGGCATCGCACTGGGCTCTCGGACCCACTGGCTCGCGGTACCTCTGCCCAACCCGGGGTCGTCGCGGGTCACCGAGCCGATGCGCTCGGCCATGAGCGGTCTGCGCGACAGCCTGGCCATGCCCCGCACCGGCCCATCGCCGCAGCAGGTCACCGCTCGCCTCGCGCAGGCCGAGGCGATCCGGTCGGCGTTGCCGGCGGTGTTCGAGCCGCGTCCGGCCACGGTGGCCGAGGTGGTGTGGCTGCACCTGCACGCTCAGCAGCGCGGACTGGGGCTGGACCTGACGGTCCCGGCGCCGGGCCAGACCGAGGAGGCTCTGCTGAGCTCGCCGGCGGCGATCGCCTCCCCGGTCCTGGACCCGGCCGGGCAGACCGACACCCCGACCAAGGGCAACGGTGCGCTGACGGGCCTCGGTCTGCTGAGCCGGCGGTACCTGAAGGTCATCAGCACCGACACGGAAGTTGCGTCCTACCAGTCGTCGCTGGTCATGACCGGGACCCCGGCCGGTGGCGTCCAGTTCCCGGGTGGTGAGTGGCTCGGCAGCCTCGACAGGTGCGGGGAGGACGTGGACTGGGCGCTGCGGCTCAACATCCGCTCCCGCGCAGAGGTCACCCAGCGCAACATCAAGGCCGCCCGCAACCTCAACGACCAGGTGTACCAGCGCAGCGGGAACGCGGCCGCGGTGCCCACGGAGCTGGGCCTGGCGAACGCCGAGCTCAGCTCCTACCGGGAACTGCTCGCCGCGGACAGCATGGAGGTGGAGGTGGAGGCCACGGCCATCTTCACCGTCGGAGGTCCCACCCCGGCGGCGTGCGAGGCCAGCGCCCGTCGCGTCGCGGAGTTCTACGCCGAGGCCGGCTTCAAGCTGTCGATCGACGCCACCGGTCAGGAGGCGCTGTGGTGGGCGGGGCTGCCCGGCCCGACCTCACGGATCGTGCACGAGCTGTCTCAGATCGCTCCCGCGCACCACTTCGCCG
The DNA here is from genome assembly GCF_947494015.1 of uncultured Cellulomonas sp. Taxonomy (GTDB): domain Bacteria; phylum Actinomycetota; class Actinomycetes; order Actinomycetales; family Cellulomonadaceae; genus Pengzhenrongella. The sequence continues at coordinate 23,682 of NZ_CANLTL010000020.1, read as the reverse complement.
CCTCTGTCCCGGTGGTGACCAACGACCTGGGCGACGACCGAGGGGCGCTGGTGGCGCTCGGCCTGTCGACCGGCCGGCCCCAACCAGTCCTGGTCGACCTGGCCGGGTCAGGCACCAGCTTGGACGTGGCCATGGCTGTGGCCTGCGTGGGGGAGCTCGGCGCCGGCAAGTCCGTGTTCATGAAGGCACTGGCCTTGGCCGAGGTCGACCGGGGAGCGTCCCTGGTCGCGATCGACCGCACCCCGGTGGGTGAGTGGGGGGCCGCGGTGGCTGGAGTACCTGGCGCGGTGGTCGTCGATGTCTCCGAGCGCGCCCAGCACTCCCTGGACCCGCTGCGCGTGTTCCCCCCCGCCTCCGCCGGGCGCATCGCCCAGTCGTTCCTGACCGCCCTGCTCAACATGGCGCCCACGTCGGACGTGGGCATCTTGCTCAACGAGGTCCTCGACCCGGGGTACATGCGCGAGCACGGCATCACCAGCCTGGGTGCCCTGGTGCGGCACCTCGAGGGCAACCCGACCGCCGGCGCGGACAAGCTGGCCCGCACCCTGCACGTGTTCTCCCGCAAGGACCTCGGGCGTGCGCTGTTCGACGAGTCGCTGCCTCCCATCGACCTCCACGCCCCGGTGCTGGTGTTCTGGACGCACCTGCTGCAGCTGCCGAAGGCCGACGAGCTGAACATCGCCCACCGCTTCGCCCAGATGTCGGTGGAGAAAGTCTTCGGCCGGGCGGTGTACGCGCTGCTGGCCGGCGTCGCGCGCGAGCGGTGCTTCCGGGACCCCGCACAGCTGGACCTGTTCGCCGTCGACGAGGCCCACTCGGTCACCTGCTCCCCGGAGAGCATGGCCGAGCTCACCGCGTTCCTGCGCGACGGCCGCAAGCACAAGGCCTCGCTCATCATCGGCACGCACGACCCCTACGAGGACCTGCCGGACGAGGTCCTGCGCCGGCTGATCCCGTTCAGGGTGCTGATGAGGCACCGGGACCGCGGCCTGGCCGCGCGAGGTCTGCACTGGGTGATGGGGCTCAAGCCCGAGGAGCACGCGCCCGAGGACCTGATCCGGCTCATCACCGAGGACACCTCACCGGTCGATTCCGCTCGAGGTGTCGAGACCGGTCGCCGCGGCGAGTGCCTGATCCGCGACTTCCGGGCCCGCATCGGCCGGGCGAAGGTCCTGCTGCCGCGCGTGGAGCAGCGCGCCGCGTCGGTGCAGACCACACCCACGGGTGGCCATGTCTAGCCGCGGCCCGCGGATGGCGGCCCGGGCGCTGGCCATGGGGCTTGTCGTGGTCGTGATGGGTCTGCTGGCTGCGTCGTCGGCGCACGCGGCACCGCTGGTGGGGCAAGCACCTGACGAGGACGGTGGTGCCGGCGCAGCGTTCGGGTTCGGGCTGCAGGACACGCGTGGTGTCTCGGTGTGGGACATGAACATGTCGCTGTACGAGGGCAACGCCCTGAACCCCGGCGACCTGGGCAAGCGCATGTGGGCCGCTGCGATGGACGGGGGGTGGGCGGCCTATCGCCTGGTGACCGCCACGCAGATCTGGACGCTGGACTGGGTCCTGGGTCTGGAGTGGATGGACTGGGTGCTGGAGCCGCTGCGCGGCTTGGCCGACCTGACCCAGAGCCTGATGGGCCAGCTCGGGCTGATGCCGCTGATGCTCATCGTGCTGGGCACCGTCGTGACCATCTGGGTCATCCGCGGCCGCTTCGCCGGCGGAGTGGTCGAGCTGCTCGTCGGATGCGTGGTGGCGTCCCTGGCCACGGGCGCACTGATCGACCCGATGGGCGTCGTGGCCGGACCCAACGGGATGCTGATGACGGGCCGGGACGCCGGGGTCGAGCTCGCCTCGGTGGTCGCCACGGACGGCGCCAGCCACAGCACCGACCTGGACGCCTACCGGGCCGGCCTGACCGGCTCGATGGTCGACACGATGATCCGCACGCCACACCAGCTGCTGAACTACGGCACGGTCCTGGACGGGACCGCGTGTGAGAGCACCTACGACGACGTCGTGGCGGGGGAGAACGCCCGCGAGCAGGTCGGGGACTGCTCAGCAGCCGCCAAGACCTACTCCGACTCCCCGGACGCACTGAAGGCCATGGCGGTGATGACCACCCTGCCCGCGGCGTTCTCCCTGAGCATCTTCGCGCTCTCCCTGGTCGTGCTCACCATGCTGACCGTCCTGGGTGCCGGGTTGACGGCGATCCGCCTCATCCCCCAGCTGGTCCTGGGCGTGATCCCCGGCCGCTCACGCAGCGCCCTGTACCGGGCGCTGGCCATGGTGGTGTTCGCCGAACTGATGCTGGCCGTCGCGATCTTGTTCGTCGTGGTCTGGATGAGGTTCATCGCCGGCTTCTTCTCGTCCTCGGCAGGCGTGCCCTGGATGGCGCGGATCTGGCTCGTGAACGCTCTGCTGGTGGTGGGTGCGGTCGGGGTGTGGGTCGTGCGGCACAAGATGAAGACCACCCTGGGGCAGATCGCGGAGCAGCTGGCCAAGGTCACCGGTGGCTCGGCCTCACGCCCGACGACGATGCCGCACCTCCCGCTGAGCCTGAACCCGCCCAGCCGCCGGCCCCCCACGCTGCCTGCGCCACGGCCGTCGCTCGCCCCGCAGCCCAAGGCAGACCCTGCGCTCCCACCGCCTGGCCCGCTGCCGCCTACGCCCCCACCGTCACCGGGACCCCCGAACCCCAGCCCACGCCCACGCCCAGGACCGGTACCCGGGTCCTCCTCGTCACGGACGCTGACCAGCGGCCCGGCGGGACGCGCAGGCGCGGTGCGGTACGCCCTGGCCGCCGCTGGCGGGTCGCGTGCACCGCAGCTGACCCAGGCCACGAGCAAGGTCGTCGCAGTACGGCGCGCATCGAGCGTGGCCGTCCAGGCCGGGGCCGCCGCCGCTACCGGCGGCGCGTCCTTGGTGAACACCGCAGCAGGGGTCGCGGCGAAGGCCGCTGCGGTCACCGGAGCCAAGGTCGCCGCGAGGGCCGCTGTGCAGCACGCGACAACGGCCGCCGGTATGGGCGGCGGGCGGTCGGTGGTGGAGGACGCGGCTCGGTCGGTGCGGAACCAGGCCGTGCGCGATCGTCTGCGCCAGGTCCAGATGCGGGCTGTCGGGGACCGCCTCGTCGATCAGGACACCGGCACTGCCTACGCGGTCCGCCCGGGGCCAGGCGCCGGGGTGCAGATCCTGTCGCCGACGACCATGACCGACAAGCGTCGAGCGGGCGGCAAGCGATGAGGCGCCGGGCACGTGCAGCGCTGGCCGTCGGGGTTGTCGTGGTGGTGGTCGGGTCCGCAGTGGCGCACAGCTCACCCGAGGACGGGGACGCCCCCGTCCAGCCCGCCGCCGTCGCCCAAGTGCTGTCGCCCTCAGCCGGTGACGTGACCCAGCCGGCAGCGCAGCCCTGGGGGCCGGTCGGGTCGGCGCAGCCGGCGCCCAGCCCTTCGGCGTCGGCGCAGCTGGACGCGCACGGTGAGGACCTCGAGCTGGGTCCCTCGCCGGCACCGGCAGCACCAGCTCAGTGGGACCCGGCCGCGGCCGCGGCCGCGCAGGAGGCGGCCAGGGCCGCGATGGTGGCGTTCGCTCGCCCGGACCTGCCCGCCGAGCAGTGGTGGGAGCAGCTGCATGGCCACCTGAGCGCACCCGCGCAAGGGGCCTACGTCAACGTCGACCCCCGGCTCGTGCCCTGTCGGCTGGTGCAGTCGGCCGGTCCTGCGCAACGTGCCGGCAGCGACCTGCTCGCTGTGGTGCCGATCGTGACCGACGCCGGCACGTACGAGGTCCTGCTGTCCCGGATGGACGGGTCCAGCGGCTGGCTCGTCGAGCGACTCACACCGCAGGCCTGACGGTGGGCAAGGGCGTCGGAGTCGTGGTCGCGGTGGTCGTGGCCATCGCGGTGGTGGTCGGTGGTCCGCTGCTGGCCGTCGGGTCGGTGCTCCTGTCGATCCTGCTCGAGACAGGCGGTGGTGCGGTGATGACCGGGGCCTGCACCGGTGTCGGCACGTCGGTCACAGTCCCCGTCGTCGACGGCTTGCCCGGCAGGGTCGGGACCTGGAAGGGCGAGCAGGTCACCAACGCCGCCACGATCGTGGCCGTCGGCGCCCAGCGCGGTGTCCCCCTGCAAGGACAGGTGATCGCCGTCATGACGGCGATGGGCGAGTCGTCGCTGCGCAACATCACCTACGGCGATGACATCCACGGGGTGCGCAACCCCGACGGGTCGCTGACGAGCTCGCTGGGGCTGTTCCAGCAGCAGATGTGGTGGGGCACGCGCGAGCAGCGGCTGGACCCCGCGTACGCGGCGGGCAAGTTCTACGACGGTCTCGTGGCCGTGCCCGGGTGGGCCTCGATGCAGCCGTCGCTGGCGGCGCACGCGGTGCAGCGCAACGCCGACCCGTGGCACTACACGCGGTGGTGGGAGCCGGCGGCCCAGCTGGTCGCCGCCATCTCGGGCCAGGTCGGTGCCGCGGACCTGCTGGAGATCAGCACGGCCACCGCGCCGTGCGGCGGCGGGGCGTCCGTTGACGGGGTGGGGACCGGGTTGAGCTTGACCGGGTGGGCGAACCCTTCGGTCGGTCGCGTGACGTCCCGATTCGGGCCGCGCAACACCGGGATCTCGGGGGCCTCGACCTATCACCTGGGCATCGACATCGCTAACGGCCGGTGCGGTGACCCCGTCTACAGCGCTGCGGCCGGGGTGGTGGTCTCCGCTGGAGGGACGGGCGGAGCCGGCGGGAACGTCATCAAGGTCGACCATGGCGAGGGGGTGGCGACCCTCTACAAGCACCTGCAGAGCGGGACCCTGCTGGTGGCGGTGGGGGACCAGGTCGAGGCAGGCCAGCAGGTGGCTTCCCGTGGTGGGGACCGGTCGACAGACCCGGCCGGTGCCGGCGCGAGCTCGGGGTGTCACCTGCACCTCGAGGTCCGCGTCAACGGCGAGGCGATCGACCCGCTGCCGTTCTTCACCGCTCGAGGCGTCCAGCCGGGACAAGCGGTGGTGACCGACCAATGACAACACCCGTATCCGACACCGGAAAAACTATTGATAAAAGGGTGAGTCGGTTGGCGCCTGGGTCTCGCTCGCTCCTGCACTCCTTCGTCGGCTGCGCGAGCGTAACCCTGGTGTCAAGTGGCGGGCAACCGGCAACAACGCAGGGATAACCGCACAACGAGGCCGGTGAGGCCTACCGAGCGGCCAGCAGTACAGCTCAGATCACACGCGACTAGAGGAGAACGTCGATGTTCACGAAGGCAGCAGCACCGGTTGGTGCGCCCTCTGGGTTCGCGCCCGTGCCCCCGGTGGAGCGGGCGTGGCCCGGTCATGCTCTGTGGTGCCTGGCGGCGGCCGCGGTAGCAGTCGGTGCCGCGGAGGTGACCGGCCGGCGGACCGAGGCGATGGTGGCCGGCGTGGTGGGCGTGGTGGTGGTGACGCTCGTGGTGGCCAGTGGGATGCGTGAGGTGCGTCGTCAGCAGCTCGTGGCGCAGTTCCTCGCCGCGGTGCTGCCGCACCTGGGTCTGCGGGCGCCGGCGCCGGACACGGTGCGAGTTCGGCGGTGGGCGCGGCGCGGCGACGGTGGGCACCCGGTCGTGGTGCAGATCCGGTACGGCTCGGGGGCGGTGGACACCGTCGACTGGACGACCCGGATCGCCGACATCGCCACCCGGAGGTTGGGTGGCCGGTACGAGGTTGCGAGCTTCGATCAGCAGCGGTGCCGCCTGGAGCTGAGGGTCGCGCCGGCGCCGCCGAGCGCGCACCCCGTCGTCGAGCGAGCTGACCGGGTGGTGCGCGGGATCTTCGGGGAGGGCGCGAGCGTCAACCTCGAGCTGGACCCCGCCGAGGAAGAGGTCGTCGCGATCGCCATCCGGCACGCCCTGGGCCCGAAGGTCGCCCGCCAGCACGCCCGCAGCTTCATCGAGAACTCGATCACTGCGCTGCTGCCCGGTCGGTGGCGCGCGCGGTGGTCGCTGACCGAGGACACGGTCCGGTTCGAGCTGCGGCCGACCATGCCCACGGCCGTCCCGCGCGTGCCGGCGAAGATCACCCCGGCCAACCTGATGCGCATCCCGTTGGGGGTCGACGAGGACGGCAACGAGATCTTCTGGAACATGTCGGGATCTGGCCCGCATCTGATCGTGTGCGGGAAGACGGGTACCGGCAAGACCGTGGCCATCAACGGTGTGGTGATGGAGACGGCCAGGCGGGACTGGCGGGTGTGGGTCTGCGACCCCAAGCGGATCGAGTTCATGGGTCTGCGCCAGTGGCCCAACGTGCAGATTGTGGCCACCGACGTCGTCGACCAGGTCGCGGTCATCTACGCCGCGCACGAGCTGATGGAGCAGCGGTACGCGGAGATCGAGGACGGCACCGCCGACGAGTCCGACTTCGAGCCCGTGGTGCTGGTGCTCGACGAGTTCCGCAACTTCCACCGCCTGGTGACCGCCTGGTACACGGGGGTCAAGGTCAAGGGGATGCCCACGAAGTGCCCGGTATTCGACTGGGTCGCGGCGATCGCGGAGAAGGGGCGCTCTGGGCGCGTCCACCTGGTGCTGGGAACGCAGCGCCCAGATGCGGAGTTCATGACCGGGTCGATGCGTGACAACTTCGATTCACGGCTGTCTTTGGGGCGGCTCTCTCCGCAGGGTGCGCAGATGATGTGGGAGTCGCCGTACCTGGGGGTCTCGGTCCCGCGCAGCATCCGCGGCCGCGGCACCGGCATCACCGAGGACGAGCGGGTCACCGAGATGCAGGTGCTGTGGACTCCCGATCCGCGCCGCGCCGCGCGCGACGAGAACGCCGCCGACCTCGCGCTGCTCGAGCGGCTGCGTCCGACCGCTGCGATCCACCCGGCGCTGGAGGTTCAGCTCGGTGACGACCAGGATCTGGATGGAGGCACGCTCGGGGAGTGGCAGCAGGTGCTGGACTCACGCCTGGTGCCCACCGGCACCACGAGCCGGCCGGCGGGCGGGCCGCCGCTGGCTGCGTTGCTGCGCGGCCGCACCGGTGCTCACCCGGCGGTCGAGACCGCCGAGCCGGCCGACGTCGACGTCGACGACGTCGGCTCGAGTGACTACGTCCAGGGCGACGGCGCTGATGACCTGTTCGAGGGGTACAGCCCGGCGCGGTCCGTCGCGGCCGGACGGGTGCAGGTCGGGGACCTTGTCCTCGTCGACGAGCAGGTCGACCACTGGGCCGTCCTCGAGGCGGCCGACCTCGACGACGGCGAGGACAGCATGTGCCTGGCCTGGCGCAGCGACGACGGTGAGGCCGGTGATCTCGTGATCGACGACAGCCACGTCCTGAGCGTCCGGCGCCCACTGGGCGAGCCCGACGAGGACTAGATGTCCCGAAGGCGTGGCGCTGCGCAGTTACTGCAGGTGAGATACCCGATGGAGAGGAGACGTGCGATGACGACAGCCACGATCGACCAGGCCTCGGACGCGGTGAGCGTCACGGTCTGGAGTAAGCCGGGCTGCGTGCAGTGTGATGCGACCACCCGGGCGCTGCGGCGGCTGGGCGTGGAGTTCCGGGAGGTCGATGTCTCCACGGACGCCGCCGCACGGGACCTGGTCGCAGGGATGGGCTTCCTGCAGGCGCCGGTCGTCCAGGCCGGCTCGGTGGTCTGGTCGGGATACCGACCAGACCGGATCGAGGCTCTGGCGGGTGAGCTCGTTGGCTGACGTGCTGGCTCTGGCGCAGCGGGGCAGGAGCGCGACTGCGTCGACGTCGGACACGGCGGTGGCGCAGGTGCTCGGTGAGCTGGTGGCGGTCCTGGACGACGTCGCCGGCATCGGAGGCCTGGTGGAGATCCGAACCTGCCGCCAGCTCCAGGACGTCCTGCAGACCGTGTGCTGGGCGCCCGGCCACCAGGTCGTGCTGCGAGACCAGCTGGGTCAGGTATGGGTCGGGTACCGCGGTACCGGCGAGAACAGCTACCTAGCTCGTCCGCCAGCTCGGGTCGACGTTTTGGAGTCCATCGACGGCCAGGTCGCTGAGCTGGCCACGGACGTGGGGGACGTCGACGCGTTCCGGTTCCCGATGCTGGTCCTGCACGCACCACCGGGCAGCGCCCGCGTGCTCGCGCAGCTCCTCACCCCCGGGGGTGGCTGAGCCGTGTCGAACACACGCCAAGCACCACGCGGCGGCGGCATGGACCCCAACGACCTGATGGTCCTGGTGGTGGTCCTCGTGCTGTTCGCTGGCCCGATCCTGGCCGGCGGCACCCAGATGGGCCGCAGGGCGCTGCAGTCAGCGGTCGCGTGGCTCACCGGCCACCACGTCCTGGTCACCGAGGCCGTCATCGTGTCGGTGCCGTACGCGGGAGAGGCCGGCCTGGACACCGGCCGGATCATCCTCGCTGCCGGGGTGCTGCTCGCCGTCGTCGCCGGTGTGGTTGGGACGGTGCGCTCGCGTCGCCGCCGTGCCGTGAACGCAGCGAGGTAGCGGTGCGTAGGTCCCTATTCTCGCTTTCCTTTCACCAACTCGACGTCGTGCTCGCGTACGACGACGGCGCAGACGAAGGCTCCCAGGGTCACTGCAATGCGCCAGCGCAGCCGCCCGGGGGGCGGGTCGAGGCGGTGGCGGTCGTCCGATTCGGGGGCGGGGTGTTGGCGCAGATGCTTGATGATGCGCTGATCGAGGCTAGCGGCGATTGCGATGGATTCGTTGTTGAGGGGGGGGTCTTTGAGCGCGATGAGCGCGTGGGCGGTGTCGACCGGCGAGAGGTCGGTGCGGGTCAAAACCTCCACCGCGCTGAGGGGAAGATCCGTTGCTTTGGTGATGGCTTCGGGGTCGGTGGCGCCGCCGCTGATCATCTGAAGGGCCAGGCCGGTCCGGCGCTCCTGGAGTCCGCCGGCGAAGGCTCGGAATAGGTGTCCCAAGGCTGCGATCACCACGTAGATCACAGCTACGAGCACACCGCACCACGTGACGAAGTTCGCTTGGTCGGCGGTGAGCCCTCCGATGGTCGCGGCACCGTTCGTCGCGGCCATACTGCATGCCGCGTCGGCGAGAGCCTGCGAGTTGGCGTCGGCGGCGGCGGTCACGACGGGGCTTGCTGGCAGCAACAGCGCGGCATCGTCGAGGTCGGAAATCTTGAGGCCGGGGAGAAGTGTGCAGGTGGAACTAACAGCCCCCGCTAGCGCGACCAGCTCGGCAAGCAGGGCGACCACGATGAGGAAGAGGTAGCCGAGCCGCGACCCGAGTGGAAAGCGTGCTGTTGCGTCGAGCGCCTTCGCTCCGAGCAGTCCAGCCGCGAGCAGCACGGGGATGGCGGTGGCGACGACGCCACAGGCGGCGGCGCTCCAGACGATCGGTTCCGCGGCTCCCGTGGTTGCGCCGTCGACCGACGCTGCGTAGATGATCCACATGACGTACCCCCAGGTTTAGCTTCTCTGTCGTTACTTTGTCGCCGGGCACGCTGCGAAGTACGGCCAGGCCCGTTCGGTGGATAAGTAGCCGCGCGTCACGGCGGCGGCGCAGACTTGGTCGCCGGCGTGCTGTCGACATCTGCAAGCAATAGTGGCCATCGGTACTCGCATTGCGCCGCAACCTGACCGGGCAACGGACAAGTCGGACGAGTCCCTACAGGCGCCAGGCTCAGGGCCCGACGAGGTTCGCCTGCAGCGGCAGCTGGGACAGGGGTGCACTGGCCAGCCAGACCTGGGTGCGGCCGCGGGTGCCAGCCACCTGGCGCGTGGAGAGCTCCAGGCGCCAGGGCCTGACCTCGTTCAGCGTCCGGTAGCGCAGCGCGTCGCCAGCGAACTTGGTGTCGGCGATGGCTAGGTCGACGACGCGAGATCCGCTCACGGCCCGCCGCACGAGCGTGGGGTCGTCTCGCACGACCGTGATCCGGCGAAGGGGGAGAGCAGCCTCTTCCAGGACGAGCACTCGATGCTGCTCGAGCCAGCCGCGGGCGGCGTACTCCTGGAGGTTGCCGCGGCCACGACCCAGCCCGGCACGGACCCGCATCTGCTCGGTGCGGTCCGCCTGCAGCTGCTCGCGGCGCAGCGTCGCTGCGCGTGGTTGCCGGCGCGCCAGCATGGCCTCGAGTACCCGGGCAGGGATGGCCGCCGGCGAGCCGGGACGGGTCCAGCGGCGGACGGTCCTCGCGGAGACCTTGCGGTAGCGGCCGACGGCGCCGGCCTCGGGCACCCAGCCGCCAGTGCGGGAGTGGTGGCCGCCGTACAGGACGACGAGCAGCTCCCGGACCAGCTGTCCGTCCCACTGTGTGACGTCCACGCGCGGGCTCATCGCGAGCCCTTGGCGCTGGGCTGAGACGTGACTCGCGGCGCCGGCACGCCAGCGGCCAGGGCACGGCGCAGCAGGCGCACGAGCGGGTCGCGGTGGTCTGCGGTGGCCAGTCGCTGGGTCGCCCGCACGGGGTGGCCCAGAGCCCAGTCCAGGTACGCCAGGACCGCGGCAAGCGGTGTTGCGGCGGGTGTTCCGGTGGCCTGGGAGGCCAGGTGCTGCAGGAGCGGCAAGGCCGCGGCGATCGTGTCCTGGTCCAGCGGGCCGTGGGTGAACCAGGACGTCGCCGGTGGCCGGCTGGCGGCCAGCGCGGCCGCATCCTGGGGGTAGCCGGTGAGGGCAGCGAGGGCGGCGTCGCGCAGGGTGGAGAAGGTGAAGGAGTGCAGCAGGTGGGCGGTGTCGAGGTCGGTCAGGGAACCGGGGTGCCGCATGCCCGTCTGCAGGAACGCGAGCAGCTCGTCGACGTCGTTGACCATGATCGTGATCCTTTCGGTCGTCGTGGTGCTGCTCGTGGAAGCGTCGGGACCAGCCCGTTAGCATCGGGGCTCAGCGGATCGTGCTGTGTGCTCGTCGGAAGGGGTTGGCGATGCCGGATGTCGAGCGGGTGCGGGTGCGCACTGGTCCGGTGGTCTGGCGAGGCCCTGACCCGAAGCCGGAGCCGCTGGTGCAGCTCAACGTGCGCATTCCCGGTGAGCTCAGCGCTTTGGTCGCGCGAGCAGCCAATGGCGCCGGGCAGACCAAGTCCCGCAACAAGCAGGACATCGTCACCGAAGCTCTGCAGGAGTATTTCGAGCGCCGACCGGCGTAGCGGCGGTGCTGCTGTTCCTGGGTCTGCCCGGGGTGCGAGATAAGCGCGCGAGCCACGTCTCGACCTGGGGGCGGATGTAGAGCGCCCCGTGCGCTGTCCGGGCTGCCGGCTGAGGGAAGTCAGCCCGTGCGGCCCACTGGCTGGCGCGCTGGCGGGAGACGCCCCCGAGCTCGGCCGTCTCGGTGAGCGTGATCAGCGCCGGCAGGTTCCAGGTGGGCGGGTCGCTGCGCTGGGTGGCCAGCGTCTCCTCGGTGAGGCTGAGCGCAGCGGGGACGAACTGCTGGCCACCGTGGGAGACGACGGCCACGGCAACCGTGCGCAGCGCCTCCTGGGCGCCGAGCTCGAGGGTGGCCCCGTCCACGGTCAAGGTGATGGCGGCGGTGTTCGCTGCAAGGTCGACCGCGCCAACCGCGTGGTAGTCGGCGATGGCGTTGACGATGTCCGGGAGGGTGTCGGTGATGTCGTGGCCCGGTGCGAGTCTCCACTCGACCCGCGCGGTGAAGACGGTCATGTGCGGTGTCCGATCTGTCGGTGCTGATCCCGCCCCGGCCGGTGAGGCCGGGGCGGTGTGGCTGCTATCTCTTCGGCGGGGGCCAGATGAGTCCTGCGTGGCGGAACTCGCGGATGGTGTTCTCCATCGCCCTTCGGTCACTCGGGGTGTGGTGAACAAGCACCAGGTGCACCCCGTCCGGCGATAGCCAGAAGCGGCCCTTCTTCGTCTCCTTGCTGGTGAAACCCTGCTCCACGGCTGCCGCCTCAAGCCGCTTCCAGTCCTTGTGCACCGTACCCGCCCCTCTCGTTGCCGACAAGAGAAACCATACCATAACGGTTGACGGACCGCAAGGGTTACACGCGCCAGGCGCTGTGATAGTTGCGCCGGTGTATGAGGTAGGTGAGGATGAAGGGGACCAGAGAGGTGGTGGGACTGATGAGCATCGACGCGTTCACTGCCGACCAGGGCACGCCCGCTGACGTCGTCGAGCCGGCGCCCGCAGGCAAGCGCGATGCGTGGGCGCAGCTGCTGGCTGAGCTCGACTGGTGGGTCGAGCAGCACGGCAGCGCCTACGTGCCGCAGCAGGCCACCAGTCGGCTCGTGGACGGTAAGCCGTACCCACTGGGGCTGCGGCTGACCACGCGACGGCACGAGCACCGCACCGGCAAGCTCAGTGCCGACCGGGCGCGTGAGCTCGAGGGCCGCCCGGGCTGGTCGTGGTCGGGCTTCGCGCCCCGTAGCGAGCAGACCTGGACAACCCAGCTGCAGACCGTGCGCGCATACGCCGATGAGCACGGCACTCTGGACGGCCTGGAGACCGCGCACCCTGTGGCTGCGCGATGGCTGCGCCAGCAGCGCGCAACCTCGGCCGAGCTGAGCACTGCCCAGCGCCGCGAGCTCGCGGCGATCCCGGGTGCGCTCGAGCAGCGCAAGACGCGCCTTGAGGAGTTCATCAGCGCCATGCAGGCGTGGATCGCGCAGGACCCGTCCCGCGATGCCAGTCAGGTGCGTCTGAGCACCGTGGCGCAGATCGACGACGTCCAGGTACCCATCGGCAAGCGAGCGGAGTACGTGCGCGGGCGGTACGCAGCTGGCCGGCTGCCCTCCGAGACGGTCGACGCGATCGCGGCGCTGCCCGGGTGGGACTGGACGCCGGCGAAGACTCGTGCGGCCGCGCGAGCCAAGGCCGCGGCTGCCCGTGCCGCAGCGGCTCAAGAGGCAGAGTCCCCAGGACCCCGCGTCCACCCCAACATCCGGGCCGAGGCGGCTGTCGCCCGGGCCGTGCCCGGCCAGGGGCAAGACGGCGCACCAGTCGCAGCTGCGCAGTGAGCCGGGCGGTCCGCGGCGGGCACGATGTCTAGCACCGTTCGGCCGGCTGACACCGGCGGGCTGCCCGACTGATGGTCGATCAAGTGCCGCTGCGGGACATGGCCCGCAACGTCCCGGTGGCGGGCCGTGGTCACCCGGTCACCAGGCCAGCCACACTGCTGCCCGTCCGCGCCTGGACGGTTGCGCGTGACGGGTCCGACGTCGAGGTCGAAGCCGAGGCCGTCGCCTGGACCGCGCGAGCGGTGCACGTGCGGTACTTCGACGACGCCGGCCGCGAAGGATTCGTGTGGGTGTGGGCCTCGGCTGTGACCAGGCGCTAGCAGCAGCACAAGGCGAACGTGCTCGGCTACTCATCGAGCGCGCGTGCGACCGTCTCGCGTCCAGCTCTCCATAGCCCGAGCGCCAGTCGTACTCGGTCCGTCGCCTACGCACCGGCTGCTCTTTCCTCGCCCGGTGCCGACGGTCGGGTGCACCGGCTCGCGAGGCCCGGCCGTGCCCGCAGCGCGCGCCCAACCGCAGGTCAAGAGTTGACGACGCGTGCGTCGGACACGTACCCGATTGAGCCGGACGGCAAGATGGTGGACATGACCTACCGGCTCGAGGATCTCGGACCGCACGAGTTCGAGCACCTCGTGCAGGCGCTGCTGCTGAAGGTTTACGGGCCGACGGTCCAGGTATTCGGGACGGGCCCGGACAGCGGTCGCGACGCGGTCTTCGAGGGTCGCGCGGTGCCCGCAGACGGCGAGCACCACCACGCAGCTCCGTGGGACGGGTACCACGTCTTCCAGGTCAAGTTTCGCGAGCAGCTGCAGTCGACTGCCGCGAACAAGACGTGGCTGCTCACGCAGATCCGGCGTGAGCTCGACAAGTGGGCCCACCCGGGCACGAAGCGGAAGGGGCCGAAGCCCGAGTTCATCGTGTTCGTCACCAACGTCGGGCTGGGCGGCGCCGTCGACGGTGGCCTGAACGAGGCGACCAGAACGATCAGGTCTGCAGCTCGGACCCACGATTGGCCCTTGAAGGACTGCGCCGTCTGGGACCGCGCCAAAGTCGAGCGCCTGCTCGATGGGTTCGCCGACGTTCGGCAGCAGTTCAACGCGCTCATCACCCCCGGTGACGTGCTGGCCGCGATCAACCTCGGCCGGATGACCGGCCTAGGTCAGCGCGTTGAGGACATCCGACGGGCCCTAGAGGAGCACGCCCGCACCGAGCTGATCACCCGCGGGCAGATCAACCTGGGTGAAGCCGGCCAGGTCGCCAACCAGAAACTCGATCTCGCGCACGTCGCAGTAGACCTGCCGGCGCGCCACCCGGACGACCCCGACCCGCTCGCCCACAGCTTCGCCGCTCTCGCGCACATCGTGACGGCGGGTGAGCGAGTGCTGCGCCCGAGCGTGCTGGCGGGCGCCGACCTCCAGCCCCACTTCCTCGTCACTGGCGGCCCGGGGCAGGGCAAGACCACCCTGGGGCGCCTCCTCGCTCAGCTGTACAGGGCCACCATGCTGGCCGAGCGCGACGGACAGTCTCCGCCTGTCCAAGCAGCGGTCGCTGACACGCTCCGTCGCGCTGAAGAGATTGGCATCCCTCGCCCTCGTGCTCGGCGTTGGCCCGTCAGAGTCGATCTGGCCGAGTACGCGGATCTGGCCGGTGGCGGTGCAGACCTCCCTCTTGTCCGCTACCTCGCCGAGCGCATCAGCGCGAGCACCGGGGAAACCTTCCACGCGCGAGACATGCGCGGATGGCTGCGGGCATGGCCGTGGCTGCTCGTGCTCGATGGCTACGACGAGGTCGCCGCGAAGCCCGCGCGGGAGACGGTGGCTGCGGCGGTCAACCAACTCCTTGAGCAGGCCCACACCGAGGACGCCGATCTGCTCGTCGTCGCGACCACACGCCCTCAGGGGTATAGCGACGAGCTGCCGACCTCATTCCGGAAGCTCGAGCTGGTGCCTCTGTCGGCCCAGCAGGCAGTCGACTACGCATCGCGCCTGACGGAGTTGCGCATGGGTGAGGACGCCGAGAAGTCGGCCGTCCTGCAGCGCATCACCGACGCCGCAGCGAACGAGCTCACCCGACGCCTGATGCGCTCCCCGCTGCAGGTCATGATCATGTCGCTGCTCTTGGAGCGGCGCGCCAAGCCGCCGCAGGACCGCGCTGCGCTCTTCGCGGACTACTACGACGTGATCTATGACCGCGAGGTTCAGAAGAAGAACTACCTCGCGACAGTCCTCTCCGAGCGCCGGGCCGACGTCGACGCGATCCACCGGGCGACCGGCCTGCGGCTGCAGGTCGCGAGCGAGAGCGCCGGCGAGGCTGAGGCGCTCCTGAGCTCGCAGGACTTCGAGATGGTCATCCGTGACCGGCTCACCAAAGAGGGCCACAAGGGCGCCGCACTGGAGAGGCTCGCGGGCGACCTGCTGCGGGCAGCACGCGATCGGCTCGTCCTCGTCACAGCCAAGGGCAAGGACCAGGTCGGCTTCGAGCTGCGCAGCATCCAAGAGTTCATGGCCGCCTGCGCGCTGGTCGACGGGCTCGACAATGAGGTGATCGGGCGGCTGCGCGTGATCGCGCCCTCGGCTCACTGGCGCAACACCTGGCTACTGGCCGTCGGTGCCGTCTACCGAGATCGTGCTCCGCTTTTCGACCCGGTGCTGCACATGATGCGCGAGCTCGACGCGAGCGACACGTTCAGCCTCATCATCGAGACGGCACCCCGGCTGGCGATCGACATCCTCGACGACGGCATGGCATCTAAGAGCCCGAAGCACCTGCGGCTGCTGGTCGACCTCGCCCTGCAGATTCTGACCGGACCCAACCTTGGAGCCGGCCGTCTCGGCGACGTGCTCGCTGAGGTCGGCGACGATGAATCGGCACGTCTCAAGATCATCGCCGCCCTCCAGCGGGCCTGGGACGGATCACCGAGCGCACACGAGGCAGCCGCGCTTGTGCTCGAGAGGCTGACCGCACCAGACCAGCAGGGCGTTCTACCGGCGCGCGCACGACAGATGCGGGCAACCAAGCCAACGACGGCACCGCCAACTGGCCCAGGGACGCCCGGCGCGACGGTTCGGTTGTCCGACGCACTTCCCGACGACGTCCGCAATTGGCCCCGGACGTCCGTCGAAGGCCGATTCGTCGATGAGATACGGCACGTCAGGACGGTCGTGGGTCCGCGTGGGGAGTTCCTCGTCCCGGAGGGGATCACACCCGGCCAGGCCGCGGCCGCCCTGCTCACATACGACGATGCTCTCGGCCGGGTGGCCGAAGCCATCGACGCGATCGAGCCCTACAACTGGTCTGCCCGTACAGCCATCGTGGCGTTCCTGTGGCGAGCACGAGAGCGGGTACCTGTCGCTCACCGCCTCACCCCGTGAGTACCGCCCGAGCTCGTGTGCGAGGTCGACCTGACTCATCGCCCCGCCAGCCGGCGCACCTCGCGCAGGTAGTCCAGCAGCGTCGCGCCGGCTACGGAGTCGACGAGCGCCGCTCACACCACCGCCGAGCTCCGAAGCCACCACCGCACCGCCTGTCGTCATTCACTCGCAGTGAGGGGATTGGGATTGCACCCTTTCCTTCTTATCCCGACATGCTGGTGGGCGCCGGATCAATGACTCGATCCGGCGCCCACCAGCATGTCGTTAGGTGACTCTAGTGAGCCGCCTCGTAGGCGGTCCTCACCTCGGCGGAGATCCGCCCACGAGCGGAGACCGTCATGCCCTGGCTCTGAGCCCATTCACGGATGGCCTGAGCGTCATTCGACCCACCGCTGCTGCGCCGTGGTGCCTGTGACGTTGTGGACTTCGACTGCCTCCCCACTCGGCGAGCGTTGCTGATCCACGTCGTCAGGCCCTCTCGCAGCGCCGCGGCGTTGTCGCTTGTCAGGTCGATCTCGTAGGACACCCCATCGAGCGCGAAGGTGACGGTCTCGTCCGCCGGCTCACCATGCACGTCGTCGATGAGCAGAACCTGAACTTTCTGGGCCACGTGATACTCCTAGATTGAGGTCGAGCTTACGAGTCTAGTGTTATGCCGCCGCGCACTACCCGTCAAATGAAACGGTCGAGAACTGGGCCGTCATTTGGCTAAGGTTGCTACTGTGACGTGGGCCGAAAGAGGCTAACCGGGGCGCTGTGTCGGCGTACCAGGTACGGCGCGACTGCCAGCGCGAATCGACTTGGAGGCCCTGTGGCAGCGAACGAAGGCGTCCACGCGTCCGCGAGGGTGGTCCAGACCTGCATTCATTGTCCCGGCCGATCTGGCCGCTGCTCAGGTCGAGGGAAGGGCGGTGTCGCGCAGGTCGGTTGTGGCGAGGAGCCGGTGGGGTGCGTTGTCGCGGGCGTAGGGGTCGCTGTCGTCCTGGAAGCGTCCGGGGTGGGCGGCGACCTCGGCCTGGGCCCACGCGTGAGCCTGCGGGCTGTAGCTGCGGTGGGTGAGGACGGCCTGGCACCACTGGCTGCCTGCCCATGCGCTCACGGACTGCCGGACGGCCGCCTCGGTAGGCCCATCGGTCCAGGCCGCGTTGATGTACGCCCACCCTGTGCCCCGTGAGCGGCTCACCGAGAACCGGACGCCGGGGAACGCGGCCCGCAGGTCGCGCTTGATGGCGGCGGGCACCTGCGCCGGCTCAAGTGCGGTGGGGCCGGGGGTGGTCACCAGTCGTCTCCGTCCCAGGTCTCGCCGGCGTAGGCCGGGTCGAAGTCCGCGGGTGCGGTGCTGGGGTAGCGCTCGCGCAGCTGGTGCTCGAGGTCGAGCCGGCCCTCCCAGTGGTGGTCGCACCGCGGGAACGGGGTACCGGTACCGGACAGCGGCGTCCGGTACTCCACCGGTCCCTGGCAGTCCGGCCCGGCGGTGAGGCACGACTCAGGCGGCAAGGCCTCGGTGAACTCGTCGGGGGCGCTGGGCGCGGTGTTCCTCGTCATGCTTACAGAGTACCAGTCGCCACCGACACCGGCAAATCTATTGGGCCATTGGGTGAGGGGCGGAGGTGCTCGAGTGCGTGCGTGGTGGTCGATCCGTTCGAGCAGCTCGGCGCACGGATGGTGGCCCTGCGCGCGCGGCACTGGTGCCAGGGCCTCTGACGCCGGCGCGAGGCAACGGCGGTCGTTCAGGCGGCCAGCAGGCTGTCCAGGATGCGCTGGTGGACCACGACAGCCTGGGTGCCCGGCTGGTCGCGATGGGCGCGGTCCAGGACGGCGGGTGTGTGCTTGTCGGTGATCACCGTCAGGTGGGAGCGGTGGCGGGACAGGGCTACGCACAGCCGTCCGAGGTCAGCGGCGACGCCGAGCGCGTCGGCGTGACCAGCGAGCGGGTGGACTGCGACGACGGCGTGACGTTCGAGGCCCTGGGCCTGGTTGATGGTGCCGACGAAGATCCCGGGCAGGTCGGCCAGGGCGGCGGCGATGAGCGCGGCCTGCTCGACGTGGGGGGCGATGACGGCTACGTCCTCGGGTGCGAGCGGGCGGGTTCCCGCCGTGGTGTGCAGCGTGCGGGTGAGCAGGTCACGGGCGGTGTCTGCGGCCGTGACCGCGATCACGGGGTCGGGCGTGCCGCCGGTGATGGTGATGGGGCGCGCGTGGTACTCGGGCAGCGGCTGGTCACGGTGGTCGCTCAGGTGGCTGGGGGGCCGGGCGGAGGTGAAGGGCAGCGAGGGGTACAGGGGCGCGAGCAGCGCGGTGGTGGCGGGACCGAGCCGCCAGGTCTGCGGCAGGCGCAGCGTGGTCACGTCGTCGTGGTGAGCGGCAGCGAGGGCCGTTGGCGCGGGGACATGCGGGCCGCTGGCCCAGGTGTCCCACCGGCGGGTGGTGCCGGTGATCACGGGGTCGATCTGGCCGGGGTCTCCGACCAGGACGAACTGGTCCGCGATCGCCCCGAGGGTGCCGAGGTCGGCAAAGGTCAGCTGGTAGGCCTCATCGATCAGGAGCACGTCGAAGCGCACGGGACGGTTGTGAGGCAGCCAGGTCCAGCGCGCGGTGGTGGCGACGACGATGCCCGCGCCGGGGTCGATTGCCCGGGGGGTCATGGTGCGGATCGCGGGGTCGGTGTCAGCGGGGCGGTCGTTGTTCGCGCCGATCAGGAGCGCGGTGTCGGCGCCGGTGGCGGCGGTGCGGTGCGCGACGTCGGCGGCCTGGGCGCGGGTCTGGGCGGCGATGGCGACGGTCATGCCGGCTCGGGTACGCAGCTGGTGGGCAAGGTGGGTGTTCAGGTGGGTCTTGCCTGCCCCGGGAGGCGAGTCGATGACGAGGGCCGGGTCACCGGACCAGACTGCGAGCAGCGCGCGGGCCAGGACCGGGTTGCGCAGGTGCTCGGCGGGGGGCCGCGGTGCAGGCGCCTGGGTGGCGGCGGCGGGGGTCCCGGTGGTCGTCCTCTTCATGCTCTGAGGATAGCACGCGCCACCGATACCGGGCAAACTATGAGGGCTGCGCGGGAGTGTCTCCGGAGCGTCCACTGCCGAGTTCGGCGGCGAGGGCCGGCCCGGGCGGATTCAGTCCGGGTCAGCGGCGGCGACCACGACGTCGAGGGGCACGTCGGAGCGCGTGAGGACCGGCCTGCCGCGCCCGGCGAGCCAGTTCCCGCTGCGGTGGAAGTTGCCCGCCATGAGGCGGCGGCCGTTGGCCTGCATGAAGGGGTCCACCCGGCGCGGGCGCAGGGTGAGCATGGTCCCGGCGGGGTGCTGGGCGGGGCGCTTGGCGAAGTCCCCCACGGTCAGGGTCAACGCGGCGTCGGTGCCGACGGTGGCCGTCAGCACGCGGCCGGTCACGTAGGCCGGTCCGGCGTGGGCGTCGAGCGCGGCACCGATCCACCCGGTGACCTCGGAGCCGACGCGCAGGCGGCTGAGCGGGCGGGCGGCGCGCACGGTGATGCTCGCGGTGTCGTGGTGGGTGAGGTGGCCGGTGACGACGGTGCCGTCGGTAGTGGCGGCATGGGCGACGAGCGGGTCGTCCAGGCGCAGGGAGGCGTAGTGCTCGGTGGCGTGGGAGCGGCTGGCCAGCCCCAGGGCGGCATCGGCGCGGTTGTCCGGGGCCAGCCATGGCCGTCCGGCCGCGATGCGCTGCTGGTGCCGCTCCCAGGCGCGGGTGTCGGCCCCGGCGGCGTCGAGCAGGCCCGGCAGGGTCGATCCGGCCGTGCTGGCGCGGGCGAGGTCGAGCAGAGCCTGGGGGCCGGTGCTGGTGATGCCCAGCCAGGTGAGCCAGGTGTCCAGGTCGCGCTCACGGTCGGGGGCCACCCCCAGGACCCAGCGCTGACGGGCGGTGGCGATGACGGCGTGCACGGCTCCGGTGCCCGGGTGGTCGGCGCGCTGGTCCCACCAGGCGATGACCGGGGCGCAGGCGGCGCTGGGGTAGGTCCGCGCAAGGGTGGTCAGGGCGCTGAGCGCGGCGGGGCTGGTGATGACCAGGGTGCGGTAGGTGGGCGCGTCCAGGGTGATGCCGAGGTCGTCCAGGGCGATTAGCGCCTGGCGTCCGGTGCCGCTGGTGGTGGTGGTGCCGTCGGTGGCGCGCAGGGAGTGTCCGTCGGGGTCGAGGGCGACCGCGACGGGGGCGGTGGGGGGCAGGGCCGGGGCGTAGGCGGCGAGGGCGACGGGCTGGGAGTCGGTGGCGGCGCGCAGACGAGCGCCGAGGTCGAGCAGCTGGCGGCTCACTGGTTGGTCCCGTCGGTGTCGATGGGAAGGGTGTCGGGGGTCAGGGCTGCGAGCTCGGGCAGGTCCCACCCGGCCTGCAGGGATGCGGGTGTGGCGTGCGGGCCGCCGGCTGGTGCGGCGAGGTGCTGCAGGACGGTGGTGAGGTCGGTGCCGGCGGCCTCGATGAGGGGGGTGGCGTGGGCGATCAGGGCGGGGTCGAGATCGTCCGCGGCGGCCGGGTGGTCGGTGTTGGTGGTGTGCATCGCGGGGTTCCTCTCCCTCTCTCTCGGTGTACCCCCACGATACCACACACCACTGACACCGGATTAACTATTGGGCGCGGTGATCGCGAGTGCGCGCGCCCATGCCGGGACGTGGGGCAGGTGACGCGCGCGGGTCAGCACCGCGATGAGCGATGAGCGGCCGGGGGCGGCGGGCCAGGGTGTCTCGCCGTCGGTGATGACCACCGTGACGTCGGGGGCCGGGCGCAGGGCCTCGGCGGCGGTGATGCCGACGCGCATGTCGGTTCCGCCACCGCCGTCCAGGCGCACGTCTGTGGCGGCGCGCACGACGTGGGCGGCGCTGGCCTGGGCGTCGCAGGTGATGACGCGCACGGACCCGCCCACGGCCTTGATGACGCCGTTGACCTCGCGCAGCGCGGCGGCGAGTTCGTCGGGGGTCACACTTCCCGAGGTGTCGATGACCACGGCGGCGGTGACCTTGGGGGCGCGCATGGCGGGGGTGACGATGCCGGGCAGCCGCCGCCGTCCGGGGCGGGCGTAGGTGTAGGTGATGCGGCCTGCGGCCAGGGCGGCGGTGCGGCGCACGAGTCCGGCGAGCACCTTGCGCCAGGGGACCTCAGGGGCGGTCAGCTCGGCCTCGGCCCAGCGGCGCAGCCCGGCCGGGACGGTGCCGCGCCCGGCGCTGGCGTGCTCGCGGACGGACTCGGCCACGCGGCGGCGGGCGATGGTGACCTGGCCGTCGTCCAGTCCCGGTGTGCCGGGGGCGTCCGGAGCGGGCTCCCACGGCTGGGTGGGGTCGCCCGCGCCCGAACCGCACCCGGGCTCGGTCTGCGGGGGCTGGTCGGGCAGGGCGGCGTAGTAGGCCTCTTCCACGCCGCTGTCGGGCAGCCCGAGGGCGGCGGGGGTGACCACCCCGTCGGGCAGGGCCAGCCCGGCGCGCAGCAGGTCGTCGTTGATCGCGGCGTCGGTGGCGTAGTTCCAGCGGTCGTGGTCCACGGGGCCGGGCAGCGCGTCGGCGCGCCCGGCGTGGTCGCGGATCAGGTGGTTGGCCTCGTGCACCAGCACACCGCCCGCAACCTGCGGTCCCCACTCGGTCAGGGTGTCGGGGTCGATGTAGAGCCGCCAGTGACGGTCCACCGCGAAGGTGCCCAGGCCCACGGCGGCCAACGGCCGCGCGGAGAACAGCGCGTGGGCGAGGTAGGGGGCGGACTCGACGGCGACCAGCCGTGCGGTGGCGAGGCGGTCGCGCTCGGCGTCGGTCAGCGGGCGGATGGTGACGGCGTTCATGCCTGCTCTCCGGTGGTGATCAGCCCGGCGTCGGCCAGGACGGCCAGGAAGGCCTTGGCGCTGGCGGGCGGGTAGGTGTCCTTGGGCCGCGAGCGCAGCAGCGCGCGGGCGTTGGCTGCGGCCACGTCCTGCAGTCCGGCGGTGGCGGCGACCGCGAGGGGCTTCCAGGCGGCGGCCCAGCCGGTCTTGGTGCGGTCGGCGGTGGCGTGGGCGGTGACGGCGGTGAGGATCGCCCAGGCGCGGGAGGGCTCGAGGTCGGCCCAGGCCACGGTGGTGGGGTCGGCCAGCACGTCGGCGGGGTCGGGCAGGTCGTTGTCCTGGCGCCAGGCGATGAACTCGACCGCTGCGCCCTCTCCGACCAGGCCGGATGCGGCCAGGAGGGTGGCGGGGGTGTCGTCGGGGTCGAGCATGGCGAGCACGTCGGCGGTCATGGTCCAGGTGCGCCGGGAGGGCCAGGCGCGGCCTGCGGAGGCGTCGTCGCGGGGGAAGGCGTGCAGCAGGTCGGGGCGGGTGCGGATGAAGGATGCGACCTGTGCGCGGGTGGCGGCGCGGGTCACGGGGGAGTAGTCCAGGACGCGGCCTGAGACGGGGACGCCGAAGCCAGTGGTCATGCCGTCGAGCCAGCCGTCCAGGCTCGGGGTGTAGGTCAGGTGCAGGAACCGGTTGGCCTGGGGGGCGGGCAGGTCCCAGCCGTCCGCGGCCTGGTCGGGCGGGTTGGCGGCGGCGACCACGCGGATGCCGCGCGGCAGGACGAGGTCGCCTACGGCGCGGTCCAGCACGACCCGCAGCAGCGCGGCCTGGACGGCCGGGGGCGCGGTGGTCAGTTCGTCCAGGAACAGGTAGCCGTCCTCGGCCTCGGCCAGGCGCTGCGCCCAGGCGGGCGGGGCCAGCTCGACGCCGTGGTCGCGGATCACGGGAAGGCCGGCGAAGTCGCTCGGCTCGCGCAGCGAGGCGATGACCGTCTCCATCGGCAGTCCCTCGCTGCGGGCCAGGGACTCGAACAGCGAGGACTTGCCGGCCCCCGGCGGCCCCCACAGGAGCGTGGACACCCCGGCGCGTCCTGCGGCGCGCAGGACGGTCAGCAGCGGGTCGCTCTGGCGGGCGATGGCGGGCAGTGACTTCGACATGAGCCGGTTCCTCTCGTTAACCTGATACCGGTAAAACTATCAGACGCCACCGACAGACGCAACATCACAGATCGGTAACGACAAGGACTAATAGTCGTGCCGGTGTAAGTGGAACGCGATAGAGTGAGGACACCGGCCCAGCACCGAACGAAAGAGGTCCCCCCGATGTCCGTCCTCACCGCGCTCGACTTCCACGCCACCGCCGTCCGGTTCGCCGGGGACCCCGCCGCCACCTGCACCGAGTGCCCCGTGGCCCTGTGCCCCGGCTGCGACAAGTGGGTCTGCGAGGACCACGATGGGCTGTTCGGCTGTGATGACCTGGGCCTCATGCACTCCGACTGCCACCGCGAGGTGTGCCACGCCCGCGAGTGCCGCGAGTGAGGGGCGCAGCCCCGAGCCCGGGGCACCAGGCCCGCGCAGCGGGCCGGCTCGGGTCCCGGGCGCAAGCCCGGGGGCCGAGCTGCGCGCTCTGGGCCGCCCTGGCGGCCCATGCTTTTCGCCCCGCACGCGCAGCGTGCGATGGAGGCTGCGCCGG
>NZ_CANLTL010000019.1 GCF_947494015.1 uncultured Cellulomonas sp. | reverse complement strand
GTCGACAACGGAATACTCCTGTGCACCTACCACCACAGCCTCATCCACCGCCGCGCAATACAGATCCACCGCCACGGAAACACTGGACATTCCACGACACCCACGGCACCCAGATCGACCCCGAACGCGACCGACCGCTTTCACCATTCCGCGGTCGCGGCGCCGGGGCGGGCGCTGCGACGGGGTGAGCACCGGCCCATCGGCAGCCGGGTGTGCCCGTCACGCCCGGTCGGGCCCGGCAGCCTGCGAGTCACGAGGCACACCGCTCATGGTCCGACTGACGGGCCCCGCCAGACCGGCTTCGCCCCGTAGGGACCGCGACGGATCAGCACCCGGCGATCGGGAACCGGAGCCGAGTTCGGGACGGTCGGGCTCGGTGGGGCGCGGTGGGGCGCGGCAGCCCGCGCGCCACGGGGCTCCCGGGCCGCGGTCGCACTACAAGCCCTGCCAGGCCGGCTTCGACGCGTAGGCGCCGCGGTAGTAGTCCGCCAGCTGCAGGCGGCTCGCGGCCGCGTTGTCGATGAGCACCGTCACGTGCGGGTGATGCTGCAGGACGGTCGCCGGCCACATCGCGCTGACCGGTCCCTCGACGAGCTGGTGCACCGCCTCCGCCTTGCCCCGGCCCGTGGCGAGCAGCACCAGGTGACGCGCCGCCATGATCGTGCCCAGCCCCTGCGTCAGGCAGTGCTGCGGCACGCGCTCCACCTCGCCGTCGAAGAACCGGGCGTTGTCGATCCGCGTCTGCTCGGTGAGCGTCTTGATCCGGGTGCGGGACGCGAGCGAGGACCCCGGCTCGTTGAACCCGATGTGGCCGTCCGTGCCGATGCCGAGCAGCTGAAGGTCCACTCCCCCGGCGTCGACGATGGCGCGCTCGTACGCGGCGCACGCCGCCGGGACGTCCGCCGCCAGCCCGTCCGGCCCCTGCACGGCGTCGGGCATCAGGTCGACACGCGAGGCGAACTCCGCGTCGATGACGTTGCGGTACCGCTGCGGGTGCTCCCGCGGCAGCCCGACGTACTCGTCGAGCATGAAGCCACGCGCACGGGCGAACGACAGCCCGCCGTCGGCGTGCCGGCGCGCCAGCTCGTCGTACACGCCCAACGGGCTCGAGCCGGTCGCCAGTCCGAGCACGGCATCCGGCCGGCGGCGCAGCAGCGCCTCGACAGCGTCCGCCGCAAGCCGTGCGAGCTCGGGCGCGGGGGCGATCACGACCTCCATCGACTCACCGTCCCACGCGCGGCGAGCGCTGCGCCAATGGCCGCCACCGGCACCCCGCGGGGCGCCAGCTCGACCCGGTCGGCGAGCCGCATGGACGCCAGGAACCCCGACGCCGAGGCCTGCCGTTCGAGCGCTCCGGTGACCGCGCGCAGCAGCGGGGCACCGATCTCGCGCACGCCACCACCCAGGACGACCCGCTCGACGTCGGTGGTCAGCACGAGGATCCGCACGGCCGCGGCGACGGCGTCCGCGAACTCGTCGCGGACGGCCACCGCCCGCGGGTCACCGGTCGCCGCGGCGGCGAACAGCGCCGCCGGTGCCGGCACCGACCCGTCCCCGGGCCACCGCGCGTCGAGCGACCCACCCGACGCGTACAGCTCCAGGCAGCCACGCTGCCCGCACGGGCACAGCGGGCCGGACCGGTCGTACGGCAGGTGGCCGATCTCCCCGGCCGCCCCGAGCCAGCCCCGCCGCAGTCGCCCGTCGAGCAGCAGACCGGCCGCCACCCCGGTCCCCAGCGCCAGGTACGCGACGTCGGCCCGGTCGCCGAGCACGTGGGCCGCGCCCGCGGCGGCGGCGTTGAGGTCGTTGTCGACGCTGACCCAGGTGGAGTCCAGCTCGGTGCGCAGCATCCGGCCGAGCGGCACGGGGGCGTCGCCGATGCCCAGGTTCACCGCGTGCGCCACCGTCCCGGCCGCGCGGTCGACCACGCCCGGCACCCCGAGCCCGAGCCCGGCAAGGTCCACCGGCGCGATCCCTGCCGCGTCGGTGAGCCGGCGGACCGCCGCGGCCGCCGACGCGACGACGCCGTCGGCCCCGGACCGCGTCGGCACCCGCACGCGGTCCAGCACGTCGTCGTCGGCCCCGAGGAGGACGCCGAGGACCTTGGTGCCGCCGATGTCGAGGCCGACGGCGGGACCCGCGACGCGGTCCGGGCGCTCCACGTCAGGCTCCACCTCAGCCCTTGACCGCGCCCGCGACCAGGCCGGCGGTCATCCGGCTCTGCACCGCGAGGAAGAAGATGATCACCGGCACGGCGATGAGTGCCGCACCGGCCATCACGACCCCCCAGTCCGTCGCACGGTTGGCCTCGACCAGCCCCTGGAGCCACAGCGGGAGGGTGCGCCGGCCGGGATCGGTCATGACGACGAGCGCGAGGGTGTACTCGTTCCAGGACTGCAGGAAGCCGTACACGCCGGAGGCGACCAGCCCCGGCGCCAGCAGCGGGAACGTGATGCGGAAGAACGCACCGGTCCGGCTCAGCCCGTCGACCATCGCCGCCTCCTCGAGCTCGATCGGCACGCCGGCCACGAAGCCGCGCAGCATCCAGATCGTGAACGGCAGGATCGCCGCGACGTACACGATCGCGAGCCCGGCCACGCGGTTCACCAGGCCCCAGTCGTCGAGCATCCCGTACTGGGCGATGAACAGCCCCTCGGCGGGGATCATCTGCACGACCAGGACGGTCAGGATGAAGGACTTGCGGCCGCGGAACCGGAACCGGCTGACGGCGAGCGCCGCCAGGAAGGCGAACACCAGCGAGGCGACCAACACGATGGCGGTCACCGCGATCGATGTGCGGAACGCGCTCGCGAAGGACGGGTCGGCCAGCACCCGGCGGAAGTTGGCGAGCGTGCCGTCCACCGGGAAGAAGGTGGGATCGGGCGTGCGCAGCCGGTTCAGCGGCAGGAAGGCGCTGGAGATCATCCAGTAGATCGGGAACACCCACAGCAGGGCGATGGCCACCGCGAGGGTGCCGAGCAGCCAGCGGGTCAGCGGCCCGCCACGCCCGTCGGCGCGCCGCCGGCGCACGGGCCGTCGACGCCGGACGGCGGCGGCCCGGGTCCGCGTGGGCACCGCGGGCGTCGGCGGCGGGGTGGTCAGGGTGCTCACAGCTCGTCCTCCTTGAGCATCCGCCGCACGTAGAAGCCGGTGAGCGCGAGCGTGACCACGAGCACCACCGTGGCCAGCGCCCCGGCCATCGAGAACTCCCGCGCGTAGCTGTAGATCAACGTGCCCAGCAGGTTGGTGTCGCGGGTCGGCGCACCGGCGCGCTGCAGGACGTAGATCTGCGTGAAGACCTTCAGGTCCCAGATGATCTGCAGCAGCAGCACCACCGACAGCACCGGCCGGATCATCGGCACCGTGATGCCCCAGAACCGCTGCCGCGCGCTCGCGCCGTCGAGCTGTGCCGCCTCCATGGTCTCCGTGGGCACCTGCAGCAGCCCGGCGTAGACCGAGAACACCACGAACGGGACGGACATCCACACCACGATGACCGTCGCCACGAAGTAGAAGGACAGCGGTTCGACGATCCACGAGTGGAACCGCATGTCGGTGGCCCCCAGCACGTCCGCGAGGAGCCAGTTCACGACCCCGTACTGCGAGTCGAACAGCCACTGCCACACCGTCAGTGACGCCAGCACCGGTGTCCCCCAGGCCAGCAGCATGGAGACCTGCAGCGCCATCCGGGCCGCCGCGCCCACCCGCGCCATCAGCACGGCCAGGGCGACGCCGAGCACCATCGTGACCGCCGCGTTGACCAGGCAGAACGCGACAGACCGACCGATCACCGCCCACACGTAGGGGTCGCCGAGCAGCTCGGCGTAGTTGGCCAGGCCCACCCACCGCGCCGGCTGCCCGAACTGCTGGCGCAGTCCGTACTCCTGGAACGACAGCACCAGCTGACGCACCAGCGGGTACCCCAGCCCGACGGCGATGGGGACGAGCGCGGGCACCAGGAGCAGGTACACCCCGAGGTGCCGACGACGGCGGCGGGGTGGCGCGGCGGCACCGGGCGGCCGTCCGCCGACCCGGACGGCGGGTGCGGGTGCTGTCATCGGAGGTCCCTTCGCGGGTGGTCGTCGGGCGCCGGGGCTGCCGGTCGGCGCCGCCCGGTGGATGCGGGAGGGCGGGACGGGGCCGGCGGGCGGGAACGGCGGGACGCGGGCCGGCGCGGACGCGGGGGTGGCCGGGCACGGGGCCCGCCGGACACGGGGCCCGCCGGACACGGGGCCCGCACGACGCGCACCGGCGGAGCCGGGCACCGGCGGCGGACCCTCGGTGCCCGCCGCCGGTGCGGGACGGCCCCGGCGTCGTCAGCTCAGCGTGTCGGTGATCAGCTGGTCGGCACGAGCGGCGGCGTCCTTCGGGTCGGCGCCACCGGCGATCTCCTGGAAGAAGTCCTCGAGGATCCGCTGCCCCTCGACGTCGGCCCACAGCTCGGCCGGCGGCGTGAGCTTGGCATCCAGCGCAGCCGCGATGGCCGCCTGGCTGTAGACGTCGTCTCCCATGGCCGAGGCGTACTCGGTGTTGCCGGGGATCAGGCCCTTCGAGGCCAGCATCGTCTGGTACTCCTCGCCGAAGATGATCCGCAGCAGGTCCCGGGCGAGCTCGGGGTGCTGGGACATCGCCGCGACGGCGATGTTCGAGCCGCCCGCGAAGACCGGTGCGACGCCGCCGTCCACGCCGGGCAGCGGGAAGATCCCGGTGTGCTCCTCGTTGCAGGCCTGCTGCTGCGCGAGCAGCTCCTTGGCCTCGTCCGAGGTGTCGTCCGGGTCGACGCCGGCGTTGCACTGCGGCAGGTCGATGCTCCAGCGCGCCCAGGTCGGCGCCGAGAACATGGCCGCCTCGCCGTTGTTGAAGGGCACCCACGGCTCGTTCGAGTCGGCGTCCACCGGCGCGTTGGTCGCGGACTGGAACAGCGTCTGCACCTGCTCGAGCCCGGCCAGCGACTCGGGCGAGGACAGCGCACCCTGCCACGCGTCGCCGTCCTTCGTCGCCAGCTCGCCGCCGTGGGCGTAGATCCACGCGGCGCCGTTGTACCAGTCCTGGCCGGGCAGCCAGAAGCCGGAGAAGTTCTCGACGCCGGCCGGCGGGTTGGCCTGGAGCGTGGTGGCGACCTCGGTGAACTCCTCCAGGGTCGTGGGCACCTCGACGCCCGCCGCCTGGAACATGTCCTTGTTGTAGAAGACGGCGCGCGCCCCGGAGTAGTAGGGAGCGGCGTAGAGGGCACCGTCGGCCGAGCCCGCCTCGACGAAGCCGGGCAGCAGGTCGTCGCCGCCGAGCTCGTCGTACATGTCGGTGATGTCGGCGAACGCGCCCGCGTAGGTGAACGTCGGCGACTGCGTGTTGCCCACCTCGACCACGTCCGGCGTCTGGTCCGGCGACGTCAACGCGGTCTGCAGGCGGGGCACGAGGCCGCTCCAGTCCTGCTCCTCGATGGTGAGCGTCGAGCCCGGGTGCTCGGCCTCGAACGTCTCGACGAGGTAGTCACGGAGCTCGTCGGGGGTGTCGGTGCCGTTGAGCCACAGGGTGATCTCGGCGGTGTCGGTGCCGCCGTCGCCCGTGGTGGGCTCCTCGCCGGTGGCGTCGGAGCTGCACGCGCTGAGCGCGAGCGCGGCGGCTGCACCGGCAGCCGCGATTCGTAGAGTCCTCACGTCGGTGTCCCTCCCGGGGTCGAGGCGGGCCACGGCCTGCCTGTGGGTGTTCGGGTGCTGGGTGTGCGGGTGCTGGGTGCGGGTGCTGGGTGCGGGTGGCGGGCGTGCGTGGGGCAGCGCGGGTCTAGGTGATCCCGAGCTGTCCGGACAGGACGAGGACGGCCGCGCCGCAGAGCGCGACGTCCTCGCCCAGCGAGGCCATCCCCAGCCGCAGGTCGGCGCCGACGACGGGCATGGTGCGCTGCTGGACGGTGGCCTGAGCGGTCCGCAGCAGGGGTCCGTCGAGCAGGTCGCGCGGACCGCTGAACCGCAGCTCGGACAGGTTGAGCGCGCTGACCACCGGAGCGAGCGCGACGCCGAGGACCCGACCGACGGCGGCCAGCTCGACGTCGGCGGCGGCGGGATCGAGCCCGGCCAGGCGGCGCCGCAGCGCGGGGACGGCCAGGACGGTCTCGAGGCAGCCGCGCCGACCGCACGCGCACAGCGGGGCGGGACCGTCGACGCCGTCGTCCACCACGGTCACGTGCCCGAGCTCGCCCGCCGCGTGCCGGTGGCCCTGGACGAGCGCGCCGTCGACGACGATGCCCGCGCCGACGCCCTGGCCGACGGTGAGGACCATCAGCCCCGAGCCGCCTGCCCCGCCCAGGGTGAACTCCCCCAGCGCCGCGGTGTTCGCGTCGTTGGCGACGTGGACCGGCACGTCGAGCGCGGCACTGAGGTCGGCCGCGAGGGGCACGTCGTACCAGTCGCGGTTGGGCGCCTCGACGACGGTGCCGAGCGAGTCGATGACGCCCGGCGAGCCGATGCCGACCCCGATCACCGGGCGGTCGGCGGCGGCGAGCAGGTCGCGGCACAGGTCCTCGAGCGCGATCACGGCTGCGTCACCCACCCGCCCGTCCAGCGCCACCGAGCGACGCGCGACGACGTCCCCGGTCAACGTCATGACGGCGCCGCGCATCCAGGCGTCGTCGGCGAGGTCGACCGCGACGACGTGGAACTCCTGCGTGCGCATGCCCACCAGCGAGGCCGGCTTGCCGACCTTGCCCTCGGCGCGCGCGCCCAGCTCCTCCACCAGCCCCTCGGCCATCAGCGCGGCGACCAGGTCCGAGACGGTCACCCGCGTGAGCGAGGTGCTCCGGGCCAGGTCGGCCCGCGAGGTGGGGCCGCTGTGGAACAGGTGCTGGAGCACCATCGAGCGGTTGTGCGCACGGGCGTGGCCGGGCAGCGCCTTCGCCGTCGGGCGCAGCACACGCCCCACGGACCGAGGGCCGGCCGGCCCTGCTGTCGTCGTCGGCGGCTGCAGCATCACGTTTGTTAGTAGACCTTCCTTACTTATCAGCGGTCAAGGATTCTGCTGCACCGAAACGGGACCGTGATCGAACGTCGTGGGCGGATGGCGTGCCGCGGGTGCGTCCCGGCGACCGGTTCAGCGCCACCGTGGGCGAGGCGCATGGGCGAGCTGCGTGCATCCGACGGCGACCCCGGACGCCGCCGCCCGAGCGACGTCACGCCGGAGCGGGTCCCGGCTCCCCCGAGTGCGCATCGGGGCGCACCGGTGCGACGCCCAGCCGGTCCGCGAGCGCCATCGCGTCGAACGGCGCGCGGACCTTGACGTCGTTGTCGAAGTACACGTAGACGTCCCGCCCGTCCGGTGCCGGTGGCGGGTCCACCGCCACCGACCCGGGCGGTGCGGCCACGGGACCGCCCACGAAGGGCTCCCCCGCGCGCCAGCCGCGGATGCGCGCCGCCCAGGTGTCCAGTGCGGCGTCGTCGTAGCCGCTGACGTACAGCTCGGTATCACCGTGCAGGCGCACGTAGACGAAGTCGGCGGTGACGTCCTCGAGGAACGGCCACCGGCCGGCGGTGTCGGCCACCACCAGCCCGATGCCGTGCCGCCGCAGCAGGTCGACGAAGGCCGGGGTGACGAAGCTGGCGTGACGCACCTCGAGCGCGTGACGCAGAGGCCGGTCGGCGTCCGTGGTGGTCCAGGCGCGGTCGTCCAGGCGCTCGTCGTGCCGGGTCGCGAGCTCGGCGGCGGCCGCGGTGGTGCGCGGCAGGGCGTCGAAGAACCGGGCCAGCCGGTCGGCGTCGAAGCCGAGCACCGGCGGGAGCTGCCACAGCACGGGTCCCAGCTTGTCGCCCAGTGCGAGGACACCGGACGCGAAGAAGTTCGCCAGCGGCGTGTCGACGTCGGCCAGCTTCTTCATGTGCGTGATGAACCGGCCGCCCTTGACCGAGAACACGAAGCCCGGCGGCGTCTGCGCCGCCCACGCCCGGTAGCTCTCGGGCCGCTGCAGGGCGTAGAAGGACCCGTTGATCTCGATCGACGACATGGCCGTCGCGGCGTGCTCGAGCTCGCGGCGCTGCGGGAGCCCGGGCGGGTAGAAGGAGCCGCGCCAGGGCGCGTACCGCCATCCCGAGATGCCGATCCGGACGGCCCCACCCCGCGTCGTGCTCACTCCGAAGGCAGGTCCAACGTGAACCACACGGTCTTGCCCGACCCCGCGTGCTCTTCCACGCCCCACCCGCTGGACAACGCGTCGACGAGCGCGACCCCCCGGCCGCCGAGCGCGGTCGGCGAGGCCTCGGTCAGGCGGGGCAGGTCCGGGCTCTGGTCGCGCACGGCGACCCGCACCCGCCCACCGTCCCGTGACACGGTGACGACGATGCTGCCGGCGGCGGGCCCGTGGATGACGGCGTTCGCGAGCAGCTCGCCCGTGAGGAGCTCGAGCAGCTCACCGGCCGACCGGTCCAGCTCACCGGCGCCGCGGACGGCGTCCATGACCCAGCGGCGACCGGTCCGAGCGGCGAACCGCTCGGCCTCCAGCACTAGCTCCACCGTGGCTCCGTGATCGTGGGGACAGGACTCGTGCGCAGCCGCGGTCCGCAGCATCTGCGGACCCTGGCGCCCGGGGCGGGTGCCCGCTCGGGCCCCGCGGCGCGCCCGACGATAGCGCGCGCCGCGCCCCGACGCGTGACGCGCGCGTCGCCGCGGACTCGCCCGCGCCCGTCCGGGCAGCGCATCGACGCCGGTGCGCGTGGGCCTGGGCGTGGGCGTGCGCGGGGCATGCGCGGGGGCATGGGCACGCGCGTGCTCGTGCGAGTCAGAACGTGTCGAACTCCGTCACGTGGGTCCGCCAGTACTCCGCGCCGTCGCGGGTCCGGGTGACCAGCCCGGCGTCGACGAGCTCGCGTCGGATGCCGATCGGGTCCGTCGCGAGCCCGGCCAGGCGCGTGGTCAGCTCCCGTTCGGAGAGGGGGTGGTGGACGGCCAGCGTGCGGGTCGCGACGTAGCGCAGCAGCAGGTCGCGGTCGGCCCGCCGACGGGGCAGCACCTGGATCGTGCCGCGGATCAGGAAGCGGGCGACGGCGGACGGCGGCTCGTCCGGCGCCGGGCCGCGCGCGGCCCGACCGGGACCCGTCGGCCCACCGGGCGCGTCGCCAGGGCTCATGCCGCCGGATCGTAGCCACCCTCGCGGCTCCCGTCGCGGGCAGTCGGGGTCGCGGACTTGTGCCGGTCGCGGGCAGTCGGGGTCGCGGGCCCTCCCCGGTCGCTGGCTCTCAGGGTCGCGGGCTGCGCCGCAGCACGAAGAACAGCGGCGGCGCCACGCCGCGGATGTCGGCGGCCCCGAGCACGAGGTCGTCGGCGACGAACCGGAAGGAGTCGACGATCGGCACGTCGTCGTAGATCAGCGCAGCGCTGACCGCGCCGCGCTGGTCGACGGCGCGCAGCCGCCCGGTCGGCCGCGGCCATGCCAGCAGCGGGCACAGCACACGGAACCCGGCCCGCGGCAGCGGCGAGCGGGCGATCCCCGGATGGCGGGCGAGCAGCCTGACCGGCGCCAGCGCCGGGCTGACCGGGACGGGGTGACCGGAGCGGTCGGCGAACAGCAGCGGGCGGACGTCGTCGGCGTCACGGAACTCCTTGCCGTACCACCCGTAGGCCTCCAGGAGCCCGTCCCACGGGTGCCCGGTGTGCCACCCGGAGCCGTGCCACCGGCCGGCCAGCGCGTCCACCGCGACGGCGGGCAGGTGGTCGAAGAAGGCCTGCGCCTGCGCCGACGACGTCCCGTGGCGGTGCTCGACCAGCCAGCGAGCGGCGTCCTCCGGAGGCCTGGCGCGCGCCCGGTCGAATGCCTGGTCGGGTGCCCGGTCGGGTGCCTGGTCGGGCGCCCGGTCGAGAGCGGAGGGGACGAGGTGGGATCCGGCCATCCACCGAGGATCGGCCCACCGGGTCCGGCCGGCAATCGCCGGCCGCACCCGGCCGCACGAACCCGGCCGCACCCGCCCGCACCTGGCCGCACCGGGTGACCCGTGATGCTGTTGTGACGCGGGGCGCCGCCGTCGTCGGGGGCTCTGCGCGATGATGGCCGTGGCGGTGCCCGACGACGACGAGGTCGCCGGGCGCTGCCGGACGGGGGCTGGCAGTGGGCATCAAGCGCCGGCAGGAGATCCTGCGCCGGGTTCAGCAGGCGGGCTACGTCAGCGCCCGCGACCTCGCCGAGGAGTACGGGGTGGACACGTCGACCCTCCGCCGGGACCTGGACGCGCTGGCGCGGCTGGGCCTGGTGATCCGCAACCACGGTGGCGCGTCGCTCCCGGCCGAGCAGTCGCCGGCCGCCGCGGGCGACGGCACCGGCCAGGCCCCGCACCGGCGGGCGATCGGCCGGGCGGTCGCGGCGCTGATCGGTGACGACCGGTCCGTGGGACTGGACGGCGCGCCGATGACCCTGGAGGTCGCTCGCGCCTTGCGGTCGGTGCCCGGCACGACGGTCGTGACCAACAGCCTGCGGGTCGCGACCGAGCTCGCCGCCCAGGGGGACGTGCGGCTCGTCGTGCTCGGCGGCGAGGTGCTCGCCGACCGATCGACCCTGGTCGGCGACCGTGCGACCGACCTCGCGCGCGACCTGCAGCTGGACTACGCCGTCGTGGGCGCCGACGCGGTGGGCCCACGGGGGATCGCAATCGCGGACTCGTTCGAGGCGCCGGTCAAGCGCGCCCTGATCGCGGCCGCCGCCACGGTCGTGGTCGTCGCCGACAGCTCCGCCTTCGGCAGGTCGGCCCTCGTCCGGCTCGCCGGTCTCGACCAGGTGGGGCTCGTGGTGACCGACGACGGCCTGCCCGCGGACGTCGCCGCGACCTGCGGCGTCGAGGTCGTGCGGGTCCCGGTCACCGATGAGTCCGCCTAGCGCGCCCCGGCACCACACACCCAGCCGGCAACCTCGCCGTCAGCCGGCCAGCGCCTCGAGCAGCCCGGGGCCGTAGCGCTCGAGCTTCGTCGCGCCGACCCCGCTGACCGACCCGAGCTCCTCGAGCGATCCCGGCCGGCGGGTCGCGATGTCCCGCAGCGTGGCGTCGTGGAAGACGACGTACGCGGGCACGCCCTGCTCCTTGGCCGTCGCGGCACGCCAGGAGCGCAGCGCGTCGAACAGCGACGACGCGGCGGGGTCCAGGTCGGTCGCCGCGGCCTTGCGGCCGGAGCGCGGCGCCCGCGCGCCGCCCGCTCCCCCGGTGCGCGGCGCTTCCCGGCGCAGGCGGACCGCACGGGTCCCGGCGAGCACCTCGGCGCTCATCGGGCTCAGGCGCAGGGTGCCGTACCCGTCGGCGTCCACCGCCAGCAGGCCCTGGGCGAGCAGCTGGCGCACCACACCGCGCCACTGGGCCTCGGACAGGTCGGCGCCGACGCCGAACACGCTGAGCTCGGTGTGGCGCAGCTGGGTGACCCGTGGCGTGGCCCGGCCCAGCAGGATGTCGACGAGGTGCCCGGCCCCGTAGTGCTGGCCTCGGTCCCGCTCGAGCCGGACCACGGTGGACAGCAGCTTCTGCGCCACCACCAGCCCGTCCCAGGACTCCGGCGGCGTCAGGCAGGTGTCGCAGTTGCCGCAGGGCCCGCTGTCCTGCCCGAAGTACGTCAGGACCTGCTGGCGGCGGCAGCCGACGGTCTCGCAGAGCGCGAGCATCGCGTCCAGGTGCGCACCCAGGCGCCGGCGGTGGGCGGCATCGCCGTCGGACGTGTCGATCATGCGGCGCTGCTGGACGACGTCCTGCAGGCCGTACGCGAGCCACGCGGTCGCGGGCAGCCCGTCTCGGCCGGCGCGGCCGGTCTCCTGGTAGTACCCCTCGACCGACTTGGGCAGGTCCAGGTGCGCGACGAACCGCACGTCGGGCTTGTCGATACCCATGCCGAACGCGATGGTGGCGACCATCACCAGCCCGTCCTCGCGCAGGAACCGGGACTGGTTGGCCGCCCGCACCGAGCGATCGAGGCCCGCGTGGTACGGCAGGGCGGGGATTCCCTTGCCGACGAGGTACTCGGCGGTGGACTCCACCGAGGCACGCGACAGGCAGTAGACGATGCCGCTGTCCCCGGCATGCTCGGTGCGCAGCAGGTCGAGCAGCTGGGCGCGCGGGTTGTCCTTGCCGACGATGCGGTACTGGATGTTCGGCCGGTCGAAGCTGGCCACGAAGTGGCGCGCCGACCGCAGGTCGAGCCGCTCGGCGATCTCCGCGTGCGTCGCGGCCGTCGCGGTCGCGGTGAGCGCGACGCGGGGCACGTCGGGCCAGCGCTCGTGCAGCACCGACAGCTGCAGGTACTCGGGGCGGAAGTCGTGCCCCCACTGCGACACGCAGTGCGCCTCGTCGATCGCGAACAGGGCGATCCGGCCGCGGTCCAGCAGGTCGGTCGTGCTCGGCACCCGCAGTCGCTCCGGCGCGAGGTACAGCAGGTCGAGCTCCCCGGCCGTGAAGGCGTCCTCGACCCGCCGGCGGGCCGAGGCGTCCTGCGTGGAGTTGAGGAACCCCGCCCGCACCCCCAGCGCGGACAGCGCGTCGACCTGGTCCTGCATGAGGGCGATCAGCGGCGAGACGACCACACCGGTCCCGGGGCGCACGAGCGCCGGGACCTGGTAGCACAGCGACTTGCCGCCACCGGTCGGCATGAGCACGAGCGCGTCGCCCCCGGCGACGACGGTGTCGATGATCTCGGCCTGGTCTCCGCGGAAGGCGTCGTAGCCGAACACGGTGCGCAGCACGTCCAGCGGGGTCGCCGTCGAGACGGCGGGGACACCGGACCGTGCGGCCGACGGCGACTGCTGGGCCGGCGCAGTGGCCGCGGCGACGACGGCGGAGGGGGCGACGGCGGAGGGGGCGACGGCGACGGCCGCGTGGTCCTCGTCGTCCGGTGGGAACCGGTCGTACTCCGGGTCGTACGGCGGTTCGTCGTCGTCCAGCGCAGTCCACCCCGGGTTCACCACCGCACCAGGGTACGAGCCGTCCGGACCGACCCGGGAGCCGCCCACAGCGACCTCGGCGCGCGCAGCCGGGTGCACGTCGCTAGCGTGCGCCCCGATGCGTCCGTCCATCGGACGCCGAGCGTGGTCAGGGGGATGACATGGGCGCGTACAGCAGCGGTCCCGCGGGACGGGACCGGGTCGGCTCCGACCCCGGGCGGGGGGCGCTGGGGGTCGAGGACCTGCCCCCGGTCGCCGTCGACGACGACGTCCTGGACGCCGAGTCGCGGCGGTGGACACCGGCCCGCATCGCGGTGTGGGCGGTCGTCGCCCTGCTCGGCGGGACCGCCTGGGTCGTGCTGGCCGTCGTGCGCGGCGAGACCGTGAACGCGATCTGGTTCGTGTTCGCGGCGGTGTGCTCCTACCTCATCGCCTACCGCTTCTACTCGCGCTACATCGAGAAGCACCTGCTGCGGCCAGACGACCGCCGCGCGACCCCCGCGGAGTACAAGGCGGACGGCAAGGACTACGTCCCGACCGACCGCCGGGTGCTGTACGGCCACCACTTCGCGGCGATCGCCGGGGCCGGGCCGCTGGTCGGGCCGGTGCTCGCCGCCCAGATGGGCTACCTGCCCGGCACGCTGTGGATCATCGTCGGCGTCATCTTCGCCGGCGCCGTCCAGGACTACCTCGTGCTGTTCTTCTCGATGCGCCGCGGCGGACGCTCGCTGGGCCAGATGGCCCGCGACGAGCTCGGCGTGATCGGCGGCACCGCCGCGCTGATCGCGACGCTGGTCATCATGATCATCATCGTGGCGATCCTGGCCCTGGTGGTCGTCAACGCCCTCGCCGAGAGCCCGTGGGGCGTGTTCTCGGTGTCGATGACCATCCCGATCGCGATCTTCATGGGCTGCTACCTGCGGTTCTGGCGGCCCGGCAAGGTCACCGAG
This sequence comes from uncultured Cellulomonas sp., assembly GCF_947494015.1. Lineage (GTDB taxonomy): Bacteria > Actinomycetota > Actinomycetes > Actinomycetales > Cellulomonadaceae > Pengzhenrongella. The sequence continues at coordinate 52,982 of NZ_CANLTL010000019.1, read as the reverse complement.
GTGTCGGTGGTCGGCTTCGCGCTGCTGCTGGCCGCGATCATCGGCGGCGGCGCGATCGCCGACACCACCTGGGGCGCCGACGTGTTCACCCTCGACAAGGTGGCCCTCGCCTGGGGGATCGTCGTCTACGGCTTCATCGCCGCCGTGCTGCCGGTGTGGCTGCTGCTGGCGCCGCGCGACTACCTGTCGACATTCATGAAGATCGGCACGATCGTCATGCTCGCGGTTGCGATCGTCCTGGTGCGGCCGGTCATCTCGGTGCCGGCGGTGAGCGAGTACGCGTCCACCGGCCAGGGCCCGGTCGTGGCCGGTCCCCTGTTCCCGTTCCTCTTCGTCACCATCGCGTGCGGTGCGCTGTCCGGCTTCCACGCGCTGATCGCGTCCGGTACGACCCCCAAGCTGGTCGAGAAGGAGCGCCAGACCCGGTTCATCGGCTACGGCGGCATGCTCATGGAGTCGTTCGTGGCGATCATGGCGCTGGTCGCGGCGTTGTCGATCGACCGCGGCATCTACTTCGCGATGAACTCGTCGGCCGCCGCCACCGGCGGCACGATCGAGGGTGCGGCCGCCTTCGTCAACGGTCTCGGGCTGGCCGGCGTCGACGTCACGCCCGGGCTGCTGGAGCAGACCGCGCGTGACGTCGGCGAGGAGTCGATCGTGTCCCGTACCGGGGGCGCACCGACGCTGTCGGTCGGTCTGGCCACGATCATGGCCCAGCTGGTCGGCGGCCGCGGCCTGATGTCGTTCTGGTACCACTTCGCGATCATGTTCGAGGCGCTGTTCATCCTCACCGCGGTGGACGCCGGCACGCGCGTGGCCCGCTTCATGCTGCAGGACAGCCTCGGCAACGTGCTGCCGCGCTTCCGGGACACCTCCTGGCGGCCGGGTGCGTGGCTGACGACGGCGATCATGGTCGCCGCGTGGGGTGCGGTGCTGCTGATGGGCGTGACCGACCCGCTCGGCGGGATCAACACGCTGTTCCCGCTGTTCGGCATCGCCAACCAGCTGCTCGCGGCGATCGCGCTGGCGGTGTGCCTGGCGATCGTGGCCAAGCGTGGGCTGTTCCGGTACCTGTGGGTGGTCGCCCTGCCGCTCGGCTTCGCCGCGGTGGTCACGATCACGGCGTCCTTCCTCAAGATCTTCTCCGACGTGCCTGCCATCGGGTACTTCGCCCAGAACCGCGCCTTCACCGCGGCCCGGGACGCGGGTGAGACGAGCTTCGGCACCGCGGCGACCCCCGAGGCGATGGACGCCGTCATCCGCAACACGCTCATCCAGGGCGTGCTGTCGGTCGTGTTCGTCACCCTGTCGATCGTGGTCATCGCGGCCGCCGTGGCCGCGACGTGGCGTGCGTACCGGTCCCGCGCCAGCGCGACCAGCGAGGACGACCCGGTGCCGTCCCGGATCTACGCCCCCGCGGGGCTGGTCGCGACCCCGGCGGAGAAGCAGCTCGAGGAACGCTGGTCCGCCGTGCCCCAGGACCGCCGTCCCGTCCGGTCCGGCCACTGATGGCCGCCGTCGCAGGGCCGGGCGGCCACCTCGGCGCCGTGCTCGACGCCGCCCGGCGCGGGGCCCGCGAGACTAGGCGGGTCTGGCGCGGCGTCGTCGGGGAGGACGCCTACGAGCGGTACCGCGACCATGTCCAGGCCCAGCGTGCCCGGGGCGCCGCCGACCATCCGCTCCTGACCGAGCGCGAGTTCTGGCGGGACCGCACCGACCGGCAGGACGTGAACCCGCAGGGGCGATGCTGCTGACGGGCTCGCGGTGCGCGGTCGTCGCCGGCGTCACCGCGGGCGACGGCCCGCACGGGCACCTCGTGCGCCGGTCGTCCGCCCGGCGGGCGGCGCCGGCGGGCGTGACGACGGCGTCGGCAGCGGCACCGGCGCCGGACGCGACGGCGTCGTCCAGTGCGCCGGGCGGTCGAGGTCCGGCCCCAGCCGGGTCGCGGCGTCGCCGCGGGCGGACTCCAGCTGCATCCCGGTGAGGTACAGGGTGTCGGTCAGGTCGGCGCCGCGCAGGTCGGCCCCGCGCAGGTCCGCGCCGATGACGTCGGCCAGGCGCAGGTCGGCATCGCGCAGGTCCGCGCCGAGCAGCACGGCCCCGCGCAGGTCAGCACCGCGCAGGTCAGCACCGCGCAGGCGGGCACCGACCAGGTCCGCCCCACGCAGCTCCCTGCCGGGCCCGGGGGTGCCGGCCGCGACCAGCTCGCCGACCCTGCGCAGCAGCGGGGCGACCCGCGCACGCACGCCGTCGACGTCGACCTCGGCCAGCCCCGCGGCCGGGAGCCGGGTGAGCGCCTCCACCTGGTCGTAGGCGGTCACCAGGTCGTGCCGCAGGCCGGCGGCGGCGGGGCGGGCGACGGCGGCGTCGAGGTACCAGAGCAGCTCGTGCAGGGCACGGACGACCGGGAAGGCGGTCATCATCGCGCCGGCCGCAGCCGGCGACGCGCGCCAGTCCTGGCCGCCGAGGGCGCCGGCGGCCACGACGGGCCCGGCGCCGAAGCAGTCGAAGACGACGCAGCCGGGGAACCCGCTCGGCCGCAGCCGGTCGTGGATGGTGCACGCCGAGTCGGCGCCCAGGTTCGGGCAGGGGCGCCCCGCGGGCTTGTCGAGCGCGAAGTCGGCCGACCGGGCGAAGGCGGGCACCACGCAGCACAGCCCGACGCAGCGCGCGCAGTCGGCACGCAGCGTGGTCAGGTGCCGCCGGCCGGGACCGGGCGGCGTGGCGGGCACCTGGCTCATGTCGGGTGCCTGGCTCATGTCGGTCCCTCCTGGCGGGGTGCTGCAGCCGTCAGGAGCTGATGTCCCGCGTGGTCAGCCGCGCCCACGCCGCGGTGGTGAACACCGCGACGTAGGCGAGCGCCGACAGGATGCCAGGTCGCAACCCCTCGGTGGCGATGGGGTCGCGGAGCAGGTCCCCGAACGCGAGCCAGTAGTGCGTGGGCAGGTACTCGTGGATCGCGGACAGCTGCGGGATGGCGTCCATGATCTGGCTCGCGAGGGTCAGCACGAGCACGGTGATGGTCGCCCCGATGGGCTGCTCGGTGAGCGTGGAGACGAACAGTCCGATGGCGCCGAGCGCGACCAGGCACAGGCTGATGTACCCGCAGATCAACGCGAGCCGGCCGAGCCCCTCGGCGAAGCTCAGTGTCGTGCCCGAGAGGGTGGGCAGCGGGCCGCCTCCGAACAGCGCCAGACCCAGCAGCACGCCCACGCCCGCGACCAGCACGGTCGCCGAGATCGTGAACACCACCATGGCCGCGAACTTCACCGCGAGCAGCCGGGTGCGGTCCACGGGCGTGACGATGAGGTAGCGCAGCGTGCCGAGGTTCGCCTCGCCGGCGACGGCGTCCCCGGCGATCGTGGCCACCGCGACCGGCAGGAACAGCGGCAGCTCCAGCGTGAGGGCGGCGAGGGCGACGAACAGGCCGTTGCTGGTGATGAGGTCCAGGAACCCCGGTCCGCCCTGCGCGCCCGAGGAGGAGAGCCGGACGGCGACCGCGAGGATCACCGGGACGCTCGCCAGCACGAGCGCGCCGACCCAATTGCGCCGGCGGCCGTACACCAGCCACAGCTCCGAGCGCAGGAACCGTGTCGACACCCCGGCCCGGACGGTGGCCTCAGGCGCTGACATCGAAGCCCTGCCCGGTCAGCTCCACGAACATCTCCTCCAGATCGGCGGTCAGCACGCGGAACCCGCGGACCGGCACCCCGGCGTGCACCAGGGCGGCCACCACGGCCTCGGGCTCCACGTCGCCGAGCGACGCCGTCACGGCGTCGCCGTCGTGGCGGATCCCGGCCAGCCCCAGCCGGGTCAGGACGGCCGCGGCGTCGTCGGGCCGCGGCGAGACCACGGCGGCGCGGGCCGCCGACCGGGCGCCGAGCTCGTCCAGCGGCCCCTGCGCGACGAGCCGCCCGCGGTGCATGACCCCGACGTGCGAGCACACCTGCTGCACCTCGGACAGCAGGTGCGTGGACAGCACCACGGTGGTGCCGGCCGCTGCGAGCTCGAGCAGCAGCGAGCGGACCTCACGGGTGCCCTGGGGGTCCAGGCCGTTGGTCGGCTCGTCGAGGACGAGCAGGTCGCGGGGCCGCAGCAGGGTGGCGGCCAGACCGAGCCGCTGGCGCATGCCGAGCGAGTAGTGCCGGTACCGCTTGCCCGCGGCGCTGGCCAGACCCACCCGGTCCAGGGCACGGTCGATCCGGTCGCGGGCGGTCGCGGGGTCCACCGTGCGGTCGGCGGCGTCGGTCCGCCGCAGGTTGTCCACCCCGGACAGGTACGGGTGGAAGGCCGGGCCCTCGACGAGTGCACCGACGCGGGGCAGGACCTGCGCCGCGCGGTCCGGCATGGGCTCCCCCAGCAGCCGGTGGCTGCCGGCGGTGGGTCGCAGCAGCCCGAGCAGCATCCGGATGCTCGTCGTCTTGCCCGAGCCGTTGGGTCCCAGGAAGCCGTAGACGGACCCGACCGGCACCGCGAGGTCGACGCCGTCGACGGCGACCTGCCCGGAGCGGAAGCGCTTGGTCAGGCCGGTCGAGGAGATCGCCAGACCGGCGCCCGCGTCGTCCCGGGGCGCGGGTCCGGGCGCGAGCGCAGACCCGTCGGGGTCGCCGGCGTCATCACGGCCGGGGGGCGGGGTGACGGCCGCCGGGCCGGTCACGGGGGTGCTGCTCGTCCCGGGGCCGTGCGGTCCGGGCCTCAGCCCAGGTCCGCGGCGGGGTCCGCCGCCGCGGCCGTCAGCGTGTCACCGTCGACGGCGCCCACCAGGACGCGGCCGTCGTCGGTCACGAGCGCCGAGAACAGGCGCGAGGTGAGCAGGCGGCCGCTGCCCCAGTCGCCGCTCACCCGCGGCAGGGCGCCCAGGAAGGCGGCGGCGTCGCCCTCGGCGGCAGCCAGCGCCCCGGCCGGCACGCGGCCGACCAGGACGGTCGACCAGCCGGTGCCCACGCGCGCGGCGTAGCTCCACACGTCGCCCGGGACGTCGGCGTTCCCGGCCAGGCCGGACGGCAGGTCGCCGGGGAGCATGCCGTGGCCGTCGGAGGTCCGCTCCTCGACGGTCGCGCCGGGGGGCGGGGTGAAGCTGAACAGGTCGGCGTCGGGCGTCTCGAAGCTCAGGCTGGTGAAGCCGACGTCGAGCGCCGGGGTCGACGAGCCGGCCGGGAAGACCTGCACGCGGGTGGGGACGAGCTCGCCCGCGTCGACGGCGACCCGGACGCTGCCGACCAGCGATCCGGGCTCCGCGGGCTCGAGGACCAGGACGTACGCCGGGCGTCCGGCGACCGTGACGTTCGGTCCGCTGGTCACGGTGGTCGTCGGGTCGAGCGCCTGCAGGACGGCGTCCGTCACGGCCTCCGGCGTCGCGGTGGGCATCGCGGCACGGGCCTCGGCAGCCGCGGCAGCCGCGGCAGGGTCGTGCGCGGGAAGGTCCGCGTGGGTCGCGGTCTGCTCGTCGCTGGACCACGTCCACAGGTCCTCGCCGTCGGTCACGACGGTGAGCTCGCCCATCTCCCCGTGCAGGGACACCCGGGCGGAGTTCCCGGCGGCCCACACCCGCAGGTCGTGCGAGCCGTCCAGCAGCGAGGCGGCGTCGGTGCTGTGCTCACCGCCGCCCATCCCGGACGGCAGCGACGGCAGCCCGAGGTCGGCGTGGTGCGCGACCGTGCCGGAGAAGGCGTCGACGTCCGCGGTCTGCAGGTCGGTGAGCAGCTGCTCGGGGGTGCGCTCGGGCAGCTCGACCTCGGCGGACGCGCTCAGCGCGGGCCCGAGGACGGCACCGGAGAGGACGAGGGCGGTCACCCCTGCGGGCACCGCCCAGCGCAGAGCGGGACGCGATGTCGTGGACATGACTCCATCCTCACCCCGCCCGGCGCGTGCGTCGAGGGCTCGCGGTGCCCGGTGCGTCACCTCGGAGCGAACGGGGCTGGTCGCCGTCCGTGTCCGCCTGACCCGCTCCCGTGCCCGGCCGTCAGTCGTCCGCGAGGGGGTCGTGGCCCCAGTTCATCAGCGAGTACCGCCACCGGGTCTCGGTGACGTCCCCGTCGGGGCGCTGCGCGAGGTGACGGTGCACGTACCCGACGACGGTCCGCATGTGATCGGCGTCGTCGGCGGTGAGGTCGGTCTTGTTGGTGCGCAGCAGGTCCACGATGCGGCGACCGGACGCGTGCCCGGTGGACTCCCCGTCGCCGGACGTGTCGCCGACGGACCGCGACTCGTCGGTGGCCAGCCACCGCTCGAGCGCGGCGGGGGTCATGGTGACCGCGGCCGACCAGTCGTCCCACACGCCGGCGACGGCCGGGTCGGTGCCGCTGCTCACTGCTCGTCCAGCGCGGTCGGCTTGTGCACGGCCTCACCGCCGCTCTTGTCGCTCTTGACCAGGTACTGCGGCTCGTCCGGCGAGGCCCGCACGGTGCGGCCGGCGGCCTCGGTGTCCGCGGTGATCTTCTTCTCGACCGTGCCCTCGGCGGTGCCGCCGTGGCTCTTCCAGGTGACGTGGTCGCCGGTGCTCAGGTCGTCGTCGGCCATGGTGATCTCCTCCGCGGGCGGGGTCAGGGGGTCGGGACGGGTCCCCGCCATGATGCGCCGAACCCGTCCGGTCGGCACGGCCAGCGGCGGCGGGACGGGCGCGCTGGTGCAGCAGGGTGACCCGACGGGTCCGGGCCGGCGTCCTCGGTTACGTTGGCCCGTGTGGGACGGGCGGCGACGACGAGGGCGGGGGCAGTGCACCGATGAGCGACCCCGGTCCGGCCCGCGCGTCCTGCTGCGCGCAGCGCTCACGCGGCCACCTCGCCGTGGTGCTGCCGGCCGACCCGGCGAGCCCGGCGCAGGCGCGCCAGGTGCTGCGCCGGGTGCTCACCGAGGCGGACCGGCTGGACTGCCTGGACGCCGCCGAGCTCGCCTGCACCGAGCTCGTGACGAACGCCGTCCTGCACGCGCACACCGCCATCGAGGTGACGGTCGACGTGGTCGACTCCGTGCGGGTGGCCGTCCACGACGGCAACGCCTCCCTGCCGCGGCACCCCCACTACGACGCGCAGGCGACCACCGGTCGAGGCCTCGCGCTGGTCGCCGCGGTCACCGACGCCTACGGGGTCACGGACGTGGGACCGACCGGCAAGACCGTGTGGTTCACCGTCGGCGGTGGGCAGCGGGACGACACCGAGCAGGAGCTGCTGCGCGCCTGGGGAGCCGCCGACTGGGACCTGCCCGGCGCTCGCCAGGCCGTCGCGTCCGACAGCACCGCGCCCGAGACCACCGCGTCCGACAGCACCGCGCCTGAGAGCACCGCGCCCGCCGTCACCGCGCCCGAGACCACCGCGCCCGCCCCCACCGCGCGCGACGACGCCGGGCCTGCCATCACCGCGCCCGACGACGCGCGCGCGGCGGGTCCGTCGGAGCCGCCCGGCGGGCTCGACGACGCACCGGGCCGCGACGCCACGCCCGACGGGCTCGACCAGCCCGTGCTGCTGAGCGGCCTGCCGGCGTCGCTGTGGCTCGCAGCCGCCGAGCACCACGACGCCCTGCTGCGTGAGCTGGTCCTGCACGTCACGCGCCACCCGGACGACCGGCTCGACCTCGTCGGTGCGGACCGCGCCCGCTCGGTCCTGTCCGCGGCCGTCGCCACAGCGATCGCCACCACGGTCGCCACGACGGTCGCCCGCCCGGCGGACGGCGCCGAGCCAGCCGTCGCCGACGACCCCGCGGACCGCGCGGACCCCGCGTCCACGGTGGACCTGACGCTGGTCGTGCGCGCCGGGGCGGCCGGCGACTTCATGGCGCTGCAGCAGGCGCTTGACGCCGCCGAGGCGCTGGCCGGCGCCGGTGAGCTGCTGGCCCGTCCGGGGCGCCCCCGGGTCGTCGCGGTCCGGGACTGGGCGTGCGGGCAGGTCGCGGCGCAGCTCGCGGGCGGCGCACCGGTGGCATGGCCCGCGCTGGGCCCCGGGCAAACGCACGACGCGACCGGGTCCACCGCGCCGGGCACCGCGCGATGACCCCCACCACGGGCAGGCTGCCGACCGTCGACTACCTCGGGCTGTTCCGGCTGCTGCCGACCGGGTACCTGGTGATGACCCCGGACTTCGTCGTGGTCGACGCCAACGACGCCTACCTGGCCAGCGTCGGCCGGACGCGGGAGGAGATCGTCGGGCAGCCGGTGTTCGAGGCCTTCCCGCCGTCCGACGACGCCCTGGACCACACCGGGGTGTCGCGGGTGCAGCGGTCCTTCGAGCGGGCCCGGGACACGGGCCGGCTCGACGCGATGCCAGTCCAGCGGTACGACATCCCGGACCTCGTGCACGGCGGCACGGTGGAGCGGTTCTGGTCGCTGATCAGCGTGCCGGTGCCGGACCGCGAGGGCCGCACCGTGCTCGTCGTGCAGCGGGCGGAGGACGTGACCGACTTCGTCCGCGAGCGCCAGCGGACCGAGGCCGACCGGGAACGCGGACGCGAGTGGCGGCGGCGGATCGACGAGGTCGAGGCCGACCTGTTCGCGCGCGCCGAGGAGGTCCAGGCCGCGCTGCGCGACCGCGACGTGGCGGCCCGCCAGCTGGCCAGCCTCGCGCACGTCGCGCTGCTCCTGACGTCCGCGGAGACGCTGGCCGAGGTCGAGCAGATCGTCGTCGGGCAGGGGATGAAGGTGCTCGGCGCGGACGGCGGCGCCGTCGTGACCCCGCACCCCGACGGCGGCTGGCAGGTCTCCATGAGCGCCGCCCTGCCCGAAGCCGCGATGGACGCCTACCAGCGGCTGCCCTACGACAGCCCGCTGCCGGCCTGCTGGGTGGCCCGTACGGGTCAGCGGCTCATCCTGCCCACCCGGGACTCGGGCCTGCGGTTCCACCCGGTGATGGCAGAGACCTACGAGAACACCCGCCGGCTCGGCTGGGCGCTGCTGCCGTTGCGTGTGGGTGACAAGCTGATCGGCTCGCTCGCGGTCGCCTGGGCCGAGGAGCACGCGCCGGCCGCCGACGAGCTCGAGCTGCTCGACGGCTTCGCCGCGCAGCTCGCGCTCGCGCTCGAGCGGATCTGGGCGACCGAGGCGCAGCGCGCCGCCGCCGCCGAGGCCCAGCAGCTGTCCGAGACCCTGCAGCGCAGCCTGCTCACCCAGCCCACGCGCTCGGACACCCTGGAGATCGCCGTGCGGTACCAGCCCGCCGCCGCGAAGGCGCACATCGGCGGCGACTGGTACGACGCGTTCGCGACCTCTTCCGGCGGGACCGTCCTGGTCGTCGGCGACGTCAACGGACACGACCGCACCGCGGCGGCCCTCATGGGTCAGCTGCGCAACCTCGTGCGCGGGATGGCCTACGACAGCGACGACAGCCCCGCCGAGCTGCTCAGCCGGCTCGACGGCGCGATGCGCGGGCTCGGCCTGGACACGCTCGCGACCGCGGTGCTGGCCCGGGTCGAGCAGGTCCCGGGTGCCGACGTGCCGGTGCACCGCCTGCGCTGGTCCAACGCCGGCCATCTGCCGCCGGTGCTGCGCACCGCGGACGGCGAGGTCCGTGTCCTCGAGCCCGCCGGCGACGCGGACCTGCTGCTCGGCTGGGACCCGGGATGCCTGCGGACCGAGACGGTGACCGACCTGCCGCCGGGCAGCACGCTCGTGCTGTACACCGACGGCCTGGTGGAGCGGCGCGACGCCGGGCTCGACGAGGGCATCGCCCGGCTGGTCCGGACGGTGCAGGCCGCGGGCGACGCGCCGGCGGAGGACGTCGCCGAGCGCATCCTGCGCGACCTGGGACCGGACAGCCACGACGACGACGTCGCGCTGCTCGTGCTGCGCGGGACCGGCCCGGCGTAGCGGTCCGCGTGCCGGTGCCGGCGCGCCCGGCGGCCCTCCCGGGCGTGCCGGAGGGGAGCGGCCGTGGCCACTCCCCTCCGGTGACTGCCCAGGTCACTGCCGAGCTCCCCGACCGACCGGCGAGCCGGTCAGCGGGGTCGCGCGCCCTCAGGCGCGGCGGTCGCGGTCGTCGTCGCCGCCCAGACCGAGCACCGGGTCCGGGCCAGCCGGGTCCTCGACCACCGGGTTCGCCGGCGAGCCGCCGGTGCCCGGCTGCTCCTCGCGGTCGTCCTCGAGCCGGACCGGCTCGACCGGGTCGGGCACCGCGCCGGTGACCGGCGGGGTGCTGGCGGCCGGCGTGCTGGTCGCCGGGGTGCTGGCGACCGGCTGGGCGACCGGCGCCGGGGTGGTGTCCACGGTCTGGACCTCGGTGTCGTTCTCCGCGTGCTTCTTGCCGGCCAGCGCGGCGGCGGTCGCCGCGGCCGCGACGCCGACCCCGACAGCCGCAGCGGTACCGGAGATGCCGGCCTTGCCCGAGCTGCCGCGCGAGGCCGAGGCGTGCTCGACCCCGGCGTCGACGCCGGCACCGGCGTTGAGGGTGCCGCGCCAGGCACCGCTGGCGTAGCCCTCGTCCTCGATGAACGCCTTGAAGCGCTCCAGGTCACCTTCGGCCTGGTTCTCCACGATGTTGAGCTTGTCGCCGACCTTCTCGACGAGGCCCTCGGGCTCGTACTCGAGGTGCAGGTGCACGCGGCACTGGCCGCCGCCGAGGTCCTCGAAGGTCACGGCGCCCGCGTTGGTGGCCCCCTCGGTCGCTGCCCAGGCCACCTTGTGGTCGGGCACCTGCTCGAGGATCTTGGCCTCCCACTGGCGCTTGACGCCGGCGATCTCGGCGACCCAGTGCAGACGGTCGTCGGTCTCCTGGGTGACCTTCGTGACCCCACCCATGAAGTGGGGGAACTCCTCGAACTGGGTCCACTGGTTGTACGCGACGCTGACCGGAACGTTCACCAGGATCGTCTTCTCGACTGTCGTCGTCATGACCTCTCCCTACGTTGACTCGGGCGACGGGCGGGTGTGCGTGTCCCGTCGCGGGTGGCACCGGTCCAGCATGGCCGACGGGCACCGCACCCGCCCGGCGAGAGCGACCCGTCAGCCCGGTGGCCCGCGACGTTCCTCCAGCTCGCGCACCACCGCGGTGAGGTCACCGCCGGCGTCGCCGGTGTTGACGGTGCCCCGGGGCTCGACGAGGACGGCGGCGACCTCCTCGTCGGCGCGGGGGCAGTGCTCCACACCCGCCGGCACTACGTAGACGTCACCGGGGCCGAGCGTGACGTCGCCGTCGCGCAGCTGGATGACGAGGTGGCCGGCGTGCACCAGGAACAGCTCGTCGGTGTCCGGGTGGGTGTGCCACACGAACTCGCCGCGGAGCTTGACCACCTTGACGTCGTAGTCGTTGACGCTGGTCAGCCGGTAGGGCTGCCAGTACCCGGTCACGGCGTCCAGCGCGGCCGGGATGCTGCGCGCCTCGCCGGTCACGGTCAGCCCCGCGACCGGCGGACGGCGCCGCGGACCGCCAGGGCGGCGACCGACCCCGCCACCACCCACGGGCCGGCCACGAGCACCGGGTCCAGGGCGTGGTGGCGCACGTCGACGCGCCCGGCGCGCGACCGCACGGGGTGATGGCTCGCCTCGCTCGGGACGCCGGTCTCGGTGACCGGGGCGGCCGGGCGACGGGTGGCGAACGAGGTGAGGTGGCTCTCCGCGGCGTCGGCCCGGTCGGTCGCGACGAGCAGCAGCCAGTGGGCCGCGCGGGCCTCGCTGAACCGGCGGTAGGCGTAGCGGCGGATCGCCCCGGAGGCGCCGTGCAGCGGCGCCGAGGTGCCGAACACCGGGGTGAGCCGGCCGTGCTCGATCGACCGCTCGCGCGGGACGAGCTCGGGCTGGCGCTCCGGGAAGGTCCAGTGCGCGCCGCTGGCCGAGGGGTCGAGGACCTCGCGCGGGACGGCGGGCCGGACCGCGGGGTCCAGGTCCGCTCCCCACCCCGGGATGCGGCCACGCAGCTGCGCGGCCGTCTCGGGCAGGGCCGGCTTGTCGGCGGTGTCGGCCATGGTCGTCTCCTCCTCAGCCCGCGTCCGGGACGATGATCGGCTTGATGCACCCGTCGAGCTTCGACGAGAAGGGGTGGTAGCCCTCGGCGATGTGCTCGAGCGGGATCCGGTGGGTGACGATGTCGCTCGGCGTGAGGTAGCCGTTGCGGAAGTGCTCGAACAGCCGCGGCCACTGACGCTTCCCGGGGCCTGGTTCATCATGTTGAACGGCACCATCACCCGGTCCCCGACCTTGGGGTTCTGGACCGACGAGCCGACCTCGTGCACGACGCCGATGAACTCGTGGCCGAACGTGTGGCCGACCCGGGTGTCGGGCAGCAGCCCGTGGTACAGGTGCAGGTCGGAGCCGCAGATCGCCGCCATCGTGACCCGCACGATCGCGTCGTTCGGGTGCTCGATCCGTGGGACGTCCCCCTCCTCGACCCGGATCTTGCCGGGGCCGCGGTAGACCATCGCGTGCATGGGAGCCGCCTTGCCTGTCGTGGGCGTGCGTGTCGTGGGCGTGCGTGTCGTGAGTCGGTGGCGCTCGTCGACGAGCGTCAGCGTCACACGGTCCGCGCCCCCGCGCCCAGCGACGCACCTGCCCGGCCCGCACACCGCCCACCGGGCTGCCGCGCGCCGGCCGCCCCGGCGTGGTGGGGTGTCCGCAGCGGCAGCGACAGCCGCCCCGGCAAGGCTGGAGGGGGACGGCGTGAGCACACAGGACCGGAGCGAGGACCGGCCCTCGAGCCGCGAGGACGACGCGGAGAGCACCGAAGAGAAGGACACCGCCCTGGACCGGGTGATCCTCGAGGGCATCCCGCGGCTGCACCGCAGCACCCCGGACCTGCTTGCGACCGGCGCCGTGGCGGGCGTCGAGGTGGGGTTCGGAGTGCTCGCGCTGCTCACGGTGGAGCACCTGACGGGCAGCCGCCTGCTGGCCGCGCTGGCCTTCTCGATCGGCCTGATCGCGTTGCGCCTGGGCCACAGCGAGCTGTTCACCGAGGGTTTCCACATCCCCGTCATGGTCGTCGCCGCGAAGGAGGCCACGGTCGGCCAGCTGCTGCGGCTGTGGGGCGGGACGCTCGTGGGCAACCTGGTCGGTGGCTGGCTGCTGGCCTGGCTGATCGCCGTCGGGCTGCCCGACCTGCACGAGGCGGCCGGGACCTCCGCGCGCGAGTACACGGCCGCGCTCGACGGTCGCGCGTTCGTCCTGGCCATCCTGGCCGGCGGCGCCATCACCCTGCTGACCCGCATGCAGCAGGGCACCGAGAACGACGTCGCCAAGATCGTCGCCGCCGTGGCCATCGCCTTCGTGATCGTCGGCACCGGGCTGCTGCACTCGGTGCTGGACACCCTGATCATCTTCGTCGCGATCCACGCCGGCGAGCCCGGGATCTCCTACGGGACCTGGCTGCCGTGGTTCGGGCTGGTGGTCGCGGGGAACCTGGTCGGCGGCCTCGTGCTCACCACGTTGCTGCGCGTGGTGCGCAGCCGGGAGCGGCTGCAGCAGTGGCGTGCCGCCGGACCGGACCCCGCCGAGAGCGACCGCTGAGCCACCACCGCGCGGCGGCCTCACTCCCGGACGGCGCCGTCGATCATCCCCTTGATGAAGTGACGCTGGAGCACCAGGTACACCACGACGACCGGCAGCGCGACCAGCACCGCGGCCGCGGCCAGCAGGGTCGTGCCCTGCACGTACTGGCCCTGGAAGATCGCGAGCCCGAGCGGGGCGGTGCGCACGGTGCCGGCGGGCGACATCACCAGCGGGATGAGGAACTCGTTCCAGGTCCACATAAAGGTCAGCAGCACCTGGGTGGTGATCGCGGGCCGGCCGATCGGCACCAGGATCTGCCACAGGATTCGGTGCGTGCCCGCGCCGTCGAGCCGCGCGGCCTCGATGATCGAGGCGTTGCTGCCGCGGAAGTACGCGCGCATCCAGTAGGTGCCGAACGCGATGGACTGGGCGATCTGCGGCAGCGCCACGCCCCAGACGGTGTTGGTCAGGCCCACGGCGCGCAGATCGAAGTAGAGCGGCACGATGATCGCCTCGGTGGGGACCATGATGCCGAGCAGGAACAGGTAGAACAGCACGGCCTGGCCGCGGAACCGCATGGTTCCCAGCGCGTAGCCGGACATGATCGAGCAGACGACGGCGACCACGACGACCAGCACCGACACCACGACCGACGTCGCCATGTAGCGCCCGAAGCTGCCCTGCACCCAGGCCTCGGCGAAGTTCTCCCAGTGCAGGGCGCGGCCCTCCCGGGCGACCGACGCCGTCTCCGGGCCCAGCGCGGTCACCAGGATCGAGCCGATGGGCCACAGGGCGAAGGCCGCGAACGCCACCAGGACCACGTAGTTCGCGGACCGTTCGGCGCGTGAGGTGGTCATGTGGTGGACCGGTCCCCGACCCGGTTCACCACGAGGTTGATCCCGAAGATCAGGACCATGAGCGTGATGCCCACGGCGGCCGCCATCCCCACCTGACCGAGCTCGAACGCGCGGCGGTACACCTCGTAGCTGGGCACCGTGGTGGACGTCCCCGGGCCGCCGCCGGTGGTCACGTAGACCAGGTCGAACGTCTTGAGCGCGGCGATGATCGTCAGCGTCAGGGCGACGGTGACCTCGCCGCGCACCGCGGGCAGCGTGATCGCGAAGAACTCCCGGACGCCGCCCGCGCCGTCCAGCCGGGCGGCCTCGTAGAGCTCGGACGGCACGCGGGACATGCCGGCCAGCAGCAGGACGGTCACCAGGCCGAGTGACGCCCACGTCCCGACGAAGCCGACCGCCGGCAGCGACCAGGTGTAGTCGCCGAGCCACGGGCGCGCGAGCGCGTCGAGCCCCACCGCGCGCAGCGCCTGGTTCAGCGAGCCGTCCGGGGCGTAGATCTGCCGCCATGCGACGGCGACCACGACCATGGCCACCACCTGCGGCAGGAAGACCACGGTGCGGAAGAACGGCAGGCCGCGGACCCGGCCGCGGTGCAGCACGGCCGCCAGCACGAGCCCGAGCGCGACCGGCAGGGCGGAGAAGAAGAAGATCAGCACCAGCGCGTGCACGAAGGCCTCGCGCAGCGCGGGGTCGGTGAACACCGCGACGTAGTTGCGCAGCCCCACGAACGTGCCCAGGGTCAGGCCGTCCCACTCGTAGACCGACAGCTGCACCGCGCGGGCGATCGGGACGAGCATGAACGCGGCGTAGAAGGCGAACGCGGGCAGCAGGAACCCGTACGGCACGAGCCGGCGCCGGACCGGGGCCGCGGGGCGGCGTCCGACGTCGCCCCGCAGCCCGGCGTCAGCCCGCAGCGCCGACGAACTGGCCATAGTCGGCCTCGAGAGCCTCCGTCAGCTCGGCCGGCGTCATCTGACCCGCGATGAGGTTCTGCAGCGACTGCCCGAGGGTGTCCCCCATGGTGGGCGTGGCGTAGTCCAGGTACGGCAGCAGGGCACCGGACGTGGTCACCTCACCGAACGCCTCGAACACGTCCTTCTGCACGCCGCCGTCGGGGGCGAGCTCACCGGTCCGGTTGACCGGCAGGTTGCCGGTCTCGGCGATGATCTCCATCGCCTCGTCGCTGGTGATGAAGTCGACGTACGCGGCGGCGACGTCGGGCACGTCGGTGTCGGCGGTGACGGCGAACGGCAGGCCGGTGCCGCCGGTGGTGGCGAGCGTGCCGTCGTCGGTCGCGGGCACGAAGAAGCCGACGTCCTCGCCCATCGCGTCCTCGAGGTCGGCGGCCAGCCAGGACCCGCCGATCAGGAAGACGCCGTCGCCGGCGGCCAGCGCCTGCCACGCGGCGTCGTAGTCGGTGCCGTTGGGGCCCTCGTTGAAGTAGCCCTGCTCGACCCAGCCCGCCAGGTGCGCGGCCGCGGCCTCGTTCTCGGGCGTGGTCCAGCTCGCGCCCTCGTTGCCCAGGCCCAGCGCCGTGATGTCGGCCGGGTCGGTGTACTCCGCCTGGAGCGGGCCGAACACGTGACCGGCCGGCCACGCCTCGATGTTGCCCAGCTGCAGCGGGGTCTGCCCGGCAGCCTTGGCCGCGGCGAGCGCTGCGTCGAGCTCCGCCCAGGTGGTGGGGACCTCCAGGCCGAGCTCGTCGAGCTTGGACCGGCTGTAGAACACGCCCACGACCTCGCCGACCTGCGGCAGGCCGTACAGGTTGCCCTCGCCGAACACGGCGCCGTCCTCGGAGTACGTCGAGTACTGCAGGACGCTCGCGGGGTAGCGCTCGTACCAGCCGTAGGCCTCGGCGTACTCGTTCAGCGGCAGCAGCTGGTCCGCCTCGACGAAGGCGCCCATCGTCCCCCGGCCGTTGTTGGCCTGGACGACGTCGGGGGCCTCGTCGTCGGTCAGCGCCAGCCGCAGCGTCGTGGCCAGGTCCTCGAAGGACTGCGAGACCCGGTCGATCGTGAC
This sequence comes from uncultured Cellulomonas sp., assembly GCF_947494015.1. Classification (GTDB taxonomy): domain Bacteria; phylum Actinomycetota; class Actinomycetes; order Actinomycetales; family Cellulomonadaceae; genus Pengzhenrongella. The sequence continues at coordinate 36,707 of NZ_CANLTL010000019.1, read as the reverse complement.
GCCCGGGTACTGCTCCTCGAAGGCCTCGTTGAGCCGCTCGATCTGCTCGTTCTGCCCGCCGCGGACCTCCTGGTCCCAGACCGTCAGCGTGGTCTGCACGTCGCTGATGTCGGTGCTGATCTCCCCGGCGCCGGCGGTGTCGTCGGTGCCGTCGGGCTCGACGCTGCCCGAGCCCGGGGCGCACGCGGCGAGGCCGAGCACGGCGGCGACGCCGATCGCGCCGCGCCAGCGGGAGGTGGTGCGGGTCATGGGTGTCCTCTTCTCGATCGGGATTCTCGCCCGGGCACCGTGCGCGGGCCGGCCGGGGCCGGGTCGACGTCGGGGTGCCCCGCGGGGTCTCGGGTGTGCGGCAGGTCGTTGTAGAGGGTCAGTGTGGCCTCGGCGCGGCGCACCGCGTCGACCGGGTCCGTCGGCAGCACGTCGTCGAGGAAGCCGTACCGCGCGACCAGGTCGGTGTCGCGCCGCTCGGCGCGCACGCCGTGCCACCAGTCGGCGATGTCGCCCCAGCCCGGGGCGGCGAGCGACCCGCCGAACTGCTGCACGGCGAGCGCCGAGCACAGCGCGGAGAACGCGATCCGGTCCGCGAGCGGCCAGCCGGCCAGCGTGCCGACCACCAGCGACGCGGCGAACACGTCACCGGCACCGGTCGGGTCGGTGGCCCGGACGTCGACGCGCGGGACGTGGACCCGTTCCCCGGTCGTCGCGTCCTGGGCCAGCGCGCCGTCGGCGCCGCAGGTCACCACCGCGAGCGGCACCCGCTCGGCGAGCGCGTCCAGCGCCGCGGCGGCGTCGTCGGTGCGGGTGTACGCCATGGCCTCGACCACGTTCGGCGTGAAGGCGTGGCAGTCGGCGAGCGCGTCCAGGGTGGCGCGGTCCCACACGCCGGTGTGGTCCCAGCCCACGTCGGCGAAGACCAGGGCGCCCGCGGCGGCCATCGACCGCCACCAGGGGGCGCTGCCGCTCCCCGCCGCGGCGAGCTCGACGATCGCGGCGCGCACCGGCGGGGGCGGGGTGAGCAGGTCGGCGGCCGTGAACGGGTCCGGGTGACCGTGGGTGATCATGCTGCGGTCGCCGCGGGTCGCGACCGAGACGGTGACCGCCGAGTGCCAGCCCGGGATGCGCCGGGAGTACCGCAGGTCGATGCCCTCCTGCTCGCCGAGCACCTCCCAGCACCAGTTGCCGTAGACGTCGTCACCGAACCCGGCCGCCAGGCCGGTCCGCAGGCCGAGCCGGCTGGCCGCGACCGCCAGGTTGGAGATGCCGCCCGGCGAGGACCCCATGCCGCCGGCCCACACCTCGGTGCCCGGGGCGGGGTCGGCGGGCAGGTCGGTGAAGACGATGTCGAAGAAGACCGGCCCGGAGAGCAGCACGTCCAGCTCGGTCGGGCCGCCGGCGCGCAGCCGGGCGAGCGGGTCCCCGCGCCGCAGCGGTGACGCCGCCGGCAACCGGGCGTTCCCCACTGCTGCACCCCGTCTCTGCGACCTGCCGGCCGGTCCGGCGCCCGGCGCGCGCCGTCCGCGCGACCTGAGCACGTCGCCACTCCCGGGCGAACCCGGTCATTCAAACACGCCGGCCGCGAGCGCCTATCCTCACCGGGCGGCACGGTGCCGGCGTGTGCGGCACCGGGCGCCGGCCGTCGGCGCCGCCGCAGGGTGGAGGTCCTCGCAGCATGAAGCTCACGATCATCGGTGGCGGTGGGTTCCGGGTCCCCCAGGTGCTCGCGGCGGTCGTCGACCCGGACGCCCTCGTCCGCATCGACGAGGTCGCCCTGCACGACGTCGACGCCCGGCGGCTGGCCGTGGTCGCTGGGGTGGTTCGGCAGCTGGTCGGCTCGCTCGCCCGGCCGCCCCGGGTCACCGTGACCGCCGACCTGGACGAGGCGCTGCGCGGGGCGCAGTTCGTGTTCGCGGCGGTCCGGGTGGGCGGCACCGCGAGCCGGGTGCTGGACGAGCGGACCGCGCTGGGGCTGGGGGTGCTCGGGCAGGAGACGATCGGGCCCGGCGGCCAGGCGTACGCGCTGCGCACGGTGCCGGTGATGGTCGCCCTGGCCCGCCGGATCGCCGTGGTCGCACCCGATGCCTGGGTCATCAACTTCACCAACCCCGCCGGGATGGTCACCGAGGCCATGCGGGGCGTGCTCGGCGACCGGGTCGTCGGCATCTGCGACACCCCCATCGGCCTCATGCGCCGGGCTGCGCGCAGCATCGCCCGGCTCGACGGAGCCGGCGCAGGTGCCGGCGCGGGTGCGGGTGCGGCGCGGTACGCCCCGACCGCCGGCCAGTTCGACTACGTCGGCCTCAACCACCTCGGCTGGCTGCGCTCGGTGCGGGTGGACGGCGTCGACCGGCTGCCCGACCTGCTCGCCGACGACGCCGCCCTGGCCGGGATCGAGGAGGCGCGGCTCATGGGCGCCGACTGGGTGCGTGCCCTGGGCGCCCTGCCCAACGAGTACCTCTACTACTACTACTTCACGCGGGAGGCGACCCAGCGCATCAGCACCTCGGCGACGACCCGCGGGCAGTTCCTGGCCGACCAGCAGGCCGCCTTCTACGCCGACGCCGCCGCCGAGGGCGCCGACCCGCTCGCCGTCTGGCACCGGTACCACCACGAGCGCGAGGCGACGTACATGGCCGAGAGCCGTCCGGAGGGCGAGGGGGGCGCCCGGCACGAGGAGGACGTCGAGGGGGGCTACCACCGCGTCGCGCTGGACCTCATGGCGGCGCTGACGACGGGGCGGCCGGCGACGATGATCCTCAACGTCCGCAACGGCGACCTGGTGCCCCAGCTCCCCGCGGACGCCGTCGTCGAGGTGGGCTGCGCGGTGGACGACGACGGCGTGCACCCGTGGCCGGTCGCGCCGGTCGAGGGTCACATGGCCGGTCTCATGGCGCAGACGAAGGCGGCCGAGCAGCTGACCATCGCCGCCGCCCTCGACGGGTCGGCCGAGCTCGCCTGGAAGGCGTTCGCGGTGCACCCGCTGGTGGACTCCGTCGCCGTGGGCCGTTCGCTGCTGGACGGCTACCGGCAGGCCTTCCCCGAGCTCGGCCGCGCGCTGGTCTGAGCCGCGCCCGGCCCGGTCGGGCACGGGCACGGCTCAGCGGTCCGGCTCAGCGGTGGACGGGCTCAGCGGTCGGACGGGCTCAGCGGTCGAACGGCGCGTCCAGCCAGACCCGCTCGGGCGGCAGCAGCGACTCCAGCTCGACCCAGATCCCGTCCGGGAGCGGGGCGGACGCCGCATCGAGGGTGTCCTGGATGCGCGAGGGCCGGCTCATCCCCACCACGGTCGAGGCGAAGCGGTCGTCCCGCAGCGAGAACTGCAGCGCCGCGGTGCGCAGGTCCGTGCCGTGCTCGGCGCACACGGCCTGCATCGCGGCGACCGCATCGAGGATCTCCGGCGGCGCCTGCCGGTACCCGTACGTGCGGGGCGCGGAGTCCGGCGCCGAGCCGGGCGCGGCCAGGATGCCCCCGCCGTACACGGCCGCGTTGAGGATCCCCATCCCCCGGTCGACCGCCTCGTCGAGCAGGTCCCGTGCGCTGCGGTCCAGCAGGGTCCACCGGTTGTGCACCAGCAGCACGTCGAACACCCCGAGCGCCAGGTACTTCGCGATCTCCTGCACACGTCCCCCGGCGAGCCCGATCGACCCGACGACGCCGGACTCCTTGAGCGCCACCAGCGCGTCCACGGCTCCGCCGGGGGCGCTGAGCTCCTCGAAGGCGAAGTTCTCCGGGTCGTGCAGGTGCACCAGCGGCAGGTGGTCCAGGCCCAGCCGCTCGCGGCTCTCGTCGACCGACGCCCGGACCCGGTCGCCCGAGTAGTCGCGGTCGCGCGGGTCCACCTTGGTCATCACGACGACGTCGCCCGGCAGCCCACCGCCCTGCGCGATCGCGGCCCCGATGCGCCGCTCGCTCTCGCCGTCGCTGTACCCGTTGGAGGTGTCCAGCGAGCGGATCGGGCTGTCGAGCGCGGCACGCGCCGTGGCGATCCCCTCGTCGGTGCTCACGTCCCGGCCGTACAGGCGCGGCATGCTGCCCAGCGGGCTGCCGCCGACGGTCACGGCCGTGACGGTCAGCCCGGTCGCTCCCAGCGGACGGGTCCAGCTCGGACTCCCGGGGGCAGGTGTGGTCATGGCGGTCTCCGTCGTCACTGGTGGAGGGGGGTCGGCACGGCGTCGCTCATCCCATCACGCCCCCGTGGGCCCGGCGTCCCGGGCCGGCGGCGGGTTGTCCGTGCAGAGCCCGATCCAGCGACCGTCCGGGTCGGCGATCTCGGCCCACCAGCCCATGTCGCCGCCCACCTCGGTGCGCGGTGTGCGCACGGCGCCGCCGAGCGTCTCGGCGGTGGTGAGCACGGCTTCGAGGTCCGAGACGTTGACGTAGGTGCGGATGGACGGCGGCGCGGAGGGGTCGGCGTCGGTGCGGTAGAGACCGCCGATCAGCGCGCCGGCGTGGTGCACGCCGGCGAACCCCTCGGCGTCGTCGCCGAACGAGCTGAACGTCCAGCCGAACAGCGGCCCGAGGAAGGCCTGCGCGCGCGGCAGGTCGCTGACCGGAAGCTCCCACCACGTGACGGTGTTGAGCGGCGCAGCGCTCGGCGTGGTCGGTCCGGACGTGGGGTCCGGGGTGGGGTCGGACGCCGCGGTGGGCAGGGGCACGTCGGTCATGGTTCCTCCGCAGGGTGCGCGCCACGGCCGGGTGCCCGCGGCGTCGGTCGCTCGATCCTGACGGGCCGCGGGGCCTGTCCGCCAGGGGCAGGGCACGGGCACGGGGCGTGCGATGCGAGCGGGCGGTGCGAGACGCGCGGGGCGACGCCTTCAGCCCCGACGCTCCCCGGGGACGACCACGCCCGACTCGTAGGCGTACACGATCGCCTGGGCGCGGTCGCGCAGTCCGAGCTTGTGCAGCACCCGCTTGACGTGGGTGCGCACCGTCTCCTCGGTGATGTGCAGCCGGACGGCGAGCTCGGCGTTCGAGTCGCCGGTCGCCAGCGCGATCAGCACCTGGTGTTCGCGGTCGGTGAGCCGGTCGAGCGCGGGCGGCGGCGCGCCGGGACCGGCGGGGCCCCGCGCCACGGTCTCGACCAGCCGCCGGGTGACCGACGGCGAGAGCATCGCGTCGCCCCCGGCGACGACCCGGACCGCCGTGATGAGCTCCTCGGGCGGGGTGCGCTTGAGCAGGAAGCCGGACGCGCCGGCGCGGATGGCGTCGACCACGTACTCGTCGTGCTCGAAGGTCGTCAGCACCACGACGCGGGTCCCCGGCGCGGCACCGGTCATCCGAGCCGTGGCCTCGATGCCGTCCAGCACCGGCATCCGGATGTCGACCAGCGCGACGTCGGGCCGCTCACGCAGCACCGCCGCGACCCCCGCGGCGCCGTCCGCGGCCTCCCCCACCACCTCCAGGTCGCCGGCGCTGGCCAGGATCATGCGCACCCCGCTGCGCACGAGGTGGTCGTCGTCGACCAGCACCACCCGGATCACGACGACGCCGGCGCCATCGGAACCGTGCAGCGCACGGTCCAGCCACCGTGGGGGTCGGGGCCGGCCTCGGCGGTGCCGCCGAGCGCGGCCATGCGGGTGCGGATCCCCACCAGCCCGCGCCCCGACGGGTCGGGCGGCGCCGCGGCGGGCGCGCGGTCGGTCACCCGCAGCCGCACGGCGTCGTCGTCGTAGCGCAGGTCGACCTGCGCACCGACACCCGGGGCGTGCTTGGCCACGTTGGTCAGGGCCTCCTGCGCCGCACGGTACAGCGCGATGCCGACGTCGGTCGGCAGCGGCCGGGGCGTGCCCGCGACCTGCACGGTGACCGGCACGCCCGCGCCGGTGAACCGGGCCGCGAGCTCGTCGAGGTCGTCCGGGCCACGGGCCGGGCGGCGCAGCGCGGGGCCGTCGAGGGCCCCCAGCGCGCCGTCGAGCTCGCCGAGCGCGTCGCGGCCCACGGCCTCCACCGTGGCCAGTGCGTCGGCGCTGGCGGCCCGGTCGAGGTCGAGCATCCGGCGTGCCGCGCCGGCCTGCAGCACCATGACGTTCAGCGCGTGCCCGACGATGTCGTGCACCTCGTGCGCGAGCCGGGTGCGCTCGCGGGCGACCGCTGCGGCACGCTCGACCTCGCGCCGTTCCTCGGCCTCGCGGGCCCGGTGGACGACGTCGGCGGCGGCCCGGCGGCGACCGCGCTCGGCCTGCCCGGCGACCCAGGCCAGCGCCCACCCGGCCACGATGAGGCCGGGCAGCCACGGGATGCCGACGGACGGCACGAGAGCCCAGTACCAGGCGACGCCGCCCAGGCCGACGACCAGGCCGACCACGGACCGTCGCCGGGTCGCGTGCGCCCCCACGGCGTACAGCGACAGGGCGTTCGGGAACGGGTAGAAGCCGGCGTCGTAGAAGAACCCGGCGAGCAGCAGCAGCCCGGCCGAGCTGACCAGGTACGACGCGAACGGGAACCGGCGCCGGGTGGCCAGGCAGGCGCCCATCGCTCCGGCCAGCAGCACGGGCACCGGCGACCCCGGGTCCTCGGCGACGGCCTCCGCCACCAGGAGCGTGGTGGCCACGGCAGCGAGCGCGAGGTCCCACGCCGTCAGGCCGCCGTGCCGTCCCATGCGTGTCCTCCGCGTCCGTGTCCTGCCCGTCGCTGCCCGGCGGCTGCTCACCCGGTCACGCCGCCGTCGCCGATCGGCCGGCCGTCGGCCGTGGTGGCCGGGGTGGCCGTGGCGGCGGCTGGCGTGCCCAGCAGCGCGGGCCGCAGCGCCCACCCGAAGGCTGCCACGACGGCGGCCGGCGCGAGGACGCTTGCGAGCCCGGTCGCGGGGGTGAGGTCGAGCGGCGCGCGGCCCGCGTACGCCTGCCCGATGACGAGGGCGGTCAGCGCCACGTAGCCGGTGGCGCCCAGCACCATGGACCGGGTCCGTGCGGTCGGGCTCAGCCCGGACCGGCCGAGCAGCAGGGCGAGCACGCCCAGCACCTGCAGCCCGTGCAGCGCCACGGCGTGCGCGAGCTTGCCCGAGCCCGCCGCCCCGACCACGACCGCGGACGGGACGGCGTCGTGCGTCGCGACGTAGGACATCCCCCGGCCCATCAGGTCGCCGCCGAGGGCCGAGGCCAGCAGGACCAGCCCGAGCCCGACCACGACGGCGAGCACCGTCGGTGCCGGGTGGCGCAGGCGGCGCACCACCCACGCGGCGAGCAGCACCGTCCCGGCCCCGAAGATGCCGATCGTCACCCCCATGAGGATGAAGACGGTGGCGTCGGTGGAGGTCAGCACGTTGAAGTGGGAGGCCGTGCCCCGCCACTGCTGGGCCGAGATGAGCCCGACCTCGCCGAGCCCGCCGACGGCCACCAGACCGGTCGTGGTCCACCCCGCGAGGGCGCTGCGTGGGAGCACGTGCTGCACCCAGGCGGCCGACAGCGCGAACAGCCCGAAGGAGACGCAGAACAGGATCGGTTTGCGCCAGGAGACGGCGCCCTCCCACGGCGTACCGTCCGCCAGCCAGACGGCGGCGTGCACCACACCGGCCGCGAGCAGGAGCAGCCCGACCCCGGCGAGGGCGCGGGCGTACCCGGTCCGCGGGACGGCGTCGGCGAGGGCGTCGCGCAGCTGCGCGACGACGGCGTGACGACGCTCGAGCGGCCGGGGACGGCCGGCGCCGTGCGCCGGGACGAGCGCGGCCGGCGCAGTGGTCGGCGGGGTGGTCGGGACGGCGGGGTGCGGGGCGGGGCCGCGGGTCAGGGTCATGACGTGAGCGTCGCGGCGCACGCGGGCACCCGTCGTCCTCCGCGGCGGGGACCTGGCCTCACCCTGCAGGGTGAGACGTCAGCGCGCCGCGGCGCGCTGGTACTGCCGCACGGTGAGCGGCACGAAGACGACCAGCAGCACCACGCCCCACAGGACCGTGTACAGCACCGGGTGCTCCAGCGGCCACGCCGTCGGGGGCGGCGTGCCCGGGATGATGTTGCCGAACAGCTCGCGGGCCGCCTGCGTCACGCTCGAGACCGGGTTCCACTCCGCGAACGTGCGCAGCGGCCCGGGGAGGTTCTCCGACGGGACGAACGTGTTGGCGATGAACGTCAGCGGGAAGATCACCACGAACGAGGCGTTGTTGAACACCTCGGGGGTCCGCACGAGCAGGCCGACGTACGCCATCAGCCAGCTGATGCAGTAGGCGAAGAACAGCAGCAGCGCGTAACCGACGACCGCGTCGAGCACGGACGTGGTGATGCGCCACCCGACCACCAGACCGGTGAGGGTCATGATGAGGATCGTCAGCACGTTGTTGACCACGTCCGCGGTGGTCCGGCCCACCAGGACCGCGGACGGCGCCATGGGCAGCGAGCGGAACCGGTCGACGATGCCGCTCTTGACGTCCTGCGCCATGCCGGTGCCGGTGATCGTGGCGCCGAAGATCATCGTCTGGGCGAAGATGCCGGCGATGAGGAACTGGCGGTAGAGCGCCGGGTCGATCTCGGCGGCGCCGGGCAGCGAGATGGAGCCGCCGAAGACGAACGCGAACAGCAGCACGAACATGATCGGCGCGATGATCGACCCCACGAGCAGGTCGGGGACGCGCTTGATCTTGATGAGGTTGCGGCGCGTGACGGTCCAGCCGTCCGCGAGCGCCTGCCCGACGCCGGTCATGCCTGGCCCCTGTCGTCCGTGGTGGTCTCGGCGTCGTGGCCGGTCAAGGTGAGGAAGACGTCGTCGAGCGTCGGCCGCCGGATGCCGGCGTCGAGCACCTCGACGCCGGCGTCGTCCAGCGCGCGCAGCGCGGTCACCAGCGCGGAAGCCCCGCCCGAGACCGGGACGGTGACCGTGCGGGCGTGCTCGTCGGCCGCCGTCTCCCCGACGGCGAGCGGTCCGAGCACCGTGCGTGCTCGCGGCAGGTCCCCGCCGTGGGCCACGGTCACCTCGATGCGCTCCCCGCCCACCTGCGCCTTGAGCTGGTCCGCGGTGCCCTCGGCGATGACGCGCCCGTGGTCGATCACCGCGATGCGGTCGGCCAGCCGGTCCGCCTCCTCCAGGTACTGGGTGGTCAGCAGCAGCGTCGTCCCGCCGGCGACGAGCTCGGCGATCACGTCCCACATGCCCAGCCGGCTGCGCGGGTCCAGGCCGGTGGTGGGCTCGTCGAGGAACAGCACCTCCGGCTCGGCGACCAGCGCCCCGGCCAGGTCGAGGCGTCGACGCATGCCGCCGGAGTAGGTGCCCACGGGACGCTTCGCGGCGTCGGTCAGGTCGAACCTCTCCAGCAGCTCCCAGGCCCGCTCGCGGGACCGGGCCCGCCCGAGGTGGTACAGCCGGCCGACCATGTCCAGGTTCTCGTACCCCGTCAGGTGCTCGTCGACGGCGGCGTACTGGCCGGAGACCCCGATCCGGGACCGCAGCGCGGTGGCGTCCCGGACGACGTCGAGCCCGGCGACCGTGGCGCTGCCGTCGGTGGGCAGCAGCAGCGTGGTCAGCACCCGCACCGCGGTGGTCTTGCCCGCCCCGTTGGGACCGAGCACCCCCAGGACGGTGCCCTGCTCGACGGTGAGGTCCAGGCCGTCCAACGCCCGGACGCTGCCGTAGGTCTTGACGAGGCCCTGCGCGGAGATGGTCGGCACAGGGACAGTGTGGATGCCGCCACCCACATGCGGCCAGGACTTCGGCGCGCCGGCCCCGGCACGACGGCCCGCCGGCCACCGGCTGCGGGTCCCGGGGACCGCTCGTAGCGTGGGTCCCATGCCGCACTACGACGTGAACTCCTCCGCAGTGGCCCACGCCCGCACGCTGATCGAGGCCGGCGAGGTCGACACGACCACCGAGTGGTCGGACGCCGCCCCGAGCACCGACCAGGAGAACGCCCTGGTCGAGTCCGACGGGTACGACGCGTTCGGCGACTGGCACCTGGGCATCGACCCCGACGGCTCCGAGCAGACCAAGGGCCGCTACGGCTTCCCGTACGGCGACTTCTCGACGGTGAACCGGGCGGCCCTCATCCACGCCAAGCAGCGCGCGTCGCAGAACGACCACGACGAGATCGCGGCCGCCGCCGACGACCTGCTCCAGCGCCTGGACGACGCCGCCTCCTGACCCCACGCTCCCGCGAGCCCGTCGCGGTGCGCACCGACGGGCGGGCCGCGGCGTTCAGTGGCCCCCACCCAGCTTCAGCCGCGGTGGCCGCCCGTCGGGGTCCACGACCGTCCGGTAGGCGAGGCCCGCAACGGCCCGCTGCCACCGCGGCGGGTAGTGCACCGTGTGGGAACGCAGCCGACCGGGCGGGCGCGGACCGACCCGCCCGGCGTCGTGCCAGGCGTCCAGCGCCTCGGCGCTGCGACGCAGCGCGTCCACCGCCGCGAGCGGGTCGACCAGGTCGGCGTCGTCGTCGAGGTCGAGGTGCTCGCGCATGAGCTCCAGGCGCAGGTCGCGCGCGAACCGCCGCGCCCCGTCGCCCAGGCCGCCGGGGTCGCGCGGCTCGCGCGGGTCCCGGGCGTCGTCGACGACGGCGGCGCTGAGCTCGGAGTCGTGCGTCCAGGACCGCCGGTTGAAGTTGTCGCTGCCGACCGTCGCCCACACGTCGTCGACCACGCACACCTTTGCGTGCACGTAGACCGGCAGTCCGCGGGGGTTCTCCACGTCGAGCACCAGCACCCGGTCCCCGCCCGCGGCGCGCACGAGGTCCAGGGCCTGCGCGTGACCGAGCCGGCCGGTCGCCAGGGTCAGCGCGTCGTCGTGGTCGGGATGACGGGGCACGACGGCGACCAGGTGCAGGCCCGGCTCGCGGCGCAGCGCGTCGGCGAAGACCCGGGCCACGGCGCTCGACCACAGGTACTGGTCCTCCACGTAGACCAGCCGTCGCGCCCGCCGCATCGCCTTGGCGTACCCGCGGGCGATGCTGCGCTCGCCGTCGGGTGCGAACGGGTACCCAGGCCACCGGTTGGGATACGTGCGCAGCAGCTGCACCGCGCAGGTGCCGGCCCGCGGGGGGTCGGGCCGGGGTGGCGGGAGCCGGCCGGCGTCACGGTCCTGCCGCCGGACCAGGTCGGGCAGCACGTGCCACGGCAGCCGGGACAGCGCCGCCGGGTCCTGCCACCGCTCACGGAACACGTCCTCGACGTCGCGCACGGCCGGACCGCGCACCGCCACCTGCACGTCGTGCCACGCCGGGGTGCGGCCGTACCAGTGGGAGAAGGCCTGCGCCTGCGGGTCGCCGGCGTGCGACCCGTCGTCGCGTCGGCTGTGGGCGAGGTCGATCCCGCCGACGAACGCGACGTCGTCCGCCGGCCGGTCGCCATGGCGGACGACGACGAACTTCTGGTGGTGGCTGCCCAGCGGCCGGACCCGCTGGTCCAGGAGGGCCTCGCCCCCGCTGCCGTTGACGTCCTGCGACAGGTCACGGTTCTGGTCGGCCGAGAAGCGCAGCCGGTCCAGGTGGGAGCGCCAGATGAGCCCCTTGACCCGGGCACCGCGCACGGCAGCGCCCGACAGCGCCGCACCCACCGTGGGTCCGTCCGGAGCCAGCCGCTCGTCCGGGTCGCCGCGCCAGTCGGCGAACAGCACGAGGTCGCCGGCGCCGGCGCCGGCCAGCGCTCGGGCCAGCGCGGCGAAGTACGCCTGACCGTGCACCAGCGCACGCACCTCGTTGCCCTGGGTCCACGGCCGCAGCCGGGTGGCGTCGTTGCCGCGCTGCACCGCGGTGAGGAACCACGGGTGGTCGCCCGCCGCCGCCCGGGCGCGCGGTCCGGTGGCGGCCGCCCGCTCGGCACGCCGGTCACGACGTCCGGTGCTCACCGGGACAACGTGGCACAGCACCCCACGGCGGCGCAGCCCACCGACCGGGCGACCTGAGCGTCCGGTGCGCGAGGCGCGGACCGTCGGCACCCGGCCGGGGCGTGCGGCGGGCACCCGGCCGGGCACCCGGGCCGCCGGTATCCTCGACGGGGTGGACCACGACCCCGCACCGACCTCCGGTCCCCCCTCCGGTCCCCCGGCCTGGGTGCCCGCCGACGCCGTGCGCGTCGCCGGGCTCCTGAGCATCGCCGTCGCGGTGGTCGGGTTCGACGGGGTCGCGGTCGCGCTGATGCTGCTCGTGCTGGGCGGCCTGATGGTCCCGCGGGCACTGGGCATCCCGGGCCGGGTCGACGTCGCCTACGGGTCCAGCCTGCTGGTCGCCGCCTGGAGCGGCGTGCTCGGTCTCTACGAGCGCATCTCCTGGTGGGACCTGGCGGTCCACACCGCCGTGACCGGCATGGTCGCGGTGATCGGGTACCTCGTCGCCGTCCGGGTCGGCGTCGCGCGGGACCCGGCCGACGCCGACGCCGTCGTCCACCGGTGGGGCGTGGCCGCCCTGGTGACCGGGCTCGGCCTCGGGCTCAGCGTGCTGTGGGAGATCGCCGAGTGGCTGGGCCACACGTACGTCGACCCGTCGATCAACGTCAACGAGGTCGACACCCTCGGCGACCTGGCCGCGGGGGGCATCGGCGCGCTGGTCGCCGGGCACGGACTCGTCACGCTGGCCCGGCGCGCGGCCGCGTCGCCCGACCCCGTGCCCGACGACGGCGCCGTACGGCGCCGCACCGACTCGGGACGCACCGCAGGCGGCCCCCGACCTCGCTGATCCCGGCGACGCCGGGGCCACCGGTCGGGCCGCCGTCGGGTCGCTGTCCGGCCGCTGTGGGCCGACCGTCTGCCGTCGGGCAACCGTCGGGCCGGGAAACCGGCCCGACGCGACCGCGAAATCCCCCGGTGACAGGGCGTGTCTAGCGTCCGGCGGACCGCGGCAGGTCGCTGCGGCTCGCCGACAGGGAGACACCATGCCGTCTGCTGGACCACGGTGGCCACGCGCCACCGACGACTCACCGACACCGCGCTGCCGGGCGTGGCACCGACGGGGATCCGCGCTCCTCGTCACGGGACTGACCGCCTCGGCTGCGCTCGTCGCGGCCCCGGCGTCCGCGGTGACCGACGTGCCCGGCGGCACGGGGATCACCTGGCAGGTGCACGACGCCGCCCGGCCCGGCCTGGACACGGGCAGCCTGCGGTCGGTGAGCGGGTCACCCGTGGACGGGTTCGGCAACATCGCCGTCCAGGTCGACGTCGAGCCGCAGCCGCGGCTGAACGGTGAGCTCATGCGCGGCTTCGGCCTCACCTTCGACGGCGCCGACACCTTCGCCACCACGCAGTCGGTCGACCTCGGCGGCGTGCACATCACCCGTGAGCTCACGGTCATGGCCGCAAGCAGCGCGACGCGCTTCTTCGACACGTTCACCAACACCACCGCCGAGCCGGTCACCGTGGAGGTCTCCTTCGGCGGCGCGCTCGGGTACGGCAGCGGCGCCGACCAGGGAGCGGTCCGGGCGACGTCGTCGGGCGACACGGCGCTCACGCCCGACGACGCCTGGACCGTCGTGGCCACCACCGAGCCTGCCGACCGACCGGTCGGCGTCGTCCTGGGCACGCCCGCGCCGTTCCCCGGCGCCCTGACCAGCATCGGCAACCAGGAGCGCGACCCGTTCCGCACCGCCCGGGCGACCGAGGGGCACGAGTCCAACTTCTACGGCTTCGTGACCACGCTGACCGTCGCACCCGGCGAGACGGAGTCGCTGGCCCGCTTCGTCCAGATCGGGGAGCCGGGGGCGGTCGACGACGCAGCCGTCGACGTTACCGCCCTGACCGCCGCCCCCGACCTCACGGGCCTGACGCCCGGGGAGATCTGCACCCTGGAGAACTGGGACCTGACCGCGCTGACGGTGGCCGGTTTCGACCCGGCGGACTGCGCCGCCGTGACGACCCTGCCGATCTCCCCGGCACCGGCGGCCCCGCCGACCGTCACGAGCTCGCCGTACGACGTGGTCGACGCGTCGATCGCCGAGCTCCAGGCGGACCTGGAGAGCGGCGCGACCACCTCGCAGAGCATCACCCGCGCCTACCTGGACCGGATCGCGGCGTACGACACCGGCCAGCTCGGCTTCGGCGCGTTCATCACGGTCGCCGACGACGCCATGGCCCAGGCCGCGGCCGCCGACGCGGCCCGGGCGGGCGGCGCCACCGGCGAGCTGCTCGGCATCCCGATCGCGCTCAAGGACCTGTACGACACCCGGGACATGCCCACGACCGGCGGCACGCTCGCGCTCGCGGACTGGCAGCCGGACGCGGACGCCCACCAGGTCGCGCTGCTGCGCGACGCCGGCGCGGTGATCATCGGCAAGACCACCCTGTCGGAGTTCGCCAACTCCGGTGGCTACAGCGAGAGCGCCTTCGGTCAGGCCTGGAACGCCCTGTACCCGTCCAAGACGTCGTTCGGCTCCAGCGGCGGGTCGGCGGTCGCGGTCGCCGCCAGCATGGCGGCGGCGGCCATGGGCAGCCAGACCGGGGTGTCGCTGTACGCGCCGAGCGTCGGCAACAGCATCACGACCTTCCGCGGCACCGACGGGATGGCCAGCGTGCACGGCGTCATGCCGCTGTCCTGGGGTCAGGACTACGCCGGCCCGATGGCCCGCACCGTCACCGACCTGGCGTACCTGCTCAACGCGACCACCGGCACCGACCCGAAGGACGTGCTGACCGCGCAGGCGGACGCCCACCGCCCGGCCGACTGGACCGACACGCTGACGACGACCGCCCTGCAGGGCACGCGGATCGGCTACCTGCCCGGTTCCTTCGTCTCGGGCTACTCCGACGACGACACCGGGGCCGCGGTCCGCGGCCACTTCGCCGACCTCCAGGCCGCCGGCGCCGCGATGGTCGAGATGCCGGCGCCGCCCGATCTCGGCCGGGCGCCGTCCGGCAGCCGCACCGAGGAGGGCTGGGCGCGCTACATCGAGCTGCACGACGACTTCCCGTTCGTCGACGGCGACGCCCTGCTCGCCTCGCCGCTGGTGCTGCCGTACAACCGGCGCGAGCTGCGCGACACCCCCCGCATGACGCCCGAGGAGGTCGACGCCTGGCTCGCCTACCGCGACGCCGCCAAGGTCGCGATCGCGGCCTGGATGGACGAGCACGACGTCGACGCCGTCGTCTATCCCGGCTTCCTCAGCGACGTCTACAACAACGACAGCGCGACCAACCAGCTCACCGCCGACCGGGCCACCGGGGTGCTGACCTCCAGCGTCGGGCTGCCGACCGTCGTGGTGCCCGTGGGCACCAACGAGCACGGCTACTCGGTGGCCATGCAGCTGGTGGGCCGTGCCTGGGACGACGCCGCCGTGCTCGGCATGGGGTACGCCCTGGAGCAGCAGGCCGACGGCCGGCTCGTGACCGGGTTCGCCCCGCCCCTGGAGCACGTCGCGCCGTTCGAGCCGCCGCAGTTCGTGGACGTCGTCGCGGGGCAGGACTTCTACGACGACATCCGCTGGCTGGCCGACTCAGGGCTGTCCACCGGGACCACGGTCGGGGACGAGGTGTACTTCTACCCCGACCGCGCCATGTCCCGCCAGGCGATGGCGGCGTTCATGTACCGCTACGCCGGGGTCGTGCACACGCCCGCCCCGGGCCGGCAGACCTTCGACGACGTCGCCCCCGGCAGCCCGTTCTTCGCGGCGATCGAGTGGATGGCCGCCGAGGGTCTGGCCACCGGCTACGACGGCGACCTGTTCGGTCCGGCCCGCCCGGTCAGCCGCCAGGCGATGGCCGCATTCCTGTACCGCCTGGCGGGCGAGCCCGCCGTCGACGGACCGGCGGCGTTCACCGACGTCCCGGCGGGCAGCCCGTTCGTCGACGCGATCGCCTGGCTGCAGGACACCGGGGTCGCCGAGGGGTACCCGGACGGCACGTTCGGCCCGGCGGTGCCGATCAGCCGGCAGGCGATGGCCGCGTTCCTGCACCGCTTCGACGGGCTGGCCGACGGGCCGCTCGAGGCCCGGCAGCCGACGGCGTCCACGCTGGTCGCACCCACCCCCGCCCCGCTGCGCACCGACGGGCCGGGCCGACTGCCCCAGGAGCAGTACGGCGAGTGACCGGCGCCCCCGGCCATGGCGGCCCCGCACCCGGACCGGGTGCGGGGCCGCCATGGCGCTCGGCGCGCGTCACCCCGCGTCGACGGGTGATGATCGAGGCCCGACCACGAGAGGCTGCCCCATGCCCGACCGCACCATCGTCCTGACCGGAGCCAGCGACGGGATCGGCGCCGCCGCGGCGCGAGCGCTGGTCCAGCGCGGTGAGCAGGTCGTCGTCGTCGGCCGCTCCGCGAGCAAGACGCAGGCGGTGGCTCGGGAGCTCGACGCACCCTTCCACCTGGCCGACTTCGCCCGGCTGGACGACGTCCGCCGGCTCGCCGACACGCTGGGGTCCACGCTCCCGCGGATCGACGTCCTGGCGAACAACGCCGGGGGCCTGATGGGCACCCGCGAGCTCACCGTCGACGGGTTCGAGCGCACCCTGCAGGTGAACCACCTGGCACCGTTCCTGCTCACCCACCTGCTCATCGAGCCGCTGCTGGCCGCCCGCGCGTCGGTCATCACCACGTCGAGCGCGGCGGCCCGGCTGTTCAGCGGGCTGGACACCGCCGACCTGCAGAACGAGCGGGCGTACTCGCCGCGCAAGTCCTACGGGGACAGCAAGCTCGCGAACATCCTGTTCACCGCGGAGCTCCAGCGGCGGTTCGGCGACCGGGGGCTGTCCGCCGCCGCCTTCCACCCCGGGGTGGTTGCGACCAACTTCGCCGCGGACTCCACCGACGTGATGCGGTTCCTCTACCACACGCCGTTGCGTCGCCTGCTGACGATCGGCCCGGCAAAGGGCGCCGACACCCTGGTGTGGCTGGCCACGCACCAGCCGGGCGTCGACTGGGAGCCCGGCCAGTTCTACGAGAAGCGCCGGGTGGCCCGGACCAGCCCGCGCGCGTGGGACCCGGCGCTCGCGGCGGACCTCTGGGACCGCAGCGCGGCGATGGTGGGGGTGCCGGTCGCCTGAGGTCAGCCGGCCGAGCGCCGGGCCGGCCCGGGCACGGGTCCGTCCCCGGGCACGGGTCCGTCCCCGGGCACGGGTCCGTCCGGTCCCCGGAGCCACCGGCGCACCGCGGCGGCCGTGCGGCGCCCCGACACCAGCGCGCCCTGGGTCGAGGCGGTGTCGCGGTGGTCACCGCACACGAACCGTCCGCTCCCGAGGTCGACCGGGCGCCGCACGGTCAGCGGCGGGACCTGCGCGGGCAGCGCATGCGGCACGAGGTGCCGGGTGAGCTCGTTCCAGGGCCGCGGGTCGGTGCCGAGCATCTGCCCGGCCTGCCGCCGGACGGTCGCCTCGTCCGGCGGGGTGGCGCCGAGCAGGCAGGTGACCGCGACCAGGTGCATGCCGGTGGGGGCGTACGTCGGCGCCGACGCGGTCATCACGGCGGCGTTCACGACCGGCCCGCGGCGGCGCCCGTCGACGACCACCACGGACGACGTCGACGACCTGGCCGTCGGACCGGTCGGCGCGCCGGCAGACGGCGGCTGGTCGGTGGCGTACCAGTGCGTGACCAGGCCGTTCATCGACGGTGCGGGGATCGGCACGAGCTGGGCCGCGGCCGGGCCGTCGGTGGCGACCACGACGGCGCGTGAGGTCACCGCGTCGCCGTCGGTCAGGACCCGCTGCCCGGCGCCGGTGCGCTCCAGGCCCCGGACCTGCACACCCAGCCGGACGTCCGGGACGCCGCGGGCGAGCTGCTGCGGCAGCGCCGCCATGCCGGCGGCCGGGACACCGGGGGTGCCCAGCAGGAAGCTGCGGACGAGCAGGCGGACGAACTGCGCCGACGTCGCGCCGACGTCCTCGGCGAGGACGCCGGCCAGGAACGGCTCGAGCACCTCGCGGCGCACGGCCCCGTGGACGCCGGCGTCGGTCAGCGACCGCCCGAGCGGGGCGTCGGGCCGCCGGAGCAGGCGGTCGACCGGGCCGAGGGCGGGCGCCGCCCACCGCGCCAGGGCCAGCAGCTCACCCGGACGCGCGTAGCCGCTCGCGAGCGTCCGTCCCAGCCGGGAGGGTGCGCGTCGCGGGTCGGCGAGCAGGGCCAGGCCGGCGTCCCGGCGCACGGCCACCCCGGGCAGGAACGGCCGCAGCTCGAGGGCGGCGACGTCGACCCGACGGCGGACCGCCGGGTAGGCCGGGTTCAGCAGCTGGAACCCGCGGTCCACCGTGAAGCCGTCGACGTGGTCGGTGCGGATCCGCCCGCCGACGGCGTCCGCGGCCTCCAGGACACACACCGACACGCCCCGCTCGTGCAGGGACCGGGCGCACTCCAGCCCCGCCACCCCCGCACCGACCACCACCACGTCGCAGTCCATGGCCTGCAGCGTAGGCCGGGCGTCGCGCCGCCCTCCCGCTGAGGTCTAGCGTGCGACCGTGCGGGCATCGTTGCCGGCGGTGCCCGCGGCGTCCCTGCCAGCGACCCCGCGACCCGCCCGGCGACGACCTCGAGGAGCACCGATGAGCACGTCCGACTCACGCACCCCCGACCCCGACGACACCACGGTCACGCCACCCACCGGTCCCGGGCCGGACTCGACCCGCGCCGCCTCGCCGACGGGGGGCGACGGGACCGGTGCGGCGCAGCCCGACACCGGCCCCGGACCGGCCGCCGCGGACGTCGACGACGACGGCGCCGGCCGCCACTGACGGCGACGTGGGCCGGCCGCGGAGCCGTCGGGCGCCCGGCCGGCCCGCTCGGCCGACCGACCGCCCGGTAGCCCGCCCGACGGGCCGCCCGACGGGCCGCCCGACGGGCCGGGCCGGGCCGCTCGACGGGCGGCTCGACGGGCCGGGCCGGGCGGTCCGGGTCAGGATGGGCGCGTGCCCCACCCCTACCGGCTCGGCTTCGCGGTCAAGGTGCTCGGCGACGGCGGCCTGCCCACCGCCGACACCCGACGCTGGCAGAGCGGACCCCACCTGTCCCGCTCGCTGGAGATGCTGGGGCCGGTGCTGGACCGCCTCGAGGCGATCGACGTGCGCATGTTCCGGCTGTCCAGCCAGACCATCCCGTACGGCACCCACCCCGACCTGCCGGACCTGGACTACCGCCGGCAGATCGACCAGTGCCGCGACGCCCTGACCGCGCTGGGAGCGCGGGCCACCGCGATGGGGCTGCGCCTGTCCACCCACCCCGGCCAGTACACGGTGCTGAACTCCGCCGACCCGGTGCTCACCGGGAAGTCGGCCGCGGACCTGGAGCAGGACACCGCGCTGCTGGACGCCCTCGGCCAGGGGCCGGAGGGCGCCGTCGTCGTGCACGTGGGCGGGCTCTACGGCGACCGACCCTCGGCGCTGGACCGCTGGGCGCGCGCCTACGAGCGGCTCTCCGACCGTGCCCGGGCGCGGCTGGCCCTGGAGAACGACGACGGACCCTTCGGCGTCGCCGACGTGCTCGAGCTGCACCGGCGCACCGGGGTGCGGATCGCCTACGACCACCACCACCACCGCACGTCGGTGGAGTCGGTGACCCTCCCCCCGGCGCAGGCGCTGGCCGACACCTACCGCACCTGGGCGCCCGGTGTGCGCCCGAAGGTGCACCTGTCCAGCCCACGCGTCGACCTGGAGGTCGCCGAGCGCAAGCCTGCCGGGAGCCGTCGGATCGAGCGGGTGCCCGTCACTCCGCGGCTGACTCCGCACGCCGACTTCATCGCGCCGTGGGACCTCGTCGACCTGCTGCGGTCCGCGCCCGGACCGCTCGACGTGATGCTCGAGGCGAAGGCGAAGGACCTGGCCGTGCGGCACGCGCGCGCGGCGCTCGAGCGGCTGTTCCCCGACCTGGCCGCGGCGGAGGAGCGCAGCGCCCGCTGACCCGGCCGGGACGCACGGACGCCCCGCACGACATGCCGTCGTGCGGGGCGTCCGTCGGTGGTCCCGGCGGCGTGCCGCCGGTGACCGGGTCAGCCGATCGCGGCCTCGACCTCCGAGCGGAACTGCTCGGCGGCGTCCTGCGGCGTCATGCGCTCGAACAGCACCTCGTTGTTGTAGCGGTCGAGGATCGCCGCGACCTCGCCGGCCCCGATCGGCGGGACCGGGGTGCCGTCGATGATCTCGTCCTCCAGGTCGGCGATGAAGTCGGCCGCCTTCTTCTCGCTCGGGCTCAGGTCGTCCGCGATCGCCGCGCGGACGTCGGTGTTGGCCGGCAGACCACGGTCGGAGAGCAGCAGCTCACCGGCCGTCTCGCTGTTGACCATGAAGTCGATGAACGCCGCGGCCGCGTCGGGGCACTCGGTGTCCGCCGACATCGAGATGTACATCGCGGGCTTGAAGTACATGCCGGTGCGCTCGCCCTGGCTCTCCCCCGGCCACCGCAGCAGCTCCAGCTCGGTCCCGGCGGCCGTCTCGATGGCCGTCAGCTGGTTCGTCCACCAGGCACCCATGGCGCCGCGGTTCGTGCCGAGCAGCGACTGCTCCGGGCCGAGCGACTGGATCTCGACGGTCTCGGACGCGGACGGCTGACCACCGTTGCGCTGCAGGTTCAGGGCGATCTCCCACCACTCGACCAGGGTCTCGTCCTGGTACCCGAGCTCGCCGTCCTCGGTGTAGAGCTGCTCGCCGTTCTGGCGGGCGAAGACCATGAACCCCGGCTCGTTGTACCCGTGGTCCTGCATGCCGAACAGGCCGTCGGTCTGCCCGATCGCGATCGCGGTCTCCTGGAAGTCGTCCCAGCTCCACGTGGTGTCGTCCGGCATCGGCACACCGGCCTGCTCGAAGACGGCCGGGTTCGCCAGCACGGAGTACACGTTGACGCCCGTCGGGATGCCGTACAGCGCACCGTCGGTCTGCCCCGCGGCGAGGATGTTCTCGTCGATCGCGTCCGTGGCGATGTCGTAGTCGTCCAGGTTCGCGATGACCCCGCGCTCGGCGTAGTCGCGCAGGTAGCGCTCCTCCTGCATGAGGATGTCCGGCGTGTCACCACCGGCCACCCCGGTGGCGAGCTTGTCCCAGTACCCGGCCCAGTCGGTGAAGTCGGGCGTGATCGTGATGTCCGGGTTCTCGGCCTCGAACGCGTCGATGACCTCCTGGTTGAGCTGGTGGCGCACGTCCGAGCCCCACCACGCGTAGCGCAGCTCGGCCTGCTCGCAGTCGCCCCCCTCGGCGGCGGGCTCCTCGCCGCTGTTCTCGGCGAGGTTGTCGGCCTGGCCGCAGCCCGCCAGCGCGAGCGAACCGGCCGTCAGGACGGTGGCCATGGTGATCAGCCGGCGGCGCGGCCGGTCAGTGGTACGCAGGGTGGTACGCATCGGTGTCTCCTGTGCGTCGTTCCCGCTGGTCGCGGGGTCGTGGTCCGAGCCTCGTCGTCGAGACCGGCGCCCGGGCGGTGTGGAGGGCGGTGACTACTTGATGCCGGTCGTCGCGATCCCCTTGACCAGGTACTTCTGGCCGAAGAGGAACACGAGGAAGACCGGGATGAGCGACACGATCGACATCGCGAACAGGGAGCCCCACGAGCTGGCGCCGGTGGAGTCCACGAACGTCCGCAGTGCGACCGGGACGGTGTACTTGTCGGGGTTGGTCAGGAAGATGAGCTGGGAGAAGAAGTCGTTCCAGGTCCAGATGAACGTGAAGATCGCGGTCGTGGCCAGGGCCGGCAGCGACAGCGGAAGCATGATCCGGAAGAAGATCCGGATGTGCCCCGCCCCGTCCAGGCGCGCCGCCTCGTCCAGCTCCTTGGGGATGCCGCGGAAGAACTGGACCATGAGGAACACGAAGAACGCGTCGGTGGCCAGGAACTTGGGCACGATGAGCGGCAGGAACGTGTTGATCCAGCCCAGCTCGGAGAACAGGATGTACTGCGGCACGATCACGACGTGGATCGGCAGCATGATCGACATCAGCATGATCGCGAAGAACAGCGTGCGGAACTTGAAGTTCAACCGGGCGAACGCGTAGGCCGCCAGCGCGCACGAGATGAGGTTCCCGAGCACCGAGCCCATGACGATCACGGCCGAGTTGATCAGGTAGTGACTGAACGGGTGCAGCAGCGCGTCCCAGCCCACCGTGTAGTTGCTGACGTCCAGCTCGGACGGGATGAGGCCCGGCTCGCGGAAGATCAGGTCGTTCGGCTTGATCGACGACGAGAGCATCCACAGCAGCGGGTAGAGCATCACCACGCCGACGGCGATGAGCACGAGGTGCTTGACGACGGACCGCGCCCGCCCCGTGCGGGGCTCGGGCCGGTCGGCGGGCCGCTTCGGTGCGACGACGAACGTCTCGGCGGCGTCCTGGAGATCAGTCATTGTAGAAGACCCAGTACTTGGAGAGGAAGAAGTTCAGGGCGGTGAGGACGGCGATGATCGCCAGCAGCAGCCAGGCCATCGCCGAGGCGTAGCCCATGTCGAGGTTCGTGAACCCCTGCTGGTACAGGTACAGGGTGTAGAAGAGCGTCGAGTCGGCCGGCCCACCGGTCCCGCCGGAGACCACGAATGCCGGCGTGAAGCTCTGGAAGGCCCCGATGAACTGCAGCACGAGGTTGAAGAAGATGATCGGGGTGAGCATCGGGATGGTGATGGACCAGAACTGGCGCAGCTTCGTGGCGCCGTCGATCGCGGCCGCCTCGTAGTACATCTCCGGGATCTGCCGCAGACCGGCCAGGAAGATGATCATCGGCGCGCCGAACGTCCACACGTTGAGGATGATGAGCGTGTCCAGCGCGTAGTCCGGGTGCGACACCCACCCGGGACCGTCGACGCCGAACAGCCCGAGGAACTGGTTCACCAGCCCGGACGTGCCGAAGATCTGCCGCCACAGGATCGCGATGGCGACCGAGCCACCGAGCAGCGACGGCAGGTAGAACACCGACCGGTACAGGGCCAGCCCGCGCATGCCGCGGTCCAGCAGCAGGGCCAGCCCGAGCGCGGCGATCAGCTGCAGCGGCACCGAGACGAAGACGTAGGTGAACGTGACCCGCAACGAGGTCAGCAGCCGGGGGTCCTCGAGCATCGCCCGGTAGTTCTCGACGCCGATGACCTCAGGGTCGCTGAGCAGGTCGTAGTCCGTGAAGGACAGGTACAGCGAGGCGAGCAGCGGCCCGGCCGTGATGAGCACCAGGCCGATCAGCCACGGCCCGAGGAAGAACATGGCGTACTTGCCGTCGTTCTTCTCCAACGGGCTGCGGCTCGCCTGACCCTTCTGCTTGCGCAGGGACCCGAGCTCAGACAGGGCGGACATCGACACCTCCGGGAACGGTCAGGGCCCCGACGGCCGTCCGCGCGCCGGCGCGCGCAGCGGGGCGCCACGGGCCGGCGGGGAGCACGGGTCGGTCGGCGCGGACGGCTCCGCGCGGACCTGCATGGGGAGGACGGATCATGCTCCCTCTTCGGTGGATCGTCGTTGATGGACCGAGAAACTCCCGGACAGCGGGCACGCGACACCGCCGCCCTCGGAAAGCGCTTCCACTATGCGACCGCGCTCCGGGCGTCGTCAAGCGCGTCGGCGGATGGATACCGAACCGTGCCCTGCGTGGACTGCGGGCCGGTCACCGCGGGACGGGGCGGCAGGTGACCCCCCGGTCGGGCCGGCCGGCGCACCAGCGACCTGGCCGCTTGACATCCCCCACGCGTGAGTAAACGCTTTCCAGCATGTCCGGCCTCCGCGACGCCACACCCCGCCCGCCCGTCCGTGTCGCCGTCGTCGGCGTCCTCGGCTTCGGGCTGGTCCACCTTCGCACGCTGCAACCCCTCGCGGCCGCCGGTCGGTGCGTGGTCACTGGCGTGGTGGACCGCCGGCCGCTGTCCGGTGAGGCCGCCGAGCTGGCCGGCGACGCCGCCTACCACACCGATCTCGCTGACCTGCTCGCCACCGACCCCCCGGACGTGGTGGCGATCGCGACCCCGATCCCGACCCACGCCCCGCTGGCCACGGCCGCGATGCGCGCGGGCTGCCACGTGCTGCTCGAGAAGCCGCCGACGGCGTCCTTCGCCGAGTACAGGGCGCTGCTCGCGGTCGCCGCCGAGACCGGCCGCGCCTGCCAGGTGGGCTTCCAGGCGAACGGCTCGGACGCCTACGCGCACATCGCCGGGCTCGTCGCCGAGGGCGAGATCGGGGACGTCACCGGCATCGGCGTCGAGGGGACGTGGCTGCGCCCGGTCTCCTACTTCGAGCGTGCCCCGTGGGCGGGGCGACGCCGGCTGGACGGCGTCGACGTCGTCGACGGGGTGGTGACCAACCCGCTCGCCCACGCCGTCGCCGCCGCGCTGCGGCTCGCCGGCGCCAACCGCGCCGAGGACGTCGCCGAGGTCGAGACCGACCTCTACCGCGCCAACGACATCGAGGCCGACGACACCTCGGCCGTCCGGGTGGTGACCACACCGGCCGCCGGCGGCACGACGATCGCCATGGGGCTGACGGTGTGCGCGGCCGAGCAGACCGAGCCGCGCGTCACCGTGCACGGCTCCGCCGGACGGATCACCTTCCGGTACAAGTCCGACGTGGTCGAGGTCGACGGCGTGGCCGGGGCGCGCACCGTCGCGTGCACGAGCACGGGACTGCTCGCCAACCTGGTGGACCACGTCGGCGACCCGGACGTGCGGCTGGTCAGCCCGCTGGTGGAGTCCGGGGGGTTCATGCGCGTCATGGAGGCGATCCGGACCGCGCCGGACCCCGCCCCGGTCCCCGCCGAGCTCGTCGAGTGGCGCGGCGAGGGCCCCGACCGGCACGCCGTCGTGCGCGACGTCGAGCAGTGGTGCGCCCGGGTGGCCACCGAGCTGCGGACGTTCACCGCACTGGGGGCGCCGTGGACGCGGGCCGGTGAGGCCGGCACCTCCGCCGCGTCGGCCGGCGCCCCCGCCGACTGACCGGCGCAGGCGCCGCCGCGCACGTCCCGACGCGCCGCTCAGCGCTTGCGCAGGTCCGCTCCCAGCCCCAGCGCGTCGATGTCGACCGCCTGCCCGGTACGCATCGACTCGTTGGCCGCGATGCCCACGGCGACCGCGCGGACGCCGTCGACGTGGCCGGCCGGCCGGCCCAGCGGGTCGTCCTGGATGCGGCCGCGGAAGACGTCGGCGAGCAGGATCGCGTCGCCGCCGCCGTGCGAGCCCCGACCCATCGGCACCGGGACCTCGTGCGCCCGCTCCCAGTGGCGCTGCACGACCAGCCGCTGCCCCTGCGGCCGCAGCACGTCCGCGCTCGCCGCCTCCCGGGCGCTCGGGTCGAGCACCGCGTGGCCGGAGGCGTCGAACTCGACCGACCCGCGCTCGACCACCTCGAGCTCGGCGCGGCCCTCCGAGCCGTTGACCGTGACCCGGTAGCCCTCCCACGGGGCGTGCGCGTTGAGCGAGTACGTCAGCAGGGCCCCGCCGCGGTAGTCCACGACGACGGCCATGGTGTCCTCGATCGTGATGCCGGGGGCGAAGACGTCCTGGTCGCGCAGATACCCGTCGTGGTGCTCCGCGTCCAGGTACAGCCGTCGGAGCCGCTCGTCCTGCGTCATGTCGAGCGACCACCGGTCCCCCGGCTCGGCGTCCCTGCCGCGCGCCGGTCGCGGCCCGGCCTGGGCCGCACCGGACCCGGCGTCGCCGTAGAAGGCGAGCCGGCCGCGCGCGTAGACGCGCTCGGGGGCGTCGTCGAGCCACCAGTTGACCAGGTCGACGTGGTGGGACGACTTGTGGACCAGCAGGCCGCCGGACAGCCGCTTCTCGCGGTGCCAGCGGCGGAAGTAGTCGGCCCCGTGCACCGTGTCCAGCGCCCACTCGAAGTGCACCGACGTCACGGTGCCGATCCGCCCGGAGGCGATCACCTCCTTGAGCGAGGAGTTGCGCGGCGAGTAGCGGTAGTTGAACGTCATCACGGCGTCGCGGCCGGTCTCGGCGATGGCGGCGTTGATGCGGCGGCAGCCGTCGACGTCGATCGTCAGGGGCTTCTCCACCACGACGTCCGCGCCGGCCCGCAGCGCGCGGGTCACCAGGTCGGCATGCGTGTGGTCCGGCGCGGTGACCACGACGACGTCGACCCGCTGCTCGCAGATCATGTCCTCGAGCCGGTCCGGCTCGTACCGCGGCAGCGGCCCGCGGCCGGCCGCCTCGAGCAGGCCGTCGTAGAAGGCGGCGCGGCCCGGGTTGGGCTCGCACCAGGCGACCGGCTGGGCGACGTCGGCGTGGTCGCCGAGCATCGCGTCGACGTACATCTGGGACCGGTGGCCCGTCCCGGCCACGGCGTAGCGGCGGAGGGCTGTGGCTGACGTCATCGGCAAGCTCCCGGGTCTGAGGGGTGAAAGCGCTTACCTCTAGGATGCCACGAGGCGTGATCCCGGGCGTCGTCGCCGCACGGACATCGGGCGGACGGGAAGGATTGCGCTTTCCCCGTGGCCGGTGTCATGGTGAGGTCGGCACCCGGCGCCTGTGCCGGGCCGAGACAGGGACGTCGCGGCCATGGGCGTCACCATCACCGCCGTCGACCCCGCGGGCGACGCGCCCGCACATCTGACCGTCACCGGGCGACGGCGGCCGCACTGGGACGAGGGGGTCTCGCATGAGCAGGACCGCACGACACGGAGCAGGGACACGCTGGGGCGTGGCCGCGGCGGCAGGGTCGATGCTGCTGGTCGGCGCCGGCGCACCGACCGCGGCAGCGGCCGAGCACGAGGAGGCCGGCGACCTCGGGCGCGCCGTCCTGGCCGAGGGCGACGGCTGGGGGTCCTTCGTGGGCCCGACCTCGCCGAACGACGTCGACGCGCAGGCCACCGGCACCACCGGCGGCTCGGCCGCGACCCAGGACGAGGTCTACGTCGTCGACACCTGGCAGGAGCTGCGCGACGCGCTCGCGGGCGCGCCCGGCGGCAGCCAGACCGACGCCCGCACCAGCACGACGCCGCGGATCATCTACGTCGACGGCGTGCTCGACGCCTACACCGCCGCGGACGGCACGGCCCTGAGCTGCGACGACTTCGCCGCCCAGGTGACCGTGGAGGGCACGGGCGAGCCGTTCAGCATGGACGACTACATCGCGCACTTCGACCCCGCAGGCCCGTGGGGCCGGGCGGCCCCGTCCGGACCGCTGGAGGAGGCCCGCCAGGCCGCCTCGAGCATCCAGGCGGCGCAGATCCAGCAGCACGTGGGCTCCAACGTCACCATCGTGGGACTCGGTGACGACGCCGGCATCGTCGGCGCCAACCTGCGCATCCGGGACGCGCACAACGTCATCCTGCGGAACCTGCACATCTCGGAGGCGAGCGACTGCTTCCCGGAGTGGGACCCGGGCGACACGGACGAGGGCAACTGGAACTCCGCGTACGACAACGTCTCGATCCTGTCCTCGTACAGCGTGTGGATCGACCACAACACGTTCGACGACGGCGACACCCCCCCGGGGAGCCTGCCGGACGTCTACGGCCGCCACTACGAGATCCACGACGGGCTGCTCGACATCACGAACGGCGCGGACCTGGTCACGGTGTCGTGGAACGTCTTCGACGACCACGACAAGACGATGCTGATCGGCTCGTCGGACTCGCGCACCCAGGACCTGGGCGAGCACCGGGTGACCCTGCACCACAACCTGTGGCGCGACATCGGCCAGCGCGCACCGCGCGTGCGCTACGGCGACGTGCACGTCTACAACAACCTGTACGAGCAGACCGACGAGGGGCTGTTCTCCTACTACTGGGGCGCCGGCGTCGAGTCGAGCCTGTACGCGGAGAACAACGCGTTCGTGCTGGCCGACGGCGTCGACCCGGGGCGGATCATCGCCGACTGGGGCGGGACCCGGCTGCACGAGCACGGCTCCGAGGTGAACGGGGAGCCCGTCGACGTGCTCGCGGCCTTCAACGCCACCGCGGACGAGCCGCTGCTCGACGAGGCCCGCTGGGACCCGGCCGAGTTCTACGACGTCGAGCTCCTGCCGACCTCCGACGTCGCGGCCGCCGTCGAGGCGTTCGCGGGAGCCGGGGTGCTGAGCCCGGCCCCGGCGCCGGAGTTCGTCGACGTGACGCCGAGCAACCCGTTCTACCCGGACATCCGGTGGCTCGCCGAGAACCGCCTGAGCACCGGGACCCCGGTCGGCGACGAGGTGTTCTTCTACCCGGCGTCGGCGGTCTCCCGGCAGGCGACCGCGGCCTTCCTGTACCGGTACGCCGGTGACGGGTGGGTGCCGGAGCCCGGGACGCAGTCGTTCTCCGACGTCGACCCGGACCACCCGTTCTACGTCGCCGTCGAGTGGCTCGTGGCGACCGGCATCGCCGACGGGTACCCGGACGGCACGTTCGGGGCGACCATGCCGGTGTCCCGGCAGGCGATGGCGGCCTTCCTGCACCGCCTGGCCGGTGAGCCGCAGGCCGCCGGCACGGCGTCCTACGGCGACGTCCCGCCGGGGCACCCGTTCGCCGAGGCGATCGCCTGGCTGGACGGGGCGCGCATCACGACCGGGTACGACGCCGACACCTTCGGCCCCGGCCGTCCGGTGACCCGGCAGGCCATGGCGGCGTTCCTGCACCGCTTCGACCAGTTCCTGTTCCGACCGGCGGGGGCCACCACCTGACCGGTGCCGACCGGCGCGACGGCGCGGTTCCCCCGAGGGGGCCGCGCCGTCGTCGCGCGCGGGTCAGCCCCAGTAGTTCGACGGCAGCGGCGGGACGCCGATCCGCCGGCCCGTGGTCCGGTCCGCCGCGATCCGCACGAACCGCGGCCGGTCCCCCGGCGCCCAGGGGACCAGCCCGAGGCGGTCCACCCGCGACAGCTCCGCCGCGCCCGTGACGTACCGGGCACGTCCCTGCACCAGCACGCTCCAGCCCGTGCGGCTCGGCTCGTCGATCCCGTCGACCTCGAAGGCCGCCGGGGAGTCGTCGAGGGCCGCGTCGAGCGCGTTGCCCACGGACGTCCGGAAGACGACGTCGTCGTCGTCGAGCACGAAGGTGACGGGCAGGACCAGCGGCGCGCCGTCGGCGACGACCGCGACCCGGCCGATGCGCTGCTGCTGGAGCAGCCGGCGGCACTCGTCGTGGTCCAGCTCGGTCCAGCGGGGGTCGTCCATGGCCGGCCTCCTCGTCGGGGCGAGCGGTCTGTCGCGTCGCGGCGTGCAGCCCAGTCTGGCAAGCCGAGCCACGAACCGCAGCGCGGGCCGGACGCCGTCGTCCGTGACACCCTCGGGCGCGTGCTCGGACTCTCCGGCGTCGACGTCCTGCTGCTCGTCCTCGCCACCTCGCTCGTCGGGTTGAGCAAGACCGCGCTCCCCGGGGCCGGGACGCTGACCGTCGCCGTCTTCGCCGCGGTGCTGCCAGCCCGCCTGTCGACCGGCGTGCTGCTGGTGCTGCTGATCGTGGGGGACCTGTTCGCGGTGCGGATGTACCACGCCCACGCCGACTGGCCGACCCTGCGGCGCATGGTGCCCACCGTGGTGGTCGGCGTCGTGCTGGGCACGGTGTTCCTCGGTGCGGCCGACGACGCCACGGTGCGGCGCGTGATCGGTGCGCTGCTGATCGCGCTGGTCGGGGTGACGCTGGTGCGCCGGTCGCTGACCCGGCGCGCCGAGCGGGCCGTCGTCCCGGACACCGGACCGGCGCGGCCGCCCGCGTGGCGACGGCGTCTGGACACTGGCGTCTACGGCGCGCTGGCGGGTTTCACGACGATGGTCGCCAACGCCGGTGGCCCGGTCATGTCGATGTACTTCCTCGCGGCCCGGTTCCCGATCAGCCGCTTCCTCGGGACGGCCGCGTGGTTCTTCCTCGTGGTCAACGTCGCCAAGACCCCCTTCTCGGCGGGGCTCGGGCTCATCACGCTCGAGACCTTGACGCTGGACCTCCTGCTGGCACCCGCCGTGGTGGTGGGGGCGCTGGTGGGGAGGCGGGTGGCCGGACGGCTCGACCAGGCGGTGTTCGACCGGCTGGTCCTGGTGCTCACGGTCGTCTCGGCCGGCTACCTCGTGCTGGCCTGACCGACGTCACCCGGCTGCACGCCACAGCCCCGCCGCCCGGTGACGGGAGCGGGGCTGTGGACGTGGGGCCGTGGGCGTCCGGCGGTCGCGGCTGCGAGCCGGCCGGGGCTCAGACCCCGACGTGCTGCGGTGTCGCACCGCCGGTGACGCCCACCGCGGGACGGGCGGCCAGGGCGCGCAGCGCCCAGCCCAGCAGCACGAGCATGATGCCCATGCCCGCGGCGAACGCCGCGACGCCGAACGCGATCACGCTGGTGAACAGGGACGACCGCAGGAACGAGGCGTTCATCATCGTCTCGCGGACCGGGTCCTCGCGGTCCAGCTCGGCGTAGGTCAGGCCGCCGGAGGCCTCGAGTGCGTGGTGGTTGATGATGTCCGCCTGGAAGTAGGCGTCCAGCGGGCCGTCGACGCGCTCCCCGCCGAACCGGGCGGCGTCCTCGGCGACGGTGATGTTCTCGTCGATCAGCTGGCTGCGGACCATCGCCCAGGTCGTCACTCCCCCGGCGATCAGGACGACGCCCGCGATGATCGCGAGCAGCCCGGCCAGGCGGGCGACGGTGGTGGACCTCGTGCTGGTGCTCATGGTGTTCCTCCCAGGTGGTCCGAGGGCGGTTCGCGTCCGCTCTCGTGAGCCGCGGGCTTCCGGGCTCGACACCCACCCTGCCGCCCTCGCAGGCCGCCGACCTGGGCCGAAGGTCCCCGGGACCAACGACCCAGGCACCGGCGTGCGCCTCAGCCCTGGGCGAGCCGGTCCAGCGCCAGGCCGGCCAGCACGGCGGCCGCCACGGGGACGGCGTCGTCGTCGAACCGCGCGTGCGCCGAGTGGTTGTACGGCGCGCTCGCCGGGTCCGCGCCGGGCGGGGTGGCGCCGAGGAACACGAAGGCGCCCGGCACCTGCTCCAGGACGTAGGAGAAGTCCTCCGCCCCGGACACCGGTCGCGGCGCCGTCTGGAAGGCGGCCTCGCCGAGCAGCGCCGACGTCACCCGGCCGGCTCGCGCGACCTCGCCGGGGTCGTTGACGGTCACCGGGTACCCGCGGACGTAGGTGACGTCCGCGGTGAGCCCGTGCGCGGCCGCGATGTGCTCGACCACGCGGATCAGCCGGTCGGGGATGACCGCGTGCTGCTCCGGGGAGAAGGTGCGGATGGTGGCGTCGAGCTCCGCGGCGCCCGGGATGACGTTGTCCGTGGTGCCGGCGGCGATCCGCCCGACGGACACGACCACCGGGTCGTGGGCGTCGAACTGACGGGTCACGGCCGTCTGCAGCGCGAGGACGATCTCCGCGGCGACGGTGACCGGGTCCGCCGCGAGGTGCGGCATCGAGCCGTGCCCGCCGCGCCCCTGGACCGTCACGTACATCTGGTCGGCCGCCGCCATCGCGGTCCCGGGGCGTCCGGTGACGACGCCGTTCGCGATCATCGCCGAGACGACGTGCACGCCGTACGCGGCCACGACCCGCTCCCCCGCGGCGTCGAGCACACCCTCCTCGATCATGATCCGCGCCCCGTGGTTGCCCTCCTCGCCGGGCTGGAACATGAAGACGACCGAGCCGGCGAGCTGGTCCCGCCGCGCGGCGAGGAGACGGGCGGCGCCCACGAGGCCGGCGACGTGCAGGTCGTGGCCGCAGGCGTGCATCACCCCGGCGTGCTCGCTGCTGAAGGTCTCACCGGAGTCCTCGGTCACCGGGAGCGCATCCATGTCGCCGCGCAGCAGGACCGCCGGCCCGGGGTGCGCACCGCGCAGCACGGCGACCACCGAGCTCAGACCGGTGCCGGTGGTGACCTCCAGCCCGAGCCCCTCGAGGGCCTCGAGCACGCGCGCCTGCGTGAGCGGCAGCTCCAGCCCGATCTCCGGGGTCCGGTGCAGGTCGTGCCGCAGCTCGGTCAGGTCGGCGGCGAGGCGGGTCGCCTCGGCCAGCAGGTCGGTCGGGACGGGGGTGGCGCTCTGGGTCACGGCGAGGTCCTCGGGTCGGCCCGGGTGGTGGGCGGCGTGGGGGGCGTGCGGTGCGCCTCGCACGCTAGCCGACGCGCCGGGCGTCGGACCCGGGGGCACGGGCGCCCGACGTCGGGGCCGGGACCACCGCGGTGGCCTACAGGTCGAGCAGCCGGACGCGCAGGTGCAGCGTGTCGCCGACGTCGACGCCCGCCCCCTCGCGCACCGCCCTCTTGACCGGCAGGACGTACGTCCGACGGGTCGCATCAGGGAACAGCGACGTGCGCCAGGTCGTGGCGCCGAGCTCCACCTCGACCCGCACCGACCCGAAGCCACGCGGGGGCCCTGCCGCGGCCGTGCGGTCGAGCACGTCGTCGGCCAGGTCGGTGGGCACGCTGACGAAGGTCCAGCTGTCGCGTCGGGCGTCCCACCGCCACAGGTCGGCGTCGAACTCCAGGGTCATGGTCACCCGCTCCCGTCACGACCCGCGGCGCGCGTAGGTGCTGACGACGTTGCCGGCGGACGTGCGGTAGACGTCGACGAGCGCGAGCCGCGTCAGCGGGTCGCCGGGCTCGAACAGGTGCCGTCCGGAGCCGGCGACGACCGGGTGCGTCATCAGCATCAGCGAGTCCAGGACGCCGGCGAAGAGCAGCTGGCGGACCACCGAGATGCTGCCGCACACCGAGATGGTGCCGCCCTCGGTGCGCTTCAGTGCGGACACCGACTCGACGAGGTCGCCGTCGATCAGGCGGGAGTTCTTCCAGGCGAGGTCGCCCTGGAGGGTGCGCGACGCGACGAGCTTGTCCACCGGGTTGATGAACGCGCCGAAGTCGTCGGTGTCGTTGTCCGGCCAGTACGAGGCCCACTGCTCGTAGGTGACGCGGCCGAGCAGCACGGTGTCGATCTCGGCGAGCGCGGCGTTCATGGCCGCCCCGAGCTCGTCGTCGAAGGCGTCCAGCTGCCACAGGTGCGGGGACTCGACGACGCCGTCGACGGAGTGGAACAGGGCGGTGCTCACGGTGCGCATGGGGTGCTCCTGGCGGTTCTCGGTGCGGTGTCGGCCAGGATGACTCGGCCGGCGTCTCGAACTCATCGGTCACCCCGTCGCGGGGACCGTGTGCGCGGGGCCGGCGCGCTCAGAAGGCGTAGCGCACGCGGCAGGACGGCAGCCGCTCGGCGATGAGGTCGGTCAGCGCGGCCACGTACCGTCCCTTGTCCCCCGTGCGGTAGCGCACGTTCCGCCCGCCGGACTCGGACCGCTTGGCCTGCTGCAGGTCCGGGCGCCACAGCATCTCCTCGGCCCGGGGGTGCCAACCCAGGTTGACCTCGTGCAGGGCCTCGTTGTGGGTCAGCATGATGACCTCGCACGCGAGCTGCGCCCTGGCCTTCGCACCGATGCCGGCATCGACCTGGTCGAGCAGCTCGGCCCAGTCCTCGAGCCAGCCGTCGTGCACGATGACCGGGCTGAAGTTGAGGTGCACCTCGTAACCCGCCTCGACGAAGTCGTCGATGGCGGCGATGCGCTCGGCGACGCGGGACGTCCGGACGTCGACCAGGCGGGCCACGCGGTCGGGCATGAGGGAGAAGCGCACCCGGGTACGCCCCCGCGGGTCCCAGTCGAGCAGGTCGCGGTTGACGTACTTGGTCGCGAACGACGCCTTCGCGGTGGGCAGGCCGCGGAACAGGTCGACGAGGTCGCGGGGGTTGTCGCTGACGGTTGCGTCGACGCTCACGTCACTGTTCTCGCCGATGTCGTACACCCACGCCCGGGGGTCGCACTGGTTCGGCTCGGCCTTGCCCCCCTGCCGAGCGACGTGCCGGGCCAGGTAGCCGGTGATCTGGTCGATGTTCGCGAACACGGTGACGGGGTTGCTGTAGCCCTTGCGCCGGGGGACGTAGCAGTAGGCGCACGCCATGGCGCAGCCGTTCGCCGTCGACGGCGCGATGAAGTCCGCCGAGCGGCCGTTGGGGCGGGCGGCGAGGGACTTCTTGACCCCGAGCACGAGCGCCTCGGTCTTGATCCGCACCCAGCGGTCGACGTTGGTCTCGTCGCCGTGCAGCTCGGGGATGTTCCAGTGCGACGCGACCTCGATCCGCTCGGCGTCGGGCCAGCGGTCCAGGACCTGCCGGCCCCGGGGCAGCGCGGCGGCCTCCGGCTCGACGTAGATCCGGCGGACGTCGAGCAGGGGGCGGGCTGGGCGCGGCGTGGTGGACGACGTCGTCGCGGGCTCCGGGATGGCGCGGGCCGTCGCCGACGACGGCGTCGCGCGAGCGGCGCCGGACACGCGCGCGGGCGGCGGGGCGTCGTCGGGCCGGGGCGACGGCGTGGTGAGGAGGTCGAGGTCGAACGTGGGCTGCGTCACGTCATCTCCTCGTCAGGTCCAGTAGAGCGAGCGGGCGGCGGGCAGACGCTCGGCGAGCGCGTCGTCGAACCAGGAGCGCAGCTCGTGCATGACCGCGGCCGGGTACACGTGCTTGACGGCGCCGTACTTGCCGCGCTTCTGCCGGCGCAGGTCCTCGTCCATCTCCAGGTGGGTCTGCGGGTACCAGCCCAGCAGCACCTCCTTGCTGCGGGGCGTGAACCGGTGGGTGATGAGCTCGGTGGTCAGGTCGAGGCCGGGCACGTCGTCGGTCGCGGCGGCGACGGCGTCGAGCAGCGCGGCGTACTCGGTGCGCCACCCGTCGACCGGCATGATCGGCGCGACGGTCAGACCGACCGGGTAGCCGGCGAGCGCGAGGGCGCGCAGGGCGGCGATGCGGTCGGCCATGCGGGCGGTGCCGCCCTCGAACCGCTCGACCGAGGCGGCGTTGACCGAGAACCGGACCCGCGTGCGCCCGGCGTGGGGCAGGTCCAGCAGCGGTTCGACGTCGGCGAACTTGGTGGTGAACCGCAGCTGCACGGGGCCGCCGAGGTCGGTGGTGCCCACGTGGGTGATCGCGGCGGCCAGCGACCCGGTGAGGTGCTCGAGCGCGAGGGGGTCGGTGTAGCAGGACACCTCGAACGTGGTGCCCTCCGCGCCGCGCGCGTCGGTTCCGGTGGTCACCGAGCCTCGTCCCACCGCGGGCGCGAGGCCGTCGAGGATCTGGTCGACGTTGGCGTAGGTACGCGTGACCGGTGGACCGGTGAGCGACCCGGCGAGGTAGCAGTACTGGCAGTGCGCAGGGCACCCCTCGGCCAGGTCGACCCGCCAGTCCGCGCTGGGCGGGATGGGCTGCAGTGCGCGCTTCGACGGCGGCGCCACCACGACGGCCAGGGTGGACTTCGCCCGGGCGTAGGTCGCGCGAGGGGTGTCCGCGGTCATGCCGGTCAGGCGGTCACCCGCGAGCACCTCGACGTGCGGGACGCCGGCCGCGGTCGCGCGGTCGACGATCCGCCGGCCGTGCGGCAGGTCAGCGGCCGACCGGGTGACGACGACACGCTTGGGGAGCCAGGGGGTGCGGGGCACGTCATGGACAACACCGGCGGGTGCGTAGGGCGTCCGGTGGTGGACCGGCGGAGGCTGTGAGAGTGGTCACCGTCGGCGTTTCCGCGGTGGTTCTTCGGGGGTTTGCTAGGGGCTCGCGCACCGACGGTCCGTGGGTTCTGGCCGGGCCCTCGATCTCAGCGAAGCTCTTCTTGTTCATCTCCTGCCCGCCCCACGCCCAGGGCGGCGGCAGATCGAGCAGCCCGGCCGCCCCCAGGCCCGCGCATCGACCATCCGTCCACACAATGTGACTCTGCTTCAGAGAATGTCAGTGGCCCGCCGTAGAGTTGCGGCATCGCAATAAGTCACCCGAGGGATCAAGCCGGCAGGAGGAGGGCGGGCCGTGAGTGTCGACAATACTTCTCCCACCCCGCCCGGGGGCGCCGCTTCCGGTGACCTTTCGCGCCTTTCCGCCCAGGTGGGTGCGGCGTTGTCGGCGATGGAGGCCGCGGTCGACGTGCTGGCCGGTCTGGACCTGGCGGTGGTCGACGGGCCGGCGGCGGCAGTGGTCGCGCGCCGGTTGGCGGTGGTGGCCAGTCGGGCGGTGGTGGCGCGGGTGCGGCTGCTGCCGGTGATCGACACCGACGGGCTGTGGGCGCTGAGCGGGGCCCGGTCGTTCCCGGTGTGGGTGTCCCACGACCACCAGGTGTCGGTGCAGACCGCCCGGGCCCAGGTCCGCCTGGGCCGGGCCCTGCGCGACCACCTGCCCGCCACCTCTGACGCCGCCGCCGCTGGTGCGGTCACGGTCGAGCAGGCGCAGGTGCTGGCGACCTTGGCGCCGACCACGGCGCAGCGCCGCGAGGTGCTGGCGGACCCGGCGCACGAGTGCAACGAGGCGTTCCTGGTCGGCCAGGCGGCGCGGTTGTCGGTGGATGAGACGCGGGTGCTGGCCCGGCAGTGGGCCGCCTACGCCGACCCCGACGCCGACGACCGCGGCTACGTCGAGTCCTGCGACCGCGAACACCTCGAACTGTCCCGCATGGGCGACGGGTATCACCTGGAAGGGCAGCTGACGATCGAGCACGGCCAGACGTTGAAGGCCGCGTTGGCCGCTGTCACGCCGGTGCCGGCGGTCGACGACGACCGCACCCCCACCCAACGCCGCGCCCAGGCGCTGGCCGACCTCGCAGCGATCACCCTGGACCAGGGACTGGTCGGGACCGGCCGGACGGTACGGCCCCGGGTCACGGTGCTGGTCGACGAACCGACGTTCCGCGCCCGCGCCCGAGCCGCCCTGGCCCGTCCCACCCAGGGCACGCTGCTTGAGGAGACGGTCACCCCGGCCAGCGGCCACGACTCAGCCCCCAGCGCTCCGCCAGCGCTGACGGCGGCGATGCTCACCGGTCAGGCGGTCGCCGGCGGGCCGCAGTACGAAGACCGCACCCCGATCCCCCGCGCGCTGCTGGACCGGATCGCGTGCGACAGCCAGATCAACCGCATCATCTTCGGACCCCACGCGGAAGTCCTCGATGTCGGACGCGCCGAACGCACCTTCACCCGACACCTACGCGCCGCGATCACCGCCCGCGACAAGCACTGCCAATACCC
>NZ_CANLTL010000018.1 GCF_947494015.1 uncultured Cellulomonas sp. | reverse complement strand
GCCCCGGCACCTGCCCCCGCTCCGGCGCCCGCGCCGGCTCCGGCGCCCGCGCCGGCTCCGGCGCCCGCGCCGGCTCCGGCCCCCGGTCCGGCTCTCGGCAGCGGGTCGTCGCGCGGCTCCGCCGGGCAGGGTGCGGCGGCGGTCGCCTGGGCCCAGGCCAACCTCGGCCTGGAGTACCGGCTCGGCGCGAACGGGCCCACCCAGTACGACTGCTCGAGCTTCACCGGGACGGCGTGGCGCAGTGCCGGCCTCAGCCTGCCGCGCACGTCACGTGGGCAGTACAGCCAGGTGCTCAAGATCGGGTACGACAGCCTGCGTCCCGGCGACCTGATCTTCTGGGGCAGCAACCCGTCCGACCCGAACAGCGTGTACCACGTGGCGATGTGGGCCGGGAACGGTCAGATCGTCGAGGCCGCGCGACCGGGCGTGCCGACCCGGGTGTCGTCGATGACGGGCCGGTGGTCCAGCACGATGCCGTTCGCCGGTCGCCCCTGACCCGCAGGCGCGAGACGGCCCGCGACCCCGGGCACGACGGGGCAGGCTCCGCCGGAACCTGCCCCGTCGTGATCTGCGCGGTGGTGCAGCGCGGGTCAGTGGCCCTTGGTGTAGTACCCGGTGTCGATGGCCCGCTGGCGGGACCGCTCGATCTCGGCCTCGGCCTCGGCCTTGGCCGTCCAGTGCGCGCCCTCCACCGACTTGCCCGGCTCGAGGTCCTTGTAGACCTCGAAGAAGTGCTGGATCTCCAGCCGGTGGAAGTCCGACACGTCGTCGATGTCCTGACGCCAGGAGGCGCGCTGGTCCCCGGTGGGCACGCACAGGACCTTGTCGTCACCGCCCGCCTCGTCGCGCATGCGGAACATGCCCAGCGCGCGGCAACGGATCAGGCAGCCGGGGAAGGTCGGCTCCTCGAGCAGCACGAGGGCGTCCAGCGGGTCGCCGTCCTCGCCGAGGGTCCCCTCGATGAACCCGTAGTCGTCGGGGTAGCGGGTCGAGGTGAACAGCATCCGGTCCAGGCGGATCCGCCCGGTCGCATGGTCGACCTCGTACTTGTTGCGCTGACCCTTGGGGATCTCGATCGTGACGTCGAACTCCACAGCTTTCCTCCGCATGGCAGCAGCGCCACCCGGTCCGGCGTGACCGCCGTGTCACGGGTGGCGACGAGAGAGTAGGTCGCGGCGGACCGTCGGTCGGTCTGTCGCACGTACCTGGGAAACTAGTGTGACAGTACCGACGCTGCAGGGTGCGGCCGTCCGGGGGATGGCGGGGGGACGTGCATGGGGCGGGCGGCGCGCGCGACCGGGGTCAGCGCCCTCGTGCTCCTCGTCGCCGCGGGCGGCTACGCCACCGCCGACGCGGTCGACCTCGTCCCCGGGGTGCTGACGCTCGCGCCGGTGCCGCCGCCGCCCGAACCGTTCCCCACGGCGCCCGGTGCCGTGCCCGCTCCCGACCTCGCCGCCGCGCTGCCGGCCCTGGACGACGCCGCCCCCGTGCCGGCAGCCGGGCCGCTCGCGCAGAGCGTCGCCGAGCTCGTGACCGACCCGCGGGTGGGGCCCTCGATCGGCGTCGTCGTCGCCGACCTGCTCACCGGTGAGGTGCTGGCCTCCCACGAGCCCGAGGTGCCGCGGACGCCGGCGTCGGTCGCCAAGGTGGTCACGGCCGTCGCCGCACTCAGCGCGATCGGACCGGACGCCACCGTGCGGACCAGCGTGGTGCGTGGCGGCGAGGGGCAGATCGTGCTCGTCGGCGGCGGCGACATGATGCTCGCCGCCGGCCAGGGTGACCCGACCGCCGTCAACGGCCGCGCCGGACTGGCCGATCTGGCCGAGGCCACCGCCCGCGAGCTGACCCTCGCGGGCACCACCACGGTGCGCCTCGCGGTCGACGACACGCTGTTCGCCGGTCCGGCCCTGAGCCCCACCTGGGACCCCAGCCACCTCGTCAACGGATTCACCGCCCCGGTCACTTCGCTCGCGGTCGACATCGCCAAGACCCGGTCCGACGTGGAGTACTCCCCGCGGCAGGCCGACCCGGCGCTGTCCGCCGCCCGCGCCGTCGCCGACGCACTGGCCGGCTACGGGATCACGGTCGAGGGGGAGCCGGTCCGCGGGGCGGCGCCGGCGGACGCCGTCCGGCTGGCGAGCGTCGAGTCCGCACCCCTGGGCGAGGTCGTCGACTTCTTCCTGCACACCTCGGACAACGCGATCACCGAGGCGGTGTGCCGGCAGGTCGCGCTCGACGCCGGCCTGCCCGGCAGCTTCGAGGGCGGCACCGAGGCTGTCCTCGCGCAGGCCCGCGCCCTGGGCGTCGACACCAGCGGCGCACGGCTGTCGGACTGCAGCGGCCTGGGGGACGGGTCGGCGCTGCCCACCACCACGGTGCTCGACCTGCTGCGGCTCGTGACCGACCCCGCGCACCCCGAGCTGCGCGGTGTCGCCGTCGGGATGCCGCTGGCGGGGTACAGCGGGACCCTCGCCGACCGGTTCACCCGGTCGTCGGCCGCGGGCCTGGTCCGCGCCAAGACGGGCAGCCTGTCCGGCGTCACGTCGCTGGCCGGCACCGTGGTCGACGCCGACGGGCGGGCGCTGCTGTTCGCCGTGCTGGCCGACGCCACCCCACCGGGCGGCCAGCCCGCCCCCCGCGCCGCGATCGACGCGTTCGTGG
Source organism: uncultured Cellulomonas sp. (assembly GCF_947494015.1). Taxonomy (GTDB): domain Bacteria; phylum Actinomycetota; class Actinomycetes; order Actinomycetales; family Cellulomonadaceae; genus Pengzhenrongella. Next base: position 80,719 of record NZ_CANLTL010000018.1, on the reverse strand, counting down.
CCCGGCTGGCGGCGTGCGGCTGCCGCTGAGGGGCGGCCGGCCCGCGGTCGCCGACGGCTACCGTGGCCCGATGGCACCCACAGCACGGCCGACCAGCGGGGCGCCCGTCGACTGGGCCGTCGCGGCCCGGGTCGCGAGCCGCCTGGTGCGGCCCGGACCGGCGACGGACCGGGCGCAGGTCGCCGACCTGGTCGCGGACCTGCACCGGGCCGCCGCCACGGCCGCCGACCACGTCGGCGAGGCCACCGGGATGCGGCCGGCCGACGGCGACCAGCGGCTGTCCCGGGTGCGGGTCGTGGACCGCCGGACGTGGGCGCGGGCCAACACCGAGATGGTCGACGCGCTCACCGGGACCGTCCCGTTGCCAGCCGGCGAGCGACCGCCGTCGGCTGCCGGGCGGCTGGCCGGCGGGGTCCAGGCCGGTGCGGTGCTCGCCGTGCTCGCGAGCCGGGTGCTCGGCCAGTTCGACCCCTTCTCCCCGCGCGCTCCGGCCGAGCCGGGGACGACGGCCGCGGGCTCCACCGACGGGGGAGGGCCGTCCCGTGGCCGCCTGCTGCTGGTCGCGCCGAACGTGCTGACCGTGGAGCGCGTGATGCGCGTGGACCCGGCCGACTTCCGGCTGTGGGTCGCGCTGCACGAGCAGACCCACGCGCTGCAGTTCGCGACGGCGCCCTGGCTCGAGGGTCACCTGCGGGCCCGGATGGGCGAGCTGCTCGCGGGCCTCGCGGACGACGACGGCCCGTTCGGCCTGGCCGCGGCACGGTCGGCGCTGAGCCGCCGCGGCGCCGGCGACGACGGAGGGGGTCTGCCCGCCCTGCTGCCGCCGGCCACTCGGCGTGCCCTGGACGAGGTGGGCGCCGTGATGGCGCTGCTCGAGGGCCACGCCGACGTGACGACGGACCTCGTCGGCCGGGCGGTCGTCCCGTCGGTGCGCCAGATCCGCGCCCGGTTCGACCGCCGCCGGGCCGGCTCCCACCGCCTCGGGTCGGTGCTGCTGCGCCGGGCGCTCGGCCTCGACCTGAAGCTGGCCCAGTACCGCGACGGTGCGACCTTCGTCCGGCGCGTGCGCCGCTGGGCCGGGCCGGACGGCCTCAACGCGGTGTGGGCCGACCCCGACAACCTGCCCACGGCGCAGGAGATCGCCCACCCGCGCACCTGGGTGCGCCGGGTGCACGGCTGACGGTGCCCGGTCCCGCGACGGTCCGCGCCGGACGAGCGGGCCGGGTGAGGACGTCGTGACCGGTCCCGCACCCGCCGTCGCCGCGGCCCGCCGGGCGGTGCGCGCCTCGCTGGCCGACGTCGGCGGTGGTGGGCTCGTGCTGGTCGCCTGCTCCGGGGGGCCGGACTCGCTCGCGCTCGCGGCCGTGACCGCCTTCGTCGCGCCCCGGGCCGGGCTGCGCGCGGGCGCCGTCGTCGTCGACCACGGGCTCCAGTTGGGCAGCGACCGCGTCGCCGCCGACGCCGCCGCGGCGTGCCGCACCCTCGGGCTCGCGCCGGTCGAGGTGCAGCCGGTGGTCGTCGACGCGGGCGGCGGCCCGGAGGCCGCGGCCCGCACGGCGCGGTACGCGGCGCTCGAGGCGACCGCCGAGCGGCTCGGCGCCGCAGCGGTGCTGGTCGGCCACACGCTCGACGACCAGGCCGAGACCGTCCTGCTCGGGCTCGGCCGTGGGTCCGGCGCGCGGTCGCTGGCCGGCATGCCCGCCCGGCGCGGCCTGGTCCGCCGTCCCCTGCTCGGGCTGCGCCGCACCGACACCCTCGCCGTCTGCGCCGCCGCCGGGCTCGACCCGTGGCAGGACCCGACGAACACCCCACCGGTGGGCGCGGGCGCAGGTGCGCCGGTGCGCAGCAGGGTCCGGCACGAGGTGCTGCCCGTGCTGGAGCACGTGCTCGGCCCGGGCGTCGCGCTGGCGCTGGCCCGGACCGCGGACGGTCTGCGCGAGGACGCCGAGGCGCTCGAGGCGCTCGCCGCGGACCTGCTCGCGCGGGCCCGCACCGCGGACGGCGACCTCGACGTCGTCGTGCTGCTCGTAGCGCCCGCCGCGGTGCGCCGGCGGACCCTGCGGGCGGCCGCCGTCGCCGCCGGGGCGCCCGCCGGTGCGCTGCGCCGCGAGCACGTGCTGGCCCTCGACGCGCTGCTCACCGACTGGCACGGGCAGGGCCCGCTGCACCTGCCCCGGGACGTCCTCGGCAGCCGGGTCTGTGGGAGGCTGAGGCTCCACACCCCCCACACCTGAGGAGCACCAGCGGTGGACGCTGCGGACATGGGCGACGACCTGGAGCGGGTCCTGCTGACCGAGGAGCAGCTGGGGTCCCGGCTGGACGAGATCGCCGCCCAGATCGACGCCGACTACGCCGGCAAGGACGTGCTGCTCGTCGGGGTGCTCAAGGGCGCGATCATGGTGATGGCCGACCTCGCCCGGCGGCTGCACGGCCCGGTCCAGATGGACTGGATGGCGGTGTCGTCCTACGGGTCGGGGACCAAGTCCTCGGGCGTCGTGCGCATCCTCAAGGACCTGGACGCCGACCTGACCGGCCGGCACGTGCTCATCGTCGAGGACATCATCGACTCCGGGCTGACCCTGTCGTGGCTGGTGGCGAACCTGCGCAGCCGCGGCCCGGAGAGCGTGGAGATCGCGACGATGCTGCGCAAGCCGGAGGCCGCGAAGGTCGAGGTCGACGTGCGGTACGTCGGCTTCGAGATCGCCAACGAGTTCGTCGTGGGCTACGGCCTGGACTACGCCGAGCGCTACCGCAACCTGCCGTTCGTCGGCACGCTCGCACCGCACGTCTACAGCCACTGAGGCCGGCGGCCGCGCGGGTCGGCGCGGGCGGCCGCGGGCGGGCGGGCGCGGGCGGACGCGGGCGGACGCCGGCGGTGGCGTCCTGCCGGCTCGGCCGTGCGTGTGACATCCGTGCGCCCGGGCCACGCGGGGAGCTCGGCGCGGCATGCCGCCTGGGTACGGTCTGCGTCGCCTCCTGGCGCAGATGGGCGCGCGCCGTTCCCCGAGAGGGCCTCATGTCGCGTCTCATCCGCTCCGCAGCCACCGGTCTGGCTGCCACCTCGCTGCTCCTGGCGGCGACCACCAGCGCCGTCGGCGTCACGGCCCCCGCGGCCGACGTCGCACTCGTGCCGCCCGCGTCCGGCACCCTGACGCGGGTCGCGGCACCCAGCTCCGGGCCGGCGGCTGCCGGCGCCACCCCGACGCAGCTCGACGGACCCGGCGACGCCGGTCTGCTCAGCGCCACCGAGCCCTTCCGCATCATCGACACCCGGCTCGACGTCTTCGGGCCGGTCGGCCCGCAGGAGACGGCGTGGTACGACGTCACCGAGCTCGGGCTGCCGGACGACACCATCGCCGTCGTCCTCAACGTGACGGCCACCCAGGGGACGGCGCCGACCAGCTTCGTCAGCGTGCTCGACGGCGCCGCGCCGGAGGGCGTGGTGCCCCTCACGAGCTCGCTGAACTCCGCGCGCGGGCGCGACGTGGCCAACCTCGTCACCGTCCCGCTGGTCGACGGCCTGGTCGGCCTGTACAACGACGCCGGCTGGACCCACCTCCTCGCCGACATCCAGGCGATCTACCGGCGGCCCGTCGCCTGGGGTGCGTCCACCGGGTCGGGCTACGTGCCCGTGGCATCCGCGCGGATCCTGGACACCCGGCAGTGGCGCCCGCTCGGCGCCCACGGCTACCTGGACGTCGTCGTCCCCGGCGCGCCGGCCGGGACGGAGGCGGTCGCCCTGACGATCACGAGCACCGAGACGACCGCGACCACGTCCTACGTCGGCGCGTGGCCGCACGACCTCGGCGAGCCGACGCGGACGCCGAACGCCAGCGTGCTCAACGCTTACCGCGGGTCCGACGTGCCGAACCTCGCCATCGTCGCGCTCGGTGACGACGACCTGTTCACCCTCTACAACGACCAGGGCTCGACCCACCTCGTCGTGGACGTCGTCGGCTACTTCGTCGACGGCAGCGGCTCGGCGTACTACCCCGTCCCGGCGCACCGCGCGGGCCAGTCCGGCTCCATCGGCGCGGGCGGCGAGGTCGCCTTCACCCCGGCGCAGAGCGGCCTGACCGTCCCGGCCGACGCCACCGCGGTGGCCCTGAACCTCACCACCGCGTCCCCGACCCGCTCCACCTACCTGACCGCCTACCCCACGGGCAGCGCCCGCCCCCTGGCGAGCAGCACCAACGCGCGCGTGGGCGCCGACGTCGCGACCGCGGCCATCACGCGCCTGGGCCCGGGCTTCACCGTGTACAACGACGCCGGGTCCGTGCGGACCCTGGTCGACGTCCAGGGCTACTTCGCCGACGCGCCGGCGCAGTGAGGACGCTGTGACGGCCGGGTGAGTGGTCGGTGATGGGTGCGGCGGCGCCGGCCGGACGCCGGCGCCGCCGCGCCCGTCGGGGTCCTCGGACGTCGGCCCACCCGTCCGGACCACCGTGCCGCCCTGGGCGAACAGGGAACCGGATCGACGGGCCGAACGTGTAACTTCGCGGAAGACCCGATCCCGATCTGGAGGGAACAGGGGGTACGCCCCCCACGCCCATGAAACTCAAGCGCCTCACTCGCGGTCCCGTGCTGTGGATCGTCCTGGCGGTGGCGATCCTCTGGATCGGCGCCTCCGCCCTGCTGTCCCCCCAGGTGAGCCGGATCGACACGTCGACCGGTCTGGAGCTGCTCGAGCAGGGTGACGTCCGGCAGGCCGAGATCGTCGACGGCGAGCAGCGGGTCACCCTGTCGCTCGGCGACGAGCTCACCGTCGACGGCGACGACCTCGGCCGGACGGTCGAGTTCTTCTACGTCGAGCCGCAGGGCGAGGCCGTCGTGCAGGCCATCGCCGCCGCGGACCTCGAGGGCGGGTACAACTCCGAGGTCCCGGTCCAGTCCTGGTGGGCCAGCCTGCTCGGCCTGCTGCTGCCGTTCATCATCATCCTGGCGATCTTCTGGTTCCTCATGTCCAACATGCAGGGCGGCGGCTCGCGGGTCATGAGCTTCGGCAAGTCGAAGGCCAAGCTGGTCAGCAAGGAGGCGCCACAGGTCCGGTTCGCCGACGTGGCGGGCGTGGACGAGGCGGTCGAGGAGCTCCACGAGATCAAGGAGTTCCTGTCCGACCCGGCCAAGTTCCAGGCCGTCGGCGCGAAGATCCCCAAGGGCGTGCTGCTGTACGGCCAGCCCGGGACCGGCAAGACGCTGCTGGCCCGGGCGGTCGCCGGCGAGGCCGGCGTGCCGTTCTACTCCATCTCCGGCTCGGACTTCGTCGAGATGTTCGTCGGCGTCGGCGCCTCACGCGTGCGTGACCTGTTCCAGCAGGCCAAGGAGAACTCCCCGGCGATCATCTTCATCGACGAGATCGACGCCGTCGGCCGCCACCGCGGCGCCGGCATGGGCGGCGGTCACGACGAGCGCGAGCAGACCCTCAACCAGATGCTGGTCGAGATGGACGGCTTCGACGTCAAGACGAACGTCATCCTCATCGCCGCCACCAACCGCCCCGACATCCTCGACCCCGCGCTGCTGCGCCCGGGCCGGTTCGACCGCCAGATCTCCGTCGACCCGCCGGACCTCAAGGGACGCGCGCAGATCCTGTCGGTGCACGCGCAGGGCAAGCCCATGGCCCCGGACATCGACCTCGACGCGGTCGCGCGCCGCACCCCCGGGTTCACCGGCGCGGACCTGGCGAACGTCCTCAACGAGGCGGCGCTGCTCACCGCGCGCACCGGCGGCCAGCTGATCGGGGACCACGAGCTGGACGAGGCGATCGACCGGGTCGTGGCCGGTCCGCAGAAGCGCACCCGGATCATGAAGGTCAAGGAGCAGAAGATCACCGCGTACCACGAGGGTGGTCACGCGATCGTCGCGGCCGCCCTGCGGTACACCGACCCGGTGACCAAGGTGACGATCCTGCCTCGGGGTCGCGCGCTCGGGTACACGATGGTGATGCCGCTGGAGGACAAGTACTCCACCACCCGCAACGAGCTGCTCGACCAGCTCGCCTACGCGATGGGTGGCCGGGTCGCCGAGGAGCTCGTCTTCCACGACCCCACGACCGGCGCCTCGAACGACATCGAGAAGGCGACGGCGATCGCCCGCAAGATGGTCACCCAGTACGGGATGAGCGAGAAGGTCGGCGCCATCAAGCTCGGGCAGGACTCCGGCGAGGTCTTCATGGGCCGCGACATGGGCCACGGGCGGGAGTACTCCGAGGCCGTCGCGGCGACGGTCGACGTCGAGGTGCGCCGCCTCATGGAGGCCGCGCACGACGAGGCGTGGGAGGTCCTGGTCCAGTACCGCGACGTGCTCGACGACCTCGTCCTGCGCCTGCTCGAGGAGGAGACGCTCAACCAGGCCGAGCTCGCCGAGGTGTTCGCCCCGATCGTCAAGCGGGACGCCCGCGACGTGTGGCTGTCCTCCGAGGAGCGACCGGTCGCCACCCGCCCGCCGGTGATGACCCCGGCCGAGCGGGCCGAGCAGAACGGTCACCCGGTCGTCCCGCAGGACGAGGCCGCCGCGGCCAAGGAGGAGCACCCCGTGGCCGGACCCGTGCAGGTCCCCCCGGGCGGGACCCCGGACCTCGGTCCACGTGGCTGACCGGGCGACCGGTGGTGGGCCGGCGGTCGACCCGACGACGGACCCGGTGACCGGACCTGCCGCCGGACCGGTGACCGTGCCCACGGTGGACCCGGGTGGCGTGGCCGGGCGCCCCTACGACGCCGCGCGCGTCGAGGCGGCCGTCCGCGAGCTGCTGCTCGCCGTCGGCGAGGACCCGGACCGGGAGGGTCTGCGGGACACGCCGGCCCGGGTGGCGCGGGCCTACGCCGAGACGTTCGCCGGTCTGCACCTCGACCCGTCCGACGTGCTGTCGACCACCTTCGACCTCGGCCACGAGGAGATGGTGCTGGTCAAGGACATCGAGGTGTACTCCACCTGCGAGCACCACCTGGTGCCGTTCCACGGGGTCGCGCACGTCGGCTACATCCCGAACGCGGACGGCCGGATCACCGGCCTGAGCAAGCTGGCCCGCGTGGTCGACCTGTACGCGCGTCGCCCGCAGGTGCAGGAGCGGCTGACCTCGCAGATCGCGGACGCCGTCGTCGAGCACCTCAAGCCGCGCGGAGCCATCGTCGTGGTCGAGTGCGAGCACCTGTGCATGTCGATGCGCGGCGTGCGCAAGCCCGGTGCGCGCACCGTGACCTCGGCCGTGCGCGGCCAGATGCGCGAGGTCGCCGCCCGTGCCGAGGCGATGAGCCTGATCCTCGGCCGCTGATCGCGCCCCCGACACGATCGCCGACCGGGCCGCCGCGCCCGGCCGCCGACCGGGCCGCCGCCCAGCGCCCCTAGGCTGAGCGCCGTGCCCGCCCACCCCGTCCACCCGGCGCCGCTGCCGGCCAGGCTCACCGCGGTGCGGCGCACGCTCGTGATGGGCGTGGTCAACGTGACCCCCGACTCCTTCTCCGACGGCGGTCGCTGGTTCGAGCCCGACGCCGCGATCGCGCACGGCCGGTCCTTGCTCGCCGCCGGCGCCGACCTGCTCGACGTCGGCGGCGAGTCGACCCGGCCGGGGGCCGGTCGGGTGCCCGTCGAGGACGAGCTGGTGCGCGTGCTGCCCGTGGTCCGGGCGCTGGTGGCCGACGGCGCGGCGGTCAGCGTCGACACCACCCGCGCGGCCGTCGCCGAGCAGGCCGTCGACGCCGGGGCCGTCGTGGTCAACGACGTGTCCGGCGGGCTCGCGGACCCGGCGATGCGGGCGACCGTCGCCCGCCTCGGCGTCGTGTACGTCGCGATGCACTGGCGCGGGCACGCCGACGTCATGGAGGCCCGCACCGACTACGACGACGTGGTCGAGGACGTGCGCCGCGAGCTGGCCGACCGCCTGGCCGAGCTGGCCGGGGCCGGCGTCGACCCGGCCCAGGTCGTGCTCGACCCCGGGCTCGGGTTCGCCAAGCAGGGGTCGGACAACTGGCCGCTGCTGGCCCACCTGGACCGGGTGGCGTCCCTGGGGCGTCCGGTCCTGGTCGGCGCGTCCCGCAAGCGGTTCCTCGGGCACCTGCTCGCCGGGCCGGACGGCGTGCCGGTCCCGCCGGCCCGCCGGGACGCGGCGACCGCCGCGGTCAGCGCGCTCGCGGCCCGCGCCGGGGCGTGGTGCGTGCGGGTGCACGAGGTGGCAGGCTCGGCGGACGCCGTCCGGGTAGCCGCCGCATGGACCGGCGCCGGGACGGCGCCGGACGGACCGAGCGACGAGGACGTGACGACGTGAGCACCCATCCGATGGGCCCGGCCCTGGACGACTCGGGGCACCCGCTGGACCAGGTCGTGCTGGCCGGGATCAGCGCGACGGGGTACCACGGCGTGTTCGAGCACGAGCGCCGCGAGGGACAGCTGTTCCGGGCCGACGTGGTGGTGCACCTGGACACCCGTCGCGCCGCGGCCGGCGACGACCTGTCCCGCACCGTGGACTACGGCGTGCTGGCCGAGAAGGTCGCCGCGGTGCTCGCCGGCGAGCCCGCGGACCTCGTGGAGACGGTCGCCGAGCGGATCGCCGCCACCGCGCTCGCCGACCCCGCCGTGGTGGCGGTGGACGTCGCGGTGCACAAGCCCGGCGCGCCGGTGACCGTGCCGTTCGAGGACGTCGTCGTCCGGGTGCGGCGGGACCGCCAGAAGCTGCCCGCGGCCGAGCCGTGGGAGCCGCCGCGCGACCGCACGCCGAAGGGGGCGACCCCGGGCGGCGGTGCCCCCGCGGCGACCGGCGCGCCGGGGCAGCCCACGCCCGCCGGCCGGGGGACCGGCGAGCCGGTGCCCGCCGGGCCGGACCGTCTCGACGAGGCGCCGCCGGTCCCGGTCGAGGCCGTGCTCGCGCTCGGGTCCAACATCGGCGCCCCGCAGAGCACGCTGCGAGCCGCGGTCGCCGAGCTCGAGGCGCTGGACGGCGTCGAGCTCGTCGCGGTGTCCCCGCTCGCCCGGACCGCCCCGGTCGGCGGCCCGGACCAGCCCGACTTCCTCAACGCGGTGGTCCTGGTCCGCACCACGCTGGCCGCCCGCACGCTGCTGCGGGCGGTGCAGGGCGTGGAGGCCGCGCACGGCCGCGAGCGACGCGAGCACTGGGGACCGCGCACGCTGGACATCGACCTCATCACCTACGACACGACCCTGGCCGTGACCGACGACCTCGAGCTGCCGCACCCGCGCGCGCACCAGCGCGCCTTCGTGCTGCAGCCGTGGGCTCAGATCGCGCCCGACGCCGTCCTTCCCGGCCTGGGTGGGGGCCCGGTCGCCGCGCTGGCCGCGACCGCGCCGGACCGCGGCGGCATCCGGTGGCTCGCGCTGGACTGGATGAGCGCGCCCGTCCGCCACGAGACGGACCCGGAGCCGGTCCCCGAGGCCCCGGCCCCAGGACCGGCACCCGTGGCGGCACCCGTGGCGGCACCTGCGCCGGTGCCCGACGCGGTCCGCGAGCCGGCGCCCGACCCGGTCCTCGAGCCGCACGCCGCCCCGGCGCCGGACCGGACCCCGGACCCGACCCCGGACCCGACGCCGGACCCGCCGGTCGCGCCGGGCCAGGCAGCCGGGCCACAGCCCGACGCCACCCCCGCTGCGCCCGACGACGGCGGGTCGCCCCGCCCAGCCGGGGCGGAGCCCGCCCCGCGCCGCGCTGCGGGCGAGGCCGCAGACTCCCCCCGGGGGGCGCACCGGTCCCCGGACGGGCCCCTCGACTGGCTGCCGGACCTGCCACCGCGCGACCCGTCGTCGGGCGCACCCGGCGGCGACGGCCGACCGGCCATCTTCTCCCCGGTCGTCCCGCCGCCCGACGACCGGACCGGCGCGGGCGACCGGGAGCGTTGATGGCGCGGACCCGCTGGCAGACGCTGGTCGCGGTCGCCGTCGTCGTGACCGCCGTGGCGTGGAGCCTGCTCGGCGTGCTGCGCGGGCAGGGCCTGGTCCCGCCACCGGTGTCGTGGCCGGTGGTGGTGGTCATGCTCGTCATCGCCGGGGGGGTGCTGCGGATGGGCTGGGCGGTCCGGCAGTTCCTGCAGGGCCGACGTCCCGACCTGGACCCGGTGCGGGCGGCCCGGACCGCCGTGCTCGCCAAGGCCTCCTGCTACACCGGCGCCTCCCTGCTGGGCTGGTACGCCGCACAGGTCCTCGTCGTCCTGGGCGACCTCGAGATCGACTCCCAGCGCGAGCGCGCGGTCGCCGCCGGCGTCGCGGCGCTCGGGGCCGCCGTGCTGGCCGTGGTCGGGCTGGTGGTCGAGCACCTGTGCCGCATCCCGCCGCCGTCCGACGACGCCGCCGAGAAGGGCGCCCCCGACGGCACCGATCCTGCGGCGATCTGACGCCCGGCGGGCGCCGGGGGGGCGGCGGCGCGCCGGCGCCCGGCTGCCGGGCGGGGTGCCGGCCGGTCCCGGGACGGCCCGCGGCCGCCGCGGCCCGGGGTCCCGCCCGCCGGTGACCACGGCGTCGGTCGCCGGTGGAAGGATGGTGGCATGAGCACCCCGCGCCCCGGCGACGGGCCGTTCGAGCCCGACGGCGTCGACTGGCAGCCCGTCTCCCCACGTCTGGCGACCGCACGCCTGGCGACGACCGCGATCGTCCTCGGGGTGCCGCTGCTCGCCGCGGCCGTCACCGCGGTCCTCACCGGCGCGACCTGGGTGTGGGCGTTCCCCGCGGCGATCGCCGTGCTCGGCCTGTGGATCGCGGTGCTCGTGCCGCGCCAGGTCCGGGCGATCGGGTACGCCGAGCGCGCCGACGACCTGCTGATCCGCAAGGGCATCGTGTTCCGGTCGATGGTCGTGGTGCCCTACGGGCGCATGCAGTACGTCGACGTCCAGGCCGGTCCGCTGGGGCGCGCGTTCGGCATCGCGCAGGTCCAGCTGCACACCGCCTCGCCCGGGACCGACGCCGCCATCGACGGGCTCCCGCCGCAGGAGGCGGCACGCCTGCGCGACCAGCTCGCGTCCCGGGGCGAAGCCCGGCTGGCGGGGTTGTGACCACCCCGGCCGACCCCGGCCCGGCCAGGGCGGACGTCCCCGACCCGGCGCCGACGACCATCACCGCGCCGGCCACCGCACCGCCCACCGGCGCCCCGGCGGGTCCCGACGAGGCGACGGTGGTGACGGGTGCCGCCGCCACCGCGCCGGCCGGCCTGGAGTGGAACCGGATGCACCCGGTGACCCCCGCGGTGAAGGGCTGGAAGGTCGTCGTCGTGCTGGTGGTGATCGCCGCCCAGCAGTTCAGCGACGACGTCGTCCAGGCGCGGGACCTGCTCGCCGGTCGGGGCTGGCTCGTCGCGCTCGCGGTGCTGGCCGGCGCGGCCCTGCTCGCCTTCGGGTACGCCGCGCTCGCCTGGCGGATGACGCGCTACGCGCTCGACGACGAGGCCGTCTACCTGCACAGCGGCGTGCTGTTCCGTCAGCAGCGCAAGGCGCGGCTGGACCGCCTGCAGGCCGTCGACGTCGTGCAGCCCATCCTGGCGCGGCTGCTCGGCCTGGCCGAGCTCAAGCTCGAGGTGGCCGGCGGGCCGGGCTCCGCCGTCTCCCTCGCCTTCCTCAAGGAGGACCAGGCCGACACGTTGCGCGCCGAGCTGCTCGCCCGGGCGGCCGGGCTGCGCCGGCAGGAGGGCCAGCCGGCCGAGTCCGCGCCCGAGCAGCCGGTCCTCGAGGTGCCCGCGTCCCGGGTGGTCGGCGCGATGATCCGCTCGGGGGCGGCGGTCGGGCTCGTGCTGGGCCTGGTCGCGGTCGCGGTCATCATCGCGGTCACCGGGGAGCCGACCGCGGCGCTCGCGCTCGCGCCGGGCTTCCTCGGCGTCGCGGGCGTCTTCTGGAGCCAGTTCTCCCGCGACTTCAACTTCCACGCCGCCATCTCGCCCGACGGCATCCGGTTGCGGCACGGGCTGCTCGAGTCGCGCTCGCAGACCGTGCCGCCCGGCCGTGTGCAGGCGCTCAAGGTGCAGCAGGGGCTGCTGTGGCGGCGCAGCGGCTGGTGGCGCGTCGAGGTGAACGTCGCCGGGTACGGCGGCGCGCAGGATTCCGCCGCCGAGAACGTCCTGCTCCCGGTCGGCGACCGCGACGAGGCGCTCACCGCCGTCTGGCTCGTCCTGCCGGACCTCGGCACCGACGACCCGCGGGGGGTGCTCACGGCCGCCCTGGAGGGGACCGGCGACGAGGGCGGCTTCACCACCATCCCCCGGCGGGCGCGTTGGCTGGACCCGTGGGCGTGGCGCCGCACGGGGTACCGGGTGACCGAGCGGGCGCTGCTCATCCGCAGCGGTCGCCTCGTGCGCCGGCTGGTGGTCGTCCCGCACGAGCGGACCCAGTCGCTCGGCGTCGAGCAGGGGCCGCTGCAGCGTCGCCTGGGGGTGGCGTCGCTCGCCGTGCACTCCACGCCCGGACCGGTCAGCCCCCGCGTGCCGCACCTGGCCGTCGACGTGGCCGCGCGGCTGCTCGACGAGCAGACCCGGCGGGCCCGCACCGCGCGCGCCGGCGCCGGCCCGGAGCAGTGGATGCGCTCCGCCGTCGAGCCCGGCCCCGCCTCGTGACGGTCCCCGGGGCCGGGGACCCGGCGGCACGCGGCACGCGGCCGGGGCGGCTCGGCGTCGGCGTCGTGGGTGCCGGCCGGGTGGGCGCCGTCCTGGGCTGTGCGCTGCGTTCGGTCGGGCACCCCGTCGTGGCGGCCAGCGGCATCTCCGCGGGCTCGCGTGACCGCATCGACGCGCTGCTGCCCGGCGTGCCCGTGCTCGAGGTGCCCGACGTCGTCGAGCGCGCCGAGCTCATCCTGCTCACCGTGCCGGACGACGCCCTTGCGCCGCTGGTCGCGGGGCTCGCCGAGGTCCGCGCCTGGCAGCCCGGGCAGCTCGTGCTGCACACGTCCGGCCGGTACGGCACCGCCGTGCTGGCACCCGCCCGCGCCGCGGGCGCCATCCCGCTCGCCGTGCACCCCGCGATGACCTTCACCGGCACGTCGCTGGACCTGGCCCGGCTGGTCGGCTGCTGCTTCGCGGTGACCGCCCCGGCCCCCGTGCTGCCGATCGCCCAGGCGCTCGTGGTGGAGCTCGGCGGCGAGCCCGTCGTCGTCGCGGAGGAGGCCCGCCCGCTGTACCACGCGGCGCTGGCGCACGGTGCGAACCACCTCGTCGTGCTGGTCGCCCAGGCGGCGCAGGCGCTGACGGCCGCCGGCGTGGAGGACCCCGGCCGGGTGCTCGGTCCGCTGCTCGGCGCGGCGCTCGACGGCGCGCTGCGGGCGTCGTCGGTGACCGACGGCCCCGGGGCCATCGCCACCCTGACCGGCCCGGTCGCGCGCGGTGACGTCGGCACCGTCGTCGACCACCTCGCCGAGCTGACCGCTCTCGCGGCGCGGGACGCCGCCCTGGACGTCCCCGAGGGCTACCGCGCCCTCGCCCGGTCCGGGACCCAGCGTGCCCTCGCGGCCGGACGCCTCCGCGAGGACGCCGCCCAGGCGCTGCTGGACGCGTTGACGGACCCGCCCCCGCCACCGGACGGCGCCCGCCCGCCCGGCCCGGCCGGGACGCCGGGCCCCGCGTCACCGCCGCCCCGACCACCCGACACCCCGGAGGACCCCGCATGACCGACGACGCCCGCCCGACCGATGGCCCGCCCGCCGGCGCGGCCCCGCGCCTGGTGCGCACCCGCGCCGAGCTGAGGTCGGCGCTGGCGACCGGGACGGACGACCGCCGGGCCGTGGTCATGACGATGGGCGCCCTGCACGACGGTCACCTGGCGCTGGTCCGCGCCGCGCGCGAGCTCGCCGACCAGGTGGTCGTGACGATCTTCGTCAACCCCCTGCAGTTCGGCCCGGGCGAGGACCTCGACCGCTACCCCCGCGACCTCGACGGCGACCTGAGCCTGCTCGCCACGGCCGGGGCCGACGTCGTCTTCGCCCCGACGCCGGACGTCGTGTACCCGGACGGCGACCCGGTCGTGCGGGTCAGCGCCGGGGCCATCGGCCAGGTGCTGGAGGGTGCCGCCCGGCCCGGCCACCTCGACGGCGTGCTCACCGTCGTGCTCAAGCTGCTGCACCTCGTGCGGCCCGGGGTGGCGCTGTTCGGCCAGAAGGACGCCCAGCAGCTCATGGCCGTGCGGCGGATGGTCCACGACCTCGACGTGGCCGTCGACGTCGTCGCCGTGCCCACCGAGCGCGACGCCGACGGCCTCGCGCTGTCCTCGCGCAACGCGTACCTGTCGGCCGCCGAGCGCACCCGGGCGCTGGCGCTGTCCCGCGCCGTACGTGCCGCCGAGCAGGCCGCCGAGGTCGACGGGACGGCCGCCGCGGTCCGCGCCGCCGCGCACGAGGTCCTGGACGGGGCGGACGTCGTGGTGGAATACGCCGTCCTGGTGGACCCGTTGACTGCACAGGAGGTCCCGCCGGACCACACGGGTGCGGCGGTGTTCGCCGTCGCCGCGCGGGTCGGTTCGACCCGCCTCATCGACAACGCCCTGCTGCGGCTGGGCCGACAGTCCCTGGAGAGCGCATGACGTCCCTGCAGCGCCCGATGATGATCAGCAAGATCCACCGGGCCACGGTCACCCAGGCCGACCTGCACTACGTCGGGTCGATCACGGTCGACGCCGACCTGCTGGACGCCGCCGACCTGCTGCCCGGCCAGCAGGTGGACGTGGTCGACGTCACCAACGGGGCGCGGCTGACCACCTACGCGATCCCCGGGGAGCGCGGTGCGGGGCAGATCTGCATCAACGGCGCGGCCGCGCACCTGGTGGATCCGGGCGACCTGGTCATCCTCATCGCCTACGGCATGCTCGACGACGCCGAGGCGCGCACCTACAGCCCGCACGTGGTGTTCGTCGACGAGCAGAACCGGGTCATGGACCTGTCCGGGGACCCCGGCCAGGTGCCGGACGAGGCCCGCGACATGCACGGCGGGCTGCACCCGAGCGGCGTCGCACTGGCCAGCCTGCGCGGCTGACGCCGGGCGTCTCGGCAGGCCCGGCGCACGGGCGGGCCGTCGTCGCTCGGTAGGATCGGTGGGTGAGTGACACCCCCGCCGTGCCCGACCGCACCGACGTCCCCGCCGAGGCGGTCGACGAGCTCCCCGAGCAGATGCGGGTCCGTCGGGAGAAGCGCGAGCGGCTGCTGGCGACCGGGCAGGAGGCCTACCCCGTCTCGGTGCCGCGCACCCACTCCATCGGCGCCGTCCGGGCGGCGCACGCCGACCTGACCGCGGGCGAGGAGACCGACGACGTCGTCGGCGTCGCCGGCCGGGTGGTCTACCTGCGCAACACCGGCAAGCTCTGCTTCGTCACGCTGCAGGACGGCGCCGGCGACCGCCTGCAGGTCATGCTCAGCCAGGGCGTCGTGGGGGAGGCGTCGCTGACCGCGTTCAAGGCCGACGTCGACCTCGGCGACCACCTGTTCGCCCACGGCCGGGTGATCAGCTCACGTCGCGGTGAGCTGTCGGTCTTCGCCGACGACTGGCAGCTCGCCGCCAAGGCGCTGCGGCCGTTGCCGGTGCTGCACAAGGACCTGTCCGAGGAGGCCCGGGTCCGCCAGCGCTACGTCGACCTCATCGCGCGGCCCGCCGCCCGCCAGACCGTGCTGCTGCGCGCCGGCGTGGTGCGCTCGCTGCGGGAGAACTTCCACCGGCGCGGGTACCTCGAGGTGGAGACGCCCATGCTCCAGACCGTGCACGGCGGCGCGGCCGCGCGGCCGTTCACGACCCACATGAACGCCTTCGACCTGGACCTGTCGTTGCGGATCGCGCCCGAGCTGTACCTCAAGCGGGCGGTGGTCGGCGGCATCGAGCGGGTCTTCGAGATCAACCGGAGCTTCCGCAACGAGGGCGTCGACTCCACGCACTCGCCGGAGTTCGCGACCCTCGAGGCGTACGAGGCCTACGGCGACTACGACTCGATGGCCGAGCTCACCCGCGACCTCGTGCAGCAGGCCGCGCTGGACGTGCTCGGCACGACGACGGTCACCCTCGCCGACGGCCAGGGGTACGACCTCGGCGGGACCTGGACGCAGCTGAGCCTGTACACGTCCCTGTCCGAGGCGCTCGGGGAGGAGATCACGCCCAGCACGCCGGTGGCCCACCTCCAGACGCACGCCGACCGGCTCGGCCTGTCCGTCGACCCGGCCCGGGCGACCCACGGCAAGCTCGTCGAGGAGGTGTGGGAGCACCTGGTCGGCGACCACCTGCACGCCCCCACGTTCGTCCGCGACTTCCCGGTCGAGACCTCGCCGCTGACCCGGGCGCACCGGTCGCTGCCCGGGCGGGTCGAGAAGTGGGACCTGTACATGCGGGGCATGGAGCTGGCCACGGCGTACTCCGAGCTCGTCGACCCGGTCGTGCAGCGCGAGCGCTTCGAGGCCCAGGCGCTGCTCGCCGCGGCCGGCGACGACGAGGCGATGGTCGTCGACGAGGACTTCCTGCTCGCCATGGAGTACGCGATGCCGCCGTCCGGCGGAATGGGCATGGGGATCGACCGGCTGCTCATGGCGCTCACCGGGCTCGGTATCCGCGAGACCATTCTCTTCCCGCTCGTGAAGCCGCTCGGCTGAGCGTTCGTGCGGGCGCCGGTCCGCGGCGGGCCGGCGCCCGCGGCGACGGCGACGGCGACGGCGTAGACTGCTGGCCGTGGACACCTTCTGGGCCGCTGCCGCGGCGCTCACACCGCCGATCGGCGTCGGTGTGCTGTTCGCCATCGCGATCCGCGCCTTGATGAACGCCGATCGCAACGAGCGTGCCGCCATGGCGCGCCTGGAGGCCGAGGAGGCCGCCGCACACGCGCAGGCGCCGTCCTCGGCTGCGGTGCGGCCCGCTCGCGACTGAGAGCGCAGCGCTGCCGGACCCCGGCGCGCGCCGCTGTCGGGCCTCGCGGGCGCCCCGCGTCGCTGCCGGGCCCCGCATGCGGGCCGCGCCGCTGTCGGCGTCCGCATGTGCGCCGCACGCGCGGAACCCCTTTTCCGGGTTGGCTAAACGCGTCCGCGGTGTGACATGCCGCACGCGTACCGGTTGACCGGGGCACGCTTTGCCGATCGGGTATTGCGTCCGGGCGGACGAATTGCGACCTGCGCATTGTGGATGTCTTTGACGCGCCTTTGTGCGTGGTGCCATGCTCGGGACCAGCCGGGTGAAGTCTGTCGCCCGTACAAACGTGAGGAGAAAACACATGGCGCAGAAGGTCCAGGTCCTGCTGGTCGACGACATCGACGGCGGGACGGCAGAGGAGACGGTCACGTTCTCCCTGGACGGCGTCTCCTACGAGATCGACCTCACCAGCGAGCACGCAGCCGAGCTGCGCGAGTCGTTCTCCCGCTGGGTCGGGCACGCGCGCAAGGTGGGCTCCGGCTCGCGGGGTTCGGGCCGGCAGTCCCGGGGCGGCAGCGGGGCCGGCCGCCGCTCGGGTGGCTCGTCGAACGACGCGACCGCCATCCGCGAGTGGGCCCGCGAGAACGGCCACGAGGTGTCCGAGCGCGGCCGCATCTCGGCCGAGGTCCGCGCCGCCTACGAGGCCGCGCACTGACCCACCCCGTCCGCACGCGCGGGCGCGGGGTGCGCGCGGTGGTCTGCACGAGGTCACCGCGCGATGGACGACGACGGCCGGCCGGGGCGAGCGCCCCGACCGGCCGTCGTCATGTGCGCTGCCGCCGCGCGGCACGCGGTGCCGGCGCGGCGCCGGTGGCCGGCGCGCACGGCGTCACCGCCGGCTAGGCCGTGCGGGTCGCCGTGAGGTCGCGGACCGCCGCGTACTGCTCGCGCACCTGCGGCTGCGCCGGTGCGGTGTACACCTCGGCTCCGCCGGCCGCCGTCCACGCGGGCGGGGTCGGGCCCCCGGCCAGCGCCCAGGCCGCCTGGCGGGCGGCGCCGTCGGCCACGTACTCGCCGGGGGGCGGCACGGCGACATCGAGCCCGAACACGGACGGCGCGATGCGGCGCACCGCCTCGGACTGCGCACCGCCGCCGATGAGCGACAGGGTCCGCACCGGGACGCCCTGGTCGCGCAGCGCGTCCAGGCCGTCCGCGAGCGCGCAGAGCATGCCCTCGACCGCCGACCGCGCCAGGTGAGCCGGTGTGGTGTTGGCCAGCCGCATGCCGTGCAGGGCACCGGTGGCGTCGGGCTTGTTCGGGGTGCGCTCACCCTCCAGATACGGCACCAGGACGAGCCCGTCGGCCCCGGCCGGGGCGCTGAGCGCGAGCGCGCTCAGGCCGGCGTGGTCCACGCCCAGCATCCGGGCGGCGGCGTCGAGCACCCGCGAGGCGTTCAGCGTGCACGCCAGCGGCAGGAACGCGCCGGTCGCGTCGGCGAAGCCGTTGACCATGCCGGAGGCGTCGGTGGTCGGGGCGGCCGAGACGGCCGAGACCACGCCGGACGTCCCGATCGACACCGCGACGTCGCCCTCCACCATGCCGAGGCCGAGCGCGGCGCCGGCGTTGTCGCCGGCGCCCGCACCGAGCACGGCGCCGTCCGGCGTCGTGCCGGCCCGCGCGCCCGGCGCCACGACCCGCGGCAGGACGATGTCGTCCGCGTCGCGACCGAGGGCCAGGGCCAGCAGGTCGCGGCGGTAGTCGTCGGTCACCGGCGACCAGTACCCGGTACCGGAGGCGTCCGAGCGGTCCGTGGTCAGGTCGGCCAGGTCGGTCGACCCGGACAGCTTCCAGGTCAGCCAGTCGTGGGGGAGGGCCACCGCCGCGACCCGGGCGGCGTTCTCCGGCTCGGCGTCGCGCAGCCAGCGCAGCTTCGTGACGGTCAGCGAGGCGACCGGGACGGACCCGGTGGCCTCGGCCCACGCCGCGGTGCCGGCCTCGACGTCGCCGTCGCCGAGCTCGCGGATGAGGTCGACCGCCGCGTCGGCCGAGCGGGTGTCGTTCCACAGCAGGGCGTCCCGGATGACGGCGCCGTCGGCGTCCAGCGCGACCATGCCGTGCTGCTGACCGCCCACGGCGACCGCGGCGACGTCGGCCAGGCCGCCGGCGTCGGCGATGGCGGTCCGCAGCGCGTCCCACCAGTGCGACGGGTCGACGGACGTGCCGTCCGGGTGCGAGGCGCGCCCGGAGCGCACGAGCGCCCCGGTGTCGGCGTCGCGGATGACGACCTTGCAGGACTGGGTGGAGGAGTCCACCCCGGCGACCAGCGGCATCGCTGAGCTCCTTCGATGTCGGGGTGCGTGGCGCAGGGCCGACGCACCGCGGGCCGCCGGGAGCGGTGCGCTCCCGGCGGCCCGGTGGGTGGTGGTGCTGAGGTCAGCGGGCGCCGAGCGCGTGCTCGAGCGCGAGCTGGTTGAGGTGCACGAACCCGAAGCCGCGGGCGGCCACGGCGTCGACGTCCAGGTCCTCGTACGCGGACCGGTCGGCGAGCAGGTCGGCCAGGGTCTCGCCCTCGCCGAGCGTGGGCTGCGCCAGCTCGAAGACCTTGCTCGCCTCGAGCGCGGCCTGGACCTCGGGGTCGGCGCGGAACGCCTGCGCCCGCTCCTTGAGCAGGATGTAGGTCGACATGTTCGCCGCGGCCGACGCCCACACGCCCTCGATGCTCTCGGTGCGCGACGGCTTGTAGTCGAAGTGGCGCGGACCGTCGTACTTCGGGCCGCCGCTGGGGAAGCCGTTCTCGACGAGGTCCACCGTGGCGAACGCCGAGAACAGGTCGCCGTGACCGAACACGAGGTCCTGGTCGTACTTGATGGACCGCTGTCCGTTGAGGTCGATGTGGAAGAGCTTCTCGGCCCACAGCGCCTGGGCGATGCCGGACGTGTAGTTCAGGCCCGCCATCTGCTCGTGGCCGGTCTCGGGGTTCAGGCCGACGATGTCGCCGTTCTCGAGCTCGGCGATGAAGGCCAGCGCGTGCCCGACCGTGGGCAGCAGGATGTCCCCGCGGGGCTCGTTGGGCTTGGGCTCGATGGCGATGCGCAGCCCGTAGCCCTTCTCCTTGATGTAGGCGGCGACGGTGTCGATGCCCTCGCGGTAGCGGTCGTGCGCCGCCTTGAGGTCCTTGGCGGCGTCGTACTCGGCGCCCTCGCGCCCGCCCCACATGACGAACGTCTCGGCGCCCATCTCGGCGGCCAGGTCGACGTTCTGGACGACCTTGCGCAGGCCGTAGCGACGGACCTCGCGGTCGTTGGAGGTGAACGCGCCGTCCTTGAAGATCGGGTGCGCGAACGTGTCGGTGGTGACCATCGAGACCTTGACGCCGGTCTCCTCGAGCGCGCCCGTGAAGCGGCTCAGGATGCCGTCACGCGTCGCGGCGTCGGCGCCGAACGGGACGACGTCGTTGTCGTGGAAGGTCACGTAGGCGGCACCCAGCTCGGCGAGCCGGTGCACCGACTCCACGGGGTCCAGCGCGGGGCGGCTGGCGGACCCGAACTGGTCGCGCGCCTCCCAGCCGACGGTCCACAGGCCGAAGGCGAACTTGTCCTCGGGGGTGGGCTTGCGAGTCATAGAGCAGATCTCCTCGGCGAGAATTTGTTGTATGGCTGAACATATGCGGGAGCGCCGCTAGGGTCAAGCCTGTGACGGACGACCGGGATGCGCGCGCCCAGCCCGGGACGACGGCCCGCCACGTCGCCGTGCCGCCGGCGGGGACGCGCCCGCACGCGGCCCGTGGAGGCCTGCGGGGCGCGGGCCGGGCGGCGGCCGCGGCGCGTCAGCGGACCCTGCGCGAGCACAACCTCAGCCTCGTCCTGCGCAAGGTCGTCGACGCGCGCGACCCGGTCTCCCGGGCGGCCATCGCGACCAGCACCGGGCTGACCCGGGCGACCGTCTCGACGCTGGTCGACCGGCTCATCGCCGTCGGCATGGTGGTCGAGCTCGCGCCGGTCGCGACGTCGCGCGCGGGGCGTCCGGCCGTCCCGCTGGCGCCGGCGCGCGGGACCATCGCCGCGGTCGGCCTGGAGGTCAACGTCGACTACCTCGGGGTCCGTGCGCTTGACCTGGCCGGGGACGTGGTCGTCGAGCGCGTGCAGGACGGGGACTTCCGGCACAGCGACCCGACCGCGGTGCTCGACCGGCTCGCGACCCTCGCGGGGGAGGTCATCGCGGGCCTGAGCGCCGACGGCGTGCAGGTCGCCGGGGCGGCGCTCGCGCTGCCGGGCCTGGTGGACCGGGTCACCGGTCCGCTGCGGGTCGCGCCGAACCTGGGCTGGCGGGACGTGGACGTGGTCGGTCTGCTGGCCACCCACCCGGTGCTCGCCGGGATGCCGCCGCTGCTCGGCAACGAGGCCAACCTCGCCGCCCGGGCGGAGGCCTGGGCCCGCCGCCACGAGGGCCCGCTGAGCTTCGTGTACGTCTCCGGCGAGGTCGGCATCGGTGGCGCCATCGTGCTCGACGGCGAGATCTTCCCCGGCCAGCACGGGTGGAGCGGCGAGATCGGCCACACGGTGATGGGGTCGGGCGGCGATCCCGACTCGGGGGACACCCTGGAGGCCATCGCCGGGCAGGACGCGCTGATGTCGGCTGCCGGCCTCGACCCGCACGCACCGCTCGACGCCCTGCTCGAGGCCGCGGCGGCGGGGGAGCCGGACGCGCTGCGGGCGCTGGGGCGCGCGGGTGCCGCGCTGGGCACCGCCCTGGCCAACGTGGTCAACATCGTCGACGTGGGCGACGTCGTGCTCGGCGGCACCTACGCCGCGCTCGCCGACCACCTCGACGAGGCCGTGCGCGCGCAGCTGCGCCGGCGGGTGCTCACCGCGCCGTGGTCCGAGGTGCGGGTGGGGGTCGCCCGCGCGGGGCGCTACCCCGCGATGACCGGCGCCGCGCTCGCCGTGCTGCGCGCGGTCGTGGAGGACCCGGCCCCGTGGGGTCCGATGGCGATCGAGGAGCCCGAGCCGGAGGCCGTCGGGGCCGGCTGACGCCGGGCCGCCCGCGGGGCGGGGCCCGGGTGCGGCAGGATGGCCCCATGACCTACACCCTCGTGCTGCTCCGCCACGGCGAGAGCGAGTGGAACGCCAAGAACCTGTTCACCGGCTGGGTCGACGTCGCACTCAGCGAGAAGGGCGTCCAGGAGGCCAAGCGCGGCGGCACCCTGCTGACCGACGCCGGCGTCCTGCCCGACGTCGTCCACACCTCGCTGCTGCGCCGCGCCATCACGACCGCGAACCTCGCGCTCGACGCCGCGGACCGGCACTGGATCCCGGTCGCGCGGTCGTGGCGCCTCAACGAGCGGCACTACGGCGCGCTCCAGGGCAAGGACAAGAAGCAGACGCTCGCGGAGTTCGGCGAGGAGCAGTTCATGCTCTGGCGCCGGTCCTACGACGTGCCGCCGCCGGAGATCGAGCCCGGGTCGGAGTACTCCCAGGACGCCGACCCGCGCTACGCGGGGGAGCCGACGCCGGCCACCGAGTGCCTCAAGGACGTCCTGGCGCGCGCGCTGCCGTACTGGCAGGACGCGGTCGTCCCCGACCTGCGGGCGGGCAAGACCGTCCTGGTGGCCGCGCACGGCAACTCGCTGCGCGCCATCATCAAGCACCTGGACGGGGTCAGCGACGAGGCGATCGCCGGCCTGAACGTGCCGACCGGCATCCCGCTGCTCTACGAGCTGGACGAGGACCTCGCGCCGGTCGTGCCGGGTGGTACGTACCTCGACCCGGAGGCCGCCGCGGCGGCCATCGCCGCGGTCGCCAACCAGGGCCGCTGACGCCGCCCGACCCGCCGCAGCACACGGACACCGACGGCGCCGGAGCCTCAGCTCCGGCGCCGTCGGCGTCCGGCCGTGCCCGTGCGTGGCGGTCGGCGTGGCCGGGGCTCAGCGCACGCGCAGCTCGTCCTTGAAGTCCCCGGTGACCAGGTAGGTGACGCGTCGCGCGATGGACACGGCGTGGTCCCCGAAGCGCTCGTAGTACCGGCCCAGCAGGGTGACGTCGACCGTCTCCTGCGGGGTGCCGTTCCAGTTGCCGCCCAGCAGCGCGGTGAACGTGTCCTCGTGCAGCCGGTCCAGCAGGTCGTCGTCGCGCTCGATGCTCTGCGCCATCTCCAGGTCGTGCGTCTCCAGGACCCGCGTGGTGCGCTGGGCGACCCGGGTCGCGGCCTCGTGCATCTCGGTGAAGGTGCCGGAGAGCGCCTGCGGGACCGCGGAGCGGGGGTACCGGCCGCGCGCCACCTCGGCGACGTGCCGGGCGAGGTCTCCCATCCGCTCCAGCGTCGCGCTCATCCGCAGCGCCGACACCACCACGCGCAGGTCCGTGGCGACCGGCGCCTGCTGCGCGATCATCAGCACGCAGCGCTCGTCCAGGTCCCGCTCGATGGCGTCGATCGCTCCGTCGGCCACGATCACCGACTCCGCCAGCGGGACGTCCCCGGTGAGCAGAGCGGTCCCGGCCTGCTGGACGGCTACCTCGACCTGCGCGCTCATCGTCACCAGGTCATGGCCGAGCTGCTTGAGCTCCGCCTCGAAGATCTCCCGCATGTGCTCCCTCTTCCTCGTCGCAGGCCACCGTGACACCACCAGGTGAACACAGACCCGCCCCCAGGTGAACAGTGTCGGGCCCGCAGGAGGACGGGGCAGGACGCCACGCGGTCATGCGTACATTGACCCGCGTGGAGGGATATCTGCTCGTCGGCGCCGGCCTGCTCGGCGTCCTGGTCGGCCTGGCCGCCGGCGTCGGCTTCCGGTACAGCGAACGGGTGCAGCACGCGATGCCGCCGGCGCCCGAGCCGGCGCTGGACGACGGGCTCGTCCGCACGCTGGCCGCCCTGCGCTCCGCCGCGGTGGTGCTCGACGAGTCCGACGAGGTGGTGCGTGCGAGCCCGCCGGCGTACGCGCTCGGCGTCGTGCGCGACGGGCGGATCCCGCACGCCGCGATCCGCGACCTGGTGCGTGACGTGCGGCGGGACGGGGTGATCCGCGACGAGGAGCTCGAGCTGCCGCGCGGCCCGGTCGGCGCGGCCCGCGTCATGCTGCAGGTGCGGGTCGCCCACGTCGGACCGCGGCACGTGCTCGTGCTCGCCGAGGACCGCACCGAGGCCCGCCGGCTGGAGGCGATCCGGCGCGACTTCGTCGTGAACGTCTCCCACGAGCTCAAGACGCCGGTCGGCGCGCTGGCGCTGCTGGCCGAGACCGTCCACGCCGCGGCGGACGACCCCGAGGCGGTGCGGCGCTTCGCCGGCCGGATGCAGCAGGAGTCGGCCCGGCTGTCCGCGCTCGTGCACGAGATCATCGAGCTGTCCCGGCTGCAGGTCGCCGGCGCGCTCACCCAGCCCGCCCTGGTCGAGATCGACGCGGTGCTCGCCGAGGCGGTGGACCGGGCCCGGACCAAGGCGAGCGGCAAGTCCATCCAGCTGCACCCCGGCGGCGAGGCCGGGCTGACGGTGTACGGGGACCACGCCCTGCTGGTCACGGCCGTGCGCAACCTGCTGGACAACGCCGTCGCCTACTCGCCGGCGGACACCCAGGTGGGTGCGGGGGTGCGCCGGGTCGGGGACATGGTGGAGATCGCCGTCGTGGACCAGGGCATCGGCATCGCGCCGGAGGACCAGGAGCGCGTCTTCGAGCGGTTCTACCGGGTCGACCCCGCGCGCTCGCGGGACACCGGCGGGACCGGCCTGGGTCTGAGCATCGTCAAGCACGTCGCCGCCGACCACGGCGGGGAGGTCGCGGTCTGGTCCCGGCCCGGCAAGGGCTCCACGTTCACCCTGCGGATCCCGGCGGCGCACGAGCCGCCCACGACGCAGTCCCCCCGACCCGAGGAGGTGGATGCGTGACCCGCATCCTCATCGTGGAGGACGAGGAGTCCTACCGCGACCCGCTGTCCTACCAGCTCACGCGTGACGGCTACGACGTCGTCACCGCCGCCACCGGCCCGCAGGGGCTGGACGAGTACGACCGGGGCGGCGCGGACCTCGTCCTGCTCGACCTCATGCTCCCCGGCCTGTCGGGCACCGAGGTGTGCCGCGAGCTGCGCCTGCGCGGCAGCGTCCCGGTCATCATGCTCACCGCCAAGGACACCGAGATCGACAAGGTCGTGGGGCTCGAGCTGGGCGCCGACGACTACGTCACCAAGCCGTACTCCTACCGCGAGCTGCTGGCCCGCGTCCGCGCGGTGCTGCGCCGGCGCACCGACCCGGGCTCCGAGCCCGAGCCGGACGAGGCGACGCTCGCGGTGGGGCCGGTCCGGATGGACGTCGAGCGCCACACGGTCGAGGTGCAGGGTGCGGCGGTGGCCTTCCCGCTCAAGGAGTTCGAGCTGCTGGAGATGCTGCTGCGCAACCCCGGCCGCGTGCTCACCCGCGCCCAGCTCATCGACCGGATCTGGGGGTCGGACTACGTGGGCGACACCAAGACGCTCGACGTGCACGTCAAGCGGGTCCGCGCCAAGATCGAGCAGGACCCCGCCAACCCGCGGCTGCTGGTCACCGTGCGTGGCCTGGGTTACAAGCTGGACGACGAGGTCGCCTGACCGGGGGACCGACGGTCAAGCCGTCAGCCACCGTTCACCTCCGGTTCACCCTCGGCGGGCCGGCCGGTCACCTGCGCTCCTTACCGTCGGGCGAGGCCGCGGCGCACACAGCGCCCGGCGACAGACGGATTTCAGGCAGGAGCACAGTGAACGTCTCTCTCCACCGCCGTGTCGGGGCCATCGCGCTGACCGGTGCCCTTGCCCTCTCGCTCGCCGCGTGCGGGTCCGACAACCCTGTCGGCGAGGCCGGCACCGACGTCGACGCGCCCGGCACGACCGAGACCGAGCTCAGCGGGGATCTCGCCGGGGCCGGTGCCTCGACGCAGGAGGCCGCGATGGGTGCCTGGCGCGCCGGGTTCCAGTCGACGTACCCCGACGTCACCGTCGCCTACGACCCGGTCGGGTCCGGTGGCGGTCGCACGCAGTTCCTCAACGGTGGTGTCGCGTTCGCCGGGTCCGACGCGCCGCTGGACGAGGACGAGCTCGCGCAGGCCGAGGAGCGCTGCGCCGGGGGCGAGGTCATCGAGATCCCGCTGTACATCAGCCCCATCGCCGTGATCTACAACCTGCCCGACGTCGAGCAGCTCAACCTCTCCCCGGAGGTGCTGGCCGGCATCTTCAACCGGCAGATCACCACCTGGGACGCCCCGGAGATCGCCGCCGACAACCCCGACGCGACGCTGCCGGACCTGCCGATCACGCCGGTCAACCGCTCCGACGAGTCCGGCACGACGGAGAACTTCACCGAGTACCTCGCCGCGACCGCCGGCGACGCCTGGCCGCACGAGGCCAGCGGTGACTGGCCGGTGTCCGGTGGCCAGTCGGCGCAGGGCACCTCGGGTGTCGTCCAGACGGTCAACGGCGGCGAGGGCACCATCGGCTACGCCGACGCCTCGCAGGCCGGGCAGCTCGGCACCGCCCGGATCAAGGTCGGCGAGGAGTGGGTGGAGTACTCCCCGGAGGCATCCGCCGCCGTCGTCGCCGCGTCCCCGCGGGCCGAGGGCAGGGGCGAGCACGACATCGTCGTGGAGCTGGACCGCACCACCACCGAGCCGGGCACCTACCCGCTCGTCCTGGTGTCCTACTCGATCGCCTGCGCCGGCTACGAGGACGAGACGCAGGGCGAGCTCGTCCAGGCGTTCCTCGGCTACGTCGTGAGCGAGGAGGGCCAGGAGGCCGCTGCCGGTGCGGCCGGCTCCGCGCCGATCTCCGAGGAGCTGCGCTCGGACGCCGAGGCGGCCATCGAGGCCATCACCGCGGGCGCCTGACCGCACACCGCAACCGTGGCCGGTCCCGCTCGCGCGAGCGGGACCGGCCACATCGGTCCGCCCGGGGCCGCGAGGGGGCATCCTGGGCGCATCCCACGTCCCCACCCACACGGAGCACCTGTGACGACCACGACCCGCCGGAGCCAACCGGTCGGCTCACCCGTCGGTGAGCGCACGCCCCGGCGTCGCCGCTGGCCGGAAGGCCGCGCGAGCCGCGCGTTCCGCTGGCTGTCCACCGGCGCCGGAGCGCTGATCCTGCTCGTCCTGGCCGCGGTCGCCCTGTTCCTGATGATCCGGGCCTGGCCCGCCATGACGGCCGGCGGCGACGTGCTGGCCGACGAGATCAGCTGGTTCCCCGACGACAGCAGCCTGCTCGGATTCATCGGCCCGCTGGTGTTCGGGACGCTGCTGGCGGCCGCGCTCGCGCTGGTGATCGCCACCCCGATCTCGATCGGGATCGCGCTGTTCATCTCGCACTACGCGCCGCGCCGGCTCGCCAACGGACTGGGGTACATGGTCGACCTGCTGGCCGCGATCCCCAGCGTCATCTACGGCCTGTGGGGCGCCATCTGGCTCGCCCCCCGGCTCGAGCCCGCCTGGCAGTGGCTGTCCGGCACGCTCGGGTTCATCCCGCTCTTCGCCGGCCCGGCGTCCGACCCGCCCCGGGTGATCCTCACGGTCGCCGTCGTCCTCGGCGCGATGATCCTGCCCATCATCACCGCGGTGTGCCGCGAGGTGTTCCTGCAGGCGCCCCGGTTGCACGAGGAGGCCGCGCTGGCCCTCGGTGCGACGCGGTGGGAGATGATCCGGATGGCCGTGCTGCCGTTCGGGCGCTCCGGCATCGTCTCGGCCGCGATGCTCGGCCTGGGACGCGCGCTCGGCGAGACCATGGCGGTGCTGATGATCCTCAGCCCGGGTGCGCTGTACTCGTTCAACCTGCTGCGCGCCGGTCAGCACCAGACCATCGCCGCGAACATCGCGCTGCAGTTCCCGGAGGCCAACCCGCTGGGGGTCAGCGCCCTGATCGCGACGGGTCTCGCGCTGTTCGTCATCACCCTCGCGGTGAACATGGCCGCCCGCGCGATCGTCGCGCGTCGCAAGGACTTCTCGGGGGCGAACTGACATGGCCACTGCTCTGACCGGCGCCCCGACGGGCGCGGCACCGGACCCGTCCGCCGACACCCGGGCCATGCTCGCCGGCACCGACCGGCACCGCCGGGTGACCGACCGCGTGATGACCGGGATGGTCGTCCTCGCCTTCCTGATCGCCCTGGTCCCGCTCGTCTCGGTCTCCTGGACGGTCGTCTCCAACGGCATCGAGCGGTTCTCGCCGTACTTCCTGTCGGTGTCGATGCGCGGCGTGTTCGGCGGCATGGACGCCGGCGGCATCTACCACGCCATCATGGGCACCCTGCTGATCACCGCGGTGGCCGCGCTGATCTCCGTGCCGATCGGCCTGCTCGCGGCGATCTACCTCGTGGAGTACGGGCGCGGCGCGCTCGCCCGCTGGGTGACGTTCTTCGTCGACGTCATGACCGGCATCCCGTCCATCGTCGCCGGCCTGTTCGCCTACGCGCTGTTCGCGGTCGTCTTCGGGCCGGGCGTGCGGTTCGGCGTGGTGGGGTCCGTGGCGCTGTCGGTGCTGATGATCCCGGTCGTGGTCCGCTCGTGCGAGGAGATGCTCCGCCTCGTGCCGAACGAGCTGCGCGAGGCCGCCTACGCCCTCGGCGTGCCCAAGTGGCTCGTGATCATCAAGGTCGTGCTGCGCACCGCGATCGCCGGCATCGGCACCGGGATCATGCTCGCCGTCGCCCGGGTCATCGGGGAGACCGCGCCGCTGCTGATCACGGTCGGTGTGATCGACTCGATCAACTTCAACGTGTTCGAGGGCCGCATGATGACCCTGCCGGTCTACGTCTACCGGCAGTACTCGCAGGGTCTGGCGCCCTGCGCGGCCGACGCGACAGACTGCATCACCACGATCAACTACGACCGTGCCTGGGCCGCGGCGCTCACGCTGATCCTCATCGTCATGCTGCTGAACCTCATCGGCCGCCTGATCTCCCGCTTCTTCGCACCCCCGACGCTCCGCTGATCGGCCTCCGCCGACTCCCGACGGCTCCCGACGCACCGACGCACCGACACACCGACACACCGACACACCGACACACCGACAAGGACAATCGCCTCGTGGCCAAGCGCATCGACGTCAAGGACCTCAACATCTACTACGGCAGCTTCCTGGCCGTGGCCGACGTCGCGATGTCCGTCGAGCCCCGGTCGGTGACGGCCTTCATCGGCCCGTCCGGCTGCGGCAAGTCGACCTTCCTGCGGACCCTCAACCGGATGCACGAGGTCATCCCCGGCGCGCGGGTCGAGGGCACCGTCGCGATGGACGGGGTCGACCTGTACGGGGACGGTGTGGACCCGGTCGCGGTGCGCCGCAGCGTGGGCATGGTGTTCCAGCGGCCCAACCCGTTCCCGACCATGTCGATCGCGGAGAACGTCCTGGCCGGCGTCCGGCTGAACAACCGCCGGATCAGCAAGGGGGACGCCAACGACCTGGTGGAGTCCTCGCTGCAGGGCGCGAACCTGTGGAACGAGGTCAAGGACCGCCTGGACCGGCCCGGCTCGGGGCTGTCCGGCGGTCAGCAGCAGCGCCTGTGCATCGCCCGCGCCATCGCGGTCAAGCCCCAGGTGCTGCTCATGGACGAGCCCTGCTCGGCCCTCGACCCGATCTCGACGCTCGCGATCGAGGACCTCATCGCCGAGCTCAAGAACTCCTACACGATCGTGATCGTGACCCACAACATGCAGCAGGCCGCCCGCGTGAGCGACCGCACCGCCTTCTTCAACATCGAGGGCACGGGCAAGCCCGGCAAGCTCGTGGAGATCGGGGCCACCGGGACGATGTTCTCCGCACCGTCCGAGCGGGCCACCGAGGACTACATCTCCGGCCGCTTCGGCTGATCGACGGGCGGTCGTCGCCGTCGGTCAGTCGGCGTCGGGGACCGCATCCGCGTACTCCGGGAGCGTGCCGTCGAACACCGGCACCCGGATCCGGGTCGCCCCGCCGTCCGGCGTCGTTGCCGTGACGTCGAGCAGCCCCCCGGGTGCCACGCCGACGCGGTCGAGCTCGACCTCCTCGCCGTTCTCCCCGCCCAGCAGGACGGTCCCGCCGGCCGGGACGTCGATCGTCACCGCGTCGCCGCCGTCGGGCTCGAGGGTGACCTCCACGGCCTCTCGGCTGCGGTTCGCCAGCGCGCCGAGCAGCGTGCCGGGCGCGCCCTCCTCGGCGGTCAGCACCAGCAGGCTGCGCGCCGCGACGTCCGAGCCGAGCTCCTCCTGGACGCCGTCGACGACGTTGTAGGACTCGGCCGTGGTGATCGGGTTGGTGGCCGAGCACCCGGTGAGGGCGAGGGCCGCGACGGCGACCACGGTGCTGGCTGTCCACGGCCGGGTGCGGCGGGACGGGCGGGCGCTGGCCACGGTGACTCCTCAGGCAGGTCTCTCGGCGGTCCGGGAGCGCGGGCCGATCGCCTGACGACGCCGGCGCGCTGGGCGCGCGCGCTCCCGCGCCTCAGCCTAGTGCTCACCGCGAGGCCGCGAACGCCGAGGCGCCTGACCTGCACCGATGCGGCCGCCGACGGCCGGGGGCATACCGGTGCCGTGGTAAGATCGACTCCCTTGAAAGGGGACAACCCAAGATGACTTTCACTGTCGGGGAGACGGTTGTCTACCCCCACCACGGCGCAGCGCTGATCACCGAGGTCAAGACCCGCACGATCCGCGGCGAGGACAAGATCTATCTCAAGCTCAAGGTCGCCCAGGGTGACCTGACGATCGAGGTGCCGGCCGAGAACGTCGACCTCGTGGGCGTCCGGGACGTCGTCGGCCAGGAGGGCCTGGAGAAGGTGTTCGACGTGCTGCGCGCGCCGTACACCGAGGAGCCGACCAACTGGTCGCGCCGGTACAAGGCCAACCTGGAGAAGCTCGCGTCGGGCGACGTCATCAAGGTCGCCGAGGTCGTCCGCGACCTGTCACGCCGGGACGCCGACCGCGGCCTGTCCGCCGGCGAGAAGCGCATGCTGGCCAAGGCGCGCCAGATCCTCGTCTCGGAGCTCGCACTCGCCGAGCACACCGAGGAGGCCAAGGCCGAGGCCATCCTCGACGAGGTCCTCGCGTCCTGACCGGTGACCGGCCCTCCCGCGGGCGAGGGCCGGACCGGTCGGCGGTGCCCGCCCCGGCCCGCACCGCTCGCACCATGCGCACCGCCGCCATCCTCACGGCCGCCGGCAGCGGCAGCCGCCTCGGCCACCGCCTGCCCAAGGCGCTCGTCCCCCTCGATGGGACGCCCCTGGTCACCCACGCCGCGCGCCGCCTCGTCGACTCCGACGTCGTGGACCTGCTGGTCGTGACCGCCCCGCCCGGCCACCTGGACGACGTCCGGGTCGCGCTCGACGGCGTCGTCCCCGACCGCGTCGGGCTGCTGCTGACCGACGGCGGCCCGAGCCGGCAGGCGTCCGTCGCCGCCGCCCTGGCCCTCGTGCCGCCCGACGTCGACGCCGTCCTCGTCCACGACGCGGCCCGCGCGCTCGCCCCCGTCTCGCTCGTGCGTCGGGTGGCCGCCGCCGTCGGCTCCGGCCACGGCGCCGTCATCCCCGCGATCGCCGTCACCGACACCGTCGCCCAGGTGGGCCCCGCCGCGCGCGCCGACGACGACGCCGTCCCGGTCCTGGCCACCCCCGACCGGACCTCCCTGCGGCTGGTGCAGACCCCGCAGGGCTTCCGCCGTGCGCTGCTGGTCCGGGCCCATGCGGCGGCCGCCGGGCGCGCGGGCGACGAGGCGGTCGCCGCGACCGACGACTCGTCCCTGGTCGCGCTGCTCGGCGCGCCCGTGGTCGCGGTCACCGGCGACCCGGCGGCCATGAAGATCACCACCGCCGGCGACCTGGCCGTGGCCGGTCTGGTGCTCGCCGGCGCCTCGCCGGACGCGGTCGCGCCGCTCGTGGCCGGCGCCGGGACGCAGCCGTGACCGGCGGGGCGGGGCTGCCCCGGGTCGGCGTGGGCACCGACGTGCACGCGTTCGCCGACCCGGCCGACGGACGTGCCCTGCACCTGGGTGGCCTGCACTGGCCGGGCGAGCCCGGTCTGGCCGGCCACTCCGACGCCGACGTCGCTGCGCACGCCGCCGCCGACGCCCTGTTCTCCGCGGCGGGGATCGGGGACCTGGGCCTGCACTTCGGGACGTCCGAGCCGCGGTGGGCCGGCGCGTCCGGGGCCGAGCTGCTGGCCGAGGCCGCGCGCCGGGTGCGGGCCGCGGGGTTCGAGATCGGCAACGTCGCGGTCCAGGTGATCGGGAACCGTCCCCGGCTGGGCCCGCGGCGGGCCGAGGCCGCGGCCGCCCTGTCCGCCGCCTGCGGCGCCGACGTGTCGATCTCGGCGACCACGACCGACGGCCTGGGCCTCACCGGGCGGGGGGAGGGCGTGGCCGCGATCGCGACGGCCCTCGTGGTGCGCTCGGCGGCACCGGGAGTCTGACGGCCGGCGGCCACCCGGCGTCGACCGCCCGGGGTGACCACCCGGCGAGGACGGCGGTGCGGGGCGTGACGGCGTGCGCCGGTAGCCTGGGCCGGTGAGCCTGCGCCTGTACGACACCGCCACCCACGAGGTGCGTGCCTTCGAGCCCCTGGTCCCGGGCGAGGTCGGCATCTACCTGTGCGGTGCGACGGTCCAGGCGCCGCCGCACATCGGCCACCTGCGCTCGGCCGTCGCCTTCGACGTGCTGCACCGCTGGCTGGAGCGGTCGGGCCTGCGCGTCACGCTGGTCCGCAACGTCACCGATATCGACGACAAGATCCTGGCCAAGGCGGCCGACGCCGGTGTGCCCTGGTGGGCCTGGGCGATGACGAACGAGCGCGCCTTCCGCCACGGCTACGACGCCGTCGGCGTCCTGCCGCCCACGTACGAGCCGCGGGCGACCGGTCACGTGCCGGAGATGGTCGAGCTGATGCGGACCCTGGTCGACACCGGGCACGCCTACGCCGCGGGCGAGGGCGACGTCTACTTCGACGTGCGGTCCTACCCCGCGTACGGCGCCCTGACCAACCAGCGGCTCGAGGACATGGTCCCCGCCCCGGACGCCGACCCGGTGGGCGCGGCCAAGCGCGACCCGCGCGACTTCGCCCTGTGGAAGGCGCCGAAGCCGGCCGAGCCGTCCACGGCCTCGTGGCCCACCCCGTTCGGCCGTGGCCGTCCGGGCTGGCACCTGGAGTGCTCGGCGATGGCCCGGCGCTACCTCGGCGACAGCTTCGACATCCACTGCGGCGGCCTGGACCTGCGGTTCCCGCACCACGAGAACGAGCAGGCGCAGTCCCGGGCCGCGGGCCTGGGGTTCGCGCGCCTGTGGCTGCACAACGGGTGGGTCACCCAGTCCGGCGTGAAGATGAGCAAGTCGCTCGGCAACGGCCTGCTGGTGACCGAGGTGCTGGCCCGCACCCGCCCCGCGGTGCTGCGGTACGCGATGACGGCCGTGCAGTACCGGTCGATGCTCGAGTGGACCGACGACACCCTGCCCGAGGCCGAGGCGGCGTGGGACCGGCTGGCCGGCTTCGTCGAGCGGGCGGTCGAGCGCGTGGGCGCCGTCGACGACGCCGAGGTGCGCACGACGGCGCTGCCGCTGGAGTTCACCGCGGCGATGGACGACGACCTCAACGTCCCGGCCGCGCTCGCCGTCGTGCACGAGCGGCTGCGCGCCGGCAACACCGCCCTCGCGGCCGGTGACCTGCCGGACGCCCGCGCCGCGCTGGTCGCGCTGCGGGCGATGCTCGACGTGCTGGGCCTGGACCCGGGGGCGCCGCAGTGGGCAGCCACCGGCAGCGACGCGCGCTACGCGGACGCGCTGGACGCCGTCGTGCGCGCCGAGCTCGCGGCCCGGGCGCAGGCGCGCGCCGAGCGGGACTTCACCACCGCCGACGCGATCCGGGACCGCCTGCTGGCGGCCGGGGTCGTGGTCGAGGACTCACCGGCCGGGGCGCGATGGTCGCTGGCCACCACCCGGGAGGAACACCACTGATGGCAGGCAACTCCTCGCGCCGCGGCGCGACCCGCAAGGCCGGATCCAAGAAGGGCGCCCAGGCCGGCTCCGGCGGCCAGGGCCGTCAGGCGCTCGAGGGCCGGGGGCCCACGCCCAAGGCGACCGAGCGTCCGTACCACCCGGCGGCCAAGCGGGCGGCCGCGGCCGACCGCCGGGCGGTGGCCGGGACCCGCCGGTCCGGCGGGGCGCCCGACGCCCGCTCGTCGCGGTCGGCGGGTGGCTCGCGCGGCACCAAGGGCGTCTCCGCGACGCACGAGATCGTCTCGGGGCGCAACTCGGTCGTCGAGGCGCTGCGGGCCGGCATCCCGGTGAGCACGGTGTACTACGCGACCCGCATCGAGGTCGACGACCGCACCCGCGAGATCCTCGCGGCGGTCACCGACCGCGGCCTGCCGCTGCTCGAGGTGAGCAAGCCCGAGCTCGACCGGCTCACCGACGGCGCGGTGCACCAGGGCGTCGCCATCCAGGTGCCGCCGTACACCTACCGCGAGCCGGAGGACCTGCTGGACGCCGCCGCGGAGGCGGGCACGGCGCCGCTGGTGGTCGCGCTCGACGGGGTGACCGACCCGCGCAACCTGGGCGCCGTGCTGCGGTCCGCCGGTGCGTTCGCCGCGCACGGCGTGCTGCTGCCCGAGCGCCGGTCCGCCGGGGTCACCGCGTCGGCGTGGAAGGTGTCGGCCGGGGCCGCGGCCCGCGTCCCGGTGGCCCGGGCGACGAACCTGGTGCGCGCGCTGCAGGCGTACCGGGCGGCGGGGTGCTTCGTGGTCGGCCTGGACGGCGGCGGCGACACCGACGTGAGCGCGCTGCCGTTCGCGACCGACGGCCTCGTCCTGGTCGTGGGGTCCGAGGGCAAGGGCCTGTCCCGGCTGGTGCGGGACACCTGCGACGCGATCGTGTCGATCCCGATCGCCTCGGCGGTCGAGTCGCTCAACGCCGGCGTGGCGGCCGGCATCGCGCTGTACGAGGTGTCCCGGCAGCGCCGCGACGCCTGACCGCTGTGCGTCCTGACCGCTACGCGTCCTCGTCGTCGGCCAGGCCGCTCGCCCCCAGGATCGCCAGCTCGTCCGGGCGGTGGCGCAGCACGTTCTGCACGTAGCTGGCCACGGCCTCCTCGAGCGGCACGTCCCGGCCCTGCTCGCTGGAGATGTACCAGCGGTGGTCGAGCAGCTCGTGGAACACCTGCGCGGGCTCGAGCTTGCCGCGCAGCTCGCGCGGCACCGACCGCACGGCCGGCTCGAAGACGTGGGTGAGCCAGTCGTGCGCGACGAACGACTCCTCGTCGTTCTGCCGGTCGATGGCGGCCGCGTACGCGTCCAGGTCGTTGAGCAGACGACGCGCCTGGTTCTCCTGGACGTCCAGGCCGGTCAGCCGCATGAGGCGGCGCGAGTGGTGGCCGGCGTCGACCACCTTCGGCTGGATGTGCAGCGTGGTGCCGTCGATGTCGGTGGTGATGTCGAGCTCGCCGACGTCGAAGCCCAGCTCGTTGAGCCGGTCGATGCGGGCGGCCACCCGCCACCGGTCGCCAGCGGTGAACGACTCGATGTCCGTCAGGGCCGTCCACAGCCCCTCGTACCGCTCGACCAGCATGGCGCCGATGGCGACGACGTCGACGTCCTCCTCCAGCAGCTCACCGGCCTGCAGGTCCATGAGCTCGCCGATGATGTTGACCCGCGCCACCTCGAGGTCGTACGCGCGCTGGCCGTCGCTGAGCGCGTCGTGCAGGTCCCCGGTCTCGGCGTCGACCAGGTAGGCGGCGAACGCCTCGGCGTCGCGCCGGAAGAGCGTGTTGGACAGCGACACGTCACCCCAGTAGAAGCCGGCCAGGTGCAGTCGCACCAGGAGCACCGCGAGGGCGTCGATCAGCCGCGTGGCGGTGTCCGGCTGCAGCGTCTGGCTGAACAGGGCGCGGTAGGGCAGCGAGAACTGCAGGTGGTGGGTGATCAGCACGGCTTCCAGCGGCTCGCCCTCGGGGGAACGGCGCCCGGTGATGACCCCCACGGGCTCGACGCTCGGGACGTCGATCCGGCTCAGCTGCCGCAGCAGGTCGTACTCGCGGTACGCCACCGACTCGCCGATCTCCTTGACGGCGATGACGCGCCCGGAGAGCCGGACGAACCGGACGATGTGGCGCGAGATCCCGCGCGGCAGCGCGGCGAGGGTGTGGTCCGGCC
Organism: uncultured Cellulomonas sp.; assembly: GCF_947494015.1. Classification (GTDB taxonomy): domain Bacteria; phylum Actinomycetota; class Actinomycetes; order Actinomycetales; family Cellulomonadaceae; genus Pengzhenrongella. The sequence continues at coordinate 44,828 of NZ_CANLTL010000018.1, read as the reverse complement.
ACTGCTCGAGCGGCACGTCCCAGGGCAGGTCGAGCAGCGCCGGGTCGGGCGCGGCCGCGGTGATCTGCAGGTTCTGTGCCACGGGTCTCCTCGGGGGTCCGGCCGGTGCTCCGGCGGGGGATACGGCGAGGGGCGGACCGGCAGTGAGCCGGACCGCCCCTCGCGGGTCGTGCTGGTGTCAGGCGGTGATGCGCTCGCCGGAGCCGGAGTGGAACAGGTGCTCCTCCTCCGGGCGGATCTGGACCCAGATCGTCTCACCCTTGCGCGGGACGGACCGCGGGTCGATGCGCACGATGACCTGGCCGTCGCCGGCGCCGGAGTGGATCGCCTCGACCGGCTGGCCCATCTCGTTGCTGAGCTGGCCGTACACGAAGGCGTCCGAGCCGAGCTCCTCGACCAGGTTGACGATCACCGGGATCGCGTTGGGCGTCCCGGCCGGGACCATGTCGAGCGCCTCGGGGCGGAAGCCGATCGTGATGTGCCCCTGGTCGCCGGCCGCGATCGAGTCGATCGCGGCGCGCGGGATGGCGATCTTGGCCGCACCCAGCGTGGCGTGGCCGTTGGCGAGCTCGAAGGTGCCGATGTTCATGGCGGGGGAGCCGATGAAGCCGGCCACGAAGACGTTCGACGGGGTGTCGTACATCTCGCGCGGGGTGCCGACCTGCTGCAGGAGGCCGTCCTTGAGGACCGCGATGCGGTCGCCCATGGTCAGGGCCTCGGTCTGGTCGTGGGTGACGTAGACCGTCGTGACACCGAGGCGGCGCTGCAGCGACGCGATCTGCGTGCGGGTCTGGACGCGCAGCTTGGCGTCGAGGTTCGACAGCGGCTCGTCCATGAGGAAGACCTGCGGCTGACGGACGATGGCACGGCCCATCGCCACGCGCTGACGCTGACCACCGGAGAGCGCCTTCGGCTTGCGGTCGAGGTACTCCGACAGGTCGAGGATCTTGGCGGCCTCCTCGACGCGGCTGCGGATCTCCGCCTTCGGCGTGCCGGCGATCTTCAGGGCGAAGCCCATGTTGTCGGCGACCGTCATGTGCGGGTACAGCGCGTAGTTCTGGAACACCATCGCGATGTCGCGGTCCTTGGGCTGGACGTCGGTGACATCGCGGTCCCCGATCAGGATGCGACCGGCGTTGACGTCCTCGAGGCCCGCCAGCATGCGCAGCGACGTGGACTTCCCGCAGCCCGACGGGCCGACGAGGACGAGGAACTCGCCGTCCTCCACGTGCAGGTTGAGCGAGTCCACCGCGGGACGCTCCGTGCCCGGGTACACCCGGCTCGCGTTGTCGTACGTGACCGTAGCCATGTCGATACTTCCCCTCACCGGCAGGTACGTGCCGGACGATCCGTCGTGAGAGTGTCAGAGTGTCTTCGCTGACACAGGCCAGCACAGGTGCCGGCAGCCGTCGCCGGGCCTGCGGCCCGGGGCCATCCTGCCACACCGGCGAGCGGGCGTGATCCGGGCCACGTCCCCGGTCGCCCGCGGCGGTCAGCGGTGTCAGCGCACGGGCTCCGCAGCCTCCTCGGTCGGGTCACCGGCGGCGAGGCCGGACGACCCGGCGGACCCGGTCCACCCGGCGGGCTCGGCCAGCGGGACCGCGCCCAGCACCGACAGGAACGACCGCGACCACTTCGCGACGTCGTCCTCCAGCACCCGCCGGCGCAGCCGCCGCATCCGCTTGCGCTGCTCGCGGGCGTCCATCTCGACGGCCCGGACGATCATGTCCTTCATGCCGTCGATGTCGTGCGGGTTCACCATGACGGCGCCGGTCAGCTCGTCGGCGGCGCCGGTGAACTCGGAGAGGACGAGCACGCCGCGGTCGTCGGACCGCGCGGCGACGTACTCCTTGGCGACGAGGTTCATCCCGTCGCGCAGCGCGGTCACCAGCATCACGTCGGCGGCCAGGTACAGCGCCGCCATCTCCTTGGGCGGGTAGGAGTGGTGCAGGTAGTGCACGGCCGGGTGACCGAGGTGCCCGAAGTCGCCGTTGATCCGCCCCACGAGCAGCTCGACGTCCTCGCGCAGCTGCTGGTAGGCGCCCACGTTCTCCCGGCTCGGGCTCGCCACCTGCACCAGAGTGGCCTCCGGGACGGTCAGGCGGCCGTCCTCCACGAGCTCGCCGAACGCCTTCACCCGGTGCCGGATGCCCTTGGTGTAGTCCAGGCGGTCCACCCCGAGCAGCAGCGTCTGGGGGTTGCCCAGCTCCTCGCGGATCTCCCGGGCGCGCTGCTGGACCTCCGGTCGCCGGGCGAGCTGGTCGAAGTGCGCTGAGTCGATCGAGATCGGGAACGCCGCCGCGCGCACGTGGCGCTCGGCGCGACCGTCCGCGCCGGTCACCGTGACCACCTGCCCGCGGGTGGTCAGGTCGGTGAGCCGGCGCACCGCGCGCACGAAGTTGGAGGCGTCGCTGGCCCGCTGGAACCCGATCACGTCGGCGCCGAGCAGGCCCTCGACGATCTGCCGCCGCCAGGGCAGCTGGGCGAAGATCTCCAGCCCCGGGAACGGGATGTGGTTGAAGAACCCGATCCGGACGTCGGGGCGCAGCTCGCGGATCATCGCCGGCACGAGCTGCAGCTGGTAGTCGTGCACCCAGACCGTCCCGCCGCGGGCGACCTGGGCGGCGGCCGCCTCGGCGAAGCGCCGGTTGACCCGTCGGTAGGCCTCCCACCACTGCCGGTGGTAGGCGGGCGCGGTGATGACGTCGTGGTACAGCGGCCACAGGGTGTCGTTCGAGAAGCCCTCGTAGTAGAGCTCGATCTCCTCGGCGGACAGGGTCACGGGCACGAGCCGGATGTCGTCGCCGTCGAACGGCTCGTGCGCGAGGTCCGGTGCGCCGGACCAGCCGACCCAGGCCCCGTCGGCGGCCTGCATCATCGGCTCGAGCGCCGTCACCAGCCCCCCGGGGGACCGGCTCCAGCTGACCTCGCCGGCGTCGTCCACCGTGAAGTCCACCGGGAGCCTGTTGGCCACCGCCACCAGGTCGTACTCGCCTGCGTCCACCGGGTTCGACTGCGACATGTGTTCGAGGCTATCTGGCCCGGTCGCGGCTCTGCGCGCTGAACCGGACGGTGCCGGTGGTGCCCCGGCTACCGTGCAGCCATGGACGGACAGGGCCCGGCACCGGGCACGGAGGTGGGCGGCTACCGGATCGTCGCACCGCTGGGCTCCGGGGGCATGGGCACGGTGTACCGGGCCGTCGACGGTGGTGGGCAGGCGGTCGCGCTGAAGGTGCTGCACCCGCACGTGGGCGCCGACCCGGCGGCCCGGGACCGGCTGCGCCGCGAGGTCGCCGCCCTGCAGCGGCTGCGTCATCCGGGCGTCGCGGCGGTGCTGGACGCCGAGGCGGACTCCACCGAGGCCTTCGTGGTCACCGAGCTGGTCGACGGGCTGACCCTCGAGCAGCACGTCGCGCGCGGCGGGCCGCTGCCCCCGGTCGAGGTCGCCGAGCTCGCGGCCGGCCTGCAGGACGCGCTCGGCGCCGTCCACGCCGCGGGCGTCGTGCATCGCGACCTCAAGCCGTCCAACGTGATGCTCACCCGCGACGGGCCCGTCCTCATCGACTTCGGCATCGCCCAGGCCGCCGACGACGCCCGGGTGACGTCGGCCGGGTTCGTGGTCGGCACCCCCGGTTACCTGGCGCCCGAGCTGCTCGCCGACGAGGACCCGTCCCCGGCGACGGACTGGTGGGGCTGGGCCGCCGTGCTCGCGTTCGCCGCCACCGGGCGGGCGCCGTTCGGGACGCGACCGCTCGAGGGGGTGATCGCCCGGACCCGCGCCGGCGACGTCGACCTCGCCGGGGTGCCGGACGACGTCGCCGACCCGCTGCGTGGCGCCCTCGTGCCGGACCCCGCCCGGCGTCGCCCGCCCGACGCGGTGACCGCCGAGCTGCGCGACGCCGCCGCCCGCGTGCCGGCCGTGCCCGCGACCCAGGCGCTGCGCGCGGACGGCGCCCCCCGCACCCAGGCGCTGCGCGCGGACGCCGGCGCCCGCACCGAGGTGCTGCCGGACGTCGCGGCCGGTGCGACGCGGCCGATCGGGGTCACCGACGCGGGCACCACCCGGGCGATGCCGGTGGTCGGCGTCGACCACGCGGGCTCGACGGTCGCGGTGCCGGTCCCCGACGCCGAGCCGACCGCGGCCGGGCCGCTCGGCGCCGATCCGCCCGGTGTCGCCCACCCCGGCGTCCACCCGCCCAGCGTGGTGCCGGCCGGTGCCTGGGGCGGTGAGCAGTCCGAGCGCGGCGACGACGCCTGGGACCGGTCGGTGCCACCGGGCGGCGCACCGGACACCGACCCGGGGGGGAGCGGTGGCGCCCACGCGTGGGACGGGACGGGTGCGCCGTCCGACGACGCGCCCCCGTACGTGGCCCCCGCCCCGCGCCGCCGGTCCGGCTCGGTGCTCGCCCTCGGTCTCGCGGTCCTCGCCGCGGGAGTGCTGTACCCGGGCGTCGCGCTCCTCGTGGTGCTGGTGCTGGTGGTCGTGGCGCGCACCGTCGGCGTCGCCGGGGACGCGCTCGACCGGCGCCGCGAGCGCCGCGGCGGCCCGGCGCGGGGCGACGCCGCCCGGGTGGCCGCCGCGACGCCCTGGCACCTGCTGCGCGCACTGGTCGGCCTGGTGCCGGCGGTCGTGGTGGCCGTCAGCGCGGTCGTGGTCGTGGGCGGGGTCCTGTGGTGGGCCCTGCAGACCGGGCGGCTCGTCGTCCCCCTCGGCGGCGGCGGCGGCAACGGGCCGCTGACCTACGCCGCGGCGCTGGGGCTGGCCGTGCTGCTCGCCGTGCTGGCCCTGTGGTGGGGGCCGCTGTCCCGGCTGACCCGGGTGGGCACGCGACGCACCCTCGCGGCCGTGGCGCCGGGCTGGTCGGGGGCCGCGGTGCTCGTCGCCGCGGCGCTCGCGGTGGCGGGCGTGCTGGCGGTGCTGCTGGCCACCGGGCAGCCGGTGACGTGGTGGCCGCTGCCCGGGCCGCCGGACCTGCGCTGACGGCGCGCGGCGCCCCGGTACGCTGGCGCGACCGGGTGCGCGGATCCGCGCCCCGCCCGCCTCCTTAGCTCAGTCGGCCAGAGCACCTGTCTTGTAAACAGGGGGTCGTCGGTTCGAATCCGACAGGGGGCTCCACCCCGGGCAGCGCCCCTCGACCAGGGTGCCCCTCGGCCGGGGTGCTCCCCGGACCGGGCGCCCCGGCGGCCCCCGGCGGCCCGGCGGGCGACCGTGCCTAGCGGACCGGCCGCGGGTCGGGCCGCTTGGGGACGCGCTCGTCCCCGGACGACCGGCCACGCAGCCGCCGGGTGGCCCACGGGTAGGCGTGCGTCCGCAGCCACGCGGCGTCGGCGCGGGCCTGGTCCAGCCGGGGCACCCGCGGCCGGGGGGCGAGCGGGTCGTCCCAGCGGGCGTCGTCCGGCGGCAGGCCGAGGCCGACGAGCGCGGCCTGCGCGACCCGGGCGTGCCCGTCGGTCGTCAGGTGGATCCGGTCCTCGGCCCACATCCGCCAGTCCCGCACCGAGCGCATGCCCCACAGGTCCAGGACGTACGCGTCGTGTCGGCGCGCGATGGACCAGATGTGGCTGTTGAAGACCGCGATGCGGCCCCGGGTGCGCCGCACCACCGGGCTGTCCTTGGTGTCCGCGCCGGTGCCGAGCAGGACGTCGGCCCCGGTGGCGCGCAGCCGGACCACGGCGTCCTCGAGGTCGGCCGCCATCCGGTCCGGGTCGGCCGCGGGTCGCAGCATGTCGTTGCCGCCGCCGATGAGGGAGACGAGGTCGGCGCCGAGCTCGAGCGCGACGGGCACCTGGTCGGTGAGGATCGGGCGCAGCAGCCGTCCACGGATCGCGAGGTTGGCGTACTGCAGCGGGTCGGCGCCGTCGGCCACGCGCCGCTCGGACAGGTGCGCCGCGAGCATGTCCGCCCAGCCGCGCTGGGTGGCGGGGTCGGCCGGGTCGGGGTCCCACAGGCCCTCGGTGAAGGAGTCCCCCAGGGCCACGTAGCGCGACCACCGGACGGGGCCGGCCGCGGCGGTGCGGGGGTCGCTGTCGATGCGTGCTTCGGTCACCCGTCCATTGTGGACCGGCTGCCGGGCCGTGCGCGCGACCGGGCCCGCGGGTCAGGGCAGGGACCAGTCCACGGGGTCCGCGCCCTGCGCGGTGAGCAGCTCGTTGACCCGCGAGAACGGCCGCGACCCGAAGAACCCGTTGCGCGCCGACAGCGGGCTGGGGTGGGCACTGGCCACCGTGGGGGTCGCGCCGAGCGCCGGCGCCAGCGACTGCGCGTCCCGTCCCCACAGGACGGCGACCAGCGGGGCGTCCCGCTCGACCAGCGCTGCGATCGCCCGGTCGGTCACGGCCTCCCAGCCCTTGCCCCGGTGCGAGGCCGCGGCGCCGGGGCGCACGGTGAGCACGCGGTTGAGCAGCATGACGCCGCGGTCCGCCCATGCGGACAGGTCGCCGCTGCTCGGCGGGGGGCAGCCGACGTCCTGGGTGAGCTCGGTGAAGATGTTCGCGAGGGACCGCGGCACGGGTCGCACGTCGGGCTGCACCGAGAACGACAAGCCCATGGCGTGCCCCGGGGTGGGGTACGGGTCCTGCCCGACGACGAGCACGCGCACCTGCGCCAGGGGACGGGTGAACGCGCGCAGCACCGCCGGACCGGCCGGCAGGTACGCGCGGCCGGCCGCGACCTCGGCCCGCAGGAAGGCGCCCATCGCGTGCACCTGGGGCTCGACGGGGGCCAGGGCCTGCGCCCAGTCCGGGGCGACCAGGTCGCGCAGCGGGGTCGGGTTCACCGCGCCGAGGGTACCCGCGGCGGATGGCCCGGACCCGGCCCGCGCCTGGCCCGGGCCTGGGCCGGGCCAGGCCCCGGCGTGCCGGGGCCCGGTCGCGCCCGAGGGGCCCCGGTCGCGCCCCGGGGGCCCCGCCGGGCAGCGGTCCGGAACGCGCCGGGGGCGCCACGCCGGGACGAATGACACCCCTGTCATTCCCGCCGTACGCTGGCCGACGGCAGACCAGCAGCACCGGGAGGACCCATGGACGCCACCGCAGCGGCACCGCTCGAGCCCGTCCCGGACGGCGGATCCGAGCTGTCCGAGCGCGACCAGCAGGTCCTCGCCTTCGAGCGGCAGTGGTGGAAGTACGCCGGCGCCAAGGAGCAGGCGATCCGCGAGCTGTTCGACATGTCCGCGACGCGGTACTACCAGGTGCTCAACGCCCTCATCGACTCCCCGGCCGCCCTCGCGCACGACCCCATGCTGGTCAAGCGCCTGCGCCGGATGCGCGCCTCCCGGCAGCGCGCCCGCAGCGCCCGCCGCCTCGGCGTGGACGCCTGACGTCCCGGTGACCGCACCGGCCGCGGGCCCCCGCCGGCCGCACGGCGCGCGGCGGGCGGGCCGCTGACTGCCGCTAACCTGTCCGCCGTGACCAAGGGCGAGTACCCGTACCCTCCCGACGAGTTCGACGCCGTCGACCCGTCGGCCGGGCCGCGAGGGGTACATCGCAACCCGCGCTCGCGATGGGCGACGGTCTGGCCGTTCCTCGCCGCGCTGGTGGTCGCCGCCGCGCTCGGGCTCGTCGTGGTCAACCTGGTCTGGGACGAGCGGGAGCCGGCGCCGTCCGCGCAGGGCACCGCCGAGGCCCCGGCAGGCGACGGGACGGTCACCGAGGGCGCCACGCCCGAGACCCCCGCCGCCGACCCCACGGGCACCCCGGCGCCGGTGGAGCCCACCACCCCGGCTCCCGAGCCGACGCCCGAGCCCACGCCCGAGCCGCCCCCGCCCGCCCCCGAGCCGGACCTGGCCACCCCGGTCAGCGTCTTCAACTCGACGTCGGTCACCGGGCTCGCCGCCGACGCGGCCGAGCAGCTCGAGGACGCCGGCTGGACCGAGGTGGAGGCCGCCAACTACACCGGCGGCACGCTGCCGTCCTCGACGGTCAGCTACGCCGGGCCCGAGCTCGAGGTCTCCGCCCGCGCGGTCGCCGCCGTCCTGGGCATCACCACGGTGCAGCTCGCCGAGAGCGACGCCGTCGACGGCATCCAGGTGGTGCTGGAGCGCGACTTCGCCCGCTGATCGTGTGCGCGGACGCGCGGGCGCGCAACGAGCCCGCCGGAGGAGATCGCGGTGCCAGGAGGGCGGCCCGGGGGCGGGTCAGCCCGCGACAGTGGCGACCGTCCCGCCGGTGCGGTCGTCCAGCGCGTCGAGCGTCAGCAGCACGCACGCTGCGCTCCACGCGAGCGGCGCGACCGCCGCCGGGGAGCCGTCCGCGAGCACCTTCTCCGGGATGGCGCCCGAGGCCGTGCGGTGCTCGTCGATCCAGGTGAGCCAGCCCTGCGCGCGCGACCGGTCGCCGTCCACGGCGGCGACCCACGCGTAGAGCGACGTCTGCGGCGTCCACGAGATGCCGTCGTCCCGCCAGGCCTCGCCGGGGGCGAGGCCGCCGGCGGGGCGTCCCATGTCGTCGGCGGACGCCCGCCAGGCCACCGCGGCGCCGGGCAGTGCGACGGGCTGGAACGGCGGCAGCAGGAAGGCGCTCGCGGCGTCGGCGTCGTGCCCGTCGGAGTAGCGGGCGAACCGCGGGCCGAACTCGCGGGTGACCGCCGCCCCGAGCCTGTCGGCGCGGTCCGCCGCGGCGCGGGCCTCGGCCGTCCGGCCCAGGTCGGCGTACACCCCGGCGGCCGCGTGCAACCCGGCCAGGAGCGGGGCGACGGTCCCCAGCGTGAGCCGCGACTCGCCCACCTCCCAGTAGTCGCTCGACGGCGGCGGCAGCGTCCCGGGCCCGTCGGTCAGGTCCAGGGCGTGCGCGGTCGACCGGTCCAGGAGCGGCCGCAGCGTCGCGGCGGTCGCGCGACGCCGCGCGAGGTCGGGGACCTCGGCGAGCACCTGACCGGTCGCCCACAGCGACCACCCGGTCCCGTCGGTCTGGATGCCGCGGTCGTCGGGCGGTCCGGAGCCGTCCGGCAGGTAGCGCGCCTCGAACGAGCCGTCGCGGTGCTGGACGTCCTGCAGGAAGCCGAGCACCTGCACGGCGTCGTCCACGTGACCGGTGCGGGCCAGCGCGACGGCGACGAACGAGGCGTCGCGCGGCCACACGTAGCGCCACCGCGCCGACCACCCGGCCACCGCGGCGCCGTCGTCCAGCAGGAGTGCGCGCACGTCGAGCAGCGCGTCGCGGGCCAGGTCCTCGTAGGGGCCGCCGGTGCCGGGCACCGTCCCGGCGGAGAGCCAGGCCCGCGCCTCGTCGGCGAGGGCGTGCGCCCGGGCGGTGTCGCCGGGCCGCGCGGCCGGGCCGGGGTCGAGCACCCGGGTGCCGGGCAGGTACACCGCGGGTGCGCCGGCGGCGACCAGGGTGGGCGCCGTGCCGGGCGCTCCCGCGGCGAGCCCGTCGGAGTACAGCGCGATCACGGCGGGGTCGTTCGCGTTCGCCCACGGCGAGCGGGGGTCGGTCAGCAGGAACGGTGACGCGGCCATGACGAGCGTGACGGCCGCCGCGGCGCTGCGCCGCGCCCAGCGACCGCCCGCTCGCGTGCCCGTGACCGTGAGGTCCTCCGCCGTCGGTGCGCTCACAGCCGTCGAGCGTAGTGGCCGCGCGCGGTCGGGCCGACGGGCGGCGTCCACCCGGGTGAGGGCCGCGTCGCGCGCAGCCGGTGCCCGGCCTTGCACTCACCGGGTCCGAGTGCCAACAATGGGGTTAGCACTCTCGGCATGAGAGTGACAGCACAGTGGGGCCGACCGGTGAGGTCGGGGCCGACCCGGGACATGACCGGTGACGCCTCGAGCCGTCCGTCGCGGGCGCCGGTCGACCCATCCGCAGCACAGATTGAGGACACACACCGATGGCCAAGATCATCGCGTTCGACGAGGACGCCCGTCGCGGCATGGAGCGGGGCATGAACGCCCTGGCCGACGCCGTCAAGGTCACGCTCGGCCCGAAGGGCCGCAACGTCGTGCTCGAGAAGAAGTGGGGCGCGCCCACCATCACCAACGATGGTGTGAGCATCGCCAAGGAGATCGAGCTCGAGGAGCCGCTCGAGAAGATCGGCGCCGAGCTCGTCAAGGAGGTCGCCAAGAAGACCGACGACGTCGCGGGGGACGGCACCACGACCGCCACCGTGCTCGCCCAGGCGCTCGTGCGCGAGGGCCTGCGCAACGTCGCCGCCGGCGCCAACCCGATCGCGCTCAAGCGTGGCATCGAGAAGGCCGTCGAGGCCGTCACCGAGCAGCTGCTCAAGGCCGCCAAGGACATCGAGACCAAGGACGAGATCGCCGCGACCGCCGGCATCTCGGCCGGCGACCCGGCGATCGGCAACCTCATCGCCGAGGCGATGGACAAGGTCGGCAAGGAAGGCGTCATCACGGTCGAGGAGAGCAACGCGCTCGGCCTCGAGCTCGAGCTGACCGAGGGCATGCGCTTCGACAAGGGCTACCTCGCCGGCTACTTCGTGACCGACCCCGAGCGCCAGGAGGCCGTCCTCGAGGACGCCTACGTGCTGCTCGTCGAGTCCAAGATCTCCACGGTCAAGGACCTGCTGCCGCTGCTGGAGAAGGTCATCCAGGCCGGCAAGCCGCTGCTCATCATCGCCGAGGACGTCGAGGGCGAGGCCCTGGCCACGCTCGTCGTCAACAAGATCCGCGGCACCTTCCGCTCCGTCGCCGTCAAGGCGCCGGGCTTCGGTGACCGCCGCAAGGCGATGCTGCAGGACATGGCCATCCTCACCGGTGGCCAGGTCGTCTCCGAGACCGTCGGCCTCAAGCTCGACACCGTGGGCCTGGAGGTCCTCGGCACCGCGCGCAAGGTCGTCGTCACCAAGGACGAGACCACGCTGGTCGAGGGCGGCGGCGACGCCGACCAGATCGCCGGTCGCGTGACGCAGATCCGTGCCGAGATCGAGAACTCGGACTCGGACTACGACCGCGAGAAGCTCCAGGAGCGCCTCGCCAAGCTCGCCGGCGGCGTGGCCGTCATCAAGGCCGGTGCGGCGACCGAGGTCGAGCTCAAGGAGCGCAAGCACCGCATCGAGGACGCCGTCCGCAACGCGAAGGCGGCCGTCGAGGAGGGCATCGTCGCCGGTGGTGGCGTCGCGCTCATCCAGGCCGGCAAGCTCGCGTTCGAGGGCCTCGTGCTCGACGGCGACGAGGCGACCGGCGCCCGGATCGTGCAGCTCGCGATCGACGCCCCGCTCAAGCAGATCGCGATCAACGCCGGTCTCGAGGGCGGCGTCGTCGCCGAGCGGGTCCGCAACCTCCCGGTCGGGCACGGCCTGAACGCCGCGACCGGCGACTACGAGGACCTGCTGGCCGCCGGCATCAACGACCCGGTCAAGGTCACCCGCTCGGCGCTGCAGAACGCGGCGTCCATCGCGGCGCTGTTCCTCACCACCGAGGCCGTCGTGGCCGACAAGCCGGAGAAGAACCCGGCGCCGGTCGGTGGCGGCGACGGCGGCATGGGCGGCATGGACTTCTGATCCACGGATCGTCGCTGCGGGACGCAGCAGAGGTCGAGCACTGACGACGGCGGGCCGGTCACCCTCGGGTGGCCGGCCCGCCGTCGTGCGCGAGCAGGCTCAGCCGGCGAGGTCGATCCGGAAGCACGCCCCCGAGTCGTCGTGCTCGATGCGGGCCGAGCCTGCCCACCCGGCGAAGTCACCGGTGCCCGTGCCCGGGACGATGTGCCCGAACCAGGTGGCCGGGTCGGACTCGAGGCCGCCGTGCTGGACGACCACCGAACCCTCCTGGCCGTCGTCGGTCCGGCCGGTGATGCGCTCGGTCGCGACGTACGAGCGTGACCCTTCCTCCGTCCCCGCCGACATGAACAGCGTCGTGGCGGTGCCGGTGATGCCGGACGTGAAGGTCTTGGCGAAGATCAGCAGCCCGACCCAGTCGCCGTCGAGCCCGGGTGGCCGCGTCGGCTGCGCGCCGTCCACCGTGAAACGTGCGATCAGCGTCATGACGGGTCCTCCGTGAGTGCGTCGGGTGCGTCGGGTCCTGGGGGATCGTGTCGGCGGGGTCAGCGGTCGCGCGCCCGGACGCGCAGGCCCGAGGCGCGCAGTCGCCGGACGAGCTCGCGGGTGCCCACAGCCTCGGCACCGAGCTCGACGAGGCGGGCGTGCTGGTCGTCAGGGACGTCGTAGTGGTCGCGGTCGAAGCCCCGCGGCGGGATCCCGGCCGCCGCGGCGAACCCGTGCAGCTCCTCCAGCGAGGTGTCGCTCACCAGGTGCGACCAGAGCCGACCGTGCCGCGGCCACAGCGGGGGGTCCACGAGCACGGCCATCGCGCCAGGGTACCCAGCCGCTGACCACCGGGCCGGGCCGCGGGCGGTGGTCAGCGCCCGAAGAGCCGCGACACCTGCTGCTCGGCGTCCGCGTACGACGTCGCCGCAGAGCCCAGCGCCACGGTGATGCCGTCCAGCGACTCCTCCACCCGCCCCTGGGTCGCCGCCCAGTCGGCCATCACCGTGCCGAACGCGGTCGCGGCACCGCCGCGCCACACCGTCTGCAGCTCCGCGAGGTGGCGCATCATCGCGCCCACCTCCGTGCGGATCGCGGCCGTCGAGGCGCGGACCGCCGCGCTCGCCGCCGCCACCTGGGCGCTGTCGACCTCGTACCTGCTCATCGCGGGTGCCTCCCTCGTCGGTCCACCGGTGCGGCGACGCTAGGGGGCACCACCGGGCCGCTCGCGGGCCGACGGGGGCGTCGGGGGACGACCCGCGGTCAGCGGCGCCCGAAGGTCGGCAGGCCCCGGCGGGGGCGCCGTCCGCCGTCGGCCCCGGTGCCGGACGCGCGCGCCGACGTACCTGCGGCGGGCTCGGCGACGGTCGGGGCGGTCCCGGGCGCCGCACCGGCGTCCGGCCCGGCCTCAGGGGTGTCCTGGGGTGCGGCGTCCAGGGCCGCGAGCTCCTTGCGGATGCGGTGCAGCTCGGCCGCGACGTTCTGCCGCGCGGGCTCCTCCCAGGCCGCGCCGAGCGGGCTGGCGAAGAGCGCCGGACGCTGCTGCAGCTTGGTGAGGATCGCGCTGCGGGCCCGCAGGTAGTCCTCGACCGGGACGTGCGCGTACTCGGCGCGGACCTCCTTGAGGTAGGCCTTGTACCGCTGCGGCTCTGCGGCCAGCACGGCGAGGTCGGCGTCGCACAGCACCGCGCAGTCGAAGTCCCCGGGCGCGGCGGCGTGCCGGGCCAGGGCCGTCACGAGGTGGACCACGCGCTCCACGGAACGCTCCGGCACACCCAGCGCGGTGAGCTCGGTCCGCGCCAGCTCCGCGCTGCCGACCTCGTCCTCGCCACCCCGGTTGGCGTACGCGGCCTTCTCGGCGGCGTCGAAGATGGCGCCGTGGTACCAGGCGGCCAGCCGGACGAGGTCCGGCTCGTGGGTCTCCTCGGCGAGCTCGTCCACCCGGGACAGCACGTGCAGCAGGTGCTTGAGGTTGTGGAAGTGCCGCCCCGGCTCCGACCACCGGTCGACAAGCCGGGACCCGACGGCCCGGATCTCCTCGGCCGAGGCCGTCGCCCCGGCCCCCTCGCAGCTACGGGACCAGCTGGACAGCAACCACTGTGGTGCGTCGTAGACGCCCATCGAAGCCTCACGGAGACGCGGAGTACGGAAAGGACGCGCCATCGTATCCCCGGCGGAGGCGGTGCCCGCGTCGCCCGGACGGGCGTGACCCGGTCGGCTCAGGTCGACGGCACGCGGCGCGCGCGCGGCCGGCGCCCGCCGTCCGGTGCGGCGCCCGCCGGGGGCCCGGGCGGTCGCGGGGCGCCGTCGGGCTCGCCGTCGGGCTCGCCGTCGGGCTCGCCGTCGGGCAGGGCGTCCGGCAGGGCGCGGTGCCGGGCCGTGGGCAGCTCGACCCGGACGGTCGTCCCACCGCCCGGGGTGGGCTCGATCCGGACGCTGCCCCGGTGCGCCCCGACGATCGCGGCGACGATCGCCATGCCGAGGCCGGCGCCGCCGCCGGACTCCCGGGTCCGGGACGTGTCGACGCGGTAGAACCGCTCGAACACCCGGGCCGCGTGCCCGGGCGCGATCCCGGGACCGTGGTCACGGACCTGCAGGACGGTCCGCCCGTCGACGTCCCCGACCGCGATCTCCACCGGGGTCCCGGGTGGCGTGTGCTGCACGACGTTCCCGGTCAGGTTCGCGACCACCTGGCGGAGCCGGTCCTCGTCACCGACGACGACGCACGGCCGCAGGCCGCCGGCCGCCGTCCCGAGCGGCTCGATCCGGACCGGTCGCCGCGGGTCGAGGGCGTGCAGGTCGCTCACCGCGTCGGCGGCGAGCACCGTCAGGTCCACCGGCTCGGCGCGCAGCGGACGGCCCTCGTCCAGGCGTGCCAGGTGCAGCAGGTCCTCGACGAGCCGTCCCATCCGCGCAGCCGAGTCCTCGATGCGGCGCACCGTGTCGTCCACCTGCTCGGGGGTCGTGATCGCCCCCATGCGGTACAGCTCGCTGTACCCGCGGATCGTGGCCAGCGGAGTGCGCAGCTCGTGGGAGGCGTCCGAGACGAACCGGCGCATGCGGTCCTCGGACGCCGCACGCTCGGCGAACGCGAGCTCGATCTGGCCGAGCATCGAGTTGAGCGCCTCGCCGAGCCGGCCCACCTCGGTGGACGACGGCTCGGACGGCACCCGGCGGCTCAGGTCCCCCGCGGCGATGGCCGCCGCCGTCGTCTCCATCTCCTGCAGGGGGCGCAGCGACCGGCGCACCGCGACCCAGCCGGCGACCGAGCCGAGGGCGATGACGGACAGGCCGGTCAGCAGCAGCACCGTGCGCATCTGGGCCAGGGTCCGCTCGACCCCCGCCAACGGAAGCGCCAGCACCACGGTCACGTACTGCCCCCCGGCGACGCCCGGGAGCATGACCGCGCGCCAGTCCACGGTGCCCCGTGTCGAGGGCACCGTGAACGGGGCCTGCTCGCCGGCGGCCACCTCGTCGGCGGTCCGCGGGGCCAGGCGAGGCGTCCCGGCGCCGGTGGTGTCGGCCGTCGCCAGCACTCCCAGGCTCGTGCCCTCGGCGTCGAGGAGCTCGATGTAGTAGTCGCTCGGCAGCGCGCTGGCGTCCGCCCCGGGGCCCCAGCCACCGCGGCCGCCGGGGCGGCTGGCGGCGTCGAGCAGCGGCTGGGCGTAGGTCTGCAGCTGGGCGTCGACCTGGTTGACGAGGTTGTGGCGCAGCAGGGTCAGGGCCGCGACGCCGGCGGCCGACAGCCCCAGCAGCAGCACCACGCACAGGATCGCGACCATGCGGGCGCCGAGCGGGACGGCGCGCAGCCGGTCCGCCACCGGGCCGCGGGCCGGCGGCGCGGCCCGCGCGTCGGTCGACCCGTCCGTCGGCCCGGCGGGCGTCGTGGCGGACGGGGCGCCGTCGTCGGGGGGACCTTGGCGCGGGTGGCTCATGCCGCACCCGGCGGGAGTCGCAGCACGTAGCCGACGCCGCGCTTGGTGTGCAGCAGCGGGGGCGGGGCGTCGTCGCCCGGCGCGGCCGGGGCGTCGATCTTGCGGCGCAGGTAGGACATGTACGACTCGACGATGTTGGCGTCGCCGCCCCAGTCGTAGTCCCACACGTGGTCGAGGATCTGCGCCTTGGACAGCACCCGGCCCGCGTTGAGCATGAGGTACCGCAGCAGCTTGAACTCGGTGGGGGACAGCTCGATGCCGCGGTCGCCGCGGCGCACGTCGTGGCTGTCCTCGTCGAGCTCGAGGTCGGCGTACCGCAGGACGGCCGTGTCGGACGACGGACGCTCGCCCTGGGTGCGCCGCAGCACCGCGCGGATCCGCGCGACCACCTCCTCGAGGCTGAACGGCTTGGTCACGTAGTCGTCGCCGCCCACCGTGAGCCCGGCGACCTTGTCCGCCGTCTCGTCGCGCGCCGTGAGGAAGAGCACGGGCACGTGCACCCCGGTGTCGCGCAGCCGGCGGGTCACCGTGAAGCCGTCCATGTCGGGCAGCATCACGTCCAGCACCAGCAGGTCGGGGTGGACCTCCCGGGCCAGCCGCATCGCCGCGTTGCCGTCGCCCGCCGCGTGCACCTCGAACCCCGCGAACCGCAGCGAGGTGGCGAGCAGCTCACGGATGTGCGGCTCGTCGTCGACGACGACGAGCCGAGCCTCGGGGGTGGCAGCGGGCGCAGGCATGGGTCCAGTGTGGCCGCGCAGCCTGTGAGTTGGCTGGACGGGCCCCGGGACGGCGCGCGCCGACATCCCCGGCGCACGCCCGACCGCGAGGACGTCCGGCAGCGCGACGCCCCCGGGCGGCGTCGGCGGACGGCCGCGGCCCGGGGGCGTCGGGGTGCGGTGCGCGGGGGCGCGACCGGGGCGTCAGACGCCGGCCGAGCCGCCGCTCTTCAGCGCGGCCAGCCGGGCCGCGACCTCGGCGTCGACCCCGTGGTTCTCGAGCTCCTCGAACTGGGCGTCCAGCGACGACGCCTGCAGCTCGGCCTGCCCCGCGACGCGGGCCTCCTCGCGGCGGACCTTGTCCTCGAACCGGGCGACCTCGCTGGTCGGGTCCAGCACGTTGATCGACGCCACCGCGCCCTGCACCTTGGCCTGCGCCTCGGCCGACTTCGCGCGGGCCACCAGCGTGTCGCGGCGCCGGCGCAGGTCGCTGAGCTTCTCCTTCATGCCGGACAGGCCGGTCTTGAGCTTCTCCACCACCTCGGTCTGCGAGGCGATCATCGGCTCGGCGTCCCTGGCCTCCTGCTCGAACGAGATCTGCTTCTCGATCGCGATCCGGGCCAGGTTGTCGAACTTGTCGGCGTCCGCGGTGCTGCCCTGGCTGCGCAGGGTGTCGGCGCGCGACGACGCGGCGAGCGCCTTGCCGCCCCACTCCTCGGCGGCGGCCAGGTCGGCCTTGTGGTCCTGCTCGGCCAGGCGCAGGTTGCCGATCGTCTGCGCGATCGCCCCCTCGGCCTCGGCGATGGAGTTGGTGTAGTCCCGGATGAGCTGGTCGAGCATCTTCTGCGGGTCCTCGGCCTTGTCGACCAGGGCGTTGATGTTCGCGCGGGTCAGCTGGGTGATGCGTCCGAGGATGGTCTGCTTCTCGGTCATGGGCGTTGCCTCTCGTCCGTCGAGCTGGGTGCGGTACCGGTCGGTGCCGCTGTCCTACGTCTGGGTGCCCGTCCGGGGGCCGTGGCGGTCCGCGCACCGGCTGCGGCGCGCCGGTCGGGGCGGGACCGCGGTGGGTCAGAAGTCGCCACCACCGCCCCCGAAGCCGCCGCCTCCGCCGCCGAAGCTGCCGCCGCCGCCGCCCCAGCCGCCGCCGAAGCCACCGCCGCCCCCGCCGCCCCCGAAGCCCCCACCGCCGCCGAAGCCGCCGCCCCCGCCGCGCAGGACGCTGTCCAGCAGGATGCCGCCGAGGATGAGGCTGCCGGCGTTGCTCCGGCCGTACCCGCCGCCGAAGCCGCCGCGGCCGCCGCCGAAGCGGTCCTGCTCGAACTCCTCGACGTCCTGCTGGGCGATGGACTGCGCCGCGCCGGCCAGCGCGTCGGCGCGGCGCACGTGCTCCAGCCCGCGCCCGGGGTCGGTCCGCAGCAGGGACTCGGCCTCGTGCAGCAGACGCTGCGCCTCGGTGATGCGGGTCCGCGCCTCCGGCCCGACGGCGCCGCGCCGGGTGTCGATGAAGTCCCGGACCGCGCGGACCCGGGAGGAGACCGGCCCCAGGGCGTCGCGCAGCTGGGCGCGGGCGCGCTCGGCCTGCTCGGCCTGGCCGCGGGCCGGCTCCAGGGCGCGGTCCAGCTCGGCCTCCGCCTCGCGCAGGTCGTGCAGCAGTGCGAGCGGGTCGCCGCCGGAGCCCGCCGAGCGGGCGGCGTCGCGCACCGCGCGGGCGTGCGTGGCGGCCGCCTGCACCGCTGCGTCGCGCGGGGCGAGCCGGGCGGCGTCGTCCAGGTCGGAGCCCAGCGAGGCCAGGCCGGACGCGATCGCGGCGGACGCGCCGGCGAGATCCGTGCCGGCGCGGTCGACGGCATCGAGGAGGTGCACCGCCTGCTCGACGGCGTTCTCGGCCGTGCGGGCGGCGACCACGGCCGCCGCCCGGTCACCGGCGGTCACCGCCGCGCGGCCCTGCTCGACGGACTCGCGGGCGGCCTCGAGCAGCTGCCCGGCCTGCTCCGGGTTGCTCGCCACCGAGGCGAGCGCGGTGGGCGGGTAGGTGCGCCGCAGCGCGTCGAGCGACCGCCCGGCGGCCGGGACGCGGTCGGCGACCTCGTCCGCGCGGCGCCGGGTCTCCTCCAGGAGCTCGGGAGCGCGGGCCTGCACGTCGCGCAGCTCGTCGAACGCCTGGGTCTGCTGCTCGATCGCGGTCCCGGCGCGCTCGCACAGCCCGAGGATCTGGGTGAGCATCGCCCGCCGCTCGTCGTCGGTCTCGGGGATGTCGTCGTCGAGGCGCTGACGCAGCGTGAAGGCCGCGAGCGCGTCCTGCTTCGCGGCGGCGAGCACCTCGGTGAACCGGCGGGTCGCCTCGACGCCGAACTGCGCCTGGGCGAAGCCGAGCTCCTGCTCCGAGCCGCGCAGGGTGTCGTCGAGCCGGACCAGCGCGTGCGACGCGCGCGTGTCGAGCGTGCCCAGGTCCACCGGCGCCGGGGCGCCCTGACCCGGCGCGCCCTGCGCCCCCCGCGCGCCGGCGTCCGACCGGCGCCGGAAGGAGCGGACGAGCAGGAACGCTCCGACGGCGACCGCGCCCAGCAGCAGCCAGGTCAGGAAGCCTCCGCCGCCGGACGACGTCGTCGTCGCCGGCGAGCCGGTCCCGCCGGTGCCGGGGGCGGGCTCGGTGCCGGTGAGCGCGTCGGCCAGCGCGTCGGCGGTCGCGACGACGGCGCCGGACCAGTCGTCGGCGGACAGCTCCGGCTCGAGCGCCGTGCGCCGGATGGCGCTCTGCGTGGTCGGGCTCAGTCCGAGGTCGTTCGGGACGGCCAGCCCGTACTTGCGGTCGTCGACGGCGACCGCGAGCAGCACGTCGTCGGACCCGATGTCGGACCGCTGGGCGGTCTCGATCGCCCACGGCTCGCCCTCGGCGCCGCTGAAGTCGTCGACGAACACGACGTACAGCTGCACGCCGGCGGTCTGCTCGAGGTCGTCCAGCGCGGCGGTCACCGCGGCGTCGTCGCCGAGCACGCCGGCCTCGTCGACCACCTGCTCCGCGACGTCCAGCGGCGGCACCGCCCCGGCCGACGTCGCGAGCACGGGGCCGGTCAGCAGGCCGGCGAGCAGGCCGGCGAGCGCGGTCGCGAGCCCGGCGGGCAGGACGCGGCGGCCGCGCGCCACCCGGCCACCGCGGGGGCCGACGTCACCGGCGGAGCGTCGGATGCGGTGCGCGTGGGCTGCTGAGGTCACGCGCCGATCCTTGCCCGCCGGTCCCGGCGGCGCAACGCGCCGCGGCACCCGCGCCGGTACGGTCGCCCGGTGAGTGAGCCGTCCCCCGCCCAGTCCCTCGCCCACCCCCTCGCCGGCCCCGACCGTGTCATCACGGTCGTGCAGCACGAGGACGGCGTCCCGCTGGACCTCTTCACCGACTGGCTGGCCCCGGCGCGCGTGCGGCTGGTGCGTGCCCACCGCGGCGACCCGGTGCCGGCCGGGCCGGCCGAGGTCGGTGACGGGCTCGTGGTGCTGGGCGGGACGATGGACGCCCTCGCGGACGGGGTGGCGCCGTGGCTCGTGCCGACCCGGGCGCTGCTCGCGGCCGTCGCGGACGCCGACGACGCGCCGGCCCTGGGCATCTGCCTCGGCGCCCAGCTGCTCGCGGTCGCGTGCGGCGGACGGGTCGACGTGGCCGCGGCGGCGGGCCGGGAGGCCGGCGCCGTGCCGGTGCGGTGGGGCGACGCCGCCGCCGACGACCCGCTCGTGGGCGCCCTCGCGCGGGTGCCGGGCGGCACGACCCGGTTCCCGACGATGCACGCCGACGCGGTCGCCGAGCTGCCGCCCGGCGCGGTGCCGCTCGGCTCGTCGGCGCGCTACCCGCACCAGGCCTTCCGGGTCGGTGGCGCCTGGGGGGTGCAGTTCCACCCGGAGACGTCGCGCGCGACCTTCGTGCGGTGGGCGCAGGACGAGGTGCCGGACGACGACGCCGCGGCCGCCGTCGCCGACGTCGACCGGTACGCGGAGTCGATGGCGCAGGCCGGCCGGGCGCTCGCGCACGCGTTCTCCGCCCTCGTCGAGAGCCGCGCCGCAGCCCGCGAGCGCGCCGGCCGGTGAGGCCGGCGGCGCGGCCTCGTCCGCGCCTGCCGTCCGGTCAGTGCATCCCGAGCCGCGCGAGCGGCTCCACGAGCTCGCGCTCCTCGTAGGACAGGTGCGAGAGCAGCGTGTCGGTCAGCAGGTCGACCGCGGCCCGCAGGCCCGGCATCCCGTCCGGCCCGGAGACCAGCCGGACCAGCGCCTGGTCGACGCCCTCGAGCACGTCGTGGATCACGTGGTGCTCCTGCTCGAGGCGGTCGATCACCGGGGCCAGCCGGTCGTCCGAGCGGCGCAGGTGCGGGAACATGCTGCGGTCCTCGAGCGTGTGGTGGGTGGTCACCACGCGGCAGTAGCTCTCGCAGTAGGTGCCCAGCACCCAGCTGTTCTGGCGCATCGTCATGGTGTTGAGGTGCGAGCGCGCCGTTCCGACGTCCAGCGCCCCGGCCGCGACCTGCTCGACCAGGTCCCGCACCTGGGCGAGCTCGGCGCGCAGGTGGTCGTGGATGTCGACCAGGTGCCGGCCGGCGGCGAGCTCCTCGGCGGTGTAGCGCCGGTCCGGGTCCGGCGCCGGGCCGTGCGGACGCGTCGACTCGTCCCACGGCTGGTCGGCGGCCAGCCGGACGCCGTCGTCGGGCGTGGGGGCGACGGTGAACGGGGAGCGGCCGGCGGCGGGTGCGGTCCGGCCCACCGCGGCGGCCCCGGACCGCACCGGCGCCGGCACCGGGGTGGACGGCGGCGCGCCGGGCCGGTCGGCAGCGTCCTGCGCCGCCCGCTGGTCGTCCGCGGCGGCGTCGTGCGCCGCACCGGCCCGCTCGGCCGCCACCAGCTCGCGGACGGCGGGTGCGACCTCGGCCGCGAAGCGGCGCAGGTCGTCGGGGTCGTCGCTGCCCAGGACGAACACGCTGACGCCGTCGGCCAGCGCGAGCTCGGCGAGCTCCTCCGCCCACTGCTGGGGTGGTCCGTGCAGCGGCTCGCGTCCGGCCGGGCCGAACCGGCCGCTGATGTTGAGCAGTCGCCGGACGTCGGCGGGTGAGCGCCCGGCCTCCAGGGCGGCGTCGTCGATGACGGCATTGCCCCGGGCGAGGTCACCCGGCTGCAGGTAGCCCAGGGACGGCAGCCAGCCGTCGGCGACGCGACCGGTCAGGGCGAGCATGCGGGGCTTGTACGCGCCCAGCCAGATCTCGACCGGGTGCGCGGGGGCGGGGCCGCGCTTGGCGCCGACCACGTGGTGGTGCTCCCCGGCGACCCGGACGCCGCCGCGCGCGCCGGTGTCCCACAGCGCGCGCAGGACGGCGACCGCCTCGGCGAGCGCGTCGACCGCCTGGCCGGGCGACAGGCGGGGGACGCCCATCGCCTCGATGGCGTCCCAGAAGGCGCCCGCGCCGAGCCCGAGCTCGACCCGGCCACCGCTGAGCAGGTCCAGGCTCGCGACGCTGCGGGCCAGCACCGCGGGCGGCCGCAGCGGCAGGTTGGCGACGTTCGGCGCCAGGCGCACGGTCGACGTCCGGGCGGCGATGACGCTCAGCAGCGTCCAGGTGTCCAGGAACCCGGGCTGGTACGGGTGGTCCTGGAGGGTCACCAGGTCCAGCCCGACCGCCTCGGACAGCTGGGCGAGCTCGACCGCGCGCTGCGGTGCGTTCGCGGTCGGGGTCAGGAAGGACCCGAGCTGCAGGGGGTGTCCGAGGTCGGTCATGTGCGCTCCTGGGTGGTGGTCAGCGCCGGCGGGGCAGCGTCCAGAGGTCGCCGAGGTACCGGTCGAAGCCAGCGGGCTCGAACTCGACCAGCCCGCTCGCCGGGTACGGGGTGAACTCGCCGAAGACGACCCCGCGGTCGGTGTCGTACAGGTCGACGCGGATGAAGTCGAAGCCGGCCGACAGCCGCTGCGCGTGCTCGAGCAGCTGCGCGAGGTTGCGCGGTGCGGGGATCTCGGGGGCGGGCGGGGTCTTGGACGCCGTCACCGGCAGCCGGCGCCACGACGGGTCGTAGAAGGCCACGGTGTGGTCGGAGTACCGGGACAGGTGCACCTGGATCACCGCCACCCGGCCGTCGAAGCACAGGAACTTCAGGTCGGCCGGCGGTGCGCCGTCGTCGTCCCCGATCCACTCCTCGACGAGCAGGCACACCTCGGCCTGCTGGTAGGCCCACTCGCCGAAGACGGTCTCCTGGTAGCTGGGGGTGAGCCAGCCCCGCGTGACCTGCTCCAGCTCGGCCACCGACGGCCGGCCGGCGCCCAGGTGCACCAGCTGGGAGGAGTGGTTGGCCTTGAGCACCCAGCGGTCCG
This sequence comes from uncultured Cellulomonas sp., assembly GCF_947494015.1. Lineage (GTDB taxonomy): Bacteria > Actinomycetota > Actinomycetes > Actinomycetales > Cellulomonadaceae > Pengzhenrongella. Next base: position 22,418 of record NZ_CANLTL010000018.1, on the reverse strand, counting down.
GCAGCGGCAGCGCCGCGAGCTCGGCGAGGTCGGTGCCCTGCCACAGGGTCGCGGGCACCGCGATGCCCGGGTCGCGGCGCTGCGCCTCCTGCTTCATCCGCAGCTTGTCGCACGTCCACGACAGCAGCTCGCGGCGGTCGAAGCAGATGCGCCAGTTGACCTTCTCGTTCAGGGTCCGGGGCCGCACCAGACGGGGCAGGCGGCCGTAGTAGCGCAGGTAGTGGACGGACCGGCGCAGCGTGAGCGGGCCGCGGCGGTACAGGGACTGCAGCCCCGAGCGTCGGCGCATCCGGGACCAGACCCGGTCGCCCAGCCGGCCCACCGCCGCCCAGCGGTCGGACGACGTCCGCGGCGGCGCGGACTCCGGGGCGAGGTCGTGGATCACCGGGGGCACGTCGTCCTCCTCCGCCGGTCCCGCTCGGTGCTGACCGGCAGCACCGTCGCGGTCCACCGACGGCCGACTCCACGCACAGATGCCCGGCGATGCTGCGGTACCGGTCAGACCATGTCAAACCGGGACAGACCGGACACACCGGCCGGCTCACCCGTTCGGGTCGGTGACGAGGTCCTCGGCGTCGACGATCGTGTAGGCGTAGCCCTGCTCGGCCAGGAACCGCTGGCGGTGGGCGGCGAACTCCTGGTCGACGGTGTCCCGGGCGACGACGGTGTAGAAGTGCGCGGTGCGGCCGTCGCCCTTGGGGCGCAGCAGGCGGCCCAGGCGCTGGGCCTCCTCCTGCCGCGAGCCGAACGAGCCGGACACCTGGATCGCCACGGACGCCTCGGGCAGGTCGATCGAGAAGTTGGCGACCTTGGACACGACCAGCTTGGTGATCTCGCCGGCCCGGAAGGCGTCGTACAGCCGCTGCCGCTCGGTGACCGTGGTGGCGCCGGTCAGGACCGGCGCGTCCAGGTGCTCGCCGAGCTCCTCGAGCTGGTCGAGGTACTGCCCGATGATCAGCGTCGGGTCGCCCTCGTGCTTGGCGACGAGCTGCTCGACCACCCGGTTCTTGCCGGCGGCGGTCGCGGCGAGCCGGTACTTCTCCTCCGGCTCGGCGGTCGCGTAGAGCATGCGGTCGCGGTCCGGCAGGGTCAGGCGCACCTCCACGCAGTCCGCGGGCGCGATGTAGCCCTGCGCCTCGATGTCCTTCCACGGGGCGTCGAACCGCTTGGGCCCGATGAGCGAGAACACCTCGTCCTCACGGCCGTCCTCACGCACCAGGGTCGCCGTCAGCCCGAGCCGCCGGCGCGCCTGCAGGTCCGCGGTCATCCGGAAGATCGGCGCCGGCAGCAGGTGGACCTCGTCGTACACGACCAGGCCCCAGTCCCGGGCGTCCAGCAGCTCCAGGTGCGTGTAGACGCCCTTCCGCTTCGTGGTCAGCACCTGGTAGGTCGCGATGGTGACCGGGCGGATCTCCTTGCGGGCGCCGGAGTACTCGCCGATCTCGTCCTCGGTGAGCGTCGTGCGCTTGACCAGCTCGTCGCGCCACTGCCGGGCCGAGACGGTGTTGGTGACCAGGATGAGCGTCGTCGTGCCCGAGCGTGCCATCGCCCCGGCGCCGACCAGGGTCTTGCCCGCGCCGCAGGGCAGCACCACGACGCCGGACCCGCCGTGCCAGAAGCCGTCCACGGCCTGCTGCTGGTAGGGGCGCAGCGACCAGCTGCTGGTGTCCAGGTCGATCGGGTGCGCCTCGCCGTCGACGTAGCCGGCCAGGTCCTCCGCGGGCCAGCCGAGCTTGAGCAGCACCTGCTTGAGGTGACCGCGCTCGGAGGGGTGCACGACGACGTCGGTGTCGTCCAGGCGCTCGCCGACCAGGCCGGCGGTGCGCCGCGAGCGCAGCACCTCCTCGAGCACGGCCCGGTCGACGGCGTGCAGCACCAGGCCGTGCACCGGGTGGCTCACCAGCTGGAGGCGGCCGAACCGGGACATCGTCTCGGCGACGTCCACCAGCAGGGCGTGCGGGACGGGGTAGCGCGAGTACTCCAGCAGCGCGCTGACGACCTGCTCGGCGTCGTGCCCGGCGGCGCGGGCGTTCCACAGGCCCAGCGGCGTCAGCCGGTAGGTGTGCACGTGCTCGGGGGCGCGCTCGAGCTCGGCGAACGGGGCGATCGCGCGGCGGCAGGCCTCGGCCTGGTCGTGGTCGACCTCGAGCAGCAGCGTCTTGTCGCTCTGGACGATCAGCGGTCCGTCGGTCATGAAGGGGCGTCCTCCGGGTCGATCGGGGTCACGGCGGCGATGCGGTGCACGGCCACGGTCAGCTCGGCGTCGCGGGCGCTGTCCACCGCCCGGACCCGGCCGCCGTCCACCCGCACCGGGCGCACCCGCCGCCGTTGCGGCGCGCCGTCCGGGCCGACGATCTCCAGCCAGACCTCTCGTCCGTCCGCGACCGCCTCCCGCAGGGTGGCCAACGCCGCGACGGGGTCCGGTGTTCCCGCGGCCCCGGGCGCGCCGGGCGCCGCGCCGGACTGCTGCAGCGCCTCCGCGCGGCGCAGGGCCGGCACCAGCGAGCGCAGCCGCTGGGTGGCGGCCGTCGTCGTGACCGGGGCCTCGGCGGGACCACCGGCGCCGGCGATGGCGCCCCTGCGCCGTCGTCCACGGCCGGGGACGCGGCGCACGAGTGGGCGGGCGAGCACCACCTGGCCGTCGGGTCGCTCGGCGGCCGGTGCCAGGCCGCGGGCGCGCAGTGCGGCGAGCAGCGCCGCCGGGCCGACCTGGGCGGCCAGCACCGTCGGCGCCAGCCGGACCAGCCCGAGCTCGGCGAGCGCGGGGTCCTCGACGAGGCCGGCCAGCAGGGTCGGGTCCTCCACCCGCACGTACCCGCCGGCGCTGCCGACCCGCAGCCGGCCGTGGCGGCGGGCGGTGTCCCGCACGAGGTACTCCAGTGGCTGCGGCAGCGGTCCGCGCGCGTGCGCGGCGAGCTCGGCGAGCAGCTCGTCCGCGCTCTGCCCGGAGTCCAGCGCCTCCTCGACGGACTGGGCCGTGAACCGCACGGTGAGCGCGGCGCCGCGCGACTCGACCCGGGTCGCGCGGTCGAGCAGCGCCGCGAGCGCCGGGGTGGGCCGCCCGGGCACGATGCCGGTCAGGTCGCCCTGCAGCAGCACGTCGTCCACCGGCTCCGGCAGGGCCGCGGCCATCGCGGCTGCCGCGTCGCCGGCGTCCGGCTCGAGCAGCGCCCGGCCCGCCCGGGACAGCGCGCCGGCGCCCAGCACGCCCAGGTGACCGGCCTCGCGCAGGATCGCCTCGACCGCCGCCGGCGGGGGGACCGAGCGGGGTGCGCGCCAGCGCAGGACGGTCAGGACGTCGTCCGCGGTCAGCGCGGTGCCGGGCTCCCGGGCGGCGAGGATCTCCAGGACCGCCCGGCGCAGGCGCGGCGCCCACGGCCGGGCCAGCTCGGGGTCCAGCGCGGCCCGCAGCTCACCGCGCTCGTCGCGGCCGCCCACGACCCACGGCGTGCGCGGGGTCGCCAGCCAGGCGCCGGCCAGGACCGCCCACCGGGCGGCCAGGTCGGTGTCCCACCAGGCGTCGACGTCGACCGTGGGGGAGAAGGCGGGCGGGTCCTCGCCGTCGTCGACCACGAAGCCGGCCGCGCCGGCGACCTCGACCACGAGTGCCGCGAGCCCCTCGTCCGTCTCCAGGGCCCCGGCTGCCCGGCGCAGCTCGCGCACCCCCAGGCCGCCCGAGCGGAGCACGTTCGGCGGGGTGCGTTCCCACAGGTGCACCAGCGCGGCGACCAGCCGCACGATCTCCTGCGCCGCGCCGGCCGACTCGGCCTCGACGGTGGTCTCCGGGTGGACCGTGCCGGTCGGGTGGGGGCAGTGCGTCTCGGGGTGGGCGTGCGTGCGCCCGTCCCGCAGCGCCAGGCCGACCCGGCGGGGGAGCACGACGTGGGCGGTGTCGGCGCGGGCGAGCAGGCCCCGCGTGAGCAGCCACTCCACGGCCCGGCGGGCCTCGACGGCGTCGGCGGCCGGCCGCCGGCCGACCGGGGGGCCCCAGGTGAGCGCGTCGAGCACGCTGCGGGCCGCGGGTGGCGCCTCGGCGAGCAGCGGGGCGAGGTCGTCCGGGACGTCGTCGACGACGGGACCGAGCCCGGCCGGGTAGGGCCCGAGCACGTCGGCCAGGCCGGGGGAGGGGTGCAGGCCGGCGTCGTCGCCCCACAGCAGGGCCAGGGCGGTGGCCTCGGTGACGGCGTCCTCGACGCCGGTGCGTGCGGTGCCGTCCCCGGTGGCCCCGACGGCGCGGGCGACGTCGGCGGCCGGCACCGCGCCTCCGGCGTGGTCGCCGCCGAGGGCGACCACCGACTCGAGCACCTGCAGCACCGACGCGTCGACGCCGGTCAGGGCACGCTCGAGGCTGACCCGGCTGCCGGCACGGGCGGCGAGGGAGGCGATCGTGGACGGCGACGGGTTGGCCAGGTCCGGGCGCCGCGCGAGCAGGTCCACGAGCTCGGGGTCGCTGCGGGCACGCAGGTGCTCGCTGAAGGTGGCCATCGTGCCCCACGGTACGCGGGCGGCGGCGACCGCCGCCCGGCGCCGGTAAACTTGCGCGGTCAGGGTTGTCCGACGACTCATCGAGGTTCCAGTGCCCACCGGCAAGGTCAAGTGGTTCGACACCGAGCGTGGCTTCGGCTTCATCGCGAGCGACGAGGGGGACGAGGTCTTCCTCCACGCCTCGGCGCTGCCCGCGGGGGTCGCCGCGCCCAAGCCCGGGACCAAGGTGGACTTCGGCGTCGCCGACGGCCGCCGGGGCCCGCAGGCGCTGTCCGTGAAGGTGCTGGACCCGGTGCCGTCCGTGGCGAAGGCCGCGCGCAAGCCGGCCGAGGACATGGCCGTGATCGTCGAGGACCTCATCAAGGTGCTCGACCGGGTCGGCAACGACCTGCGCCGAGGCCGCTACCCCGACAAGGCCGTCGGCGAGAAGTACGCCTCGGTGCTGCGCGTCGTCGCCGACGCCCTCGAGGGCTGACGTGGCGACCGCGACGAAGGACGCCGTCCTCGGCTCGGCCGTCGACCTGGCCCGGGCCGCGGCCGTCGAGGTCGCGGAGAACGCCGACCACGTCGGCGAGCACCTCGGTGTGGTGGTCGAGGGCGAGCGGCTGGTGTCGCACCGGTTCGCGTGCACCGCGCCGGGCTACCGCGGCTGGCACTGGACGGTGACCGTGACCCGCGTGCCGCGGGCGCGGACCGCCACGGTGTGCGAGGCCGTCCTGCTGCCGGGCGACGGTGCCGTGCTGGCGCGAGCGTGGGTGCCGTGGGCCGAGCGGCTGCGCCCGGGCGACGTCGGCCCCGGCGACGTGCTGCCGTTCTCCCCGGACGACCCGCGCCTGGAGCCCGGCTACGTGCCGACCGGTGACGAGGACGAGGACCGGGTCGCGATCGAGGAGCTCGCGCTGGCACGGGTCCGGGTGCTGTCCCCGGAGGGCCGGGACCGCGCCGCGGACCGCTGGTACGCAGGCTCGCACGGGCCGACGTCGCCGGCCGCGCTGGCCGCCGCCGCGCCCTGCGGCAGCTGCGGCTTCCTGGTGCGGCTCGCCGGGTCGCTGGGCACCGTGTTCGGCGTCTGCGCCAACGAGTGGTCGCCCGACGACGGCAAGGTCGTCAGCCTGGACCACGGCTGCGGGGCGCACTCGGAGACCGACGTCGAGCCGCAGCCCAGCGAGTGGCCGGCGCCGGCGCCGTCGATCGACGAGAGCGACGTCGAGGTGGTGGTGCGCGCCGAGGCGGAGCCGGCCGGGAGGTCCGGCGACGCGGACGCCGTCGCGGTCGACGGCGCCCTCGCGGTCGACGCCGAGCCCGACCCCGACGCCGCGCTGGAGCCCGGCGGGCGACCCGAGCCCGGCGACGGACCCCAGGCCGACGACCAGCCCGAGGCCGACGACCAGCCCGAGCGGTGACGTTCGACGCCTTCGGGACGGCGGCGCTGCGCGCCGCGGTCCTCGGGGCGTGGGCGGCATCGCCCGCCCGGTTGCGTGAGGACGCCAACGCCGAGGAGGACCACGCCCGCGGTCACTACCGGGACCGGGTCGTCGTCGAGCTGGCCCAGAACGCCGCGGACGCCGCCGCCCGCGCCGGCGTGCCCGGCCGGCTGCTGCTGCGCCTGACCCGGTCCGCCGGCGTGGCCCGGCTGCTCGCCGCGAACACCGGCGCCCCGCTGGACCCCGCCGGGGTCGCGTCCCTCGCGTCGCTGCGGGCCTCGGCCAAGCGCGGCTCGCCGGGCGCCGCGGTGGTGGGCCGGTTCGGCGTCGGGTTCGCCGCCGTGCGGGCCGTCGCCGACGAGATCGCGGTCCGCTCGACGTCGGGCTCGGTCCGCTTCTCCCTCGCGCGCACCGGCGAGACGCTGGGCCGGCTCGCCGCCGACCATCCCGAGCTGGCCGACGAGGTCCGCCGCCGGGACGGCTCCCTGCCGGCCCTGCGGCTGCCCGAGCCCGACGACGGCCGCCCGCCGGGCGGCTACGACACCGCGGTCGAGGCGGTGCTGCGCGACGACGCCGCCGCCGCCGAGGTGGCCGCGCAGCTCGCCGCGGTCGCGGACCCGCTGCTGCTCGCGCTGCCGGCCCTCGCCGAGGTCGTCGTGGAGGTCGACGAGTCCTGGGGTGGCGGGCGTCGGCGGCTCGCCGACGTCGAGCGCCGCTGGCACGTCGTGCGCCGCGGCGGCACGCTCGACCTCGCCCTGGTCGCGGACCGTCCGGTCGAGGAGCGCGCCGCGCGCGAGTGGCGGGTGACCTGGGCGCTGCCGCGTGCGTCCGGGCCCGGCGCCGAGGCCGGTGCGTGGGGCGGCGTCGTGCACGCGCCGACGCCGACCGACGACACCACCGCGCTGCCCGCGCTGCTGATCGCGACCCTCCCGCTGGACCCGTCCCGACGCCGGGTGCGCCGCGGCCCGCTCACCGACGTGCTGCTCGACGCCGCCGCGGACGCCTACGCCGACCTCGCCGCCGAGGTCCGCGCCGGCGGCGGCGACCCGCTGGGGCTCGTGCCCACCGGGTTGCCGGCCGGACCGCTCGACGCCCAGCTGCACGAGCGCGTGGTCACGGCGCTGTCCCGCACGCGCCTGCTGCCCTCCACCGGCGCCGCCGACGACGACGAGCCGGTGCTCGTCGAGCCGCGCCGCGCCGTCGCCCTGGACGGACCGGTCGGCCGGGACCCCGACGCGGTCGCGGCGCTGTCCGGGTGGGCCGCCCACCTCGTGGTGCTCGGGCCGGGGCAGTCGGCCCCCGCCCGGACCCTCGGCGTCGAGCTGCGGGACCTGGCCGACGTCGTGGAGGAGATGGCACCGGCCGGCGAGCCCGCGCGCTGGCACGCGCTGTACGCCGCGCTCGCCCCGCACGCCGACGACGCGACCGTCCGCGAGGCGCTCGGCGCGGTCCCGGTGCCGCTCGCGGACGGCCGGACCGTCCGGGGCGCGCGCGGGCTGGTGCTGGGCGTCGAGCGGCTGCCCGGCGGGGCGGGGGAGGCCCTCGCGGTGCTCGCTCGGTGGGGCGTGCGGCTGGTGCACCCGGCCGCGGCGCACCCGCTGCTGGAGCGGCTGGGCGCCGTCGCGCCCGACGGCCCCGGCCTGCTTGGGCTGCCGGCCGTCCGCGAGGCGGTCCTGGACGCCGCCGAGGACGACGACGACGCGCTCGCCGAGGACGTCGCCGCGGCCGTGCTGACCCTGGTCGCCGCCGCGCTCGCCGACGGCGACGTGCCGCCCGGTGCCTCCGCGTGGCTCGGCCAGACGATCCTGCGGTCCGCCGACGGCGAGCCCACACCCGCCGACGGGCTGGTGCTGCCCGGCTCGCTCGCGGCCCGGCTGCTCGACGAGCGCGTGCTCGCGCCGGTGCACCCGGCGCTGGTCGAGCGCTGGGGTCCCGACGTCGTGGTCGCGGCCGGCGTCCGGGACGGGCTCGCGCTGACCACCGTCCCGGACGTGCTGGCGGATCCCGACGGCGGGCTGCTCGGCGACGGTCCCGACCCCGCCGCGCTGGCCGCGCAGTCGCTGGACGGCTGGGAGGAGTACCTCGAGGACCTCGCGGACCGGCTCGGCGGCGGCGCGTTCGTCGGGGACCTGGTCGCCGTCGCCGACCTGGACGCCGTGCGTGAGGACGCCTGGCCGCGCGTCGCCGGGCACGTCGCGGCCGACCCGGGGCTGCGCCGGGCGCTGCTGGGACCGGTCCGGGTCGAGGGGGATGCGGCGACCGGCGGGGGACCGGCCGGCACGGGCGCGACCGCGCCGTCGTACACCGCGTGGTGGCTGCGGGAGCGGGCCCCGCAGGACCTCGGGCTGGGCGAGCCGTTCGCGCTGCCCGGCGCGGAGCCGGCGGTGACCGCCCTGCTGCGCCCCGCCCCGGGGTGGCTGCCGGACGTCCGCACGCCGGACGGACGCGGGCTGGACGAGCCGGTGCTGAGCGCGCTCGGCGGCGTCCGCTCGCTCGGCGACCTGGACCCGACGGGCTGGACCGACCTGCTCGAGATGCTCGGGCCGGTCGGCACCCGCGTCGAGCCGGGGGTGGCGGCGGCGCTGTGGCGCGCGCTGGCCCGGGCCGCCACCGACGGCCTCGTGCTCGACCTGCTGCCCGACCGGCTGCCGGCCCTGGTCGGTCCGGCCGAGGTGCGGGTGGTGCGGGCGGACGACGCCGTCGTGCCGACCGCGCCGATGTGGCTGCAGCGCACCGACCTCGGGGCGCTGGTCCCGGTCCCGGCGGCCGCGGCCGTCGCCGTCGCCGACCTGCTCGACCTGCCGCGGTGCGAGGACCTCGCCGCGGGCACGGTCGGGGACGGTGGCCGGCCCCGGGACGGGGACCGCGACGTGCACGCCCACGTCGACGGCGACGGACCGGCTCCCACCGTGCCGACGCCGACCGTGCCGACGCCGACCGTGCCGGCTCCCACCGTGCCGACGCCGACCGTGCCGCCCGCGACCGTGCCGACGGTCACCGTGCCGACGCCGCCCGCCGCGCTCGCCCTCGTCCCGGGCGCCCCGGCCCACTGGCGTGAGCACGAGGACCTGCACGTGGACGGCGTCCCGGTGGACTGGTGGGTCGAGGGGCACGGGCCGGGCGCCGTCGTGCACGCGAGCCACCTCGCGGCGCTCGCACGCGGGCTCGCGCAGGCGGCCGGCGCCTGGCAGGTCCGGCACGCGGTCGAGTTCGCGCTCGCCGACCCGGGTCGGGCGCCCGAGCTGGTGACCGAGGCGATGGTGGATCCGTCGTGAGCGCCGAGGGCGCCGGGCCGGGGCGCCCGCCCGCGCGCCCGTCCGACCACCCGGCCCCGCGGCCCGCGCCCTCGCCGCTGCGCCGCTCGGTGCTGGTCGGCCTGTACGCACCCACCCTGGTGTTCGCGGTCGGCGTGGGCGCCGTCGTGCCGATCATCGCGCTGCGTGCCGTCGCCCTCGGTGCCGACGTCGCGACCGCGGGGCTGATGGTCGCGCTGCTCGGCGTCGGGCAGATCGCCGGTGACGTCCCGGCCGGCACGCTCGCGGCGCGGGTGGGGGACCGCCGGGCGATGCTGGTCGCGTCCGCCCTGGCCGTGCTCGCGTTCGCCGGCTGCGCGCTCGCGCCCGGGCTGTGGATGCTCGCGGCCGGCGTGCTCGCCGCGGGCGCCGCGAGCTCGGTGTTCGGGCTGGCCCGCCAGGCCTACCTGACCGAGGTCGTCCCGGTGCTCGCGCGGGCGCGGGCGCTGTCGACGCTCGGCGGCGTCCAGCGGATCGGCGCCTTCGTCGGCCCGTTCCTGGGTGCGGGCGTCGTGCACGGCGCCGGGCTGCCGGCGGTGTTCTGGCTGGCCGCGGTGACCAGCGCGCTGGCCGGCGTCGTGGTCGCCGTCGTGCCCGACGCCGCGGGCGCCGAGTCCGCCCGGCGACGCGGTGCGGCCCCGGTCCCGCTGCACCGGGTCGCCCGCGACCACGCCCGCGTCTTCGCGACCCTCGGGATCGCGGTGCTGGCGGTCGGCGCGGTCCGGGCCGGGCGCCAGGTCGTGCTGCCGCTGTGGACCGAGCACCTCGGGCTCAGCCCGGCCACCACCAGCCTGGTGTTCGGCATCTCCGGCGCGGTCGACATGCTGCTGTTCTACCCGGCGGGCCACGTGATGGACCGCCGAGGCCGGCTGTGGGTCGCCATCCCGTCCATGCTCGTCCTGGGCGCGAGCATCCTGGCCCTGCCGTGGACGACGACGCTCGCGGGCGTCACCGCGGTGGCGATGGTGATGGGGCTGGGCAACGGGATCGGGTCCGGCATCCTCATGACCCTCGGCGCCGACGTGGCGCCGCCGGCGGTCCGCTCGCAGTTCCTCGGGGTGTGGCGGCTGCTCGCCGACTCCGGCGGGGCGGCCGGCCCGCTGCTGGTGTCGGCGGGGGCGGCGCTGGGCAGCCTCGCGGCCGGGATCAGCGCGATGGGCGTGGTCGGGCTGCTCGCGGCAGCCGCGCTCGGGCGGTGGGTGCCGCGGTGGTCCGAGCACGCGAACGCGACCACCCGGCGGGCGGCGGCCGCTGCCCGGGTCGACGCCGGGCCGGACGCGGACGCCGGGCCGCGCGCGAGGCCGGGCGCGGACGCAGGGTCCAGCCGGGCGGAACGGCTCAGTGCGGACGGCGGTGCCGGCGCTCCCAGATCATCCCCATGACGCCGAGCGCCAGGCCCGCGGCGCAGCTCCACACCGGCACGGTGCCCGCCGCCCCGGTCCGCCACAGCACGGCGCAGACCACCAGGGCGACCGACCAGAGCGCGATGCCCACCGCGAACACCCGGCGCATGTCGACCTCGACGGGCGGCGGGTCGGGCCGCCGGCGGTCGGGTCGCAGGATGACCTCGAGGACGGCGGGCATGCTGCGCACGGGCCTCAGCGTACGACCCGGCGGGTCACCGGCCGACGACCGGCTCACGCCGCCCCGGCCAGCGACATCGCGGCGCCGAACGCGCCGGTGACCGCGGTGAGGTACGCGGTGGAGACGGCGTCGGGGGACAGCCCGCTGGCCTCGACGCCGTCGGGGTCGTCCGCCTCGTGGGCGAGCACGGCGGCGAGGACCGCGCCCCACGGGCCGGTGCGGTGCCGCACCGCGTCGGCGACGTCGGCGGAGACCCCGGTGCGGTGCACGAGCTCGTCGGGGGCGATCTGCAGCTGGGCGGCGACGGCCGAGAGCAGGCCGACGGTCGCGGCGTTGTCGTGGTGGGCCAGCAGCCGGCAGGCCCCGGCCCGCGCGAGGGTGAACCACAGCGCGCTGGCCGGGCTGGTGCGCGCGTCGACCAGCGCCGAGACGGCCAGCGCGGCGAGCAGCTGGGGGCCGGCCAGCACCACGGCCTGGGCGACCGAGTCCACCTCGCGGCGGACCGCGAACGCGCTCAGGTTCACCAGCCGCAGCACCCGCATGGACAGCTCGGGGTCCGCGGTCACCATGCGCACCACCGCGGCCTGGTCCACCGGGTCGGCGCTGAGCAGCTGCATGAGCTCCAGGCACTGCAGCTGCCCGGCGGTGAGCCGGCGGCTGCGGGCGGTGGTGTCGCGCGGGAAGAGCGGTCCCTGCATGAGGTCGACCGGGTGATCGGCGCAGAACCGGGCCGCCCGCTCGCTGTCCACCCGCTCGGCGAGGACCGCGACCCCGGCCGCGTGGGCGTGCCGGGCGGCGCCGGCGGCGGCCTCGGGACCGCGGCCCAGGTCGACCGACACGTAGTCGACCAGCGGCAGCAGCGCCGTCTGCGCGGGGTCGGCACGGTAGTCGCCGAGGCAGAGCCCGACGCCGGCCCCTCGCAGCGCGGCGAGGTCGCGGACGACGGCGGGGTCGTCGGCCAGGCCGCGCGGGACCACCAGGACGAGCCCACCGGTGTGCGCGGGCAGCGGGTGGCGACCGGCGAGCATCGCGCCGGTCGCCCGCACGAATGCGACCGCCCCGCCGGTCAGGGCGGCGAGGTCGAGCGCGTCGTACTCGTCGTGCACGAGCCCGTCCACGTCGACGTCGCCCGCCCCACCGAGCAGCGGCGTGCGCACGCTGACGTGCAGCGCGTAGCCGCGCACCGCGCTGTCCCGGCCCACCACCGGCTGGCGGTGCACCGTGACGCGGGGCGGCACGAGCGGGGAGCCCGGCCGCCACCCGGCGGACCCGGCCGCGGCGGCGGGGTCTGCCGGGCGGTCGCCGGGGCGGGGCACTGAGGTCATGGGGCTTGCAGGACGCGGCGCGCGGGTCAGCCGAGGGGGGCGCGCAGCGGCCAGCCGTCGAGCACGACCTGGGCCGCCGCGCCGGTGGCGGGGTTGACCAGGACGGGGGCGAGCAGGTTGGCCGTCGTCGGCGTCCCCTCGGACCCGGGGTGGACGACCACGAGGAGCAGCGGGTCGACGTCGTCGGCCAGCTCCAGCGCCGTGCGGGTGTCCGCGTCGACGTCGGGGGTGTACCCCTCGAAGAACGCCTCGGGGCGCACCACGAACAGCCGCACGGCCGGGTCGGCGAGGCTGCGCAGGGCGTAGAGCATGCCCGTGTCGTCCAGGCCGTCGAGGGAGTACTCGAGGTGCCCGGGCAGCCCCGGCAGCGCGGCGACCGGGTGGATGGAGGTGGGTGCGGCGCTCATCGGAGGAAGTCCATCAGAGTCGGCTGCAGCACGCGAGACGCAGCGCCGAGGGCGGCCTGGTAGGCGACCTCCTGCATCTGGACCTCCATGATCGTGCCGGCGAGGTCGACGTCCTCGATCTCGGTGAGCTGGCTGGTCAGGGACACCTTGGTCTCCATGGTCCGGGCGCCGGCGGCCTCGATCTGCGCCTGGCGGGCGCCCAGGCCGGCGACCTGCTGCAGCAGCGCGTCGCGGTGGCCGTCCAGCGCGGTGATCTCGGGCGCGACGTCGGTGCCGGCGCGCAGGGTCGCGGCGATCCGGTCCAGGGTGGCGAAGACCGACGCGTCGCCGGTCCCGAACGCCGCGGCGCCGTCGACGTCGACGCGCACGGTCGTGCTCGCGTCGACGCGGCGCTCGACCACGGAGCCCGCGAACCCGTGGTAGCTGTAGGCGCGGGTCGGCTTGGCGGTGGGGTCGGCCGGGTCGGGCTCGACCGTGGTGACGCTGACGGCCTGGCCGACGGCCGTGCCGGCGAACACCGGGCGGCCGAGGTAGGTGGTGTTCGCCTGGGCGACCAGCGAGTCGCGCAGCCCCTCGATCTCGATGGCGAGGGCCTCGCGCGCCTCCCGGTTGAGCACCCCGGTGCTCGAGCCCTGGACGGACAGGTCGCGGACCCGGCGGACCGCGTCGAGCGAGCTCTGGATGGCGGAGTCCGCCGTGGTGAGCCAGCCGCCACCGTCGGAGACGTTGCGCGCGTGCTGCTCGTTGGCGCGCAGCGCGCTGCGCAACGACATCGCGGCGGCGGTGCCCGACGGGTCGTCGGACGGCTTGGCGATGTTCTTCAGGCCCGAGAGCTTGCTCTGCAGCCCCGACATCGCGGCCAGGTTGTGCTGCATGTTGGTCAGCGTCGAGCGCTGCACCGTCTGCTGTGTGACGCGGCCGATCATGGTCATCTCCCTACGACGCCGGTGCGGTTGATCAGGGTGTCGAGCATCTCGTCGATGGCGGTCAGCACGCGGGCGGCGCCCTCGTAGGCCCGCTGGTAGGCGAGCATGTTGACCGACTCCTCGTCGACGTCCACGCTGGCGCCGGCGAGCTGGATCTGCTCGGCGGTGCTGCGGGTGGCCTCGGCGACGGTGGCGCGCTGGGTGGCCGAGCGCGAGGAGACGCCGAGGTCGACCACGAACGTCGACCAGGTCGCGTTCGGGCCGGTGGTGCTGGTGCCGAGCGCGGCCAGGGCGTCCGCGACCGAGCCGTCGTTCGGGCCGAGGCCCGCGCCGCCCACGGCGATCCCGGCGGTGTCCGGGACCTGGACCGTGAGCGACGCCGCGGCCGACTGGCCCGCCGGCGTGGGACGGAAGAAGTCGTTGCCGGTGGTCTGCGGCGGTCCGGCGGTGTACGCCCCGGCGTGCAGCGTGTTCACGCGCTCGACCAGGGTCGCGGCCAGGGTGTCGTACGACGCGGCCGCGGACGCCAGGATCCCGTTGCGGTCCGCCGGTGCGAGCGCGGAGACCAGCGCGGCGACCTGGCCGGCGTCGCTGTTGAGCTCGGTGTTGGTCCCGGCCCACCGGACGGCGACCGTGGAGCCCATCGTGAAGGTGTTCGGCGCCGTCTCGATCGCGTGGGCGCGGTCACCGCGGACCAGGGCGTTGCCCGCGACCATGACGTCGAGGGTGCCGTCCTCGCGCTCGACGGCGCTCGCCCCGACCTGGCCGGCGAGCTGGGTCACCAGCCGGCTGCGCTGGTCGGCGAGCTCGTTGGCCGGGGTGCCCGACGCCGTCAGTGCGCGGATCCGCCCGTTGAGGTCGGCGACCATCGCGGCGCTGGAGTTGATGTCGACGACGGCGGCCTCGAGCTCGGTCCGCGCCTGACCCCACTGCGTGGTCACGGCGGCGTGGCCGGCGGAGATCCGCGACGCGAGGGCGTGGGCGTCCTCCAGGACGACGGCGCGGGCGGCGTCGGAGTCGGGGGTGTTGCCGAGCTCGCCCCAGCTGGACCAGAACTGGTCCAGCGCGTGCGAGACGCCCCGGTCACCGGGCTCCGCGACCGTGGACTCCAGGCGCAGGTACACCTCGCTGCGCGTGGCGGCGTAGGACGCGCTGCCGGTCTCGGCGCGCAGCCGGGCGTCGGCGAACACGTCGCCGAGGCGCGCGATGCCGGTCACCCGGGTGCCGTTGCCGGCGCCGACGGCACCGGAGTGCAGCGACGGCACGGACGTCGACTCGACGGCGGTCAGGTCGGCCCGCTGGCGGGTGTAGCCCACCGTGTTGGCGTTGGCGACGTTCTGGCCGGCGACCTCGAGGGCCTGGCGCTGCGCGTGCAACGAGCTGAGGGCCGTGGACAGGCCGGAGAAGGTGCTCATGGTGGGTGCCCCCTAGAACGATTCGTCGATGAGCTGGGCGGCGACAGCGCCCGAGGACGCCGTGCCGCGCGGGTCGTAGGTGTGCACGGTCTCCTGCAGGCCCAGCAGGGTCTCCTGGGCGGCGCGGTGGGAGCTGGTGAGCAGGTCCCGGTTGCCGTGGGCGACGCCCTGGATCTGGGTGGTCAGCGCGACGAAGGCCTCCCGGTGGCTGGTCAGCAGGTCGCCCCAGGGCTCGGGGACGGCCTTGGCCAGGGCGAGCAGTCCGCTGCCGGGCTCCAGGCCCAGCTCGACCGCCGTCGCGTCGGCCTCCATCGCCCGGCCGAGCTCGGCGGTGCGGATCTGGTCGAGCACCTGCTCCACCTCGCGGGTCGCGTGGCCCAGCCAGCGGCTGCGGCCGCTCGAGAGGACGAGCTGCTCCTCCTCGAGCTTGAACAGCAGCAGCTCGAGCAGCTGACGCTCGCGCCACAGCACGGCTGACAGCTCCGCCACACCCATCCGAGATCCCCTTGCGTCGTCGTGCCCGAGCCGGGCGTCCCCCCTCCTATCGACGCCGGGCCGGCGGATGTGACCCGTCAGAGCGGTCGGATCGGCCATGGGTGCGCAGACCGGACATAGCCGACGACGTCGTCGTCGGCGGCGGGGGGGGGGGCGTGGGTCGCGACGCCGTCGTGCCGGGTTGTGCCGGAGGTGCTGGCGCGCAGTCATGCGGGCGTGCGGCACGTGGTGACGCGGTCGCCCGCCCGGTGGGTAGCGGACCACCGGCCGGGGCGGCGCAGGCGCGCGGAGGGCGGCCGGCGAACCGCCCGGATGGCGCACCGGCGCCCACGTGTGAGGCATCTGGCGAGGGAAAAGGTGTGATCTGGACCACACCCGAATGCCGCGGACCGGGCAAACGTGCAGGTGAGGCCGCTGTGGCCCGCATCGCACCCGCCGACTTGAGGACTTCTCGGCAACTTCGTCCACATCCGACCTCAAGGCGGTTCTGCTGTGGGCCGAAGGGGTGGTGTGCGCAACTCACCCGAAGCCGTCAACGACCTCGTCACGGCCAACCTGCCCCTCGTCGGCTACCACGTCTCCGAGCTCCTCGGTCGTGTCCCGGCCTACGTCTCCCGCGACGACCTGACCTCCGCCGGGTCGCTCGCCCTGGTCCAGGCCGCCCAGGCCTACGACGCCGAGACCGGCGTCCCCTTCGCCCGCTACGCGGCCCTCCGCATCCGCGGCGCCCTGCTCGACGAGCTCCGCTCCATGGACTGGGTCTCCCGCGGCGCCCGCCAGCGGGCCCGCCGGGTGAGCACCGCGAGCGACGAGCTGACCTCCAGGCTCGGCCGCACGCCGACCCGCGAGGAGCTCGCCGCCTCCATGGGCGCCAAGGTCGCCGACATCGACGCCGCCCGCGGTGACGCCGAGCGTCGCATCCTCTCGATCGAGGCGTTCGACTCCGCGATCGCCGACACGGTCTCCGAGCCGAGCATCGGCCCGGAGGAGAACGTCCTGGTCAACGAGAAGATGCAGCACCTGCACGCCGCGGTGAAGGCGCTGCCCGAGCGTCTGCGGTACGTCGTCGAGGAGCTGTTCTTCCGCGACCGCCCGGTGGTGGAGCTCGCCGAGGAGCTCGGCGTGACGCAGTCCCGCATCAGCCAGCTGCGCACCGAGGCGCTCGCCCTGATGAAGGACGGGATCAACTCCAGCCTGGAGCCGGCCCTGGTCCCGGTCGCCGAGCGTCCGGACGGCGTCGCCGAGCGCCGCCGCAAGGCCTACTTCGACCTGGTCGCCCAGCAGGCGTCCTTCCTGGCGCGGGCGTCGACCATCGCGAGCAGCGGCCCGGCGGTCCTGCCGAGCCAGCGCCCCGCCGGTGTCCCGGCGTCGGCGCCGGCCCCGGCGCAGGAGCGGGTCGCCGTCGCCGGCTGACGCGCACGACCGGCCCGGCCCGGTCCGTCCCCCTGCCGGGGTGGTGGCCGAGGCGCGCGGTGTGCGCACGCATCACGTGCCTCAGTCCCCTCTCGACACGGAACGCCGAACGCCCCTCGTCCCTCGCGGGACGGGGGGCGTTCGTCGTGTGCGGGGGAGCGTGGGGGGAGCCGGAACCCGGCGAAAAGTTCTCTCCCGAAAACCTCATGGGCCCCGGGGGAGACCCGATGAGCAAGGTGTCAGCCCATGGAAGGGCAGACAGCAGGTTCCGAGCCAACACACGGAGGAAAACGATCATGGCTCTCTCGATCAACCAGAACATCGCGGCGATGAACTCGTACCGCAACCTGTCCAACACGCAGAACGACCAGGCGAAGTCGCTGGAGAAGCTGTCCAGCGGGTTCCGGATCAACCGCGCGGCGGACGACGCTGCCGGCCTCGCCATCTCCGAGGGCCTGCGCTCGCAGGTCGGCGGTCTGAAGGTCGCGGCCCGCAACGCCCAGGACGGCATCTCGGTCGTGCAGACCGCTGAGGGCGCCCTGACGGAGACCCACGCCATCCTGCAGCGTGTCCGCGACCTCGCGGTGCAGGCGGGTAACGACTCCAACAACGCCGAGGCCCGCAAGAACATCGACACCGAGGCCACCCAGCTCGTCTCCGAGCTGGACCGCATCGCCCAGTCGACCAACTTCAACGGCACCAACCTCCTCGACGGCTCCGCCGGCGCGGGCAGCGGCAAGCTGAAGTTCCAGGTCGGCGCCGACGGCGACGCCAACAGCCAGATCGAGGTCGACCTCTCGGGCGCCAACATCAAGGCGATCGCCAACGACCTGCAGACGGGTTCGCTGGCGACCGGTGGTACGAAGTTCGACGTCACCTCGGCCTCGCTCGCGAACGGCACCTACGCATTCGGTGTCGACAGCGGCTCGGGCGTCACGTCGGCCGTGTCGGTCAACGTCACCTCTACGCCGACCAGCGTGCAGGGTCTGGCGGACGCGCTGTCCGGGGACAAGAACTTCGCCGCCAACTTCACCGTGAGCGTCAACAAGGACGCCGATGGTGCGGCTACGGGCATCACCGTCAAGGCGATCAACGGCGGCACGGTCTCCGCGACCGCTCCGGGCGCGGGTGTCGCGGCCGGAACGGTGGTCCCGAACACCACCGCTGGTCTGGACTTCTCCTCGGCGACGGCGGCTCAGGCCTCCATCACCAAGCTGGACGAGAAGATCTCGGCCGTCTCCACCGCTCGTGCCGGCCTGGGTGCTCTCCAGAACCGCTTCGAGCACACCATCAAGAACGTCAACGTCGCCGTGGAGAACCTGTCCGCGTCCGAGTCCCGGATCCGCGACACCGACATGGCCTCCGAGATGATGAACATGACCCGTTCGCAGATCCTCTCGCAGGCGGGTACGGCCATGCTCTCGCAGGCCAACCAGATCCCCCAGGGCGTCCTGTCCCTCCTGCGGTGATCCGGGCCGGCGTGAGCCGGTGCAGGTGAGCACGTGAAGTACCGCAGTACCGACCGGCGGTGGGTGACCTGATCGTCGCCCACCGCCGGTCGCCTTTCGGCCGCCGAACGCCGGCCGGCCGGACCGGATGAGCAGCAGGGGAGCGCACCACCATGGGTTCGATGGGGATCGACGGGATCGTCAGCGGTCTGGACACCACGTCCCTGATCAACAGCCTCATGCAGGCCGAGGCGATGCCGCAGACCCTGCTGAAGTCCAAGGTCACCACGACCCAGAGCTTCATCTCGGCCCTCCAGGGCCTCAACACCAAGGTGTCCTCGCTGATGGACGCCGCGAAGGCCGCCGCCAAGCCCGCCTCCTGGGACGCGATGACCGCCACCAGCTCGGCCAAGACGGTCACCGCCACCACGACGACGGGTGCGGGGACGTCGTCCCTCAGCTTCACGGTCGACGCGCTGGCGAAGCCCCAGACCTCGGTCAGCAGGGCGGTCGGAAGCCTCGCCGACCTGTTCGGCGACCCGTCCGCGACGCCGCCTGTGCCCGGCACCGTCCCGGCCGGCGTCACCCTCCGCACGGGCGACGGCGCCGGCGACACCTTCACCGCCGTCCCGCTGGTCGGCGTCACCGACCTCGCGGGTCTTGCCGGCGCGATCAACAAGGCCGACGCCGGCGTCACCGCCACCGTGGTCAAGGTGTCCGACACCGAGTCGCGGCTGCAGCTCACGTCGAAGGCCACCGGCGCCCCCGCCGCCTTCGACCTCTACAGCGGCACGGTGACCGACGCCGACGCGGCGTCCGCCACCGTCGTGATGGCCCGTACCGACGCGATCGCCGCAGCGAGCGACGCCCAGATCACCCTGTGGAAGGGCACCGGTGCGGAGCAGAAGGTCACCTCGCACTCGAACTCGTTCTCCGGCGTCCTCACCGGCGTCAGCCTCACGGTGACCGCCGAGGAGACCACGCCGGTCACCGTCACGGTCAATCGCGACGACGCGGCCCTGAAGAAGCTGGCCTCCAACCTCGTCGGCGCTCTCGGCGTCGTCTTCTCCGAGGTGAAGTCCCGGACGGCGGTCACGACCTCCACGTCCAGCGACGGGCGCAGCGTCGTCAGCGGTGGCGTGCTCTCCGCCGACAGCACGACCCGCAGCGTCAACCAGCAGGTTCTCGCCGCCGCGTCCTACCCCGTCGACGGCACGTCGCCGTCCGAGGTCGGCATGGTCCTCGGGCGCGACGGGACCATCACGTTCGACGACGCGAAGTTCACCGCTGCCATGGCCAAGGACCCGGCCAAGGTGCAGGCCGTCGTCATGGGCGTGGCGCAGCGGGTCGAGAAGGCGGCCAAGGAGATCTCCGACCCGATCGACGGCACGCTGTCGCTCAAGGTCAAGGCCCAGGAGAGCTACAGCAAGAACCTCTCCCAGCAGGTCAGCGACTGGGACCGCCGGCTCGAGGTCCGCCGCGCCGGCCTGCAGGCGACCTTCACCGCGATGGAGGTCGGCCTCAGCGGCCTCCAGGCGCAGTCGAGCTGGCTGTCCGGCCAGATCAGCTCGCTGATGGCCAACAACCTCTGACGCGCACGGACCACCGGAGAACGCCATGAACTACGCCCTGACCCGCAACCGGTTCCTCGACAACGCCGTCGCCACCGCCGGCCCGCAGCAGATCCTCACCATGCTGTACGACCGGCTGGTCCTGGACATCTCGCGGGCCGAGGCCGCCCAGCGGAACGGCGACCGGACCGCCGCGGCCGACCAGCTCGACCACGCGCAGGAGATCGTCTCCAGCCTGGCGTCCACGCTCGACGTCGACGTCTGGGACGGCGGCAAGCCGCTGATGGAGATCTACCTGTTCCTGCTGCGCGAGCTCATGGGCTGCTCCATCGCCGGGGACCCCGAGCGCACCGCCAAGGCGCGCGACCTGGTGATCCCGCTGCGCGACGCGTGGCACCAGGCCGCCTCGACGCTGGCGGCGTCGGCGGCGCCCGTCATCCCGACCCAGCGCACCGCGCCCGCCTTCGGCGAGCCCGCGGTGGGCGGTGAGCTCGGCGTCGGATGACCGCCGTGCTCGCGGGCTCGCCCACCGCCGCGCCCGGCTGGGACGCCGCGTGGTCGGACGCGCTCGCCGAGCTCGAGCTCAGCGTCGACGAGGCCGAGGCGCTCATCCGCGCCGGCCACACCCAGCCGCTGCGTCTGCTGGGGGCCTGGCAGCCGCCGTCGGGCCTGGGCATGCTGCCCGCCCCGCTCGTGGACCGCGCCCGCGCGCTGCTGGCCCGTCAGGTCCGCGTCGCCCAGCAGCTCGCCGAGGCCGCCGCGCACAGCCGTCGCCAGCTCCGCGCGGTCGAGGGCATGCGCGCCGACGCCGAGTCCACCCCCGTCTACCTCGACACCGCCGGCTAGACCCCCGCCCGCCCCGCCGGCCGCCCCCGCGCCCCGGGCAGGTCCTCGTCCCGCCCGGCCCTCCACGGATGTCGAGTGCGACGTTTCGGACCGTTCCGGGCGCATGAACGGTCCGCTTCGTCGCACTCGGCGGCCTGACGCAGCCGAGTGCGACGTTTCGGACCGTTCCGGGCGCATGAACGGTCCGCTTCGTCGCACTCGGCGGCCTGACGCAGCCGAGTGCGACGTTCCGGACCGTTCTCGGCACTTGAACGGTCCATTGCGTCGCACTGGGCGGCCTGACGCGGCCGACTGCGACGTTTCGGACCGTTCCTGGCGCCTGGACGGCCCGCTTGGTCGCACTGGGCGGTGGGACGGGCGCGTCGTGGGCCGCGGTGGCGCGCGGGAACAGGCACCAGCGTTCGTGCTCAGGGCGTGCGGCCCGCGGCGGTGAGGCGCATCTCGCGGATCATGCCGACGACCCGCGCCTCGTCACGGAACTGGTGCCGGTCGATCACCAGGACCCGCCATCCACAGGCGTGCAGCGCGTTCAGGCGTCGTCGGTCGAGCACGATCTGGGTGGGGTCGTCGTGGTGATTGCCGTCGTACTCGAGTGCGAGCCGCAGCTCGGGCCACGCCAGATCCACCCGGGCGACGAAGCGGCCACGGAAGTCGACGATCGTGTACTGAGGCACCGGCCGGTCGAAGCCGGCCTCCGCCACGAGCAGCCGAAGCAGCGACTCCCGCGCCGACTCCGCGCGTCCGTCCATCTCCGCCAGCGCGGGCGCGAGTCGGGTGAGGTACCGGGCACCCCGGTGGGCGCGCGCCACGTGGTCGACGTCGTCCGCGGTGACGCCGGTCGTGCGTGCGAGCGCGTCGAGCAGCGGGACGGACTGGCGCAGAGGTCCGCGTCTGCCGAGGTCGAACGCGGTGCGCGCCGGTGTGGTCATCGGTCCCCACACGGACTGGACCGACTCCTGCGCCCGGAGGACCGCGCCGTGGACCCGGACCTGCGCACGGTTCCGGACGCGACGGGCTGGCGGGAGGACCACCTCGACGAGCTCGTCGTCGGACGCCACCTCGACGCCCCACGCCCACAGCGCCGACAGTCCGCCGAGCACCGCATCCGCCGGCAGCACTGCACGGGCGGCTCGGATGCGCTGGGCGTGGGTCACGTCCAGCCCGGCGCACGAGTGGGCGCCACGCATCAGCGAGCGGTACGACGGCCCGCGCAGATCACGGTCGCTGACGCCGTGCGCGAGTGCCGCACGCCGCGAGAACGGCTCCGACGCGAGCTCGGTCGGGACAGCTGCGCAGGGTCGAGGCATCGCGCCAGGGTCGCCGGACACGCCGGCACATCTGCAGGCACCCACGGACGGCGGTGGACGACGTCGGCCGTGCCCGACCTGTGGACGCCCCCGCCCCCGCCCCCGCCGGTGCGCTGCCGACCGCCCCATGCCCGCCGCCACCCGCGCCCGCCGCCACCCGCGAGTGCGACGCAGTGGACCGTTCCCTCGAAGTGAACGGTCCGGAACGTCGCACTCGGCGGGTGTGGGTGTGTGAGTGGGACGTTGTGGACCGTTGGGTTGCCCGCGACGGGCTGGAGCGTTGCACTCGGCGGGTGTGGGTGTGTGAGTGGGACGTTGTGGACCGTTGGGGCGCCTGCGACGGTCCGGAATGTCGCACTCGGCGAGGGGGGCGGCGAGGGGGGGGGGGGGGGGGGGCGGGGGGGGGGGGGGGGGGGGGGGGGGGGCGGGGGCGCGCGCCGCGGCACGGCGCCGGGGGCCACCCCGGCGGCGCCCGCAAC
>NZ_CANLTL010000017.1 GCF_947494015.1 uncultured Cellulomonas sp. | reverse complement strand
GCCCCGACCCCGAGCGCCCGACAGGTCCCCATCACGACCGGTTGACAGCCGGCGCAACAGAAGGGAGCCATGAGCGGGCGTCCATGCCGGCCGCTTCTCGACGAGTCCTCACCGATCAGCCCGGTGGCGGAGGTGAACACCGTTCCCTCGCAAGAACGTCACGGGTACGCCCTACCCATCGCCCCTGGATGTTCTACGGTCGCATCCAAGAGGCGCCGTGGCGCCGCAGCGCGGTGAAAAGCGGATGGGAGCCTTGTCGTGCGAGCATTTGAAGCACGGTGCAGAGTAGGTGCGGCGTTAGGAGCGCTCGCCGTGCTCGGCATGGCGGCCTGCACCGCCGGCGAGGACATATCGATCGCGAACCGCACCGACGCGGACGTGCTTGTTCGACTGGGCAGTGAGGACGTCGGGGAGGTGACGTCCGATGGCGGCGTCGTTCTTCTCGACACTACCGAGTGCTACGACGGGCCGATCGTCGTGACCTATGCGGACCAGAGCACCTTCGAGCTTCAGGAAGCGATCTGCCCCGGGCAGACACTTCTCGTTGACTCCGGTTCGGCCGAAATCTTCGA
Organism: uncultured Cellulomonas sp.; assembly: GCF_947494015.1. Taxonomy (GTDB): domain Bacteria; phylum Actinomycetota; class Actinomycetes; order Actinomycetales; family Cellulomonadaceae; genus Pengzhenrongella. The sequence continues at coordinate 95,114 of NZ_CANLTL010000017.1, read as the reverse complement.
CGAACCGGCCGTGAATTGACTGATCTTTGGACAGGCCCCTGGGCGGCGACCCATGACCTCGGATGTGGCCGCCGGCTGAGCATCGCCGCGCCGCGGTAGCCGACCCGCACGCACCGCGGCATGAGCGTGCGCGTGTCGAGCCGGAGTAGAACGCTCGGCGCCGCAGGCCGAATCGCCTGGGGCGCTGTGGCAACGGGCGATGCCGGCGGTGAACCGCTCGCCGGCGGCGAGGCGTGGCTAACTCTTTCGCTCACGTAGATAGCGGCAACTTGCGGGCGATCAGTCATCGAGAACGATCCCGCGGGTCCCGTGGCCCGTCTGCGTCAGCCCAACGATGCCATCGGGAGTCTCAACTGTCAGGCCGCGTGAGGTGCCGCTCTTGGTGGAGATCGTCAGGGCTTGTCGGTAACCGATGACGTTGCGGACGATGGCCTCTGGCGGAGGCCCGAGCACGAGCCCCGGGTGCTTAGGTGCAACCTTGTCTCGCCCCGCGAAGCGGTCGGCTGCCGTCGACGCGAAAACCGATGCCCATACGACTGAGAGCACGAGGGCTTCGGCGAGAAGCGGCCCAGGCCTGAGATTCAGGACCGTCACTTCCCATGACCCGGCGTGTTCGTGACGCGATGGGAGCCGCTCGAGGAACTCGATTGCTATCGCGTCGACGAGGGTGGTGCCACTCTTGACGGTCGACAGCGGGATGCTCCCATCTGGGTTTGGCGGTTGCGTTATGAAGGTGACCCGGAGGTCGTCGCGGGGGCGCACCGCGAAGCCATGCTTAAGCTTGTTGTTCCCGACGTTGGCATCTAGCCCGTCACTGACGAGCAGTTCCATCGCGCGCTGCACCCAGCGCCAGTGCATCCGGACCGCCGTCGCTACTTCCGCGGGCGGTTCGGCGGGGAGTGCCTTCACTTCCGCTGCGGGCATGAAGAGGTTCGCCGGAATCTCTCCTCGCTCTTCGAAGTCGCGAAGCGCCTTCACGAGGGCGTGGCCGTCGTCACGATTGGTGGTTAGCGACCCCCAGAAACTCGATCCTGGCGTCCTCCAGTCGGCGAGGACCGCGTGCACTATCCGCACGAGTGACTCGGCGAGATGGTGCCGGAGGGTGAAAGCATCCAGTGCTCTCTGCAACTCGCGTTCATCGTGTGTCGGTTCGGTCGTGGACAGCATGCGCGGGTCAAGGCCGAAGCCGGTTAGTTCCGCAGCGAGCGCCGAGGCGTAGTCGACTGGCGTCGGCTCTCGGAGCAGGGCGTCGATCCGGGCACGCCAGTACGAGGTGGGATTCGACTCGAACAAGGTGTCGTCCAGCAGGGCGCGCTGCTCCGGCGTCAAGTCGGATGAGTCGGTGGTCGGGTACACCGGTGTGCCCTTCGGTCGTAATTAGCATCCGTCCACCCGCATCGTCCCATCGCATCGACCGTGGCAGACGGCTACCGAGTAGCGCGTCAAGCCGCTGCGACCGGACATCGGCATGTGCGTGAACCGACTGACGTGTTGAAGTGGGCGCCTCCCCCACCGACTTTCCTCACCGCACGACCAGCGATGACCGGCGTGCGGAGCGCCCCTCGTCGACCCGCCGCTTCCCAATGGGTCGTCCGGTCCCGGTCGCCGCTCGGTGTGCGGGTGCCTAGTGTCGGGCTCACCGGCGCGCTGCTGCGGCGGGGCCGACCTCGGGCGATGGCACGGCTGGCGCGCCGGGGCCGCACCGCTGGCCACCTGCCGTTCACCCGCGCCCGCTAGCGTCCGGCCGGCGCGGGCCCCAGAAGGGACCCCACCGGCCCGCATCCCGACCCCACCGCAGACCCGAGGAGTCACCTTGCCGGACATCGACGGCGTCGACGTCACGCCGGACGACACCGTCGGCGCGGTGCCGACGCACGCCCCCGCGGCCCCGGCGACGAACGGCGTCCGTCCGCCGCGCCTGGCGGCCGAGCTGTCGCGGATGTCGGAGCGCGCCCGCACCGACGCCATCGCCGGCGCCCTGCCGGGGGACCTCAAGGCGACGCTCGAGGAGTTCCACGTCGACATCGACGACGAGGGCGAGCCGGTGCTGCTGCGACCGGACGGCACCGTCGTGGACACCTGGCGCGAGGGCTACCCCTACCCCGACCGGATGACCCGCCGCGAGTACGACGTCGTCAAGCGGACCCTGCAGATCGAGCTCCTCAAGCTGCAGAACTGGGTCAAGACGAGCGGTGAGCGGCTCGTCATCCTGTTCGAGGGCCGCGACGCCGCGGGCAAGGGCGGCACCATCAAGCGCTTCACCGAGCACCTCAACCCGCGTGGTGCCAGGACGGTGGCCCTGGAGAAGCCGTCCGAGCGCGAGGGCACGCAGTGGTACTTCCAGCGCTACCTCGCCCACCTGCCTGCCGCGGGCGAGATCGTCATGTTCGACCGCTCCTGGTACAACCGGGCCGGCGTCGAGCGGGTGATGGGGTTCGCGAGCCCGGACGAGTACACCGAGTTCATGCGCCAGGCCCCCGATCTGGAGCGGATGCTGGTCCGGTCCGGGATCCACCTGGTGAAGTTCTGGTTCTCGGTGTCGCAGGCGGAGCAGCGCACCCGCTTCCTCATCCGCCAGATCGACCCGGTGCGCCAGTGGAAGCTGTCGCCGATGGACCTGGAGTCGCTGGACCGGTGGGCGGCCTACACCGAGGCCAAGGAGGAGATGTTCGCCCAGACGGACACCGACCACGCCCCGTGGACGGTGGTCAAGAGCAACGACAAGAAGCGGGCCCGGCTCGAGGCGATGCGGCACGTGCTGGCCCGGTTCGACTACGCCGGCAAGGACCCGGACGTCGTCGGGAGCCCCGACCCGTTGGTGGTCGGCCCCGCACGTGACCTGTACGAGACCGGCGAGGACCCGGGCCACCGGGCGTCGGCGCGCACCGAGGGCTCCCACCCGTCGTGACCCTGCCGGACGTACCCACCACCGACACCCTGCGCGCCGGTGCGCTGGCCGCACCGCCCCGCACCCTGGTCGACGTCTTCGCGGCGACCGTGGCGCGGTATCCCGACGCCCCCGCCGTCGACGACGGCGACGAGGTGCTCAGCTACGCCGCCCTGGCCGACGCCGTCCGGCTGCGCGCGGAGCGCCTGGCCGACGCCGGCGTCGCTCCCGGCGACCGGGTCGGGGTGCGCGCGGCGTCCGGGACGGTCGGCCTGTACGTCTGCGTGCTCGCGGCCCTGCACGCCGGGGCCGCGTACGTCCCGGTCGACGCCGACGACCCCGACGAGCGAGCCGAGCGCGTGTTCGCGGACGCGGGCGTCACGGTCGTGCTCGGCGACGGTCCCGAGCCGCTGCGGCCCGACGGGACCCCGGCGGGCCGCGCGTCCACCCCGGGCACCGCACCCCGACCGCCCGGCCCGGACGACGACGCCTGGATCATCTTCACCTCCGGCTCCACCGGCCGCCCCAAGGGGGTGGCCGTGACCCACCGCAGCGCGGCCGCCTTCGTCGACGCCGAGGCGCAGCTGTTCCTGCGGGACGCCCCGATCGGCCCCGGCGACCGGGTGCTGGCCGGGCTGTCGGTCGCGTTCGACGCCTCGTGCGAGGAGATGTGGCTCGCGTGGCGTCACGGCGCGACCCTGCTGCCCGCACCCCGCGCGCTGGTCCGGGCGGGCAGCGAGCTCGGCCCCTGGCTGGTGGACCGCGAGATCACCGTGGTGTCCACGGTGCCCACGCTCGCCGGGCTGTGGCCGCCCCAGGCCCTGGACGCCGTCCGGCTGCTCATCTTCGGCGGCGAGGCCGTCCCGCCCGAGCTCGCCGCCCGCCTGTGGGCCCCCGGCCGCGAGCTGTGGAACACCTACGGGCCCACCGAGGCGACCGTGGTGGCCTGCGCGGCGCTGCTCCGCCCCGACGAGCCGGTGCGGATCGGGCTGCCGCTGGCCGGGTGGGACCTCGCCGTCGTCGGGCCGGACGGGCAGGAGGTCGGCGACGGCGAGACCGGTGAGCTGGTCATCGGTGGCGCCGGGGTGGCCCGCTACCTCGACCCGACGCTCGACGCGGCCCGGTTCGCCCCGCTGCCGGCGCTGGGGCCCCACCGCGCCTACCGCACCGGCGACCTCGTCGTGCGGGACCCGGGCGGGCTGCTGTTCGTCGGGCGCGCCGACGACCAGGTCAAGGTGAACGGGCACCGCATCGAGCTGGCCGAGGTGGACGCCGCGATGCAGGCGCTGCCCGGCGTCGCGGGGGCCGCGGCCGCGGTCCGGCGCACCGCCGCGGGCAGCACGCTGCTCGTGGGCTACCTCGTCGCCGCACCCGGGCACGACCTGGACACCCGCGGACTGCTCGACCGGCTGCGCGAGACGCTGCCCGGCTCGATGGTGCCGCTGCTCGCGGTGGTCGAGGAGATCCCGACCCGGACGTCGGGCAAGGTGGACCGGGACGCGCTGCCGTGGCCCCTGCCGGACGCCGTCGGCCCCGGACCGACCCCACTGACGGGCCTGGCCGCGTGGGTCGGTGACCAGTGGGCGGCCGTCATCGGGGCCCGCCCGCAGCGCGAGGACGACGACTTCTTCTCCCACGGCGGCAGCTCGCTGACCGCCGCGCAGCTGGTGTCCGCGCTGCGCTCGCGGTACCCCGAGGTGACGGTCGCGCACGTGTACGACCACCCGCAGGTCGGGGACCTCGCGCGGCACCTCGCCGAGCGGTGGCCCGGCCGCGACGGGTCCGGCGCCGCCGACGCCGAGCCCGTCCGACCGCCCGCCTCCCCTGTCCCGGTCACGAGTCAGGTCGTCCAGCTGCTCGCCCTGCTGCCGCTGCGCGGTCTGGTCGCGTTGCGCTGGCTCACCGTGCTCGCGACGGTGGACGGCCTGCTGGCCTCGGTGTGGGGCGTCGGCTGGGCGCCCGCCGTGTCGTGGTGGTGGGTCGCCGTCGGGTGGCTGGTGACGGTCAGCCCGGTCGGGCGCCTGGGGGTGTGCGCGCTGGGCGCCCGCGCGCTGCTGGCCGGGGTCCGGCCCGGGACGTACCCGCGCGGCGGCCCGGTCCACCTGCGGCTGTGGGCCGCCGAGCGCCTCGTCGAGGGGTTCGGTGCCGTCACCCCGACCAGCGCCCCGTGGGTGACCCTGTACGCCCGCGCGCTGGGCGCCGACGTCGGCCGCGACGTCGACCTGCACTCGGTGCCCCCGGTCACCGGCTTCCTCACCCTGGGCGACCGGTGCGCGGTCGAGCCGGAGGTGGACCTGACCGGTCACTGGGTCGACGGCGACGTGCTGCACCTCGGGTGGGTGACGGTCGGCGCGGACGCGACGGTCGGGGCGCGCAGCGTGCTGCTCCCCGGCGCGCGGGTCCGGGCCGGGACCGACGTCGCGGCGGGCTCGGCCGTGCACGGCACGACCGGGACCGGGGAGTACTGGTCCGGCTCCCCGGCGACCCGCCAGCACGAGGCGCGCCACCCGTGGCCGGCCCGCCGGCCGGCCGGGTCGGGGCGCGGCTGGACCGCGGTGTACGGGGTCGCCGGCGCCGCCGTCGGGGCGCTGCCCGTGCTCGCGGCGCTGCCCGGGCTCGCGATCCTGGGGGGCGCCGTACGCCCGACGACGTCGCTCGGGGATGCGGTCGGCCCCGCGCTCGCGGCGTCACTGGTCGCGGCGCCCGTGGCCTACCTCACCTACGCGGTGCTGGTGCTGGCCGGTGTGCGGGCGATGTCCCGCGGCCTGGCCGAGGGGTACCACCCGGTGCGCTCGGCGGCGGGCGTGCGGGCCTGGTCGGTCGAGCGGCTCATGGACGCCGCCCGGACCGTGCTGTTCCCGCTGTACTCCTCCCTGGCCACCCCCGCCTGGCTGCGCCTGCTCGGCGCACAGGTCGGCCGCGGCACCGAGATCTCCACGGTCGTCGGGCTGCCCACCATGATGCGGATCAGGGACGGCGCCTTCCTCGCCGACGACACCATGGTCGCGGCCTACGAGCTGGGCGGCGGGTGGCTGCGGGTGGCGTCCGCCAAGGTCGGGCGGCGGGCCTTTCTCGGCAACTCCGGGATGACCGCGCCCGGGCGGACCGTGCCCAAGAACGGCCTGGTCGCGGTGCTCTCGGCGACGCCCAACCGCACCCGGGCGGGGTCGAGCTACCTCGGCAGCCCCCCGGTGCTGCTGGCGCGGTCCGCCGCGGTCGACGACGGCAGCCGCACCTACAGCTCGACCCCGGCGCTGCGCCGGGCACGGGCGGCGGTCGAGACCTGCCGGCTGGTCCCCGTGCTGCTCCTGGGGCTGCTGTGGGTGGGCACCGGGCTCACGCTCCAGTGGCTCGTCGCGACCGGCGGGTGGGCGTGGGCCGCGGCCGCCGGCGGCGTCGTGCTGCTGGCCGCCGGGACGGTGGCCGCCGCGGTGACCATCGCCGCGAAGTGGGCGCTGGTCGGGCGGTTCCACCCCGGCGACCACCCGCTGTGGAGCTCGACCGTGTGGCGCAGCGAGCTCGCGGACACCTTCACCGAGGTGCTCGCCGCCCCGCTGTTCGCCGACCCGGTGACGGGTAGTGTCGCGCTGGTGTGGTGGCTGCGAGGACTGGGCGCTCGCATCGGCCGCGGGGTCTGGTGCCAGACGTACTGGCTGCCCGAGGCGGACCTGGTCCGGCTCGGTGACGGCGCCACCGTCGGCCCCGGGTGCGTCGTGCAGACCCACCTGTTCCACGACCGGGTGATGAGCCTGGACACCGTCACGGTGCGCGACGGCGCGACCCTCGGCCCGCACGGCGTGATCCTGCCCGCCGCCGTGCTGGACGACGGCGCCAGCGTGGGCCCGGCGTCGCTGGTCCTGCGCGGCGAGCGCGTCCCGGCCGGCTCGCGGTGGGTCGGCAACCCGATCGTCCCGTGGCGCACCGGGGCCGCCGCGTGAGCGCCGCCGCCGGGACGACCGGCTCCGGCGCGAGCACCCCCGCGGCCGGCACGGCCGGATCGTCCGACGAGCCGGACCGCTACGACCTCGGGCACGGCACCCGCGCGCTGCACGTCGAGCACTACGAGCTCGAGCTGGACTACCGGGTCCGCACCAACCGTCTCGATGCGACCGCCACGCTGCGCATCCGCACCCTGGAGGCGGTCAAGGCGCTCGAGCTCGACCTCGCCGACCTGACCGTGCAGTCGGTCGCCGTCACCGGGGCGATCCTGGCCCGGTACCGGCACCGCGCCGGCCGGCTGACCGTGCGGCTGACCGACACGCTCCCGTCCGGGTCGGTCGTGGAGGTGACGATCGGCTACGCCGGCACGCCGCGGCCGGTCCGCAGCCCGTTCGGCGAGGTGGGCTGGGAGGAGCTCGAGGACGGCGTCATCGTCGCGAGCCAGCCCACCGGGGCGTCGTCGTGGTTCCCGTGCAACGACCGGCCCGGCGACCGGTCCACCTACCGGACCTCGATCACCGTCGAGCAGCCCTACCGGGCGCACGCCCACGGCACGCTGACCCGGCGCAGCACCGGGGCCAGCACCACCACGTGGGTGTTCGACGAGCCCCACCCCACCCCGACGTACCTGGCCACCGTGCAGGTCGGCCGGTACACCGAGGTCGACCTGGGCACCGAGCCGGTGCCGCAGCGCGCGCTCGTCCCGGCCGCGCAGGCGTCCCTGGCCCGCACCCGGCTGCACCGGCACGCCGAGATGATGCGACTGTTCACCGACCTGTTCGGCCCGTACCCGCTGGCGGAGTACACGCTGGTCGTCACCCCCGACGAGCTGGAGATCCCGGTGGAGGCGCAGGGGATGGCGATCTTCGGGGTCAACCACCTGCGCGGGGACTCCGGCGGCGACCGGCTCGTGCCGCACGAGCTCGCCCACCAGTGGTTCGGCAACGCGGTGTCGGTCGCCGGCTGGCAGCACATCTGGCTCAACGAGGGCTTCGCCTGCTACGCGGAGTGGCTGTGGTCCGAGGCGTCCGGTGGCCCCACCGCGCACGCCCTCGCCCGCGAGCACCGGACGCGGCTGACGGGACTGGCGCAGGACCTCGTCCTGGCCGACCCGGGCGTCGACGACCTGTTCGACGACCGCGTCTACAAGCGCGGCGCCCTGACCCTGCACGCGCTGCGCCTGACCCTCGGCGAGGAGACCTACACCGCGCTGGTCCGGGCATGGACGGCGCGCCACGCCGACACCCCCGTGACCACCGCCGACTTCCGCGCCCTGGCCGCCGAGCACGCCGCGGCCGCGGGTGACGGTCTGGTGGCCGACGTCGAGGACCTGCTCACCGCGTGGCTCGACCGGCCCGAGCTGCCCCCGCTGCCGGACGCCGACGAGCCGGGTCACGGGGTCGCGGGGCTGCTCGGTCAGCTGCGCCGTGCGGTCAGGACCGCCGCCCCGTCGTAGCGGCGGACCAGCAGGCGGCCGGGCCGCCCCGGCCCCGCGTCGGGGCGCACCAGGTGCGGGGCGAGCACCGCGACCGCTCCCGCGCGGCCGCGTCCCAGCCGCAGGTCGGCGATCGCGACACTGCCCGCCACGACGGCGTCCACCCCGCGACTGCCCCGGGTCGCCGGCTCCAGGGTGACCGACGACGGCGCCACGGTCAGGCCGGTGCCCAGGGCCTTGAGCGCCGCCTCGGTGCGCACCCAGCGCCGGGCCAGCGTCCCGGTGCGCGGTCGCCCGCGGGACCGGTGCAGCTCGCCCGGTGCCAGGACGACGTCGGCGAGCGGCGCCGCGCCGACCGCGGCACGGGCCTCCGCGTCGATGCCCACGGGGCCGGTCGTGCACAGTGCGACGGCGACGACGGGCCCGGACCGGGTGAGGCTGACGTGGACGTCATCCGCACCGTCGGTGTCTCCTGCCGACGCCGTGCGCGGTCCGACGACGCGCACCTGCCCATGGGGTCCGCCGCACCGCGGGCACCGCACCGAGAGGACCACCTCGTGCGGCGCGCACCGCAGGTGGCCCGCCAGGACGCCGCGGAGCAGCAGCCGGCCCAGGACGAAGCGAGCGGCCGCGGCCCGCGGGAGCACCGCCGCCCGCGCACGCTCACGAGCGTCGAGGACGTCGGCGTACCCACCGGGCACGGCGGTGTCGACCGGAGCGCTCCAGACGTCGACGACCACCGGGACCCGGACCACGTGCCGATCCTGCCCGGTCGGCTACGCGCGGACGTCCCGACGGCCCTGCCTAGAAGTGTGTCAATATAGATGCGTGTCGAACCAAGCTCCCCACCATGGCGCCACCCGCCGGCTCTCCAGCCTCGACCGCTGGCTGCCGGCGTGGATCGTCCTGGCCATGCTGGCGGGACTGGTGCTGGGCCGCGCCGCTCCCGCGCTGGCGGTGGGGATCACGCGGCTCGAGGTCGGCGGGATCTCCGTCCCGATCGGGGTCGGCCTGCTCGTGATGATGTACCCCGTCCTCGCCAAGGTCCGCTACGACCGCGTGACCGCCGTGACCGGCGACACGCGACTGCTCCTGAGCTCCCTCGTGCTGAACTGGGTCGTCGGACCGGCGCTCATGTTCGCCCTCGCCTGGGCGCTGCTGCCCGACCTCCCGGAGTACCGCACCGGCCTGATCGTCGTGGGCCTCGCCCGGTGCATCGCCATGGTGGTGATCTGGAACGACCTGGCCTGCGGCGACCGCGAAGCCGCTGCGGTCCTCGTCGCGATCAACTCCGTCTTCCAGGTGGTGGCGTTCGCCGGGCTCGGCTGGTTCTACCTCACCGCGCTGCCCGCGTGGCTGGGGCTGGACACCCAGGGCCTCGACGTGTCGGTGGGGCAGATCGCGATCAACGTGCTGGTCTTCCTCGGCGTGCCGCTGGTCGCGGGCTTCGCCTCGCGCGCCCTGGGCGAACGGCTCCGGGGCCGCGCCTGGTACGAGGACGCCTTCCTCCCGCGGATCGGTCCCTGGGCGCTGTACGGGTTGCTGTTCACGATCGTGCTGCTCTTCGCGCTGCAGGGGGACGCGGTCACCCGCAACCCGCTGGATGTGGCGCGCATCGCGGTCCCGCTGCTCGCCTACTTCGCCCTCATGTGGGGAGCCGGGATGGTCACCGGCAGGGCACTGCGGCTCGGGTACGCCCGGACCACGACCCTGGCGTTCACCGCCGCTGGGAACAACTTCGAGCTCGCCATCGCCGTGGCGATCGGGACCTTCGGCGTCACCTCCGGCCAGGCCCTGGCCGGCGTGGTCGGACCGCTGATCGAGGTGCCCGTGCTCGTCGGGCTGGTCTACGTCTCGCTGTGGGCCGCACGCCGGTGGTTCGCCACCGATCCGTACTCCACCGTCGGCAGCTCCGCCGCCGGCATCCGCGAGGAGTCCCGCGCATGACCTCCCCGTCCTCCGCACCCGCCGGTTCCGAGTGCACGCCGACCACGGGCGCCCAGGCCATGGGCGCCGACGCGGCGGTCCAGGTCTCGTCCCTGCTGAAGGCGCTGGCCGACCCGCTCCGGCTGCGCATGCTGTCATTCATCACCACCAGCCCGACCGGCGAGGCGTGCGTGTGCGACATCGCCACCGTCGCCGACGTGTCGCAGCCGACCGTCTCCCACCACCTCAAGGTCCTCAAGGACGTCGGCGTCCTCAGCTCCGAGCGCCGCGGCACATGGGTGTGGTACTCCGTCGTCCCGCACGTCCGGCGGGCCGTCATCACCCTGCTGGAGCAGTTCGCCCCCGCAGCGATCGACGCCGCCCGCGAGCGCACCCGGCCGCTGACCGGGCTCAGCGACATCGACGCGTCGCTCACCCGGGTCGCGGACGACCTGGCCCGGCACTCCCCGGAGCTCGACCACGACGCCGTCCTACGCACCGTGCGCGAGTCCTACGCCACCCTGCTGCGCACCGCCGGCGTGAGCGCGCACCTCGTCCCCCTCGCTCGCCGGTTCGCCGAGCAGCGCCTGACCGACCTGGCTCGCGCCTCGGCGCCGGCCGCTCGGGGTCGCGCGCCCCAGGTGCTGTTCGTCTGCGTCGCCAACGCGGGGCGCTCCCAGCTCGCCGCGGCCCTGCTGCACCACTACGCCGGGGACGCGGTGGTCGCCCGCTCCGCCGGGTCCGCACCGGCCGGTGCGGTCCACACGACCGTCCGACCGCTCCTGGCGGACCTCGGCGTCGACGACGAGGCGGCCTTCCCCAAGCCGCTCACCGACGACGCCGTCCGGGCCGCCGACGTCGTCATCACGATGGGCTGCGGGGACACGTGCCCCGTGCTGCCCGGCACGCGGTACGAGGACTGGGTCGTCGGCGACCCCGCGCTCGCCTCCCCCGAGGGCGTCGCCGCGATCCGCGACGACCTCGACCGCCGTGTCCGCGCGCTGCTCGCCGACCTGGTCCCGGACCTGCCCCTCCCCCTCCTCCGCCCCACCGATCACCAGGAGCACCGATGAGCGAGACCACCAAGCCCAGCGCACTGTTCGTCTGCGTGCACAACGCCGGCCGCTCGCAGATGGCCGCCGGGTACCTGCGCCACCTGTCGGGCGGCGCCGTCGAGGTGCGCTCCGCGGGGTCCATGCCCGCCGACCAGATCAACCCCGTCGCGGTGGCGGCCATGCTCGAGGACGGCATCGACATCCGGGCCGAGCAGCCCAAGGTCCTCACTCCCGAGGCGGTGCAGGCCTCCGACGTCGTGATCACGATGGGCTGCGGGGACACGTGCCCCGTGCTGCCCGGCACGCGGTACGAGGACTGGGAGCTCGAGGACCCGGCCGGTCAGGGGATCGACGCGGTGCGGCCCATCCGCGACGAGATCCGTGCCCGCGTGGCCGCCCTGCTCGCCGAGCTCGGCGTCGAGCCCGTCGAGGCCTGACCGCACCCCGTGGTGCGCCGCGCACCACGCCGGGGCGGATAGGGTCCTGGCTGGCCGACAGGAGGGGCCCGCATGCGCTTCGCCATCCCCAGCCCCGACCTCGCGTGGGCGTCGATGTCCGTGGGTCCGCTGACCCTGCACACCTACGCCCTGTGCATCCTCGCCGGCATCGCGGCGGCGGTGTGGCTGACCTCGCGCCGGCTGACCGCGCGCGGCGGCCACCCGGACGCCGTGCTGGACATCGCGATGTGGGCGGTGCCGTTCGGCATCATCGGCGCCCGGATCTACCACGTGCTCACCCACTACGGCGACTACTTCGGCGCCGGGCAGGACCCGGTGCGCGTGCTGTACGTCTGGGAGGGCGGCATCGCGATCCTCGGGTCACTGCTCGGTGGCGCGCTCGGCGCGTACATCGGGTGCCGTCGGGCCGGCATCCGGCTGTGGTCGTTCGCGGACGCGCTGGCTCCGGGGATGCTCATCGCGCAGGCGGTCGGTCGGCTCGGCAACTGGTTCAACCACGAGCTGTACGGACGCCCGACCACGCTGCCGTGGGGGCTGCAGATCCCGACCGACAACCGGGCGTTCCCCGCCGACCTGCCCGCCGACACGCTGTTCCACCCCCTGTTCCTCTACGAGCTGCTGTGGAACCTGCTCGGCGTCGCGGTCATCCTGCTGCTCGAGCGGCGGGTCGCGCTGCGCTGGGGCACCGCGTTCGGCGTCTACCTCCTCTGGTACGGGTCCGCCCGGGTGTGGCTGGAGCTGCTGCGCATCGACCCCACGAGCGTGACGCCGCTGGGGCTGCCCGCCAACGTCTGGGGAGCGCTGCTCGCCGTCGCCCTGGGGGTCGCGATCATCGTCGTGCGCCGGCGCCAGCACCCCGAGGCTGAGATCTCCGTGCACCTCCCCGGCCGTGGTCCCGGGACCGACGCCGCCGACCCGGCCGACGTGGCCGACGTCCCCACCGGCTCCGGCGACGGCGACCGGCCCGGGTCGCCGGCCCGCCCGACCGACCCGTAGGCCCCCCCCCCGCGAGCGGCGTCGACCACCTCTCCTCCCGCGAGTGCGACGTCGTGGACCGCTCAGGTCGCGCGAACGGGCCACGATGTCGCACTCGGCGGGGGGTCAGTCGTCGTCGAGCAGCGGGAACACGTCGAGGTACGCGCGCACGCGGGCCCCCGGCGCGGAGTCGTGGTCCCCGGCCTCCCGGGCGCGGCTGCGCGCGGCGTAGCGGTCGAGCACCTCGAGCATCGCGGCGGTCATCTCTTGAACCTCCGACGGGGTCAGCCGCAGCGTGCTCTGACTGTGCAGGGACGCCTCGACCCACTCGCGCGGCACCGGCCCGGCCGACGTCAGCCAGCGGTTGAGGGCTTCGGTGCGGCCCTGCGCGACCGAGCCGAGCACCGCCTGCGCCGCGGGCGCCAGCGCCGGGTCGTCGGCGAGCTGGGCGGCGTCCACCTGGAACGACGTCGCCTTCCACCACCGCTCCCGGCCGCGGTTGCGGTCCGGGTCGTCGACGACGAGCCCGTGCCGGGCGAGCTGACGCAGGTGGTAGCTGGTCTGACCGGTGCTCTCCCCCAGGTGCCGGGAGAGCTGGGTTGCCGTGGCCGGCCCGTGGTCGTTGAGGTACCGGATGATCTGCAGCCGCAACGGGTGGGCGTACGCCTTGAGGCCCGAGGCGTCCAGGTGCCGGGTGCCCGCCGACGCCGTCCCGCCGTCGGCGCCGCCCTCGCCGCGGTCGCGGGCGTCGCCGGTGTCGCCGGGAGTCTTGCCAAGAGACATTTGCATACCTATCTTTGCAACGACGTCTTTGCAGAACTCTCAGGCTACTGGAGGCACCATGGCCCGGACCGCAGCACCCGCCCTCCCGCTGCGCGGGCCCTTCGGCCATCTGGTCGCCGCGACCGGTGCGTCGAACTTGGCCGACGGGCTGCTCGTCGTCGGCGTCCCCCTGCTCGCGGTGACGCTGACCCGCTCCCCCGCCGACGTCGCCCTCCTCTCCGCCGCCGTCACGCTGCCGTGGCTGCTGCTCGCGCTGCACGCCGGCGTGCTGGTCGACCGCCATGACCGCGCCCGCATCCTGGCGGTCGCGTCGGCCGGGCGCGCGACCCTGCTCGCCGTCGCCGCTGCGGCAGCCGCGAGTGGGACGCTGTCCGTGCCCGCGCTGCTGACCCTGCTGCTGCTGGTCGGGACGGCGGAGGTGTTCTCCGACTCCGCGGCCGGTGCGCTGGTCCCCGCGGTCGTCCCGCGCGAGCACCTCGGGGCCGCCAACGGGCGCCTGCTCGGCATCCAGCAGCTCGCGAACGCCTTCCTCGGCGGGCCGCTGGCGGGACCGCTGGTCGCGCTCGGCGGCGGCTGGCTGTTCGGTGCCCCGGCGACGCTGTTCGCCGTCGCCACCGCGCTGACCCTCCGGGGACTGCGCGGCGTCGGACCGGCGACCGGCGACCGCACCACGCCGAGCCCCCGCACGTCGATGCGCTCCGAGGTCGCCGAGGGGGTCCGGTTCCTGTGGTCGCACCCGGTGCTGCGACCGCTGGTGATCGGCTCGACCGTGCTGAACTTCGCCAGCACCGCCTACTTCGCGGTGTTCGTGCTGTGGGTCGTGGGGCCCGGCTCGGCGGTCGGCCTCGACCCCGCGCTGTACGGGACGCTCACCATGGGCCTGGCCGCCGGCGCCCTGGCCGGTGCGGCCTGCGCCGACCGGCTGCGTCGCCGTGTCGGCGAGGCGCGACTGATCGGCAGCACCTGGCTGTCCAACGGCGTGCTGCTGGCGGTCCCGGTGCTCGTCCCCCACGTCGCCGCGATCACGGTGACCTTCGCGCTGGTCGGCTTCACGACCATGGTCGGCAACGTGACCAGCCAGTCGATGCGCCAGCGGCTCGTGCCCGGCCGGCTGCTCGGCCGGGTCGGTGGGGCGGCTCGCACCCTCGCCTACGGCTCCATCCCGCTCGGCGCGGCGGCAGGCGGCGCGCTCGGCGAGGCGGCGGGCCTGGTCGCCGTGTTCGTCACGGCGGTGGTCCTGTCGACCGCGCTCGCCGCCTGGGTCCTGCACGCCGTGCCGCAGCGCGCGATCGACGACGCCGACGCCGCACTCCGGCAGGCAGCCGCGCCGACCCCGGTGAGCGCGACGGCGCCGTCGAGCACCGTGCCCGCGGTGCCGGCGGGCGCCGCGCCGTGACCGCCGGTGACCCACGCCGCGCGGGCGGCGTTGACCCGCACCGCCCGCCGACCTACCGTTCCGCTCGCGCGCCGGTCGCGGCGCCGTCCGAGGGAGGCAGCCGTGCGGCGGTGGGGCGTGCGGGTCCTCGCGGCGGTGCTGGCCGCGGCGGCGGCGGGGTACGGCACCGCCTGGCTCACCACCGACCGGTTCGGCGCCTCGCGCGCCATCGCCTGGCTCGAGGCGGACACCGGCGACATCGACCGGTTCCCCGCCCGCACCGTGCGCGCCGGCGGCCCGACGCTCGAGCTGCCCGCCGGTGAGCCGCTCGACCTGGCCCGGGCGTGGGACCTCGACGACCCGGAGGCCTTCCTGAGCAGCACCCGGACCGTCGCGTTCCTCGTCGTGCAGGACGGCACCGTCCGGTACGAGCGCTACCTCGGCGACGGCGACGCCGGTGAGCTGCGGACGTCCTTCTCCGCCGCCAAGTCCGTGGTCTCCACGCTCATCGGCCTCGCCGTCGCCGACGGCCTGATCGGCTCGGTCGACGACCCGGTCACCACGTACGTCCCCGAGCTGCTCGCCACCGACGACCGCTTCGCCGCCGTCACCCTGCGTGACCTGATGACCATGTCCAGCGGCCTGTGCTACGACGAGCAGGGCCTGCCGTGGAGCGACGACGCCCAGACGTACTACGGCACCGACCTGCGCCGGACCGCCGAGTCCGCCGAGGTCTGCGGGCCCCCCGGCGCCACCTTCCTCTACAACAACTACAACCCTCTGCTCGAGGGGCTGGTGCTCGAGCGCGCGACCGGGACGTCCGTCAGCGAGTACCTCTCGGCACGGCTGTGGGGCCCCATGGGGGCCGAGGCGGACGCGTCGTGGAGCCTGGACACCCGGCGCAGCGGGTTCGAGAAGATGGAGAGCGGGCTCAACGCGGTCGCGCGCGACTACGCCCGGTTCGGGCTGCTGTTCGCCCGCGGTGGACGCGCGGGTGACCGCCAGGTGGTGCCCGCCGAGTGGGTCGACGCCGCCACGTCCGCATCCGCCGCGGGCGGCGCGGCGCCGTTCTACGGGTTCCACTGGTGGACCGGCACCAGCGACGGCGCGACCTTCCCGCCGGGGCACGCTCTCGCCCACGGCAACTTCGGCCAGTTCGTGTACGTCGCCCCCGACCGCGACGTCGTGATCGTGCGGCTCGGTGACGACTACGGCGTCGACGACTGGCCCGTGCGGCTGTCCCGGCTCGCCGCGTCCCTCTAGCGCCGCCCGGGCGGCACCGGGCTGGCGCGGCCGGGGTCCCGCCTCAGACCAGCAGCTGGTGCCGGGCGAGCTCGCGGTACAGCGCGCTGGCCTCGATCAGCTCCGGGTGTGTCCCGGTCGCCACGACGCGTCCGGCGTCCAGCACCACGATCTGGTCCGCGTCGGCGACCGTCGCGAGGCGGTGCGCGACGATCAGCACGGTGCGACCTACCGCGGCGGTCCGGATGGCGTCGCGCATCGCCTGCTCGTTGCGCCCGTCCAGGCTCGCCGTCGGCTCGTCCAGCAGCAGCAGCGGCGCCGCGCCGATCAGGGCGCGGGCGATCGCCAGACGCTGACGCTCCCCGCCGGACAGCCCCACGCCGTCGTCGCCGACCACGGTGTCCAGTCCGTCCGTGTGCCGGCCGATGCGCTCGAGCAGGTTCACCGACGCGAGCGCCTCCCGGCAGCGGGCGTCGTCGGCGTCCGGCGCCGCGAGCAGGAGGTTGTCCCGGATCGTCCCGGCCAGCACCGGGGCGTCCTGCTCGACGTACCCGATGCGGGCGCGCAGGTCCGCCCGGGGTAAGACGCGGACGTCGACGCCGTCCACCCGGATGGTGCCCGCGTCGGGCTCGTAGAACCGTTCGATCAGGGCAAGCAGCGTGGTCTTGCCGGCGCCGGACGGCCCGACGATCGCCGTCGTCGACCCGCGCGGCACGGCCAGGCTCACGCCACGCAGCACCGGTTCGCGGCCGGGGTAGGTGAACCGGACGTCGTCGAAGGCGACCGCGGCCGGCTGCTCGGCCGCGGCGGGTTCGACCCGCCCGGCGGCCGCGGGGGCGGCGCGACCCACGACGTCGCCGGCGCCGCGGGAGCCGTCGCCCCCACCGGCGCCGCCCGCGGCGGTGGCGTCACCGGCGGCGGCGTCACCGGCGTCCTCGGCGGGCAGGTCGAGGATCTCCTGGATCCGCGCGAGCGCCCCCAGGGCGCTGCGCACCGTGACGACCGCGCTGAACGCGGTGCCCAGCGGCATGAGCATCATGAACAGGAACAGGATGAAGGTGACGAGGTCGGCGACGGTCAGGGTGCCGGCCGCCACCCGGTACCCGCCGACGCCGAGCACGGCGAGAAAGGCGCCCTGCACCGCGAGCCCGCTGACCGGCCACAGGATCGCGCCGATCCGGGCGACCTGCACGCCCAGCGCGTACGCCGCCTCGGCATCGGCCTCCAGACGCCGGCCCTCGCGCTCGGTGGCACCGGCCGCGCGGATGGTGCGCACGCCGGACAGCGCCCGCTCGACACCGGCCGCGACCCGGCCGACCGCCTCCTGCGACGCGCGGGTGAGGGTCTGGATGCGCGCGCTGGCGACCACCACGCTGACCACCGCGACCGCGATGACGGCCAGCGTGATGCCCAGCAGGGCCGCGTCGATGAGCGCCATGGCGACCAGCGCTCCGGCGAAGACCAGCGACCCACCGAGCGCGTCGACGAGCCCGCCGGTCAGTGCGGCCCGCACGAGCGTGGTGTCCGAGCCGACCCGGGAGACGAGGTCGCCGGTGCGGCGGACGTCGTACTCGCGGACCGGCAGCCGCAGCAGCGTCCGCAGCAGCCGGCGTCGGGCGCTGAGGACCACCCCCTCCGCGGTCCGCTCGAGCAGGTACTGCTGCACCGCACCGACCAGCCCGGCGCCGACGACGAGCAGCACCAGGGTGACCACCGCACCGCTGAACGTCTGCCCCCGGCCCACCGCGGTGATCACGCGGTTGACCATCACCGGCTGGGCCAGGCTCAGCCCGGCGCCCAGGATCGACACGACCAGCACGACGGTGAGGACGGCACGGTGCTCGCGCAGGTAGGACAGCAGGTCGCGCAGCCGGGCCCGGGGCTCGGGGGCGTCCGGCGCCCCCGGCTCGTCGTCAGCCACGACCGAACCTCGTGCCGCCGTACTTCTTGTGCACGGCCTGCCGGCTCACGCCCAGCACCCGCGCGATCTGCTCCCACGACGCACCGCCGACCCGGGCGCGGCGCACGACCGTCGCCTCGGTCCGGCTCACCTCGCGCTGCAGCTCCGCGACCGCCGCGAGCGCACGCAGCGGATCCTCGTCCCCGGCCTGGGCCACCAGCGCACTCATCGTCTGCTCCCCCACGTCGACCACCTCCGTCGGTTGACCACCACGGTCGTCAACATAGGTTGACGACCGTGGTGTCGTCAACAGAGGTTGACGACCGTGGAGGGGTCAACCCCCGTCGGCGTCGTGCGCGCGGTCACCGTGGCCGGTGCCGACACCCGCGATCGGCCGCCCGCCCACGCCGTGCCCCCGCCTTCCGGCCCGTCCAAGCGCCGCCACGCTGCCGGCCGCGACCGCGGCCAGCAGTCCGCCCACCAGCACGAAGGAGCCGGTCAGCGTCAGGGCACCGGCGGCGAGCCCGAAGATCGCGGGGTTCGCGAACTGGGCGGCGCGGTTGGCGGTCGAGCGCAGCCCGGAGGCCAGGCCTCGCTGCTCCTCCGGGGTGTGGTCCGCCATCAGCGACAGGGTCAGCGGCTGGGCGAAGCCGAGGGCGAAGCCGTTGACGGCCGCGAGGACGGCGAGCACCCCGACGTCCGACGGCGCGAGCACGACCGCCACCACCGACACCGAGCCCACCCCCAGGACGAGCCCCACCATGACGGTCGGCCGCAGCCGAGCCATGGCCAGCGGGAAGAACGGGCGCGAGAGGAAGCCGAACGCCGCCGCGACGCTGAGCAGCAGGCCGATCTGCCACTGCGCCAGCCCGGCCCCGGACAGCAGCACCGGGTGGTAGGCGTTGCGGATGTCCAGCACGACGAGCGCGGTGAAGCTCACCACGACCGTCACCGCGACCGTCGGCGTACGCATCATGGCGAGTCCCTCGCGGTAAGCCCGCAGGACCGGTGGCCGGGGTCTGCGGCTCTGGGCCTCGGGCCTGCAGCCGCGCACGCAGAGCGCGAGCGCCACCACGAGCACCGAGAGCCCGGTGTACCCGGCGAACGCCATGGCATATCCGCCCACCTCGACGAGCGCGCCACCGAGTGCAGGGCCGATCGCCTGCCCCGCCGCCAGGAACAGGGAGAAGGTGGCGAGGCGCGCGTTGCGGGCCGCGGTCGTCTCGGCCTCGTGCTGAGCCAGGGTCGCGACGGTCTGCAGCGAGACCCAGACGGCCAGCGTCCCCACCCCGATGAGCGCCTGGCTGCCGATCACCCCGGCCAGGCCAGCCGGGATGAACAGCGTCAGCCCGCCGACCGCCATGACGGCACCTCCGGCGACCAGCAGGGCCCGCGGGCCCCACCGGTCGGTCAGCGCCCCGACGGGGATCGCGAGCACGGTCGGCAGGACGGCGAAGGACGCCAGCGCGATGCTGGCGTCCGACGCGGTCCCGCCCTGCCCGAGGACGTACGGGCCGATCAGCGGTCGGAGCATCGTGTGCGCCGACCAGTACAGGACCCCGAGCGCCGCGAGCGTGGCCGTGCTCCCCCTGCTGCCGGTCACGCGACCTTCGACAGCGCCGACCAGGTGCCGATGATCTCCTCGCTGCCGGCGACCACTCCGAAGTACTTCTCGACCGTCTCGACGGTGCCGCGGTGCGACTCGGGCTCGTAGCTGGCGGCACAGTCCTCCACCAGCGTCACGTGGTAGTCGAGGAACAGCCCGTCCCGCAGGGTCGACTCGACGCAGACGTTCGTCGCGACGCCGGTGAACAGCAGCGACGTGATGCCCGCCGTGCGCAGGACGAGATCGAGGTCCGTGCCGGCGAAGGCCGAGTACCGGTGCTTGACGACGACCGGCTCGCCGGGCGCCGGGCGGACCCGGTAGAACTCGGCGCCCCAGCTGCCCGTGTAGCAGGTGGAGACCGCGGGTGGCGCACCGGCCTCGAGGTCGCCCCGTCGGGCGAGCCAGGCAGGGGAGTCGGTGAGCTCGTCGTGGGTGGTCTGGATGAAGACCACCATGAGTCCCGCCGCGCGCGCTGCGTCGATGAGCCGCTCGAGTCGGGGCACCATGGCGACGGCCGCGCCTGTGTCGCTGCCGCGCTGGCCGCATGCGCCAGCCGGGTCGCAGAAGTCGTTCTGGACGTCGACGACCACGAGAGCGGCGCGGCCGGGCGCGAACCGGGTCGGTGAGTAGCTGGGCATGAGCATGTCCTCTCGGTGGTCGGTCACTGCTGGTCGGTCACGAACTGGTTGTCCGCGATGTTCGTGTAGCTCTGGGGTGCGGCCGTGTCGTCGAGGATGTCGCCGCTGCGAGCCACCTCCAGGGCCGTCTCGACGGCCTCCTCGCGCAGCACCGTGCCGTCCCAGAGCTGGTCGGCGTACGCCCGGTCGAGGGTCGCCTGCAGCACGTCGGGCTCCATGGTCGAGAACTCCTGCGCCCCGAGCTCGAGCGCGTACGCGGGGTCGGACTCGATGAGCTGCTGGCCCCGCTCGAGCGCCGCGACGAACCGCTGCACGACGTCGGGATCGGAGTCGACCGTCGCGCGCGGGATGACGATCGAGGAGTAGGCGTACGGGCCGAGGAGCTGCAGCGGGTTGAGGAACGGGTCACCCCACAGGCCCTGCTGGATGCCCAGGCCGAGCTGGGGCTCCGCCACCACGGCGACGTCGGCCTGGCCCTGCGCCACGACGGAGGGGATGGCACTGGAGTCCTCGACCTCGATCAGCTCGACGTCGGTCTCGGGATCGAGCCCCTCGAGCGCCAGGACGTGACGCAGGATCGCGTTCGGGGTTCCTCCGTAGCGGCCACCGACGATCGTCTTGCCGCGCAGGTACTCCGCCATGTCGGCGCCGGGCTCGGGCTCCTGCCCGGTCGGCGCGACGAAGTAGACGTTGCCGCGGTTGACCACGTTCGCGACGGCGACCAGGTCCGATCCCTTGACGTTGGCCACGGCGCCGGACTCGGGCCCGCCGATGAAGCCGAAGACCTCGCCGGCCAGGGTCGCGTTCACGTGGCCACCGCCGGTCAGCGTGGTGACCTCGACCTCCAGGCCCTCGTCGGCGAAGAATCCGGAGTCCTGAGCGGCGTAGAGCGGGAGGTATCCGACGCCGTGGACCGGCTCGGCGATGGTCAGCGACGTGGAGCCGGCGGGCTCGGTGTCGTTGTCCGCGACGGCGGTCGAGGTGCCGGCGCACCCGGCGGTGAGCAGGACGGAGGCGCCGACGAGGGCGGCGAGCAGGGTTGTCTTCACAGAGGGTCCTTTGCCTTCGGGGAACGGGCGGAGGCGGTGACGGCGCCCGGAGGGCGCGCGCGTCACCGCGCGTGGGTGAGGTTGGTGAGCAGCCGCCGCTCCAGCGCCGAGACGACGAGGTAGAGCAGCATGGAGAGCGCCGCCAGGGTGAAGACGCCGACCCAGATGAGGGCGATGTCGTACGTCGAGCCGGCGTAGTGGATCATCCGGCCGAGGCCTGCGGTCGAGCCGATGTACTCCCCGACGATGGCTCCGGTCAGCGCGAGCCCGATCGCCACCCGCAGGCTGGAGACCACCCAGGGAAGCGTCGACGGCACGACCACCGTGCGGAACACCTGCCAGCGCGACGCACCGAGCGAGTACAGGAGAGTGGTCAGGTCGCGGTCCACCGACTTGACCGCGGCGAAGGTGTTGAGCACCTGGATCACGATGACCAGGGCGGTGGCCATCGCGATCTTCGATCCCATGCCCAGCCCCAGGACGAGGACGACGATCGGCGCGAGCGCGAGCTTCGGCATGGCCTCGAAGGCGATGACCAGCGGCTCGGCCGTCAGGGCGTAGAGGCGCGACCACCAGAACGAGAGCCCGATCGCGACACCTCCGACCACGCCGAGCACGAACCCGAACACCGTCGAGGTGAAGGTGAACCGCGCGTCGGCGAGGATGTCGCCGTCGCCGAAGGCGATCACGGCGGTCTGCCAGATGCGCGACGGCTGGCTCCAGAAGAACGCGTCGATCAACCCAGCACGGGCGCCGATCTCCCACAGCGCGAGCACCACGACCACCACGCCGATCCGCATGCCGGCCACCCGCCAGGCCGCCGGCTCGGTCTCTGGTCGTCGCCGGCGCACGGGCGGGTTCGCGGCCGATCGCAGGGCCGCGAGGCTCTGCAGGCTCTCCGCCGAGCTGGTGGGCGCGGGCGTGGCCCGCGGTGTTTCCAGGGTGGTCATCACGCCGCCTTCCCGGGTCGCACGTGTGCCGCGTGCGCGCCGTTGAGCAGCTCGCGCGCGTCGGCCTTGATCCGCACGAACTCCGCGCTGGTGACGACGGACGGCTTGCGCGGTCGGTCCAGCCCGACGTCGAAGCTGGCGACGATCCGGCCGGGGCGGGCCGACATCACGAAGACGCGGTCGGAGAGGTAGATGGCCTCGTCGATGTCGTGGGTGACGAACAGGACGGTCTTGTGGAAGTCGTCCCACAGGTCCAGCAGCCACTCCTGCATGCGCTCGCGGGTCTGCGCGTCGAGGGCTCCGAACGGCTCGTCGAGCAGGATGATGTCGCGGTTGAAGAGGATGGTCCGCAGCAGCGCCACCCGCTGCTTCATGCCACCGGACAGCTGGGTGGGGTAGTGGCTCTCGAAGCCGCCCAGGCCGTAGGTGGCCAGCAGCGGACGAGCGATCCCGTGCGCGGCCTTCTTCCGGACTCCGCTGATCTCCAGGCCGAGGACGACGTTCTCCAGCACCGTGCGCCACGGCAGCAGAAGGTCCTTCTGGAGCATGTACCCGACCAGTCCCTGCTGACCGGACCGGTCGACGCCGTCGATGAGGATCCGCCCGGTCGTGGGGGCGTCCAGCCCGGCGATGAGGTTGAACAAGGTGCTCTTGCCACACCCGCTCGGGCCGATCAGCGAGATGAACTCCCCCGGCCGCACGGACAGGTCGGCGTCGACCAGCGCTTGGACCGCTTCTCCCTCTCGGGTGGGGAACGTCCGGTGCACGTGCTCCACCACGAGCTGTGGTCCCGGGGCCACCTGGGGCCCAGCCGCCACTCGGGTCTGTGCCAGAACAGCCATCGTGCGCTCCTTCGGTCGGTTTCTATATCCTGTAGACAGGTCTACGGGCTCCGGGTTTCCCAACCGTGTGCCGCACGTAACGGCGATGTATCAGCTGCGGCGCCCCTGGCCGGGATGCCCCGGACCCGGAGGCGACATGGTGACCAACGGCAGGCGCGCGACCGGCGCCGGGCGGCCGGCGGGGCGAGGTGGCGGTGAGCGGTTCCGGACGGCGCATGAGTGGGTGCGCGACCGCTTGCGGGTGGCGATCTTCGACGGCACCTACCCACCGGGCGCCAAGCTCGTGCAGACGGAGATCGCGGGGCGCCTGGGCACCAGCGTCACCCCGGTCCGCGAGGCGATGCGCGACCTCATCGCGGAGGGACTGATCAGCTTCGACCCGCACCGCGCGGCGACGGTGCGTGCGCTGGACGTCGACGAGGCGATCGAGATCCACGAGCTGCGGCTGGCCTTGGAGCCCATCGCCGCGCGGCGAGCCGCCGAGCGTGTCACCGCCGACGACCTGGACGGCCTCCGCGCCCTCGAGCAGGACATGGAGCGGGCGGGCGACCACCAGGCGTGGCTCGAGGCGAACCGGGCCTTCCACCTCGCCGTCATCGACGCCGCCCGCTCGCCCCAGCTGGCGGCGATCCTGGAGAACCTCCGCCAGATCAGCGCCTTCTACCTCGCGGCGCTGGTCCGCTCGTCCGGCGGGGACCGTGCTCGCAGCGCCCGCGACCACCGCGACCTCGTCGAGGCGCTGGCTGCGCACGACGGCGACCGCGCCGCGGCGATCATGACCGCTCACATCTCCGATCCGACGACGCTCCGGGACAGGCTGTCGGCGGGGCCGGGGACCGCGGGGCCGGGGACCGCGGGGCCGGAGACTGCGGGGCCGGGCACGCGGCGAGCGGTGTCCTGAGCCACACGGGTCGGTCCCTGGCACCGCCGGGTCCGTCACGTGGCTGGTCGGGCGAGCCGCCGGATCAGTCCGGGCGCACCCATCGCGCGACGTCGATCGGGAAGACCCACCGCCGGCCGGGCCACTCCGTCACGGACCACGCCACCCGACCCGGCACCGACCACGCGAGGTCCTCCGGGCCGGTGGGCAGCACGCCCCGGTGCCGGCGGAACGCGCCGGGCGCCCCCACGTACAGGTCGCCGGGGCTGCCCTCGCCGGTGCTGCTGGTCGCGACCCACAGGTCGTCGTGGACGGCCACGCCCTGCATGCGGTGCGGCTGCTGGGCGTGCACCTGCGGCGGGCGGGCGCGTCCCCGGGCCCCCGCGACCGGCAGCCCGGTCACCTCGTCCAGGGCGTGGCGCACGAGCCGTGGCCGGGTGCCCCGCCGCCCGTACTCCCCGGCCACCAGGCTGAGCTCGCCGTGCACGCGGCCCACCCCGAGGAAGGACCAGCGCAGCGGCGCCGTCCCCGGCAGCACCCGCTGATGGAGGTGCCCCGTCTGTGGCAGGACGTCGGTGCCGTCGGGCATCCGCAGCACGTCGTCGAGCCCGAACAGCCGCACGCCCCGGACGGTGTCGGCGACGTAGAGCAGGTCCCCCACCACGGCCAGTCCGCCGGCGTGGACCGCGACGCGCCCCGCACCGGTGACCGCCGCCCACGGCCGCGGGCGGACCAGGAGGACGTGCCGGTAGCGCACGCGGTCCCGGTCACGCAGGTCCACCACCGTGACGCGGGTGCCGGCCGTGCGACCGCGGCGCCGACGGGAGTACCAGGCGACCAGCAGCACGCCGCCGCCGCGGGTGGTGGCCACGCCCTGCGGCATCCACCCCGGGTCGTCCGCGTCGGCCGGCGCCCAGGTGTAGCCGGGCCCGGCCGCCGTACCCGGCACCGGGCAGGGCACGGCCTCCCGGTCCAGGGCGGCGAGCACGCCGTCCAGCCCGACCCGCCGCGCACGCCGGGCCAGCGACGCCACGCGCCGTGGGCGCAGCGTCGTGCGCAGCGTCAGCCGACCGGCGGTGCTCACCCGGGCGTCGCCCACGGCGCCGGACCGCTCACGCGATCGCCCGGGACGCGTCGTCGCCCACCGCGGCCCCGGGCGGCTGCCCGGCCACCCGGCGGGCGCGCACCGTCCGCACCGCGAGCAGCACGTAGGAGGTGATCGCCAGTCCCATCATGGAGACCCAGACTGCGGTCTCCCACGGCGCCGGGTACAGCACGTCGCGCAGGTAGTGCGCGGTGAAGCTGCCCCGGTAGACCGGACGCTCGGCGACGGCGAGCAGCCACTTCTCGACCGCGGTCAGCGGGCAGCCGACCGCGGTGAGGGTGACGACGAAGGACCAGACCGTCGAGGCCAGGTGCGGCCACAGCCAGGCGCGGTTGCGCAGCGCGAGGAAGCCGCCCACCGCGGCGTACCCGAGGTAGGCGAGATGGACGACGACGACGGCGTCGGCCGCGAGGAGCGCTGCCACACCGGTGACTATGGCACCGCGCCGCCGGAGCCGGAAGCAGCGCCCGGGTGAGGGCGACCGGGCCCCGTCCGGCGATCGGCACCTGCGCGGCGGGCCGAGCGGCTTGACTGGGACGGTGACCGTCCTGAGCCGCGCCGCCGTGGGCGACGGGTGGGCGCGACGCCGCCCGCCGGGGCGCCCACGGGCAACGGCCCCGCGCCGCACGCTGCTCGCGGTGTGCCTCGCCGTGGTGCTCGCGCGGCTGCCGTCGGTGTGGCAGCCCCTGCGCAACGACGAGGGCGGCTACCTGCTCGCCGCACGGCACTGGCACGCCGGGGGCGAGTTCCTGTACGGGGACCTGTTCGTCGACCGCCCGCCGCTGCTGCTGGCCATCTTCCGGGTGGCCGCGCTGTCCGGGTGGGACGGCGCCATCCGGCTGCTGGCGATCCCGTTCGCGGTGGTGTTCGTGGTCGCCGCCTGGCACGCCGGCGCACGGCTCGGCGGACCGGCCGGGGCCCGCTGGGCGGCCGTGGTCGGCGCCGGGCTGGTGTGCTCCCCGGCGCTCGCGGCGGACCAGGCCGACGGCGAGCTGTTCGCGACCGTGCTGGTGATGGCCTCGGTGGCCTGCGCCCTGGCGGCGTGGGCCGCCGGCTCACCCGGCCGTGCCGCCGCTGTGGGCGCACTCGCCGGCGCGCTCGCCGCCGGCGCCCTGCTGGTCAAGCAGAGCGCCCTCGAGGGCGTCGTCGTGGTGGCGGTGCTCGTGGCGGTCGGGGCGTGGCGCGGCGGGCCGGCCCGCCGGCGTGCGCTCGCGCTGGCGGCGTCGGCCGGCGCGGGTGCGCTGCTCGCCACGGCGGCGGCCCTCGTCCCGCTCGTGGCGTCGGGGACCGACGCGGGGACGCTCTGGCGCGACCTGGTCGGCATGCGCGGCGACGCGCTGGACGTCATCTGGTCGGCGCGTCCCCACGCGACCCTGGTGCGGGCCGGCCAGCTGGTCGCACTCACCGTGGTCACCGGCCTGGCCGGTGCGGTGGCGACGTGGTGCTGGGCCGCCGGCCGGGACCGCGCGCTGCGGCGGTCTGCCGAGGGGCTGGCCGTCCTCGCGATGGTGCCGGCCGGCCTGGCGGCGATGGTGGCCGGCGGCAGCTTCTGGCCGTCGTACGCGCTGCAGCTGGCGCCGGTCGCGGCGCTGTCGGTCGGTGCGCTGGCCGGCCGCCGCGACCGCGCGGGGACGTGGGCGCGGCGGTGGGGCCGGGTGGTCGTGGTCACCGCGGTGGTCGCGGCGGTCGGGGCGACGGTGGTCTACGCGACGGTGCCGCGGGTGTGGTTCCAGCAGCGCATCGGCGAGTGGCTCGCGGCCTCGGCCGAGCCCGGCGACACCGCCGTCGTCGCCTACGGCCACCCGTCGATCCTGGCGGCGGCCGACCTGACCACCCCGTACCCCTACCTGTGGAGCGTGCCGATGCGCACGCTCGACGGCGACCAGGCCCTGCTGCGGGCCACGCTCGCCGGGCCGGACGCCCCGGCCTGGCTCGTGGCCGTCAACGGGTGGAACTCCTGGGGCATCGACGACGACGGGCGGCTGCGGGACCTCCTCGCCGACCGCTACCGGGTGGTCGCGCAGGTGTGCGGTCGTCCGGTGCTGCTGCGCGAGGACCTGCAGCGGTCCCTCGCGCCGCCGGTCCGCTGCTGACCCGCGGCCGCCCGGGTGCCGGCCCGCGTGGGGCACCGCGCCGGGCACCCCGGAGCCCGCCAGGCACCGCACCGATCGGTGCGGCGCCTGGCAGGCCGAGGTCGTCTAGCTCGCCGGCTCAGCCCCGCCGTCGCGCCCGGCGCCCGCGCCGCCACCGGCACCGGACCCGCCACCGGAGCCGGCACCGCCGCCTGCGCCGGCACCGACCCGTGCGGCCGACGGCCGCACCTCGCTGCGCTGGTCTCCGGCCATGCGGCCCTGGACGAGCTGGAGCAGGTCCACCCCGGTCTGCGCCTTGAGCAGGTTGGCGAGCTCCTGCACACCGGTCGCGACCTGGCCGGTGAGCCGGGCGGCGCCGTCCCGGTCGATGATGGTGAGGTCGTCGATGCTGCCGAGCGCGTCGGCGTACGGCTGCGCCATCTTGGGCAGCGCCTCGAGCACCATCTGCAGCCGCGCCGACTCGGGGAACGCCTGGTAGGCGTCCGACTCGGCCTTGATCGCGGACGCCCGCGCGTCACCCTTCGCGCGCTCCGCGGCGGCCTCCGCCTCACCGCGGGCCTGGACGCCGTCGGCGTCGGCCTTGGCCAGGGCGAGGGCACCCTGCGCGCGGCGCTGCTGCTCGACGAGCGCAGCCTCCGCGCGCGCCCGGGACGCCGACGCCTCCGCGTCGGCCTGCGCGATGGTGCGCTGCGCCTCGGCCTCGGCCTTGCGGATCGCGGCGGTCTTGGCGGCCTCCGCCTCCGACTCGGCCGCGTACCGGCGGGCGTCGGCCTCCTGCGCCTGCTCGTACTTGCGCGCCTCGGCGGGCTTGCGGACCTCGGTCTGCAGCTCCTGCTCGCGCAGCGCGGCGCGGCGCACGGCGACCTGCTCCTGCTGGACGAGCACCGCCTGCGAGGCCTCGGCCTCGGCGCGCTCCTGAGCCGCCTCGGCCTCGGCGCGGGCCTGCGCGGTCTCCTGCTGGATCTGGGAGTTGCGCAGCGCGAGGGCCTTGTTCGACTCGGCGATCTGCACGGCCGCCTCGTTGGACCGCTGCGTGCTCTCCTGCTGCGCCTGGGCCTCGGCGATCTCGGCGTCGCGGGCCACGGCCGCCGCCCGCGGACGACCGAGGTTGCGGATGTAGTTGCCGGAGTCCTCGACGGTCTGGATCTCGAAGTTCTCCAGGACGAGGCCTCGCTCGGCGAGCATCGGCACGGCGATGTCCTTGACCTCCTTGGAGAACTCCTGGCGCTCGTACAGGATCGACTCGACGGTCAGGGTGCCCGCGATGGTGCGCAGCACACCGACCAGGACCTCGCTGGTCTGCTGCTCGATGACCTGCTCCTGGCTGCGGCCGGCGAACCGCTGGGCGGCCGCCCGGACCATCCGCTCGGTGCCACCGACCTTGACGACCGCGATGCTGCGCAGGGTGACGCCGACGCCGCTCTTGGTCGTGGCGTCCTCGGCGGCGACCGAGAAGCTCTGCGAGGCCAGCGACAGCCGCACCACCTGCTCGAAGACCGGCTTGACGAAGGTGCCGCCGCCGATGACGACGCGCTGGCCGGACAGGTCGGTGCTCTCGTCGCCGGTCTCGGGGTTGATCACCGGCGTCCCGCTCTTGCGCCCGGTGATGATGAGCGCCTCGTCGGGGGTGGCGATCTTGAACCGGACCTTCGCGTAGACGAACGCGACGAAGGCGAGGACCAGCAGGGCGATGACCGCCACAGCGACGATCAGGACGGGACCTGCGATCTCCATGGGACTCCTCGAGCCAGGGCCTCCGCGGGCGGAGGCGGTGCAGTGCGGGCCGCCCGCCCGGGCGCGCGGCGATCGCCGCGGCACCGTCGGGGCGCACCGCCGGACGGACCCGCCGACGGTCCTCCGACTCTAGGTGCGCGCGGTGACCGGACGGGCCCGTTCGCCCCATCGCCGGTCACGGGGTCTGCGCGGGGCGACGAAGGGTCGGCGGCTCAGCCGGTGACGCCGACCGGACCCACGTACAGCCACCGTCCCTGCTCCCGGACGAACCGGCTCACCTCGTGCTGGTCACCGGCGACCCCGTCGAGCCGGTGGTGCGCCCGGAACTCGACCGTGCCGGCGGTGTCGAACGGCCCGCCGCCGTGCACGTCCAGGACGTCGAGCCGGGTCCAGCGGACCGCCGGGTCGAGCTCCAGCCCGGCGGGACGGGAGCCGGGGTGCCAGCTCCGCTCCAGGTAGGCGACGTCGCCCACGGCGAAGGCCGAGTACCGCGAGCGCATCAGCTGCTCGGCGGTCGGCGCCTCGGCGGCCCCGGTGTGGAAGCGGCCGCAGCAGTCGTCGTAGGTGTCCCCGCTCAGGCATGGGCACCGGGTGGTCGGCACCGGACGAGTATGGCCGGTGCGCGGCGCCGGGAGCCTGGATCGGCCGGCGGTGCACCCGCTAGCGTCGGATCCGGCCCTTCCACGCACGGCTCCCGGGCCGCGCCGGCGCCGGGCGCCCGTGGGTCGCGGCGACCGGGAGGGAACGCATGGGGGCGGCACTGCACCTGGACCGCGGCCAGGTCCTGGCCCACCGGCGCCGGGCCGGCGGCCTGGACGTGCGCCTGCCCGCGGGACCCGACGCCGTCGCCCGCGCCGCGTGGGCCGGCCTGGCCGACAGCGTCCCGCGCGCCGCGCTGCTGTCGGTGCATGCCCGGGTGGCGGCCACGACGTCGTCGGCGTGGCACGACCCCCCGCTCGTGCAGCTGTGGGGCCCGCGGTTCAGCGTCCATGCCGTCGCCGAGCACGACCGGGCGGTGTTCTCGCTCGCCCGACTCCCCACCGCGGGGGCGCGCCGGCGGCTCGCGGAGGACCTCGCCGAGCGGCTGGACGCCCTGCTGGACGGCCGCGAGATGCCGTACGGCGACGCCGGCCGGGCGCTCGGCGTGCACCACAACCAGCTGCGCTACGCGGCCACGACGGGACGGGTCCTGGTCCGGTGGGACGGCGCCCGCCAGCCGCTGGTCCGGACCGTCCCCCGCCCGGACGTCGACCCCGTCGACGCGCGGCACGAGCTCGCCCGCCGCTACCTGCACGTGCTGGGACCCGCGACCGCCGACGGGTTCGGCCGGTGGGCGGGGCTGGTGGCCCGCACCGCCGCCGCGACCTTCGAGGCGCTGCGTCCCGAGCTGACACCCGTGCGCACCGACGTCGGCGAGGCGTGGCTGCTGTCCCGCGACGAGCCCGACGCCCGGTCCGCGCCCGGGCCGACGGCGCCCGCCCGTCTGCTGCCGAGCGGGGACGCCTTCTGGCTGCTGTGGGGCCGGGACCGTGAGCTCGTCGTGCCCGACGCCGGTCGGCGATCGGAGCTGTGGACGCCCCGGGTCTGGCCGGGCGCCGTGCTGGTCGACGGCGACGTCGTGGGCACCTGGCGACGCGCGGACGAGACCGTGACCGTGAGCCCGTGGCACCCGCTGCCCGACGACGCCCGGGCCGCGGTCGAGGCCGAGGCCGGGTCGATGCCGCTGCCGGGGCTGCGGCGCCCGGTCGACGTGCGGTGGACGACCTGACCGGGCACCCCGGTCCGCGCCTCAGCCGTCCCGACCGAGGCGGGCCGAGTGGTGCCACGGCTCGGGCACCTGGCCGGACACGGCCGTCTGCGCGAGCGCCTCACCGAGCACCGGCGCCTGCTTGAACAGGTTGTGGCCGGAGAGAGCGGTCACGCCGTCCCGCGACCAGAGCCCGACGCCGTCCTCACCCCAGGGCAGGCGGGTCACCCAGCAGTGCACGTGCTCGACGGGCTCGGGCCGCAGGCCGGGCAGCGCGCGCCGGACGTAGGCGACGGTGCGCTCGGCGAGCTCGGCCAGGTCGGCGGGGTCGACGACGCCGCCGTCGGCGTGGGCGGGTGTGGAGCCGCTGAGCCCGACGGCGTACAGGCGCGGGTCCGGGTACGGCGACGCGTAGACGCCGGTCTCCCCGAACACCCCGCTGCCGTCCTGGAAGGTGGGCGCCGGGCGGGGGTCCGGGTCGGCCACGGCGAACGTCACCCGCACGTGCGCGCGCAGCTCGACGGGCAGGTCGAGGTCCAGCGCGCGGGCGAGCCCGGCAGTGCCGCGCCCGGCGCACAGCACCACGTGGTCGAACGCCCGCACGTCCGTGCCGGTGCGGACCTCCACGCGGCCGTCGTCGCGCCGGCGCACCGCGAGCACGTGGTCGGTGACGACGGCGGCACCCAGCCGGTCCGTGAGCGCCCGCACCGCGGTCTGCGTGCGGATCGCGCCGCCGCGGACGTCGAGCATGGCCGGCCCGTCGTAGTCCGCGAGCGCGGGCAGCCGCTCGTGCAGCTCGGCCGGGGTGAGCAGCTCGACCGGGGCGTCGGGGAACGCGCCCAGGGCCTCCGCCTTCGCCGGCACGCCGTCGCCGATCGCGACGGCACCGTCCGGCGCGACGAGCTCCGCGCCGAGCTCGTCCTCCCACTGGCGCCACAGCGCGCGGCTGTGCACCACCTGCTCGATCAGGCGCGCGTCGGTGTGGGCGTGGCGGAAGATCCGGCCCTGGCCGGCGGACTGACCGCCGCCCGGCCGCCCCGACTCGACCACGGTGACCTCGGCTCCGCGCCGTTGCAGGGCGAAGGCCGTGGACAGCCCGATGATCCCGGCACCGACGACTGCGACGTGAGGCATGCCCCCAGCCCACCACGGCCAGCCCGGGGCGGCGCGCCGGGCGGGCCGGCCATCCCGGCCCGTGGGAGGGGCGGCGTCGTGCCCCCGGGTCCGCGGGCGGGCACGCGGTGCGTCCCGTCCGCGGCCCGGGTGCGACCTAGTCGGAGTTGCGCCCGCTGAGCGTGTCCCGCAGCCGGTCCACCAGTCCGACCCCGGGGCCGAGCGTCTTGTGGAACAGCTCGGAGTGCGGTGCGCTCGGGTGCGGCCGCGTCGGCGCGAGCTTCTTGGCGCTCTCCACCTTCGCCCCCATGGTGACCAGCTCCTCGCGGGGGATGTGCGCGCGCAGCCGCGGGAACTGGTCGGCCTCCTCCTCGGCCATGTGGTGGCGCAGGTCGGCCTCGAGCTCGAGGGCGATCGCCAGGAACTCCTGGCCGGCGGCGTCCGCGCTCTCCAGCCGCTTCATGAGCTGCACGATCTCCTCGTGCTCACGCTTGTCCTCCTCGACCTCCTGCTCACCGTCGGGCAGGTGCTGGGCGATCGCGGGGTAGACGAACATCTCCTCGGCGACGGCGTGGCGCATGACCTCGGCGATGACGGTGTCGGCCAGGTCGCGGCGCCGCTCGGCGTCCGGCGTCCCCTCGATCTGCCCGAGCAGGTCGAGCATGTCGCGGTGGTCGCTGGTCAGGATGTCCACGACGTCCGGCGTGGTCTCGGTCTCGGTCATGGGTGCCCCTGTCGTCGCACGTCGGTCGCTGTGCCTCGACGGTAGACGCCGCCGCGGCGGGCGGCACCCGCTGCGCGGACGACGACGCCTCGGCTCACCTGCCGGACCGACCCGGCGTGCCCGGGCGGGTCCACCGGGGGGCACGAGCGGCAGGACGGCGGCCGGGCGGCGTCCTGGTGCCTCCACCGGACCGGCAGGCTGTCTACAGGCTGTAGGCTAAAGGCTGCACACCACAGGCACACCACGGACGGACGGGGTCGGACATGGCTGCCCGCGCGGGACTGACCGTCGACGCGGTGACCACCGCCGCCGTCGACCTGGCCGACGCGGTCGGCTTCGAGCAGGTGACCGTCTCGGCGCTCGCCCGGCGGCTCGGGGTGCAGCCCGCGAGCCTGTACTCCCACGTCCGGGGCACCGACGACCTGCGCACCCGGATCAGCGTGCGCGCGCTGGAGCAGCTCGGGGACGCCCTCGCCCTCGCGCTGGCCGGCCGCGCCGGACGGGACGCCCTCGAGGCGCTGGTCGACGCCGTCCGGGACTACGCGCGTCGGCACCCGGGTCGTTGGCAGGCGACCCAGGTGCCGGTCGACGTCGCGCAGGCCGGCGACGCGGGCCGGCGGGTGTCCGCGCTCATGCGCGGTGCCCTGCACGGCTACGGGCTCCCGCCGCAGGAGGAGGTGCACGCGGTCCGGCTGCTCGGCAGCACGGTCAACGGGTTCGTCCGGATCGAGACCAGCGGCGGGTTCGACCACTCCCGGCCCGACGCGGCGACGTCGTGGCGCCGGATGACCGCGGTGCTCGACTCCGCGCTGCGGCACTGGCCCGACGACGACACCTGACCGTCCCCTCCTCCCCCGCCGCCACCGCCGCCACCGCCGCGCCACACGACACCACGACGCCCACCACCACGACGACACGCACCCGAGCAGAGGACCCGACCGACGATGGACCACCGCACCACCCACGACATCCCCCTGACCGAGGACCTGGTCCGCGGCGCCGCCGACCTCGAGCGCACGCCCGACGGCGTCCGGCCGCACCGGCTCCCGGCGTGGGTGCGCACCCGCTACCCCGACCCACAGCTGCTGATGGCCGAGGCGCAGCCGTCCGGCGTCCGGCTGGTCCTGCGCACTCGAGCGACCGTGCTCACGCTGGTGACGCGTCCGACGAAGATCGCCTACCGGGGCGCCCCGGCGCGGCCGGACGGCGTGTACGAGCTCGTCGTCGACGGCGTGCGGACCGCCGGCGCCGTCGTCCACGACGGTGACGTGCTGGAGATCGACCTGGCGACCGGCGCCCGCGAGACCCGGCGCGGCGCACCCGGCACGGTGACGTTCGACGGGCTGCCCGCACGGGACAAGACGGTCGAGATCTGGCTGCCCCACAACGAGCTCACCGAGCTGGTCGCCCTGCGCGCCGACGCACCCGCCAGCCCGGCACCGCCGACGGGTCAGCCCGTGTGGCTGCACCACGGCAGCAGCATCAGCCACGGCTCCAACGCGGTCACGCCCACCGGCACCTGGCCCGCCGTGGCCGCCGCGGCCGCGGGCGTGGACCTGGTGAACCTGGGCCTCGGCGGCAGCGCGATGCTCGACCCGTTCACCGCCCGGACCATGCGGGACACCCGCGCCGACCTGATCAGCGTCAAGATCGGCATCAACATCGCCAACGGGGACACCATGCGGCTGCGGACGTTCGTCCCGGCGGTGCACGGCTTCCTCGACACCATCCGCGACGGCCACCCGGACGCGCCGCTGCTCGTCGTCTCCCCGATCCTGTGCCCGATCCACGAGCGGACGCCCGGCCCGGGCGCCCCGGACCCGGCCTCGCTCGGCACCGGCACGGTGCGCTTCCTGGCCACCGGCGACCCGGCCGAGGTCCGCGCCGGCAAGCTCACCCTGGAGGTGATGCGCGAGCAGCTCGCCCAGGTGGTCGCGGACCGGCAGGCCGACGACCCGCACCTGGCCTACCTCGACGGCCGGTCGCTGTACGGACCGGCGGACGAGGCGGCGCACCCGCTTCCCGACGCGCTGCACCCGGACGCCGACACGCACCGGCTGATGGGTGAGCGCTTCGCGCGGCTCGCGCTCGGGCCGGACGGCGCGCTGACGCGCCTGGTCGGCCCGGCGCACGGGGCGGTGCGCGGGTAGCGACGACCCGCTGCGGTCCACCTCGGCGCGACGGCGACGCCGGTTGCGGGGTACCGGGCGCGGGCCGACCATCGGCCGATGAGCCCGTCCCGGCGTGACCACGACGTCGTCGTCCTCGGCACCAGCGGCTTCGTCGGGCGGCTGGTCGCCGAGCACCTGGCCGGGCACGCACCCGCGGGGACCCGAGTGGCCCTCGCCGGGCGGTCCGCCGCGACGGTGGCGGCGGTCCGCGACCGCCTGCCCGCCCGCGCCCGCGACTGGCCGGTGCTGACCGCCGACGCGACGGACCCCGCCTCGCTCGCCGCGCTGGCCGCCGCCGCACACGTCGTCGTGAGCACCGTCGGCCCGTACCTGCGCCACGGCCTGCCGGTGGTCGAGGCGTGCGCCCGGGCGGGCACGCACTACGCGGACCTCACCGGGGAGGTGCCGTTCGTCCGGCAGGCGATCGACCGGTACGACGCCGTCGCCCGGGGCACCGGGGCGCGCCTCGTGCACGCCTGCGGGTACGACTCGGTCCCGTCGGACCTCGCCGTCCTCACCCTGCACCGGCGCGTCGTGGCCGACGACGCCGGACCGCTCGCCCGCGTCCTGACCGTCGCCCGCGCTCGGGGCGGCGTCAGCGGCGGGACCGTCGCGTCGATGCGCGGCATCGTGGACCTCGCCGCCCACGACTCCGCGGCCCGCCGGCTGCTGGGCGACCCGTTCGCCCTCAGCCCGGACCGCGCGGCCGAGCCGTCCGGACCGCAGCCCCCCGACTCCCCGGGTCCGCGCCGGCTGACCGACGGGGTCTGGGTCGCGGCGTTCCCGATGGCGTCGGTCAACTCCCGCGTCGTGCGGCGGTCCAACGCGCTGCAGGGCTGGGCCTACGGGCGCGACCTGCGCTACGGGGAGGTGATGGCCACCGGCCGGGGCCTCGGCGGCGCGGCGACCGCGGCCGGCGTCACGGCGGCGCTGGGGCTGGGCGCCGCGGGGATCGCCGTGGCGCCGGACGCGGTGCTCGACCGGGTGCTGCCCCGGGCCGGGTCGGGGCCCGACGAGGACACCCGCCGCTCCGGCTGGTTCCGGATGGAGCTGCGCGCGACGACGGCGGCGGGGCGCCGGTACCGGGCCGTCGCCGCCGGTCCCGGGGACCCCGGGTACGCCGCCACGTCCGTGATGCTCGGCGAGGCGGCCCTGGCCCTGGCGCTGGACACCGACCGGCTGCCGGACCGCGCCGGGTGCCTCACCCCGGCCACCGGGATCGGCGACGTGCTCGTGGACCGGCTGCGGGCCGCGGGGCACACGTACAGCGCGTCACCCTGCTGACCGGCGCTCGCCGGCCGACAGGCCGGTGCTCAGTGCTGGATGAGCTGCCGGCGGGCCGCGGCGACGACGGCGGAAGCGGTCCGGTCCAGTGACGGGGAGCGGAGCTTCCACTGCTGCCAGTGCAGCGTGACGTCGACAGCGCCGTCGGCGTCGACCTCGACCAGATCCGTCCCGGTGTCGCCGGCGGTCTGCAGGTCGGGCAGCATGCCCCAGCCCATGCCCAGACCGACCGCGGCGCGGAACTCCGCGGTCGTCGGGACGTAGTGCACGGGTGGGACCACGCCTGCGGGCAGACGTGGTCCCAGGTAGGCCTGCTGGAGCCCGTCCTGGCGGTCGAAGACGACGACGGGCGCGGCGGCGAGCGCCGTGCTCGTCGCGCCGTCCGGGAACCAGGACCGACTGAACGCAGCGGCCGCCATCGGGCGGTACCGCATCGAGCCGAGGCGCGTGACGGAGCAGCCCGCGACGGGGTCGGGCTCCGCCGTGATCGCGGCGACGACGGCGCCCGACCGCAGCAGTGCGGCCGTGTGCTGCTCGTCCGCACGGTGGAGGTCGAAGCACACCTCGCCGGCCAGCGGCGCCAGGGCGGGCAGCACCCAGGTGCCCAGGGAGTCGGCGTTGACGGCGATGGCCACGGTCCGTCGCGTCGCGGCCGACGGCTCGGCCAGCTCGGCGGCCGTGTCCTGCGTGAGCAGCTCGATCTGGCGAGCCAGTCTCAGGACCGCCTCGCCCGACTCCGTCACGCGGACCGGCTTGCTGCGGATCAGCAGCACACGGCCCGTGGCGACCTCCAGGGCGCGCAGCCGCTGGCTGACGGCGGACGGGGTGACGTGCAGAGCCGTGGCCGCGGCGTCGAGCGTTCCTGCGGTGACCGCCGCGCTGAGCGCACGCAGCTGGGCGAGGTCGAGGTCCATGGACAGCAATGCTAATGACAGCGAAGAATCGTGAAGTTCCGTTACGAGTTGCGCGCCCCTACGGTCGTCCGCATGGATCCGAGTCTCGTCGCCGCCCTGTCCGGGCTCGGGCTGGGCCTCTCGCTCATCGTGGCCATCGGGTCGCAGAACGCCTTCGTGCTGCGTCAAGGACTGCGGCGGGAGCGGGTCGGCCTCGTCGTCGCCGTCTGCGTCGTCTCCGACGCGGTGCTGATCGCGGCCGGGGTCGCAGGTGCCGGGGCGGTCGTCCAGGACCGGCCCGGGCTGCTGACCGCGGTGCGCATCGCCGGAGCCGCCTTCCTCGCCGGGTACGGCGTCCTGGCGGCTCGTCGAGCGGTGCGCCCCGGGGCGCTGACACCGGCCGACGAGTCCGCGCCCGCGTCTGTCGCCGCCACGCTCGCCACCGTGCTGGCGCTCACCTGGCTCAACCCG
This sequence comes from uncultured Cellulomonas sp., assembly GCF_947494015.1. GTDB lineage: Bacteria > Actinomycetota > Actinomycetes > Actinomycetales > Cellulomonadaceae > Pengzhenrongella. The sequence continues at coordinate 57,839 of NZ_CANLTL010000017.1, read as the reverse complement.
CACGTCTACCTGGACACCGTGGTGCTGCTCGGCTCGATCGCCCACAGCCACCCGGGACAGCAGTGGTGGTTCGCGTCCGGCGCCGTGGCCGGCAGCACCTTGTGGTTCACCGCCCTCGGTCACGGCGCAGCGCTCCTCCGCCCGCTGTTCGCGGCGCCACGCGCCTGGCGGGTGCTCGACGGCGTCATCGCCCTCGTGATGTGGGCGCTGGCCGCCTCCCTCGTGGTGGCCGCAGCGTGACGCCCCGGCGGTCTCAGCCCGGAGCGCGCCCCGGCGCGGCGTCCGGCCCGTGCGGGTGCCCGGGGGCCTCCCGGTGCAGCAGGGTCTCGGCCGCCTGGTCGGCGAGCGCGGTGCCGGCCGAGCCGTAGAGATGGAAGACGGCGTCGGCCCCGTGCCGGCGCAGCTCCGCGACGTCGTCGTCGTAGCGCGCGACGGCGGCGACCTTGCCGGTGAAGCCGGCCGCGTGCAGGCGCGCCAGCGCGATCAGGTTGGCGTTGTGGAACGGCATCGCGAGCACGACCATCTGCACCCGTCCCGCCCGCTCCACCCGGCCCCAGAACTCGACGTCGGTGGCGTCGGCGCGCAGCACGTCGAACCCCTGGGCGGCCAGCTCGCCCGCTCGGAGCGGGTCGTGCTCGACGCCGACGACGGACAGCCCGTACCCGTCGCGCAGCTGGGCGTAGGTGGCCGCGCCGATCCGGCCGAGCCCGAGCACCAGCACGTCGGACCGGCCCACGTCCACGAGGCGGTCGTCGGGGTGCAGCTGCGCGGTGCTGTGGTGCGGCAGCAGCCCGACCATCCGGCTGGCCAGCTCGACGCCGCGCCGGTTGACCAGCGCGGACACCGCGAAGCTGAGCGCGACGGCGAGCGAGATGACCATCACCCACCGCTCGTCCAGCAGCCCGACGGAGGCACCCACGACGGCGACGATGATGCCGAACTCGGAGAAGTTGCCCAGCACGAGCCCGGTGAGGAACGCGGTGCGCCGGCGCAGCCGCATCGCCCACAGCAGCACCGCGTACAGCGCGACCTGCACCGGCAGCACCGCCAGCAGCGCGACGGCGAGCAGCAGGTCGGCGAGGTCCGGCCGGCCGTGCAGGCCGATCTGGACGAAGAACGCGACCAGCATGAGGTCCTTGAACGTCATCAGGGAGCGGGACAGCTCCGAGGCGCCGGGGTGCTTGGCCAGCAGGATCCCCATGAGGAGCGCACCGAGCTCACCGTGCACACCCGCCGCCTCGAACAGCCCCCAGCCGAGCGCCACCGCCACCGTCACGCCGAACAGCGCGTGCAGCTCGCCGTGGCCGATGCGGTCCCACACCCGGTGCAGCAGCCACGCGCCGGGCACCACCAGGACGAGGGCCGGCGCCCACACGTGGGGCACCTCGCCGCCGGCGAGCGCCATGAAGACCACGGCGACGACGTCCTGGAGCACGAGCAGCCCCACGGCGATGCGTCCGTAGAGCGTCGTCGTGTCGGACCGGTCCTCCAGCACCTTGACGACGAAGACGGTCGAGGAGAACGACAGGGCGAACCCGACCAGCGCGAGCCCGCCGACCGGCTCGTCGGCGACCAGCGCCGGCCCGGCCACGGCGAGCAGCCCGAGGAACCCCAGCCCGACCGCGGTGGACAGCACCATGTGCACGCCGCCTGCGAGCCAGATCTCCCGGCGCAGCAGGGTGCGGGCGTCGAGCTTGAGCCCGATCGCGAACAGCAGGAGCACGACGCCGAGCTCGGCGATCTGGTCGAGCCCGGCCGGCTCGGGTGCGTCGAGCGCCCCGAGGGCGAAGCCGGCACCGAGGTAGCCCACCAGCGGGGGCAGCCGGATCGCCGTCGCGAGCAGCCCACCGAGGACGGCCGCCAGGAGGTACAGGCCCAGCTCCATGCGCCCTCCCCCGGTGGTGCGGCCATTGTGGCGTGCGCGACGCCGCCCTCGCCCCTTGACGGCGGTCGATCACCGGTGGGACACCTGACCTGCTCCGTGGGGCGACGACGCCCCGGACGCCACGACCCATCGAGGCCCGCCGTGCGGGCCTCCACACGCAGGCAGGTGCCCTCGCCGTCGGCGGGGCCACCCACGCCGCGTCGCCGAGACCCGCTGGTTCGCGCAGGAGAGGGACAGTGACATGACACAGGACGGCACGGCGTCGTCGAACGGTGCGGCGACCACCACCAAGGCCACACCGCTGGAGGCGTTCATCGCAGCGCTCGGCGCGCTGCCGGAGAGCGAGTCCAAGCCCGCCTCGGGGTCCGTGGCGGCCGACGGCGACGCGCACGGGCGCCTGGAGGACCTCATCGCCCTGTCGCTGCTCGACGAGGTCGTCGGGCCCGTGGTCGACCGGGTCGCGGACCTCAGGCCCGGGTCCGTCCTGGTGGTCGAGGACCGCGCGTACCTGCACTCGTGCTGGGGCTACACCGGCGCCGAGGCGCAGATCGCGGCGCTGGAGACGACGCTCACGACGGCTCGGTCGGTGCTGACGGCCGAGGACGAGGCGGCGGCCCGGGACGCGGCACCGCCGTCTCCCGGCGGCCGCGCGGGCGCCGAGGGGGGCGACGTCGTCGGCGGCGCCGCGTCGATGCGCATGCTGGGCGTGACCACCGCGGGCCTGGCCGCCGCGGCTGGTGCGCTGCTGCCCGCGGCCACGGCCGCGGTGTCCCTGGTCGGGGCCGCGCCGGCGCTGATGGGCGCGGTGTCGGACGTCGTGGGCATGTTCCGGACGTCGTACTCCTTCACGGGCCGGGTGATGACCGCCCAGGGCACCCCGCTGGTCGCGGAGGTCGCGCGCACCCTGCGCGCGCGCCAGGTCCCGGTCCGGGTCGACGGGTTCGGCATGGACCCCGACTCACCGCTGCTGGAGCGGCTCGCCGCGTGCCGGACGCAGGCCGTGCAGCTGTCGGCCGACGCCGTCGCGCTGCGCGGCCGGGTCGCGACCCTGGGTGCGGCCGTCGCCCGCGCGCAGGCGGAGCTCGACCGCCTGCTCACCGCCGACCGCGAGCTCGCCGCGGAGGGCAAGGAGCAGGACGAGCTGCGGACGCGGATCGACGACGCCCGGGCGGCACTGGCCCTCGGCGGGGCCACCCACGGTCGACCGGCGGCCGCGCTGTCCGTCGTCGAGGCGGCCCTGACGGCGACCGACACGGTCGTCACCCAGCTCACCACCTCCGCCGACGGCGCGATGCCTCCCCTGGTGGCCGCGCTGCTGCGGGAGAAGGCGGTGACCGGCGGCGTCTCGCACGTGCTGTTCGTGTCGATCGACCACGCCGGCTCGTCGGCCGGCACACCCAGCGGCCGCAGCACCGAGGTGGTGTGGACCGGTGGTCTCCAGGTGAGCTTCCTCGCGCTGGAGCTGTCGTCCGGGGAGGTGGTCGCGGCGGGCGTCGAGCAGGCCGTCGGCTCGGCGAAGTTCCAGCCGAGCACCGGCACCCTCGCCTTCAGCCCGGCGCAGATGTTCCGGCGGCGGCTGAGCAGCAGCCGGTGAGGCGTGCCGGGCGAGACGTCACCCGTCGCCGGAACGCACCGGCCCGCTCCCGTCCACCACCGCGACCGGCTGCCGCCGGTCCCGGGCGCGGCGCCGAGCTCGGCCGGCGGCCGGGACACGTGGAGCCCCCGTCCCGGGCCCTACACTGCTCAGCCGGTCGACGTCGCAGCGACTGCTCCCGACGTGCAGCAGCGACCGGCCGAGAAGGGCACCACGTGACCAGCCGTACCGACTCCGACACCGGGCGGTCCGACGTCCTGCGCGACGTCACCGAGCTGCCCGACCCGGCCGGTCACCCGCCCCCCGCTGCCCCGGACCGGCTCTCGCCCGGGCACCGTCGCGTGATCGGCGTGCTCATGGTGGCCGCGTTCACCGTCATCCTCAACGAGACCGTCATGAGCGTGGCGCTGCCGGTGCTGCAGGACGACCTGGGGGTCGCCCTCAGCGTCGGTCAGTGGCTCACGACCGCCTACATGCTGACCATGGCCGTGGTGATCCCGCTCACGGGGTTCCTCATCCAGCGCGTGCCCACCCGCGCGCTGTTCGTGCTCGCGATGAGCGTGTTCAGCGCCGGGACGCTCGCGGCAGCGCTCGCTCCGTCCTTCGCCGTGCTGCTCGGTGCGCGCATCGTCCAGGCGTCGGGCACGGCGATCATGATGCCGCTGCTGATGACGACCGTGATGACCCTCGTGCCGGCGGCGCGACGGGGCCTGATGATGGGCAACATCTCGATCGTCATCTCGGTCGCCCCGGCCCTCGGCCCCACCCTCTCGGGGTACGTCCTGGGCCGTTTCGGGTGGCGGGGCATCTTCCTCGTCGTGCTGCCGATCGCCCTGACCACGCTCGTGGTGGGGGCGCGGTGGCTGGTCACCGTCGCTGCCACCACCCGTGCCCGCGTGGACCTGCTGTCCGTCCCGCTCGCCGCGCTCGGCTTCGGCGGCCTCGTCTACGGGATGGCGAGCATCGGCGAGGCAGCCGAGGGCGAGGCGGCCATCCCGGTCGGGGTGCTGTTCGCCGTCGGTGGCCTGTTCCTGCTGCTCTTCCTGCTCCGCCAGATCGTCCTGCAGCGCGACGACCGCGCCCTGCTCGACCTGCGGGTCTTCCGGTCGTCGATCTTCTCGGTCTCCATGGGCGCGATGGTGCTCGCGACCGCAACCATGTTCGGCGCGTTCATCCTCCTGCCGTTGTTCGCCCAGCGCGGGCTCGGGCTGGACCCGTTGCAGGCGGGGCTCATCACCTTGCCCGGTGGCCTGATGATGGGACTCGCCAGCCCGTTCGTGGGTCGCGTCTACGACGCCCGCGGTCCGCGCGTGCTCCTGGTGCCCGGCGCCGTCCTGATCAGCGGCGCCCTGTGGGTCCTGACCACGGTGAGCGCGACCACGACGGCGGCCCTGCTGGTGGGCACCAACATCGCGCTCATGGTCGGCCTCGCCGCCACCTTCACGCCCTTGATGACGGCGGGCCTCGGGTCACTCCCGCCTCGCCTCTACTCGCACGGCAGCGCCGTCCTGGGCTCGTTCCAGCAGGTCGCGGCCGCGGCCGGCACGGCGGTGTTCATCACCGTGGTCGCCGTCGCCGCCACAGCGGCCGGCGGCGACACCGCCGGGGCCGAGGGCACGATCGCCGGCGTCCGGACGGCGTTCCTGGCCGCCGCGATCCTCTCGCTGACCCTGTTCCCCGCCGTCCTGCTCGTCCGCAGGCCGGCGTCCCCCACGTCGACCGACGTCCCGGCGGCCTGACGGTCCGGCCGGGCGCAGCATGGACGACCGCACGCAGCGGGCCGTCATCTGCACCGACCCATGTCCGCCGCCCGGTTCGTTCACGACGGCGCGGCTGCGGACGATCCGTACCGTGCCATGGAGACGACCACCGCACCCCTGACGCCCCCGCACCCCCGACGGGGCCCGACCTGGCGCACCCTGCGCCGAGCGCTCGCCCCGGTGCTGGTGACCGGTGTGCTGGCCGTGGCCATCGGGCAGCTGCACCGGACCCTCGACGGCTACCGGTGGTCGCAGCTGCCCGGCGACGTCGCCGGGATCGGCGCCCCGGCGCTGGCCCTGGCCGTCGTCGCGACGGCGGTGTCGTACGGGGCGATGACCGGGTACGACGCCCTCGCGCTGCGGTACGTCGACCACCGGCTGCCGTACCGGCGGTACGCGGCCGCGTCGTTCGTGGCCACCGCATTCGGCAACTCGACCGGGGCCTCCGCCGTCGTCGGGGCGATGCTGCGGGCCCGCGTGTACTCCGCGTGGCAGGTGCCGGCGTTCGCCATCACCCGCATCGTGGCGTTCAACCTGGTGACCCTCGGTCTGGGCTTCGCGGCACTGTCCGCCGTGGGCCTGCTCGCGGCGCCGGGGCGGGCCGCCGACGCGCTGCGCATCGGGCCCGCCGCGGCCGTCGTCGTCGGCGCCGGGCTGCTGGCGGCCGTCGTCGGCTACGTCGCCTGGGCCCGCCGCGGCGGGCGTGCCCTGCACTGGCGCGACTGGCGGATCGACCGGCCGACGCGGCCGCTCGCCGTCGCCCAGGTGCTGCTGTCCACCGCCGAGGTCGCGACGATGGCCGCCGCGCTGTGGTTCCTGCTCCCGGTCGGCTGGGACGTCCCCTTCGTGCCGTTCACCGCGGCCTTCGCCCTCGCCACCCTGCTCGGCCTGCTCAGCAACGTCCCCGGCGGCATCGGGGTGTTCGAGGCCGCCCTGCTCGTGCTGCTGGCCGGCGCGATCGACCCGCTGGTGCTGGCGCCGGCGCTGGTGGCCTTCCGCCTCGTCTACTACGTCCTGCCGCTGCTGCTCGCCGCGGTCGTGCTGGTCACCCTCGAGGCCCGCCGCGGGCGCGACGCGACCACCGGGTCTCCCCGGTCCGAGCTCGTGCAGCGCACCGGCGTGCTGACCCCGTGGGTGCTCGCCGTCGTCGTGGCCGGTGCGGGCGCCGCGCTCGTGGTCACCGGGGAGATCCCCGGCCTCACGCACCGGCTGCCCGTCCACTCCGGGCCGACCCTGGGCCTGCTGGGCGTGGGGCTCGTGCTGCTCGCGCTGGGTCTGCGCCGGCGCCTGCACGAGGCCTGGCTGGGGACCGTGGTGGTGCTGGTGCTGCTGACCGCGCTGTGCCTGCTGCTGGACGCCCGCATCACCGGCCTGGTGTCCCTGGGCCTGCTGGCCCTCATGGTCCCGGCGGCCCCCGTGTTCGACCGCCGCAGCCACGTCTTCCACCACTCCCGCGGCTGGACCTGGTCCGCGGTGGCCGCCGGCACCGGCACGACGGCGGTCGCCTGGCTCGCGCTGCACGCGGCGGCCGACGGCAGCTCGACCTGGTGGGGGCTCGTGGTCGACGGCGCGCACCCGGTGTCCGCCCGCCTCGTCGCGCTGGTCGGGCTGGCCGGCGTCCTGCTCGCGGGCGCGCGGCTGCTGGCGCCCGTGGTGCCGGGGCCGGCCACCGGCGACGAGCGGGACCTCGCCCGCGCCGAGGACGTCGTCCGCCGGTTCGGCCGCGCCACGGCCCACCTCGCCTTCACCGGGGACAAGCGCCTGCTGTTCAGCGCGGGCGGGGACGCGTTCCTCATGTACGGGGTGGAGGGCCGCAGCTGGGTGAGCATGGGCGACCCCGTGGGCGACCCCGCGCAGTTCCGCGAGCTGCTGACCGCCTTCGTCGAGCGGGCCGAGAGGCACGACGGGCGGCCGGTGCTCTACGGCGTCGGCGACGCCCTGGTCCCCACCTACCGCGAGCTCGGGCTCGGCCTGAGCAAGCTCGGCGAGGAGGCCCTGATCGACCTCGGCACCTTCGGCCTCGAGGGCCGCGACCGGGCGAAGATGCGGCGCTGGCGCAGCATCAACGAGCGGGCCGGCTGCAGCGTCGAGGTCCTCCCGCCCGAGGCGGTCCGCCCGCTGCTGCCCGAGCTGCGGGCCGTCTCGCAGGAGTGGCTGGCCGGCCGCCGCGCGTCGGAGAAGCGGTTCTCCCTCGGCCCGTTCGACGAGGACTACGTGGTGCGGTTCCCGCTGGCCGTGGTGCGCCTGGAGGGCCGGATCATCGCGTTCGCGACGCTGTGGGTCGGCGACGGGGAGGGTGAGGTCGCGATCGACCTCATGCGCCAGGTGCGCACGGACGTGCCCAACGTCATGAACTACCTGTTCGTCGAGGTCATGCTGTGGGCCAAGGAGCGCGGGTACGCGACCTTCAGCCTCGGCATGGCGCCGCTGTCCGGGCTGTGCACCGACGCCACGGCGCCCTTCTGGGACCGCATCGGCCGGCTCGTCTTCACGCACGGCGACGCCTTCTACAACTTCCGCGGGGTGCGGCACTTCAAGGAGTGCTTCCACCCGCGCTGGGAGGAGCGCTGGGTCGCCGCGCCGCCCGGGCTGGCGTTCCCCACCACGATGCTCAACGTCGCGACGCTCATCGGCGGCGGGATGCGCGGGGTGTCGGCCGGGCTGCGCACCGCCGACGCCGCCGTGGTGCGCCAGCTGTGGCAGGTGGCCGGGGCCCAGGCCCGACGGCGGGTGTGGGCGAACCTGCCGGGGACGCGGGCGGGCACCGTGCCCGCTCCCCGGAGCGAGGCCGCGACCGGCGCCGAGGTCCCCGCGGACCAGGCGGCGTGACGGCCCGCCGGTCCGCCGGCCCGGTGGTGGTCCGGGCCGGCGTCCGCGCCGGGGACCGCGACCGGACGCTCGTCGTCGTCGGGTCGCGCGAGGCGCCGCCCGGGCGGGACCTGGTGCTCGTGCTGCACGGCTCCCGGCAGGACGGCGCCGGGCTGCGCCGCGTCACCGGCGCGGCGCTGGACGTGCTGGCCGCCCGGGACGGCGCCGTCGTCGCCTACCTCGACGGCTACCGGGGCGCCTGGAACGACGCCCGGCGCCGCAACCGGTTCCCGGCGCGACGCGACGGCGTGGACGACGTCGCCTTCGTCCGGGCCGTGGTCGACCGGCTGGCCGACACCCACGGCACCGACCCCGACCGCGTCCACGCCGTCGGGTTCTCCAACGGCGGCCTCATGGCCCTGAGCCTGCTGCACGTCGACCACCCGCCCCTCGCCGGCGCCGCGGTCGTCGCGATGACCATGCCGGCGCCGGACGACTTCGGGCTGCCCGTCGGCCCGGCCACCCGGCCGGTCCCGGTGCTGCTCGTGCACGGCACCGCCGACCGGGTCGTGCCCTACGCCGGCGGCCGGGTGCCGTGGTGGGTCCGCCGGGTGTTCCACGTGGACGGCCTGTCGGCGTCGGCGCCCGCCACGGCGGCCTACCTCGCGCGCCGCAACGGCATCACCGGGCCGCCGGTCACCGGGGCGGTCGAGCCGCCGCCGGGTCCGGCCCGGCGGGCGACCGGCCGGGGGCTGCGGGCCGAGGCCCTGACCTACGCCCGGGACGGGCGGCCGCCGGTCGTGCTGGTCACCGTGCACGGCGGCGGGCACACCGTCCCCGGGCCCCGGCGGGGGCCGCGCCGGCTCGGGCGCACCGCCACCGTGCCGACCGCGGACCTCGTGGCCCCGGTGCTCGGGATCGGCACCGGCGGCGGCGGCGGCGCCGGGGACTGACCGGCGCGACGACCCGCCCGTCGTCGGCCGAGCCGTCCGCGCCCGCCGGGCGTCCGACATCCGCCCCCGCCCGACGCCCGACGCCGCCCGGCGCCGCCCCGCGTCACCCGGCTCGGGCCACCCGCCCGGCCGCCTCCCCCACCGGCTCGGCCCCCGGCCGCGAGCCGGGGGCCCGCCCCAGCAGGCGTGCGAGCCACTGCCGCCGGGCGTGGCGCGCGTCCCGGGAGACGGCGGCCTCGGGCGCGAAGTGGTCGAACCCGTGGAAGCCGCCGGGCCACACGTGCAGCTCCGCGTCTCCCCCGGCGGACCAGAGCCGGTCCGCGTACCGCACCACCTCGTCGCGGAACGTCTCGGCCGAGCCGACGTCCAGGAACGCCGGCGGCAGCCCGGACAGGTCCGTGGCGCGCGCGGGTGCGGCGTAGGCGGGCACCCCCGGGCCGCCCGCGACGTCGCCCAGGTAGGCGCCCCACGCCGTGGCGTTGGCGGTGCGGTCCCACGCCCCACGACCCGCCATCTGCCGGGCCGACGGGGACCCGTCCCGGTCGTCGAGCATGGGGCACACCAGCAGCTGGCCGAGCACCGGCGGTCCGCCCCGGTCGCGGGCGAGCAGCGCGGTCGCGGCCGCGAGACCGCCCCCCGCGCTGATCCCGTGCAGCACGACGCGGTCGGGGTCGATCCCGAGCCGGACGGCGTCGGCTGCCAACCACGACAGCGCAGCGAAGGCGTCGTCCACGGCCGCCGGGTAGGGGTGCTCCGGCGCCAGCCGGTACTCGATCGACGCCACCGCGCAGCCCACCGCGGCCGCGAGCTCGGCCACCGGCCCGACGTCGTCGTACCGGCCCCCGGTGATCAGCCCGCCGCCGTGCAGGTGCACCAGGCACGGGACCGGGGTGCGGACCGTCGCCGGCCGGAGCATCAGCACCGGGACGTCCGGGGCGCCGAGGGCCCCGGGTGCGGCGTGCGTCGTGGCGGCGAACCAGCCGCCCCGGGTCACCGCGTCCCGGTCCGGCTCGACCGCCTGCCGGCGCAGCGCCGGGATGTCGGCGGGGGCCAGCGACGTGACGACGAGCTCCGGGCGGGCGCCGAGGGCGACCGCGAGCTCGGGGTCGAAGGGCGGAGGGGTCGTCACGTCAGCCCTTCAGGGATCCCTGCAGCAACGCCGCCACGAACTTGCGCTGGAAGATGAGGAACACCGCGAGCGTGGGCGTGAGGATGAGCAGGGACCCGGCGCACAGCAACGGGATGTCCGTGCCCCACTGGCCCTGGAACGCCCCGAGCGCTCCCGCCATCGTCCGCTTGGTCGGGTCGTCGACGAGCACGACGGCCAGCAGGAACTGGTTCCAGGTCCACAGGAACAGCAGGATCGCCAGCGAGGACAGCGCCGGCACCGACAGCGGCACGTGGATGCGCCAGAACAGCACCCAGGTGCCGGCGCCGTCGATCCGCGCGGCCTCCGACAGGTCCTCGGGCATGTTGACGAAGTGCGCGCGCATCCAGAACACCGCGAACGGCATGTACAGGCCGATCAGCGGCAGGATGATCGCCCACCGGGTGTTGAGCAGCCCCAGGTCCCGCATCTGGTAGTAGAGCGGGATGATCACGCCCTCGAACGGCAGGGTCAGGCCGAGGATGAAGGCGATGAAGATCGCCCGTCCTCCCGGCGGCCGCAGGTGGCCCAGCGCGAAGCCGGCCAGGGTGGCGATGAGCAGGGACAGCGGGACCACGCCCGCCACGATCAGGACGCTGGACAGCAGCAGCCGCCCCATCCCCGCGGACTGGAACGCCAGCACGAAGTTGGACCAGTGCGGGTCGTCGGGCCAGGCCAGCCCGGCCGGGTAGGTCCCGGGCGGGTGCAGGGCCGTCAGGAACAGGCTCACGAAGGGCAGCACGGTCACGACCATGAGGACGACGAGCAGCACGCGGCCGAACACCGCCTCCCGCGTGGAGACGATCATCGGTCGCTCTCCCGGTTCAGCCACTGCAGCGGCAGGACGACGGCCAGCACCAGGACCATGAGCGCGACGGCGAGCGCGGACGCCATGCCGACCTCCCGCTCGAAGAAGGCGAGGTAGTAGATCTCCAGCCCGGGGACCAGCGTGCTGTTGCCCGGCCCGCCCTGGGTGGAGATGTAGACGATGTCGAAGCTGGCCAGCGCCGCGATGATCGTCACGGTCAGGCAGACCGCGACCTCCTGGCGCAGGCTCGGCAGCGTGATGGCGAAGAACTCGCGCACCGGCCCCGCGCCGTCGATGCGGGCCGCCTCGTACAGGGCGGGGTCGATCTTCGTCATCCCGGCCAGCAGCAGCAGCATGCACAGCCCGAGCAGCACCCAGGCGCCGATCACCCCGACGGCGCCCAGCGCCGTGTCGAAGTCCCCGAGCCAGGCGCGCGTGACGGCGTCCAGGCCCACCAGGCGCAGGATCTGGTTGACCACCCCGTTGGTCGACAGCTGCCAGCTCCACATGATGCCGGCGGCGACCAGCGGGATGACCTGCGGCAGGAACAGGACGGTCCGGGCCACCACGGCGAGCCTGCTGGTGGCGATCCCGCGGATGAGGTTGGCGGTGAGCAGGCCGAGCGCGACCGGGATGAAGCTGAAGAACACGATGAGCTCGAAGGCGTTGAGGATCGGCCCGAACAGGGTCGGGTCGGTCAGCAGCGCCCCGTAGTTCGCCAGCCCCACCCAGGTCGACGGCGTGATGCCGTCCCACTCGTAGAACGAGAACTGCAGCGTCAGGCCGAGGGGCCGCAGCACGAACAGCGCGTAGGCGAGGGCGGCCGGGACGATCAGGGCGTAGGCGACCCCGCCCCGGCGCAGGCGCCGCGCCCTCAGGGCGCGGCGCCTGCTCTGCGTGCCGGCCTCGACGCCGGCCTGCCCCACCCCGCCGGCTGCGCTACCGACGTCGATCTGGGTCATGGCGCGTCAGTTCCCGGCTTCCGTCTCGTACTCGGCCTGCACGGCCGCGAGCAGACCCTCGGGGTCCTGCTCGCCGGCCACGAGCTTCTGCAGGTTCGGCGTCCAGCCCTTGGCGTAGATCGACCCGGTGGCGTTGGCGATGAAGTCCATCGCCCCGTCCTGCTCACCGAGGGCGGCACCGGCCTCGAGGGTCTGCGCGGTCACGGTGTCGGGGTCGACCTCCGGCATGAACGCGTCGGCCGGGCCCATCGGGTGCGACCCACCGACCTCGACGCCGATGGTGCGGGCGGCCTCGTCGGTGGCCACCCAGTCGAGGAAGAAGGCCGCGCAGTCCGCGTTCTCGGCGCCCTCGGCGATGCCGAACGTCAGCGGTGCGGACATCGCCCCGAACGTCCCGCCCTCCTCGAGCGGCGGCATCAGGAAGAACCCGACGTTGCCGGGCATCTGCTCGTCGAGGTTCCCCGACTCCCAGTCGCCGTTGAAGATGAACACGCTCTCCCCGCCGATGAACCGGCTCATCATCATCGCGTAGTCCAGCGAGTTGACGTCGTCGGCGAAGTAGCCGGCGTCGACCCACCGCTGCAGGTGCTCGGCCGCCTCGACGTTCTCGGGGGTCTGGATCGTGGCGCCCTCCGACTGGAAGATCCAGTCGTTGATCTCGGCCGGGTCGCCGTAGGAGGCCATCAGCGCCTGCAGCGGGAACGCCAGCCCACCGGTGGCGCCGCCGTTGAACTGCGCCATCGGCGTCAGGCCGGCGTCCTTCGCGGCCTGCAGGGCGGCGTCGAGCTCGGCGAGGGTCGACGGCGGCTCGGTCATCCCGATCTGCTCGGCCAGCTGCTTGTTGTAGAAGACGCCGGTCAGGGAGTAGTTCAGGCCCATCGCGTACAGCGGCCCGTCGCCGCGGCGGCCCTCCTCGTCCACGCGCAGCTGCTCGAGCTGCGAGGCCGGCCACTCGTCCCAGCCGAAGGCCTCCGCGTACGGGTCGAGGTTCTTCAGCAGGCCGTCCTCGGCGAGGTTGGAGACCTGCGGCAGCCGCATGAGGTCCGGCGGGTCGTCGGCGAGCACGCGCGGCGCGTTCTGGGTCAGGACGGCGAACTGGTCCTCGCGGATGTCGAACGTGACGTTCGGGTACTGCGTCGAGAACTCCTCGGCGAGCACGCTCGGCAGCGGGAAGCCCGTCTCGAAGTAGGCGTCCAGCGTCACCGGCTCCGTGCCGCAGTCCGGCGCCTCGCCGGTCCCCCCGGCGACGGCGGGCGTCTCCTGGTCGGGGGCGTCCTCACCCGCGGTGCTGCCGGGGCTGGAGCACCCGGCCGCCGAGGCCACGGCGAGCAGCACCGCGGTGGCGACAACATGCTGAGTCGATCTGCGAGCTCGAGACACCGGCGTCTCCCTTTCGTCACCGAACTGGATGGCCGGGCCACATCGCCCGACCGTGCTAAACCGAGTTAGCATGCGTTAGTCTCAGCGGGTCCCCGGTCGCCTGTCAAGCGACGAGACGCCGTTCGCCCAGTCGTGACACAACCGAGACCCGCCGGTCGGCATCGCCGCCCGCCGCCGGGTCGAGGCCACGCACCGTGCCCCGGACGGGGCCGCAGAAGGGGGCCCATGAAGCAGCGCAGAGTCACCCTGGCCGACGTCGCGCGCCGCGCCGGGGTGTCGTCGCCGACGGCGTCCCTGGTGCTGTCGGGGCGCGGCTCCGAGCTGCGGATCTCCGAGGCCGCCCAGCAGCGCGTCCAGGAGGTCGCCGCGCACCTGGGGTACCGGCCCAACATCGTCTCGCGGGGGCTGCGCAAGGGGTCGAGCCTCACGCTGGGCTTCGTCTCGGACACGGTGGCGACGTCGCAGCTGGCCGGCGACCTCATCAAGGGCGCGCTCGAGGCCGCCCACGACCGCGGCTTCATGCTGTTCATCGGGGAGACCGAGGGCGACCCGGCCCTCGAACGTCAGCTGCTGGACGCCCTGCTGGACCGGCAGGTCGACGGCATCATCCTGGCGTCGATGTTCACCCGCTCGCGGTCGGTGCCCGCGGGCCTGGGCGCCGTCCCGGCCGTGCTCCTCAACGCCCTCGGGGAGGACCTCGACGCCCCGCTGCCCACGGTCGTCCCGGACGAGATGGACGCCGGCCGCCGGGCGGCCCGGCTGCTGCTGGACGCCGGCCACCGGCGCATCCACGTCATCGGCGCCGGCCCGACGGCGGACCTCGTGCCCCCCGGCACCGTCGCCGGGCGCGACCGGCTGGCCGGGATCCTCGAGGTGCTCGCGGCGGCGGGGGTCCAGGTCGTCAGCGGCCACCTGTGCGACGAGTGGCTGCCCGCCAACGGGTACGCGGCGACGCGGCGGATCCTCGACGCCGGCGGTGGCCAGGACGCGATCATCACCTTCAACGACCGGCTCGCCTTCGGCGCCTACCAGGCGCTGCAGGAGGCCGGGCTGGCCGTGCCGTCGGACGTCTCGATCGTCTCCTTCGACGACCACCCCCTCGCGGACTGGCTGCGGCCGGGCCTGACCACCTTCGGTCTGCCGCACGAGCAGCTCGGGCGGCGCGCGGTCGAGATCCTGCTGGAGGTGGTGCGGGCGCGGGCCGGCACCGGCGAGGCGCCGAGCGGTGTGGAGCGGCTGCCCATGCCGCTGCGCACCCGCGGATCGGTCGCCACCTGCTCGACGCGCCCGTGACGCCTCGCGCCACCGGGGGGCGGGCGGCCGTGGGGCGCGGGGCACGGCGGAGGTCCCGGGACCGGGTGACCGTCATCCGGCGGTCCCTGATGACGAGGCGTCATGGTGCAGGCGTCGCGGTCTGACGATGGCCGAGCACGGCGGCGAGGGCGGCGTCCGAGGCAGCGAGGGCGTCGCGGTCGAAGGTGCTGCCGGCCGCGACCAGCTCGGCGGCCCCCGTGCGGTCCAGCAGCTCGGCGAGCCGGCGCTCCACCTGGGCCGGCGTGCCGGTGATCGCCGCTGCGGCGGTCTGCTCCAGGTACCGCTGCTGACGCGAGGTCGGGGTGGCGGCCCGCACGGCGGCCACCGGCTCCAGCGGCCCGAACACCCCGGTGGTCCGGCTCTGCGCCATCGCCCACGCCTCCGGCAGCAGCAGGTCCGCCGCCTCGGCGGCGGTGTCCGCGACGAGCACATCCAGGCTGACCGCCACCCACGGCTCCGGCTGCTGCGGGGACGGCCGGAACGCCCGCCGGTACCCGGCCAGCGCCTCCACCCCCGGCGCCGGGTCACCGCCCACCCCCAGCAGCGGGCCGCCGACGATCACCGGCAGCCCGAGCTCGGCGGCGACCTGCAGACCGCTGCCCGTCGCCAGCACGTACATCGGCACGGCGCCGGCCGGCTGCGGTCGCACGGTGATCTCCGCCGTCCCGTCGAGAAAGCCCCGCAGCTCGGCCAGGTCCGCGGCGAAGTCCTGCTCGACCTGCCGCAGTGCCCGACGCACCGGCGCCGTGAACCCCGGCGACCGCCCCAGACCCAGATCGACCCGGCCCGGCGCGAACGCGGACAGCATGGCGAACTGCTCGGCCACCACGAGCGGCTGGTGGTGCGGCAGCATCACCCCCGCCGACCCGAGCCGGAAGGCCGACGTCGCCCCGGCGACCGCCGCCAGCAGCACCGCCGGCGCCGCGCTCGCGATCCCCGGCACCCCGTGGTGCTCGGCCACCCAGAAGCGGTCGTACCCCAGCCGCTCGGCGTGGGCCGCACGCGCGACGGTGTTGCGGAGAGCGGCGGTGTCGGGCTCGCCGGCACGGGTGCGGGACCGGTCCAGGAGGGAGAGGCGGGGCGGGGCAGCGAGGGGCACGACGGGTGCAGCGTGGGGCGGGAGGTCGTTGTTCCGTCGCGACGCCGTCGTGCCGCAGCCTGGATCGCCCCGGCTTCCATGGCGGTTCCGGCGTGAGCCGGGTTCCGTGGCGTCGGGTGGCTGGACTCCAGCGGGACCCGGCACCGGAGCCCGAGTGCACAGTCCGGCCACCCCGATGGATGCTTCACGCAGGTGCACGCCCGGATCTATCGTGATCCCACCAGCAGTTCCGTCCGCTCGGCGAGAGGCGGTCGCCGGTGGACCACGGTCCCGGGACCCTGCCGAGCCCACGCCCAGTCGCCGTTCGGTGGGGTCGACCGGCAGACCATTCGCAGTCCGGCGGTCCGGACAGAGTTCTCCACTCCTCGGAACCTGGAGGCCCCACCATGAGACGTTCACCGACGGCCCGTCTGCTCACCGGGCTCTGCACGGCGGCGCTCGCCACCAGCGGCATCGCCCTCGCCGGACCGGCCCACGCCGAGTCTGCGCAGCGATTTCTCTCCTACGTCGACGGCTGGCGGGTGGATCGCCACGTGCGCGAGCTCGCCGACGTCAACGGGGACGGCCGCGCCGACGTCGTCGCCTTCGGCGACCCCGGCGTCTTCGTCGCCTACGGCCAGGCCGACGGCACCTTCGCCACTCCGGAGCTGAAGGTCCGCAACTTCGGCACCGCGCAGGGCTGGTCCACCGCACGGCACGTGCGGACGGCTGCCGACGTCGACGGCGACGGCCGGGCCGATCTCGTCGGCTTCGGCAACGCCGGCGTGATCGTCTCCTACGCGCAGCCCGACGGCAGCTTCACGGCGCCGGAGCTGAAGCTCCGCGAGTTCGGCTGGGACCAGGGCTGGCGGGTCGACCAACATCCGCGGATGCTCGCCGACCTCTCCGGCAACGGCACCGAGGACATCGTCGGCTTCGGCTACTCCGGAGTGACGATCTCCCACGGCCGGGCGGACCGCGCCTTCGACGGCACCGGCAAGCGGATCGACAGCTACGGCTGGGACCGCGGCTGGCGGGTCGACAAGCACCCGCGGATGCTCGCCGACATGGACGACAACGGGACGACGGACATCGTCGGTTTCGGGGACGCCGGCACGTACGTCTCCTACTTCTCGGCGCTCGGCGACACGTTCACCCAGCCCGCACTGGAGATCCGTGACTTCGGGTACGCCCAAGGCTGGCGGGTCGGCCAGCACCCCCGCGACGTCGGCAACGTCAACGGGCACGGCCCTGCGGACGTCGTCGGCTTCGGTCACAGCGGGGTCCTCGCGGCCTACTCCCGGCCCTACGCCCCGGGCGAGCCGAAGTACCTCCCCGTCTCGCTCGAGCTGGCCGACTTCGGCACGGCGCAGGGCTGGCGCACCGACCGGCACCCGCGGGACCTCGCGGACATCCACGGCGACGGGATCCTGGACGTGGTCGGCTTCAGCGACGCCGGCGTGCTCGTGGCCTACGGGGACGACAACTTCTTCGTCGGCCCCCAGCTCACGTCCACGTCCTTCGGCTGGAGGGCCGGCTGGGACCCGGCACGGTTCCCGCGCCTGCTCGGCGACGTCAACGGCGACGGTCGCGACGACGTCGTCGGCTTCGGGTACTCGGCCACGTACGTCAGCCTGGCCTGAGCACGGGACCGGGACGGCCGCCGTGCCGTCCCGGTCATGCTCCGGTCACGGAAGCATCCAGGCACCGCGGCCGTTCCCCGCCAGATGCGGGAGTCGCTGGCTCCACCCGAGCAACGGGGACCCGGCGAGTTCGTCTCTCGGCTCGACGCGGTCGCCCCGCGGTAGCGACTGCCGCCGCACCCGTCCGCCGGCACGACGCCCGACGTGTCGTGCAGACCCCGCACGGCCTCGGCGTCCGGGTGCACCGCGCGGCGACGCAGTCCAAGCGTTCGAGTGCGGCGGTGTTCGGTCCCACGAAGACGCATCAAACCCGGACCGTGCCGGTGCCGGCGGCGCTCGACGGCTACGTCCGGCACCGGGTCGCAACGACGCCACCGGGCGGGTTCCTGTTCCCTAGTCCCACTGGCGGCGTCTGGACCAACACCAACTTCCGTGCACGGTCGCGGTGGACCGAGGCGACGAAGACCGCCGGCGTCGAGGGCACGACCATCCACGACCTGCGGCACACCGCTGCCTCGCTCCTCATCGCGGCCGGCGCGGATGTCAAGGCGGTGCAGGTCATCCTGGGCCACTCGACCGCAACCATGACGATGGACGTGTACGGGCACCTGTTCTCGGAGGCGACCTGGGCGGCGATGGACCGGTTGCCGACGATCCCGCTTCAGAGCGCACCGCCAGCCATCGAGCCTCCACGGCAGATCGAGCCGCCGGGCTTCGGCATGTAGGCGTAGGCCAAGTCCGGCGTCCGGCGTCGTTCGTGCTACCGGTCCGTAGGACCTGTCATCGCGCGAAGCGGGCGGTCGGCCGCCCCGGCGTGCGTCACGGTCACGAGCCGCCGTCGGGAGTCACGCCATCGCTTGCTCTTCTACAGGCGCGTCCTCGTCGGCCCCTCCGTCGGCCGGATCAGTCGGCGCCGGTCGGGCATCGCTGACCTCGCGGGCCAACTCAGCACCGTCCTGGGACGAAAGTGCCGTAGACACCAGAGCGGGCGGCACGGGCTCGGCTGCGTCGGAGTCAGAGCGCACCCGTGGCGGAGCGGCGGACCACGCCTTCAGGTACTGCATCACTTCGGCGTAGAAGCCGTCGACAGCCTCGAGCACCGAGTCGATGAAGGTGCCGCGCCCGCGCCCCCGCTTGGACCCCATGGGGCGCGTGATCGCCACCTTGAACGATCGCAACTCCTTGGTCGGGTCGGTGACCAGGATCGCTGGGTCCGCACGAACATCGCGGAGCAGCTCGGCCGCGCCGGCGCCACGCGCATGAGCTGCGTACGCCTCGACCCGGACCGTCTCGGGTGCGTTCTTCAATTGGCGGACAAGCCAGTTCACCCGAGTCGTCGGCCGACCCTCCCGAGGGGCGTCGATGTCCACCTGGCACGTGACCGTGCCGGCACGCAGGTCGGCGGTGACGACGAGATTGCCGACGGTGCCCGGGATGCGTATAGCCCCCGTAAGCTGCCCGACCGAGGCGAGCGTGCCAACCAGGTCGGCGGTTCGTAGGGTGGGGTCTGCCAACTCCTTGCGGGTCAAGACTGGGGTCACCTCAGCACCGAGGCGCCGCCCAAGAGACAGGCTGGCGAAACGAAGCAGCGCATCGAAGCGGGCGGCGACCTCGCCGACACCCTTGTCGGCCGGACGCAGCGTCCCTGCCCTGACGGCGTCGCGAACGGTGACCCACGACTCCCCCATGTCGTCGAACTCAAGAGCGCCAGAACGCGGGTGCTCCAGGTAACGAATCAGCTCACCGAGGATCCACGCCTGGTCCGGATCGGCGATCCCACGGAACTCCTTCTGCATGACGGCTTCCGCGAGCACCTGCGTCCACGACAGGTGATGCAGCTCGACCTTGCGGAGTCGACGCTTGTCCACCTTGGTCGGGTGCTGCCCAGCGATGGCGGGGATCTCGTTGGAGATCGTGAGGACAGCGTCGAAGCCCTGCTCACGCGCGATGTCGAGGTAGTTCTCCAACTGCTCCGTGGCAAGCTGGTTGGTGCCCGTCTTGACCTCGACGAGAGCCGTCCACACCTTCTGACCACGCGCTACCCGGATGAGCCCGTCGGGGTAGAGGCGCTTGTCGCCGAGGGGGAAGGGCACCTCGATGTACGTCTCCAACGTTCCAGCGGGAGCCCCGTACGGCTTGGTGAGCGCACGTCCGAATTCTCGGACAGAACTCATCACCGCCAAGAGGGCGGACGTAGCGCGACGCTCCTGCTCTTCGGCACCGTTGATGCCCGACGTCGGAATGAGTCGTGCCTCGTGCCAGGCTTCTTCAGCCATTGTTTCCCCTTGCCAGTACGTCGTTGTGCTCGGCTCGACCCTACTCAGGTGTCGGCGGGCGCCCGCAGCAGGTCACGCGGTTCCGCCCGAAATCACCCGGCGTGCCGGCCCGGGCGTAGAGCCGCAGCTACGGCGTCGAAGTTCGTCACCGGCCGTCCCCTCTGTGCTCGCAATCGGTCGGCGAGGTGCCTTCCCTGGACGACGCCGACCCCGTCGATGTGCTTGCCGCCGTTGGCCACGTCGCCCCACCACACGACGACGGGCTGGACCCACACCTTCTGCCCACACCTCGCCGCGACCTGCCCGCTGAGCGCCGCCGCCTCCCCACGTGCTTTGCGGATGACCGACTCGACGTCGCGGTACAGATCAGGGTCGTACTCATGCCGTCCGATGAGCCTGCCCTCGGATGTCTCCTCGAGCCGGTAGCCGGACCACTTGGAGTTGAGGCAGTAGACGCCCGAGGGACCGAGCACGACATGGTCGAAGTTGGCCGACCCGTTGGCGAGGTCGTGGAGAACGACCCAGCCATCCCTCTCCAGGGCGCGCAACTGCTTGGCGGTTTCCTCCTCGCCATAAGCACCTTCCTGCCAGCTCGCGATGGAGACCGGGGGCGACTGCCGAAGTCCGAGCACCATGCCGATCAGGACGCCAGCGAACGTGGCGGCCGCCACGGTCTGGTCGCCCGGCAGCAGACTGAACGCCCACGAGAAGGAGCCCCAGATCGCAGCTGCAATCAGCGCAACGAGCACCCACCGCTTGCGGTGGCGCCTCAGCCACGCCTTCCGCAGCGCTTCGTACTTCCGCCGCGCGCGTCCGCCGGCACGACGCCAAGCTCGCCGGGCACGGACCCGCTCCCTGATCGCCGTCAACACGCCGTCCGATCGGCAGCCGACCCCCGGGCGTTGAGGAGTCGACGTCGGGCGCAGCGGAGCGCACTCTTTGCACGTCCGGCACGCCGTCATCGCCCGCGTCATCGACGCGGCTCTTGCGTCATCGCCTCGTCATCGTTCCGTCACCGGCGCGCGGCGATCGGCCCTGCATGCGCGAATCACCCGCGGACCCCGCGAGCGATCACAGCGAACAACCCATTCCAATATTCGAGAAGGGCTACTGACCATCCACTGACCACACCTGCCGATGACCGGCGTGCGACCCATGCGCGCAAGACCGCATTACCGTGCCTGACCAGCACAAACACCCTGTGCGCCTGGGCAGATTCGAACTGCCGACACCCGCTTTAGGAGAGCGGTGCTCTATCCCCTGAGCTACAGGCGCATGGGACTCGCAAGCCCCTGCGGCCAGCCTTGCCCCGGCGCGCGAGGCGGGACTGACGCCGTCGAGCGTACCGGCTCCCCCACGGGCGGCGCTGGCACGGCCCCGCCGCACGTCCGGACCGGCCGACACATCCACGGACGCAAGAAGCCCATCGGGTGCAGAGTGCTGGGCGTCGCCCACCGCCCCACGGGCCCGTCCCTGCCGCCTCAGCCCATCGAGGAGCCCACCCGCATGGCCTCGACCACCCCGGCCCCCGTCGCCGGCGCAGACGCGCCCGCCGTCGTCCCCGACCTCCCCGACCTCCCACTCCCCCGCCGGACCGACGACCGCCTCGTCTACGACGCCGTCACCTACGCCCGCCCGCTCGGGTTCCGGCCGCTCCTGATGGACGTCCACGTCCCGGCGGATGCCGACGGCCCCGTGCCGTGCGTCGTCTGGATCCACGGCGGGGCATGGTGGGACGGCGACCGGCGGTTCACACCGGGCAACTGGCCGAAGGACGACCACTGGTTCCGGCTGGTCGTCGGGTCGGGGATGGCGGTCGCGACGGTCGACTACCGGCTTTCCGGTGAGGCGCACCACCCCGCCCAGCTCGCCGACGCCCAGGCGGCCATCCGCTTCCTCCGGCACCGATCCGCCGACCTCGGCATCGACCCCGACCGCATCGGGGTGTCCGGCGAGTCGGCAGGCGGCCATCTGGCAGCGCTCGTCGCGCTGACCGGTGATGCGCCGGTCCCGCCGACGGAGCGCAGCGTCGTCGGGCCGAGCAGCGCGGTCGCGGCGGCGGTCCCGATGTACCCGGTGACCGACCTGTCGGCCTTCGGCCCGGACGGTCCGGACGCCGCCGCCGACACCGCCGGCGCCCCACCGTGGGTGGGGCCGACCCCGGAGGACCGGCTGCTGGGCCGGCCGGTCGGGGAGGCGGCCGACGTCGCGCGGGCGGCGTCGCCGGTCGGCCGCGTGCACGCGGGCGCACCGCCGATGCTGCTGCTGCACGGCACGGCGGACACCGTCGTCCCGCCGGGCCACAGCGAGCGCCTCGCTGCCGCGCTGGCCGACGCCGGCGCCCCGGTGCGGCTCGAGCTCGTGCCGGGTGGCGAGCACTGCTTCGACCGCGTGGACCCCGTGCCGGCGCTCCGGGCGGCGGTGGACTTCCTCGCCGAGCACCTGCGGGCCTGACGGCGGGCGGGCGGCGCGCCACCGCCCGCCGCACGCCCGTCCGGGACGCGGACTGCACACAGACGCGCCGGGCGGACGACGACGGGCCGGCACCCCGAGCAGGAGTGCCGGCCCGTCGCCTCAGGTGGTGGCGGACGTCAGCTGAAGTTCACCGCTCCGTACAACCGGTCGCCCAGCACCGCGGCGCCGACCTGCATCGACGACTTGTCGGTGCGCAGCATCCACGCGTTGTGCGCCGGGGAGTTCGCCCAGGCCCTGACCAGGGCCGACGCGCTGGCGGGCTTGACGTACCCGACGATCTTGTCCGAGCCGCCGTGCCAGATCGACCCGGCCTCGGCCATCGCGGCGGCGTGCGCGTAGAGGGTGCCGGACCGCGAGATGCCCAGCGCCGGCAGGCCGTTGGCCGCGCGGTAGGCGTTGATCGCCTCACCCAGCGCACCGGCGCTGAACTCAGGGGCGCTGCTCGCCGCGGGGGCGGGCGCCGGGGCAGGAGCGGGGGCGGGTGCGCCGGGCGCCGGGGACGACGCCTTCGCCTTCGGGGCGGCGGGCGCCGCCGCACCCGAGCCCGACCGCTGCGACCGGGACGCAGCCTGCGGGGCACGCGCCGACGCCGCGGCGGCCGCGGCGGCGCGCTCCTGCTCGGCCTGGGCGGCGGCCGCGGCGGCCTCCGCGGCGATGCGGGCGTCCTCGGCGGCTTGCCAGGCGGCCTGGCTCTCGGCGACGGCCTGCTGCGGTGCGGCCAGCGCGGCGACCGAGTCGTTGACGGCCTGCACCTCGGGCAGCGGGTCGGTGGCCAGGAGGGCCGCGGTCTGGTCGATGGCGACCTGGAGGGCCGCCCTGGTCTCGGGCGTGGCCTGCGGCGCGGTGTCGTACGTCGCACGGGCCGCGTCCAGCGGTGCGGCGGCGGCGGCGACCGCGGCGGCGCGCTCGGCCAGGATCCGCTCCAGCTCGGCCCGGACCTCCTCGCCGCGGGCCAGGGCCGCCTCGCGCTTGCGGGCCAGCTCGGCGGCCTTCGCCTCGCGCTCGGCCTCGGCGACCTGCGCCTGGCGGGCGTTCTCCTGGACGGTGACGGCGACCGACGTCGCCCCGACGCCCAGCGTCAGCACGCCGGTCACGATGATCGCGAGGACCGCCGGACGGCCCTTCCACCGCGGACGGTCAGCGGTGGGAGCGGTGGCCCCCTGGGCGGAGCGGTCGTCGGGGTTCGCCATAGGTCGTCCTTCTGTGTCAGTCGCGTGGTGCGCAGCGGGCAGGTGGGGTGGGCGTCTGCGGACCTGATCGGCGCCCCGCCGGGCGACGTGAGCACGATGTCGGGTTGCTGCCGTTCCTCTCGAAGATAACGGACGGATAACAGGCGGCAGAACCCCGGCAGTGGTAAGGCCTTCGTCACACCGCCGCGGCTCGCGCGTCGTCGTGGACCACACCGCCCGTGGACGACGCCGCGGTGACCGGCCCGTGTGGGAGCCGCGTGGCAGGATCCGACCATGAGCACCGAACGCGGCGGGCGGCCGCCGAGCGTCCTCGAGTCCCCCGACGTCCCCGGCGCCGCGCCGACGGACGCCCTCACCGGCCCCCTCACCGGCACTGCCACCGGTGCCGTCGCCGGCGGACCGGCCGAGCTGTGGGTCGAGCGCACCGGGACCCGCACCTACACCGGCTACAGCTCGCGCGGGGCACAGGTCAGCATCGGCCCGGTCGAGGCCGGCGCCGTGTTCACCCCCGGCGAGCTGCTCAAGATCGCGCTGGCCGGCTGCACCGGCATGACGTCCGACGCCGCCCTGGCGCGCCGCCTGGGCGACGACGTCGCGGTCACGGTGCGGGTCTCGAGCGTCGCGCACCCCGAGGAGGACCGGTACACCGACCTGCACGAGGAGCTCGTCGTGGACCTGTCCGGGCTCGACGACGCCGCCCGCACCCGCTTGCTCACGGTCGTCCAGCGCTCGGTCGAGCAGAGCTGCACGATCGCGAACACGCTGACCCGCGGCGCTCGGGTCCACCTGAACGTCGTCGAGGAGGTCTGATGCCCATCCTGCGCCGTCGCCGACCGGACGAGCCGCCCGCGCTGCCCGCGACGGCGGATGACGACTCCCTCGGCAGCCCGCACCTGAGCGACCGCGGCTTCCTCGACCGGATCCTCGACCGGGCCGTCACGATCCCGTCCGGTGCGATCCACGACCACGTCCAGACCCTGCGCCGCCGCAACCCGCACGCCTCGCCGGCCCAGATCATCGGGCTGCTGGAGAAGGAGTACCTGCGCGTGGTCTCCGCGAGCGGCGGGGCCGTGGGCGCCGCCGCGGCCGTCCCCGTGGGCGGCACCGGGGTCGCGGTGAGCCTCACCGCCGGCGACGTCGCCGCGTTCTTCGCCGCCTCGGCCGCGTTCTCCCTGGGGGTGGCGAGCGTGCACGGCATCGAGGTGGAGGACGCCACCCGCCGCCGGGCGCTGCTGCTGGCCACCGTGCTGGGCGAGGACGGCGCCGCCGAGCTGCAGGACGCCATCCAGAGCGGCAACGCCGCGGCCGCCCGCACCCTGCTGACCCGGATGCCGACCACGACGCTCACGGCGGTGAACGGCACCCTGGCCCGCCGGCTGCTGCGCCGGCAGGCCGCCAAGCGCGGCGCCGTGGCGTTCGGCCGGCTGGCGCCGTTCGGCATCGGCGCGTGGATCGGCGTCAAGGGCGCCCGGTCGCTCGGCAAGACCGTGATCGACGGCGCCCGGTCGACCTTCGGCCCGCCGCCGCTGGAGTTCCCCCGCGTGGTGGAGGTCGTCGAGGCGGGCGGCACCCGCCGCCTGGTCGACGCCGCGGACCGCGACGCCGAGGTGAGCCACCGGCCGAGCCCGCCGACGGGCTGACCGCCCCCGAGCGCAGCGACGGCCGCCGACCCGCACCGGGTCGGCGGCCGTCGTCGTCGGTGACTACCAGCGACCGTGCACGTGCTCGCGGATCGCGTCGTCGTAGACCTGCCGCAGACCTTCGGACGTCGCCTCGTCGATCGGCGCCAGGTCCGCCGCACCGGCGTTGGCGCGCGCCTGCTCGGCGTTGCGGGCGCCGGGGATCACGGTGCTCACCCCGGGCTGGTCCACCAGCCACCGCAGGGCGAGCTGCGCCGTCGTCGCGCCGTCGGGGGTGAAGCCGGCGACCCGCTGCGCCGCGTCCACGCCGACCTCGAACGGCACCCCGGAGAACGTCTCGCCGACGTCGAAGGCGTCGCCGTGGCGGTTGTAGGTGCGGTGGTCGGACTCGGCGAACTCGGTGTTGCGGTCGTACTTGCCGGACAGCAGCCCGCTGGCCAGCGGCACCCGGGCGATGATGCCGACGCCGGCGTCGAGCGCGGCCGGCAGCACCCGCTCCAGCGGCTTGCGGCGGAAGATGTTGACGATGATCTGCACGCTGGCGACGTTCGGGCGGGCGATCGCGGTCAGCGCCTCGTCGACCGTCTCCACCGAGACCCCGTAGGCGGCGATCCGCCCCTCCTGCACCAGCGTGTCGAGCCCGTCGTAGACGGCGTCACGGGAGAACACCTCGGTCGGCGGGCAGTGCAGCTGCACCAGGTCGACGGTGTCGACGCCGAGGTTCTCCCGGGACCGGTCGGTCCACGCGCGGAACGCGTCGAGGGTGTACGCGTCGGCGACGTGCGGGTCGGCGCGGCGGCCCATCTTGGTCGCGACGGTCAGGTCGCCTCCGGCCGAGCGCTCGGCCAGGAACCGGCCGATGAGCTTCTCGCTGCGCCCGTCGCCGTACACGTCGGCGGTGTCGAGGAAGGTGACCCCCGCCCCGACCGCGGCGTCGAGGACCGCGAGCGCGTCGTCCTCGACGACCTCGCCCCAGTCCCCGCCGAGCTGCCAGCAGCCCAGCCCGATGACGCTCACCGAGCGCCCTGTCCGTCCCAGAACCCGTGTCTCCATGGGCGGGCACGTTACCGTGGCGGCGGGACACCCGCCCGAGCCCGAGCCCGGCCCGGGGCGGCCCGAGGTCAGGAGGCCGCCGTGGAGCACCCGCGGATGTACGACGACGCCGACCCGCTGCTCGCGCGGTTGCGTCCGCTGGCCCTCGCGTTCCCCGAGTCCGCCGAGGTCGAGGCGTGGGGCCGGCCGACCTTCCGCGCGGGCCGCAAGATCTTCGCCGTGTACGGCGTGACCGAGCACCACCCGCACGCGCTGGTGGTCAAGCCCGACCCCGACGAGCGGCCCGCGCTCGCCGGCGACCCGCGCTTCTACGCCCCGCCCTACTTCGGCCCCGGCGGCTGGCTCGCCCTGGACCTGACCGCCGACGCCGACTGGTCGGAGGTCCGTGAGCTGCTCGACTCCTCCTACCGCCAGGTCGCTCTCGTCCGGATGCGGCGCGCCCTCGACGCCGCCCAGACCGACGCCACCCTCACCACCACACCGAAGGACTCCCCATGACGTCGACCGTCGCCGTGACCCGCGTGATCCCGCTGCCGCTGACCCAGGCGTGGGAGCTCGTCGTCGACCCGCGCCACCACGCACGCTGGATCCCGCTGACCCGCATCACCGTCGAGGGGCTGCCGATCGGGGTCGGGACCCAGGTCCGCGCGGTGTCCGGGCCGTTCACCGACCGCGGCGTCCCGGGCCTGCTGGACACCATGCGGGTGGACGTGTTCGACCCGCCCGGCCCCGGGCACCCCGGCGAGGCGCAGTTCACCAAGCTCGGGCCGGTGCTGCTGGGCTCGGCCGGCATCTTCGCGGCCGGGGTCGACGACGGCCGTACCGCCGTCACCTGGACCGAGACCGTGCACCTGGCCGGCCCGGTGCCGCGGGCGCTGACGGCCGCCCTGCTCGCGCCGGTCATGCACCTCATGCTGCGGTTCGCGCTGTACCGGGTCGGCCGGGACGCCGCGCGCGGGCGCGTCTGACCCCGGTCGCGCAGGGTCCGTAGCCGTACGCAACGAATCGCCGCAAGATGCCCTCGGTGCGCAACGATCCGCGCCCGATCGCGCAACGACGCGGCCTGCGCCGTCGTCGTCGGCGTCCCTAGGCTGGTGGGTGAGCCTGCGACGACGCGGCGACCCACCGCCCGCGACCCCCGGAGGACCCGTGCTCACCGCCACCCCCCGCCACTACCTGATGTGCGAGCCCGTGCACTACACGGTCAGCTACGAGATCAACCCGTGGATGGACGTGACCCGCTCGACCGACAGCGCGCTCGCCGTCGAGCAGTGGCGCGTGCTGCGCGACACCTTCGTGCGGCTCGGCCACACGGTCGACACGATCGACCCCGTCCCCGGCCTGCCGGACATGGTCTACGCCGCCAACGGCGCGACCGTCGTCGACGGCGTCGTGTACTCGGCCAGGTTCCGCTACCCCGAGCGCGAGGCTGAGGGTCCGGCGTACGAGAAGTGGTTCGCCGACCGGGGCTACGTCACGCACACCGCCAGCGAGACCAACGAGGGCGAGGGCGACCTGCTCACGGTCGGCGACGTGATCCTCGCCGGCAGCGGGTTCCGCACCGAGACCAGCTCGCACGCCGAGGCGCAGCGGCTGTTCGGGCGCCCGGTCGTCTCCCTGGAGCTCGTCGACCCGCACTACTACCACCTCGACACGGCGCTGACCGTGCTCGACAGCGACCCCGCCCACCCGCAGGTCGCGTACTACCCGCCGGCGTTCTCCGCCGGGTCGCGCGCCGTGCTGGAGCGGATGTTCCCCGACGCCGTGATCGCCACCGAGCGGGACGCCGTCGCGCTCGGCCTGAACGCGGTCAGCGACGGGCTGCACGTCGTCGTCGCCCCCGGCGCGGTCGACCTCGCCGCGGCGCTGCGCGAGCGGGGCTACGAGCCGATCCCGGTCGACACCAGCGAGCTGCTCAAGGGTGGCGGCGGCGCGAAGTGCTGCACCCTCGAGGTCCGCGGCGGCCCCCGGTGACCACCGCGGTCCCGACGTCGTCGGCGCCCCCGGGGCGAAGCACGGGGCGGCCCCCGGGGGCAGCCGGGGGGCACCTCGCGCACAACTACCACCCGTTGCCGGTCACCGTCACCGACGGGCAGGGGTCCTGGCTGCACGACGCCGACGGCCGCCGGTACCTGGACCTGCTCGCCGGATACTCCGCGCTGAACTTCGGCCACCGCCACCCGGACCTGGTGGCCGCCGCGCACGCGCAGCTCGACCGGCTGACCCTGACGTCCCGGGCCTTCGAGCACGACCTGCTGCACCCCTTCGCCGACCGGCTGGCCGCGCTCACCCGCACTGAGACCGTGCTGCCGATGAACACCGGTGCCGAGGCGGTCGAGACGGCGATCAAGGCGGCCCGCAAGTGGGGCTACGAGACCCGCGGAGTCGCTCCCGGCCGGGCCACCATCGTCGTCGCCGACGGCAACTTCCACGGCCGCACCACCACCATCGTCTCCTTCTCCACCGACGACGACGCCCGCCGCGGCTTCGGGCCGTACACGCCGGGCTTCCGGGTCGTGCCCTTCGGTGACGCGGCGGCCCTCGCCGCGGCGATCGACCACGACACGGTCGCGGTGCTGCTCGAGCCCATCCAGGGCGAGTCCGGCGTGATCGTGCCCCCGGACGACTACCTGCCTGCCGTGCGCGCCGCGTGCGACGACGCCGGGGTGCTGCTGATCGCGGACGAGATCCAGTCCGGCCTCGGCCGGACCGGCACCACGCTGGCCTGCGACCTGTGGGGCGTCGTCCCCGACCTCGTGCTGCTCGGCAAGGCGCTCGGCGGCGGCATCGTGCCGGTGTCCGCGGTGGTCGGCTCGGCCGACGTGCTGGGCGTGCTCACCCCCGGCACGCACGGGTCGACGTTCGGCGGCAACCCGCTGGCGTGCGCGGTCGGGCTCGCCGTCGTCGGGCTGCTCGAGACCGGCGAGCACCAGGCGCGCGCCCGCACGCTCGGGGCGCACCTGCAGTCCCGACTCGCCGCGCTCGTCGCCGACGGGCTGCTGGCCGGGCACCGCGGCGTCGGGCTGTGGGCCGGGATCGACGTCGACCCCGCCTGGGGCACCGGGCGAGACCTGTGCGAGCGGCTGCTGGCCCGGCGGGTGCTGGCCAAGGACACCCACGGCGCGACGATCCGGCTCGCACCGCCCCTGACCATCGCCGAGAACGACCTCGACTGGGGACTGGACCAGCTCACCGCCGTCCTCCGCACCCCCTGACCCGCCCCGCTCTCTCGCCGAGTGCGACGTTCCGGACCCCTCAGCCGCCGCGAGCGGTCCACAACGTCGCACCCGGCGGAGGGTCAGTCGTGCGGGAGGCCTTCGACGTCGGCGCGGCGGACCAGGGGGGACAGCACGATCGTCGACCGGGTGCGGGCGGTGAACGGCTCGGCGTTGAGCCGCTCCACGACCCGTTCGAGGTGCCGCATGTCCCGCGCCCGCAGGTGCAGCAGGAGGTCCACCTCGCCGGTCACCGTGCTGGCCGAGATGACCTCGGGGTACCGCTCGACGGCGGACCGCATCGTGCTCGGGCTGGTGGACCCGGAGCAGAACAGCTCCACGTACGCCTCGGTCTCCCAGCCCAGCGCTGACGGCTCGAGCCGGACGGTGAACCCGCGGATCACCCCGCTGGCGCGCAGCCGGTCGACGCGCCGCTTGACCGCCGGCGCGGACAGCGAGACGACGGCGCCGATGTCGGCGTAGGAGGCGCGGGCGTCCTTGCCGAGCTCGTGCAGGATCGCCTCGTCGAGGTCGTCGAGCGTCATCCGGCCATCGTCCCAGGCCGGCTCAGGTGGCTCGGCCGGCTCAGCGGTACAGGTCCCCGATGTCCCGCACGCGCCCGCGCGCGGCGGGCCGGGTGCCGGGCTGGCCACCCTCCTCGCAGCGGCGGGTGACCACCATGACCGGGCACGCCGAGTGGTGCAGCACCGCCTGGCTGGTCGAGCCGAGCAGCAGCCCGGCGAACCCGCCCCGACCGCGCGACCCGACGACGATGAGGTCCGTCGCGGTCGAGAACTCGGTGAGCAGCTCGGCGCCGGTGCCGTCGAGCACGTGCCGCTTGACCCGCACGCCGGGGTCGTCCGCGACGGCCCGGTCGATGACGACGTCGAGCCCCTCGGCGATGTCCCGCAGCACCGCCTCGTGGTCGACGGCGGCCGGCAGCCACGCCAGCAGCCCGGACCCGGAGCCGACCGGCACCCCGGCGACGGCGGTGAGCTCGGCGTCCCAGACCTTCGCCTCCCGGATCGCGTGCCGCAGGGCGACGTCGGACGCGGGCGACCCGTCGACGCCGACCACGATGCGGCGCACCGGCTGCACCGGCGCCGGATCACCGGGGTCGGCACCCTCCGGACGGGACGGCACGACGACCGTCGGGCAGTACGCGTGCGCGGGCAGCGCGGACGACACGGTGCCCAGCAGCCGGTCGGTGAACCCGCCCCGGCCCCGGGTGCCGACGACCGCCATGCGTGCCGAACGGGACATCTCCACGAGCACCGCGGCGGCGTCCCCGGTCAGCACCGACGCCGTCGAGCTCACGCCGCGGTCCTGCGCGCGGGCCTGCGCCTCGGCGAGGACCGCCTTGGCGCCGGCCTGGATCGCGGTGTCGTCGAGGGCGGCGTAGCCGCCGTCCAGCGAGGCGGCGGTGAATGCCGGCAGCGCGTAGGAGCACACCAACCGCAGGGCGTACCCGTGGGCGCGGGCCTCGGCCGCCGCCCAGTCCAGGGCGTGCAGGCTGGTCGCCGAGCCGTCGACTCCGACCAGCACCACGTCGTCGTGGGTCATCGCTACCTCCCGGGTTGAGATGGATGGACCCTCTCAGCCCCAGTGTCGCGCGACAAGCACCGGAAGAGGGAGACTTCTCACATCTCGATTTGACCCTGACCACACCGACGCTTGGCGAACTGTCGCCCCGGGCGCTGACGGGTCAGGCTGCGGCGTCCCGGGCGAGGTACGCCGTCCAGGACGGGTCGGCTCGCACGCTGGCGGACAGCAGGGCGGCGGCCCCGCGCGGGGCCCGGGGCGTGAACGCCAGCTCCCAGCCCAGCTCGGCCAGCAGCCGGTTGGACTTGCGGTTGTTGCACCGGCTACACGCAGCGACCACGTTGGTCCACTCGTGCCGCCCGCCGCGCGACCGCGGGTGCACGTGGTCGACGGTGTCCGCGGCGCCGCCGCAGTACGCGCACCGGTGGCCGTCGCGCAGCAGGACGGTCCGGCGGGTGGGCGGCACGGTGCGGCGCCTGGGCACGTGCACGTACCGGGTCAGGCACAGCACCAGCGGCGCCGGCAGCGTGGAGCGCTCGGAGTGCAGCAGGTGCTCGTCGGCCTCGAGCACGGTCGCCTTGCCGGTGAGCACCAGGAGCACCGCGCGGTGCATGGTCACCACGCACAGGGGTTCGAGGCTGGCGTTGAGCAGCAGCGTCCGGCGGGGGGGCGCTGCGGGCATCAGCACGATGGGCTCCAACAGGTCAGCGGACCCGTCTGGCTGACCGGGGCCGGCTGGGGAGTGCAAGCGTTGCCAGAGTAACCGCCCGCACCCGCGCCTGGGCCCGGACGCGGTCACCACCTGCGGCGCGACGTCGGGCACGGCCCGCAGCACGACGTCGGGCACGAGGTCGACCCGGCCCGCCGACGACACAGGGCCCCGCCCACGCCGAGGCGTGGACGGGGCCCTGTCGAGCGACCGGTGGGTCAGCCGACCCGGATGAAGGTCGGGTTGCTCTGCCAGATGGAGCGCACCTGGATCGACTTGCCCGGGCGGGGCGCGTCGATCTGCATGCCGTCGCCGAGGTAGATGCTGATGTGACCGGGGGACCAGATGAGGTCACCCGCCTGCGCGTTGGCGCGGGACACGACGGTGCCCGCGCCCTTCTGCGCGCCGGACGTGCGCGGCAGCGAGATGCCCGCCTGGCGGAAGACGTAGGACGTGAAGCCCGAGCAGTCGAAGCCCTCGGGCGTGGTGCCGCCGGAGCGGTACGGGACGCCGACGTAGCGCAGCGCGATCTCGGCGATGGCGCTGCCGTTGGCCGACGCGGGGGCGCTGGCGGCGGGCGCCTCCTGGGCGGGGGCGGACTCCTCGGCGGACGCCGAGCGGTCCGACACGCTCTGGCGGGTCGTGGAGCGGGAGGCGGCCGCGGTCGACCGGCGGGTCTCCTTCTTCTCCACCACGACGGGCGGCGGGGGCGGCGGGTCCTTGACGACCGTGACCGCGGGGACGTCGAGCGTCCACTGCGCGTCGGCGGCGACGGTGACCACCGGGGCGGCCGCGAGGGCGGCCCGGGCGGCAGCGGTCAGGGACGAGGTGTCGACGGCCGGCAGGCTGGACGCCGCGGCGTCGGTCCCGGGCGCAGCGCCCGCGGGGGCCGCGATGGTCGAGACGACCAGCCCGGCGGAGGCCGCGGCGACGGCGGTCCGACGGCCGACGACGGCGATCGAGCCGGTGGCGGCGGTCGCGAGGTCGGTCAGGGGGGTTGCCGGGCGGCGCGCAGCGCGATGCCGGGCGCGAGTGGTGCTCACGGACACGGGTGCCTCTCCTGTACGCCTACGAGGTGAGCTGTCGGGTTCGGGTTGGAGAATCACCCGGCCGAGTGAGTGCCTGTCGACACCCGCCCGGCTTCACCCCAAAGGACGCCGTCTCCAGCGCCCACTTCTTGGGTCCCCCGCCCCTGCCGGCGAAGTCGTACGGAACCACGCGCGCCGGCAGGGTTAGGCGTGCCGCGCATGGGCTCCCACGGAGGAGGGTTCCGAGGAGCGAGCCGAACGTACCCGAGCGGACACGCTGATGTCACGCTTCGGTCACGGTGAGATCACCGTGGGGAGGGTGAAACGTGACACACCCCGGTGTCGCCGTGCGGGACGAGGTGCGCGGCCGGGGGGCGCCACCGGGGCGCGCCACCGGGTGCCGGGCTCAGCAGAGTCGGCGTCGGTCAGGGCGCCGCGAGCCGTCCGGCCTCGGTGTGCGCGACCGCCTCGGCCGGCACCGGCGCCGCCACGAAGATGTGCCGGGAGACCTCGTCCGGCAGGTCCAGCACGACGTCGGCGCCGGGCGCGGCGACCGTGAGCACGCCGGCCCCGCGCTCGACGGTGATGGTCTGGCCCGGACGCACCCCTGCACCGGCCAGCCGGGCGAGCAGCTCGATGTCGGTCTGCAGGGGTTCGCCGAGCCGCTCGACGACGGCGGTCGTCCGCTCGCCGCCGACCGGCACGACGCTGCGCAGCGGCAGCACGCCGTGCAGGAACAGCTCCTCCGGGCGCTCCTCCCCCAGCTCGCCGAGGCCGGGGATCGGGTTGCCGTACGGCGAGTGGTGCGGGTGGTCGAGCAGGTCCAGCAGCCGCTTCTCGACCCGGTCGCTCATCACGTGCTCCCAGCGGCACGCCTCCTCGTGGACGAACTCCCAGTCCAGCCCGATGACGTCGGTGAGCAGCCGCTCGGCGAGCCGGTGCTTGCGCATGACCCGCACCGCCTTGAGCCGGCCGTCCTCGGTGAGCTCGAGGTGCCGGTCGCCGCTGACCACCACCAGGCCGTCGCGCTCCATGCGGGCCACGGTCTGCGAGACGGTCGGCCCCGAGTGCCCCAGCCGCTCCGCGATCCGGGCGCGCAGGGGGACGATCCCCTCCTCGGCCAGCTCGTAGATCGTGCGCAGGTACATCTCGGTGGTGTCGATCAGGTCGCTCACGGCTGCTGCCTCCAGGGTCCTTCGCTCTCGCCGGGTCCAGGCTACGGGTTCACGACGCCGCGGTGGCGGGGTGCCGACCGGCCGCCGCCCGCGCGCCCGGCCCGGCCACGCCCGGCGGGGTCGCCGCGCCGGGCGGCCAGCGCCTACGCTCGCCGGGTGCCCGCGGCCCCCGACATCACCATCCCCGCCGACCTGCTGCCGCGCGACGGCCGGTTCGGGTCGGGGCCGAGCAAGGTCCGGCCCGAGCAGGTGGACGCGCTCGCCGCCGTCGGCGGGACGCTGCTGGGGACCTCGCACCGCCAGCCGCCGGTCCGGCGCCTGGTCGGCCGGGTCCGGGAGGGCCTGGCGGACCTGTTCTCGCTGCCCGACGGGTACGAGGTCGCCCTCGGCAACGGCGGCTCGACGGCGTTCTGGGACGTCGCGACGGTGAGCCTGGTGCGCGAGCGCGCCCAGCACGCCGCGTTCGGCGAGTTCGGCGCGAAGTTCGCCGCCGCCACCACCCGCGCGCCGTTCCTCACCGACTCCTCGGTCCGCGCCGCCGAGCCCGGCTCGGTGGCGCTGCCGGAGCTCGAGGACGGCATCGACGTCTACGCCTGGCCGCACAACGAGACGTCCACCGGCGTGATGGCGCCGGTCCGACGGGTCGCCGGGTCCCGCGAGCAGGGCGCGCTGACCGTCGTGGACGCGACGTCGGCCGCGGGCGGGCTGCCGGTCGACGTCGCCGAGACCGACGTCTACTACTTCGCGCCGCAGAAGAGCTTCGCGTCCGACGGCGGCCTGTGGCTGGCCCTGCTGTCGCCCGACGCCGTCGCGCGCGCCGCGCAGGTGGAGGCCGACGGCCGCTGGGTGCCGGAGTTCCTGTCGCTGACCACCGCGGTCGCGAGCTCGCGGCTGGACCAGACCCTGAACACCCCCGCCCTGGCGACCCTGGTGCTGCTCGCCGAGCAGATCGAGTGGCTGCTGGGTCACGGCGGCCTGGGCTGGGCCACCGCGCGCACCGCGCAGTCCGCGTCGCACCTGTACGGCTGGGCCGAGTCCCGGGACTGGGCGACGCCGTTCGTGGCCGACCCGGCGCTGCGCTCGCACGTGGTGGGCACCGTGGACCTGGACCCCGGCGTCGACGCCGCCGCCGTCGCGGCGGTGCTGCGCTCGCACGGCGTCGTCGACGTCGACCCGTACCGCAAGCTGGGGCGCAACCAGCTGCGGGTCGCGATGTTCCCCGCCGTCGACCCGGCCGACGTCCACGCGCTCACCGCGTGCGTCGACCACGTCGTCGACCGGCTGGGCTGACGTGGGCGGGACCCCGGCGCCCTCGGCGCCGGGCCGGCCGCCCGGCGGGACCCCGCGTCCGTCGACCCGGCGACGGCTCGCCACGCTGCCGCCGGCGCAGCACGACCGGGACCGCCTCACGCTCTCGCTGTACACCTACTTCATCGCCTGGGGATGGCTGCTCTACAGCTTCTCCCCCGCGATCCCGCTGATCGCTGCCGAGCAGCGGATCTCCGGGGCGCAGGCGGGGCTGCACGGCACCGCCATGGCCGTCGGCACGGTGACGTCGTCGTTCGTCAGCGCGCGGCTGGTGGCGCGCACCGGTCGCCGCGCCGCGCTGCTGATCGCGGGCGCCGTCCTGGCCGCGGGCGTCGTGGTGCTGGTGACCGGTCCGAGCATCGCGGTGACCCTGACCGGCGCGCTGGTCACGGCGCTCGGCGGCACGCTGGCGATCTCGGCCGCGCAGCCCGCGCTCGCGGTGCACCACGGGGAGGCCAGCGGGTCGGCGGTGTCCGAGGCGAACGGCGTCGGTGCGCTGTTCGGGCTGGTCGCTCCGCTCGCGCTCGGCGGCAGCGTCGCGGCCGGCTGGGGCTGGCGGCCGGCGGTCGCGGCCACGGTCGGGTTCGTCGTCGTGGCGTCGGTCCTGGTGACGCTGCTGCCGGGTCGCGGCGCGCTCGGCCACCCCGCGGCCTCCGGGCCGGCACCCACCGGACCGGCCGCCGACGACGCGTCGCCCGCGCCGGACGCCGTCGCCGGCGCGCCGCCGCCCGGTGCGCGCGGCTTCTCCCGGGCGTACTGGCTGTTCTGGTCGGCGCTCATCGCCGCGGTCGCGATCGAGAACGCGACCACGTTCTGGGTGGCGGACCTGGTGGCCGAGCGGACCGGGGCCGGGCCGGGCATCGCGACCGCCGCGCTCGCCGGGCTGGTGGGGGCGATGGCCGTCATGCGGTTCGCCGTCGGCGCGCTGCTCAACCGGTGGCCCGTGGAGGCGGTCCTCGTCGCGGCCTTCGCGGTCGCGGCGGCCGGCTGGCTGGTGACCTGGACGGCGACCTCGACCGGGGTCGCCCTGGGCGGGCTCGTGCTGGCGGGGCTGGGGTACGGGGCGCAGTACCCGCTGACGATCGCGCTCGTGCTGCGCTCGTCGGGCGGTCGTCCGGACCAGGCGCAGGCGAGCTCGTCCCTCGGTGTGGGCCTGGCGATCGGTGGCGCGCCGTTCCTGCTCGGCGCCCTGGCCGACGGGCTCGGCACCCGCACCGCCTTCGTGCTGGTCCCGGTGCTGACCGCGCTCGGCGCCGCGGCCGTGCTGCTCGGCCGGCGGGCCGAGCGGCGGTCCTGAGCACCCCGTCCCGGACGCAGCGAAGGGGCCACGCGCGGTGTGCGCGTGGCCCCTTCGCGGTCAGCCCCTGGGGGAGGGGCCGGGGGTCACTCGGCGGCGCCGGCCTGGCGGCTGCGGCGGGCGAGGATGACGGCGGCGGCACCGCCGACGATCAGCGCACCGCCACCCAGGGCGATGGGCAGGCCGGTCGCGCCGGTCTGGGCCAGGACGCCGGACTCCGAGCGGGCCGCGACGGCGGTCCGGGTGGTGGAGCGGCTGGTCGGCGTCTCGCCACCGGCGGCGACGCCCGAGTCGTCGTCGCACGGGTACTCGGCCAGCAGCGCGGTGGGCGGCGTGGTGCCGAAGACGATCGTCGCGTCGGCCGTGACGCCGGTGGGCCAGGTGAGCGTGCCGGTCAGCGGCTGGCCGGTGACGGTGACGTCGCCACCGGGCAGGCCGGTCCAGGTCACGTCGACGAGGCCGTCCTCGTCGCCGGTCCCCGCGATGTCGTAGTCGATCGTGGCGACGCCGTCCGGGCAGTCCAGCTCGGCGAGGACGACGGACTCGCAGGTCTCGCCCGGGACGTAACCGTCCCCCTCCTCGCACAGCGGGAGCTCGGCAGCGGTCGCGGAGGTACCCGCAAGGCCGCCGACGGCGAACATCGTGGCAGCAACGACGGAGAATGCGCGGCGCATCAGGACCCCCAGCACAGCAGAAAACTCGGACAAGTAGGACCGAGTGTGGCATGTCGGGGCTCCCGGTGCGTGCGGCAGCCGGGTGAAAGCCTGCGCACCACCACGGCGCGTGCCACCACTCAGTCTGCGCCGCACCCGGTGGGAGCGCTCGCCAGACCGGGCTGGGTCGTGGTGGGGGTGCTCCACACCGCGACCTGCGGACCCGGCGCCGGGGCGGTCACGGTGAGCCGCAGGGTCACGCTCTCGCCCGGGGCCAGCGTCTCGGTCAGGACGCGCACGTCGCGGCCCGCCATGGTGGTGCCGGCCGCACCGAGGAACGACTCGCCGCGCCGGATCTGGGCGACCGTCCCGCCGACCGGGGAGTAGACGGACACCCGCTGCCGGATGTCCCCCACCGCCACGCCGGTGCTGCCGTCGCCGACCACGTACCGCGGCAGGTCGCCCGGGTCCGCCGGGACGGTGGAGGCGAGGTCGACGACGACGTCCATCACGAGCCGGCCGTCCGTGCAGCGGGCGTCCTCGACGGTCACCGAGCTGCGCAGGAACGTGTCGGTCTTCCACCCCGAGGCGTTGTCGAGGAAGACGCCGACGGCGTCGTCGTGCCCGCCGGTGAGGAACGCCCCGTCGACGGCGCTGCCCTGGATGAGTGCCTGCTCGCCCGGGTCGGCGGACCACACCGACAGGCGGTGCTCGTCGCTCGAGCGCCGCAGCGCGTCCACGAGCTGCGCCGGGTCGCCGGCGCCCTCCGCGAGCGCCCGGAACGTGGCCCCGGCGGCGTCGGCGAAGAACGCGTCGGAGTCGGCCTCCTCGGTCTCGCGGACGTAGGCGTCCAGCAGCAGGGTCTGCACCAGCGTCGCGGCGGTGAGCGTCTGGCCGTCCGGGTGGTGCACGTCCCCGGTCGCGCCGAGCACGTAGGACAGCGCGACGGGGTCGACCAGGACGACGCCGTCCACGGTGCGGCCGCTGGCCCGGCGGTACATCTCGGCGGCGATCTGCGCCGCGCGGGGGCTGTCGGGGACCATGACGGTGTTCGGGACGAAGCGGCCCAGGTCCTCGCCCATGATCGCGAGCTCGGCGTCGGTGAGCGGCAGCACGGGATCGGAGAACCGCGGCACCTCGCTGCCGGGGAGCTGGTCGGTGAGCGCCAGGGCGCCGTCGTCGGCGGTGACCAGGGCCAGCGCGCCGACGATGCCGCCCTGGGCACGCAGCTCGGCGGAGTTGAGGAACAGCACCAGGTACTCGCGCGGCCCGTCGGCGCCGAGCATCGGCGGCAGCAGCGAGGCGACCCGCGCCGCCGTGCCCAGCGCGTCGGCCGCGGCGGTGAGCCCGTCCTGCAGCTCGGTGACCGGGTCGACCAGCGGTCCGTGCAGCGCGGCCGGGTCGAGGTCGGCGACGTCGCCCTGCACGCGGTCGGCGACCCGCGACGCCGTCACCAGCGCGGGTGCCGCCGCGCTGAGCGGGGCCAGGTCGATCCGGCCGTCCACCGGGCGCAGCGCGGCCGGGTCGAGGCCCTCGGCGACGTCGGCGAGCGGCGTCAGGGCGTGCGTGGCCAGGTCGTCGAGGCCCTGCGCCACGACCCGGACCGCGGTCGCGTCGCCCCCCACGACGGGCAGCACCTCGGCGAGGGACCACACCGGGTCGGACGTCGCCCGCCCGGCCCGGGCGGCGTCGGCCCGGATCGCGGCCACCGACTCCGCCAGGCCGTCGGTCCGCCCGGCGCGCACGTCCGCCTGGATCTCCCGGGCGCCGTCGGCCACGGACCGCAGCGAGGTCGCGGCCTGCAGGCCCCGGAACGCCAGCCAGCCCGTGACCACGACGAGCAGGGCGAGGACGACCAGGGCGGCCACGAGCACCGGCCGTCGCGACCGCCGGCGCGGCGCCTCGCCCGCCGGCTCCGCCATGGTGTCCACCCAGTTCTCCACGCGGACGAGGGTCGCACACCCGGCCGGGCCGCCCAGGGGCCGGCAGGGCCTAGGCGGCGCTGGAGGCGTCGCGCGCCTGCTGGGCGCGCAGCTCACGTTCCGCGGCGGAGCGGGCCTCGCTCTCCGGCTGCTCGCGGACCGGCACGTCGGGGTAGGTGACCTGCAGGTGCGGGCGGTGCAGCACCCGGTAGCGGACCTCCAGGTGCCAGTTCCGGATCGCCCAGACCGCTGCACCGGACGCGACGAGCAGCGAGCTGATCGCGCCGATGCCGATGGCCCAGCGGGCGCCGAACTGCTCACCGACCCAGCCGACGATGGGCGAGCCGATCGGCGTCGCACCGAGGAACACCATCATGTAGATCGCCATCACCCGCCCACGCATGGCCGGGTCGGTGCTCATCTGGATGGTGGAGTTGGCGGCGGTCATCATCGTCAGCGACGCCAGGCCGACCGGCACGCAGGCGATCGCGTAGGTCAGGTAGGTCGGCATGAGCGCCATCACGCCGCTGGTGAGGCC
Organism: uncultured Cellulomonas sp.; assembly: GCF_947494015.1. Lineage (GTDB taxonomy): Bacteria > Actinomycetota > Actinomycetes > Actinomycetales > Cellulomonadaceae > Pengzhenrongella. Next base: position 18,486 of record NZ_CANLTL010000017.1, on the reverse strand, counting down.
GAACGCCATCGCGGAGCCGATCACCAGCCGGACCCGGGGCCGCTCCCGGCGGGCGGCCAGCAGCGCCCCCGTGAGCGAGCCGATCGCCAGCACGGACCCGAGGACCCCGTACTCGCTGGCCCCCTTGCCGAACTCGGTGCGCGCCATCAGCGCGCTGGTCAGCTGGAAGTTCAGCCCGAAGGTGGACACCACGCCGACCACGACCATGATGACGACGATGTCGCTGCGGCCGCGCACGTAGGCCCAGCCGGCCCGGATCTGGCCCTTCTCGTGCCGCTTGGCGTGCGGCATCGGGTGCAGCTCGCGCGACCGCATCCGGGTCAGCGCGACGATCGTCGCGACGAACGACACCCCGTTGGCCACGAACACCCAGCCGATGCCGAGCGCGGCGATGGCCAGCCCGGCCACGCCCGGGCCGATCAGGCGGGCGGCGTTGAAGGACGCGCTGTTGAGCCCGACCGCGTTGGACAGCTTGTCCGCCGGCACCATCTCCGCGACGAAGGTCTGCCGCACCGGTCCGTCGATCGCGGTCACCGCACCGAGCAGCCCGGCGAACACGTACACGTGCCACAGCTCGGCCTGGTCGCTGAGCACGAGCACGCCCAGCCCGAGGGCCAGCACCGCCTGCGCCGCCTGGGTGATGACGAGCAGGAGGCGGCGGTCCATCCGGTCGGCGAGCACGCCGGCGGGCACGGACAGGAACAGCACGGGCGCGAACTGCAGCGCGGTCACGACGCCGACCGCGACGCCGGACTCGTCGGTCAGGTGGGTCAGCACCAGCCAGTCCTGCGCGACCCGCTGCATCCAGGTGCCGATGTTGGCGACCAGCGCGCCGGCGAACCACAGCCGGTAGTTGAAGTACTGCAGCGAGGTGAAGGTGGGACTCATGCGGTGGCGATCCTCCGCAGGATCTCGGTGGCCTGGGCGAGGGTGGCCCGCTCGGCGGGGGCCAGGCCGGCCAGCTGCTGGGCGAGCCACGCGTCCCGGCGACGTCGGGTCTCGCGGACCTCCTGGTCGCCCGCCGGCGTGATGGTGACGAGCACCTGGCGGCCGTCGGTGGGGTGCTCGGAGCGGGACACCAGGCCCACCTCGACGAGCCGCGCCACGGTGCGGGTCATCGACGGCGGCTGGACGTGCTCGCGCTCGGCCAGCTCACCGGGGGTCATCGCGCCCTGCTTGGACAGGGCCGCCAGCACCGAGTACTGCCCGTCGGTGATCTCCTCGCTGCTGCGCTCCAGGCGCATCCGGCGGTTCGTGCGGACCAGCGCGACCCGCAGCTCGCCGGCGAGCGTGGTGGGCCGGCACTGCGCGGCGGTCGGGGACGACGTCGGCGTGGCCGGGTCGGGTCGGGTCGCGGTGGGCATGTCGTTAGTCTAGGTCATTACCTTGGGTAATGACCTCCCGAACGGGTGACGGTGCGCCGTGACGCACCGCACCCGGCTGCCGTGGTCGACGCCGCCCCGTACCCTCGTGCGGTGACCCCCGCCCCGCCGACCCGCCCGCCCGGCGCGCCGGTCTCCACCCCGCCGGCCGCGCGGCCCGGGGGCCGCCCCGCCGTCACCCCGCCGGGCGCCAGCCCGACGTCGGGGGCGTCCGGGCCCTCGCCGGCGCCCTCCCCCGGCCGACGACGGCGCCGGCTGCCGTGGGTGCTGGCGCTGGCCGTCTACACCGTGCTGGTGGCGCTCGTCGTCGGCTGGCCGACCCCCGTGGACGCGAACGCCCGCGCTCCGCTGTCCGAGCTGTTCGCCTACCTGTACGGCCTGGGCGTCCCCGACTGGTTCGACTACAACGTGCTCGAGAAGAGCGCCAACGTGGCGATGTTCGTGCCGTTCGGCGTGCTGATGGTCGGGCTGGACCCGCGTCGCTGGTGGTGGGGGATCCTGGGTCCGGCGGCGGCGTCGGGCGCGGCCGAGCTCGCCCAGCACGTGCTGCTGCCCGACCGCACCGCGACCTGGACGGACGTCGCCGCGAACACCGGCGGCGCAGTCCTGGGCGTCGGCGTCGCGCTGCTGGTCGCCCGCCGCGCGGGCCGGACCGAGGGGCGCGTCAGGGGCCGAGGAAGATCTGCGAGCACACCAGCGGGCCGCCGTCCGGCACGCACGCCACGCCGAGCTCCGTCACCTCCGCGCTGAGCAGGTTCGCCCGGTGACCGGGCGAGTCCATCCACGCGTCGACCACCGCACCGGCGGAGGCGCTCGCCCGGCTGAGGTTCTCCGCGGCGCGGGTCGCCGGGGCGCACGCCGCGAGCACCGGGTCCATCGGCGCGTGCTCGAGCCCGGGGTCCCCGACGAGGGCCTGCGCCCGGCCGGTCGCCGCCTCCAGCGCGCAGGCCGACGACGTCAGGGCGGGCAGCCCCTCGTCGGCGCGGACCCGGTTGGTCCCGGCGAACAGCGCGTCGGCGTAGGCCTGGGGGTCGTCGGTGCCCACGTCGCCCGGGGACGCCGGGTCGGGTGCGCCACCCGTGGCGCCGCCGGTGGGTGTGCTCGTGGGCGTGGCGACGTCGGCGCCCGGGTCCGTCGTGCTGGTCGTGCCGGTCGTGCCGGCGGGGGCCGGGGACGTCGTCGTGCAGGCGGGGGCCGCGAGCAGGGCGAGCACGACCAGGCCGAGGGCCCGCGGCGCGAAGCGCGACGGGGCCGCCGTCGTCGGACGGCGGCCCCGTCGGCGCGTGGCGGGGATCAAGGGCGACCGAGCGCCCGGTACGTCCACCCGGCGGCGCGCCAGGCGGCCGGGTCCAGCACGTTGCGGCCGTCGACGATGTTGCGCGAGCGCACGACGGTCGCCAGCTTCTCCGGGTCGAGGTTGCGGTACTCGGCCCACTCGGTCGCGAGCAGCACGACGTCGGCGCCGGTCGCGGCCTCCTCGGCGGTCTCGGCGAAGGCGAGGTCCGGCCACTTGGCGCGCGCGTTGTCGATCGCCTCGGGGTCGGTGACCACGACGCGGGCACCCTGGAGCTGCATCTGCGCGGCGACCGACAGCGCCGGGGAGTCGCGGACGTCGTCGCTGTCGGGCTTGAAGGAGGCACCCAGCACGGCGACCCGGCGTCCGACGATCGACCCGTCGCAGACCTCGCGGGCCAGGTCGACCGTGCGGACCCGGCGGCGCATGTTGATCGAGTCCACCTCGCGCAGGAAGGACAGCGCCTGGTCGACGCCCAGCTCGCCGGCGCGGGCCATGAACGCGCGGATGTCCTTGGGCAGGCAGCCGCCGCCGAAGCCGAGGCCGGCGTTGAGGAAGCGGCGTCCGATGCGCGCGTCGTGCCCGATCGCGTCGGCCAGGCTGGTCACGTCGGCGCCGGTGGCCTCGCACAGCTCGGCCATCGCGTTGATGAACGAGATCTTGGTCGCCAGGAACGAGTTCGCGGCGACCTTGACCAGCTGCGCCGTGGCGTAGTCGGTGACGATGAGCGGGATGCCCTCGGACAGCGGCGTCGCGTAGACCTCGTCCAGGGCGGCCTTGGCGTGGTCGCCGGCCTCGCCGGACGGGACGCCGTAGACCAGCCGGTCGGGGTGCAGGGTGTCCTTGACGGCGAAGCCCTCGCGCAGGAACTCGGGGTTCCACACCAGGGTCGCCGTGGAGCCCGACTCGGCCAGGCGCTCGGCGAGCCGCTCGGCGGTGCCCACGGGCACGGTCGACTTGCCCACGACGACGTCGTCGGCCCCGAGGAAGGGCAGCGCCGCCTCGAATGCGGCGTCGACGTACTTCAGGTCAGCGCCGAACTCGCCGCGCTTCTGCGGGGTGCCGACGCAGATGAAGTGCACCTGCGCCCCGGCGATCTCGCTCATGTCGGTGGTGAACCGCAGCCGCCCGCTGGCGGCGGTGTCTGCGAGGAGCTCGGGCAGGCCCGGCTCGAAGAACGGCGCACGCGCCTGCGACAGCGCCTCCACCTTGGCGGCGTCGACGTCCACGCCGACGACCTCGTGGCCGAGCTGAGCCATGGCGGCCGCGTGGACCGCGCCCAGGTAGCCGCAGCCGATGACCGAGATGCGCATGTGTTGTCCCCACGTGTGGCGGTTGAAGGCGCCCCGAGTCTAGGGCGGGGCGGGTGGTGAGCGGTCCGGGGTCACTCCCCCGGCTCACCGGGGCGGTCACGCGCCCGGTCAGGCGCCGAGCAGCGTCCGGATCGGCTCGAGCGCGAAGTAGACGACGAACAGGGCCGCCGAGAGCCACATCAGCGGGTGCACCTCGCGCACCTTGCCGACGGCGACCTTGAGCACGACGAAGGCGATGAACCCCGCCCCGATGCCGGTGGTGATCGAGTAGGTGAACGGCATGAGGATGATCGTCAGGAACGCCGGGATGGCGATCTCGTAGCTGGACCAGGTGATGCCGGCGACCTGCATCATCATGAGGAAGCCGACGATGACCAGGGCCGGGGTGGCCGCCTCGTACGGGACCATCGCGACCAGCGGGGACAAGAACGTCGCCAGCAGGAAGGCGATCCCGGTGACCACCGAGGCCAGGCCCGTGCGGGCGCCGTCGCCGACGCCGGTCGCGGACTCGATGTAGCTCGTGTTGGACGAGACGCTGCCCGCGCCGCCCGCGGCGGCCGCCAGGGAGTCGACGACGAGGATCTGCCGGGTGCGCGGCGGGGTGCCGTTGTCGTCGAGCAGGTCCGCCTCGGCGCCGATCGCGACCATCGTGCCCATCGTGTCGAAGAAGTCGGCCAGCATGATCGAGAAGACGAGCAGCACGACCGCGACGAGGCCGATCTTCTCCACCGACCCGAACAGCGAGAACTGGCCGAGCAGGGAGAAGTCCGGCGCGGCGACCAGCTGGTCGGGGATGGCGGGGACGTCCAGGCTCCAGCCGTTCGGGTTCTCCTCGGTCCGGCCACCGATGCCGACGACCGCCTCGAGCGCGACGGCGAGCAGGGTCGCGGTGACGATCGAGATGAGGATGGCCCCGCGCACCCGGCGGGTCATGAGGACGATCATCAGCAGCAGTCCGACGACGAACACCACGATCGGCCAGCCCACGAGCGACCCGCCCGCGCCCAGCTGCAGCGGCGTGCCGGCGCCCGGGGTGACGAAGCCGGCGTCGACCAGGCCGATGAGGGCGATGAACAGGCCGATGCCCACGCTGATCGCCGTCTTGAGCTGGACGGGGACCGCACGGAACACCGCCTCGCGGAACCCGGTCAGCACCAGCAGCAGGATGATCAGGCCCTCGAGGACCACCAGGCCCATCGCATCGGCCCAGGTGACGTCCGGCAGGCTGGCGATGGAGAACGCGACGACGGCGTTCAGGCCCAGGCCCGCCGCGAGCGCGAGCGGGAAGTTCGCGACCACGCCCATGAGGATCGTCATGACGCCCGCGACCAGCGCGGTCGTCGCCGCCACCATGCCGAGGTTCGGCTCGGTGCCACCGCCCAGATACTGCCCGGTGCCGTCCGGGATGGTCCCGATGATCAGCGGGTTCAGCACGACGATGTAGCTCATCGCGAAGAACGTCACCAGGCCGCCGCGGACCTCCGCGCCGACGGTCGAGCCGCGCTCGGTGATCTTGAAGAAGCGGTCGACGGCGCCGGTCGCGGGTGCCGGTCGCGTGGGGGTGGAGGTCGCCATGGGGGCATGGTGGCAGAGGGGGCGGGGTGGGTGGCGGGGGTGTCCGGGGATGCCCGCCGGCGGACACGGGGCCGGGACGAATCCGGCGAGCAGGACGATCCGACCGCTCAGGTACCGACCGCACGCGTCGATAGGGCCGAGGTGCCCGCCGTCCGCGGTCGTGCCGCAGCCGGCCGTCCTGCGCCCGCGGGCCGGTCCCACGTCCCGTCGGCAGGTCGGCGAGCGGTCCCCTGAGGAGCATCGATGTCGCACGACAACAACCTCCACGCCCTGCGCCTGGCCGCGGCCGTTGCTGTGGTCGTGTCCCACTCCTTCGCGGTCGCCGGCAGCGCGGAGCCCGCACCGTGGTTCAACCCGCTCGGCACGACGTGGGGCTACCTCGGTGTGCTGGTCTTCTTCGGGATCAGCGGCTACCTCATCACGACGAGCTGGGAGCACGACCCGTCGGTCCGTCGCTACGCAGCGAAACGGGCACTGCGCATCGTGCCCGGGCTGGCGGTCGCAGCGGCCGTCACCGCCTGGGTGCTGGGTCCGCTGCTGACGACCGTGCCGCTCGGCCGCTACCTGTCGAGTGCCGCGACGTACCTCTACCCGCCGCTGACGACGCTGGTGTTCGCCCCGACCCCCGAGCCCCCGGGCCTGTTCGTCGCCAACCCCCGCGCGGACCTCAACGCCTCGTTGTGGACGATCCCCGTCGAGGTGCTGTGCTACGGGCTCCTGGTCGTCGCGGCCCGGACCCGGCTGCTGCGCTCACCCCTGCTCCCCCCGCTGGTGGTCGTCGTCGCGGTGCTCGGCTCACCGCAGCTCGGTGACGCCCACGGCCTGCTGCGGGCGGCCGGCGTGCCGCTGCCTGCGGTCGGTGGAGCAGCCATCCCGGTGGACGAGATCCTGCTGCTCGGCGCAGCGTTCTTCGCCGGCTCGCTGCTGCGCACCTGGCGCCGCCGGCTGCCGCTGCGGCCCGATGTCGCCGTGGCGGTGCTGGTGGCCCTGGTGCTGCTGCGGGACACGGCAGCGGGCGACGCCGCGGCCGCCGTGGCGTTCCCCTACGTGGTGCTCACGGTGGGCCTGGCATGCCGCCGGGTGCCGTTGGGCGGCGTGACCCGCAACGACCTGTCCTACGGGGTGTACCTCTTCGGCTACCCGGTGCAGCAGGCCGTCGTCGTCCTCACCGGCACCCGCGACCCGGGACTGGTCACCGTCCTGACGCTGGTCGTGGTCGTGCCCCTGGCTGGCCTCAGCTGGCGGTACGTCGAGAAGCCCGCCCTGCGCCTCAAGCCCCGGGCCAGGAGCGTGACGACGCCCGCGGCGGCAGCGTCGTCGTCCCGCGAGCCGGTGGACGCGTCGGCGCCGTGAACCGCGGCGTGAGCCCCGGACGTACCGCGACGGTCGACGCCGTGCCCCAGCACCGCCCGGCGGCGCCCGGCCCGCCGTGAGGTGCCCGGGTCGTCGCCGGCGACGTCAGTGTCACCGGTATCCGCCCACCGGCTCGCGCGTCGCACGGTGGCTGGTGCGTACGGACGGACGGCGGACCCGCATTCGCCCCGCTGACTCGTCCGCGGGGACGACCGCGAGGAGCCGGGCTGGGCGTCGAACCCTTTTTGATCTGCGGCTGCCGTGGATCGCAGGCCGGTGTCCATGACGTCGACGAGCGATCCGCTCGCGACGCGGTCGTGCCCTGGGTAGCGGGCGGCGCGCGCTGGTTCGACCGCTCGGGGCGACCCGACCCGTGGTCGGTCGTGCGGCACCTGGCCGACACGGGCGTCGAGGGGAGGCGGCGTGATCTCGGCCGTACCGATGGCCGTACCGATGGCCGTACCGATGGGACGAACGACGGGTCCCCGCTCGGCGCAGATCACGACGAAGCGGCCCGACGTTCTCGGCGCCGGTGCCGAGATCACGGTTGCGCTGCCAGCGTCCTGCACCATGCCGGCGCCCTCGGCAGTCCCCCCGGTGCGCGCGGTCGTCGCCGACCTCGCCGTCGATCAGCGCCCGGAGGACGCGACTGACCGCACGGAGCGACGCGCGGCGCCTCGAGCACGTCGGTCGACGCGCGCCGGGGCACGGCGTGGTGACGGGACGACGGCCTCACCCGCGAGCCCGTCGGGACGGGCACTCGCGGCAGCGCGCCCCGCCGCCTGCCCGTCCCCTGCGGCGGCCGCCTCACGCGCGCCTCGCGATGCCGGCCCGGCGGTCGACGAGCTCGCCGCGGCTCCGCGGGACGACAGCAGCGCCCAGCCGAGGATGCCGATCGCCATGGCTGCCGGCCAGGTCAGCACGTAGAAGAAGGCCATCTCGACGGCGAGCACGGCGAGGACCAGGCGGCCCGCACCGCGTCCCCGCACGACGGCGACGAGGAGCGGGACGGCCAACGCCAGGACGGCGGCCAGACCGTAGTCGAGCCAGACGCTGACGTAGAAGTTGTCCAGGGTGACCGCCTGGCCGTCGCCGATGCGCGCGGACTGCAGCAGCCGCTGCTCGGCGCCGGGGCCGGCGCCCAGCAGGAACGTCGCGGGGTCGCGGGTGATCTGCTCCCAGGCGAGCTGGAGCCGCAGGGTCCGGGCGCCGGCCGAGACGTCGCCCCCGATCTGCAGGCGCAGCAGGAACGACCGCCAGAGGTCGCCCGCCGCGGCCGGGGCGGCCACCGCGGCGGCGAGGGCGGCCACGACTCCCACCACGGCGATCCCCACGGTCCCGCGGGTGACCAGGCGACCGCGCTCGCGACGCGCCAGGACGTGCACGGCCGCGACCACCAGCAGCGCCAGGAACGCGCTCCGGCTGCCGGAGACGGCGACGCCGAGAGTGGTGAGCCCGGCGGCGATCGGCCACCACCGGGGGCGCCGGGCGAGGGCCAGCGCGGTCGCGGTCACCGCGACGGCGCCGAACACGATGGGGTGCCCCTGGGTGCCGCCCGGTCGTCCGCCGTAGGCGCGCGAGGAGTACTGGACCGCGCTGGCCCACGCGTCCAGCACCGGCCACGTCCCGGTGAGCCGCTGGTAGAGCGCCAGGAGGCTCACCGCGACGCCACCCCACACCACGGCCACGACGACCCGGTGGGTCAGGCCCGGGTCGCGGCGCAGCTCGGCGACGACGTGCCAGGCGATGAGGGCGTACAGCGCGAGGGTCCGGATCGGCGCCTGGACCGCGTCGAAGCCCGGCCAGCTGACCGCCACCGCGACGGCGACCGCGACCGCGACCGGGAGGATCGGCAGCAGGACGCCCCAGTCGGGCGCGCCCTGGACGAAGCGCCGCAGCCGGCCGACCGCCGCGACGGCGGCGCCGCCGACGAGCAGGTACGTCAGCGTGCTGATGGGCCATCGGTCGTCGACGGTGATGGTGACGGTGACCGGGACGAAGAGCATCCCGAGCACGAGCGCGAGGGCACCCGCACGCGGCCGCACGAGCACCGCGGCGAGGCCGGCACCGGCGACGAGCGCAAGGAGCTTGGGGTCCGACGCGACGGCCCAGCCGAGCAGGGCGGCCAGCACGGCGCCGAGGACGACGGAGGCCTCCACGCGGCGCCGGGCACGGGGGCTCGGGGCGACGTCGGGCACCGCGCGAGCGTAGCCCGACCCGTGCCTGGTTGCCGGGGCGGCGTCCCGCACCGAGCGCAGTCCGGCGGTCAGCCCGACCACCTGGACCGTCAGCACCAGGGTCTCGGCGGCCACCAGCGCCCACAACGCTCCCTCGGCACCGGACCGGGACGCGCCCAGCAGCACCAGGGGGATGCCCATGACGCACGCGACCGTCGCGCTCGCCAGGATCCAGCCGACCCGTCGCAGGCGCACCAGACCCAGGCCGCCGACCGCCCGGGAGGCGGCTGTGAGGGTGATCAGGACGCCGCCCAGCGCAGCCGGTGCGGGCGGCACGGAGACCGCGCCGGTGAACACGACGTGCGCGACCGTCGGCCCGGCGACCGCGAAGAGGACCCCCCCGGCGACACCGGCGGTGAGGTTGACGAGCGTGGCGACGCGGATCCGCCGGTGCTCCTGCGGCCGACCGCTCGCTGCCCCGATCCAGCCTTGGAACATGTTGGGCACGCTCTGCATAACCGCGAGAGCCATCCGAGCGAGGCGCTCCACGGCCGCGAACCCCGCGACCGCGGCCGGGTTCACGGCGCCGACCAGCGCGGTGGGCAGCGCGATGTAGGCGGCACTCAGGGCGCGAGCACCCATCGCGGTGCGCTGCGTCCGGATGCCGTCCCGCACCGCCGCGAACGGCACCCGCACCGACGTCCCGGGGACCCGGTCCACCAGACGCCACCCGAGCACCGGAGCCGCCAGACCCGCGACGAGCGTCCCGAGCGGCGACACCCACAACGGAGCGCCGAGCAGCAGCGCACCGGAGGCGGCCACCACGGCGACCATGCGCGGCACGGAGTCCGCCAGCAGCACGTGCCGCGGTGAGCCGGTGCCGAGGAAGTACCAGGCGGGCGACAGCGCCGCGGCGGTCGTCGAGAGGGCCGCGACGGCGGCGGCGACACCGTGGTCGGGCGCCAGCACCGCGGCGACGAGCGCGGCGGGCACGGCGAGCAGCGCGAGGACGAGCGCCTTCGCGTAGCCCGCGAGCAGGTACAGCCGCGGCCGCTGCGGGGCGGGCGTGCGGGCCACCAGCTGCGGACCCGTCAGACCCCAGGCGAGCTCGGCGAACACCGCGGCTCCCCCTCCCACCGACATGCCGACCGCGACCGCCGACCAGCCGGCGCTGCCGGACGTCGCGGTGATGGCGGGGATGGCCAGCAGCGGTGTCGCCGCGGCGAGGGCGGGGATCGCGAGGTGTGCGAGCACGGGGCGTGCTCGCCGCGTCACCGAGGTGCGCGAGGCCATGAGGTGTTCACTTTCGGTCGGTGGTGCAACGGGGATGGGTCGCGCGCAGACGCGTCAGCGACGGGGACGACGACGACCGGGGCGCACGGACTCGATCCGGTCGACGAGGTCCCGCGCGCTGCGGGCGCCGCTCAGCTGCTCCCCGCGGGCTCGGGCCTGGGCACGCAGCGCGGGCAGCCGGTCGGGGTCAGCGGCCAGGGCGCACAGCGCGTCCGCGAGCCGGCCGGGGGCCGGCTCCACCAGCACTCCTCCCCCCGGGCGCAGGATCTCGACCGTCCCGCCGCAGGCGTACCCCACGACGGGCGTCCCGGCGACGAGCGACTCGGCGGTGACCCGGCCGAACGCCTCGTTGCGCGCTGTCACCAGCGAGACGTCGTAGCCGGACCACCGCGACGGCATGTCCGGGACGGCGCCGTGCACGGTGACGAGCCGCTCGACCCCCAGGTCCGCGATCTGCGCCCGCAGGACGGCGAGCTCGCGCGCCGTGCCGGCGCCGAAGACGTCGAGCGTCACCGGGACGTCCCGGTCGCGGCAGGCCGCCACGGCGGCGACCGCGTCGGACTGGCCCTTGTCGCCCCCGAGGGTGCCGGCGATGACCGCGCGGAGAGCGCCCGGCTGCGGGCCGCCGGAGCGGTGCGCGGACGTGCCGACCGGCGCGGTCGGCTTCACGGCGGGGGGAGCCGGCGGGGACACCGGCGGGGACACCGGCGGGTGGATGACCACGCTCGGCGTGCCGAGCTGGGAGGCAACGTACGCCGAGACCGCCACCACGAGCGAGGACCGGCGGGCGATCTGGCCCACGAGCACGTCCTTCGGCAGCAGGCTGCGCAGGGTGGGGTTGGACCGGACAGACTCCCGGACCACGGTGACCACCGGGATCCCGCGCCACGCCGCGGCGTACATGGCGGCCGGGGCCACTGCGGAGTTGACCACGACGACGTCGGGCCGGGCGCTGCGCAGGCGCCACCACACGGCCGCTGCGTCGCAGGCGACCTGCGCGAGCCGGACCGCGCCGACGAGCCCGCCGCCGCGTCGGCTCATCCACCAGTGGTTCGCCACGACCCGCACGTCCACCGGCCGACCCGGCCGGCTCCTCAGGGCGACGGTGAGCGGGCCGTCCGCGGGCACCCACACGGTCACCGCGTGCCCCCGGGCGGCTGCCTCGTCGACCAGGGCGAGCAGGCTCCGCTCGGCACCGGCCAGCTCCGCGCTGTGGCTCGCGAAGAGCACGTCAGCCATCGGCGGGCCGCCGCCCGTGCACGCCACGCGCCCCGTGCACCAGGCCCTGCGCGGCGGCCCGCGCGTGGCCCCGCGCGACGGCGTCGGCGGCGACGGTGGCCCAGATGCGGTGCAGCCGCCAGGACAGCAGCGCGCCGACCGGCCCGCGGTGCTTGCGGAAGAAGAGCCACTCGTTGCGGATGGAGTAGTAGAAGGCGGAGGCCGACCGCGCGGGCAGCGAGCCACCTCGGGCGTGGCCGACCGAGTCACGGCACAGCAGGGTGACCGCCATCCCGACGCCGCGGGCGCGGGCGCACAGGTCGAACTCCTCCTTGTAGTGGAAGAACGACTCGTCGATGCCGCCGAGCGCGCTCATGGCGCCGAGCTCGACGACGATCGCCGCCCCCGTCACCACGCGCACCTCGTGGCGGCCCCGGTCGCAGCCGGGGCAGACGAAAGGTCGCGGCGTCATCGGGCGCCCGACGGCGGCGGTGACGTACTGCGCACCCGCGACGCCGTCGCGGGTGACGACGTGCTGGGAGATGCCCACCACCGCGGACCGCTCGGCCTCCTCGAACATCGCGCGCAGCGCCCGTGCGGTGGGCACGGCATCGGCGTTGACCAGGGCGACGGCGCGGTCACCGCGCTCGCGTGCCGTCCGCATGCCGGTGTTCATCCCGGCCGCGTAGCCGCCGTTCGCCGCGCGCCGCACCACGACCACGCCGGGGAGGTCGCGCAGGGCGGCCCGCTGCGAAGCCCAGTCGTCCGACCCGTTGTCGACGACGACGACGCCCGGCCACCAGGACCGCGGCAGGCTCTGCACGGCGCGCACGGTGTCGCGTGCGCAGTTCCAGTTCAGGACCACGACCGAGCACCCGGCGGGACGGCCGAGGTCGTCGTGCTGACGCCCCGCGGCGGGGACGGTCGCGGCAGTCGTCGTCATCGGCCGGACCCCGTCCCTGTCCGGCGCTCGCGCAGCCCGACGGCGAGACCGACCGCGGTGCCGCGCAGTGCGGCGCCCAGCGACCCGGCGCGCAGGTGCCGGACCGACTTGGCGACGGTCACGGCCATCACCATGAGCTCGAAGCGGACCAACCGGCCCACCGGGAAGTGCCGCAGGGCGACCTGCTGCCGGTTGCGGGCGAGCAGGTACACCTTGCGGGCGTGCAGGGACCGGTCGTCGCGGACGCTGTGCCCGCCGATGTGCGGGAAGAAGGTGGCGACCGGCCGGCACGGGACGCCCTTCGCCTGCAGGCGCAGCGCGAGGTCGACGTCCTCACCCCAGGCGAACAGGGACTCGTCGAACCCGCCGGCCGCCAGGAACGTGGACCGGTCGAAGACGGCGAAGCCACCGCTCGGGCCGACCAGCGCGGACCGCTCGGACGGTGCACGGTCCACGAACCACAGCCCCCACATCATGCCGATGCCCAGGTGGCGCCGTCCGGCGGTCTCCTGGCCCACCGCGAACGACCGGGCACCGGTGGTGTCCCTGGTGACCGCCTCCAGGACGCTGCGCACGGAGGCGGCGTCGACCAGGACGTCGGGGTTGACGAACGTGACCCAGCCGGTGCGGGCGGTCGCCGCCCCGTGGTTGCTGGAGGCGGCGAAGCCCGGGTTGTGCGGGCACTGCTCGACCCGGACGTTCGCCCCGGGGGCACGGCCGCGCAGCCACCGGGCGTCCGAGGAGTCCTCGGAGTTGTCCACGAACACCCAGTCGACCTCGTCGGCGAGCTCGCGGGCGACGTCGAGCATGGCGTCGAGGCACTCCGCGGCACCGGCGTGCGACCGGTAGGTCACGGTCACCATGGTGAACCGGGCAGCACGGGTGGAGCGGTCGGGGACCGGGGCGGCGAGGAGCGGCGTCGTCATGCCGGTCACCGTCCGGCGACGGCGGGGACGAGCCGGCCGGCGTCGGGCCGCTGCCGGGAGCGGCGGCGGTGGGCGGCGCTCACGCCGGCGAGGAGGACGAAGCGGGCGGCGATGCCGGCGTACACGGCCGCGTCCGCCGCGAGGTTCCGTCCCCCGTCGTAGGTCGCGTAGAAGATCGCCATGCTGCGGTGGAAGTGCCAGTTCAGCTTGGGGCTGCGGTGCTTGCCGGAGACGCCACCCTTGAGGTGGACGGCGGTGACCCGCCCGTCGTACCAGACGGGCCAGCCGGCGTCGGCGAACCGGCGGCACCAGTCCAGGTCCTCGCCGTACATCCAGTAGCGCTCGTCGAACAGGCCGACCTCGCGCATCGCCGCGGTCCGCACCAGCATGAACGCCCCGTTGACGGCGTCCACGCGGTCCAGGCCGCGCTCGGGGACGTGCGGGGCGCGGTAGCCGCCGGCGCTGCCCGACCGGCCGAGGAAGTACTGCAGCGCCTGGAGCGCCGACGGGAACGACCGCTTGGCGGCGTGGTCGAAGGTGCCGTCGCTCTGCTCGAGCCGGCAGCCGACCATGCCGATGTCCGGGCGCGAGCCGAGCAGGTCCAGCAGGTGCGGCAGGACGCCGGCGCGCAGCTCGGTGTCCGGGTTGAGCACCAGGACGTACGGGGCGGTGACGTCGCGCAGGACGGCGTTGTTCGCGACGGCGAACCCGTCGTTGCCGGCCCGCCGGTGCAGCCGCACCCACGGGTACTCCTGCTCCACGCGGTCCGGGGTGCCGTCGCCGCTGCAGTTGTCGACGACGTGCACGACCACCCGGTGCTCGCCCAGCACGTGCTCGGCCAGCGAGTCCAGGCACCGCCGCAGCACGCCCAGCCCGCGGTAGGCGACGACGACGATCTCCAGGTCGGGGATCCGGGTGTCCTGCATCAGTACGCTCCTTCGCCGGCGACGATCGCCTTGGCAGTTCGGGCGAGGATCAGGAGGTCACCGAAGACCGTCCAGTTCTCGACGTAGTAGACGTCCATCCGGATCGCCTCGTCCGGGCTGAGCTCGGACCGGCCCGAGACCTGCCACAGGCCGGTCAGTCCCGGCTTGACCAGCAGCCGGCGGTGGGCACGGCGGTCGTACTGGGCCACCTCGCGGTCGATCTGCGGCCGCGGCCCGACCAGGCTCATCTCGCCGCGCAGCACGTTGAACAGCTGCGGCAGCTCGTCCAGGGAGTAGCGGCGCAGCACCCGGCCCAGCGGCGTGACCCGCGGGTCGTCCTTGGCCTTGTAGAACATGCCGACGTCCGCGCCCATCACCTCGTCGAGCCGGCGGTCCGCGCCCTGCTCCATGGACCGGAACTTGAGCATCGCGAACGTGCGGCCGCCGCGGCCGACCCGCTCCTGGCGGTAGATGACCGGCCCGCGGCTGGTCACCGACACCAGCAGCGCGATGACCGCGAGCACCGGGGCGAGGACGACGGCGATCGCGAGGGCGAGCACCCAGTCCAGCGCCGACTTCAGCGCGTACTTCGGGCCGGAGAACCGCGGCTCGTCGACGTAGATGAGAGGCAGCCCGTTGACGGGCTGCATGAGGACGCGCGGTCCGGCGACGTCGGTGAGCGAGACGGCGAGCGCCAGGTCGATGCCGGAGCCCTCCAGGTCCCAGCCGAGCCGGCGCACGGTGTCCGCGGTGACCGCGTCGGCGCCGGTGACCGCGACCGCGTCGACGCCCAGCGTGCGCGCCATCGCGGCGGCGCCGTCGAAGGTGCCGACGACGGGGACGCCCAGGACGTCGTCGTCGGGCCCGGCGGCGGGGCCGGGAAGGCACACGCCCGCGACGCCGAGCCCGGCACCTCGGCGCAGGCCCACCTGCCGGATCAGCGCCTCGGCTTCCTCGCGGTGGCCGACGACCAGGACGCGGGAGGCCATCCGTCCGCCGCGACGGCGCCGGTGCAGCCACTGACGCCAGCCGAACCGGCCCAGGAGCAGGAGCGTCAGCCCGAGTGGGAGCGCCACGGCGAGGTAGCCGCGGGCGATCTCCATCCGGAGCAGGAAGGCGGCCACGGCGACCGCGGCGAAGAGCCGCCAGGTCACCCCGACGACGCGCTGGTACTCGGTCGGTCCGCTGCCGACCAGGCGCCGGTCCTGCGTGCGGCCCAGGACGAGCGCGGCGAGCCACGCCCACATGAGCACGACGGAGACCACCAGGTAGCTCGTCGAGAGGTCGCCGCTCACGCGCGCCGTGCCCACGGCGTCGAACCGCACGACGTACGCGGTGAAGACGGCGAGGTAGACGGCGACGGCGTCGGTGACCAGGACGCGGGTCAGGTAGGCCGACCACCAGCGCACGGGTCGCGGGGGCGCGGTCGCTGCGGTGGGCGTCGGCGGCGCGGTGGGCGTCGGAGGCGGCGTCGGCGTCGGGGTCGGGGTCCCGACCGCACCGACGGCGCGCACGGGACGCACGTTCGCTGGCGTGGCGGTCTGCACCATGACTTCTCCCTGCAGAGGCTGCCGGGCCCGTCGGGACCGACCCCCGCTGGTGGCGGGGCACCCCTCACATCGGCCGATGCCCGGCCGAATGGAGGGATATCGCGCCAAACGTTCACGGGCGGCGAAACCGCCCCGAAGCAGGAGAAACCGGATGGAACTGCACGACTACCTCGTCACCTTGCGCAAGCGCTGGGTGTCCGTCGCGTTGATCACGGCGCTCGCCCTGTGCGGTGCGGTGGCGGCGACGCTGCTCGCCACGCCGGCCTACGAGGCCAGGTCGCAGGTCTTCGTGTCGGTGCGCACGGCCGGCGGCAGCACGTCCGACCTCGTGCAGGGCAGCAGCTTCACGCAGAAGCAGGTGAAGTCCTACACCGACCTCGTCACCAGCCCGCGGGTGCTGGTGCCGGTGATCCGGCACCTGGATCTGGCGACGACGCCGGACGAGCTGGCCGAGTCGGTGACGTCCAGCTCCCCGCTGGACACGGTGCTGATCAACATCACCACCACGCACCAGGACCCCCAGGTGGCCAGCGACCTCGCCAACGCCATCGCCGACAGCCTCGCCGCGCAGGTCACCGAGCTCGAGCAGCCGTCCGACTCCGCCGTCTCCCCGGTCGAGATCAACACCGTCCGCACGGCCACCCCGCCCACGGAGCCGTCGTCGCCCAACGCGGTGCTGAACATCGCGCTCGGCCTCGTCGTCGGGTTGGCCGCGGGACTCGGCCTCGCCGTCCTGCGCGAGGTGCTCGACACCAAGGTCCGCACCGAGTCCGACGTCCACCACGTCACGGACACCTCGGTCATCGCGACCATCGGCTACGACGTGAACGCCCCCGACGAGCCGCTCATCGTGCAGACCAGCCCGCAGAGCCACCGCGCGGAGTCCTTCCGCCGCCTGCGCACCAACCTGCAGTTCCTCGACATCGCCGACCGCCCGCAGACGATCGTCGTGACGTCGTCCCTGCCGGGCGAGGGCAAGTCCACGACCACCGTCAACCTCGCCATCTCGCTGGCCGACGCCGGCTCGCGCGTCGTCCTGGTGGACGCCGACCTGCGCCGTCCCTCGGTCGCGGAGTACATGGGCCTGGAGGGCGAGGTGGGCCTGACCACCGTCCTGATCGGCCGCGCCACCGTCGAGGACGTCGTCCAGCCCTGGGGCAACGGCAACCTGCACGTCCTCGCGTCCGGTCAGATCCCGCCGAACCCGAGCGAGCTGCTCGGCTCGCGCTCGATGGCGAACCTGCTGGACCAGCTCGCGAGCGAGTACGACGTCGTCCTCATCGACACCCCGCCGCTGCTGCCGGTCACCGACGCCGCGATCCTGGCCAAGCTCACCGGCGGCGCGCTGGTCGTCGTCGGCTCGGAGAAGCTGCACCGCCAGCAGCTCGCCGAGGCCATGGGGTCGCTCGAGACGGTCGGCGCCCGGGTGCTCGGCGTGGTGCTCAACCGGCTCGCCCGGACGCAGGGCGACACGTACGCGTACTACGACTACTCCTCCACCCCGACCGAGCCGGTGAGCCGCAAGCAGAAGCGGTCCCGGGCGGCGTCCGTGCCGCAGCAGCGGTCCGGACGCGCACCCGCCCGGCGGTTCCCGTCCCGCGCCCAGGGCGACGTCGCCGCACAGATGATCCAGAGCACCAACGGCGAGCTCGCGGGCGCCGGCAGCCACCGGTGGCCCGGCGGTCGCCTCTCCGACCACGAGCCCACCCAGGGCTGACCGACACCGCACCACCGCAGCACCGCAGAGGGGCCCGTGCCGGACGGCACGGGCCCCTCTGCCGTCCCCGGCACACCTCCGCTCCCCTCGCCGCGCCCGCTGCGGTCCTGGGCGCCGTCGGCGCCGGGCCGGGCCGGGCCGGGCCGGGCCGGGCCGGGAGAGCGTCGGGGCAGACCGGCCTGGAAAGCGTCGGGCGCGCTCGCTCCCCCGCCGCCCAGTGCGACGTTGTCCACCGTTCATCGGCCCGGCACAGGTGGACAACGTCGCACTCGGCGGGGAGCGGTCCTCGGGCACCGCCCGACGGCGTCGGGAGGCGCAGGGCGGCGCAGGGCGGCGGGAGGCGGACCGCGCCGTCGTGCACGCGCCGCCGAGGAAGCGGTTCTGGGGTTCCGCCGGGCCGCCCGCGGAGCGACCGGCGCGCGCTCGCGCACCCGATGCCGAGTGCGACGTTGTGGACCCTTCGCCAGCCGCGAAAGGTCGGCTACGTCGCACCCGACAGGCGCAGGCCGCCGAGTGCGACGTTCCGGACCGTCCAGACACCAGCAAGGGTCCACAACGTCGCACTGGGCAGGCGTGGGGCGCCGAGTGCAACGTTCCGGACCGTTCGGACGCCGGGAAGGGTCCGGAACGTCGCACTCGACCCTGCCGGGGGCCGGGGGCCGCCCTCGCGGGGGGCGGCGGGGGGCGGGCGGGGACGCACGACAGGGCCGGGGGGCCCCCCCCGGGGGGGGGGGCCCCCCCCCCGGGGGGGGGGGCCCCCCCCCCGCGCGGGGGGGGCGCCCGGGCGGTGAAGGCGCCACCCGCCCCCACAGGCGGGCG
>NZ_CANLTL010000016.1 GCF_947494015.1 uncultured Cellulomonas sp. | reverse complement strand
GGATCATCCTCACCGGCCCGCTCCGCCGCGTCCGCACCCGAGCCCGGCACGTGGCCGCGGCGGTCTGCGGGTCAGGTGGGCGTGAACCAACGCGCCGAGGAGCGCCAGCCCGTTCACCACAAAACAGCACCCCAATGTCGCAGCACGCCGGTTGCTAACAGTGCGACGTGCCGACAACGGCCACGGCGGCCCGCCTGTCGTCGCTGTGCGTGACCTCTTCGTTCATCCCTCGTGGCTACGCGTTGCGGGCACCACGTTCACGCGCTTTGGAGCGTCCACCGCCAACCCCGTGCGTAGCAGCCGGAGATGGTTGACATTGCCCGTTCCGCCGTGGCACTCTCCGACGTAAGATGGTGACGTAAACATTCTGGCCCGCCTCGGTCATCCGGCGCCTCGGTCATCCGGCTGGCGCTCCGCCAATCTCTTGCTTCTCCGCGATAGGCGCGGGGAACGCCCCCAAAGTCCCGTCACGGCGCCTGTATGCGCCGTCGGCCCACCCGGTGTTTTGCTGGCCCGACTCATGGAGAACTGCAATGACGCAGCGAACGGCGCTGTTTCCCACATCGGACGAGGCGCGGCGGCGCCCCTCGATGACAGCCGCGGCGGTGATGGCCAGCGTGCTGGCCGCCGGTGTCTTCCTGACCCCGTCGGCGGTCGCGGCCGAGGTGACGCCCGACGCGGGCGGCGTCCGCGCCGCGGCGCTGGTCGGCTCGCCCACCACGACACTTCCTGCGACGGTCGTGATCGGTGGTCAGGCGGAGCCTGTCACGTGGTCGGCCGTCGACACGTCGACGCCTTACAGCACACAACAGGTGCTGGGGACGCTCGACGGTGGTGACACCGTGGTCGGCCGTGTTGAAGTCGTGCCGGACAGCCTGGTCTACTTCATCGACTCGGGGAGCACGGACTCGTCAGAGTTTGCCGCCGTCGAACAGCTTGCGGGCGGCGAGGGCGGGACGCTCGTCAACACGGTGAGCGACCAGCAGTTCCTCGACGGGGCGACGTGGGGCTACGACGTCGCGGGCAGCCCGGGGGACAGGGACGACTGGGTATCGAAGACGGACGCGGGCAGCTCGAAGGACGCTACCGGCCTGTACGCCGACGACAACCCAGCCGACTACGTGCTCACCCTCGACCCGGGCAAGTACTCGGTCACGGTCGGTGCCTACGAGTGGTGGAACTCCCCGGGGCGCGTCCAGAAGATCGAGGTGGTCTCGCCCAGCGGCACCGTTACGACGGTGACGCCCGGGATGGCGCTGACCAGGAACGCGATCGTCACGGCGAGTGCGGGTTTCGAGGCAACCGAGGCCGGGCAGTACCGGCTGCGGTTCACCGAGGTCTCCGGCGGCTGGCCGGTCGTCAGCTGGGTCGGCGTCGCCGCGGTGGACAGTCTGACGGTGGCCCCGGTCATCGACCCGTCGTCGGGCACGTTCAGCGGGTCGAAGACCGTGACGATCACGAGCGCGACACAGGGCGCGGAGATCTTCTACACCCTGGACGGGTCGACGCCGACAACGGACTCCACCGCGTACACGGGCCCCTTCGCACTGACCCAGAGCGCGACGATCAAGGCCGTCGCGGCCGTTGGGGACGACGTTAGCGACGTCACCACCGCCCAGCTGACGATCGATCAGTGGGCCGCCACAGCGACGCTGTTCAAGACCGAGGGCGAGACCGTCGTCGACGACGTCAAGGTCATCTGGGACGCGGTCGAGGGCGCGGACCGGTTCGTCGTCCTGCGGGACGGGCAGGCGGTCGGTGAGGCCACCGGTGACACGTTCGACGACTACGACCTGCCCGTCGGTCAGTCGGTGAGCTACACGGTCCAGGCGTACCGCGGGGACACACTGCTGGCGACGTCACTTGCGGCGACGGCGACGCCGTTCACGCCGGCCGGGACCCCCGTCGTTTGGGACAACACCACTGGGGGCAACGACCTGGAGCGCCCCCGTGGCGTCGAGGTTGGTGACACCTACTACCTGTACACGACGACGTCGTCCGGCGGCGCGGTCACGATTCTGGAGTCGACGTCCGCCGATGGTTACCAGTTCGGAATGCCGAGAGAGCTGGTCACCCTCGAGGACACCAAGCTTGAGGGCCTCAGCGCCCGCCTCAACCCCGAGACGGGGAATGTCGTCATCGCGGCGCACGCAGAGAACGCGGCCGACTACACCGAGGCGCGGCTCCTCCTGGCCGAGGTCGTCCCCGGCGGAGAGCTCACCGTCACCCACGACGCGCGTCCCCTGAACCGCGACTCGCGGGACATGTCGATCTTCGTCGACGAGGACGGGACCGCCTACGCGATCTCGGCGACGAACACGAACGCTGACATCGCGATCTACCAGCTGAACGAGAACTGGACCGACGTCGCCGAACTGGTGACGATCGCCTTCCAGGGCGAGCACCGAGAGACGCCGACGATCGTCAAGCACGACGGGACCTACTACTTCTTCGGTTCGCGAGCCTCCGGCTGGTACCCGAGTCAGGCGATGTACGCCTCCGCCGAGTCCCTCGACGGTCCGTGGAGCGGGCTGCGCGAGATCGGCAACGCGGCGACCTACGGCACCCAGTCGACCGGGGTCTCGGATTTCGGCAGCGGCACCTACGCGCTCTACGGCTGGCGGTGGGGCTCGAACTTCGCCCAGCCCGAGCCCACCGGCAACTACTCGCGCCTGCTACCGCTCAGCTTCAACAGCGGGTTCGCGACGATGGAGTACTTCACCAGCGTGGAGTACTACGCCGACCACGGCCTCGTCCCGGTCCAGGCGGGGGAGTACGTCTCTCTCGGCAAGAGCGTGACGGTCTCGGTGGACAATGCCCCGGCGAACAACGACGAGTCGGTGATCACCGACGGCGCAGACCTCGCCGGCACCGGGTTCTTCCGCTCCAGCGGCGAGGGAGCCGCGGACGCCTACCCGTTTGACGTGGTCGTCGACCTCGGCGTCGCCACCCGGATCAGCGAAATCGATACCACGACCTTCCTGTACAACGGCTCCGAGGCCGCCTACAAGTACACGATCTCGGGAAGCCTCGACGGCGGGACGTACACCGCGCTCGTGGACGGCAGCCAGAACACGCGTGTCGGCTACCTCATCGACCCGGTCACCGACCCCAACCCGTACCGCTACGTCAAGCTCACGGTGACAAGCGCGGCGAAGGTCGCCGACGGCGGCGGCGTGACCGGCTGGGGCGACGGGCTGTACGAGGTGGCGGTCTTCGGCGAGCCCACGAGCATGCCGCTCGCGGACCTGCGCGGCGGCACCTACTACAGCGCGCAGAGCGTCACCCTGAGCAGCCCCGACGCGTCCGCGGAGATCTACTACACGCTCGACGGCTCGACGCCCACCGCCGCGAGCACGCAGTACACCGGACCCATCGAGCTCACCGAGGTCGGCGACCACGTCCTCAAGGCGGTGGCCGTGTCCGGCAGCACGAGCAGCCCCGTGCTCACCGCCAGCTACTCGATCCGCTCCGGCAACACGCCGGTGAGGGTGGTCGGCACGCCGGCCTACGCCGTGGTGGTCGGCACCGAGCCGGACCTGCCCGAGACGATCGAGGTCGAGACGGCCGACGGCGGCACCTCGCAGGCTCATGTGACTTGGGACCTGGAGGGGCTGACTTTCACCAAGCCGTACAAGACGTACACGATCTATGGCCAGGTAGAGGGGCTCGACGGCTTCGTCACCGGCACGATCGAGACGCTCGCGCCGAACACCATGTGGTACGTGGATTCGGGTACCGCGGGCACCACGTCGAGCGCCTTCACGGGTGCTAAGTGGCTTCTCGGAGACGCCCTGCTCAACGACGTCTCCGACCAGGCGAAGACGGCGACGAACAGCTGGGGATACTCCGGCCAGGACGGCACGGTGCCTGAGGGCACGACCAAGGAGCTGAACGGCCACTACGGGCGCAACGGCGCCGGTAACCCGATCACCTACACCTTGCAGCTGAGCGAGGCCGGGGACTACACGGTCGCGCTCGGGATCCAGGAGTGGTGGTCGGCCGGTGACCGCCAGGTGCAGGCGACACTGGTCGACGCCGCCGGGGTGACCCACCAGATCGTCCAGAGCAGCGTGGGTGACATCTCGGCGTCCGATCGTTCATACAGCATGGCCGGCACGTTCACCCTGCCCGAGTCCGGCGTGGGTACGGTCCAGCTCCGGTTGACCAACCTCACCTGGCAGGGCGCGACCGTGACGTGGTTCGCAGTCGCCGAGGGTGCCCAGACCTGGGACCTGAGCGCAGACACGGTGGCCGCGCCGACGACCGCACCGAGTGCGGCGGCGATCTACGGCAGCGCCCAGCAGATCACGATCACGGCCCCGGAGGGCGCAGTCGTCTATTACACGACGGACGGCAGCACCCCGAGCCGGGTCAACGGCACGCGGTACGACGGCCCGTTCACGCTGTCCAGCTCGGCGGTCGTCAACGCGGTCGCGGTCGGCAACGGTGTCTCGAGCACCGTGACGACGGCCTCGTACACGATCGTCGTCCACGAGGGGGACTACACCTCGGTGCCGGTGGGGCAGCCATGGTTCGACACCGCCGGCAACACCATCCAGGCGCACGGTGGCGGCTTCCTCGAGCACGACGGGTGGTACTACTGGGTCGGTGAGGACAAGTCCCACAACGGGGCGTCCTTCAACGGCACCAGCCTGTACCGGTCGCAGGACCTGCTGAACTGGGAGTTCGTGGATCACATCCTCCTGCCCGAGGCTGAGGGTCTGGACTGCGGTGTCCTCGGCGCGGCGACCTGCAAGGTCGAGCGGCCCAAGCTGCTCTACAACGACGCGACCGACATGTTCGTCCTGTGGGGCCACTGGGAGACGGCTGACTCCTATTCCGCCTCCGAGGTGGTCGTCGCGACGAGCCCGACCATCGACGGCGACTACCAGGTCCTCTACCACGGTCGCCCCGGCGAGGGTGAGGTCTGGGACCTCGAGCAGGAGCACGCGATCGAGGCGCTGATCGCGACGGAAGGTTCTTACGAGGCTGCCGAGCAGGCCTACATCGAGGCGGGCAACACGCCCAACGGGCACCAGTCGCGCGACATGACCGTGTACGAGGACCCGGACGGTGGCGCCTGGCTCATCTCGGCCGAGGCGCACGAGCAGCTGCGCATCTACCCGCTGACGGACGACTACCTCCACGCGGACTACGAGAACTCCTACCCGCTGTTCAACGGGGAGAGCCGCGAGGCGACCGCGGTCGCCGAGGTCGACGGCGTGTTCTACCTGTTCACGTCGGGTCAGTCGGGGTGGTACGCGAACCAGCTGAAGTACGCATACACCACGGACCTGTCGAACCCGGACGGGTGGTCGGAGAACATCAACGTCGGCAACAACACCACGTTCAAGAGCCAGCCCACGTACATCATGGAGCTGGACACGACGGACGGCGGCAGCTCGTTCGTCTACATGGGCGACCGCTGGGTGCCGTCCGCGCTCAGCATGTCGACCTACGTCTGGCTGCCGATGCAGATCGACCCGGCCACGCACGACGTGACGCTTGAGTACACCGACGCATGGTCGCTCGACACGGAGACCGGTCAAATCGACGCGAGCGGCAGCACTTTGCTCTCGGAGGGCAAGCCCGTCAGTGCCACACCCTCGGGGAGCCTGTCGCCCGGGTACACCGACGCCGTCGCCGATCCGGGCGAGGAGCCGCTCGCCAGCGCAGCGGCGGCAGCCAACGACGGCATCGACTACACGACCAGCCCGTACGACAACAGCCACTACTTCTACCCAGGCGACACCACCACGTACACCTGGCAGGTCGACCTCGGTCAGCCGGAGGACCTGAGCCGTGTCGACATCAGCTGGCGCAGCTACAACGGCTCGGAGGCCTACAGCCAGTACGTCCTGTCGGGCAGCAACGACGGGGTGACGTGGACGACGTTGGCGAACCGGTCCTCCAACCGGACGGTCGGGTTCACGTCTGACACGGTCACGGGTCAGTTCCGCTACGTCCAGGTCGCGGTCGACGGTGTGACCAATGACCACAACGGCAGTGCAGCGGGCTGGGCTGCCGGCCTCGTCGAAGTGCAGGTCTACGGCCCGGCGCAGGCTGAGCCCGTGGACACCACTGCGCTGGACGCGGCGATCGCGCAGGCCGAGGCGCTGGTCGAGCAGACGGAAGTCGTCTACACGGCCGAAAGCCTGGCGGGGCTGCGCGAGGCCCTGGACGGGGCGCTGGCCGTTCGCAGTGGTGAATCGTCCCAGTTGGAGGTCGACACCGCCACGGCGGCACTGACGAAGGCCATCGAGGCGCTGGTCGCGGCGACGACGCCCGAGGCTCCCTCGGCCGTGTCGGTGACGGCGGGAGACGGGTCGGTGCTGGTCAGCTGGGTTTCGTCGGCGTCGGACGGCGGGACGCCCGTCACCGGCTACACCGTGACGACGACGGAGGGTGGCGCCGGCTGCTCCACCACCGGCGCCACGACGTGCCGCGTCGAGGGGCTGACGAACGGCACGGCGTACTCCTTCATCGTGACCGCGACCAATGCGGTCGGCACGTCGGAGGCGTCGTTGCCCTCGGCCTGGGTCACCCCCGAGTGGGCTCCTGGGACGAACGACCAGGTCGCGCTCACGGTGAGCACTACCACGGCGTGCGTCGGGAACGCGCCCCGCCTCACGGTGCACCTGCAGAACAACGAGTCGGTGGCTGTGCTCGCACGGGTGACCACGCCACTCGGCGAGAGCAAGAAGCCCGTCCGGCTTGCACCCGGTGAGAGCACGCAGGTGACGTTCAAGGCGGGCGGGTCGCCACTGCCAGGGGGTACCGGAGTGGTGAGCTCCCACCGGATCGGGGGTGGCGCTGGCTTCCAGTCGGAAATGGAGGTGCGCTGGGACGTACTCGCCTGCCGCTGAGTCTGCAGGGGCACCTCAATCCGCACCGGAGGGGAGCTGGGCTGCCTTGAGCTGCCCCTCCCCTCCGGTGTCGGGCCGTGAACTCGTCAAAGACGATGGAGAGAGTGTTGAGACCCACACCACCCAGGACGCGCGGACGATCGATCGTCGCGGGCGCCACCACCGCAGTACTCGGGTTCGGGCTGCTGGCGTCACCGGCAGCCGCCGCCGAAACCTATCCCGAGCTCACCCCCGAGACGCTCGTAGCGAGCGACTTCACGCTGTACTTCGCGAACGTCGGTGCCCAGGTCGTCGACTCCGTCGCGGACGGCGACCACCTGGGGCTGTACCAGACGCTCACCGATCAGCCGTACAGCACCGACGCCCGCACGGGGCACAGCTGGGGCTACGTCGTCGACGCGACCTCAAACCCGGTGGCCAACACGAGCACCGGCAATGACCGGCTGGTGTCCCTCCGCTACGACGACGAGCCGGCCGGCGCGGACCTGCGCACGCGGCAGGTCGCCTACGCCTTTGACCTGCCGTCCGGCACCTACGACCTCACGGTCGGGTTCTCGGTGCCTTCCGGGTGGGGTGGTCGCCAGGTCGTCACGCGCGCCGAGGGCCAGGACCTGGAGACCTTCGACACCGGCACTGGCCCGCTCGAGAAGAGCTACGCCGACGTGCAGGTGTCCGACGGCACCCTCGACGTCGCCGTGGCCAGCCCTGTTGACCGGACGAGCGCCGACGCCGACCCGATGGTCAGCTACGTCATCGTGCGCGCGGATCAGCAGTGGACGGTCCCCGTCCTCGAGGCCCAGATCGCCCGGTTCGCCCTGAGCGACGAGGAGGCGGCCGGGTACGCCCCGGAGAGCGTGGCCGACCTGCGCGCAGCGCTCGACGAGGCGCGCGCACTCGCGGACGCCGGGTCGACGGACGTCGTCGCGATTGAGGCGGCCTACCGAGCGGTGGCCGTCGCCCACGCCGCGCTGCGACCGATCGTCACGTACGACTCCTTCCGTCCGGGCGAGCCATGGCTCGACACCGACGGACGGGTGATCCAGGCCCACGGGGGCCAGGTCGTCCCAGCCACGGACGAGGCGGGTGAGCGGATCTGGTACTGGTACGGCGAGGACCGCTCCAACGGCTACTACGACAGCCCCGGGGTGCACGTGTACTCCTCGCGCGACCTGTACAACTGGACCGACGAGGGACTGGCCCTGCGGGCGATGAGCTCACCGGACCAGTTCACGACCGACGAGTACTTCGCGGGCCTCTATGCCGACTACACCACCGAGCAGCGCGAGGTGGTGTGGCGGGACCTGTCCACCAATTCCGTCCGCACTGACGGCTGGGCGGCGCCGTCGATCCTCGAGCGCCCGAAGGTCATCTACAACGAGACCACGGACCAGTGGGTAATGTGGGTCCACTCCGATGGTCCGGATTCGCCCACGAGCACCTCGACCTACGCTCGCGCCGAGGCGGGCGTCGCGGTGGCCGACTCGCCCACCGGGCCTTTTCGATGGATTGACTCCTACCGCCTTAACAACGTCCCGAGCGACTCGGTGACGTGGTGCGGCACGGGCGCGGCGTTCGACCCCGCCGGCGGCATGGCGCGCGACATGAACCTCTTCGTCGACGATGACGGCACGGCGTACATCATCTACTCGTCCGAGGAGAACCGGACGATGTACATCTCCAAGTTGGACGCCGACTACACCTACCTGTCCGCTGCACCGCAGGACGCCGTCCAGGGGCGGGACTTCGTCCGGACTCTGCCGTGCAACCAGCGTGAGGCGCCGGCGATGTTTAAGTCTCAGGGGACGTACTACCTCATCACCTCCGGTGCGACCGGGTGGGACCCAAACCCGGCCCAGTACGCGACGGCGACCGAGGTCCTGGGTCAGTGGACCGACCGGGGCAACCCGATCACGGGCGAGGGCGCCGCCAACACGTTCCGGTCGCAAAGCACCTCGGTGATCCCCGTGGACCCCGCAACCGGCAGATTCATCTTCATGGGCGACCGCTGGACGCCCGACGACCTAGCCGCGGCCCCGTACGTGTGGCTGCCCATCCGCTTCGGCGAGGGCGGGACGGTCTCCCTCACCGCGCCGCAGGAGTGGGACCTGACCGACCTCGAGCCCTACCAGCGGTGGACGGTCGACACCGCGATGCCAGACCACGTCTGGCTCGGCGACACGCGCGACCTGCCGGCCGAGGTCCGGGTCACCACCGAAGGCACGTCGGTACAGCTACCCGTGACCTGGGACGAGACCACCGTCACCCAGCCGGGGGTGAGCAAGGTGCGCGGCGTGCTAGCCGACGGGCGCACGTTCACCCGGGACGTGCTCGTCGTCCCGCACGATTTGCGCTACGTAGTGAACGCCGGCGGCGCGGAGACGGCCGACTGGCGGCGCATCGTCGACGTCGCCGAGGCCGAAGGAGCGCTGCTCAACTCGCTGCCGGAGCAGCAGCTCGGAGCCGACCCCGTCACAGGGACCAGCTGGGGTTTCACCGGTGCCAGCGGTACCGCGGGAGACGCGGCGGGGGACATCTACAGCACCCTGCGCTATGCCATGGAGAAGCAGCCGCTCGTCTACACCTTCGGCGGGCTGACGCCCGGCACGTACACCGTCCGGGCCGGGTACCACGACCCGTGGCCACAGGCGAACCGCGCCGCCCGGGTCTCGGTGAACGGGGCCATGGTCGACGAGGAGCGGCTGTTCGCGAGCGCGTACACGTCCGGCACCTACGACGGCATCGTCGTCGGCGAAGGCGGGACCATCACGGTGACGATCGAACCTACGAGGTCACCGGACATCCAGGTCAGCTGGCTCATGGTCTCCGCCGTCCCCGCCCCGGAGCCCGATCCCAAGCCGCGGCCGGTGCCGGAGTTCGTCGACGTGAGGGCGGGTGATGCCTTCTACACGGACATCCGCTGGCTCGCCGAGCGCGGTCTGGCCAACGGCACCCGGGTCGGTGACCAGGTGTACTTCTACCCGGCGCATCCCGTCTCTCGGCAGGCGATGGCTGCCTTCCTCTACCGGTACTCCGGAGAGGAGTTCGTGCCGGACGGCGCACCGACGTTCACCGACGTCGGCCCCGACCACCAGTTCTACGTCGCGATCGAGTGGATGGCCGCGCAAGGGCTCGCCCAGGGGTACGACGACGGGACGTTCGGAGCAACGAAGCCGGTGAGCCGGCAGGCGGCGGCAGCATTCCTGCACCGGTTGGCCGGTGAGCCGGCCGTCGGCGGCACCGGGGGCTTCGTCGATGTGCCCGTCGATGACCAGTTCGCCGAGGCCATCGCATGGACCGCGCGCGCCGGTATCGCACAGGGTTACGACGGCGAGGTGTTCGGCAAGACCCGCCCGGTCACCCGGCAGGCGATCGCCGCGTTCCTCCACCGGTACGACACGTTCGTCGGCGTGCTGCGCATCGACGACTGAGCGTGCACCGGGCGGAGCGGGCCGGTGGATCATCCTCACCGGCCCGCTCCGCCGCGTCCGCACCCGAGCCCGGCACGTGGCCGCGGCGGTCTGCGGGTCAGGTACCACGGACTTCGTCGGCGGTGGGCGGGCTTTCCCAGGCAGTCGGCCCGACGCAGGGTACGGGTGCGAGAATTCGAGGACACCGAGGTGTACAGCGCGGTCGCGTACGCGTAGGAGTGGGCCGACCTGCTGTTGCCCGAAGACGCCCACTTGCTGCGGTCGGCCAGCACCACGACCTCACCGGCACACGCGATGAGGGCACGGTCGGTCTGCGCCTCCAGGAGGTTGGGGGTGGTCAGACCGTCGGCTCCTAGGCCGTGGACGCCAAGAAAGAAGCCGGTCAACCCGCAGTTGCCCCAGGGCGGCGTCGGCCACCGGCCCCACCAGCGCATCCGACGGCGTCCGCACGCCACCGGTCAGCACGACATCCAGACCCTGCGCGTCGCCGGACGACTGCGGCATGCGTCCGACGGCGTGCAGAGCGTCCGACACAGGCACGGAGTTCGTCACGACCGTGAGGGGGCGCAGGTGCGACGCAGCCGCGATGGGCTCGGCCAGAGCGTGCGTCGTAGAGCCTGCCGAAAGGGCGATCGACGATTCGGGGTGACGTGGGCCAGCGCTGCACGGGCGATCACCAGCTCCTGAGCCGCGGCCAGCCCGCGCTTCGTCGTAAACCTCTGCTCGTGCGCGGTGTGCTGGCGGGCTCACCGCGCCCCCATACACACGTCGGACGAGCCCCCGGCGGGCGAGCTCGGCGATGTCGCGGCGGACCGTCATGTCTGAGACGTCCAGCGCGGCCACGAGGTCGGTGACCCGCGCAGCACCGCGCGTGCGGACCTCAGCAAGGATCCGCTCCTGACGCTGGGTGGCGAGCATCCAAGCAGTATCCACGCTGAATCCACTGTCACCGAATAACGCATCCGGCGTGCGCCAGGGGACTTCAGCGCAGTCCAAGTCCCTTGATGGCGGTCGCTGCTCAGGAGCCAGTCGCTCTCGTCGCGCTCTCTGCCCGGCGATGAAGCCCGTCTACACCTGCTCCCCAGTTTGCTAGACAGACTCGCCGTCAACCACTACCGTCAGTGTTTACGCAAACAACGACAGCGTGAACATGCTTGGTGCACGACTCCCCGGAGTGCAACGAACGGAACCAACAGTGACGATGACGTCGCCTCTCTCTCCCGCTTCTGCCGGCGGCCCAACAGCCGCCCTTAGCAGCGTCCGTGCGGGAGCCGATCGCCGACTTTTCCGGTGGGCACAAGCGATCGGCCGCGTGTGACAACCGCGCCCGGCCCGCTTGCAGCGTCGAGGACAGTCGCCACAGATGATGCCGTTCCCCGGCGTGGTAACCAGCGCGTCAGTGGCCACAGCCTCCCGACGCTTCAAGCCGACGACGAGTCGGCGCTTGCAGCGGACCGACGAGTCACCCCCTCGTCGCCAGAACTTACGGCCACCCGAAGGCCGACGGGTACTTATGCACAGCAGCTGAGTGCATCGACACCGCCGGAAGGATCGTGAGCGTCCCGCTCACGATGATCGTCACTTCGTGACGGTCGAAACAAGGAGGGATGGAAAGAACAGTGAGAGACAACGCAGCCAGTTCCCCAAAGAGATTGGCGAGGTCCGCGAATCCACCAGCGCTGCCGACGCCGGCACCAAAGCGAAGGGAGTCGTTCATAAGAAGGGCGAGATCGGGAAGCCGGCGCACTTGCATGCTCTCCGGAATCACTGCGATCACCATGATCGCTGGGCTGAGCGCGCCCGCGATGGCTGAAGACGTGCCCCCCTCCGACGAATTCATCGTCGACAACGCGACGGGTCTCGCGTCTGATGGGCAGCCGATGGCCGGACCGGGCCTGGACAACCGCGACATCGACGGGTACTACTACTCAATCGGAGCTGCCCAGATCGATTCATCGGCCGGTGGCGACAGCCTCTACCTGTACAAGGGGACGGACTGGCGCGACAAGGAACTGGTCGGGAAGGTCGCCGGGCCGGACTCAACCTACACCCTGCCCGACGGCACGGTGACCCACCCGCTGGCGAATGCGAAACTCGAGCGAGTCGATTTCGAGCGCGCCCCGACCGGCAAGTACGTGATCTGGGCTCACTGGGAGCTCAAGGCCACCTACAGCGCGTCCGAAGTGATCGTCCTGGCTTCAGACACCCCTGAGGGCCCGTACGAAATCGTGGCAACACACGCCCGACCCGGCGCGAGCATCAACGTCGGCGGGACCGGTGAGGCCGGCACGACCGACTTCGCCCAGGCGATGGGTGATCGTGTCGGACAACTGCGCTCGGACTTTGACACCCAGAACGCCGCAGGCGTATACGACGGGACGCCGCAGGTCCCCGTGCATGGGCGGGACTACCCCCCGCAGATCTCGACATTCCCCAAGCCGTCCGGCCCCCAGTCTGGCGACTACGATCCCAACAAGCCCGCTTCCCGAATCGAAGATGGTCTGTACGGGACGTCGGTGCAGGAGGGGACGTGGTGGATCTACAACTTCAACGATCTCCGCGACGACATGACGCTCAAGGCGACGGCCGTTCGCATGACCCCCTACGACTCCTCGGCGTACGAGGCTGCCCAGGCGGCGGGTCTTAGCCCGAATGCTGGGTCGTACATTGTGCGTTACCCCGCGGCCAAGTCGGACCGGACCAAGGCTGCCGGTATCTCGACCGAAGGATACGAAGGCAAGCTCGGACAGGCATCCACCAACGACGGTATCGCCCTTCCGACCGATGAAGTGCCTGGAGGCGGCGGGCCGGGTGACACTGAGTCGTTCACCGCGTGCGGCGTGGCAGGTCTGTCCTTCAACGTGTCGTACCAGGAGACCGGCTCCGGACAGTTCGTCTGTGACGGCGACACCAGCAACGAGTCTCGCTGGTCCTCATGGAGTAGCTCCAACGCCAGCGCGACCTTCAAGTACGACGCGGGTTTTGTCACCCTCGACAACGCCCAGGTCGTTTTCTCGGAGCAAGCTCCCAGCGGCATCCGCGTGGAAGGACGCACGGCGTCCGGGTCGTGGGCGAAGCTCGGGGAGACGGACACAGGCGGGCAGGTCGGCACCTATGACGTCGCGCTGGGCGCTGAGCAGCCGGTCGACCGGGTGCGTGTCACGATGCAGGGCCAGTGGATGAAGGCGAACGAGATCACCCTCTCTGTCGTGGACGAGATCGGAGAAGCCTCCATCGACGGCATCACCTTCGGTGATTCGACGGTACGCGGATTCAAGTCCGGCACACCGGACTATTCAGTGGCGGTCGCGGATCTTGATGCGATCGGCGAGGTTGCTGCCGTCAACGCCAAGGGTGTGGTCGACATCGAGCAGCCGACTGCCGACAACGGCTACGTCGCCACCGTGAGTGTGGCGACCAGCGCCGATGATCCGGTGGTGAGCAGGACCTACACGGTCACATTTACCGAGCAGCCCGAAGGCGGGGCCGGCGCGTACGATCCGAACACCGAAGACAACACGATCCCGCTCTTGGACGAGATCGACCAGTCGGGTGTCGTGGCCGAACAATACAACGCGGTTGCAGACGACAGTGACCAGCGGCAGGGCCTGGCAGTTCCCGAGATCTCACCTCGAGTCGACGAGAATCAGGGCGTCAACAGCGACAGCGCTTCGGTCGTCGCCAACGCGGGCGACCGGGTGTATGTCACGGCCGACATCAACCTGCAGAACTACAAGGTGATCGTCACCACCGACGGGTCTGATCCTCGGACCAGCGACACCGCCTGGCAGTGGGACAACCGCTATCACGTGCCGGATGTCGGGATCACCGACGGGCTTGTCATCAAGGCAGTGTCGACGAACTTCGACGAGACGGAATTCTCCGACGTAGCGGAAACCTCCTTCACGCTCGCGGGCGAAGGAACGCAGGAATCCGCGGACGTGCCGGTGTTCGATCCGGTGATGACGTTCAAATCGGGCAACTACGCCCTCCCTGAAGAGGGCGGCATGTTCGGTTACGCAGAACTGCGCGTCTTGTCCCCGACGTACAACGCCGAGGTCTACTACACGATGGACGGCGCCGATCCGGTTCCGGCACGCTACGGCCAGAACATCGGCTTCGGCAGTCGTGACTACGCGATGTTCGTGGACGAGGAAAAGTTCGGTGGCGATGGAAAGCCGTATTTCATCACCGGACAGGACCACATCTACATGCGCGTGTGGGGAATGAACGACGACATGACAGCCGTCGATCCCACCAAGCAGTACGACATCAACGTGGCAGAGAGCCGTGAGGCGCCGCAGGCCATTCGCGGTCCAGGTGGTGAGTACGTCTATCTGCTCACCTCCGGCCAGTCGGGCTGGTACAAGAACCAGGCGAAGTATCAGCGCACGGAGGACATCGCTTCCGGGTTCGCCTCGGAACGTGATGGCAACGGGTATCGCAACGGAAAGGATGAGTGGACGAAGCTGCAGCCCTTCGCCGATAACACGACCTACAACAGCCAGGTCGGTGGTGTGTGGAACCTCGGCACGAAGGACGAGCCGGTGTACCTCTTCAACGGAAGTCGCTGGGCGCTCTTCGACCTGGGCGAGGATCTCGCGGACTCCACGACCGTGTGGTTGCCGCTGACGATCGATGACGACGCTGAAGGTCCTGGCGCTGCCACCGGTGAAGAAGTCGTGATTGGACACGATCGCGAGGGCACCGAGGTGAAAGCGGCGACGTATGCGCCGGCGCCGGGCTTGGTGAAGGTAGATTACTCGCAGAAGGTCCGCATCGACCTCGAAGCGGGCATCGTCGAAGGCGGCGATGGCACCGACGAGATCGTGAAAATCGCGACCGATGAGGCCAACCTCGGCGACATCGATCCGAACAATCACACTCCTCGCGTGATCGACTATCAGGATCCGGGGACGTTCTACGAGTGCGACAAGTTCGACCCGGCCGGGCTCTCCGGCGAGACCGAGTGGGTCACCTGCCCGGGCGGTGAGCTCGAGCAGCAGGGCATCATTCGGAACTTCGGAGTCGATCAGGCCTTCAACGGCCTCAAGACGGACGTCAACAACTACGACGGAACGGAAAGCATCTACAAGGGAAGGAACGAGAAGTTCTTCATCACGCTGGACCTCGGTCAGCAGCGCGACCTCACGTCGATCGCCCTGTCGTTCAAGTCGGTCTCGGGGTCGGACAACGCACACCGCTACGCGGTTCTTGGGTCGAATGACAACCAGAACTGGACCAAGATCGTCGACAAGACCAAGAACGACGTGCCCGGATTCATGGGGGACGACCTCTCGGGGAACTCGTACCGATACGTCAAGTTCCAGAACGCCCAGAGCTACGACGTGGTCCACGGGAGTGGCGGTGATTGGTCGCGGGGCCTCTACGAGCTGGAGATCAGTGCGAAGAAGCTCATCCCGCTCGACGTCGTCGCGCTGGAGGCCGCAGTCGGGCAGGGCGCGCTGTTGTCGGAGATGACCGATACCTTCACTGAAGAGTCGCTCGCGGCTCTGACGGAGGCGCTGGCACCTGCGCGGGAGTTGCTGGACACGCTCCAGCACGAAGGCGAGGAGACTGAGCACACCCAGGGCGACGTCGGTGATGTGGCCACACCACTTATCAACGCGATCCGATCTCTTAAGGGTGTCGATGCTGATTCCGGTGCGGCTTTGGCCGTGGTGGATCTCGCTGAGGCGATCGTCGACGGCGAAGCCGCCCTCGCACAGGCTGACGAGTACACTCATGACTCGGTGAGCACGCTGCGCGGGGCGGTCGACAACGGCAAGTCGGTGCTCGATCGTGCCGATGATCCCGCCACGACGCAAGCCGAGGTCGATGCGGCGGCGGGTGCCATCCGCACGGCGATCGATGGACTCGTGAGCGTCATCGACCTGCAGGTCACCGCTGCCAGCACCGTGAAGTGCATCGCCGGCAAGGCCGTCCTGACGGTCAAGGCCACAAACGATGCGGATGCCCCAGTGGGCCTCGTTGCGACGTCGTCGTTTGGTTCGAAGTCGTTCGCGAATGTGGCTGCTGGGAAGAGCGTGAGCCAGGCGTTCTCGACCCGGCTCACGACACTGTATGCCGGTGAGATCTCGGTGGCGGTGTCGCCGTCGTCGGGTGATGTGGGTGCTCACACGATCGCGGTTCCGTACGCGGGGATCGTGTGTAACTAGATGAGGTTGGGTGCCGGGCGCAGTGGCGCTCGGCACCCGCCTCCAAGCTCGTCAGAATGCTCGACCTACGGGTGGGGCTCAACTTGGAGAAGAACAATGGCAAATAATGGTGTTGTATTGCGGGCATCGGCCGCGGTACTTGGCGGGATTCTGCTGACGGGCGTGGCCGGCGCCGCGTTCGCAGAAGACATCGTGGGTGACCCGGATGATGTCGATGTGAATGTGACGATCGAAGAGATCACCGAGCCCGGGGTGCTAGCGATGACTGTCGGCGGGGACTCGGTGTCCCTCGTGGAGGGCGCGTCCACGGACCCTGGGGTGCGGGAGTTCCGCGGACAACTCCCCACAGTGACGGTGAGAGACACTCGCACGGCGGATGAGATTCCTGACGGGGCGTACTGGTATGTGATCGGCACGGCGACCGATTTCGTCGCCGACCCCGGCCAGGAGTCCATCAGCGCGGGGCACTTGGGTTGGACCCCTGAGGTGGAGGATCCGGAAGGCACCGGTGTGGTTGCTCCGGGTGACACTGTGGACACGGTGCTAGATTCCCCGCCGAACAACGTTGGTCTGGTCGGGCAGGAACTGCTCGCGATGGCGTCGACGTCGGAGGAGGCGATCGGGTCGTGGAACGCGACGGCGGATCTGCTGCTGAAGGTCCCGTCGACCGTGGCACCCGGTGGTTACGCCTCGACCTTGACCCTGTCGCTGTTTGAGTAGACGATCGGACCTGGGGCCGGCGTCCGTCGGCTCCAGGTCCCTCGTTGGAGTAGTTCCATTGTCTTCACAGGTCCTGAACGGACGAACGTCCACGATCAGCGCAGCAATCGGTGTGCTTGTTCTACTCGTCGTACTAGTGCTGCAGCCGGCACCCGCGGCGTTCGCCGAGGATACGTCCGACATTACGTGGTCAGTGAGACCTGCAAACCAGTCCGGGCCAGACGGACGATCCTGGGTTGAGCTCGCCCTCGACCCAGGGGATCAAGCCACCGACTACATTGCGGTGAAGAACTTCAGCGACCAGACCGTGGCCTTTAAGACCGATGCGGCTGACGGGTACTTCACCGATGCTGGCCGCTTCGACATGTTGCCCCCAGGGGAGCCCTCCACGGGGGCTGGAACATGGATCACCGTTCAGGACACCGTCACGGTCGAACCGACCGCGACTGCAATAGTCCCGTTCGTGGTCCGCGTTCCCGAAAATGCAGAACCTGGCGACCATGCGGCTGGTGTCGCTGTCTCTATTCGTAGCGAGATCCTGGACGAGGACGGCGCCCGGATCGGGATGGAAAGCAGAGTCGGCTTCCGTGTGATGACCCGAGTCACCGGCACGATCGACCCTGCGGTGGAGTTGGTTGTTCTCGATGCCCAGTACTCGTTGTCCTGGAATCCCTTCAGCCCGGGCCGTGCCAGCATTACCTTCGAGGCACGCAATTCCGGCAACGCCCGCCTGCTATTGCGGGGCACCGTCGACGCTGCCGCCCGCAGCACGTCTTTTCCTGGAGAATCAGAACCGGAGCAAGAGTTACTCCCTGGTGAATCGCGGACGCTGACGGTCACGGTCGAGCAGGCGTGGCCGTTGTTTCTCATCACCGGTGAGATCGACCTGACCCCGGCCGTCATTGCACTCGACGGGTTAGCGGTAGGCATGGACCCCACCGTCGAACCGATCTTGATCTGGGCGATTCCTTGGCCGCAACTGATGGTGTGCGGCGGTGTGCTTCTCCTTATTCTCGGACTGGTTTGGAGTCGAACCCAGTCCCGCCGTAAGACGGCAAAGCTTGTATCGCTCGCACGTGAAGAAGGCCGACGAGCGGCGCTTCACAACGAAGGGGACGCGTGATCTCGTTCACCAACGACTGGACCCAGAGCCTTCCCCTGACGCTCGACTCATCCGATGCGGGCCTCATAACCGGTGACACCAATGGTTTTGATCATGCGCCGAACAATCAGATTTAGATCAACGTGCTCATCACCGAGTCCACATGACCGCCACACTGCAATCAACTCGCGCATCCACAGGACTCGCGGGGCTCGCGGACCTCGGCGGTGTCGCGCTAGCCTCGATCTTTCATCGGGCCGTGGCGTGAAGGTGCGACACGGCGGCCCGGTGTCGTGCGGGCTGGGGCGCCGGTCCACTGCCGGGGGTGTGCTGGGGTCGTCGGGGTAATGGTCGGCGGTCTTAGCCGGGCGCGAGGGCGCCGAGCTTGGCGAGCCCGGCGAGGGTCAGCTTGGCGAATGGTGCGCGGGCCGCGAGGTGCAGGCGCAGGCGGCACCCGGAGCGGGCCACGGTCGCCGGGATGGTGAAGAGCCGGTAGCGGAGCTTCTTGGGTTCCTAGCGGCGGGCGTCGTGCTCGTGCAGGGCGAAGCATCTGCATCCAGGCGGTGATGTCGGCGGCGAGGGCGACGAGGGCGCACCAGATCCGGTTGGCGTTGAAGGAGTGCAGGGGCAGGTTGGCCAG
Organism: uncultured Cellulomonas sp.; assembly: GCF_947494015.1. Classification (GTDB taxonomy): domain Bacteria; phylum Actinomycetota; class Actinomycetes; order Actinomycetales; family Cellulomonadaceae; genus Pengzhenrongella. The sequence goes on along the minus strand of NZ_CANLTL010000016.1, from coordinate 92,093 downwards.
GCCGGTGTCCTTGGCGATCCGGATGCGCGGTCCTCGACCCGGGCCCGGCGGCGGTCGCGTAGCTCCAGGTCCGCGAGCTGACCGCGGGCGGTGTTGGTGGCGAAGGCGGTGATCCGCATCCCCCTCGACGTCCTCGAACCGCAGCTGCGCGCCGGGGTAGGGCCGTTCCTTACGGACGATGACTCGCATCCCGGGCGGCAAGCCGGTCAGGTCCAGCGGGTCGGTGAGCTCGGCGACCCTCGCCCCGTCGCGGACGGTGTCGTGGGCGTCGTAGGGCCCACACCCCGGTCCGGGATGCGCCGCAGCAGGTCAGGGGAAGGTGGAGAGCAACCCACCTGCAACATCCACGTTGCGGGTGGGCCCAAGGCCAAAAGTACTAAGGCGCGACCATAAGACAACGAATCCGATCAAGTCTCATCGAAACACACCGCTGCGTCGGCGCATCACGGCTGGACCGTAAACGAAGGTGGTCTCAACCCGTCAACGCACCGCCTCGCTTAGCGATCTTGCTGGTCGCCCGGCGGGCTTGTCGAGCGACCGTCGCGGTACTTGGGCCGCTCAGCGGCGCAAGATGCCTCGCTTGGTCGCGGTAGCGACGGCGGCGCTTCGTGAGTCGACGTCGAGCTTGGCGTAGACGTGGGCCAGGTGGGTCTTGATGGTGGCTTGGCTGAGGAAGAGGCGTTGGCTGATCTGCTGGTTGGACAGTCCTTCGGCGACGAGCTGGAGCACCTCGAGCTCGCGGGGGCTGAGTCCGACTCCTGGAGCGCGGAGGCGTTCGAGCAGTCGTGTGGCGATCGCGGGTGCGAGGGCTGACCCGCCCGCTGCGGCGGTGCGGACAGCGGCCGCCAGCTCTTCGGGTGGTGCGTCCTTGAGCAGGTATCCGGAGGCGCCTGCGTCGATCGCGGCCATGACGTCCGCGTCGGAGTCGTAGGTGGTGAGGATGACCACCCGAGGCGCGCCGGGCGTCTGTGTGATCGCAGCGGTTGCTGCCGTGCCTCCCATGCCGGCTCCGAACTGCAGATCCATGAGCATGACGTCGGCGTCGCCGGCGGCGCAGCGCTGGACTGCCTGCTCGGCGGTGGAGCACTCCGCGACGACGACGAAGCCGGGCTCGGTCTGAAGCACCGCACGCAGGCCGGCTCGAACGACGGGGTGATCGTCGGCGATCACGATGCGGACCTCGGCCTCAGTCGTCATGACTGTTCACCGGACAGGGGCAGGGTCACGGCCACTGCGGTCCCGTGACCGGCCGCGGACTCGATGGCGAGAGTGCCGTGGAGCGCAGCCGCGCGTGCGCGCATCGCTGCCAGCCCGAAGCTGCGTGCGCTGTGGCCGTCGGACGCGTCGCGCGTGCCGTTCGGGGTGGGCATGGCGCCCCTGTACGCGCTGTCGAAGCCGCGTCCGTCGTCGACGGCGTCGAGGACGATCTCGGTGTCCATGTAGCTGAGCGTGAGGTGGATCTGGTGTGCGTCGGCGTGCTGGATCGCGTTCGCGACGGCTTGCTGGGCGACGCGTAGGAGGGCGACCTCGTGCCCGGTGGGCAGCGGGACGACTGTGCCGGAGACGGTGAGGTCCACGGGGATGCCGCTGCTGGCGGTGGTGCGCTGGCAGAGCTGTTCCAGGGCGTGGCGCAGCGAGCCGGACTCAAGGTCTGGTGGCGTCCAGTCGTGGACGAAGCGACGGGCCTCGGCCAGGTTCGCCACGGCTGCCTCGCGGGCGGTGACGACCTGCTGGCGAGCAGTGTCGGGGTCGGAGTGAATGGTGCGCTCGGCGGCCCGCAGGAGCAGCTGGATGCTGGACAGGCCCTGCGCCAGGGTGTCGTGGATCTCTCGGGCGAGGCGTTCTCGTTCGGCGAGGACGCCGGCGGCGCGCTCGGCGTGGGCGAGGTCGTTGCGGGTGGCGGTCAGCTCGGCGATCAGGAGCCGCCGCTGCTCGCTCTCGCGGTGCAGCGCCTCGTATCCGCGCACCGTGGCCACGACGACCGCGGCGCCGATGACCGGTCCCAGGACGCCGCCAATCTGCGGACCGTCAGCGTGCCAAGCGGACCCGCCGACCGCGACCAGGCTCGTCACGACCACCGCTGGTAGACCCCAGCGGCCGGCCAGGTGGAGCTCGAGGAAGAACAGTGGGAAGGCGAGCCACACGGCGTCCGGGGTCAGGATCACCAGCCAGAGCCAGGCGGCGAGCAGCACTGCCAGCCACACGGCGGCAGCGTGGGCGGACCGCTTGACCACCGGCATCAGCGCCCCGGCCGCGTAGATCCCGGCCGTCGCCGCAGCGGCCCACACGATGTCGAGGGAAGAGCTGCTGCCCGTCAGGCGCACGGCGCGCACGACCACGACCAGCAGGAGCACCCCAACCAAGGCGTGCAGGAACCCGCGCAGCGTACGCAGCGCGGGCGACAGCGAGGTCGGGTCCAGGGGGTTCACGTCCACTCAGCGTAGGTCGCGCTCGACCCGGGGCCATCGCTCAAAAGGTTGAGCTGACCCTCACCCCTGCGGCGTCGCAGGAGCCCTCTGGGGCGCGATGCGGTGGCCGCTCCGCGCGGCGCACGCTGAGGGAGACGACCTGCCGGTCGTCACCGCAGACAGAAGGGACGCGACGTGTTCGTCGCTTGGAGAGACCTGCGCTTCGCGCGGGGCCGGTTCACGCTCATGGGGGTGGTGATCATCCTGATCACCATGCTCGTCGTCATGCTCTCGGGCCTGACGGCCGGCTTGGGTAGGGAGAACACCTCAGCCGTTCTGGATTTGCCGGCCGACCACCTAGCCTTCGCTGCCCCGCTCGAGGACGGCGACGTGTCGTTCTCCGACTCCACCCTCGAGGCCGAGGCGTGGGAGCAGTGGGCGCAGGTCCCGGGTGTGGAGGCCGCCGAGCCGCTGGCGATCGTGACCACCCGCGTCGAGCACGAGGAGCGGACGGCCGCCGTGTCGGTCTTCGGGGTCCGCCCAGCTTCACCGCTGCTACCAGAGACAGACGCCGGCACGGCACTCGAGGCAGGGACCGTCGTGCTGTCGGCGGGCGCCGCCGAAGCGCTCGACGCCGAGGCCGGTGACACGGTCACCGCCGCGGGCCACGATCTGGTCGTCGGAGCGATCGCCGGGGAGGGCTCTTACAGCCACACCCCCGTGGTGTGGGCGGATCTCACCGACACCCAGCCGCTTCTGCGCGCTGACGACCCGAGCACGCAGGTCGCCACCGTCGTGGCCCTGATCGCCCCCGATATCGACGGCACGGACCTCGCCGCGGCCGACGAGCAATTCGGCACGAAGACCCTCCCACTGGGCGCCACCGCGTCGGCGATCGGGTCGTTCAGCGAGGAGAACGGCTCCCTGCAGCTCATGCGCGGGTTCCTGTTCGCGATCTCCGCGCTGGTCATCGGAGCGTTCTTCATGGTCTGGACGATCCAGCGCTCCGGCGACGTCGCGGTCCTCAAGGCGCTCGGCGCCTCCACCCGCTACCTCCTGCGGGACGCGCTCGGTCAAGCGGTGGTGCTGCTCGTCTTAGGGACCGCCCTGGGAACGGCCATCGCCGCCGGGCTCGGCGCGCTCGTCCAAGGCTCGGTGCCGTTCGTCCTGGACCCCGCCACCGTCCTGCTCCCGGCCGCCGTGATGGTCGTCCTCGGCGCCGCCGGCGCCGCCCTGTCCATCCGCCAGATCACCTCCGTCGACCCCCTGACCGCGCTTGGGAGTGCCCGATGAGCCTGCACCTGACCGACATCACCCTCACCTACCCCGACGGCGCGGGGCGCCTCGTCGCCCTGGACCACGTCACCTTGACCGTGCCCAGCGGGACGGTCACCGCCGTCGTCGGCCCGTCGGGGTCCGGCAAGTCCAGCCTCCTGGCCGTCGCCGCGACCCTGATCCGCCCCGACCAGGGCACGGTCACCGTCGCTGGCACCCCGACCGCGGACCTCGACCGCGACGCCCTCACTCGGCTGCGCCGGACCCTGATCGGCATCGTGTTCCAGCAGCCCAACCTGCTGGGATCACTGACTTCCGTCGAGCAGCTGCAGGTCATGGCTTACATCGACGGCACCACGCCGGCCGCGGCGCGAGACCGGGCCCGCGAGCTCCTCGTCGCAGTCGGGCTGGAGAAGGAGGCCGACCGCCGCCCGCATCAGCTCTCCGGCGGCCAGCGTCAGCGCGTCAACATCGCCCGGGCGCTGATGAACAACCCCGAGGTCCTCCTCGTCGACGAACCGACCAGCGCCCTGGACCACGAGCGCGGCGCCGCCGTCCTGGACCTGATCGCCACCCTGACCCGGGAACGAGGCACCGCCACCGTCCTGGTCACCCACGACCACGACCACCTCGAGACAGCGGACGCCGTCGTCGAGATGCGCGACGGCCGCGCATCCGCGGTCCTTGCCTCCGTTGGAGGCTGACCCCGGTGGAACGGCGCCCGGCCGGAGCCGGGGGACACGTCGGCGACCGCGAGTACGACGTGGCCTCCGGTGCGCTCGTCGTCCAGGTCGCCGCGAGCCACGGCACCGCGGGACTCCTCAAAGTCCTCTCGGTCCTCCACTCGCGCCGGGTCACCGTCCATCGCCTGCAGTACGAGCCGACGTCCCACGAGACGGCACAGATCACTCTGGAGTGCTCACTCGGGCCCACCACGCTGGAGACAGTGCGCCGGAGCGTCGCCAACGCTGTTCCGGTGCTGCGCGCGACGGCCCGGCCTCTGCCCAGCGCGCCCGCTCAACCGGTCAACGCGCAAAGTTCTTAGCTCTCCACCGTGACGCCCGGCGAGGTAGATCGCCCGCCGGCACGCTCGACGGCGCGGTAGATGGTGGAGCGGGAGACGGTGAACAGCGCGGCGAGTTCAGCGCTGGTGGTGCGCCGGTCGCCCGCACGATCGACCGCAGCGACTCCCCGGCGCGCCATCCCGCCCACACCCGATGCTCGACCGACTCCACCAGCGCCACCGCTCAACCTCCCGCACGAATCCTTCCCTGTGGTGCGTTGACGGGTTGAGACCGCCAAGATCAACGAGGTCACGATCGCCGGGGACGTCCGGCGAGGTGGGCCGACTGCTCGTCGACGGCATGTACGTCGAGGGCTCAGCCCCGCGGCGCGAGTGGGCTCATCTAGTGCCGATAACTTATCTTATGACATAAGGTACCCTGCGTATCTCAACAGATGCATCATCGCCCGCCACGGGCTGGCGCCTTCTATAGCAGCTTGCCATCGGCACGCTGACCTGCGGTTCGCTGCGGTGTGACGTCGTGCAGCGGTCGGCGGTGTGAGCGCGGCCCGGGACTTGATGACTGACGTTGCTGGTGTTGCGCGACGCGCTCACCTGCAAAGTTGCACTGTCGATGCATCTGTTGAACGATTGATGCATCTTTTGATACCGGGTTCTGGGGGTTCGGGTGGCGGTCGACGAGGCGGGTCGGGTGCGGCTGGTGGGCGCGGTCCCCCTGCTCCATCCGGAACAGCAGACGGTCGAGGAGATGCTGGACGGCTGGCGCAACCAGCAGCTGTCCCGGAACCTACAGTTCGGCACGATCGACCAGCGCATCCGCTACGTCCGACGCTTCATCGACCACGTCAACGAGTTCCCGTGGAGCTGGACGCCGGCGATGGTCGAGGAGTACTTCGCCGACCTGCGCTCGGTCCGGCGCCTGAGCCACTCCACGCTGCGGGGACAGCAGTCCGCGCTGCGGCACTTCACCTCCTACATCGCCAACCCGGACTACGGCTGGGACGGGATCTGCGAGCATCTCTTCGGCACCCACCCGGCCCAGGTCTTCTTCGAGTGGAACACCGCTCCCCACGTTCAGGAGTACGAGGGTCGCCCCAGCAAGCGCCCCTACACCCGGCAGGAGCTGCAGCGGCTGTTCGACCACGCCGACGACGAGGTCCAGCGCATCGCCGCCTCCGGGAGGAAGGGCTGGCAGCCGGCCTACCGCGACTCCGTCATGCTCAAGGTCGCCTACTCCTACGGCCTGCGGTTCAACGAGCTGCGCCACCTGCAGACGGTCGACTTCGCCACCAACCCTCACGCCCGGCGCTTCGGCCGTTTCGGGGTGTGCAAAGTTCGCTACGGCAAGTCCCGCCGAGCCTCCCCGCACAAGCCACGCAGCGTCCTGACCGTCTTCTCCTGGACTCCCGGCATCCTCGAGGACTGGTTGGCCAACGGCCGCGGCACCCTCGAGACGAACGACCTGTTCCCCAGCGAACGCGGTGGCCTGGTGTCGGAGTCGACGCTGATCCGGCGGCTGCGCCGCTACTGCGAGGAGCTCGACCTGCCCGACGGGCTCGACCTGCACTCCCTGCGGCGCTCCTACGCCACCCACCTGCTCGAGGACGGCTGGGACCCGATGTTCGTCCAGCACCAGATGGGCCACGAGCACGCCTCGACCACCGGGATCTACCAGTTCGTCAGCTCCGACTACCGCACGTCCACCCTCAAGGCCGCGCTGGACCGCACCGTCGGCGAGGCCGTCGGCACCCTGGTAGAACCCTCATGAGACGCACCGTCGACTACACCTGGCGCCTCGCCGAGCTGATGGCCGCCCGCGGCCTGCACAGCACCACAGACCTGATTCCCCTGCTCGCCGAACGCGGCGTCGAGCTCTCCCGCCCCCAGGTCTACCGGCTGGTCAACCAGCGTCCCGAACGCGTCTCACTGCAGTTCATCGCCGCGATCTGCGACATCTTCGGCTGCGGCCCCGAGGACCTCATCACCGTCACCGCCGCCGACGCCCGGAAGAGTAAGACCGCCGGCACCGCCCCGGCGCTGAACGTCGTTGACCTGAACCGGACGGCCCGGCCCCGCCGCGCCCGGGTGATCGACGATGACGACTGACCAGCCCGCCGGGCTCACGCCCCGGTCAACCACCCGAGGCCGGCCCCGCACCACCGGCGCAGTAATTTGCGCCCGCTGCCACCGCGCCGCCGGCAAGGCCCGCACCCGGTGGCCCGAGGGCCCCATCTGCGGGACCTGCTTCTACCGGGCCACCCGCACCCGCGGCACCTGCCCCACTTGCGGCGAGGACCGACTCCTCCCCGGTCCTCCCACCGAGAACGGTGCGCCGACCTGCGGACCTTGCGCCGGCATGGTCCAGGACTTTCACTGCACCCGGTGCGGACACGAGGGCGAGTTCTACCGCCGCGGCCGCATCTGCGCCCGCTGCGCCCTGCGCGAGGACCTCACCGCCGAGCTCGTCACCCGCGCGGCCGAGCCAGGCCCCATGCGACGGCTGGTCGACGCCCTCTGCGCCTCTGACAGACCGGAGAGCATCCTCGCCTGGAAACGCTCCCCCAACGTCCAGGCGCTCCTGCGTTCGCTCACCACCGGCGAGACGCCCATGACCCACGAGGGGCTCGACACCCTCGGCTACCGCCACCACGTCGAGCACCTCCGCGCCCTGCTCATCCACCACGGCCTGCTCGCCCGTCGCGACCCCTACCTCGCACGCTTCGAGACGTGGATCCGGGACAAGCTCGCCCCGCTGCCGCGGCACGTCGCGCAACCGGTCGAGCAATTCGCCACCTGGCACCACCTGAACCGCATCCGCGCCAAGGCCGCCGCCGGCAGCCCCACTCACGGACCGGTCCACGCGGCGAAGCAGCAGATCACCGAGACCATCAAGTTCCTGACCTGGCTCGACACGAGCCACCAGCGCACTGCGGGAACCTGCACCCAGCAGGACGTCGACGCCTACCTCGCCGCCGGGCCCACCACCCGCCACCTCATCCGAACATTCTTCGTCTTCACCCGGAGGACGCGCCTCAACACCGGCATCGAGATCGGCCACCGCACCGCGCAGACCAGTCCCACGCTCGCCCAGGACCAGCGGCTGGCCTGGCTGCAGGAGCTCATCACCGGAGACAGCCAGTCCCTGCCCTACCGCGCAGCCGGCGTCCTTCTACTCCTCTACGCCCAGCCCCTCGTCCGCGTCGCAGCGCTCCGCACCACCGACGTCGAGACACGCGACGACGGCCTCCACCTCCGCCTGGGCAAGCACCCCACACCGGTGCCCGCACCGTTCGCCGACCTGCTCGCCGCACACCTGAACAACCGGCCGAACCTCAACACCGGCGCCGGGCCCGACAGCCCGTGGCTCTTCCCCAGCACCCGCGCCGGACAGCACCTCCACCCCAACACGATCATGGACCGGATCCGTGACCTCGGCGTCAACCTCCGCGGCGCCCGCAACCGCGCCCTCGCCGACCTCGTCACCGAAGTTCCACCACCGCTCGTCGCCGACGCCCTCGGCTACAGCCACCAAATCACGTACAAACACGCGCGAGCCTCCGGCGAACCGTGGGCCCGCTACGCCGGGCGTGGCACTTGACCTTCGTCGAGCAAACTCCGGTCGCACCGGGGGCGGCAAGCAGACAATAATGTTTTCGACTTAATCGAGAGACTGGAGTCCGGCGCCATTCGTCGTCGCTACCACTGCAAACCGGCGCCTAATTACGCGGTCGTGTCGACAACAACTCGGGCCCCGGCCCGGCGCGCGCATTAAAATGTGTGCGAAATCAGGTCAGGATCGAAATGACGAGCACATCACGAAGGCTTGGACCAACCCCTTCGAGTGAATGAGCACGATGACCCTTCAACGCCGACCGTGACGTGGTCAAGTATGCCACCCGTCCACGACACCTTCCCGGAGAGTTCCATGCGACATGTCCTATCTCGTCGAGCAGCCGCGCTCGGCACCGCCCTTCTACTCACGTTGGGGGCTGCGCCCGCCAGCGCTGCCAGCGCCAGCACCGACGGCTCCTTGAGCGCCGCGTCAACGACACAGGCCTCAACTGCCGCCGCCACCATCACGCCCTGGACGACCTACGAGTGGCCCTTCAGCAGTCTCGCGACGTGTCAGGCTCGCGGGCGAACGGTCCTGTCCATCTACGGCGGCAGCCACCACGGGGCCATCCACTCGGTGCAGTGCAACAGCGGGACCGTACCCAACATGTGCGGAACGGTCATTCGCCTGCAGGTGAGGTACGTCAACAACCCGGGCGGACCGCTGGTCGCCGATCCGTCCTCCACCCTCAGCGCTGTTGCTGGTGACCGCCCGAACCCCGATTCGCTCGCGCTGGCCTGCTGACGTTGTGGACCTTCACCCGTGGGTTGTGCAGGCCGGCTCGCAGGCCGAGGTGACCGGTACGGTCGCCCAGCTCACCCGCGGGTACGGGGTCGTCGAGGACCTCTTCAGTGAGGTTCTCGGCGACCCCGGGCTCCACCCGGAAGGACCCTTTTCGGTAGCTGTGAGCGAAGACGCCCACGACGCTGGCCTGTGGCCGCGACTAGAAGGGCGACGAATCACGGTCACCGGGACCTGGGACGGCGCTATACTGGACACCGAGCAAGTCGCAAACGCTACGGCGGCCGCGCCGCCGGGCACCGTAACCCGAGCCGACTCCACGCCCCCTTTGACCCTGCCGGCTGCTCCCCTTCACGGAGACCACGAGCAAGATCTCCGCAGAGCAGAACTTGCTCTGTGGAATGACGGCACTCTGGTTTCGCGGCTCGAAGCGCCTTCTCGCAAACTCGTGTACGCCGCACACGACGTCGCGCGCGCGACTCGCATCCTGCACCCACTCCTGGGCGAGCATCTGGAGGTCGTGCCGAGCCGATGGGACAAACGGATCTTCGACCATAGAGACGCCGCGGTCCGCACGGCCGAGAAACAGGGCCTCTTGATTTACGTCGGCGAGTCGGTGCGGCCTGACGGCTACCGCCGCTGTTTCGTTGGGCTGAGATACGTCACCGACGAAATCGCCGACCTTCTTGCCGTCGTTCCGGACGAGCTGGTCAGCGTGCATGCCCTCCTCACCCCGGCAGGCCGCCCTCTGCCTCCCCGGCCTGAGGACCTGTAGCTCGCTGCGGACGCCGGTCGCCAGGGCGCGGCGCGGGTCGAGTTCGAGTACAGCCGGCGTCGGAACGTCTGACCCCCACTTCGCCGACTACAAAGTCGGCCGCGCTTTCATTGAGGGCCCGGCCCCACGACCAGACCGCAACAGATCGGCCTGGCGGCCTGGCGGCCTGGCTCAACGCGAACTCGCCGCAGTTTGATACGCAGACGTGCCAGTACGCTTGGGGCGCGTCGCTCGGTCTTTGCCTACCGCGAGTCGCAACTGTGGCCGGGCCGTCTCGCCGCCGCTCGCGAACATCGTGACGCTTGGCTGAACGGCTCGCGGCGCGAGTTGGGCTTCGCCACCCTGGTTCTGCAAGACGTCGTAGCCGTGCTCGACTAAACCGGCAACGCATGATCCGCCAGACCCGCATCACGATCGTCAGTTGGGATCCCGTTACGGCGACGGTTACCCCGGTCTCGGGGTCACCCGACACGGTGACACGCCGAGATACGGATGGCGCTGCTTGCGGATGCCTCGGGTAAGGATGGATTGTGTCCGCAGCAACTCACTGTCAGCCCGCAAGAGACAAGGACGACCTGATGGCCGACAAGAAGAACGTGCACACCGTTCCGACCGATGACGGGTGGGCGAACCGTCGCGAGGGCGGGAAGCGTGCATCCAGCACGCACGCCACCAAGGCTGAGGCGCAGGCCGCGGGCCGCGACGCGGCGAAGAAGGATGGCGTTGAGCACCTGATCCACAAGAAGGACGGCACCATCGGGGATCGGAACTCATACGGCAACGACCCGCACCCGCCGAAGGGATGACCGTCTGTAGGGGGTCCAGCGACAGGCGCCGCACCGTCTAAAGCGAGCAGCCGTGCCTCCGCGCGCCGCTAGGTTCCTTGACGTGCCCTCGTCGTCGATCCCGAAGCGCGCCGCAGCTCTCGTGCTGGCACTACTCTCGCTGGCCGGCTGCTCCAGCGACCCAGAGCCCGCCGAGGCTCCGGCGGCCACCGCGAACGCCACCACAGCGGCTCTGCCGCCCGAGGAGCTGTACGTGCAGACGGTGCGCCAGTCCAGCTACGTCGACGACGTCACCGACGAGACCCTGCTGATGGCCGGCGAAGAGACCTGCGGCGCGCTCGACCGCGGCGTCGAACCGCTGGAGGTTCTCGCCCTCGCCACGGAGACCGACCTCGAGGCCGGCAGCGTCATCTTCGGCACCGCGGTGGGCATTCTGTGCCGGGAGCACCTCGAAGCCGCCCAGGAGCTGGCCGAACAGCTCGGCGGGTAACCCGGCTGACACAGGCCCGACCCGGTGCCTTGTCGACCGTGCTCGATGTGGGTGCCGCGGGGCACCATCGGCAGCCATGGCCACACAGGAGATGCGTCGCTGCGCCGGCCCGTGCCGACGTCACACCCTTCACCGTCTGCGCCGATCGCGGTTCGGCGATCGCTGGGTCTGCGCCGACTGCGGTAAGCACCGTGACATCGGCATCAAGCAACCGCGATCCACCAAGCGCACGTAAGGGTGCACCGACCAGCGCGCCGCTCTGAGCCGGCAGCATCGCGTCCCCTTGCTCTCTGAGCACCCTGAGCACCCCTCGCCGACTTACTCCGTTCGGGTGAGCACCGTGGGTGGGCGATGGAACGCTGCCGACCATGAGAGGTAGCGAGATAATCGAGCTGGCGGCTGATGTACTGCCTCGACGGGTAGTGCGCACCGTCGGCTCGGCAACGCTCATCGTGCTGGTGGTCACTGGCACGGCCGACGACTTCGCGAGGTGGTTCGTTCTCGACCGTGCCGCGGCAGTTCAAGAGGCCGTCGTCACCCCGATGCTTGAGCGGCTCATGACCGCATCCGTGCCCGCCGACACGCACTAGACGCCTTGCCCCGGACGTCAGGCAGGTCGGTCGCTTGCGAGAGCATGACCCGGCTCAGTCCCGCGCGGGACGGGAGCTGGTCGAGGTCTTGCGCGCCGCGTTGAAGTTAGGGCTCGAACCCGCAGCACCTGGTGACGGGATGATCGCGCACCGTCATGCGGTGAGTCATCAGCGACCGAGGTCCTGGCTGCGGCCGCTGGTCCTGCTGACCCCGCGCACGACCCGAGCGCGCGCTGCCGGGTGGCTCGAGCGCATCGCCTCTGCGGTCGAGGTCGGGAAGTTCTGGGCTGTCTCTTCGACCGTCTGCCGGATCTCCGCGCTGCCGGTCAGGTCCGGGGCCGGCGCACGGGCATCCGCGACGTCGAGCGCGTCGTTGCCCGATCGCTCAGCCTCGCCTGACGAGCCCGCCCCAGCACGGTCGCGGTTCACCGCGGCGTCCTGCGCCGCGACGCGGTCCTGGTCGGCGGGAGCGTTGGCGAGGACGTCGTCGACGTCGCCGCGGGCGCGCTCGCCCGTGGCCTGCTGCTCCTTCTCAGCGTCCGCCTCGGGCTCTCTGCGTCCACCCTGCTCCGTCCCGGCGCCGGCAACGAACCGCCCCAGCACGTACTCGGCGAAGTCCCTCCGCGCGGGGTCCTGACGCACCTCGGCCAGCGGGTCGTTCTCGCGCAGCGGGCCCACGAACTTCAGTCCGCCGGCGAGGACGTGGTCGACGTCGACGCCGCGGTGCTCGAGCATCCCTTCCTTGAACTTCTCCAGCGCGACCGCGGCCTGAGCGTCGTGGCCTCGCCACTGATAGGCCGCGGCGAAGGTCTGCGCGACCCGCTGAGGGCTCGCCTTCTCCCAGAACGACGGGTCACCGACCTGACTGTGGAACGCTCGCGCGACGTCGCGGTCCGCGACAAAACGGCGCTCATGACTGTCCCGCCCCGTGCGCTGCCGCTCGAGCGCGACGCGGTCGCGCTCCGCACTCACCCGCGCCCCGCGCTCGGCGATCTGCCCTGCAGCCATCACGCCAGTGCGGACCATCCGGTCCACATCGCCCAGCATCTCGTCCTCTTCGTTGACGCTCATCGTCGCTCTCCCCCGTGGTGCGGTGCTGTGCGTTCGGCCGTGCTCATAGCTCGTGGTCCTCGCGCCGTCGGTCGCGTCGCGGGGTGCCGGTGGTGCGTCCCGGTGGCGCTGCGCTGGGGTTGGTACCCGAGGGCCGGCCCGGTCCCACGCCAGGCGCGTCGGGGAACCCCTGTCGCGCGGCGCGCGCTGCTGCGTCGACCGCGGTGTCGTCCTCCGCGCCGGGACTGCTGCCGCGCTGCGCCGGCGCCTGCACAGCCGGTGCCACGACGGTGTCGGCGGCGTGCTCGTCGACGTGCGCGCCCGGCGCCTTGCCGGCGGCGACGAGCTCGCGGCGCACGGTGACCAGGTCCATCCCGGTCCGGGTGCTCAGTCGGGCGCCGGCAACGAGCTCACCACGTGCGGTGTGGGCGTCCTGCACCGCCTGGGTGACGCGGTCGAGCTGGCGCATCACGGCGAACCACCCAGCGGCCGCGTTCGGCGACGCGGCCCGCGCCATCATGGCCGCGTTGCGTGCGAACAGCCCCGGCTCGGGGTTGGCGCCGCGCTGGTCCTTGTCCGGCTGGGCGGACCGCGCCAGGGACTCCGACGCGCGCGCCAACGCCCCCGGCCGATTGCCCTCCGTCTGCAGCGACCACCGCGCGAACACGAAACTCGCCTCGCGCGCGGCGGCCTGCCACGCGACCCGGTCGACCTGGTCGACCTTCGCCAACCGGGCCGTGAGCGCGCTTAGCTGCGCCGCCGCCTCCGGGGGCATCGCGCGCATCGACGTCCACTTCGACGCACCCGTCGGCGCCGTCGCGGTGGTGGCGTGCCGCCACACCGCGACCGCGTCCTGCCCCGCCGCGTCCGACCCATCCGGTGCTGCTCCCCACCGGGCGCGCAGCTGCCCCAAACCAAGGACCCGGTCGATCTTCGACGGTGCCCGCCACACCGGCCGCTCCCCCGGCGCCGGCGGCATCGCCACCGCGTACCCGCGCACCTGGTCGGTGCTCTGCGGTGCGTACCGGGGACGCACCAGCACACCGGCGAGCCGCACCGACCGCACGTACTCGGCCTCCGACGTCGACACCGCCGCAGCCGACCGCAGCCGCCGCGCGAGCGCCGCGGTGTCCCGCTCAGTCGCACCGGTGCGCTGCGCGCGCGCCGCCTCTGCCTGGCTGTACCCGGGCAGGCCGTTCTCGGCGGCGCGGTCCTTCACACGCCGAAGACCGTGCCGCGCCTCGATCGCGTCGACGACGGTGCGCGAGCGCTTGTAGTCGTTGTAGACCGACGCACGCGTGCCGTCCGCGCGGACCAGGTTCACCGCCAGGTGGACGTGGTCCCCACCGTTCCTCGTCGCGCCGTGATGCACCGCGATCCACTGGCACTGCGCACGCCCCGACGCCGCGGTCGCCGGGCCAGCGAAGTCCATCGCGTCGACGTACTCGGCAGCGATGGTCGCCCACGCCTCGTCGGTCAGCTTCCCCTCCGTCGGGTCCAGCGACAACGACACGTGGAACACGTGCTCACCGCGCGCGACCCCGCGGACCTTCTCGTCCTTCTCCGACGACAGCGGCAACCCCTGCTCGCGCCGCACCCGGCGCCAGTCACCGTCGAGGATGATCGACAGCTCCCCGTTCTTACCCGGCCCCCACTCCGTGCCGGCGTACTCCTGCGCGAGCGTCCCCGACGACCCGACCAGGTGCGGGTTGGTGTGCTCGTTCGCCCGCCCCGGCCCGGTCAGGTAGCGCACCAAGCTGTGCATGTTGCTGCCTTTGATGACCTTGCTGATCACGACGCGCCACCGTCCCCGGTGCCGGGGCCGTCATGCTCGACCCCGGCCTCCCACTCCTCGTCGTCATCGGCGTCGACGTCGACCGCACCGTCTGTGTCCGCGCTCGTCGGCGCGACACGGGACGTGAGCGCGTCGATGCGCTCCACGACGCGGTGCACCGCGTCCGCGGCGGCGCGCAACTGCGCGACCGTCACCGCCGGCGCCGGGTCCCCCGCAGCATGGGCGTTCGCCTGACGCGCCAGCTGGTTGACGTTCGCTGCCAGGCCGACCAGCACCCGGCGTGCGGCGGCGAGCTCCTCGCGCAGCTGCTCGTACCGCGCAGCCGCGTCCGTGCCACCGGTCACGACGGCGCGCATGAACAACGCCGGCACGCTGATCTTCTGCTGCCGCGCCAACGCCGTGACGTACGCCTTCTCCTCGGCGTTCATCTTCACCACCGTGCGCAGCGTCCGACCGCCCGGCTCGGTGATGTTGCGACGGCGCGCGCCGCGGCGCGCAACAGCGGTGGCGTCCTGCGCGATGCGGTCCTCACCGCTCATCGCCACGCCTCCGTCCCTGCCGTCTGTCAGCGCCGCGAGACGCTCACCGCCTGTCAGCCCAGTGCAACGACCACGCACCCGCGTGGACCACACACAGTGTGGCCTCCCTTGGGTCCGGCGCGCCAGCGCCGGACGCGGTTAGGGCACCTAACCGTATAACTTGCTCTGCTGTAGCAAGCACAGCGCCGACCCTGGCTGCTCCGCATGGAGCCGCGATACATTCGGGCTATGAAGAACGCGACAAACCTCGACCGGGCCGCCGTCCGGCAGGCCGCTCAGGCAGCACTCGACACCCGGCTCGCCGCCCTCGACACGGCCGTCGACGCCGCCAACCGCGTGAGCGACCTGGCCGCACAGCTCGAGGAAGCGGAAAGCGCGGCAAGCCGCGCCGTCCTCGATGCGCAGCGAGTCGGGTGGAGCACCGAAGAACTCCGCACCTTCGGAATCACCGCCCCCACGTCGACGACGCGGCGCAAGCGCGGCGCCGCACCGCGCGGCCGCGCCCGGCGCACAGCCGACGGCCCGCAGGACTCCCCCGCACCCAGCACGCCCGACGCCACCGCGCGCTGACCCGGTCCACGCCCGGCGTCATCACACCAAGCGCCTCGCCCACCTGTGGACGGCGCCGTGCTCCGCAACGGCCGGCCCCGCCCACAGCTGGACGACGGGACCCCACCGGCGCCCGCACCCAACCGGCGCGCGTCGCCGCCCGTAGGGACGTCGCGCGCGTCCGCGCCGGCCGTGCACGGTCTCGCGGTAAGCGCGGTCACCACCTCGGCGTCCCAGTCCTCCGAGCCGAGCGCGTCAAGGCTGTCTAGCGCAGAGCGCCCCGGGAGCGATGGCGGCCGAGGTGACGCCTCCCGGACGTGGTCCTTAACTCACCGGTTCCCCTGTACGGGGAAAGTTCACCTGATTGGGCCTGAACGGCGCAGCCGTCCCTGTGCTGGGATCCGGCCATGCTGCCCGCCGCGACAACGACAGATGCGCCGATCGTCGACGGACTGAGCGACGGCCATTCACACCGGCGCCGCGTGCACGCGGAAACCACCAGCGCGCAGGTTTTCGCCCGCGACACCCGCCTGCCACCCGGCTCCCCGCTAGTCCACCTTGAACGCGGGCAAGCCGACGCCGTTCGCGGCGCGGTGCGCGCCGGGTACCTGGTGTGCCCGATCGCTGACTGCCCCGACCCGTCGTTCGTCGTGCGCGGTAAGACCCGGCGCGACCACTTCGCCCACCGGCCCGGCGCCGTCAGGCACGCCCCGGAGACCATCGCCCACCACACCGCCAAGAACCTGATCGGCGCGTGGCTGCGCACCGAGCTGCCCGGCGCTGTCGTCCACGTCGACGACCAGGACATCGAGAACGGCCAGCGTCCCGACGTCCTGCTGACCCTGCTCGGCGGGCGCCGTGTCGCCTACGAGGTCCAGTTCGCCCACCTGACCCCCGACGAGTGGCAGCGCCGCCACGACGGCTACGCCGCCGCCGCATCCGCGACGTGTGGCTGTTCGGCGGTCACCGGTACGACCACCCCCCACGAGCCAAGCACCGGTCAGACGACGAAGTTCATCTGCACTCGGTCTTCGCGTCCGTGCTGGCGACCGGGCACCCGATGCTCTTGATCGACCCTGCGGATCAGACCGTCGCTCTGGGCACCGGCCCAGGAGTCGAGGAGCACCTGGCCGCTCGAGGCGTCGAGCCGCCCACCGGGCGGCACCACGCGCACGTGCACCAGCGCTGGGACTTGGACCACCTGCGAGCACCCGGCGGGGTCATCGACGTGCCCGGCACCCGCCGTCAGCTGGAGCAGGCAGCCGCCGACCACGCCGGCTGGGTCAGGCGGGCCGCGGCCCGCCGCGCCGAGCAGGCCGCTGCCGAGCAGGCCTTCGCCGAAGCGCAAGCTCGCCGCGAGCTCGTGCTTGCCGCCGCCCGTGACCTCGCCGCACGCATGGCGGAACGCGAGCTGCAGTGGGCCGCCGAGCGGGCCGCTGCCGAGGCGGCGTACGGACCGCTGCCGAGCGTGGTCGACGCCACTGGCACCGAAGCCGAGCTGACGCTAGGGACCGCGCCGTCCCAGTGGCGATGGCGGGTCCTGCACGCGCTCTGCGAGCAGGGCACCAAGCAGACAGACGTCCGCACGCTCGTGCACCTGATGGAGCCCACCAGCTTCACCGGACAGGACGCACATGACTTACTCAGTCCCTACCTGCGGACGCTGCGGCGCGCCGGGTGGGTGTGGTTCTGGGGTGTGCACGCTCCAGGCAAAGAACGGGTGCATCCCCTGACCCGAGTCGGGCAGCGGCCCGCGGCCGAACCCACCGCCAAGGCGCTGCAGCCGCGCGGACGATCCGGGCGGGTCAAGGGCCCGCCACCGCACGCTCACTCCCCCACTCCCGCCCGCGTTGGCGCGACAACGGCATCCTCGACCACGAGGGGCACCCCGGCACTGATGGTGCGACTGCATGCCGCAGCCTCCCGGCAGACGCCACACCACACGTCCCGGCAGCCGTCCCTGCTGCCCGCACCAACCCCGCCGGCCCCGCTCAGGCGGCGGAACGACGTCATCGACCAACACCCCGAGTACGCACAGTGGGCCGCAGCCCGCGACTGGAGCCGACTGCAGGCGACCGTCGAACATCGGCTACTCGACGACGCCCGGCTCGTGGTGTACCTGGCATGCCACCTGTCACAGTCCGGGCCCGTGCACACGCTCCACCTGACCGACGTCAGCGACGACGACTTCGACACGGTCCTGGCCGCGCTGCAACGCGCGGGCTACCTCGACGTCGAGGAGTACGCCGCTGGCCACCGCAGGTGGCGCGCCCGCTGAGCCGCGAGCACCTGATCGCTCACCGTCGAGGGCTACGGACAGCCCGGGCGGACTCCAGTAAGAAGGGGCGGGCAGGCAGGCGCGGATTCGCGCGCCGGGCCCTGACGGCACCCAGGCGGATCAGCACGAGGGATCGACGCATCTGACGCTCCGAGTCGTCGGGCTCGGTGTCCTGGCTGGTTACGTCTGGATCGGTCCCCTGCCTCTGGCTCACGGTGTCATTGCCTTGCGCAGTGCGGCGCCGGCGGCATCGAGGGTGTAGCCGAGGCGGTGCGCGGTGATGGCGTAGGTGCTTGCTGCATCGGCCAGCTCCTTGGCGCGGTCCTTGTCGTGTCCGTCGGTCTGCTCACGGTCGTCCGTCGGAGCGACCGTGGTGCCCTTCTTCCCGGCGGTGACGACTTTCCCTTCTCGCTCCAGCTCGCGGTAGGCGCGTGCCACGGCGCCGTTGGACAGCCCGAGATGACCCGCGAGGTGGCGGATCGGCGGTAGCCGCGTGCCCTCAGGCAGCGCCCCCGTCAGCACCAGTCGCGTGATCTGCGAGCGGATCTGCTCGTAGTGCGGGACCGGGCTGCGGGTATCAACCTCGATCTCCACTGCCCTCACACCTTCTCGGCCGGGGCGTGCCCGAACTGACGGGCGGCGGCGGTCCAGAAGGGGTTCGTCTGGGACGCCGCGACCACCACCAGCCCGACGATGATTACGACGAGCGCTAGGTCGCCGGCCGTGTCGATTCAGTACCCGAAAACTCGGTGTCAACACACGCGCTGACGCGATCGCTGTGGCCCGCCGCTACCTGTAAGCGCCCCCCTGAGCCGCCGATCTGCTGCTCACGGCTGGGCGGTCTCGACACGCGCGACCACCCTCCGCGGCGGGAGCCGCAACTAGGGCGTGTCACTCGCCGGCACGCCGACCCGAGCCCCCGGCTCCTGCGACGACGGCCTAGCCTCGATGGCTGAGATGCTGCGCGGGGTCGTCGCCCGCACAGCAGGACCGCTCAGATGGTTGTCTCGGCCTGGAATCCGCCGTCGAGACCCGGGTAGATGTTCCACACCCGAAGGTCCTTGCCGCCCTTGCCACTCTTCTCATGCAGCCGGACCACGCCGTCGCGGTCGGTGCCCTCACCCTCGATCACGTAGGGCGTGCCGTTCTTGTCGATCACAATAGACACCGTGCCCAACAGATCGGTCAGATCGCGCACCGGCTCGCCGTCCACGGCACTCACCGGGTACGGAACGCCGGAAACGACAGGTTCGGGCGTGCTGGCGAACGTCATGGTGAGCCTCCTTGCGGGCGTCGGCAGCCGCTGAGCCGCGGCGGCGCCCCGCACGCGGCCGCGGCGCCACAACTGTGCCACGACTACGGCCGCGAAGCGCCCATGCCGGTGCAACGCTGCCCGCCCCCCGCTCCTCTGCCCGCAAACCACCGGTTGCGGAGTCCGCTCAGTGACGCCAGTGAGATCGGCACCCGAGGCTAGTGACACCCTCGGCGGTGAGGGTCAGTCCCTTGCGCCCCCCACAAGCGCAACCTGCACCGAGATGGTGGACTGGCACGACGGTGGCCGCGAAATCACCGATCTGTCAACCGGGCCGTCACCACCGCCGACCTGCACGACAAGCCAGGGCGGTGGCACCCGCCCCACCGAATAACCATGGACCCCTACAGCTGGGAGGTAGACGCCATGAAGTTCGACAAGTCTCAGATCCTCGAGTTGCTGCGTAGCCGAGGTGACCAGGGCGCCGCCGAAAAGGCAGACGCCGAGTTGCCCGACCAGGTCGACACCGACCAGCACGCCGGGCTGCTTTCCAAGCTCGGCCTGGACCCGCAGGACCTCATCGCCAAGCTCACCGGCGGCGCCGGTGGCCTCGGCGGCATGGGTGGCAAGCTCGGGCTGTAGCCCAGGCCCTCACGACAACCCGTCACCCTCACCGAAGGAGATCCTCGTGGCCGACACGACCCGCGTCACCGACGACAGCATCAAGGTCCGCCAGCTCAGCCACTACCAGTTCAGCTTCCGAGCCGGCGACGCCGGCTCGGCCGGCACCTGGTACCTGCAGCTGGTGCTGGACCAGGGCGCCTGGGAAGAGATCATCACCCTCACCGCCGACGACGCCGACAACCTCCAGGACGTGCTGCGCTCCACCGAGACCGTGTACTACGACATCGAGCGGCGCCTGTTCATGTTCGGCGTCACCAAGCCGGGCACCTGATCCGGACGCGCACCACCAAGTGAGGGAGGCGGGGCAAGAGCCCCGCCTCCCTCACGCGTCGATCGCTCACGCACACCTGCCGCCCAGCACAGTTCCCCCGCGACGCTGATCCGGATCGAACCCGATCACCACCGCGTCGTCGGCGACGTAGGCGGAGCCGAAGACCAGCTCGAACGCCTCGTGGGCCCGACCGGTGCTCGCCTGCCTGGTACCGCTCGCGACCGTGCTCATCCCTTCAACCCGCTCGTCGCGATGCCCGCGATGAAGTACCGCTGACCGAGCAGGAAGATGATCGCAATCGGCAGGACCGACAGGACCGACAGGACCGACCCGGTCATGATCAGCGCGTACTCGGCGTTGTACTGCCCGATGAAGCTCTTCAGACCGATCTGGATGGTCCACAGCTCGGGCCTGCGCAGGTAGATCAGCGGGCCGAGGTAGTCGTTCCACACGAACACGAACGTGAGCAGCGTCACCGCGCGACGCTCCCGCTCGTGCATCTTCTGCATGCCGACCTCAGCTCCGTGAACCACACTCAGCGGGACCCGGACCGGAAACACTCCATACGGAAGCCACACCAAACCCTCCGGTGGGCAAGCCGCAACACGAGCGACCCCGTCCGGGGCTACCACCCGAGATTGACCGGCCAACTCAGACCCGGTCAGCGCACCGGGCCACGATTCGCCGTCTCCGTGACCGCCACCGAACGGCAGCCGCCGCGCCGGACCAGGCCGAGGACTTCACCGACGACGTGCGCGCGCAGGCCGATGAGGTCGCTGACACCGCCAGCTCCGCTGCGTGGTGGGGCTTCTTCGGCATGCTGCTCGGCGCCGCAATCGCGGCCGTGACCGGCATGCTCGGCGCCCGCAGCGTGGCGACTCGCGAGGAGAAGCTGGTCGCCACCCGCTGATTGCTCGCTCTCGTGCGAAGGCATCCCTCGGGCCGCCAAGCCCCAGGGATGCCTTCGTTCCAGGAGGCTCTGCGCGCGGACCCGACACCGACGACTGCCCCCCGTGGGATGGGGGCAGCCGTCAACGGTGGCATGGTGGCCGCGCGACGAACCCGGTCACGACCGGGCGCCTGTCCGCGCGGAGACGGCGTCAGAGCCCGGGCGTGGTCCCGCCACGCGTGCCGGTGTCACCCTCGAGCTCGATCTGCTCCTTGCGGACGGACTCGGTGACGGTCTCCTGCTCGGTCACGACGTCCGTCTCCAGACGCACGCGCTCGACCGGGACGGCCTCCTTGGCGACCACGGGGCGCTCCTCGGTCAGGATCACCTCGTGCTCCTCCTCGCTGATCGCCGGCCCGTCCAGGGCGTCGCCGACGTTGGCGTCGGTGATCGGCTCACGCTCGAGGCGGACCTCCTCGCGGGTGACCGGCACGGTCACCGTCTGCTGCGCGGTCACGACGTACTTGCGCAGCCGGGCGCGGCCGGTCTGCACCTTCTCGGTGCCGACGTGGAGGCGCTCCTCGGAGCGGGTCATCGCGCTGTCCGTGGTGGGGCCGGACGTGTCATGGCCGACGGTGCCGTGGGCGTTGACGTCCTGGGTGGTGTCGTGCGTGCCCGTCGTCGTGGTGGTGTCGTCGGAGCCGGTCGTGTAGTCCAGGCCGTAGTAGCGGTAGAGTTCGACCTCCTCGGACTGGGTCAGGTGACCGTTGGAGTCCTCCACCCGCGGGGCGCCCTTGACCTTGGACTTGTCGTAGGGCACCACGATCTGGTCCCCGTTGACGGAGGCCTGGTTCAACGGGATGAATGACTCCCCCGTGCCGAACAGCCCGGTCGTGACCGTGACCCACTCCGGGTTGCCAGTCTGGTCGTCCAGGAACACCTGACTGACCTTGCCGATCTTGTCCCCGCCGTTGCCGACAACCGTGCCACCGGTAGTGAGCAGGTTCTGGATCTCGCCCGTGCTGATCATGGTGCTTCCTCCACTGAGTCGGGAACTGACGTCTTCACCACGGCAACGTAGGCCGCACCACGACGACCTGCGACCGCAGAGCAGCGCGCAGAGGCCGCCACTGACCTCCCTGTCTTCGTCTGTGAGCCGCGGCGTGCCCCCGGGGACCAGGCACAGACCAGGAGGCTCCAAGCGAGCCGACGGTTCAGCTCAGTCGCGCTGCTCAGCGGCTCAGGCCTCGTGTTCTCAACGTGTCGCCCGCACCGAGCGCCAGCGGAAGCCTCCAGTGACGCTCACGCCGAGCATTTCGAGAACGTAGCGACTCATCGCCTCTGTAGCCTCCGGACACGGTGACGGACGACGTGATGTCAGCATGGACGTGTCGCCCATGGCCCACCGTGAGCTTGGCGTGCCCTTATTGCGGTTCCTGCCCTGGTGACGATCCGGTTGGACGCCGTTCCTCGCGACGCAGTCTGCCCGGCTATCCACCCGGCGCCGGGAGGGCTGCACGCCCCAGCACTGCCACAACTCCGGGGTCACTTGGACGCCGGCCGTAGCGACGACCTACATGCTCGTGGTGGCTGGGGCGCGGACGGTGGGCCGACGCGCCCGGTTGATCCGCGAGCTGACCCGATCGTCCAAGCCGTTGTGGGAGTGGTAGCTACGGAGCCGTCATGGGGTCCACCGGGTGCGTCATCCACTGAGTTGAGGCCGCGCTCGGACTAAATCGTCGCGTCGCGGCTACCACGACGGCGCAGACGAGAGCCGTGAGCGTCGGCTGCGTGAGATGGTGAGCAAGCCGTGGACCTCGAACCCACCCACCTGGTGGACCTCGAACCCACCCACCTGGTGGACCTCGAACCTCCATCTGGGTGGCCCCGATGCGATCCATCGAGACCACCTTCGGTCTAGCGGCTGGGGGAAGGGCAGGACCGTGGACCATCCGCAGCCGACCACCCGGTTCGATCTGTCCGACGACTACGGCCATGTTTCCGTGCTGCGCCACGGTGGTCGAATCCGTGTGCTGTTCGCCGGGGAGATCGACCACCGGCTGCTAGACCGGTTCCCTCAGGTCGTCACCGCCGTGCGCGAGGCCCGTGAACCGGTGGATGTCGACTGCAGCGAGGTGAGTTTCTTCGGGGCAGCCGGACTTCGCATGCTGTTCGAGCTCAAGCACGCGGCAGCAGACAAGCGACTGGCGACTCTTGCCACGAACGACCGGGTCGAACTCGTCCTCCAAGCGCTCGACACGAGCGATCTGACGCTCGCGTACTGATGACCGGGCCGGCGCGCCACGACCGACGCCCGCGCCGCCGGTCGCGGGGCCGCTTCGGCAGGCGCACCCTTGGTCCAGCCCACCCCTCTGCGGAACTGGACCCCATGCCACTCACGCTCGAACCTCTTGCCAGTTCCGTGCGCGTCGGCCGCCACTGGGTGCTCGACCAGGCATCGACCGCCCGCGTTCCGCAGACCGCTCTGCCTGTGATCGAGCTGCTCGCCGGCGAAATCCTCACCAACGCGATCCTCCACGGGTCTTTAGGACAACCGGTCACCATCAAGGCGTGCCTCAGTGACGACCTCTTCGGGGTGGCAGTCCTCGACCGGTCCCCCGATCACCCACTGCTACTGCAACCCGACACCACCGCCCCAGGCGGCCGTGGGATCATGCTCATCGACATGCTGGCCACCGAGTGGGGCTGCCACGTACTCGATTCCCACGGCAAGTCGGTGTGGTTCCAACTCGCCGTTAACGTTCAGATGCGCCTCGGCCAGCCATGACGGATTCCCTGCGCTGCCTCTGACGCCCAGACCGGCCCGCCAACGACCGAATCTGACGTGGTCGAACGACCGCATCCGTATGCAGGGCGCATCCGCGCTGCTGCTACGCGATTCCCGGAGCCGACCTGCTCCACAAGAGCGTCGCGGGCTGGCTTACATCAGCAAGCACAGCTCGCGGTGGACGCGCTGCAGTGTGCCCTGAGTCGTCGGAGCACGCCCACCGAACCGTGCGTCGCCGAGCGCCAACGGCTCCTGGGGGTGAGAGCCTTCGGGCCAGCGTCCTGTTCGGGGTCTTCGGCCTCATCCAAGACACGCTCAACGCGTTCACGACCAAGCTACTGGCACTCAAGCCCAGCGCCCCGCTCAAGGCACCCGACCATCCTCCCGCCCCGCACGCCCGAAACCGCCGCACGCCGCGACATCAGCCGGTGTCCGAAAACGACCGTATGAGAGCAGCGCGAGCCCGCCGCATTGCGGGCACAGCTTGCAACCGAGCGCGTCGTTCAATCGGTGCCGAAGTTCGCGGTCGCCTCTGTCGCCATGCAGCGTGGGAGCATCGGCTAGTGAGTGAACAGGTGGCGCTGGTGCAGGTTCGGCTTGTGGGTGTGCCCCTGCCGCTGCGCGCCCGCTCGGTGGAGCACGGGCAAGACCTGCTCCGGAAGTTGGCGTTGGTCCAGATCGCGGCTGGCCAGCCGGACACCCGATCGGTGCCGCAGCGGCTGCTGGATGTTGCCGACGAGCTGGGCACTACCTACGGGTCATTCACCGCCGGCCCGACCGCTGAGATGGACGCCGCGCTGGACCGGGGCGTGGAGACGATGGACCTGACGTACGAGGTCCCAGCGCACGCGCGCGCGTTCATCCACCAGGTGGTCGAAGTTCTGAAGGACGCCGAGGAGTTCTGCCGCGCCGGGAAGTACCTGCTGACTCTGGCCGCGCCCCCAGACGTGGCCGCCTACCGTTCCTGGATATTCGGAAAGTTCGACCGCCAGATCGTCGGGGGCTCGCCGATCTCGTGGGCCGATGCCCGGCAGGCGTCGAACTCACGATGCGACGGACACCTGCAGGATCGCGCGGGGGCGCCCGATGCCTGAGAGCGCACCGCAGCCTTTGGTCCTCTACCCGATCCCGCAAGCTGTGGCGGCTGCACGGCGTTACGTCGCGGAGTGCCTGGCCGGCCTGCGCGCGACTGCGGTGCAGGAGTGCGCTGAGCTCGGCGTCTCAGAGCTGGTCACCAACGCCGTCCTTCACGCGCGCACCCCGTTCACGGTCACCGTCAGACGCAGCCAAAATGGGGTGGCTCGCGTGGAAGTCACCGACGGCTCCGCACTCTCCCCGCAGCAGCGTCGCCTCAGCGCGTTGGCGACGACCGGGCGCGGGTTGCGGTTGGTCGCGTCGTTGTCCTTGGACTGGGGGGTCACTCCGCTCCCAGCAGGCCAAGACCAGGGCAAGACCGTGTGGTTCGAACCGTTGGAGGAAATGACAGCGTCAGGTTTTGCAGAGGCGGACTGGGCCGCCGACATCGAGGCGCTGACGCAGTGAACGGCGCCAGCCCGCCCGGGAAGTTAGGCACTGAGGTGCGGTGGCGTGCGCCGCGGCGCCCGCCGCTGGGCACCGTTGTAGGGGTGGTCCCGGACGGATCCTCACACCCAGCGTGGTGGGGTAGCCGGGTTTCACGCCCGATACTGACATGCTGTACAGGCCCAACCGGGCCGCACCGCACGCCGAGTATGCGGCGCCGTTCACCGGAGTCTCGTTGCTTGATCCCGCGATCTACCGCAAGGTCCTGACCTCACTCCCCGCGCCCGTGCTCCTTCTCACCGCCGACCTCGTTATCGCCGAGGCCAGCGACAGCTACCTGGCTTCGGTGGACCGAACCCGCCAGCAGCTGATCGGTCAGAACGTTTTCGACGCCTTCCCTGCGCCCGCCGGCGAGCCATACCCTCTCGAGGCTTCGATCCGGAGCGTGCTGGCCACCGGCCGGACCCACCACATCCCGCTGCTGCCCTACGCCCTCTCGCCAGCAGCCGACTCCGAGGACGTCGTGCAGCGGCACTGGGCCGTGGTCAACGCCCCGATCCACGACGACCACGGGCGCCTGGTCGGGATCCTCAACGCCGTGGAGGACATCTCCGAGACCGTTCATCACCGCACCCAGAGCGAGCTGGCCCAGGCGATGGCCGAGGACCTGCGCCGTCGGACCGAAGACCTGTCCCTGGACGTGCAGCAGTACTCCACCGCTCTGGGTGCGGCGCGAGCCGATGAGGTCCGCAGCTCCTTGCGTCTGGCCGCCCTGGCCGAGGCAGCCATGCAGGTCGCGGCAGCAGAATCGCTCGAAGCGCTCACCGACGCCGTGGTCGGGCGCGGACTGCAGGTGTTCGGTGCTGACGGCGGCGCCCTGGCCGTGCCCGCCGGCCCGGACACCCTGCGCCTGCACATCACCGAGTCACTGGGCGAGCCGGCCCGTCAAGTCTTCGAGGAGATCGCGACCAGCGGCTCGTTGCCCGCCGCGGTTACTTTCCGTACTGCACGCCCGGTTCTGCTGGGCGACCGGCAAGCGGGCTTGTCCTTCTCGCCCGAGATGGCGCAGGTGTACGACACGGCCGGCAAGCACGCGTGGGCCTCCTTCCCGCTGCAGGTCGGCGCGACCGTCCTCGGCTCTCTCACCGCCAGCTGGGACACCGAGCAGGACTTCACCACCGGGGACGTCGAGCTCCTTCGCGCCTTCGCCGCCCAGTGCGCCCTCGCACTTCAGCGTCTACTGCACCGCGAGCAGGAACGCGAAGCCGCCCGCACGGCCACCCAGCTCGCGCACCGGCTGCAGATGTCCCTACTTACACCACCGATTCAGCCCGACCACCTGCAGATCGCCGTGCGCTATCAGCCCGCCCTGCGCAGCACCTCGGTCGGTGGGGACTGGTACGACTCCTTCACCCTCAGCGACGGCAGCACCCTGCTCACCCTCGGCGACGTCACCGGCCACGACCTACAAGCCGTCGTCGACATGGCCCAGATCCGCAACGTCCTGCGAGGCGTTGCGCACGTCAAGGTCCAACCGCCGGCCGCCATCCTGACCGCCTTGGACAGCGCCCTGCAAGACCTGGCGATCGCCACCTTCGCCACAGCAATCGTGGCCAAAGTCGAACAGACACCGGACGAGGCGGCTGCCGGGCTGCGGACGCTGCGCTGGTCCAGCGCCGGACACCTACCGCCCCTGCTCCTGCACGCGAGCGGCAGTGCCGAACTGCTCGAGCGCCCCGCTGACCTGCTCCTGGGCGTCAACCTGGGCGGCGACAGACACGACCACACCGTCACCCTGCATCCGGGTGACACCGTCATCTTCTACACCGATGGCCTCGTCGAGCGCCGCCACCGATCCCTGAGCGCCACCCTCGACGAGTTGCCAGAGATTGCCGCGTCCCTCGCCGCCGACGGCGCCGCCCTGGACGAGCTGTGCGACGCGCTGCTCCAACGCTTCGGCTCGAGCACCGACGACGACATCGCCCTACTCGCCCTACTCGCACACCCCGAGGACGCACCTCGAACTGTCGAGACCGGCCCCAACACCACCACCGACGATCTCTACGCCTACCAACCCGCGCCTTAACACCCCTCAAGCCCGCGTGTCTCAAATACGACCGCTTACGAGCGCGTGCGGCGCGGCAGCGCAGCTCGGAACAGGATCCCGACGCCTCCGGTGAACTCGACAGTGTGGAAGCGCGACGCCCGGGCCACTTCTTCGAACCCCCACGCGCGATGCAAGGCGACCGAGGCGAGATTCCGGCCGTTGACGACATACCAAGCCGCGTCGGCCCGCTCGCCGATCCACTCCATCCGCGCCTCAGTCAGCGCCGCGGCTACGCCGCGCCGGCGCCACGGCGTATCCACCGTGACACCACCCAGGTAGTGCCCCGCCCCAGCTGGCCCGTCGCTCCAGTCCCAGTAGTGGGTCTTCGCCCAACCCACCAGCTCCTCCCCCGAAGTCGCGACGACCACCAGTCGCTCGGGGTCGACGACGGCAGCGGCCAGTGACTCCACCGGCATCCGGGTCGACCGCACTCGCCACTCGAGCGCAGCCACCGCGGCAGCGTCGGCCGGGCCCGCCGCCCGGATCACCACACCCTCGACCGGCGCACCGCGCTCCCCCGGCCAGTGCGGCGCGTACCCCTGCTCTCCTGCACGTTGCGCCACGGTCTTGCCCTGGCACACATGTGTTGCAGAACGCCGAGATCGACCCTGCGCAACAGCGGAAAAGCCCTCCCAGGGTGCGTTGCGGATGGGTGTACCCCAATGCAACACCGCGACGTAAGCAGGGGCGGGTGTCGATGCTCCCGGGTGTCTGGTGCGAGCGGGCGACCGTGCCGCACATCTTCAACGCGAGGGCACCACCGCCCCGCTGACCCCCTGTGGAGGACGATCACGATGGACCGGTTCTGCGTTGAACACGACGTTACGGCGATCTACGACGAGATGGAGTGCTTCCGGTGCCCCATCGACAACAAGAGGATCGGCCGCATCGTGCGCACCCGATGAGCACCTCGGCCGCCGCCGCCGCCGCGCCCACGGCTCGCCGGGTTCGCAAACGACATCGAGCTCGAGCCGGAAGTCGGTGCCCGGTCACGTCGACGAAGTAGCCGCCCGGGCACCGCGCTCATGGCGTGGTGAGGGCGACTTCGGCCGCTGGGTCACTGCAGTGGCGCAGGGCTGGGTTCGAGGCCGGCCCGCTCGGTCAGTGCCGGTCGCCACAAGTCCTCGCCCACCTCGTGCAACCTTTTCGCCGTCAGATGTCTCTATATAGGTGACAGGACATCCACAACGATCTGGGGGCACGCACCGTGGCTCACGCCGACGAGCAGTTCGAGGAGTTCGTGAGACTCCACGGCGCTGCGCTGCTCCGTACCGCCGTCCTCCTCACGGGCAACCGCGACCAAGGCCAAGACACACTCCAGGACGCCCTCGAGCTCTACCTGCGCCGGCGACCGAAAGGGCGCGTGGAGTTCCCAGCGGCGTACGTCCGGACCGCGATGGTTCACCTGGTCCAGCGCCGACGGCTGGACCGCATCCTGGTCGGCGGCGGCCAGCAGCATCTCGACACGGAACCCGCGCGCAGCGCGGACGTCGACGGCATCGACCTGCGCCAGGCCTTGCTCGCTGCGCTCCGCACCCTCCCTCAGAAGCAGCGCAGCGCCGTCGTGCTCCGGTACTGGGAGGGATATAGCGAGGCCGAGACCGCGCAGATGCTGCGGTGCTCGGTCGGGACGGTCAAGAGCCAGGCCTCCCGAGGCCTCTCGAAGCTGCGCGAGACCTGCGCCGTCGACTTCCCCGAGCGCAGCCAAGGCGACACCACACCACTGATCCTCACCAGCACAGGAGACCTCGCATGAACGGCGACGAGTTCCGCAAGGCCGCCGACGCAGCTACCGCGTCGATCGTGTTCGACTCCCGCGCCGTGCTCGACGGCGTCTACGCGAAGAACCGCCGCCGCACCCGGGGCCGCCGAACGATGGCCGCGGTACCGATCGCCGCAGCCCTGGCGGTGGGCGGCGTCACCCTTCCGTCGATCATCTCCCCGAGCTCGAGCGAGACGGCCGTCGCGGCATACCGGTTCGACACCACGCCGGCCGACGCCCCCGTCGTCGCGGAGGTCGACGGCATCAAGCTGCACTACCTGCCGGATGGTGTGGCGGCCGAGCCGATCTCCCTGGAGAGGTCCCCCTACTTCGGGGGCACCTCGACCTCAGGCTGCTTCGAGGACGCGTGCGTCTCCGGGCTCGGAGTTTCGGTGACCCGCCGGCCCGGGCTCACCCTCGAGGAGCACGTCAAGGTCAACTGGTTCGGAGACCCGGTCGAGACCACTGTCGGCGGACAGCCGGCGCTGGCCAACGGCGTCAAGGCCGATGACGCCGCGGGCCTGGTGTGGTCCCCGGAGGTCGGGGTGGTCGTCGAGGTGCACTTCGGCAAGGGCCGGGCCGCCGAGCTCCGCAAGGTTGTCGAGGCGATGAGCCTGTGAACGCGAGCGACCGGGTGGGCGCGCAGGAGGCGCCCACCCGGTCGGTCTCTGCGGTCTGGTCAGTCCAGCCCGGGGTGCAATGCGTTCCAGGTCAGCTGTCCGATGATGCCGTCGGCGTACAGGCCGTTCGACGACTGGAAGTTGATGACCGCGTTGCGCGTGCCGTTGCCGAAGATCCCGTCGACCGCAATGTTGTAGCCGTGGTAATTGCGCAGCAGGCACTGCGCGTGTGCCACCGCGGCGTGCTGGGTCGAGCCGTAGGAGATGGCCGGGTGCTCGTCGCTGTAGTTGCACAGGCCCAGTGCACTGAACTCACCCGAGGTGCTCTGCGCGTGGTCGGACGGGTACCCGACGGCCATGGGCGTTCCGGTCGGCGACACCGCGGGCGCTGGAGCTGCGACGGCGACCGGGGCTGCTGCAGGGGCGGCGACGATCACCTCTGCGGCCACCGCCGGCGCTGCCGCCGCGGGCGTGGCCATGACTGCCCCGCCAGCGACCAGGGCGAGAACACCAAGGGACTTCCAGACAGCCTTCATCAGACTCCGATCAGCGATTGTTCGCGCCCGGTTGCGGCGCAATTCGAATACTTCCGCGTAGGTTGCAAGGTGTCTAGGCCGTGTCCTCGGTGAGCACTGACGCAATCGGCCCTGCCCCGCGGTTTTCTGCGGCATGGAGTTGTATTCGCTGTTCAGCAGACGTTCCATCGCAGCGGTTTTCTGCCGCAGGCGGCACTGGTGCCACATGGGGCGAGGCGACGGCACTGTTTCTCCAGCAGCCGACCTTCACCTCGGGCACCTGTCGGGTGTACGGCGGGACGCTGCGCGCGGTGGAGGGTGCCCTGGACGGATGCCTGCACGTCACATGCCTCACGCCTGCCTCGCTCGAGCACGCGCTGGGCGTGATCTACGGGCAGTCGCAAGACACGACCTGGAACCGGACGGTGGCGACCGTGGGCAGCTTCCTTCGGTGGTGCGCGGCATCAGGGGTCATCCCAGCATCGAGCGTCCTACCCACATCACTGCCGATGCGACGCAAGGTGACAGCGGAACGGAGTCGCGGCAACACAGACTTGCTCGCATTCTGCTTCGACGAGAACTTGCCACTTCGCGACCGGACGATCTGGTGCTTGACGTTCGACCTGTGCCTGGGCCCCGATGAGGTCCTCCAGCTCGACATCGAGGACATCGACGTCAAGAAAAAGGCGGTGCGCGTAAACGAGTCCTTGCTGTTCTGGCAGCCGTTCAGCAGCGGACTAGTCAGCCGGGTGGTGGCCGACCGACCGGCCGGACCAGTGTTTCTTGCAGACCGTGTCCGCCCGCCATCGGCTCGGCGCCTGTCCTACCGGCGAGCGGCAGAGAGCTGCCGGTTCTTCACCGGCCACCGACTCGGTGACTTCCGGTCCGGCGGGCTCACCTACCTGCAAGAGCGCGGAGCGCCCCTCGCCCTGATCCGCACGCGGAGCACGGCCCTAGCCCGGCCGGCAAGATGAGTTGGCTACGTCATGATATGTCGCACGGCGTTGCGTTGCGGTGTACCCACCGCAACGCCGCGACGTTAGCGACCCGTCTGTGCCTGAAGGCGAGCGGGCGACATCGCCGTGCTCGCCCGGGCGGTAGACGAGGTCCTCCCCATCGCTGCGAAGGGCCGCGCGCCTGTACGACTTTCTCCGGGACGCCTGGCTGCTTCTAGATCTAGAGGGCTCACGAGGGTGCAGTCTTTCCCGGACCGCCCAGAAATGGTCTCGGGCAGCAGGTTTTGGATAGTTGCACAGAGTGCGCCCCGCGTGACGAAGGCGCCCGCCGCGGCGGCCTCGGGTGTGCCTGTGGGTTGCGGTTCCGGTTGGGGCGCAGCCGTTGCGGCACGGCCGGGAGGACCTCCCCGGCCTCAGCCGTAGTCACCTCGGTCTGGGCGGCCCAGCGCCGCAGCGTCTCCCGAACCACCCCTCAACTGGGTCCCGATCTCGACGCTCCCCGCGGTGATCCGTAGTCAGCCACGTGGTCCCCGACCAGGCCAACCGAGGGTGCCTCGAACACCTAGTCGTACTTCTTGGGGATGTCGCCATCCTTCATCCGAGGAAGCGGCATCAGCGCCGCGACGGTTCACCCACGCTCGCACGCGCGCAGACGCGGTCGCCCACCGCAAGGTGAGGACGAGCGCTTGTGCACGTCGCATGACCAAGAGTCACCTCCTACCCACCCCAGTTGCCATGGTTTAGGGTCGACCAACGAGTCTTCATCGCCGCATCTGGGGGCCAAGCCAGTGACTGACGCGCGAATCGCCGCACATGGAATCCAATTCTCCTACGGGCGTGGCGCCCTTGAGCTCAACGTGCCACAATTCGCGCCCGGAGCTGGCATTCACCACATCATCGGCTTGAACGGCTCCGGCAAATCCACGCTTCTAAAATTGCTTAGCGGCGTCCTGAGTCCTCATCGAGGCGAGATTCTATTTGCAGGCCACTCCATCACCGAACCGTCCACCTTCCGCCAGTTCTGCCGCGACTCAGGATACTTGTGGCAGAACTTCCGGCTGCGTGGAGGGGTGCCGACGCGGACGTACTTGGAGTACAGAGCCTGGCTGCACGGGATAGAATCCGCTCAAATACGTGAAGTAGCCCTGCGGGCCCTAGCCGCGGTGGAACTTTCGGAGGCGGCAGAGAAAGCAATCGGAAGGCTATCTGGCGGGATGCAGCGTCGGGTTGGGATAGCCGCCGAGACACTCCACCTGCCGGGCCTACTCCTGCTTGATGAGCCGTCGTCCGGTCTTGACTATCACGCACGAGATCTTCTGTATGTAGCACTTGAGCGGCTCGTCTCCGCTGACTCCACCATCATCACTGTGGCGCACGAGCCAGACGAACTGTCCCGATACGACTCCACCGTCCATGTCATGGCCAACGGCACGCTCGCCACCCGGGAGACCTTTCGCGCCGGTGAGATCACGAGTGAGGTATTGCGTGAACTGACGGAAGGTGCGCAGAGGTGATTCGATCTAGGTATGCCGGGCGTGCAAGCCTGGAACTATCGACGGCGCGGGTTCCGGCCGTTGCGGTTGCGCTTTTGGGAAGCGTCCTAGTATTCGTGGAACCAGCCGCAAATTCACGTTGGATAGGTTTCTTCCAGGACACCGGAATGTACCTGACTGTGTTTTCCTTTGCGATTGCTGGCAGCCTGTTCGCCATCGCTGGTTATTACTCGGGCGCACGTTACTTGTCCCGCGCCACGGAGTTGGCTCGCTCAGTGCGGCCTAGTGGTTCCCTGCTAGGCTTTCATGCCGCTGGTGACTTGAGTTGGCTTTTGGCTGGCCTCGCCACCGTCCATACTGTGGCATACGCTCGCACAGCAGCATCGAGTGGCACGATCTCGGCCCTTGGCTGGAGTTTGACGATCCTGGGGTTTGCCTCCGCAACACTGTGCTACGCGCTCGGATTGCTTTTGGGGTCATTGTTTCGCCGCATGATCGGCATCTTCTTCGTGGCCGTGGTGCCTTACGGGCTCACGCTCTATGCCAACGGCGTTCTCTCGCTCAATCCCTCGCAGCAGCGCGTTGCGCGGCTCGTGGCGCCCTACATCGACCAGACGTGGGGACCATCCGCAGTTCCGTCAGACGGGCCTATAATCCTACTCGGGGCGTACTGCTTGCTCGTAGCGGTGACGTTCGCGGGGCTGGTTGCCCTTCGCCTGAACACCTATGGCGGCGCACCGGAACGGCAGGCGAGGCTTCCCCGCGTGGTCACGGGCGCATTCATCGGTGCAGTGGTTGCCGGTACTGTCACGGCGACCTCGGTGTCAGCAAGCGACTACTTCGAGAACCGGACGACCGGCTATGATTGCGCGGATGACGGCAGGATTTGCGCATGGCACCGCAATGACGCCGAGAATGTAACTATGTGGATTGCCGCCGATGAGCTTATAAGAAGCGCGCTCGCCGAAGTTCCTCACGAAGAGCTCCGCTTCGCGGAGTTCGGCGTTCCAGTGGACGACGGCTGGATCACCCTCTACCCCCCACTCGGCAAGGTTTCCGTGGGGGGGGTCGTCAGCATGATGCTCCCCGAGTATATCTCCCGCCTCACTGCCACCCAATGTGCACCAGAGCGGTCGGCGCTAGCGACCGCAGAGATGATCACGGCGGTCGGCGAAGCACTGGTCGACGAGGGGCGCGGGCCGACCGCTGCACGTGACGACGTTCGACGCCTGCTTGGCGCCTGTGAGTAGGGCCGGCAATGGAGCGGCACTAATCGCCGCTACCTGGCTGCGCCGAGGGAACGCCATCCCGGTTACTGTAATGACGTTGGTCTTGGCCGCGCTCGGACAGATTGTTCCAACGCTTGTCGCGACTCCGCAGTTCAGCGGTGCGCAGGCACCGGTAGCCATGCGGACGGTCGCTGCGATCATCGCCGGCGGCGTCTACGCCGGGCTTCTCGCGAGTGCAGATCCCATCGCGGAGTACCGATCGGCCCGTCGCGTCGGACTTGCCCGACGCGTGGTGGCGGGGGTGGTCCTGTGCTCCGGAGCGGTGGTGTTCGGCCTCACAGTGCCGCTTGGCTGGCATTGGGAAGCTTGCCGTACCTATGTCTTCGTGGCGACCGTGATGGCGCTCGTGGCCAGGTACGGCGGGCAGCTCGTGGCGGCGACCGTCTTCGCTGGCTACGTCGGAGCGTGCCTGTTCGTCGGTGTCCCGATCAGCGGCAACACTCGCTGGTGGGCCGTCCCGGTGCAGGCCGCCGAGGGCCCCTCCATTGGCATGTCGCTGCTGGTAGTCGCGGCATTCGTGGTTGTGCAACTGGTCTTCCGAAGTCCGGTGCTCCCGCCTGACCACCGAGGGGCCCACGCGCGCCGACAGGTAACGGTCCGATAACGGACCTAAGCCCTTGGTACTTCCTGATGGTATGCCTGAGTGTGTCGCGCCCGACGCCGTGCCGGCCCAGGGCGTGGTTTAGACCCACCATTCGACACCTGCTTGTGTCCGCCCTAGGGCATTGGCGCGCTAGCGACGGAGACGAATATGCACCGAATCGCCCGCTCTCTGCTCACCATGGTCGCCGCACCGGTCGTTGCAGCAACGGTGCTCGTGACCCCGGCTGCTCAGGCATGGACCGCCGGTGGAGGAAATCTCCTCTACGAGTTCACCGACCAGCGCGAGAAGACCACCATCGCCGCCGCAACAAGGTCGGTCTCCGGATATGACGAAATGGTGACCGACGCGCAGGAGAACTGCGCTGCACACGCAGCCTACTACAAGCGGTACAACTACCTTTCCCCGACGACGGTGTTGCTCCAGATCGGGATGACGAATCAGAATCTGTGCGGCTATCGCGGAACTGGAGGGTATATGGGCAGCCAGGGCAACGTCACCGTGTTCGGCAACTTCAAGGCTGTGACTTCTGTGTACCCGCTGTACCACCAGATCCGGGGCTGATCGTCCCTCAGCAGGCACGACGTAGGTTCCGAGAGCATTCGTCGATCTGCCCTCACATCACATCCTGACGTCACCGCCGGTAGGCGTTCGCGCCGTCGATGGATGCTGCGGTGGCCCAGGATCGGCACCCGATGGGTGTTGGCGACCGCGAGAACACGAGCGGGCAGCCGGGTCGCCGGCGTGAGCGTGCGACTGGTCGAACGACGTGCGCCACAAAGGCGTGGTGACTGTCGCGCCTGGCGGCTCGCTCGGTGCGTCGATCAGGCTGATAGGCAGGAAACCCCTCTCGCCGCCGGCAGGGCGCTCCGTTGCGTCCTGCCGTAGCGGCGGGTAGCGCCGCGTTCGAGCCACCACACCAGCCGCCAGGCGTCGACGGGCGAGCTCTGGCGACGCTGGGCAGGACCGGCCGCACGGGGCACGGGGCACGGGGCACGGGGCACGGATCAGACCTTGTCGGCGACGAGCGTCCCAGGCGGCGGCCAGGTCGGTCACGTCGTCAACTCGTGGGTGCTCGAGCACGAGGGACGCCCGCCGCCGGAATCGCGGGGCGTTCTTCGACGCGACCACGTCGTCGTCGTCCAAGTCGGACGGTCTCTCTAGCTCGTCGCTGGCCGGTGGCGGTGGCGTCGATGGGGTCGCGTCATGGTGACCGAGCCCAAGCAGCCGTGGTGACAGGCGACCCGGACCGCGAAGGCCGGGTTCTGGCTCGGGGGATTCTGGTTGCTGTTCGACCTGTTCGAGTGGTTGACGCTCGTTCCCGATGGCCGGCCCCTTTGGCGATGGCATGCCTCTTCACCTTGCTCGGAGCGGGCTACGTCGCAAGCTCAATCGCGCTGCTTCGCCGGCCGGCGTGCTGCTCAGACGGTGCCGCGCGCCTGACGCGCTCGGCGGCAAAGACGATTCGTCTTCGGCGGTCTTGAGACGCTGGCGCAGGTGGGGCGGCGCTGAGGTGTCGGCCAGGGGAGTGGCCTCGGAAGAGCCACGGGCTGTTGGGGTGGGCGGCTGTCTGGTCGTGCCCCGGCTCGGTGAGGAGCTGGCGCAGCGGTCCGTCGAGCGGCGGGGGCAGGGTGATCGGACTCTGACCGACGGTGACGGTGACCAGTTCCTCGTTGACGCGTGCGTTGTCCCAGGTGGAGCGGACCACGTCCTCGATCTGTTGGCCTAGGACCAGCCACTTACACCCCCTTCTGGTGATCCTGCATCTTTTTTGGCCGCCCGCATCGGCATCAAGCAGCGGATCACCGGCGAGGTGGGCGCTGGCGATGGTGTCGAGAGCCTCGTCGACCGCTGTCCTCAGTCGGCTCGTGGCTAGCCCCTCGTGCGATCGAAGGACTTCCGGGCAAAGTGAAGCCGCCGTGGCGCCTAGGGCGCCTCCGGCGGCTTCCGAACCCACGAGGGGAATCTGCACTCAGGCTAGCATGCCAGCGTGCTGACGCTCCCATCTCAGGCCGAGCAATCTGCGTTCGTCGCTTCGCTCGCTCCGCAGCGGCTCCGCGCGTTCAGACGAGCGACCGGGGGCAACGACCGTCGAGCGGTCGAGCTGTACCTGATCGACGCGGAGCTGGCCTCACTGATGCACGGCACCATCCGGGGCGTGGAAGTGTTGCTGCGGGAGCGGATGCACCGCAGCCTAGTTGCCGCGTTCGACGACCGGTGGTACCTGACTCTGCAATCCCAGTTTGACCTCAAGACGAAGCGGAAGATCGACGAGGCCGTCACCCTCGTCGGCCGGAACAACGCCGGCAAGGTGATCGCGCAGTTGATGTTCGGCGCCTGGACGGGGCTGCTCAACGCAGGAGGCCCCATGACAGGCGTTCGCAACGCTGCGATCGCCGACTACGAGACCGCTCTGTGGAGCCCCGCCCTCCGCAACGCCTTCATCGGCTCGCCTACACGAACCCACGTCCACGCCCTTGCGCAGAGCCTGAACTGGGCGCGCAACCGGATCAACCACTGCGAGCCCGTTGTCTTCGGCTTCCCTCAGCAGGGTCAAGGAGCGCCGGGCCGCCAGCAGCGCAAGTCCCCCGAACGCGTGGTCGCAGACGCGCGCACGTTGCTCACCCTCCTCGACGTGGATGTGGCCGCGTGGATGACTCGATGGCACCCGCTCGACCGGTTGATGCGTGATCCACTCGCCCAGGATGCACTCCCCCGGACCTCGCCAACCATCGACCTGCTCACCTAACTGGACAGCAACGTGTGCTCTCAGCCGCTGCAGCACAACCCCCGCACCCACAGCCGCGAAGTCGAGGCCACTAGGCGGGGTCGGAACTGACGAGCAGCGCGCCGTGGTGCCGTGAACCACGCGACGTCGTCGTACTACTTGACATGGGTGTCGGATAATCCGACACTCATGTCGTGACTCGAAGCGCTCAGCCTGCGAACGCGCAGCCAACGTTCGACCTCGGGGTCGACGCGTCGGCTGGAGCCGTGGGCGGTGTGGTCCACGACACCCTCGGTATGCCGATGTCGCTACGCGCGGCGAAGGCGATGACGAGAAACTCGATTCGGTCAGCGCTGGACCGGACCTTGGCGAAGTTGCACCACGACGTTGTGCCCGGCGTCGGTGCCGGCGATCCCATCGACTCGATGGAGGTGGTCTTTCTCATCGGACGCTTCTATCGGGACCTAGATCGCAAGCAACTCGACTTGAGCAAGGTGCGTCGCAGTCGCTGGTCGAGTCTTGAAGGCGTTGCTGACGTCCTTCACGAGGAAATGAAGGAGTTGCGATGAGCATGTTTATCACCGCGGATAGCATCTCGGACGCATGGGTGGAGACGCTGGAGTCCGTTAACAGCGAGCAGGGTGGCACAGCGACGCATCTCATGGTGACTGTTAGTTCTCCCCAACAGGGCGACGACCCGACTGTGAGTAGTGTCATCAACCGTGTGCTGCTTGAGCGCGACAAGCATGGCGTGCTGACGGTGGCCAACACGTTGTTCCCAATATCGCTCTACAATAATCCGGGCTTCTCGTGGTCGCCTGAACTCACGCCCGACGACGGCGCCGCTCTAGATGAGGCGGCCGCGGAACTTTATGCCGCATATCTGGACTCGCTGCCGACTCTAAAGCGGGTTCGCGCGAACAGCGGAGGGACATACTTCGCGCGCATGGTCTCCTGGCCAGGCAAGACTGCGACGGGAACAAACCAGCTGAGCAATCGCATCGAAGCACTTAGGAAGGAACGCAGCAACAGGCGTCGAGCATCGAACGCCAGTGATATCGCCGTAGCCGGTGAGGCCGATGGTGCCGATGAGGCGGGCGTCGGGGGGTTGCTCGAGCAGTATGCCGTCTCGGACACCCGCACGCGTGGGTTTCCGTGCCTAGTGCACATCGACATCAGCGTCCGCAACGGGGCACTTTCCCTGCTCGGCGTCTACCGGCACTGGCACCTGATTACACGCGGCTACGGAAACCTCGTCGGTCTCGCGCGACTGCAGCAGTTCTTGTGCCAGCAGACCGGCTTTGCCACAGGAGAGCTCGCCATCGTCGCCGGCCATGCCAACGCCGAACACAGCGACTACTCGGGCCGATCAGGCGTGCGAGCAATCCTTGACGAGGTTGCGACGGCTCGTAGTAACGGGACAGCTCAGGGCCTGGCATCAGCATGAGCCCGCTAACACTGCGCACGGGCGTGGACCTGGTCGACTGCTCGCGCATCGAGCGGATGCTTCAGGAGGATGACGGCTTCCTCGCGATCGCGTTCACAGCCTACGAACAAGAGGAATGCGGAGTGGACGCAGCGCGCCTTGGTGGGCGCTGGGCAGCTAAGGAAGCGGCTATGAAGGCTCTCGGGCGCGGCATCGGCTCGATCGCTCCTCAGGACGTCGAGATCCAGTCCGACTCCGAGGGAGGGCCCACGCTCAGACTCACTGGCTCGGCACAGCGCCGCGCCCAGGAGTTGGGAGCGACCAGTTGGGACGTATCGCTGAGCCACGAGAGTGGCTTCGCGGTGGCGTTCGTGATTATGACCATCGGAGGACCTTGTGTCTGACAACGAGCAGCGCGTGGTTGCCGCTCGCCTACGCGAAGCGAGGGAATCACTCGGGCTCACACAGGGAGAAGTCAGTGGGGCGTTGCAGATTCCGCGGACGAGCGTCCATGCCATCGAGGTCGGGAAACGAGGCGTGTCCGCTCTTGAGTTACGCCGGTTGGCAAGGCTGTACCGACGCAGAGTGGAGTGGCTACTCGGTGAGGATGAGGCCCCGGTGGCCGCCGCGGACGGTGCCCTGTACCGAGCCACGCAGGACTTGTCAGCCGACGACAAAGAGCAGGTGTTGCGGTTCGCCCAGTTCCTGGCCGCCGGATCGGTCCCGCGGGGCGCGCGCCCAGGTAGCGGAGGGAAACGGCCGTGACCCGGATCGGCGCAGCCCAGGCTGCGAATAACGCGCTCAACACGCTGGGCATCGATCAGGCGAGTCCGGTCGACCCTTTCGAGGCGATCGAAAACAGCGGCCTGGTGCTGGGGTTTAAACCGATGAAGGACCTCTTGGGAGTGATCCTGCCCGGAGACCCCGGCGGAGTGCTCATCAACAGCGAGCGACCCGCCTCGCTGCAGCGCTACACCGCAGCCCACGAGCTCGGCCACTGGTACCTGGACCAGGACGTGCTCCGGCTCGAGACGGACGACACGATCGTTGGGCACCATCCCCATGACTCTCGTGAGCTCGACGCACAGACCTTCGCTGCTCATTTCTTGATGCCGCTAGAGCTCCTCTACTCGACCGCCCGCCGGTACGGCATCCGCCGTGGGAGCGAAGTAGGTCCGGAGCAGCTGTACCAGGCGGCGCGAGACATGCATGTCAGCTATGAGGCGGCGGTCCGTCAGTTCGTCAACACCAAACTGGTCTCCCCGGGCAATCGTACCGAACTCCTCAAGGCCCGTCCGATGCTGATTAAGCGAGCTCTCGCCGACGGCTTAGCGCTGCCTGACCCGAGAGGAGACGTGTGGGTGCTCGACCACCCCGACGAGCGCGTGAGCGTCGAGGCGTTCGTGGGTGATGCGATTGTCCTGCGGCTGCCCGAGCGGCCAAGTACCGGGTATCGGTGGTGCGTCGAACCTTCCCTGGATTCGGCGACCGTTCACCCACTGCGCCCGCCTCCGCCGAGCTTTGACGACGGGCAGGCATTCGGCGGCGCCACTCGGACCACGGCAGACGTCATCACGATGCCCTTCACCCAGACGCATTCAGAAGTCATGACACTGCTGGGGGATGAGGTCTCGCGTGGGCCCTATGAGCCAGGCCTGACCGCTGTGGGCGGTACCGTCACGCGCCTGGTCGCCTATGGAGCCGGCGCGCCAGGGCGGGAGTCGGTCCGTCTCAGCGAGGTGCGGCCGTTCCAGCCCGAGGAGCGTGTGGCCAGGCTGGAGGTCTCCGCGCTCGTACGCGGGACCCCAGCGGTGGAGTTCCGGCGCCGCCTGATTGAGGAGTTCTTGCGCGAAGAGGCCGCTGTCAGCGAGTGGGATGATTGATGCCACGAGATATCGACCTACGCGGGCTCGTCGGCGACACCATCCTCGATCAAGGCTACCGCCCGACCTGCGTCGCAGTCGCCACCTCGGCGGCACACGAGGCACTGATCGGAACCCCGGCGGCGCCGAGCGAGGACCTCGCACCAGAGGCCTTGTGGTGGCACGCGACTCGTGCCGGCCTCACCTCCGCGGCGGGCATGCTTCTGCGCGACGTCGGGCCCGCGCTGAACGGGCCGGGACAGCCCGAACTGACCAAGTGGCCCTACAACCGTGCATTAGGCGCCGGGACGGAGAACCCTCCCGACGATCTGTCCGATCCACCTTGGCACCGTGCCCGCCTCGACGATCTGCCTTTGCTCCACGACGGTGTCGAGCAACCGATCGAGGATGCTCTAGACACCTCGTACCCGGTCATCCTCATCCTGGAGGTCACCGATCAGTTCTACAACCCCGATGAGGACGGCATCGTGGCTTTACCCGGCGTCAGGGCAACAGCTGGCGGCTACCACGCCGTCGTGTGCGTCGGAGCAGCGACGCATCCCATCCACGGTCGCATGCTGTTGGTCAAGAACAGCTGGGGGCCGGTTTGGGGGCTGGGGGGCTATGGCTGGCTTCCCCTCGCATACCTGGTGGCGTTCGCTGTCCAGGCCGCACGCGTACTTGAGACCTAGGAGACATGAGATGACCGCGCCGACACTTAAGCCGGGCACCCTCGTGGTGCTCGAAGGACTGGACAAGACCGGCAAGAGCACGCAGTCCGACGCGCTCCGCCACGTCCTCGACCCGACGACAACCGTGCACGTGCACATGCCCAGCGGCCTAAGCACTTTCACCGACGAGACGTATTCGATGCTCGAGTCGCCCTACCGCGCACCAGCGTCGGGTCTCGCCAAGCAGCTTGCTCATCTTGCGTGCCACGCCGAGAGCGTCCCCCACATCCTCGAGGTACTGCAGACCCGCGCGGTCGTGCTGGACAGGTGGTGGTGGTCCACTCTTGCCTACGGCTGGTACAGCGGCGCCCTGCCCGCAGCGGGCGTCTCCGAGGAGGGCTTCAAGAATCTGATCGATAGCATTTGGGCGCCACTACCGGCTGCCGTCGTCTTCCTCTTTGACAAGCCCTATGCGCCCGATGCCAACAATTCCGACCCGATTCTGGATGGCTACCAGCAACTTGCAGCACGGCACCGCACCCTCACTTCACGAGTGCCGCAGGGAGACCCCCAGGACATCACCCGGCGGATCCTCGCCGAGCTAAGCCAGCGAAGTTTGCTGGTCGACTAGCACCCAGGGACGTCACATGCCAGCCTTCCAGAACATCGATGCAGCGTTCGTCGGCATGCTCCAACGTGTCCTGCACCACGGAGAGGCCGTTGAAAGCCGCAACGGGCATACCCTCGAGCTGGCCGCCCAGACGATAACCATCGAGCATCCCACGCAACGTTTCTTGTTCTCACCTGGCCGCAACAACAACCCGTTCGCCGCGATCGCGGAAGCGATGTGGGTTATCGCGGGACGCAACGACCTCGCCTACCTGACCCCCTACCTCAAGCGAGCTCCGGACTACTCCGACGACGGCGGCCTTACCTGGCGCGCCGGCTACGGACCACGCCTGCGCGACTGGGAGGGAATCGACCAGATGTTCGAGGTCTACTCAGCCCTAACCGCCTCGCCGGGATCCCGGCGCGCAGCCGTGTCGCTATTCGACCCCACTAGCGACTACCGCAGCAGCGCCGACGTGCCGTGCAACAACTGGCTGCACTTCCTCGCTCGCGACGGTCGACTCGACATCAACGTGGCGGCTCGCAGCACCGACATCTGGTTCGGCTTCTCCGGAATCAACGCCTTCGAATGGAGCCTGCTGCTGGAGATGATGGCGCGCTGGCTCCACCTGGAGCCAGGGGTGCTGACCTTCTTCACCTCCTCCCTGCACCTCTACCGCGAGTACGAGGGCCGCGCCCGGCGGGTCGTAGAGACGGCCGATCCAGCACGGGAGTACGTCGGCTCCGGCGAGCATCGCTACGACACCGGCTGGGCTCAAGCGACGACCGACCACGAGGCGTGGATGGCCCTTGAGCACCAACTGCGACACGGCGCTGACCTGGACAACTTACACGTGCCGTTCACCGACCCTCTGTTGCTGGGCTACATCCGGGCGATCGATATCTTTTGGGCGTTCAAGCGCGGCACCAAACCGGCCTCACTGGCATCGCGGCTCGAGCGACTCGGGGGCAGCGACCTCGGAGTCGTCGCGTGGGAGTTCATCAACCGGCCGCACGCTCAAGACCATTGAGGTCGAGGACGCCGGAGAACAGGTCGTCTGATGGCGCTTGGCGGCGGTGTGTCAGCGCTGTAACCGCCCGATCGTTGATACCCCACTTGGGCGGAAAAAACGGAGACGGGGCGGGCGCCTGCGGTGTGAAACGTTGCTTAATTCGAGTCCGGCTGCCGATGCCGGTCGCATCGGGGTGTGCGACACGCGCGTACTTGTCAGTCTCGCAAAATAGGTTCTGGCAGTCGATCAATGCCAATGGGCGGCCGAATAGGTCCTGGAAGTCGAGCTCGTACCGCTCGAACTCTTCGCTCTGATGCTCTACGGCCCACCGAATCAGGGATTCGGGATCCAGCCCACCGGTGTCGGCGAAGCATTTTGCTATGCCGCTGCGCGCACCCGGACCTGCGACTACGAACTCGTTCTCGTCGAAGTCGACGAGCGTGGTGTAGTTCAGGTCGATGGTCAGTTGGAACGCCAGGAACGGGCCTAGCGACGGGAACGAGGACAAGATCGCGTAGACCTGCTGCAGCGTGGGCGCTTCGCGAATGCGCTCGGCAGCACCACAGGCCAAGATGTGCTCCGCCAGGCGTAAGTGATTTAGGTGCTTCCGCCGAGCTCCGAACGGCGGTGGTGGAATGATGTACGCAGCGGAGTACACCCTCTGTCCGCGGGCAAGAACTCGCTCGAGTTCCCGATCGATCGCAGCAGGATCGAAGGTTTCCGTCGAGACCACCCCTACAGCATCTTCGATGACGCGCCAGGTCGCCGGCTTGTTGAAGAATCGGTAAAGCAAAGTTCGAAGCAGCAGATCTTCCGCGTCTCGAGAGCCGGAGTACTGGATGCGAATCAGGTCCTGCGAGACCCTATCGGCAGCTCGATAGGCGTTGGTGAAGCGGTAGCTGGACAAGGTGAGGTCGCTCGTCCACGGGGCAGGAACGCCGCTCAGCCGCCGGTGGTAGACCCGCTGACGCTCCGCTGCAACGTGCCAATAACTGCGCAAGACATCTGTAGCCACCACCGTGCGGGTCCCGATTTGGATTGACCTCATCGCGTCCCACGTCCTTCCGTCGTCACTTCGGCACCGCCGTCTTCAAGCCATCAGCGCGGTCGGTGAGGGTCGTGACCGGTGGCGGAAGCGTGCTCACAGCCGCGCCTACCAGACTACGGCCGGCGGGAGCCAGACCCAGCCGGGCCCGGGGGTGTGTCCAGGAAGCGGTGCAGCTCGCTGCCCGGCTGGGCATCTCCCGTCTGCCTGCCTGCCGGCCAGCGCCGC
The DNA here is from genome assembly GCF_947494015.1 of uncultured Cellulomonas sp. Taxonomy (GTDB): domain Bacteria; phylum Actinomycetota; class Actinomycetes; order Actinomycetales; family Cellulomonadaceae; genus Pengzhenrongella. The sequence continues at coordinate 47,851 of NZ_CANLTL010000016.1, read as the reverse complement.
GATCTTCTCGCGGCGGAAGCCGGACCAGTGGTGGTCGGGGTCTTGGTCGACCACCACGACAGGTGCGGTGGAGTGGCCGAGCTCGTCCATGACGTACTCGCGGGCGGCGGGGTTGTCGGTGACGTCGACGACGGTGTAGCCGATGCCGGCTTGGTCCAGTGCGCGGTAGGTCATCTTGCACTGCATGCACGACGGCCCGGTGCTGTAGACGGTGACGGTGAGCATGACCCGGTCCTCCCCTACTGCTCGGCAGCGGCCGACGCTGCGGCGGGGTGGTCGGGGCCGGTGAGGATGGCGGGCAGCTCGCGCAGGACGTAGCCGGCGTGGCGGAGCAGGAACGGGTCGATCTGGCCGGTGGCGCGTGCGTGCAGGCTGGTGGCGGCGTCGGTGTACCTGGTCCGGTTGGTGGCGACGTCGGCGGCCAGGGCGATGGTGTGGGCGACGATCGACTGCACGCGGCCGCTGCCGCCGGTGGGTGCACCGGGGCAGCGTTGGTCGTGGTCGGCGATGACGGCGGCGATGGGTGCGCGGTCGGCGAGCAGGGACAGGGGCACGACCCGGCGTAGGCGTTTGGCGTCGCGGGCGTCCCAGAGCATCTCGCGCACGACGTCGTCGGGGGTGCGTTCTTCGTCGCTCATGCCGCTCTCACCCCGGTGTGCAGTCGGTGTCCGTGGGTAGCGTCCCAGGCCGCGGCGAGGTCGGTCACGTCCACGTCCGGGTGCTCCAGGACGAACACACACAGGCGCCCGGTGGCGGCGACCAGCTGCGGGCCGTGGTTGTGGGTCAGCCATGCGGCGACGAGCCGGGTCGGCAGGGCAGCGGCGCGCTCGGTGACGGGTAGGGGGTTGGTGACCGCGCGCAGGTCCAGGGCGGCGCGCATGCGGGTGTCCCAGTCCCACGACCCGATCGCACCGGCTGTCCGGGCCAGGGCCAGGGTGTGCGGTCGGTCGTCGCCGGCGGCTGCTCCTGCTGCGGCGCGTCGCCGCAGGGTGTGGGCGGCGTACTGCCCGGCTGAGGCGGTGCGGCGGGCGGCCTTGTGCCCGGTGTGGATGCGGGTCTGCCCGTTCTCGGCGGCGGCCCATGGTTCGGGGTCGACGTCGGGTGGTGTCGCGGCGGTGCGGGTGAGCTCGAGCATGGTCAGGATCGGGTCGGCCCACTGTGCGGGCAGGGGGGCAAGGCGTCGGCGGGTGCTCATGGCTGGTGTCTCCTCGAGGTGGTGTGGGGATGGCCGGGTGAGGGGCCGACCGGGTGGTCGACCCCTCCCCCGGCGTCGGGTCGGTCTAGGTGAGTTCGGTGAGCATCACGCGGGCGGCGTACTCGGTTGGGTCGGTCCCGGCGTCGTACTCGTCGCGGTAGGGCTGGTCGGGTAGGTCCGCGTGGGTCAGGCCGACGTGCCGGCTGATCGTGGCGTCGAGCATGAACAGCCACAGGCCGAACTCCGGGTCTCCCCCGTTGTCCTCGACGTACTGGCGCCACAGGGCGGGGCGGGCGGCGAGGCGGGCGAGAATCTGCGCGCGACGGTCGGCGTCGAGGTTCGCGGGGTGGGTCATGGGTCAGTCCTCCCCGGGGAGCAGGATCGTCACGACCGGCTCGGCTTCGTCTCCGGGGCCGATGTGCAGGTCCAGCGCGGTGAGCACCGGCACCTGCGCGCCGGGCTGGTTCGGGATGCGCAGGACGTGGAAGCCGGCCCGGTCGGTGTCGCCTCCCCGGGTGGCGGCCAGGTGCGCCATGGTCAGCACGTCCCACAGGCGCCCGGTGGGGTCCTGGTGCGCCCCGTGCGCGGGGTCCCACGTCACAGCCTCGTTCGCTGCCGCGGCGGTCAGCGCGACCGGCACGCGGAATCCGGCCTCATGGGCGGTGGTGGTGACGTCGACGAGCACGCCATCACGGATCGCATCGGCCCGGCTGTAGGAGTAGATCGGGGGTCCGAAGAAGTCACCAAGAGTCACGGTGGAGACCAACCTTTCGCCAGACGCAGGGGGTACGGCCCGGTGGCCGACACTTTTTTTGCCCTTCCTGGCGCTGTGATCACCGCCGGCAGTCAGCGCGCGGGAGTGCCACCCGCAGGGCAGCGGGGGAAACGACTTCGGCCGGATGAGAGCGAAGCGCCAGCCGGGGTCGTTGGCGGAGCTGGTGGGCGGAGCCCACTTGCGCGTAGCGCGCGCCGGCGATGATGGCGAGCCAGGAAGGGAAAACAGCAAACGTCGTTTACAGCCGCCGGGCGCGCAGCGTCCGGTGTCCGCGCACCGGCGCTCCGTCGCCGGTGCCGTGGGCGCACCTGGGCTCGAGGCCCGGGGCGACCGGGCGTGCGCCGGCCCGCCAGGGCCGGCGAGCAGCTGGTCGGGCTCGACGCCCGACCGGCTGCCCCGCCCGCCCGGTGACGACCGACCGATCCCACCCACGCGGGGGGGACCGGCCGGTCGCGGCCGGGTGTCAGCGGGTGCGGCGGACCCAGCCGGGCGGCAGCCCGGCGGCGAGGACTTCCCTGATGAGCACCGCGAGGCGGTAGGTCGGGTCGGCGGCGAGGGCCTGGTCGACCAGGACCCCGGCCTTCGCGCCGTCTCCGGACCACCACGCCAGGACCGCCAGCAGGGTGAGCGGGGCGGGGGCGCGGTCAGCGGCGCTGTGCGCAGCGACCTTCGTCAGCAGCGCGGCAGCGCGCTCGGCGGCGTCGCCGGGCGGGACCCCGTCGCCGGACTGGATGAGCGCGGCCAGGGCGCGGGTCTGGGCGCCGGTGGCGTCGTCGCCGGTGATGATGCGGTCGGGCAGGTCGGGGTCGGTGTCGGGCAGGACCGAGCACAGGATCGCGTCGCGCAAGATCACGTCGGCCAGTGCGGCGCCGATGACTCCGAGCCCACCGGGGCGCACGTCGTCGGTGCTCAGGACGGCGCGCCAGGTTGCCAGGCCAGATGCCCGTGCGGCGGTGGGCTGCGTGGTCCAGCCGTCCAGCCATGCGCGGGCCGCCCGGTCGGCGGCGATCCGCTGGGGCTCCGGTGCAGGAGTGACGCCGAGGGCGGCCCGGTCGGGGGCGACGACGCTGCCTTGGACGGTGAGGGTGGCGGCGACCTGGGTGCTGGTCAGGTCGGCCAGGGGGCGACCGTGGGGCGGGCAGCAGTCGGGGTCGGTGCAGTCCAGGGACCGGTAGCCGGTGCTGGTCACGGTCCACGCGGACGCGGGCAGGTCGTGGGCGTCGGCTGCGGCGGTCAGGGTGGCGGTCGCGGCCTGGGCGGCGGCGGTGTCGTCGGTGTAGGTGACCACGACGATGCGGTTCGCGTCGTCGGCGAGCAGGTGCCGCACGATGGTGGGGGCGGCCTGGTCGGTGTCGGCCAGGTCGACGCGCACGATCAGCCCGACCCGGCCTCGGTCCCCGCGCAGGGCGACCGCGACGATGGACTCGGTCGGGGTGAAGCCCAACTGGTACGGGATGAGTGCGAGCAGTTCGCGCGGTTCGGTGACACGGATGGTCTCGGTCATGGTGACACTCCAATCGCAAGGTGCGGGGTGATCGGCCCGGTGGCCGACCGTTTTTTTGCCCCTCCTGGCGCTGTAATCACCGCCGGTATGAGGGGCCGGAGCGCCACCCGCAGGGCAGCGGAGGAGACGAGGTCGGCCGAGCTCAGTGAGCGCAGCGAACGCAGGCCGGGCTCGTCGGGGGAGCTGGCGCGCGTAGCGCGCTTGCGCGGAGGTCCCGCCGGCGATGATGGAAAGCCAGGAGGGGAAACAACCAACGCGGTTCACAGTCGCCGGGCGCGCAGCGACCGGTGCCCGCCTGCACCGGTGCTCCGTCGCCGGTGCATGAGCGCCGCGCGCGGGCGATGGTGGCCGGGTCGCGCAGCGGGCTGGTCTCCGGGTGCGGGGCCGGGACGGCCCCGCAGGCGCCGGCCCGCCAGAAACGGCGCGCAGCTGGTCGGGCTCGATGCCCGCACCGGCTGCCCCGCCCGCCGGGGCGACCGCCCCGCCCTTGGGGTGGGCGGGGCGGTCGGTTCGCGGGTCAGTCAGTCGGGGCCTGTGAGGAATCCGGCTCGGCGTCGTCGTCGTAGTCGTAGTCGGCGGCGGCGTCCTGGTCGGTGTCGTCGCCGTCCTCGTCGGTCGGGGCCTGGGAGGGGTCCGGCTCGGCGGTGACGATGGCCTCGACGTCGGCCAGGCCGTAGCCCCATGTGGCCAGGGCGGTGAAGTAGTCCCGGTCGGCGGCGGTGACGTTGCGCCAGGTGTGGGTGCCGGTGCTGTCCTCCATCGCGGCCAGGACCAGCACCAGGGTGATGTGCTGGGCGCGGGCGGGGGTCGCGGTGGCGATCAGGACGGGCAGCGGGTCGGGCTGTCCCAATCCGGCGCGCTCGGGCAGCCCGAGCCAGGTCCGGGCCAGGGCGTGCCCGCCCATGCGACCGGCCTTCTCGACGGTCGCCAGGGAGTCCACCAGCCGGGCGGCGACGAACGCCGCACCGTCCTTCGGGGCGGTCTTGCGCTGGGCGAACCCGGCCAGCCAGGTGCGCCGGACGGTCTGCGCGGACTTCCACGCCTTGTTGTTGGCGATGAGCGTGCGCCGCTCGGCCTTCTGCTCGTCGGTCCTCTTCCCCTTCGTGCTGCCGGTGGACAGCGACCCCTGGGAGTAGCGCGCGACGTGCCCGTGGGCCTTGGGGTCGGCGCAGCCGTGCACGACCACGGGGCCGTCGTAGCGGCTGTCAATCCACGCGACCCGACCGGGGCACTCGGCGTGGCTGTCGGGGTCGAGGAACGTCTTGGTGCCCTCGGCGTCCACGGCGGCGAGGCTGGTCAGCGACTCGGGCGTCTCGTCGTACCGGGGCCGGGCCACGACGGTGATGCCCTGGGCGACCAGGTCGTCGGTCAGGGCGGCGATGGCCTGCTGCTCGGCGCGGTCGTCGCGGTACTGCTGGGCGAGGTGGTCGAACCGGGCGGGGTCCTTGACCGCGCACACGGTGAGGTCCTTCTGGCGGCCGGCGTCTCCGTCGAATTCGGCCAGGACGGCGGCCTGGTCGAGCGTGAGGTCGTACCTGGCGGTGATCGCGGTCGCGACCTCGGACGCGGCGACGGTCAGGGCGGTGGTGACGGTGGCCTTCTTGACCCCGGCCCGCTTGGCGATGGTCGCCGCCGAGACGCCCATGAGCGACAACTGCTGGAAGCCCGCGATCCGGTCGGACGCCCCGAGCGCGGCACGGTGGTCGTTCTCGACCATCTGCTCGATGATCCGCCGCGCGGCGTCGTCGTCGCCGTCCACGATGTACGCCGGGATCGTGGGCCGTCCGGCCTCGATCGCGGCCAGGGTCCGGCGCTGCCCAGCCCGCACCCGCAGACCCTCGGCGGTGCGGTGCACCAGCACCGGCGTCAGCACGCCGTGCTGCCTGATCGACCCGACGAACTCCCGGGTCAGGGCGACGTCGGTGCGAACGTTCGCCTCCACAACCAGGTCGCGGGGGTCCACCTGGGACACGACCGGCCCGGCCTGCTCCGTGGTGGCCTCCGGGGCCTCGGCCGCGGTGGCGGTGTCCGCCTGCACCTCGACCACGACGACGGGCGCGTCGGGGACGGTGGTGTCCTGCAGGGTGGGGCCGGGGTTGTACTCGACAACAGTCACGGGTGACGCTCCTTCGCGCCAGGGTGGGTGGCCGACCTGCTGCCGACCGTTTCTTTCGCCCTCCTGGCGCTGGAATCACCGCCGGAATGAGCCCGCGGAGTGCCACCCGCAGGGCAGCGGGGGAAACGAGTTCGGCCGGAAACAAGCGAAGCGCCGGCGGGGCTCGTTGGCGGAGCTGGCGGCGCAGCCGCTTGCACGCAGCGGGCGCCGGCGATGATGGAAAGCCAGGAGGACGAACAAACACCGCTTCTCCGGCAGTCGCCGGCCGCCCCTGGCGGGCGGTGTCAGGCACACCGCGGCGCAGCCGTGGTGCAGCCGTGCTCCCGGCTCCCCCGCGCGCGAGGTGAGGCCGAGCAGCTAGGAGACGAAGTCGAGTCGCTGCGAGCAGTACGGACGGCGGTAGGCGCGACGTCGCGTTGATCGTCGTCCGCGTTTGGGGCCTGGCGGCACTCGTTGTTGGTCCAGCCGACCCGGCTCCCGACGCACCGACGCACCGTGGAGGTCAGCTCTGAGCCCGACAGCTACCGTCTGGCTTGTGGCCAGTAGACCCGAACAGCGTTCGATCCACGGAGATTGGCGAGCCGCTGAGGACGTGGCGGCAGGCTGGATGCGCTACCTGGGCCACGAGGACGCCCGCACCACAGGAGCGGGCGCCGATGGGGGCATCGACGTGTACTCCCGGTCTGCGCTCGGACAGGTCAAGGCCCGGCAGTCGGCAACTTCGCGGCCAGAGCTTCAACGCCTCCTGGGGGCTGCTGGGCGCCGTCAGGTGTCGTTGTACTTCTTCTCGACCGGCGGGTACACCCGCGACGCCCTCACGTGGGCGGACGAGATGGGGATCGCCGCCTTCACCTTGACTGGTGAAGGCTTAGCAATTCCCAACTCCTCCATCGCGAAGACGTCGCTGCACACCGCGGACCGCGGATCGGAGGGCAGCTCGCGCGGCCGCATTCGGGTGCCAGCCGAGCGAGCGGCCACACCGCGGATCCGGGGATGGAAGGCGGTACTCCTCTGCTGGCTGGCGGTGACCAGCGGTGTCATGGTCACCGTGTCGATTGCCGCAGCTATTCATTTGAGGGAGTTCACTGAGCCTATCTGGACCGTCCTCGTTGGTGGAGTCGTCGGAGCGTTTCTGACTCGTCTCGCTTGGCGAGCTCGTGACAGATAGCCGTCGGCAGGCCGCGGCGAGGGGCCCCGGCGCCTGGGGCGCGAACTTCTCGTCGCCTTGGGGCGCGTGTTTCAGTGCTGACGATCGGCGGGGCGGCTCCACCGATGCTGCCGCCGCCAGCGAGGCCCCGGGAGCTGGGTGTCAGGACGGTCAAGTTGCTGACGGTCGCTGACGCCGCAGTGCGCGCTGAGGGTCCCCCCGCCGGGTGTTACTTGCTGGTGGAGGTCTTCACGGCCCATGTCCATAGGGCGGCGTCGAGGAGCCGTAGCCGGCCGGTGTCGGGGTGGACGTCACGGCCGGGTACGCCGGCGCGCAGCTGGTCGGTGAGGTTGTCGATGGCCGTGATGATCTGCCGGTCGCCGACGAGCGCCCGGTACACCTGGTAGTCGATCTGGTAGTTGCCCCTGGTCCCCGACGGGATGAGGCCGAGGTGGTAGCAGACGACGTTGTCGCGGACCGGGAACAGCTCGTGCCGCTTGCGGGCGCAGAGCTTGCTTGCGGTCACCCACGCGTTGGGGTCCTTGGTGCTGGGTTTGGACAGGGCTGCTTTGACGGCGAGGTAGAGCTTCTCCATCGCGAGGAAGTCGTCCGGGCCGGCGACCAGCAGGTCCTTGTGCTCGACACCGGCCAGAGCTTCGAGGATCGCTGGGCGGTGGGTAGCGCCTTCGAGGAGCCGGCGGCTCGCGCCGGGCTCGATCTTCACCGCCATGAGGGTGACCGCGTGCAGGTCGACCGCGGTGATGTCGTTCGGGTCGTTGGGCTGCAGCTCGACGAAGCTCGCGCCCACGAAGTTCCGTGTCCGGTCGTAGTACCGGGCGAGCCGGTCGACCGCCGGCCGTGGCGTGTCGTTGCTCAGCGCCTCCAGGGACTTCTTCGTCGCCTCTGCGATCAGAGCGGGGTCAGCCGCCGGCCAGTTGTCGGGGACCTGCTGCCACGCCTCGAGTTCGCTCATGGCCCGTGATCGTGGCATGTCCCGTTACAGCCTCGCCCGGACCGGTGGCCTCGTCCCGTGTTCGGGCTGGCCGCTGGTCCTGTCGGGCCCGGCCGAACGCGTGCGCTGACGAGCGCGGCGCGTGAGCGGGGAGCGGGGGGTCCGGGTCACTCGCGCGCAGCCCTCTCCCCCGGCGGCGAGGGCCCGGGCCACCACGTGAGCGTGCCGGCGATCAATCTGACGAGCGGCCGCGTTTCGTTACGTTCCGTGTCGTTAAGTTACGTTGCGTTGCGTATGCGCGACAGCCTCGTCTAGGGTGACGTTATGAGCCAGGTCGACGAACGGACGTGTCGCTACCCCGGGTGCGAGCGCGCGGCGGTGTCGCCGGAGGCGGGCGCGACGGGGCGCCCCCCGGGGTACTGCGACGACCCGGGGCACAACCGGGCGGCCGCGTGGCGCGCCCGTCGCGAGGCGGAAGCCGCCGCGACCGGCCAGCCGGCCGCGGCGGAGCAGCGGCCGGTGGACGCGGCGCGGCAGCGCGCGTCAGAGCTACGCGGTCAGGTCAGCGGCCTCGTGGAGCACCTGGAGCAGCAGATGCGCGCCCTGGTCGAGGAGCTGCGGACGCTGGGTGACCCGGACGCTGCGGAGGCGCAGATCGAGTCGGTGACGACCGAGGCGGCCGAGCAGGTCGCCGCGGAGCGGGCGCGCGCGAGCCGGGCGGAGGGCGCGCAGCGCCGCGCGGAGGCCGAGCGCGCGGAGGCCGACGCCGCGGCGGCCGAGCTCGCGGACCGGGTCGAGGCCCTCGAGCGGGAGCTGGGCCAGGCCCACCAGGACCTGGCCGGTGAACGGGCGGCGCGGGCCGCGGACGCGCAGGCGTTCGAGGTCGAGCGGGCGGCGGCGGCCGAGGCGTTGGCGACCGCGCAGGGCCAGGCGGCGGACCTGCGCGAGCAGGTCGCCGCGGCGGCTGCACGGGTGCAGGCGGTGGAGGCCGACCTCGCCTCGGCGCTCGAGCGTGAGGCGGCGGCGGTGGCTGCCGGTGAGCGGGAGCGTGCGGCGGCTGCGGCGGCGACGTCGCGGGCGGACGCCGCGCAGGCGACGGCTGCGGGGCTGCGTGACCAGGTGGAGCGGGAGCGCGCCGAGCGTGAGGACCTGGCCGGGCAGGTGGAGCGTGCCCGGGGCGAGCGTGAGGACCTGGCGGGTCAGGTGGCGCGGCTGGGCGCGGAGCTGGCGGCGGTGTCCGCGCAGCGGGCGGCGGCGGTGGCCGACGTCGAGCGTGAGCGTGAGCACGGCGACCAGCGGGTCGCCGACGTGCGGGCGAGCCAGGGCGGGCAGGTGGAGCAGCTACGGGCCGACGTGGCGGCGGCGCGTGATGAGGCGCGCACGGAGCGCACGCGCGCCGACCGCGCCGAGGCGCGGGCGAGCGGGCCGGGCCCGGAGCCCGCAGGGGCGTAGGCCCGGTTCGTGGGGATGATGGTCGCCGGTCGCGTAGCGGGCCGGTGTCCGCGGGCTCCGCCGGGCCGCCCTGGCGGGCCGGCGAGCTGGCCGGTGGGCGGGCTCGATGCCCGCCTGCCGGCCGCGCGCGCACCGGGGGTGCCGGGCCGCTCCCCCCGGTGTGGGGTCGCGGGCCCGGGCCGGGGTGTTACTGGCGGCGGATCCAGCCGGGGGCCAGGCCGAGGTCGAGCATCTGACCGAGCGTCTGGGCGAGGCGGTAGTCGGGGTCGATGGTCAGGGCGCGGTGCAGGTGCACGTTGGCTTCGGCTCCGGCTCCGTGCCACCACGCGAGGTTCGCCAGGAGCGTGAACGCGGGGGCGCTGTCGGTGTGGGCGGCGATGTAGGTCAGCAGCATCCGGTGTCCGTCGCTGGCGATGAGGTCGGGGGCGACGCCGTTGGTGGGGTCGATGATCTTGGCCAGGACGGCGGCGACGGCGGCGGTGTCGGCCGCATCGGTGACCAGGGCGTCGGCCACCTCGCGCCCTCCGGCGATGTCGCACAGGATCGCGTCGCGCACGGTGACGTCGGTCAGGGCAGCGGCGAGGCGCCCGGCGACCTGAGGGGTGGCGCCGGGGAGGATGCCCGTGGCCAGGTGGCACATCATGTCGCTGCGGGTGCGGCGCCATTCGGTCAGAGCCGCGGGGCGGAACAGGTCGTAGCCGTCGCGGGCTGCGGCGGCGGTGGCGCGGTCGGCGTCGGGGGCGGGGGTCACGCCGAGGTCGTCGCGGCTGGTGCGGTAGGTGGAGCCGTGGCTGACGAGGGTCGCGGCGATGACAGTGGAGTCGAAGTCGCTGACCGGGAACGCCGGGGTGTCGGTGTCCAGGAGCCGGTAGGTGGTGTCGGTGACGTGGAACGTCCCGGCGTGCTCGAGCCCGGCGGCAGCGGTGTGGTCGGTGACGGCGTAGGCGGCGGCGCGGGCGGCGTCCTCGTCACCGGTGTAGGCCACGACGACGGCGCGGGTGGCTCCGTCGGCGATGAGGTGGGCGGTCAGGGTGCGGGCGGCCTCGAAGGCGTGGGCGAGGTCGATGCGGGCGATCAGCCCGACCCGGCCGCTGGGGGCGCGCAGGGACACCACGACGAGGGAGTCGGTGGGGGTGAAGCCCAAGTTGTGCGGGATGAGAGCCAGAAGTTCGCGGGCCTCGTTGACGCGGATGACCTGGGACATGGGTGACGCTCCAATCGCAAGGTGAGGGTGCCCGGCCCGGTGGCCGACCGTTTTTTTGCCCTTCCTGGCGCTGTAATCACCGCCGGCATGAGCGCGTGGGAGTGCAACCCGCAGGGCAGGTGCCGCGGCGAGTTTGGCCGGAAATAAGCGAAGCGCCGGCCGGGCTCGTCGGGGAAGTTGGCGCGCGTAGCGCGCTTGCATGGAGCGCGCGCCGGCGATGATGGAACGCCAGGAAGGGAAAACAACAACGCTGTTCACAGCCACCGACCGCCCCCGGCGGGCGGTGTCGGGCACACCGCGGCGCAGCCGTGGTGCAGCGGTGCACCCCGCTCCCCGCTCGCAGGGTGAGGTCGCGCGGCTAGGAGTCGCTGCGAGCCCGGGTACAGGCGGACGGTCAGGCGCGACGCCCGCGTTGATCGGTCGCTTTTCGCCGGGAGCCTGTACGGGTGAGCGTGAGTAGCGCTGTTGGTCGAGCACCGGGGCGGTAGCGTGACCGGCGTTGGTTTTGTCGGTTCGACCCGAGGATGTGGGTTCTGTGGCACAGCGCACGCAGGTGTTGTTGGTCGATGACGTGGATGGTGTCGAGGCTGACGAGACGATCACGTTCGGCCTTGATGGCGTGGCGTACGAGATTGACCTAACGGCGGACAACGCGACGCAGCTGCGCGAGTCGTTCGCGCGGTGGGTGCAGCACGGCCGCAAGCAGGGGCGCGCTCAGTCGTCGCCCGGTCGGTCCCGGTCAACCGGTCGCACCCGCGGCACGGGCACGTCGTCGGGCGACTCGGCGGCGGTTCGCCAGTGGGCGCAGGAGAACGGGTTCACGGTGAGCGAGCGCGGCCGCATCCCGTCGAAGGTGCTCGAGGCGTACGCGGCCCGCTGAGGCGAGCTGCGTCCTCGAGCGGGGGTGTCGGCGACGGTGGGTCGGTCCCGCCGGCTGGTCGGTGGGTTCTTCGTGCGGTGGGCGGTGACCACGGGGTTCCGCCGGCGCCACAGGCGCCTGTGTGCGGCGGGGATCGACCCGTTGGCGGGTCTGCCCTCGGCGCGGCCGGCTCATGACCACCGGCGGTCGAAGTGGCAGTAGCGGCGCGGGCTAGCGGGCGCTGCGCCCGCGTAGTGAGCGTGACGCTCGACCGGCGCGGGTGTTCCCCGGCGGGGACAGGGTGGTCACCGGCCGCGCAGCGGGTGGTGTCCGCGTGCGCGGGTCGGCGCTCCGTCGCCCGAGCTGCGCCCCCGGGGCGGCGTGGGCCGCCCCGGGGTGTGAGTGGTCAGGCTGCGACAAGGTCGACGGCGGGGCCGGCCGCGGTGATGGGCTGGTCGGGGTCCGGCTCGGTGTCGAGTGCGGCCAGGATGGTGCGGGCGGCGCGGACGACGGTGTCAGCGGCGGCGCGGACCTTGTCAACGTCTCCCCCGGACCACCCGGCGATGTACCCGAACGTGTAGCCGCTGGCGTCGACGTCGCGGGCGGCGCACACGATGTAGGCGACGGACTCGGCTTCGGTCTCGCACCGGTCGCGGCAGGTGGCGTAGGTGGCCAGGTCGGTGACGTGGCCGCACTGGATGTGGCCGAGTTCGTGGGCGAGGGTCTTGACGGCCTGGGCGTCGTCGACGTCGCCGCGCACACGCACGACGTGCGCGACGGGGTCGGTGTAGCCGTTCGCTCCCCCGCACGGCCCGCGTTCGACGGTGTACCCGTGGGCGGTGACCTGGGCGGCGAGGGCGTCCCACAGTCCTGCCGGGGCCTGCCCGGTGAGCAGGGCAGGCCCGGCGTCGGGCAGCGGGTCGCCGTCGGTCTGGGCGACGTCGAACACGTACGCGGCCTTGAAGCCGCGCGGGCGCGGCTTGCCGGGCTTGGTCGGCTCGGCGTCCGTCGCGGTGGGCGGCGCGTCCGCGTCGGCCACGGGGGCGGTGCTGTCGGTCTTCGTGGGGCGGTAGGTGACGGGGGCCAGGATCGCGATGCCCTTCTCGCCCTTGCGGACCTGGCGGCCCAGGCTCTGCCAGGTGCGGAACCCGGCCACACGGGTCGCGTCGGGCCGCTGCACGGCGATGAGCAGCAGGTTCGACAGGCTGTAGTTGTGGAACCGGGCTGCGGTCTTGAGCATGTCGCGCCAGGCGTCGGAGTCGACCAGGGCGGCGACACCTTCGGTGATCTGCTCGTGCATGGCGGCGATCTTGTCGCCGCTGTTCGTCGCGGGGGCGGTGCGGGTCATGGGTGACGCTCCACTTCCCAGGTGCAGGGTGCCCGGCCCGGTGGCCGACCGTTGTTTTGCCCTTCCTGGCGCGGTGATCACCGCCGGCATGAGCGGCCGGGAGCGTCAACCCGTAGGGCAGCGGCGCGGGCGAGTTCGGCCGAGCTCAGTGAGCGCAGCGAACGCAGGCCGGGCTCGCCCGCGGTGGCTGGCGCGCGTCAGCGCGCTTGCGCGAAGGCCGCGCCGGCGATGATCGGAAGCCAGGAAGAGCAAACAAGAACCGTGGTTCGACAGTCGACGGACGCGCAGCGGCCGGCGCCCGGCACACCGCGGCGCTCGGTCGCCGCGGTGCCACAACCGGGGAGGCAACGGGGCCTGAGGGAACCGTTGTGGCCGTGAGCGGACGGCGCGCGCGCAGCTACCGAAGTGGGGCGACGTCGTCGACGCCGAGGTCGGGGCGGGGGTGCGTATCCACCGCAGGGGTGGCGGAAGGATCGGCCGGAGCTGCGGACTCCCCCCCTGTGGCCGGGGTGGTGTCTCCCCCAGTCGGCAACTCAGCGCTACTCGTCGTCGCCGAGCTGTCGGCGGCTGAAGTCGATCGTGGGCCCGCGGTTTGTCGCCCCTCGATCGACCTCCGGCCAAACGCGCCCACCGTCCGCAGGGGCATGCGCGTGCGGGCCACTGGTGTGGATGGACGCTGCGGTGAAGATCCTCTCCACGGCAGACAGTCCAGGCGTGTTGCGGCCGCCGGGAAGGTCGCCGACCGCAATCGGAAGTGTGGGCAGCACCTGGTCGATCGTGACGCTCGCGGGCGTGCTGTCGCCCGGTGAATGCCGAGAGCGGTCGCGGACGTGATCTGGCAGCAGCCGCTCGAGCAGGCTGTCGTTCATGGTGGACGCCTCCTGGCGCGGACTTACAGAGTTACAGACCGACAGACTTGCGTAGTTCCGCCTCGGTAGCGCCGTTGAGGTCGTCGACGTGCTGCAGCAACACGTCGACCGCGACACGGATGAGGGTGTTCTCGGTGATCCGCTCCCCCGCGCCACGCCGTCGCTTGTTGAGCTTCCGCGCGAGGAGCGTCAGTTCGTCGAGCTGGCCGACCTCCAGCCGGGTCTCTTTTCTTTCGAGCTGCAGGTACCGGGGCGCCGCGGGCCGCTGCTCGATGCTGGGCGTGTTGGGCCCTCCGTCGCCTGGACGGGGCGCCGGGTCGGGTACGTCCTGGGAAGACTGGTGGACCGTCGGTGGTTCATCTGCGGCCGCGGCGGCGGGGCTGTCGAGAAGGCTGGTGAGGTTGACGCGGCTTCCCATTACGGCACCTCCACGGTGGCGGGCGTGTTCGTCCAGATCGAGAACAGTTCCAGCGCGACCCGGCGGTAGTCCTCTACTGCCTTGATCGACGCGCGCGTGAGTTCGTACTGGGTCACGACGTCGCCGCGCAGGGGCGCGTCGGCGTGCATCTTGTAGGTCCGGACAACGTTGGCGAACCGCTTGATGCCGGCGCCGTCGAGGAGCGCCTCCGCGTCTACTACCGAGGTGGGCACGCGTGGGTCGACCTTGTTCAGCAGGACCCGGTAGTCGGTCTGTGCCGGCTCGATCAGTTGGCGGATCGTCTGCACGAGCGGGGCGAACGCCAGAGCCATCGGTTCCGTCGGGAGAACCACGAAGTCAGCGGACTCGATCACGGTCCGCAGCACTGAACGAGCTTCCAGTGATCCCGGGGTGTCGACGAACACGACGTCGTATGGCAGCTCACGTAGCCGGGAGAGGTTCGCGGCGTCGGTGTCGGCGGTGAAGTCGAACGGAAGCCGGTCACCGGCTCGGTCGGCCCACCAGGACGAGGACGCTTGGGGATCGACATCGACGACCAGGACGCGCGAGCTTTCGGCAGCGACGGCGGCCATCGACATCGCGGTGGTCGTCTTGCCGGCGCCGCCCTTTTGGTTTGCTACTGCAACGATCCGCATTGAAGGCCTCCTGGTGGCCGAGTCCCGAACTTCCGAACTTCCGAAGTCCAGTAGTTCCGATGTAACGAACTATCGGAGCAACGTACCAACGGACTTCCTAACTATCGGGCTCCGACACTCCGTGAGTCTGTGAGCCTCGGACTTCCTAAGTCCCGCGCTTTGGGACTCTCGGAGTCTGTAAGTACCGCAGTACCGCAGTACCGCAGTACCGCAGTACCGCAGTGCGGGCGTTCATGCGGCTTTGGGGGAGCGCGTGAGCGAGATGTCGTCGGCGCCTGGTGGCCACCAGGCGTCCTCAGGGTCGCCGGTCGGTGCGTGATCCTGGTGGCGGGCGAGCCAGGCGTGCCAGCGGGCGCGCTGCTCAGCGTGCCGACGCACTTGAGCGGCGACATGCTCGAGCGCGCCCAACAACTCCGCGACGACGAGCAGCTGGTCGGGCCGGGCGTGCAGGCGCCCGTCGCGGCGCTCCGCCAAGCCGTAGGCCAGCAAAGTGTCGACGGCGGCGCTGACGGTGGCCCTGGCCATGCCGACCGCCCCGACCAGGGTGGTGATGGTGTTGGCGCGGCGAGCCTCGATCGCTTCGAACACGAACGCGGTCACGTGCCCGAGCTCGCGGAACGCGGGGCGCAGAGCGTGGGCGAGGCCGTTGTCCCAGCGCAGGTCGACGTCGGCCAGGTCGGCGGGGATCGTGAGCTCATACAAGTCTGCGTGCTCACCGCGGGCAGGGTCGACTAGGTCGATCCACCCGCCGGGCTGGTCAGCCAGGCGACGAAGGACGGCGGCGACGGTGGAGTGGTCAGCGCCGACCGCCACGGCGAGGGAGCGGGTGCCGAACGCGACACGCCGGTCACCGGTCTTGTGAGCGGCCTCTCCGAGAGCTCGCAAGACGAACCTCGAGAGGTAGCCGGCCCGCCCGGGGAACCGGGCTTGTTCAGTGCCGCGCAGCAGGGTCCGCCAGGTCCGGATGTGGTCGTGCTCGAGCTGCGTGCCGGGCGGGATTGTGGCCCCCCCGTGTGACTTAGGGCGGCTTGTGTGGGATTTGCGGACGTGGCTGGTTCCTGCCGCGGTGGTGGGTTCGTCGACGTCACCGGCAGCGGCGATGAACCGCTGGGCGGTGTGCCAGTCGCGGGCCAGTGCGCCGTGGCGCTGGGTGGGGGAGTAGCGGGCGTACAGGGACGCCAGGCCGGGCCAGCGGCCGTCTGCCAGGCGCACCGCGACGTCGCGCAGCGCCCAGCCCTGTCGCACCGCGGCGGTGATGACGCTCTGGCGGGCCTCGGACGCCGAGGCGTACCGGGCGGGGTCGTACTGGCCGGTCTCGGCCACCGCCCGCACCCGCGGCGACAGGCGCCCGACTGGGCCGGCGTCGACGTCGGCGGTGGCGGTGGCTTCCGCCCATGGGGCGGGGTCGGTCTGGCGATCGCGCCATGCAGCGATCTGTGGGGCGAGGTCGGACCGCAGGGCCGCCAGGACCGCGGCCGCGTTGGGGCGGCGCAGGACGTCGTAGGCGACGTTCAGCGGGGTGGTCAGCTGCTGGTGGCCACCACTCTTGTGCGCCGACCCCGGGACCCGGATGCAGCCGGTCTTGATCGACCGGTGCGGGCTGGGGTCCAGCGTGGGGTGGGCTGCGGCCAGCGCCTCGACGATCTCGCGGGCGGTGTCGTACGGGATGCGATCGGCGACCGGGACGTACAGGTGGATTCCGCCGTTGGGGGAGACGTCCGAGACGAACCGGGCGCCGTGCGCGGTCAGCCACCGCGCGAGGCGCTCGGCGTCGGCGCGCACGGCGGCCTCACCGGCACGGGAGGCGTCTAGGTCCAGGCACAGGGCAGCGCTGCACCCGTCAGCCCCGTAGACGCGTACCGCGGCGGGTCGCACCGGCAGCGCCTCGGTCAGGGGTCGTTCGTCGCGGGTGCGGTACTCCAGCACCCCGCGCGAGGTGGCCACGCCGATCCGCACGCGGGGCGCTCCGCTGATGAGCGGTGCCAGCGCGCGCCATGCCTGGCGAGCGTCGTCGAGCTCGGCGTTGTGCCCGAGGGTCGCCTGTCCGGGCGAGGCGGCTGCGACACGCGCGGCGCTGGCACCCTCGGGTGCTAGGCGCGGTGTGAGGACGTCAGTTATCGTGGGCTCCAAGCGATACGACGCCCCGCAAGGTGCGTCGAACGGAGCTCTTCACCTCGCGCCGGCAAGCAATGAGGGTGAGGAGCTTTGGGATCAGGCCCGCCCCTTCGGGGGCGGGCCTTCGCTATGTCTGCGGCTAGGCGGACACGTCAAGCACCTCCTGCTGCGCTGACTGCGGCCACCACACCGGGCGACCAGCCGCGTCGAGTTCGGCGTGCTCGATCAAGGCTTCGATGACCGCCCACTTGGGCGCGCCAGTCGCAGCCACGATGTCGTCCAGCCGAGCCTTCGTCGCCGGCTCTACCTCCGCGAACACCGCGACACGTCCTGCGCCCGTGCCACGAGGGCGGCGAGTGGTCTTGAGTGCCATGCCGGAAAACGTACGGATAGGCATAGGGCCACAGTGGGACGCTGTCATGTGCGGCGTGTCGCGGGTCACGGCCGGACCCGTCAGAGGCCGCGGGCAACGGCGGCAGCGGCAGCGAGCCACGCGCGCTGTGTGGCGGCCTGCAGTGCGTCGTAGCGAATGACCCCAGCTTTGAGGGCAGGGTCGAACGGCACAGTGACGACCTCGCGGACGAACGGGCGGAACCCGTCGGCGAGGCGCTCGGCTTCGCTGCGGTCGTCGGCCTTCCACTGGCTGATGACGACGACGGCGCGCTCCGCGAGTCGGGCGGAGTGCTCGTCGCGGCGGGAGAGCGTCTCGAGGGTGAGGCGTGCAGCCTCGGCGCGGTCCTCCATGGTGGTTGCGGGCACGACGAGCTGCTGGGTGAGGTCAATCATGCGGCGCCAGTTCTGGGCACGTGAGGTGTTGCCGCTGTCCATGATGATGAGCCGGTAGTAGCGGGCCAGGACGCTGTGGGCGACGTCGACCTCGTTGCCGGCAATCTCGTGGTCGCCCTGGTCGTCCTCGTCGGAGCGCAGGACGTCGTACCTGTCCTCGGGCTGATGGTGCAGGTACGCCGCGAGGCGGGCGCTTTCGGCGCTGGGGGAGAGCAGGACGTCGGAGTCACGCAGAACGTCCAGCACCGTCGAGCTGTGCGGGCCTTGAACGGTGCGCCAGCCGAGGGTGCCCTGGGACTCGTTGTTGTCCCACGCGACGACGCCGGCGCCGCCGTAGCGGGCGAACACGGCAGCGAGGCAGGCGACGGTCGGGGTTTTGTTAGCGCCGCCCTTGCGGTTGACGACGGCGACGGTGCGCTTGCCGGGCCAGTGCTGGCTGACGGTGTTGATGTCGGCGCGCTCGGCCTGCTCGGCCGGGCTCGGCTCCACGCGCAGCCCTGCCTTGGCCAGCAGCCCTCGCAGGCCCCGGGTGGCGACCTGGGGCGCCGGCTCGGCGACGAGGAAGGACGTCTCGCGCAGGGACCGGCGCGGCGCGGGCGTCTCGACGGGTGCTGTGCGCACCACGGCTGCCTCTGAGCGCGCAGGCGGCGCCGGCGCCGGTGCCGCAGCCACCGGTTCGGCGGGGGTCGGCTCAGTCCGCACAGGGGCTGGGGCGCTCGAGGTGCGGGGATCATCGCGCTGCGGGCGCGGTGCCTCGACGACCGCGACCGCCGCGGGCGGCTGCGGTGCGTCCGAGGACGGCGCGGGGACGACCGAGGCGGCTGGCGCCGCGGCCGGGACAGGAACGGAGACGGCCTGGGGTGCGGGATCGGCGGCGTCGGGCTCGAGGACGTCGATCTCGCCGCTGGGGTGGACACGCAGGTCGTACCGGCCATCGGGGTCGGTGGTGATCGCCAAGAGCGGCTCACCGGCGGCGCGCGCCGCTCGGATGAGGCGTTCGACGACGATCTGGCGTGCGCCCTCGACGCCGGTCCCGTCGAGCTCGTGGACGCCGTCGGGGCTGACGAGGTGCGCGGTGCCGTCGGCAAAGATGGTGGCGCTGTAGGAGTCGGTCATGGCGTGCCTCCGGTGCTGGGTACGGCGTGGAGCAGGTACTGCTCGACCTTGCTCGCGGTGACGTAGGCATGGCTGGGGCTGGTGGCGATGGGGAACGGCGTGGGGCTGTCGGGGGTGGCGAGCTCGTCGACGGGGATCTGCTCGACGACCGCGCGGCTGGCGTCGGTGCTGACGTCGACGGGTTCGCGCTCGAGATCGCCGTAGACGTGCCCGGTAGTGACGACTTCGGGCTGCAGCTCGGCCGGCAGCGCGACGGCGTCGGTCGCGCCGTCGAAGGTGACGAGGACGTGGCCGACCGTGAGCCGTCCGGCGCCCTGCTGGCGCACGCTCTTGGCGCGGGTCAGGTCGGTGTCGGTGGCGGCGTAGGACGCGATCGCACCCGTGGAGACGTCGTGCAGGACCACCCACTGCTGGTCGCCGGCAGCCCAGACGACGATGACGTGGTCCGCGCCGGCGCCGATGGAGCGGACCGGTCGCGGGTCGGGGCCGGGCGGACGGGCAAGGGTGCGCTCGACGGGCTCGGCGCCGGGGACGAGGTCGTACAGGGTGCCGGCGATGCTGACGGCGAGGACGGAGTCGGAGTCGGCCGCGACGGCGCTGGCGCCGACCGGGACGTCGACGAGGTCGAGGGCGCCTTGCGTGATGATGGCGGCGGTCTGGTCCTGGAGGGTCACCAGGGGGGCGGACCCCTCGAAGGACGCGCGCGCTCCGCTCGGCAACGTCACCACGACCGGGGCCGTGGCGCGCAGGCTCGGCGCCGGTGTGGTGGCGGCCGGCTCGGGCAGGGGCCACAGCAGGAGCGTGCGTCCGGCGGTCGCGGCCGCGAGCTCGATCCCGGTGTCGTCGAGCAGGTGCAGCTCGCCCGACCTCGGTGCGTCCTGCCCGGTCCACAGCACGCGCCCGGTGAGGTCGTCGAACAGGACGAGGTCGCCGTCGTCGCGCACGGCCAGCACGTCGCCGCTGGCGGTGGCGACCGGGCGGACCCGCTCGCTGACCGGGACCGCCCAGGTGGCCCGCTGGGCGTAGCCCGGGGGTGCGGGCACCGGCAGGTTCGCCCCGGCTCCGGGCAGAGGCAGAGGCGGCGGCGCGGTCGTGGTGGGGGCAGGGTCGGTCTCCGCGCGGACGGCGAACGCTGCGCCGACGATGCCGCCGCCGAGCACGAGCGCGACCGCGCCGGTGATGGCGGGAACCAGCCAGGCGGGTCGGCCGCCACGCTCGGCAGGGGATTCGGTCGGCAGCTCGAACACCGCGCCGTCGGCTCGCACGACGAGGGGGAACACACGCCCGCCGGGGTCAACTCCGCGAACGCGGACCGCTCCGCGGTCGCCTGGCATCAGGCGAGCCTCGTTGGCGGCGGCTTCCATCGCGACGTCGCTGGGGTTCTGTCCGGGGGCCACCGTGAGCTGCCGTCCGTTCAGGCGTGCGCCTCCGTCGCTGGTGAGCTCGACGGTCAGGACCGGGAACACCGGGACCAGCGTCGGGTCGAACCCGGCGTCGTCAGCCTGCGTGGGCCCACTCATACGGCGACCCCTCGGTCGGCAAGGAACTGGCGGGGATCGACTGACACGTCCCGGCCGCCCGCGGACTGGTAGACCTCGAAGTGCAGGTGGCAGGCGGTTGCGGTGCCGGCAGCACCGGTGCGGCCGATCTGCGTCCCGGCCTGGACCTGCTGCCCGACCGACGCCAGGACGTCACCGGCTTCCATGTGCAGGTAGCGCGTGGTCGTGCCGCCGCCGTGGTCGACCACGACGGTGTGCCCCCCGGTCGAGGTGAAGTAGGTCCTCGCCACGACACCGGCCGCGGCCGACAGGATCGGCCGGTCGCAGCCGCCGCCGAAGTCGACGCCGGCGTGCAGCCGCCACTGCCGGTAGATGGGGTGGAACCGCATCCCGTAGGCGCTGGTGAACGGCCCGGTGGTGGGCCTGGTCCACCCGGTCGCGGTCACCGGGCTGGTGACGGGTGCGGTGTCGGTGCACGGCACCGTCCCGGCTCCCACGGCGATGCCCTCGACCTGGCCGCCGGCCAGGGCGGTGACGATCTGGACCGCGACGTCCCAGTACCGGGCGTAGTGGTGGGGGTTGGCGTTGCGCTGCACGCGGTGGGCGACGATCGTCGGCTCCATGGCGTCGCGCCCCTCAAGGGTGGCGAGCTTGCGGAAGAAGTTGGTGGCCGACGTCGTGGGGTCCATGCGGTCCGCGTAGCTGCCCCATGCGCCGTTGTCGCGCTGCTGGAACAGCCCGCGGCTGTCCGGGCCGACCGCGTCGCCGCGGTCGAGCACCTGGAGCGAGGACTCACCGATCGCGGTCATGACGCCGATGGTCTGGTCTCGCGCGGACAGGTTCATCGCGCGCCCCGCGTTGATGATCGCGGCCGCGTTCGCCAGTTGGGTCGGCCCGTAGGGGCCGACCTGCGCGCCGCCGAGCCCGGCGGCGTCCGCGCTGATCGGTGCGCCGCCGGTGACACAGGCGTTGTTCTCCTCGTCGTCGCTGGCGCCGCCGAGGACGACTACGACGAGCAGCAGCAGCCCGGCTCCTGCGCCGGCAGCGGTCCCCGCACCCCACATCAGTTGACGCCCTCCGGTGGGAGCATCTGCTCCACCGCCCACGGCGCGAACTGCCCGGGACGACTCAGTAGGACCTCGTAGACCCCGGCGTCGGTTGGCACAGCGATGGTCGCGAGGTATCCGGACTCGGACGGCAGGACGGCCGCGGCGCCGGTCACTGCGCTGGCGGGGACGTTGGCCGGGTCGGTGGCGCTGTAGGCGTCCCTGGCCGCGTTGCTCAGGTGCGGGGACAAGCCCGCCCACCAGTCAGCCTCCGGCAGCTCGCGCCGGGCGAACGCGGTCATGGCGGCGGTCGCCACCTCGACCGCCGCGGCGTCGGACGTCGCACCGGGGGTGGGCGACGGCAAAGGTTGCGGGTCGGGCTCGTCGTGCTCGACGTCGTGGTTCGGTGCGACCGGCGACGACGACGGCGGGGCCGGCTGCGCGGTGGCGGCCGGTGGCGCTCCACCGGTCCCGGCGGTGGGGGAGGGGGGTTCGGCCTGGCAGGCGGTCAGGGCGATGAGCGCACCCGTCGCGAGTGCAGCACCGGCCAGACTCCGCATCCGTTCCCCCTCGACCCCTACGGGTTTGCTACTCGTCGTGGTCGGCGGCGCCCGCATCGGGCGGCTGCCACGTCCCGTCCATCACGGCCTCGAGCGCCGATCGCCGCACCCGCCAAGCTCCGGCGACCTTGAACGCCGGGAACTTGCCTTGCCGCATGAGCCGAACCAGGTGCTGCTGGTTCAGACGCAGCACCTGAGCCACCTCCTCAGGCGTCAACACCGGTCCATAAGCCATCAGATCGGGTGAACCGTCCTGAGCGCGGTGGTCCTCGTTGGTCATCCGGACACCTTAGGTCTGGCGCGGGTCACCACGTGATAACAGCAGCAATAACGTACTACAAGTGACTACCACGCCGCACTAGGTGCCCCAAGTGACTGTTTGACACTGAGTCACACTAGACGCGACAATCAGAACCGACCCGATGACTGGGTCATCACGGAACGGGTGGGGGACGGGCTGTTGCGACGACGACGCACGAGCAGTATCGAGCCAGCCTCTGACAACCCGTTCATCCGCCGCGCCCCGCAGCCTGTAGCGGTCGAGGCGCCGCTGCCGACCGATGAGTGGCTGGGCGCCGAGGTCGCCGCCCGAGGCCCGCAGCGACCCTCGGCCACCGCAAGCGGCGCCGCGGCTGGAGCGCTTGCCCGCCGCGAGGTGACGCCGCGCGGCGTCACGGTCGCGGTGGCGGCCGTGCACGGCGGAGCGGGCGCCTCGACGCTCGCGCACCTGCTTGGCCACGGCGCCCACGACGCCGGCGTGAGCTGGCCCGTGGCGGGCGGCTGGGCCCGGCCGCTGCCGGTCCTTCCCGTCGTGCTGGTGGCACGGACCCACGGTGCAGGACTCGCCGCCGCGGAGCGGGTCGCCCGGTCGTGGGCCGCAGGCGAGCTCGGCGAGTCCCAGCTGCTCGGCCTGGTCCTCGTCGACGACGCCCCCCAGCTGACCAAGGCGCAGAAGGCGGCAGCCAAGCGCCTGTCGCAGATGACGCCGCACGGGTGGCACATCGCCTGGCAGCCCGAGTGGCGCGAGGTCCAGACGCCCGCCGCGGATGCCCTTCCGGCGCGGGTGCGCCGCACCCTCGAGCACATCCGCAAGCTCGGCGCGCAGGTCACCGCCGGCGCCGCCCCGACCACCCCCACGACTGATCGGCAGCGACAGGCTGCCGAGACCGAACCAAGGAGCGCACCATGACCGCCCTCACCGCTGCGGCGTACAACGTCCTCACGGGCGTCATCCCGAACCCGACACCGGAGGCGCCGCCCGGGTCCGAGCCGATCCTGCAGGTGCTCAACTGGGTGTCGTGGCTCGCGATCATCGTTTCGGTCGCGGGCTTCATCGTCGCCGCCGGTGGCCTGGCGTTCGCTCACCACTCCGGCCGCGAGATGAACAACTTCAAGGGCCTTGCGTTCGCGATCCTCGCCGCGATCCTCATTGGCGGCGTCGGCGCCATCATGCAGATCTTCGTCTGAGGCCCACCCCGAGGCGCGGCCCGGGTGGCGTGACCACCCACGTGAAGGAGTGAACGATGACCGAACAGTCGCGCGGTGGCCTGGTGTCGATGAACGGCTGGTGGGCGGCGTCAGGCCTGTTCATCCTGCTCGTCATCGTCGGGGTGGCCGTCGTTCTGCTGGGCGGCCCCGACCCCCAGCCGTCCACCGCGGCCCCGACCCCTCCCACCCCGTCGTCGGCACCGTCGACCTCAGCTCAGCCGGAGGAACCGGCCGACGCGCCGTTAACGGCCGCTCCCGAGACCGAGTGGGACCTGTTCTACGACGTCGCCCTCCCGACCTCGCCGACCGCTGGCCCGTCCAATCAGGACGGTCGCCTGTGGTCGGGTTGGGCTCACAGCCCGGAGGGCGCCCTCGCAGCAGCTGCCTACTTGGTGTTCGCCACCGACGCCCCGGAGGCCGCGACCGTGGTTGAGGGCCAGGCGGTGCCTGGCACGCAGGCTCAGGCGTACCTCAACCAGCTCTCGCTGACACCGCCGAGCGAGCCGACACCGGGGACGACACCTGCCATCGGCGGTTTCCGGTTCGTCGACTACAGCGACACGGCCGCCCGAATCGAGCTCCTACTGGTGGCTAACGACTCCGCGGCCTCGATCCCTGTCGACCTCGCCTGGCAGGACGGGGACTGGAAGATCGACCTCGAGACGAGCGGTGGGATACCTAGGGTGACGCGCATTGACGGGACCTCCGGCTTTATCCCCTGGAGCGCGGCATGAACGAGGACGACTGCGCCGGGCCGTTTGGCTCGGCGAAGTGCGTCGTCGGTGACGCGATCGGGGACGCGGCAGGCGCCCTTGCCGGTAGCGCGATCGGCGCGTTCGTGGAGAGCGTCGCCGAGGCCGTGGAGACGGTGCTCATGGTGGTGGCGACCACCTGGATGAACATTCCGTCTCCGGTGGTGGCCGTCGGCAACGAGCCGACCGGCATCATCGCCGCTATCTCGAGCGACCTGTCGTTCTACACGATGGTCTTCGCGATGATCGGGGTGCTGTTCGCTGCCGGGAAGCTCGCGCTCAGCGGGCGCGGCGACGCGGCGTTGCCCGCGGTGCGCATGGTGGTGACGCTCATCATCGTCAGCGCCGCCGGCGCAGCCGTGGTGTCCGCCGCGATCGCCGCAGGGGACGCCTTCGCGCCGTGGATCATCTACCGCGCCACTGGCAAGGAGTTCTCCGACGGGGTGGTCGGCATCATGACCGCCGCCACGATCACCAGCTCGGGCATGGGCGTGGGGCTACTGGTCGGCCTCGCGGCGCTGCTGGGTTGCATCGCGCAGGTGGTGTTCATGGTGTTCCGCGGGGCGATGATCACGCTGCTGATGGCGGTCCTACCGACGATCGCCGCCACCTCTGCCACCAACGGTGGCTCCGCAGCTCTGCGCAAGGCGCTCGGCTGGTTGCTGGCGTTCGTGCTCTACAAGCCGGTCGCCGCGGTCATCTACGCGGTCGGGTTGCTCCTCGTGAACGGCTACCAGGCTCCTGGTGGAACCGGCGAGGAGCAGGCGGCGATCATGTCCCTGCTCATGGGCCTGACGGTCATCACCCTGGCCGGTCTGACCCTGCCGGCGCTGGTCAAGTTCCTGGTCCCGATGGCATCGGCGGGTGTGTCGTCGATGTTCTCCGGCGCGGCGGTCGGTGTCGCGGCGCTTGCCACGGGCGCGGCGGTGGTCAGCATTGGCGGGTCGGCGGCGGGCAGCGCGGCGATGGCGCGAGGCGCAGCCCCGGCCGCGGCGAGGACGGGCGCGGCACCGGCAGCAGCCGGTGGAGCCGGTGGAGCGGCACCGTCGCTCGCACCCGCGGGCGGTGGCCCGGTCGCGCCTGCCGGTGGCGCCGCGCCGTCGGCCGCGGCTGCGGGCGGGACGCCGACCGCCCCCGGTGCCGCCGGGGGTGGCAGCTCGCCAACGCCCGCCCCGGCCAGCGGCG
Source organism: uncultured Cellulomonas sp. (assembly GCF_947494015.1). Lineage (GTDB taxonomy): Bacteria > Actinomycetota > Actinomycetes > Actinomycetales > Cellulomonadaceae > Pengzhenrongella. The sequence goes on along the minus strand of NZ_CANLTL010000016.1, from coordinate 22,809 downwards.
GCAGCGCAACGCCAGGCGCGGCGCCCACCAGTGGTGGCACCAACGGCACGCCCGGTCCGGTGACGCCACCCCCAGCCCCCGCGCCCGCGGGACCGGCTCCGCGCGGTGCGCCGGCCCCTGCGGCGAGCGGCAGGGGCGCGGACGGCTGGAAGTCGGCAGCGCGTAGCGCCGCCGACGCGGCCCGCTCCGGGACGCAGGCAGCAGACGAAGGGGGCGCGGGACCCTCCGGCGCCGCCGTGGAGAGGTGATCGCGTGACAACGACGACCGAGCAGATCACGTACGGCAACTTCCGCCGCGCACGCAAGGTGGGCCTGTACGGGGTCCCTCTTGGCGCGCTGGTGGCGCTCGTGCCACTGATGTTGCTGCTCATCGCGATGGTGTCAACGTCACACTGGATCGGGACGGCGATGACTCTTGTCGCGATGGGTCTGCTGGTGGCACCGGCCGTGCTCCCGACCCGCAACGGCCGCACGCTGTACCAGCGGCTGGCGATCAGGACGATGCACAACCGGGCCCAGAAGCAGGGCCACACGCTGAACGTGGCCGGCCCGGCCGGTCGGACACCGGACGGCAAGTGCCGACTGCCTGGTCTGCTGGCGCCCAGCGAGCTGACCGAGCACCTGGACTCCTACGGCAACCCGTTCGGGCTCATCACGTTGCCGGCGACGAAGCATCACACGGTGGTGATCGAGGCTCACGCGACCGGCAGCGAGTCGGTGGACCAGCACGTGATCGACGCGGAGGTCGCCAACTGGGGCGGCTGGCTGGCGCTGCTCGGCGTCGAGGACGGTGTCGTGGGCGCGTCGGTGACGGTGGAGACCGCCCCGGACTCCGGTCTGCGGTTGCGGCGCATGGCGGTGGGCAACGTCGTCCCGGACGCACCCCAGTTCGCGGTGGCGGTTGTGGAGGCGACGACGAGCGGCACCACGGGAGCGCCGGCGATCACGACCCGGTTGACGATCACCTTCTCTGGGCGCGGCGGTGGCGGCGTGCCGGACCGTTCCGGCGATGAGGTGGCGACCGACATCGGTAACCGGCTGCCTGGGCTGCTTGACGGGCTGCGCACGGCGGGCGCCGGGTCGACGGTGCGGCTGTGCTCGGCGCAGGACATCGTCGACTTCACGCGGACCGCCTACGACCCGGCGGCCGCGCTGGCGATCGAGGAAGCGCGCGCCGGTGAGGGCACGCACCTGACGTGGGAGGAAGCGGGTCCGATCTTCCATCACGACGGCTTCGACGTGTACCACCACGACCGCGCCGTCTCCACGTCGTTCGAGATGGCCGACACCCCGCGCGGGATCTTCTACTCCAGCGTCCTTCGGCGCCTGCTGGCCTCGCACCGCGACATCGAACGCAAGCGCGTCACGCTGCTGTACCGGCCGGTGCCGAACCCCGCCGAGGTGGTGGAGAAGGACATCAACGCCGAGGTGTTCGGGCGGTCGGGGTCGCGCCGGCAGACCGCCCGTGCGGAGCAGAACGAGAAGGCCGCGCGCCAGGCCGCTCGTGAGGAAGCGGCCGGGGCCGGGCTGATCAGGTTCGGGATGATCGTCACGGTCAGCTGCACCGACGCCCAGCAACTCCCCAAGGCCGTCCGCGCGGCCACAGCCCTGTTCGGATCGGCGCGGCTGAAGATGCGTCCCGCACTCGGCAACCAGGCCGTCGCGTTCGCCGCCGGCCTGCCCCTGGGCGTGGTCCTGCCGGAGCACACGATCCTGCCGACCGCTCTGCGCGACGCCCTCTAGGAGACGGACCGATGGCACGCACCTCCCGCTCGACCACCAGCTCCCCGTTCGTCATCACCCCGCAGGACGCCGCCCGGCTGCAGCAGGCCACCAAGCGCTCCACCGCGCGGCGCAGCCTGCGCGGCCTGGACCTGCTCGCGCTGCTGCGCGAGACCGAGAACCGGTCCGCCGCGGCCCGCAAGGAACGAGCGGCACGCCCGGGGCGCCGCGGCTGGTCCGGCAAGGGCGCGGGCCGGGTCAACTACATCGCCGGCCCGTTCGAGGCGCAGGGCACAACCGTGCAGGTCTGCGGGCTGTGGCCGTTCGCCGCAGGCAGCTCCCTGCCGACCGTCGGCGTGCCCCTCGGGCACCACCTGGTCACCGGCGGGACGGTGTGCGGCGACCCCGTGATGTGGTTCCTCGCCCAGCTCATCAACTTCCCCTCGTGCATGATCCTGGGCCGCCCGGGCCTGGGGAAGTCGACCCTGGGGCGCCGCATGGTCTCGGTGCTGGCCGCCTGGGGGGTCATCCCGATGGTGCTGTCAGACCTCAAGCCGGACTACGTCGATCTGATCGAGGCGCTCGACGGCCTGGTCATCCGGGTGGGCCGCGGCCGCGGCCACATCAACCCCCTCGACATGGGCCCGCTCGTCGCGCGGCTCGCCGAGCTGCCCGAGGACAAGCGACGCGAGGCGTTGGCCGAGCTGCGCGGGCGCCGGCTGAACACGTTCACCGGTCTGCTGTCGCTGCTGCGCGGGGACCGGCTGCAGGCGCACGAGAACACCCTGGTCTCGGTGGCGCTGCGCATCTTGGACCAGCGCGGGGGCACTGTGCCGCCGCTGCCGTCCGACGTGTACGCCGTGCTGCAGGAGGGGCCGCTCGAGCTGCGCGCGGTCGCCCTGGACCGAGGCGTCGACGAGCGCTACCGCGACCGCATCGAGCCGCTGCTGGACCTGATCGGTGCCCTGTCCAGTGATGGGCCGTTCGGTGACGTGTTCGCCGGTCAGACCACCACCCCGATCGCGATCGACCGTCCGGTCGCGTTCGACATGTCCTCCATCGACGACGGCGACCTGCTCTTCCAGGCCGCCGCGCAGTCGGTGTGCTGGTCCTACGGGTCGCTGACCGTCTCCGCGGCGAAGCACCTCGCGGACGCAGGGCTGGCGCCGACCCGGCACTACTTCATGGTGATGGACGAGCTGTGGCGGATGCTGCGGGCCGGGTCGTTCATGGTCGACTTCGTCGACGCGCTCACCCGCCTCAACCGCAACCGCGGCCTGGCCCAAGCGCTCATCACGCACACCATGCTGGACCTGAAGATGGCCAACGACGCCGACACCGCGAAGGCGTGGGGCTTCGTCGAGCGGTCGGCCATGGTCTACCTGGGTGGCCTGGCCGCCTCGGAGATGGGGAACCTCGAGGAAGTGTTCGGCATGTCCGGCACCGAGCGGCGCCTGATCGCCGAGTGGGCCGACGAGGGCACCCGTGACCCGGAGACCGGGCGCGCCGCGGCCCCGCCCGGGCAGGGCAAGTTCCTGCTCAAGCTCGGAAAGAAGCCCGGCATCCCGTTCAAGCTGGACCTCACCCCGGTCGAGCTCGACGTCAACAACACCAACCGCATGTGGGCGTCGATGGCCGAACGGGTGACCGCCGCCCGACGGCACAGCATCACCCCCGACGTCGACGAGGCGGAGGCCGCCACGCGCCGCGCCGTCGACGACGTCGCCGGGCCTGGCGACGTCTGATGCGTCAGCCGAACCGGCTCCCCGAGCCGGGCAGCTCCCCACTGCTGCCGCTGCTATTCATGGCGAGCGTCGCGGCCGCCGGGGCGCTGGCCGGCCTGGTGTGGCTGGCAGCGTTCCTCGGGGCGCGCCTTGGTGACCAGCCGGCCCCTGCCGGTGGCGTGGACTTCTGGCTGGACCTGGTCGACGGCGACGTGCCCTGGGGCGCCACCGAGACGACCGCCCTGGTCGCGCTCCTCACGGTCGTGACCGTGGTCGCTGTCGTGGTGGGCCGCGCGGTGCGTGCGGTGTTCACCGGCGGCACCCGTGTGGACTCCAAGGCACGGTTCATGGCCACGGCGAAGGACCTCGCGTTGCTCACCGAGCAGGGCGCGGCCGCCGACGCAGTCCGGCTGGGCGCGGCGCACGCCGGGCCGGGGGTGCCGCTGGGGACATCGGTGGCGCGGGGCGAGCCGCTGCGCGCCCCATGGGAGTGGGTACAGCTGTACGTCATGGGGCCGCGCGCCGGGAAGACGACGTGCGTGTGCGTGCCGCAGCTCATGGAGACCGGCGGGCCGGCGCTGGCGACGTCGAACAAGCGCGACATCGTCGACCTGACCCGCGGGCCCCGGTCGATGAAGGGCCTGGTCTGGGTCTACGACGTGCAGGGCCTGATCGGGGAGCCGCCGACGTGGTGGTGGAACCCGCTGTCCTACGTCACCAGCGTGGAGACGGCCGACGAGCTCACCGACCTGTTCATCACCTCCGCCACCAGCGCCGACGCCCGCCAGGACGCCTACTTCTCCTCCGCGGGCCGCTCGGTGCTCTCCGCGATGGTCCTCGCCGCAGCCGCCGGGCAGCGCCCGATCACCGACGTGCTGACGTGGCTGTACGACGTCACCGACGAAACACCCCTCGACCTGCTGTCGGCCAACGGGTACGGCTTCACCGCGACCGCGCTCGAGGGCGCCATGGAGCTCACCGAGCGCCAGCGCGACGGCGTCTACGGCACCGCGCGGCCGTGGGTGGACTTCCTGCGCAACAAGACCCTCCTGCCGTGGATCACCCGCCAAGGCCCGGACGACGCCCGACCGCAGTTCGACCCGCACGCATTCGCCGCGTCGACCGACACGATCTACCTCGTCTCACGCGAAGGGGCCGGGTCCGGCGCTGCGGTAACCGGCGCCCTGACGATGGCCACCTTGAAGGCGGCCGAGCAGCTCGGCGCGCTCCAGCCCGGCGGGCGCCTGGCGACACCCCTGCTGGCGGTGCTCGACGAGGCCGCCAACGTGTGCCGGTGGCGCGAGCTGCCCAACCTCTACTCCCACTACGGCTCACGCGGCATCATCCTGTCCACCTTCCTGCAGTCCTGGGCGCAGGGCGCCGCCGCATGGGGCGAAGAGGGGATGCAGAAGCTGTGGAGCGCCACCAACGTCAGCGTCGTCGGTCCCGGCAACGCCCAGGACACGTTCGTGCGCGGCGTCTCTGAGCGCATCGGCGACCACGACGTGCGCACCCGCAGCGTCAGCTACGCGGCCAGGAGCGGGCGCAGCGCGAGCTCGTCGATCCAGCGTCGACGGCTGTTCGAGGTCGCTGAGGTCATGTCGCTGCCGGCGGGCCGCGCGATCGCGTTCAGCACCGGGATGCCCGCGGTGCTGATGAAGCTCGACCACTACTCCACCAAGCCCTACGCCGACCTGGTCACCGAGTCGCGCAACTTTTACGAAGCCCAAGCCGTCGCCGCCGGCGCGCACGTTCCGCTGCCCGCGGCCTCACCGTTCGAGGAGCCGCCGGCTCCCGCCCCGGCACCCGAGCCGGTGGAGGCCACCGCAGCGGCGCGAGCGGACGCCGCGCCTCGCGCGTCGCGCGCACCCGGCGTGGACAGCGCCCGCACCCTGGAGGCGACCGATCTGGACGCACCGCTGTCGGGGTGGGCCCCGGTGAGCATCGCCCCGCCGCCGCCACAGCCGCCGGTCGCCGCCGCGGCGGCCGCCGGCGCGCTGCGGTGGAAGGCCGCAGCCGACGCCGCCCGTGCCCGCGAGCACCAAGCGCAGCACGACGACGCAACAGAGGGGAGACCACCATGACCACACCACCTGCCGCCGCCGGCCTGACCGACGGCCGCGACCCGTGGGGCGCGGACGCCGGCGACAACACCGACGAGGCCTCGGCCGGGGCGCAGGAACGGACCCCGGTGTACGAGGACGTCGTCACCTGGGTGGAGCAGATGATGCTTCCCCACTACCGGCGCCCGCTGAACAGCGACACCCGCTGGTGCGCGTACTGGTGGCAGCACACCGAAGCAGTCGCACGGCTCGAGGCGTGCTGGCGCGCGTGGGAGCACCTGCGCTACGAGGGACCGACCGGGATCGCGGTGTGGTTCCGGGACTACTTCGACCCGATGATGGGCCAGCTGACAGGCCGGGAGGGGCCGTTCCACGCCTGCCGCACCGACAGCCGTGGCGGGCATCAGGTAGCGGAGCTGTGGCCGTCCGCCCCGGCACCAGCTGAGTTATTCCGCGGCATGACGCACCCCGGGGGGTAACGCCCCGAGGTTGGTGCAGCGGCGAGTCGTAAGCCCCCGACACGGAGGGCGGCGGCCTGGTGGCCGCCCCTTCGGTTGTGCGCGCCGTGGTCAGCGCGTCAACCCGCTGCGCTGGCGCTTACGCCCGTGCCACGGCTGGCGGGGTGACTCGGAGACACGCCAGAAGTGATCTGCATCGCGGTTGGCGTGCGCGTTACCCACGATCGACGACACGCGGTGTCATGCCCCATGCAGTAGTGCGGGATCCGCAGTACTGTGTGCACCGCGGGTGCCGCAGGGAGTGCCCGCACCAGGCATTTCCCGGCGGTGGGCGGGGGAGTGGATGTCGCGTGGACACCACGCAGCTACTCAAAGGCGTACTCGACGTCGCGGTCCTGGCCGTCGTCGCCGACGCGGACAGCCACGGGTACGACGTCGTGCGCCGATTGCGCGCGGCGGGCATCGAGCAGGTCGGCGACGCATCGGTGTACGGCACGCTGCGGCGGCTGTACGCGTCTGGAGCGCTGACGTCGTACGTGGTGCCGAGTGATGAGGGTCCGCACCGCAAGTACTACGCCGATCAATGCCCAAGGGCAGGCGATGCTCGAAGCCCAGCGCAAAGACTGGGATGAATTCGCGGCGACCATGACGCGCCTGCTCAGCACCGAGGAGGGTCGATGACCGCCATGGACACCGGCGCCACAACGGACGTCGCCCAGTACGCCGAGCAGGTGCGCGCCTCGCTGCTGACCTCGGCCCTGATCAGGTGTAGACGACCTGACCGACGGGCTCGAGGCGAACCTGGCCGACGCGCTGGCTGATGACGGCCGTGCACGTCGCGGCGGACTTGTCGACGAGTTCGGCTCCCCGGACGTCTACGCCACCGAGCTACGTACCGCCGCCGACCTCGCCCCCGCGGCGCAGCAGCGCGATGGCACGCTGCGCACCGCGCTGGCCGCCCCGTGGCGCGCGGTGAGGGACATCGACCAGGCGGCGCTTGCGCGGATGCGGGCCACGCGCTGGTTCCCCGGCGTCGAAGGTCTCCTCGCCGCACTGCGGCCGGCGTGGTGGGTCCTGCGCGGGTGGACGGTCGCTTACCTGGTGCTGCAGCTGACGGACGTCGAGCCGTACGCGCTGTTCTGGCTGCCGTTGACATTCGCCGCCTGGGTGGTGCTCGTCGCGGCGGTCGTCGCCAGTGCGCAGTGGGGACGGGGCCGGTGGCAGACCGGCCCCCGCTGGGAGCGGCTGCTGAAGTTGGTGAACGCCGCGACTGCCGTCGCGAGCGTCGTGCTGCTGCTGTGGGTTCCTAGCGCGCAGCGGCACGAGCTGGCGTCGTTGCGGGCGGCGGCGAACGCACAGCCCGTGGACGGGGTCATCGCTGGGGGTGAGCGTGCGACGAACCTGTTCGTCTACGGCGCTGACGGCGAGCCGGTCGACGGGGCGCAGGTCGTCGACCAGGACGGCCGCGCGGTCGCCACCGAGCCGCACGGCGGTGACCTGTGGGCTCAGAAGCAGTACTGGCCCGACGGTGCTGACGAGCCGCTCTTCTATATCGGCGCGCCCAGCGCGGAAGGCGTCCTGCGCTGAAACGTCTTCCCGTTGCGCAGCGCACCCGAGGGGGCGTTCGATCTCGACATGGTACTGGGAGACGAACGTGCTCCGGCTCGCAGAGTGTTCGGTGAGAAGCGCGCTTTGAACGGCAAGAAGGCCGGCCCACCGCGCACGACGACCTCGTCGGACGACAGTTCCGCGCCGACCGGCCAACCGTGTGTCTGCGGGACATCACCGAGCACCCCACCGGGCCGGGCAAGGGCCTACCTCTGCGCGATCAAGGACGTGTACTCGGGGCGGATCGTCGGGTACTCCATCAGCGACCGGATAGAGTCTCGGATCGCGGTGACACCCTGGTCAGCGCCGTAGCCCGCCGCAAGGGTGCTGACTGCCCGGGCCGTCGTTAGGCGGTCTGCGCCCGCTGCCGAGCCTGCCATGCGCTCGCGGCCATCTCCCGCAGCGTGTAACGCATCTGCCAGTCCAGGTCTCGCGCGGCCAGCTCCCCGGACGCGACGATCCGGTCGGGGTCTCCGGGGCGGCGGGGGCCGATCTCGGGCTCGAAGTCGATGCCCGTCACCTCCGCCATTGTCTCCATGATGTGGCGCACCGACGCCCCCTGCCCGCTACCGAGGTTGTAGACGCGCTCCAGCGGGCGGCCGTCGGCGAGGCCGCGGGCTGCTGCCACGTGGGAGTGGGCAAGGTCCGCGACGTGGACGTAGTCGCGCACGCAGGTCCCGTCCGGGGTGTCGTAGTCCACACCGTTGATCCGCGGCGTCCGGCCGGCCACGAGCGCCTCGAGCACCAGCGGGAACAGGTTGTGCGGGCTCGTGTCGTACAGCTCGGGCGAGCCAGATCCCACCACGTTGAAGTACCGCAGCGAGGTATGCCGGAGTCCCGTGGCCACCCCCTGGTCGCGCAACAGCCACTCGCCTATGAGTTTGCTCTCGCCGTACGGCGACTCGGGGCTGGTGGGCGTCTCCTCGGTGACGAGGTTCGTGTGCGGGATGCCGTAGGTCGCGGCGCTCGAGGAGAACACCAGGGCGTCGACGCCGACGTCGGCCATCGCCTCGAGCAGGTGGACGGTGCCCGTGACGTTCTGCTCGTACGTGTGCAGCGGGCGCTGCACACTGACCCCGGCGTACTTGAACCCGGCCAGGTGCACGACGCCGGTCACGTCGTGCTCTGTGAGCGCGTGCCGGACCAGTGGGGTGTCCAGGATGGAGCCGCGGACGAGGGGAACGCTGGCAGGCACGAACGCCTCGTGGCCGCTGGACAGGTCGTCGAGCACGACGGTGTGCAGTCCGACCTCCCCGAACGCCTTCACCACGTGGGAGCCGATGTACCCAGCACCACCGGTCACCATCCAAGTCATGACGCGACACTACCGAGACCGGCCCGTGCGGGCGCGATTCCACGCCTGCCGCGACTGCCTAACCGGCCACACGCACACCGAGGCGAGTGGTCTCAGCCCGATATCTCCCATGCCTCAACAAGGAGCATCAGTGCGCCCGAGGTGGCGAGGACCAAGACGAGAGTGCGGACTGTCCCGGCGCTGATACGCCTACGGAACGGCCACGCCGCTCCTGCCCCAAGTACCAGACCAAGACCCGCCCACACCCACCGCGGCTCCCCCACGGGCAGCCCGAGCGCGCCCAGCGTCACGACGTTCAGCGGCATGGCGTAAGCCTGCAGCGTGGCGGCGCTGACCGCCGGAGCCCAGCCGCGGTGAGCGACGAACAGCGCCACTGGCGGTCCGCTGACGCCCCCGAGCACATTGAGTACCCCGCTCGCAGCGCCGGCGGCGACTGCCCCGACAGGAGCGTCAACCCAGCGAGCCCGCCAGCCGGAAGCGATGAGCACCACCCCCAGCAGCACTGCCGCCCCAGCGGTCGCCGATACCCAGGCACTGCTCAGGCGCGTCGTCAGCAGAAACGTTGGCACGACCAGCAGCGCTGCAGGAACGAACAGGCGCAGGGCGTCGCCCCACCGCACCAGGCGGTAAGTGCAGGTGAGCAGCACCACGTTGAGCACCAGTGACATCGTCACGCTCAGGCGCACCGCATCTGTTGTACCAAGCGTGAGCGCGAGCAGAGGCCCAGCCACGAGCGCGAAACCCAAGCCGCTGAGCACTTGCGCAGCAGCCGCCACTCCCACCACGAGCACAACAAGCCACCACACATCCCCGGCTAGCACCGTGAGATCGTGCCAGGCGTTCGGCCTATACGCCCCGACGGGCATCGGCCTCGACTGACAGAAGTCCCCGGCTCCCTGTGAATAATACTGTTCGAGCAACCGGGGCCTCTCGAGCTCATCGACGTCGCCGCCGGATCACCGGCCGCGGTGCGACCCGATCCCGTCCAGCCATGCTCACACCCGCACCGACGCCTCCACCCTTGCCCGACGAGGAGCACTGTGATCCCGCATGCCGCCCGTATCCGACGCACCGCCACCCGGATGGCGGACGGTCGTGAGCTGATCTACTTCGACGACTCCGAGCCGTACGTCTCGGGCGGCGCGACCCGCCGGCTGGACGACCCACGCCCGCTGCCGGACCGCTTCGCGCCGGTCGTCGGCGAGGACGGGGTGGCGCAGCCGGTGACCGGCCCCGAGCTGCGCCGCGACCCGCTCACCGGGGACTGGATCCCGATGGCGGCGCACCGGATGAACCGCACCTTCCTGCCGGCCGCGGACTCCAACCCGCTCGCACCGGCCCGGCCGGGCTCGGCGTACCAGGACGGCGAGATCCCGGCGGAGGACTACGACGTCGTCGTCTTCGAGAACCGGTTCCCGTCCCTCATGGCCATGCCGGGCGTGCCCGACGAGGTGACCCTCCGCGACGGCGAGCCGTTGTGGCCGACGCGACCCGCGAGCGGCCGGACCGAGGTCATTTGCTTCAGCCCCGACCCCACCGCGTCGCTCGCGTCGGTCAGCCCGACCCGGATGCGGACGATTATTGAGGCGTGGGTGGACCGCACGACCCACCTCGGCGCGCTTCCCGGGGTCGAGCAGGTGTTCCCGTTCGAGAACCGGGGCAAGGAGATCGGCGTCACACTGCACCACCCACATGGGCAGATCTACGCGTTCCCTTACCTCACCCCCCGCACGCTAGCGACGCTCGGCCAGGCCCGCGCTCACCACGAGTCAACCGGGCGGCTGCTCGGCGCCGACGTGCTCGTCGCCGAGCTGCGCAGCGGTGAGCGCGTCGTCCTCGAGTCCGAGCACTGGGTCGCCTACGTGCCGTTCGCGGCGCGCTGGCCGGTCGAGGTGCACCTCGTCCCCCGCCGCGACGTCCCGGACCTGCCGGGCCTGACCGACGCCGAGCGCGCCGACCTGGCCCCGGTCTACCTCGAGCTGCTGCGCCGCCTCGACCGGTTCTTCGTCGGCGCCGACGAAGAACCGGTGACGCTGCCGTACATCGCCGGCTGGCACCAGGCGCCGGTACGCGAGGGCCGGGAGCTGTCGCGGCTGGCGCTGCAGGTGTTCTCCGTCCTGCGCGCGCCCGGCAAGCTCAAGTACCTCGCCGGCGTGGAGTCCGGCATGGGTGCCTGGATCAGCGACACCACCCCCGAACGCATCGCGACCCGACTGCAGGAGCTGGCCCGATGAGCCGACACGCCGCTACCCCGGCGACCTGGGTCGACGCCTGGGAACCCGCCATTGGCGCCGAGCGCGCCACGGCCGCCTTCCGGACCCGCTTCGACGCGGAGCCCGACGGCGTGTGGTCCGCACCGGGCCGCGTCAACCTCATCGGGGAGCACACGGACTACAACGGCGGCTTGTGCCTGCCGATCGACCTGCCGCACCGTACCTACGTCGCGTTCCGCCGGACCACGGCCGTGGCCGCCGACGACGCCGTCGTCCGGCTCGCCTCCGCCCAGGAGCCGGACGCCGGGCTGTGGTCCTCCGCGCTGGCCGACGTCCGGCCCGGACGCGTCCAGGGGTGGCCCGCCTATGCCGCCGGGGTCGCCTGGGCGCTGGCCGAGGACGGGCACGCGATCGGCGGCTTCGACGCCGTCGTCGACTCCTGCGTCCCGTACGGTGCCGGCCTGTCGTCGTCGGCCGCGCTGGAGTGCGCCGTCGCCGTGGCCCTCGATGAGGCCTTCGGCCTCGGCCTTGCGGCCGACGCCGGGCGCGCCCGCCTGGTTGCGGCGTGCATCCGCGCGGAGAACGAGGTCGCGGGCGCCCCGACCGGTGGGATGGACCAGTCGTCGTCCCTGCGCGCGCAGGCGGGGCACGCCCTGCTGCTGGACAGCCTGGACCAGTCGGTGCGGCACGTGCCGTTCGACCTCGCCGCCGCGGGGCTGGCCCTCCTCGTGGTCGACACCAAGGCGGAGCACCAGCTCGCCGACGGCCAGTACGCCGCCCGGCGCACCGCCTGCGAGGCCGCCGCACGGCATCTCGGGGTCGCCACGCTGCGCGAGATCGCACCCAAGAGCCTCGACGACGCGCTCGCCCGGATCACCGACGACGACCAACCCACCGAGGTCACCCAGCGGCGGGTGCGGCACGTCGTGACCGAGATCGCGCGCGTCGAGAGGTTCGTGGCCCTGCTCGACGCCGGCCGCGTCCGGGACGTCGGCCCGCTCATGGACGCCTCGCACGCGTCGCTGCGCGACGACTACGAGGTCAGCGCCCCCGAGCTGGACGTCGCAGTGGACGCGGCCCGCTCGGCCGGCGCGCTCGGCGCCCGGATGACCGGCGGTGGCTTCGGCGGCTCAGCGATCGCCCTCGTCGAGGTCGGCGCGATCGACGCCGTCGCCGAGGCCGTCGCGCGCGCCTTCGCCGACGCCGGCTTCCACCCCCCGGCCTTCCTGGTCGCCGAGGCGGCGGCCGCGGCGGCCCGCACCGCCTGAGGCGACCTGCGCCACTGACCTCAGGCCAACCGGCTCCAGTTCATCAGCGGCGGCGGCATCGACCGGGGCCCAGGGCGCTCGTCGCCTGGGGCGTCGATCACCCGGCGCGCCAGGTGATCGACGCCCGCTACGACCCGCTCATGAACACCTAATCGACCGGTTCCGCGGGGGCGGTTCCTGAGTCCGGCCTGGACCGGACGTCAGATGTCGCCGGTCGCCCGGCGACGGCCTGAGCTCGGCGGGGGAGCGGTGCTTTGGCGGACCACGAGCTCGACCGGCACGACGGTGTGGGCGTCCCTGAGGTCGGCTCCCTCGTTGACCTGTCGCATGAGCAAGTCGACGAGGCAGTGACCGATGGCGTGGAAGTCCTGCGCGACCGTGGTCAGCGGTGGCCAGAGGTAGGACGCGAGGGGGATGTTGTCGAAGCCGACGACAGAGACGTCGTCGGGCACGCGCGTGCCGGTCTCGTGCAGGGCGCGGATCAGCCCGGCGGCCATCTCGTCGTTGGCGCAGAACACCGCGGTGACCGACCGATCGCGGGCGATCTGCCGGCCCTGCTCGTACCCGGACTGCGCCGACCAGTCGCCAAGGTGCAGCGGTGGCACTGGGAGCGCGGCGTCCTCGAGGGTCGCACGCCACGCCTCGATGCGCAGCTCTGCTGGTCCAGAGTCCGCTGGCCCCGCGAGGTGGTGGACGGTCCGGTGGCCGAGGTCGAGCAGGTGTTGCACGGCGAGCCGCGCACCGGCGGACTGGTCGGCGCCGACTGCCGGGTGGTGACCGATGAATCGCGAGTCCGACACCACGACGGGCAGGCGTGGAGGCAGCGCGAGCGTGGCCGGGGTCGCGGTCTCGGCGCGGATAATCACGAGGCCGTCGATGGCCTGGTGGGACAGTTGCGCGGCGGCCGCGCTGACGTCGTCCGACGACGGGCTGCGCACATCCACGAGGCTGACGGTGTAGCCCTCGGCACGTGCCGCGTCGACGACGGCCTCGACCGTGCGGGACTCGCCGGTGCGGGCCAGCCGGTGGGCGATCACCCCGATGGTGCGGAAGCTGCCGTAGCGAAGCGCCCGTGCAGCCGTGTTCGGGGAGTACCCGAGCTCAGTCATTGCCGCAAGGACCCGGCGACGCGTCTCGGGCCGCACGCTGTCGGCCCCGGTGGAGACCCGGGACACCGTCTGCCCGGACACGCCCGCGAGCGCGGCGACGTCTGCCATGGAGGGAGCCGGTCGGCTACGCGTGGAGGACGGCGTCCGTGCCGTTGGTTCTTCGGTCTCTTTCACCGCCATGGCTTCAGAGCATAGGGACAGCCAGCCGTCATGAACGACGTAACCAAGCCGTGACCTCTCTTGGAGGCACCTTGCCTTGACACCGCACCGGTCGGAGTGACAGCCTCGGGACGCCTGTTTACGTAAACATGCACTTGTCGGCAAAGGAGCGGATCTGTGGCACCGATCGTCCCGGCGCAAGGGCTGATGGCCCCTGCCCGGCGCAGCAACCCGCGCTCCTGGCAGGGCTGGGGCTTCGTCGGCCCCTTCATGGCCGTCTTCGCCCTGGTCTTCCTGGCGCCGATCGTCTACTCGCTCTACATCAGCGTCTTCCGCCAGCAGCTCGTGGGCGGCACGTCGTTCGTGGGACTCGAGAACTACCAGCGCGCCCTGAGCGACCCGCTGTTCTGGTCGGCGCTCGTCCGCGTCTCGCTGTTCCTGCTCGTCCAGGTGCCGATCATGCTCGGGCTCGCCCTGCTGGTGGCGCTGGCCATCGACAGTGGGCGGCTGTACGGAAAGAGCTTCTTCCGCATCTCGATCTTTCTTCCGTACGCGGTGCCGGCCGTCGTGGCGGCCCTCATGTGGGGGTTCATGTACGGCACGCGGTTCGGCCTGGTGGGTAACCTCAACGACGCCCTGGGAACGACGTTGCCGGACCCGCTCTCCCCGGGCCTCATCCTGGCCTCGATCGGCAACATCGTGACCTGGGAGTTCGTGGGCTACAACATGCTGATCTTTTACTCCGCCCTGCGGGTCATCCCGACGTCGCTGTACGAGGCGGCGGAGATCGACGGTGCGGGTCAGTTCCGGATCATCCGTGCGATCAAGATCCCGGCGATCCGTGGAGCACTCGTCATCGCGGCGATCTTCTCGATCATTGGCAGCTTCCAGCTTTTCAACGAGCCGAGCATCTTGCAGAGCCTCGCGCCGAACGCGATCACGACGTCGTTCACGCCGAACCTCTACGCCTACTCGCTGTCGTTCTCGGGGCAGCAGTACAACTACTCGGCGACGGTCGCGATCATCATGGGCCTAATCACGATGGTCATCGCCTACGTCGTGCAGCTGCGCGGCATGCGCAAGGAGGCGTGATGACCACGACCACCGCTTCCGCCACCACATCAGCGGGCCGCCGTGGCGCCGGCCCGCTGCGCACGAGGTCGCGACGCGCGCACAGCGTCGAACGCCCCCGCCGCAGCATGGTGCTGACCGTCGCCACCGGTATCGTGCTGATCTACAGCCTCGTCCCACTGGTGTGGCTGGTCATCAACTCGAGCAAGACACAGGCGAGCCTGTTCGGCTCCTTCGGCCTGTGGTTCAGCGGTGACTTCGCGCTGTGGGACAACATCGTGCAGACGCTCACCTATGACGGCGGCATCTTCGTGCGCTGGCTGGCGAACACGCTGCTCTACGTGGTCGCCGGTGCGGGCGGCGCCACCGCGCTGGCGATTATCGGCGGGTACGGCCTAGCCAAGTTCACCTTCCCCGGCAAGCGCGCGGTGTTCGCCATCGTGATCGGTGCGGTGGCCGTGCCCGGGACTGCACTGGCGGTGCCCACCTTCCTGATGTTCAGCCAGATGGGTCTGACCAACACGCCATGGGCCGTCATCATCCCCTCGCTGATCTCACCCTTCGGGCTCTACCTCATGTGGACCTTCGCCGCCGAGGCGATCCCCACCGAGTTGCTCGAGGCAGCCCGGATGGACGGCGCCAGCGAGGTGCGCACCTTCGCCCAAATCTCCCTGCCGCTGCTCGCCCCCGGCATCGTCACGGTTCTGCTCTTCACGATGGTCGCGACGTGGAACAACTACTTCCTCCCGCTGATCATGCTGCGCGACCCCGACTGGTACCCGCTCACCCTGGGCCTCAACGCGTGGAACGCACAGGCCGCCACCGCCGGCGGCGAGGCGATCTTCAACCTTGTCATCACCGGGTCCCTGCTCACCATCCTCCCGCTCATCGCGGCCTTCCTGCTGCTGCAACGCTTTTGGCAGTCGGGCCTCGCCGCAGGCGGCGTCAAGGAATGACCGACCACCACTTCACCTCACCCCCGTCGAGCCTGCCTTACCACCCACCATCGGAAGGAATTACCCATGAATGTCAACCACCGTCGCGCATTGGCGCGTGGCACCGCACTCGCCGGGGCACTGGCCCTCGCACTGACGGCCTGCGGGTCAAGCGGCGACAACGCCGCCGCCCCCGCCCCCGGGGATGCGGAGTCCGTGCTCGAGGCTGGTGGTGAGATCACGGTTTGGGCGTGGGAGCCGACGCTCGAGGCGGTCGTCGAGGACTTCGAGGCGGAGTACCCCAACGTCGATGTCGAGCTCGCCAACGTCGGCACCGGGAACGACCAGTACACGGCCCTGCAGAATGCGATCGCCGCCGGCGACGGCGTCCCGGACGTGGCCCAGGTCGAGTACTACGCGCTCCCGCAGTTCGCCATCGGCGAGTCACTCGCCGACATCGGCCCGCTCGGCGCTGCCGAGCTCGACGGCACCTTCACCCCCGGCCCGTGGTCCGCGGTGCAGCAGGCTGACGGCATCTACGGCCTGCCCATGGACTCGGGCCCCATGGCACTGTTCTACAACGAAGAGGTCTTCACCAACCTCGGCCTCGAGGTGCCGACCACCTGGGACGAGTACCTCGAGGCGGCCCGCGCCATACACGCAGCCGACCCCAACGCGTACATCGCCAACGACACCGGGGACGCCGGGTTCGTCACCAGCATGATCTGGCAGGCAGGCGGGCAGCCGTACGCCGTCGACGGCACCGATGTGACGATCGACTTCACGGACGAGGGCACGGCGAAGTTCGCCGAGACGTGGCAGACGCTCCTCGACGAGGACCTGCTGGCGCCGATCGGCTCGTGGAGCGACGAGTGGTACCAGGGACTGGGCAACGGGACCATCGCCACCCTGACCATCGGCGCCTGGATGCCTGCTAACCTCGAGTCCGGCGTGGAGGCAGGTGCCGGTAAGTGGCGCGTCGCTCCGATGCCGCAGTGGGAGGCGGGCGCGAACGCCACCGCGGAGAACGGCGGCAGCGCCCTCGCCGTCACCGAGGCCAGCCCCAACAAGGAGCTGGCATACGCCTTCGTCGAGTACGCGAATGCCGGTGACGGGGTGCAGACCCGCGTCGACGGCGGCGCGTTCCCGGCTACCGTAGCCGAGCTCGAGTCCGAGCAGTTCGTCAACAAGGAGTTCGAGTACTTCGGTGGCCAGAAGGTCAACGAGGTCCTGGCCGAGTCCGCGACGAACGTGGTTGAGGGTTGGCAGTACCTGCCCTTCCAGGTCTACGCCAACAGCGTCTTCAACGACACCGTCGGACAGGCCTACGTCGGCGAGACCACGCTGCAGGAGGGCCTCGCGGACTGGCAGCAGCTCACCACCGACTACGGCAACGACCAGGGCTTCACCGTCGAGAACTGACGCACTGTGACGAGGGGCGGGACGGCAGGCGCCGTCCCGCCCCTCGTCACGCCCCCGCAGCAGCACCCACCAGGAGGACGCCATGCCCACCCCCGAGACAGAGCGCACGTGGCTGCGCGCCACCGGCCCCGAGGGCCGGCGGATCGCCTACGGCGCCGACTACAACCCCGACCAGTGGCCACGTGAGGTCTGGGACGAGGACGTCGCGCTCATGCGCGAGGCCGGCGTCACCGTGGTGTCGCTGGCGATCTTCTCGTGGGCGAGGATCCAACCGGCCGCTGACCGGTGGGACTTCGGGTGGTTGGACGAGGCGATGGACCTGCTCCATGCGCACGGGATCGGCGTGGACCTGGCGACGGCGACCGCGTCGCCGCCGCCGTGGCTGACCACCGCGCACCCGGAGATCCTGCCGGTGACCCGCACCGGGGAGACCGTGTGGCCGGGCGCTCGTCAGCACTGGCGTCCGACGTCGCCCGTCTTCCGCGAGCACGCGCTGACGCTCGTCGAGGCGATCGCGACCAGGTACGCCGACCACCCGGCGCTCGTGGCATGGCACGTCAACAACGAGCTTGGGTGCCACAACGTGTATGACTACTCCGACGACGCCGCCAGAGCGTTTCGCCGGTGGCTGCAGGACCGCTACACCACCATCGAGGCGCTCAACCACGCCTGGGGCACCGCGTTCTGGTCCCAGGCGTACAGCGATTGGGCGCAGATCTTGCCGCCGCGGCTGGCGGCGTCCCATCCGAACCCCACGCAGCAGCTGGACTTCAAGCGGTTCTCGTCCGACGCGCTCAAGGACCACCTGCGGGCCGAGCGGGACGCGCTGCGCCGGATCACCCCCGGCGTGCCGGTGACCACGAACTTCATGGTCATGGGGGAGACCAAGGGTATGGACTACGCCGACTGGGCCCGCGAGGTCGACTTCGTCTCCAACGACCATTACGTGCTGCCCGGGCCGCAGAGCCTGGACGAGTTGTCGTTCTCCGCCAACCTGACCGGGCACCTGGCCGGCGGACGCCCGTGGTTCCTCATGGAGCACTCGACCAGTGCGGTGAACTGGCAGCCGGTCAACGTCGCCAAGAAGGCTGGCGAGATGATCCGGGACTCCCTCACCCACGTCGCGCACGGCGCCGACGCGGTGTGCTTTTTCCAGTGGCGCCAGTCCGCCGCAGGGGCGGAGAAGTACCACTCGGCGATGGTGCCGCACGCCGGGGTCGACAGTGACGTGTTCCGTGACGTCGTCGAACTCGGTCGGACCCTGGCGACGCTTCAGCCGGTCGCCGGCTCGCGGCAGGCACCGGCGCCGGTGGCGATCCTCTTCGACTGGCCGTCCTGGTGGGCCAGTGAGCAGGACTCCCACCCCACCGACCGGCTGCGGTACCGCGCGGAGGCGCTCGACTGGTACTCGGCGCTCCTCGCCGCCGGGGTCCGGGCCGACGTCGTGCCCACCGGCACACCACTGCGCGGCTACGACGTCGTCGTGGCACCCGTGCTGCACGTCGTGCCGGACCGCCTCGCGCAGGAGCTGGCCGACTATGCCGCGGGCGGTGGCCACCTGGTGACCACGTACTTCTCCGGCGTGGTCGACGAGAACGACCACGTCCGCCTCGGCGGGTACCCAGGCGCCCTGCGGTCCGCGTTGGGCATCCGGGTCCAGCAGTTCGCCCCGCTGCTGGACCATGAGCAGGTCCGGCTCGACAACGGCACGGTCGGCTCGGTGTGGAGCGAGCGCGTCGACCTTGTCGACGCGGACGTCGAGGTGCTGGTGCGCTACACCGACGGTGAGACGGCGGGACACCCGGCCGTCACCCGACGGCGCCAGGACGCCGGCTCGGCGACGTACGTCTCGACGCGGCTTGGTCCGCAAGGACTCGAGCCCGTCGTGGGAGCCGTCCTAGAGGCGGCCGGTGTGCGCAGCGAGCTGTCAGCCGACGTGCGAGGACGCGTGGAGCTGGCCGTGCGGGCCACGCAGGACGCCACGTTCTGGTTCCTCGTCAACCGCACGGCCGAACGCGTCGAGGTGCCGGACATCGCCGGCGAACTGCTCCTGGGCGTGCGCGAGGAGACATCTTCCGTGTCAGGGCCGGTCGTACTTCAGCCGCGCGGGGTCGCGGTCGTCCGCCGGTAGCGCCCGGTCACGGA
Source organism: uncultured Cellulomonas sp. (assembly GCF_947494015.1). GTDB lineage: Bacteria > Actinomycetota > Actinomycetes > Actinomycetales > Cellulomonadaceae > Pengzhenrongella. Next base: position 3,597 of record NZ_CANLTL010000016.1, on the reverse strand, counting down.
CGGTTGACGTCAACGCGACCGCCCACCAGGATGGCGACGTCAACATTCCGTGACCGGCCGACGTGCCGGCCCACGGCCAGGCAGCCCAATGGGGGGAGTAGGCGGATGTCACCGTCGTCATCAGCGCGAGGAAGGGTGGTGGCAGCAGCCACCGTCCTCGGATTGGCGGCCTCCGGGCTCGCTGCCACGGTAGGTGCGACCGCCGCAGGTGCGGCCGTCCCCGGAGACTCCGCCTCCCAGGCGGTCGTGGGTGAGGTAGCAGCAGCCGAAGGTGCCGTGCCGGTGACCGTGACGCCCAACCCGTCCTACCGTGCGAGCGACCCGTTCGAGGGCTGGGGGACCAGCCTGGTGTGGTTCGCGAACGCGACCGGCGACTACCCGGCCGACGTCCGCGAGGAGCTCTACCAGAAGGTCTTCGGCGAGGACGGCCTGAACCTGAACATCGCCCGGTACAACGTCGGCGGCGGCAACGCTGTCGACGTCGACAGCGACGCCTACATGCGTCACGGCGGAGCGGTCCCGGGCTGGTGGGAGCCGGACCTGGACGGCGACGGTGACACCGACGAGGCCACCTACGCCAACCGCGACGCCTACCGTGCGGCGTGGGACGCCGACGACGACTCCTCGTACGACTTCAGCGCCGACGCGGCCCAGCGGTGGTGGGTCGAGCGCCTCGTCGATGACGAGCAGATCACGCACTGGGAGTCGTTCAGCAACTCCCCGCCGTACTTCATGACCGAGAGCGGTTACGCGACCGGCGGGTTCGACTCGAGCGAGGACCAGCTGCGGCAAGACAGCATCGACGCGTTCACCGGCTACATGACGAGGGTGAGCGAGCACCTCGAGGACACCTACGGGTTCAGCTTCGACACCATCGACCCGATGAACGAGCCGAACACCGACTACTGGGGTACCTGGTTCGACGCCGAGGGCAACCTGCTGTGCTGCCGGCAGGAGGGCGCCCACATGGACCCCGCCCTGCAGGCCCAGGTCATCGAGTCCCTCGCTGAGCGGCTGGCCGACCCGTCGACCACGACCGACGCCGTCATCTCCGCCCCGGACGAGACCAATCCCGGCACCTTCGTCGAAGACTGGTACGGCTGGACCGACGCCGCCCGCGCCGCGACCGCGCAGCTCAACGTGCACACCTACGGCACCGGTGACCGGGTGCAGGCGCGCGACATCGCCAAGACCGCGGACAAGCCGCTGTGGATGAGCGAGGTCGAGGGCGACTTCAGCGGCGTGGACGGGCTTGACCTGGCCAACATCGACAACGGCCTGGGCATGGCCACCCGCATCGTGGACGACCTGCGCGAGCTCGAGCCGAACGCCTGGGTGTTCTGGCAGCCGGTCGAGGACCTGTGGAACATGGAGGTCGTCGAGACCGCCAACTGGGGCAGCATCTACATCGACTTCGACTGCGACGAGAACGGCAACTCCGCGCGGCGGATCGCGGCGGGGTACGAGGACCCGTCGTGCGAGGTGCTGACGAACGCGAAGTACAACACCGTCCGCAACTTCACTCACTACATCGCCCCCGGGGACCGGTACATCCCGACCAGCGACCCGGCGACGACGGCGTTCGTCAAGGGTGACGAGTCGGGCGCGACGTTCGTGCACGTCAACGCCTCGACGGACGCGCAGGCGCTCACCCTGGACCTGTCGCTCTTCGGCTCCGTCGCGGCGGACGCCACCGTGACCCCCGTGGTCACCACCGCCCCGACGACCGAGGACCTCGAGGCGAACGCGCTCGTCACCGGTGACCCGGTCGCCGTCGACGGCGCAAGCCGCACGGCCACCCTGACGGTCCCGGCCAAGTCCGTGACCACCTTCCTGGTCGACGGCATCAGCGGGGTCGCCCCCGACGCTGCGCCGGCCGACGGCGAGCCCCTCCTTCTGCGTGGCGTGGGCAGCGGCCTGCTGCTGACCGCCGACGGGACGCCCGCGGCGACGTCCATCGCACCGCTGGCCAGCACGGCGGCCGGTGCGCAGGGCCAGGCGTGGACGCTACACACGCTCTCCGGGGCGGGGACCAATGAGCGCACCGTGGTGATCACCGACGGGTCCGGGGCCGTGCTGGCCTCCGGGCCGGACCACACCACCACGCTGGTCGAGTCCAACCTCGAGACGGCTAGCGAGACCCCTGCGCAGCAGTGGATCCTCAACACGACTGACGGCCAGCACTACGGGCTGCTTAACGTGGCGACGACCGAGCAGCTCGAGGTGGGCGGTCAGGCCACGACGCCGGGCAGCGCGGTCGGACTGTGGGCGAGCAGCACGGGCGGTCACCAGGCATGGACCTTCCTGGACACCGAGCTCGAAGGGGTCGGCGCGGTCCAGGCGGCCACGGCCACCGGGACCGCCCCCGACCTACCCGCGACGGTCGAGCCGCAGTACCCGTGGGGCGCCGGCACGCCGGTGGCCGTGACGTGGCAATTGCCTGGCGCGGACGCGTGGGCGCAGCCAGGCACGGTGAGTGTCGTCGGGACCGGCACGGACGTGTTCGGCACGGACTTCACCGTCACCGCTCTGGTGGACGTCGGGGACTTTACCGTGACCGATCCCGTCTCGCTCAGTGCGTACGTCGGGTCCGCGGTCGCCGACCTGCGCGGCCAGGCGCCGACCACGGTCCCTGCGCACGTGGGCACCAGCCCCCGGGCGTTTGACCTCCCGGTCACCTGGGACTGGAGCGGCGTCACCGACGCGGCGACCGCCCAACCTGGTGTCGTGATGGTGCCGGGCACCGCGGACGCCGGCGAGACGACCCTGCCTGCCTCCCTCGCGCTCGTGGTGACCGCGGCCGGCCGGGTGAACGCGGCGGTGCTGCCGGCCACCACGGCGGCGGCGACGTCCACGGAGAGCGGGTACGACATCGACCGCACCCGCAACGGTGTGACGAACGACAAGGGCTGGTCCAACTGGCGCTCGGGCGGCCAGCGGGAGCAGGACACCCTGACCTACACGCTCGGCGCGCCGGCCCAGGTGGCCGGGATGACGGTGTACTTCTACCCCGACGGGTCCGCCCCGTCGTGGGCGCGCAGCTACGTCGCGGAGTACCGGGCCGCAGACGGCACCTGGGTGCCGACGACCGACGAGCCGCAGCCGGTGGCCGTGCCCGCCGCGGGCGCGCCGGTCGTGGAGATCGACCTGGGCGGGGTCCGGACGGACGCCGTGCGGGTCGTGCTCAACCCGACGCTGCGCGACGGGGCCCCGGTCCACATGACCGTGTCCGAGGTCGAGGTGGACGTGCTCACACCGACCCCGTCCGCAGTCGCCGAACTCGGCGCCCTGCGGGTCGGAGGAGTCCCCGTGGAGGGCTTCGCCCCCGACACCGACGCGTACACCGTCGAGGTCGCCGCGGGCGCCGTGCCGGTCGTCAGCGCCTTCGCACTCGACCGGTCCGCGTCGGTGACCATCGAGCAGGCCACCGCGGAGCAGCGCCGGGCCACGGTGACCGTCGTCTCGGCCGACGGGTCGGTCACCCGCACCTACGTCATCACCTTCACCACGGCCGGTCCCGAGCCGCGGCCGGTGCCGGAGTTCGTCGACGTGAGGGCGGGTGATGCCTTCTACACGGACATCCGCTGGCTCGCCGAG
>NZ_CANLTL010000015.1 GCF_947494015.1 uncultured Cellulomonas sp. | reverse complement strand
TACAGATCCACCGCCACGGAACGCGCTGGACATTCCACGACACCCACGGAACCCAGATCGAACCCGAACGCGACCGGGGACGACTGCTCCCGAGGCGGCCGAGCACAGGGATCTGAGCGCCACGGCGGCGCGCGACCGAGGCTCACCGCCAGTGGGTCAGGCGCCGGGCGGCTCCGGCTTGCGAGCGAACGTCACGGACACCGACGCCTCACCTCGTGTCACGAATCCGATGTTGAGGCCCGCCTCGATCCCGAGGTTGAACTCGATCGTGGAGAGCTCGAAATCGGAGCCCTCGGCTGCTGCCCGTGACTGGGCTGCCAGGCCGGTGAGCTTGCCGATCACCGTGTCCCACACATCCCCCAGCTGGTCGATGCCCGCGACCACGCGATCGCCGGACGCACTGCGGGCGCTGATGCCCGGCTGCGCGTCGGACGCCTGACCGGCCGTCACGGCCGACCCCACCACCATCACCTGGAACTCGTTCACGTCAGACCTCCCGAAGCTCGACAGAGTTCACCCGGTCGGGCGATGTCCGTGCTCGCCCAGTGTCCGCTCCTCGCCGCCACGGTGCGGCTTCGCGAGCTGCGCGGCAGCCCAGAACACATGCCGACGGCAGGCCCCGTCTGGACGGGACCTGCCGTGGTGAGGTGCGAGCCGTGGCGGGAAGCCGCGCGGTGCCGCGCGAGACCGCCAGGCGCGGGATCAGCGCAGCCAGCTGTTGCCGACGATGCGCGCCCAGATCTTGCCGACGCCCCAGGTGTCCCCGGAGAGCGTGACCGCGGCGATGATCAGCAGCAGCGCCTCGTGCCAGTGCGAGTCCACGACCGGGTTGTTGCCACCGAGGACGAACGGGATCTCGGCGAGGTACATGAAGCCCATGAGCAGCGTGCCGGTGACGGCGGCGATCTTCAGGCCGGCGCCCAGCATGAGCGCCACGCCGATCCCGAGCAGACCCGCCATGAAGAGCACGTCCCCGAACGGGTTGGCGAACATGCCGAAGAACCCGGCGAAGGGGCCCTCGATCCCGTTGATGAACCCCTGCGCCGGCGTGCCGCCGTTCACCCAGGCGCGCTCGGCCGGCGTCGCGAACCCGAGGCCGAACAGCTTGTCGACGAAGGCCCACAGGAACGTGAACCCGATGACCATGCGCGCCACGGCCAGCACCTTGCGCGCACTGGCCCGCGTGACGATCTGCTCCTGGTACACGGTGGCTCCCGCAGCAGCCGCCGTCTGGACGGCACCCGTGGCGGGTGCAGGCTTGATGGTGTTCGACATGGTCCGACCTCCCAGGTGTGCCGGGATGCCCTCGTGTCGACCATCCCGCCGAACCCGTCCTCCGGGCTCTGGCACCACTCTCCCGGCCGCTGAGGCGCCGTCCCTGAGCCGAAGGTCCCCGGGACCAACGTCCCCTCCCCGCCCGCCCGGTGCGACGTTGCGGCCCCTCGGCGTCGCCTGAGCGGTCGGGAACGTCGCACTCGACGAGCGGGGGGGCGGGGGGCGGGGGGCCGGGAGGCGGGGCGGGGGGCGGGCGCAGGGGGCGGGGCGGGCGGGGGGCCGGTGAGGGGGATGCGGGTGAGGGCTACCAGGCGTAGTCCTCGGGGGCCGTCTTGCGGCCGGGGAAGAGGTCGTCCAGCCGGGACAGCGCGGCATCGTCGAGGGTCACGCCCAGTGCCCGGACGCCGGCGTCGAGCTGGTCGCGGGTGCGCGGACCGATGATCGGCGCGGTGACCGCGGGCTGGTGCAGCAGCCAGGCGAGCGCGACGTCGCCCGGCTCGTGCCCGAGGTCGGCGGCGAAGTCCTCGTAGGCCTCGATGGCGTCGCGGTGCTGCTCGAGCGACTCCTTCGCCCGCCCCTCCAGACGCCGCTTGCCCTCACGCTCCTTGCGCACGACACCGCCCAGCAGCCCGCCCTGCAGCGGCGACCACGGGATCAGGCCCAGGCCGTTCGCCTGCGCGGCGGGGATCACCTCGAGCTCGATGTCACGGGTCAGCAGGTTGTAGATCGACTGCTCGCTGACCAGGCCGGTGTAGCTGCGCTGCCGCGCGTGCTCCTGCGCCGTGGCGATGTGCCACCCGGCGAAGTTGCTGCTGCCGGCGTACAGGACCTTGCCCTGGGCGACGGCGACCTCCATCGCCTGCCAGATCTCGTCCCAGGGCGTCTCCCGGTCGACGTGGTGGAACTGGTACAGGTCGACGTAGTCGGTCTGCAGGCGCTGCAGGCTCGCGTCGAGGGCCCGACGGATGTTCAGGGCGGACAGCTTGCCGTCGTTGGGCCAGTCGGACATCGCGCCGTACAGCTTGGTCGCGAGCACCGTGCGCTCCCGGCGGCCGCCGCCGGTCGCGAACCAGCGCCCGAGGATCGATTCGGTGGCCCCCGCGCCGAGCTCGCCGCCGTACCGGTTCGCGGTGTCGAAGAAGTTGATGCCGTGCTCGTGCGCGGCGTCCATGATCGCGTGCGACTCGTCCTCCGGCGTCTGCGGGCCGAAGTTCATCGTCCCCAGGCACAGGCGGGACACGGTCAGGCCGGAGCGGCCGAGGTGGGTGTAGTCCATGCCGTCAGGCTCCGCCCCGACGCCGGGGGTGTCCACCGCTCGGCGCGCGACGACCGGATGATGGACGCCCCACGACGCCGCGGCCGCCGGCCGGCCGCTCCCGCTCTTGCAACGTTGTACAGCGCAGGTGCACACTCGCTGAGCCGGCTGGGGCGCTGCCGCCCGGCCCGGCGGACGCGTCCCCGACGGGGTGGACGCCGGTGAGGAAGGCCTGCCCATGACCCGAACCCGCCCGCTGCGCCGCCCCTCGGTGGCGGCGCTCGTCAGTGCACTCGTCGTCGGCCTGCTCGGCGTCGCCGCGCCCTCGGCCACGGCTGCTCCCCCACCGCCGACCCCCGCGGCGCGGCCCACGGACCCGATCGCCCACGACCCGACCCTTGCCCGGGAGGGCGACTGGTACTACGTCGCGATCACCGGTGACGCCGGCCCGGACGACACCTACATCCCGCTGAAGCGGTCCCGCGACCTGGTGCACTGGGAGGAGCTGGGCCCGGTGTTCACCGAGCTCCAGCCGTGGGTGCTCGAGGCACTCGGAGTCACGGCCGCGAACGCGCCGCGCGACGCCTGGGCGCCCGACCTGACCTGGTCCGGCACCGAGTGGCGCCTGTACTACTCGGTCTCCCAGTTCGGCACGAACAACTCGGTGATCGGCCTGATGACGACGCCGTCACTGGCCGAGCCGGACTGGCAGGACCAGGGCCTCGTCGTCCGGTCGGAGCCGGGCGCCCAGCCCGACAACGCGATCGACCCGAACCTCGTGGTGGACGCCGACGGCGCCACCTGGCTCGCCTTCGGCTCGTTCTTCTCCGGCATCCAGCTCGTCCGTCTCGACCCGGCCACCGGCAAGGTCGCCGCCGGCGCCGAGCCGGTGCAGATCGCCCGGCGCTCGACGGGGCCGAACGCGCAGGAGAACCCGACGATCGTGCACCGGGACGGGTACTACTACCTGTTCCTCTCGTTCGACTTCTGCTGCCGCGGCGTGGAGAGCGACTACCGCACCGTCGTCGGGCGCTCCGCCGACGTCGCGGGCCCCTACCTCGACGCCGACGGCGTCCCGCTCCTGGACGACAAGGGCGGCACCGAGGTCATGCGCGGGTACAACGAGTTCGTCGGTGCCGGTGGCGCGGACGTGCTGCTGACCGGCGAGGACACGGGCCTGGTCGTCAACCACTACTACGACGCCACCGACGGCGCCGCACCGCGGCTCAACGTGCGCACCCTGAGCTGGACCGCGGACGGCTGGCCGGTGGTGAGCGAGCCCCTGAACCCCAGCCGGTCGATCGGCCACGGCGAGGCGTTCGTGCAGATCGTGCCGCGCGGGGCGAGCACCGGCGGGCAGAGCACCGTCGTGGAGAACGCCGGGTGCGGGTTCGAGGGCGCGAACATCGCGCTGTGGACGGACCTGGACAACACCTGCCAGCAGTGGCAGCTCAGCGCCCGCGACGACGGCGGCACCCGGATCACCAACCGGTTCAGCAACGCCGTCGCCGAGGTCGCCGGGTGCCGCAACGTCGACGGCGGCAACGTCGCCCAGTGGGGCTGGCTCGGCTTCCTGGAGAGCAACGACTGCCAGCGCTGGAGCCTGACGTCCACCGCCGACGGCTGGACCACGGTCGCCAGCGTGCTGCCGGGCGGCCGCGCCTGGACCGTCCAGGGCGCCGCGACGCCGGGGGCGAACGTCGCCATCAGCACACCCACCGGAGGCACGGACCAGCAGTTCCGGTTCGAGCCGGTCGGCGACGTGCTGCTGGCAAGCCCGACCGACATGACGACGACCCTCGGCGTCAACGGCTGCAAGGCCGGTCGCGGCAACGGCAACCAGGTCCGCTTCGACCCGCGGGACCCGGCCGGCTGCCAGACCTGGCAGCTCCGGTCGATCCCCGGCACCGCCACCGTCCAGGTGGTCAGTCCCGACTCGGGCAAGGTGCTGGCCTCCACGGCGTGCCTGCACCGCGGCGCCGCCGACAAGCTGCGCGTCGTGGACACCCGCAGCCCGTCCGCCGGGAGGTGCAGCGCCTGGACGCTGGCCCCCACCGACGACGGCACGTGGACGCTCGCGACCGCGGGGACCACACGCGAGGTCCGGGTGCTCATCCCCTGATCGGCGGCGTCATCGAGCCGAAGGGCGCGGGGCGCTCGGGACCGGCAGCCACCGGGACCGGGCGCCCCGCCCGGCGCACGGCCCCGGTGGGCGCGTGCGCGCGCATCGCAGGCGCGGTCAGGCGGGGCGGCGCTGCAGGACGCTGCCGAGCTCCCCCGGCTCCAGCGGCGGCCCGCTCAGCTCGGTGGTGCCAGGGCCGGGACGCAGGCCGTCCAGCAGCAGCTCGGTGTAGCGCCGCCACAGGTCGGGAGCGACGTCACGGGCGCAGTCGGCCACGGCGGCGACCATCACCACGAGCAGCGGGACGTCCGCAGCGACGACGTCGGGCCGGATGGCCCCTTCGCGCTGGGCGCGCACCACCATCTCGTCGACCATGGCGTGCAGCCGGGCACGCTGGCGCGCGGTCCGGTCGGACGGCGCCCGGGCGAGCACCTCGACCAGTCCCCGGTCCCGGGCCCGCGCCTCGGCAGCCGCGCACACGAAGCTGCGCACGGCGTCCGCGCCGGTCGGTGACGCCGCCGCGTGCTCGGCCACCTCGAGCAGGACGACGAACTTGCGCTCCCACAGCGCCTCGACCAGCGCGTCCTTGTCCGGGAACCGGCGGTACACCGTGCCGACGCCGATCCCGGCCCGGTGAGCGACGTCGTTCAGCGTCGCAGCCAGGCCGCGCTCGGCGAACACCTCGGCGGCGACGTCGAGGATGTGGCGGCGGTTGCGCTCCGCGTCGGCGCGCAGCGGGCGCGCCGACCCGTCGTCCGTCGCCTCGCCGGTCGCCACCACGTCCGCGATCCTAGGAGCCGAGGTCGACGACCGGGGAATAAGCGGATGCCTCGCATCCGCTTACGCGCTAGGGTCTCCGACGCGTCCAGCGTCGAACGCCCCACCGTACGACCTCTCCTCGACGCTCGAAGGGCGCCCCATGACCGACCCGACGCCCACGCCCACGCGCACCCGCCGCGGCCCCGACCACCGCTGGCTCGGCCTGGCCGTGATCGGCATCGCCCAGCTGATGGTCGTGCTCGACGCGACCATCGTGAACATCGCGCTGCCCACCGCCCAGGGGGATCTCGGGTTCGACAACGACCAGCGGCAGTGGGTCGTGACCGCGTACTCGCTCGCGTTCGGCAGCCTGCTCCTCCTCGGCGGCCGGCTGTCCGACCTGTTCGGCCGCCGGCCTGCCTTCATCACCGGGCTGATCGGCTTCGCGGCCGCCTCGGCACTGGGCGGCGCCGCCCAGTCGTTCGAGTGGCTCGTGGCCGCCCGTGCCCTCCAGGGCGTCTTCGGGGCGCTGCTGGCCCCCGCCGCGCTGTCCCTGCTGACCACGACGTTCACCGATCCGCGCGAGCGCGGCAAGGCCTTCGGGATCTTCGGTGCCATCGCCGGGTCGGGCGGCGCGATCGGGCTGCTGCTGGGCGGGGCGCTGACCGAGTACGCCTCCTGGCGCTGGTGCCTGTACGTCAACGTGCCCATCGCCGTCGTCGGCATCGTCGGCGCGCTGGTCTACCTCAAGGCCGTCCCCCGCCCCGCGACCCGGCCGCACCTCGACCTGCCCGGCGTGCTCACCGCGACCACCGGCCTGGTGGCCGTCGTCTACGGGTTCTCCAACGCCGAGACCAACGGGTGGGACCACCCGCTCACCGCCGTGTGCCTGACCGCCGGGGTGCTGCTGATCGCCGCCTTCGTGCTCGTCCAGCGCCGGGTCGCGCACCCGCTGCTGCCGCTGCGCGTCGTGCTGGACCGCGACCGGGGCGGCTCGTTCCTCGCCATGGCGCTGGTGTCGGTCGGGATGTTCGGGCTGTTCCTGTTCCTCACCTACTACCTGCAGCTCACGCTCGGCTTCTCCTCGTTGCAGACCGGCTTCGCCTTCCTGCCGATGAGCGCGGCGATCATGGGCACCGCGACCGGCGTCGGGGCGCGGCTGCTGCCCCGGGTCGGCCCGCAGGTCCTCATCACCGCGGGCGGCGCCACGGGGGCGCTGGGGATGGTCCTGCTGTCGCGGATCCAGGTCGACAGCAGCTACGCCGCCGTCGTGCTGCCGGGTCTGGTCGTCCTCGGGATCGGCCTGGGGCTGATCTTCTCGTCGGCGTTCGCGACGGCGACGTCGGGCGTCTCCCGGCAGGACGCCGGCGTCGCGTCGGCCACCGTCAACACCATGCAGCAGGTCGGTGGCTCGATCGGCACGGCGCTGCTCAGCACGCTGGCCGCCAACTCGACGGCGTCGTACCTGGTGGGCCGCGAGGCGACCCCCGAGGTGCAGGCGGCCGCCACCCTGCAGGGCTACCACACCGCGTTCTGGGCGTCGGCGATCGGCTTCGCGCTGGTCGCGCTGGTCGGCGCGACGGTGCTCAACCGGCAGTCCGTGCGGGTGGCCCGGGCCGCGGCTGTCGACGAGCGCGTCGAGACGGGTGTCGCGGCGCACTGAGCCCGTGGGGCGGCGCACCGAGCCCGTGGTGCGGCGCACCGACCCCCTGGTGCAGCCGGCCGCTCAGGCGGACGCGACCACCGGTCCCGGCTCGGGGGTGCGTCCCGGTCGGGTGACCGCCGCGACCGGGGACGGCGGATCACCCGCCGCGGCCGTCGCGGCACCCGCGCCGCCCACTCGGCCGACCGTGGACTGCCGCACGATGAGCTCGGTGCGCAGCGGGCGCGTGCGTCCCACCGGCCGGCCCTCGAGCAGCAGCGACATCAGGTGCCAGGCCTCGTGTCCCATCTCCCTGGTCGGCGTGCGCACCGTGGTCAGGCTGGGCGAGGAGAACCGTGCGAAGGCGATGTCGTCGAACCCGGTCACGGCGATGTCCCCGGGGACCGAGATGCCCAGCTCGTGCAGGCGGTTGAGCACGCCGAACGCGACCAGGTCGTTGAACGCGACGACGGCGGTGTGCCCGTGGACGACGTCGCGCTCGATCGCGGCGTAGCCGTCGTCCATGGTCGATCCGCACTCCACCACGGTGACGTCCAGACCGTCGACGTCCGCCAGGGACCGCAGCCGCTCGGAGTTGGACCACGACCGGGACGGACCGGACAGGTACAGCGCCCGGCGGTGGCCGAGGTCCCGGAGCAGCGCGAGCAGGTCGGCCGACCCTCGCCGGACGTCGCTCTGCACCACGGGCGTGTCGAAGCCGCGGGGCGACCGGTGCGTGCACACCACGTTCGGCAGGTAGCGCACCAGGTCCCGCATGCTCTCCTCGGACATGCGCGGGGAGCAGACGATCAGGCCGTCCGAGCGGCGGCCGAGCTCGATCGCGCGCTCGAGCTCGAGCTCGGGGTCCTCGTGGGAGTGGGCCACCACGATCCAGACGCCGTCGCGCTCCGCGGCGCGCTGGATGCCCTCGAGCAGGGTGTGGAAGTAGGGGTTGGACAGGTCGGGCACGAGCACGCCGACGGTCCCGGTTCGCCCCCGGACCAGGCCCTGCGCCGTCGCGCTCGGGCGGTACCCCAGCGCGGAGGCCGCGGCGACCACGCGCGCGGCCAGGGTCGGGCTCACGGTGCCCTTGCCGTTGAGCACCCGGGAGACCGTCGCCTCGGACACCCCGGCCTCACGGGCCACATCCGTGATCGTCGCCATCGTCGAACCTCGCTCCCCGGTCTGGTCGTGTCCCGCCCGTCCCCCCGTCCCGGCGTCCCGGCCGAGCGGGGCGCAGGGCGCGGGGCTGAGCCCGCACTGCTCCTGGCGCCAATCCTCACATCCCCCCGTCACCCGGTGGCGGGGTTCGGCGCGCGGCGTCGCCGGGCGCGGCTGGGACGGCGGCCGTCGAGTCGCGGATCACGAGCGTCGTCGCCAGCTCGACGTGGTGGGTCTCCGGTCGTTGGCCGTCGGCGATGCCCAGCAGCATCCGCAACGCCTGCCGGCCCATCTCCCGCATGGGCTGCCGGACGGTGGTCAGGTGCGGCGAGGACCACGTCGCGAGCGGGGTGTCGTCGAACCCGACGATGCTCAGGTCCTCGGGCAGCCGCAGACCCCGCCGGTGCGCGGCCTCCATCACGCCCAGTGCGGACGTGTCGCAGCCGGCGACGACGGCGGTCGGCGGCTCCGGCAGCGCGAGCAGCGCCTCGCCCATCGCCCGGCCGTCCTCGTAGGCGAAGCCCCGGCCGAGCAGCAGGGAGCGGTCCGGCGCGACATCGGCGTCGGCGAGGGCGGCCAGATGACCGTGCAGCCGCTCCCCCGCCGGCCGAGAGCCCGGCCGGCCCCCCGCGAACCCGATCCGCCGGTGGCCGAGCGCGAGCAGGTGCTCGGTCGCCTGCCGGCCGCCCGCCCAGTTGGTGGCGCTCACGCTGAGGACCTGCTGGGTCTCGCGCGAGCCGACGCCGACGGGGTCGATGACCACGAGCTGGAGACCCGCGTCCGCGCAGGCTCGGACCTGCGCGTCGGTCAGCGCGGTGGTCACCCCGACGATGCCGACGTGACCCTGGCGGACGAGGGAGCCGAACCACTCGGGGGCGAGCTCGGTCGCGGTGCCCCCGTCCGGCACGTGCGTGACCACCACGTCGACCCCCTGGTCGGCGCCGGCGGCGAGCACGCCGGACAGGATCTGCGCTGAGTAGAGGTCGACGACGGCGGAGAACAGCACGGTCACCGACCGGCGGACCTGGCCCGGCCGCGCACCGGTGGACGGGGTGTAGTCGAGCTCCCTCATCACGGCCAGCACCCGCGCCCGCGTGGCCGGCGCCACCTGTGCGCGCCCGTTGAGCACCTTGGAGACGGTCGCCTTGGACACGTCCGCCGCGCGTGCGACGGTGTCCAGCGTCGTCCGGCCCTCGGTGCGCGCCACCTGTGCCCCACCTTCCGCCCGACATCGCGTGAAACAGTTTCACCGGCGAGGCGCGTCGGTCAAGCGCGCGGTCGGCACCGGTCGGCACCGGTTGGCAGCCGCACTCGGCATTGACGCGAGACGGTCACCCGCTTACCGTCGGTCACGCTGAAACATGACTCGAAACAGTTTCAGTCTCAGCGGACGACCAGGTCTGCCCTGCCCCGCACCCAGCGGCAGCGACGACCGGCCCGTCAACAGCCGCAGCGCCACCGCACGTCCCCGCGAGGCCGCACCGCGGCGTGCCTCGCACGTAGCCGAAGCCAGGGAGCACCATGACCAGCTCACGCACCGCGCCCGCCTCCCGCAGCCGGCGCGCGCTGCTCCGGGGAGCCGGTGTCCTCACAGCGGCCGCCCTCGCCCTCACCGCGTGCGGCCAGGGCGAGCAGCCCGGTGCCGACGACGACCCGGCCGGCACAGGGGGCGGGGACGGGTCCGCGGAGATCCGCTTCTCCTGGTGGGGCTCCGACGAGCGCCACGCGCGGCACCAGCAGATCATCGACGCGTTCGAGGCCGAGCACCCGGACATCGACGTCGTCCCCGACTTCATCGACTGGGGCGGCTACTGGGACAAGCTCGCCACGGTCACCGCCGGCGGCGACACCCCGGACGTGTTCATGCAGGAGGACCGCTACATCCGCGAGTACGCGGACCGGGGTGTGCTGGCGGACCTCAGCGAGATGGACATCGCCACGCAGGACCTCGACGCGACGCTCCTGGCCAGCGGGCAGCTCGACGACGGCCTCTACGGCATCCCGACCGGCGCCAACGTGCTGTCCGTCATCGCGAACCCCGCGATCTTCGAGGCCGCCGGCGTCGAGCTGCCGGACGACTCGAGCTGGACCTGGCAGGACTACGAGCGGATCGCGCAGACGATCTCGGACAACACGCAGGACGGCGTGTACGGCACGTCGGACTACACGTACAACGAGACCGGCTTCATGGTGTACCTGCGCCAGCACGGGCAGAACCTCTACGACGAGGACGGCTCGCTGGGGTACGACGACGAGCTGCTCGAGGAGTGGTTCCAGCGCTCCCTCGACCTGCAGCGGTCCGGTGCGCAGCCACCCGCGTCCGAGGCACTGGGGCTGCCGACCGGGCAGACGTTCCTGGCGACCAACCGCGCCGCCATGGAGCTGACCTGGTCCTCCCAGCTGGGTCTCACCTCGGACGCCGCCGGCACCCAGATGGCGATCCTGCGGATCCCCGGGGAGGCGCAGCACGACCGCGCCGGGATGTACTTCAAGCCGGGCATGTACCTGTCCGTCTCGGCCGACACCCCGTACCCGGAGGCCGCCGCGGAGTTCGTCGACTACTTCGTCAACAGCACCGAGGTCGGCGAGGTCGTGCTGTCCGACCTGGGACTGCCGGCGAACGAGACGGTGCTCGCGGCGATCTCCGACCAGCTGACGGAGAACGAGCGGATCGCCGCCGAGTTCATCGGCGACCTGCAGGACGAGATCGTCGACGCCCCGCCGCCCATGCCGGTCGGCGCGGGCGAGGTCGCGGCCATCATCAAGCGGCTCAACGAGGAGGTCCTCTTCGAGCGGCTCACGCCGGCCGAGGCGGCCGACCAGTTCCGGTCCGAGGTCGAGGCGATCATCGGCTGATCCGGGTCGACCCCGTCGGACCGTCCCCGCGGTCCGCGGCGGTCCCGTCCTCCGCGGCGGTCCCGTCCTCTGCCGCCGTCCCGTCCTTCGCCGCGGTCCCGTCCGAGCCGGTCACCGCGAGCAGGTCCGGGAAGAGGTCACGCAGCGCGGGGTAGATCCGCCGGTGGACGGCGGCCAGCGCCGCGTACCGGGCGCAGGCGTCGGCGTCGGGCAGCACCTCACGGCCCGGGGGCTCCGGGGCGCTCGGGGCGCGGCCACCGTCGAGGTACGCCCGGGCGAGCACCGCCGCACCGGCCGCGCTCCACTCGGCGTCGGCGCAGACCCGCACCGGTCGCCCGGTCACGTCGGCGACGATCTGCACCCACAGCGGGCTGCGGCCACCGCCGCCGACGACGCGGATGGCGGCGACGGGCTCGCCGGTGACCGCCTCGAGGCGCTCCAGGTGCAGGCGCAGCTCGAAGCCGACGCCCTCGAGGATGGAGCGGTACAGGTGGGCCGGGGTGTGCCGGCCGTGCCAGCCGATCGTCGCGCCCCGTGCGGCGGGGTCCCAGTACGGGGTCTGAGCGGCGTTCCAGTACGGGACGGTGAGCAGTCCCTCGGCGCCGATGGGGACCAACGAGGCCGCCGCCTCCAGCTCGGCGCCGGCCGCGGCGTCCACCCCCCGGGCACCGAACTGCTCGCGGCACCAGCTCGCGACGTACGCGGCCGCGTTGAGCACGGTCTCGAGCGTGTACGTGCCGGGGAGCATCCCGGCGAGCGTGCGGAACGCCGGGTCCCGGCGCAGGTCGACCGAGTGCACGCCGAGGACCATCGACGTGCCGAGGTTGAGGTAGGCCACACCGGGGGTGGTGGCACCCAGGCCGATGCCGGCCGCCTGGCCGTCGCCGATCCCCGCGACCAGCGGCACGGGACCCGGCAGCCCGAGCTCGGTGGCGACGTCTGCGGTGAGGTCGGCGACCCGCTCCCCCACCGGGACGAGCTCGGGCATCTGCTCGCGACGCAGCCCGGCCAGCGCGAGAAGCTCGGTCGACCATGTCGCGCGGGCCAGGTCGAACAGCCCCAGCGTGTCCGCGGACGCGTCGCTGGTCGCCCAGCGGCCGGTCAGGCGCAGCGTGAGGTACGCGTGCACGTCCCCGACCATCGCGGCACCGGCGAGCACCTCCGGTTCGTGCCGCGCGAGCCAGGCCAGCTTGTAGATCGCCGGCGTGGTGTCCGGCGGCTTGCCGGACAGCTCGTGCACCCGGTCGGTGCCGAGCGCGGCGATCTCCTCGTGCGCGCGCCCGTCGAGCCACAGGATCGCCGGCCGCAGCGGGCGCCCGTCGGCGTCGAGGCAGACGAACGACTCGCGCTGGTGGGTCAGGCACAGCGCGCCGACGCGGCCCGCGTCGTCGAGCCCGGCCACGGCCTCGGCGACCGCTCCACGCGTGGCCGTCCACCAGTCCTGCGCGTCCTGCTCGTGCCACGAGGCGCGGGGCTGCCGGGTCCGCAGGGGCCGGGCGGCCTGCGCGACCACCCGGCCGGCGGCGTCGACCACGACCGCCTTGGACGCCGTCGTCGAGCAGTCGACCGCGACGACCAGGTCCGCCCGCACCCCCGGCGGCCCGGTCACCAGGTCGGTCGTGCGGTCGGTCATGCGCTGGGGCTCACAACGACCTTGAGCCCGGTGCGGGCGTCCGCCGTGGCGAACGCCTCGGCGACGTCGTCCAGGGCGAAGGTGTGCGTGACCACGGACCGCACGTCCACCAGCCCGCGGTCCACCAGCCGGATCGTGCGGGGATACATCTCCTGCATGCGGCGCGACAGCTTCAGGGTCAGGCCCTTGCGCCGCGCGACCGACGCCGGGAACGACGTCGTGTCCTCGCCCGGGATGCCGGCCAGGATCACCTGCCCGCCGGGGGCCGCCGCCTCGACGGCGAGCGCGACGGCGTGGTCGTTGCCGGCCACCTCGAACGCCACGTCGACGCCGCGCCCGCCGGTCGCGTCGGCGATCGCCGCGGTGACCTGCGCCGTGACCTGCGCCGTGACGTGCGAGGAGCCCGAGCCCGCGCCCGGGTCGAGGACGACGTCGGCGCCCATCGCCGCAGCCGCCGCCCGTCGGTGCTCGAGCGGCTCGACGGCGATGACCGTGGCGGCGCCGGTGGCGCGGGCCAGCTGCACCAGGCACAGGCCGATCGGGCCGCAGCCGATCACCGCGACGGTCTCGGCCGCCCGCGGGCGGGCCAGGTCGTGGGCGTGCAGCGCCACCCCGAGCGGCTCGAGCATCGCGGTGTCGGCGTCGCTGATGGAGTCCGGGACGGGGTGCAGCAGGTGGTCCGGCCAGGCCATGAGCTCGCGCAGTCCGCCGTCGTTGCGGCCGTGGCCGGCGAAGCGCACCGCGCGGCACAGGTTCCGGTGGCCACGCAGGCAGTCCTCGCAGTGGCCGCACGGCCAGGCCGGGTCGATCGCGACCCGGCGACCGTGCGAGGGGCCGCCCTCGACCACGCCGGCCATCTCGTGGCCGAGCACCAACGGCTCGGACAGCTGCGCGTCACCGATGCCCCCCTCGCCGAACCAGTGCAGGTCGGACCCGCACAGCCCGACGGCGGTCACGCGTACGAGGCTCTCGCCGTCGACGGCGACCGGGGCGGGCTCCTCGTGCAGACGGACGTCCCCCAGTCCGTGCAGCCGGGCGACCTTCATGACACCACTCCACTCTCCGCGTCGGCGTGCGGGTCCCGGGCGACCATGCCATGTCCGAGCACGTCCGGCCCGTCGTACTGCTCGACGTCCTCGGCGAAGGCCTCGCCGTCGTCCTGCGGCCGGTACCCCAGGGCGCGCGCGCCGCTCAGCACGAGGGTCGCCTCGTCGGTGTGCTCCACGGGTGCCTCCTCGTCGGACGGAGGGCCAGTGTCACCGCGCCCGGAGCCGACCGCGCGCGGGACGCGGCCGGGTGGCAACCTGGGCGGGCACAGGCCGCCGACGGAAGAGGACGCATGCAGTACACGACGCTCGGCCGCACCGGCCTGGAGGTCTCCCGCATCGCGCTCGGGTGCATGACCTACGGCGAGCCGGACCGCGGCAACCACCCGTGGACGCTGCCCGAGGACCAGAGCCGGCCGCTGCTGCAGCGCGCCGTCGAGCTCGGGATCACCTTCTTCGACACCGCGAACGTGTACTCCGACGGCTCGAGCGAGGAGATCGTCGGCCGGGCGCTGCGGGACTTCGCCCGTCGCGAGGAGGTCGTGCTGGCCACCAAGGTGCACGGTCGCATGCGCCCCGGCCCCAACGGCGCGGGACTGTCCCGCAAGGCGATCCTGCACGAGATCGACGCGAGCCTGACGCGGCTCGGCACCGACTACGTCGACCTGTACCAGATCCACCGCTGGGACCCGGTGACGCCGGTGGAGGAGACGCTCGAGGCCCTGCACGACGTCGTCAGGGCCGGCAAGGCCCGGTACCTCGGCGCCTCGTCGATGTGGGCGTGGCAGTTCAGCAAGGCGCTGCACCTGCAGGAGCAGCACGGCTGGGCCCGCTTCGTCAGCATGCAGAACCACCTCAACCTGCTCAACCGGGAGGAGGAGCGGGAGATGCTGCCGCTGTGCGCCGACGCGGGCGTCGGGGTCATCCCGTGGAGCCCGCTCGCCCGCGGCCGGCTGACCCGCGACCTGGACGCGACCACGTCGCGGTCCCGGACCGACGAGTTCGGCAAGACGCTCTACGGCACCGAGGGCAACGACGCCGAGATCGCCGCGGCGGTGGCCGCGGTCGCGGCCGACCGCGGGGTCCCGCGGGCCCAGGTGGCGCTGGCCTGGTTCGCCACGCGCCCCGAGGTGACGGCGCCGATCATCGGCGCCAGCAAGCCGGGCCACCTCGACGACGCCGTCGCCGCCCTCGACCTGGGGCTGACGCCCGAGGAGGTCGAGCGGCTGGAGGCGCCGTACGCCCCGCACCCGGTGGCCGGCTTCTGAGGGGTCCGGTCCGGTGACCGACGGCCGCCCACGAGCGGGCTGCCGGCACGACCCGTCCGCCGTCACGGGCCGGTGACGCGCGCGGTGACCAGCTCCGCGACCCGGCCCCAGATGGCGGACCGGGGGTCGATCACCGCGAAGTGGTCGCCGTCGTCCTCCACGGCGAGGACGTCGTCCCCGGCCGCGGTGGCGGCGCGGACGAACCCGCGCGCCATGGCGAGCAGGTGCGGGTCGTCGGCGAGCCCGCACACCACCGCCACCGGGAGTCCGACCGGCAGCCTCGCCGCGGGCGACGACGCCGCGTAGGCGGCCGGCACGGCGTCGGCACGGCCGCCCAGCGCGGCCGCCACGGCGCCGTCGCCCAGCCCGTGCCGGTCACCCGCGACCAGGTCCAGGACGCCCGCGAGCGACACGGTCAGCGCGGGTCGGACCGGCGCGGCGGGGTCGGCGGCGACGTCCGCGGCGAGCCGGGCCACCAACTGGCCACCGGCGGAGTGGCCGATCGTCACGACCCGGGCCAGGTCGACGTCGGCGCGCGCGCGGGCGACGCCGGCCAGCGCGTCGAGGGCGGCGGCCACGTCGGCCGTGGTGGCGTCCCAGCCATGGCCGTCCGGGCGGCGGTACTCGACGTTCCAGGTCGCCCAGCCCCGGTCCACCAGGTCGGCCGCCATCGGCTCCATGAGGTCGCTCTCCCAGCGCGACCGCCAGTAGCCGCCGTGCACGAGGACCGCGACCGGGTACCCGTCGGGCGGGGGCGGTCCCGGCGGCACGCGCAGGTCCGCGCGCTGGTCGGGGTGGGGGCCGTAGCGGTGCACCGTGGCCGGGTGGCTGCGGTGCACCGACCAGGCGGTGACGGCGTCGGCGAAGCCGCGCGGCCCGCGGCCGCGCACGTGCCGCCGGACGCCCGGCGAGCGGTCGGGCGCGCGGTCGCCGAGGTCGACGCGCAGGATCGCGGCACCCTCGGGCAGCCGCAGGTCGGCGACGTCCGGCGCGTCCGCGGGCAGGACCAGCACCACCTCCGCCGTCGTGGGCTCGCCGGCGGGCTCGTCGGCTGCGTCGTCGGCGGGGTCGCCGGCGGACCACCGCACGGCGCTCGCGATCTCGGCCGGGCCGGCCGAGGTCACGAGCTCGCCGGGCACGCCGGACGTCGTCAGGGCGCGCTCGACCACCTCGCGCGCGGCGCCGACGTCGGGCACGGCGCCGCGCGCGAGGACGACGCGCAGCCGGCCGCCGACCGGAGAGACACCGGGCGAGGCACCGTGCGCGGCCCCGGCCGTCGGGTCCCCCACCGTCACGGCAGCGGCCGGGACGCGAGCACGTCGCGCAGCGCGACCATGCCGTCGTACAGCTCACGGAAGCTCGTGCTCAGCGGCGCGGGCCCGATCCGGACGCCGCCGGGGTCCCGGTAGTCCGGGATGACGCCGCGCTCCCACAGCAGGTCGGTGACCTCGCGGTGGTCGGCGCGGCGGAGGGTCACGTGGCCACCGCGTCGACCCGGGTCACGCGGCGAGGCGACGTCCACGCCCAGGTCTGCCAGCCAGGCGTCGGCGAGCTCGAGGGTGAACGTGGTCAGCGCGAGGGACTTCGCCCGGACCGCCGCCATGCCGGCGCGGTCGACGACCTCCAGACCGCACCGCAGGGGGACCATGGCCAGGATGGGCGGCGTGCCGCTGACCAGGGCCCGCGCACCGGACGCCGGCGCGTACCCGGGCCCCATGGTCATCGGCTCGGCGTGGCCCATCCACCCCTGCACGGGCTGGCGCAGGCGACCCTGGTGGCGGGTCGCGAGGTACCCGAACGCCGGCGACCCCGGACCACCGCACAGGTACTTGTAGGTGCAGCCGACGGCGAGGTCGACACCCCACGCGTCCAGGTCCAGCTCCACCGAGCCGACCGAGTGGCTCAGGTCCCACAGCACGAGCCCGCCGGCCCCGTGCACCGCGGCGGTGATCGCCGGCGCGTCGGCCAGGTACCCCGACCGGTAGGCGACGTGGCTGAACGTCGCGACCGCGGTGCGCGGCCCGACGGCGGCACGCACGGCGTCGAGCGTGATGCCGAGCGCCGGATCGGTCCGGACCCAGCGCACGGTCAGGCCGCGCTCGGCGGCGACGCCCTCGACGACGTACCGGTCGGTCGGGAAGTTGTCGGTGTCGCAGACGATCTCGTCGCGACCGGCGGGTGCGGCGTCCACCGCGGCGCGCAACAGCTTGTAGAAGAGCACGGTCGTGGAGTCGGCGACCACGGTCTGCCCGGCGGCGGCACCGAGCGCGACCCGGCCGAGCTCGTCGCCGACCACCTCCGGCCACTGCATCCACCCGTCGGTCCAGCCGCGGATGAGACGTCCGGCCCACTGCGAGCCGACGAACTCGCTCATCCGGTCCGCCGTGGCGCGCAACGGCCGGCCCAGGGAGTTGCCGTCGAGGTAGGAGACCACGTCCGGAGCGGCGTCGAGCAGGAACTCCTCGCGCACCGCGGCCAGCGGGTCGGCGGCGTCCAGCTCCTCGGCGCGCCGGCGCCAGTGCTGGTCGGCCTGGGCGGTCGCGGTCACGGGGCTCCTCGGCGTGGGTCGGACGTCCTGTCGGGCCGGCGGGTCGGCCCGGCCACCAGCAGACCGTAGACGCCCGCCGGGTGGGCGCGCCGCCGGGCTGGCACGCTGGGCGCAGCCGCCGGCGCACCGGCACCGGCGCACCGGGCACCGGCGCACCGGGCACCGGCGCACCGGCGCACCGGCGCACCGCGCGCCGACCCTGCAGGAGGACCCACCGTGGACCGACACCCCGTCGTGGTGCTCGACGTGAACGAGACGCTGTCCGACATGTCCCCCCTGGGGGAGCGCTTCGCCGAGGTCGGCGCGCCGGCGCACCTGGCGTCGCTGTGGTTCGCCACGGTGCTGCGTGACGGCTTCGCCCTGGCGGCCAGCGGCACGCAGCAGCCGTTCGCCGCGGTCGCCGAGGCCGACCTGCGGCTGGCCCTCGCCCCGCACGACCTGGACCGGCCCCTGCCCGACGCCGTCGAGCACGTGCTGGCCGGGCTGCACGCCCTCACCGTGCACGACGACGTCCCGGCCGGCCTGCGTACGCTGCGCTCCGCCGGGCTGCGGGTCGTCACCCTCTCCAACGGCGCCGCGAGCGTGGCCGACCGGCTGCTGGCCGACGCCGGCGTCCGGGACCTCGTCGAGCGGACGCTCAGCGTCCAGGACGCGGGGGTGTGGAAGCCCGCCGCGGACGCCTACGCGTACGCGGCCGAGGTGTGCGGGGTCGACGTGGCCGACCTCGTCCTGGTCGCCGTGCACCCGTGGGACGTCGCCGGTGCCGTCCGTGCCGGGGCCGCCGGCGCCTGGGTGAACCGGTCCGGCAGCGAGTACCCGCAGGTCTTCGCCGCCCCGACGGTCTCCGGCCGGTCGCTGCCCGAGGTCGCCGACGCCGTCGCCGCCCGGTCGTGACCACGTCCGACCGGGCGGACCGGCGTCACGGTGCGGCGGTGTAGAAGTTGCGCTCCCAGCGGTGGGCGCGGATGGTCTCGCGCTGCTCGTCGGTCAGGTGGCGTCCGTCGCTGGTGGCGCAGTTGCGCTCGACGTTGCGGACCGTGCGCATCCCGGCGATGACGGTCGACACCGCGGGCTGGTCGAGGACGTAGCGCAGCGCGACGTCGGCGACCTCGTCGGTGCCGATGCCCAGGCCGTCGGTGAGGGCCTGCACGTGCCGCTCGACCTGCGCGGCCCGGTCGCCGCCGAAGTAGCGGTTGCGGAAGTCGCCGTCGGGGAAGGTGGAGTCGGCGGTGATCCGGCCGGTGAGGCCGCCCTCGTCGAGGGCCACGCGGACGATGACGCCGACGCCGTGCTCGACGCAGGCGGGGTAGAGCTCGTGCTCCGGCTGCTGGTGGAACGCGTTGTGGATCACCTGCACCGTGTCGACCTCACCGGTGCGGATCAGCGCGAGGGCGTTCTCGGGCTGGTAGTCGTTGATCGAGATCCCGAAGTGGCGCAGCTTGCCCTCCTGACGCAGCGCTGCGACGGTCTCCAACCAGTCGCCCTGGCCGACCCACTCGTCGCTCCACACGTGGAGCTGGACGAGGTCGAACGCCTCCAGGCCGGACGTCCGCAGGCTGATCTCGAGCTGTTCGCGGATGTGGTCGCCCGGGAACGTCTCGTCGGGGTGCAGACCGGACGGGGCGGGCCAGACGCCGTTCTTCGGTGGCACCTTGGTCGCCACGAGCACCTCGCCGGGGTGGTCGCGCACGACCTGACCGACGATCCGCTCGCTCTCGCCGTAGCCCCGCGCGGTGTCGATGACGTTCACGCCGAGCTCGATGGCGCGGTGCAGGGCGGCGACCGACTCGTCCTCGGTGGCGCCGATCCAGGCCGACTGCCCGATCCCCCAGGCGCCGTAGCCGATCTCCGAGACGGTCAGGCCGGTGCGGCCCAGCGGGCGGTACTCCATGGTCGGGCTCCTGGGTGTGGTCGGGTCGGGCCGGGGGTGGTCGAGCCGGGCGGGGTCCACCCTGGACCCCGTCCTCGCGCGGCGCGACCCGGGGCTGGTCGCCGGGGTCGGGCCGGAGCACCATGGGCGCCATGGCACCGAGCGGCCGCACCGGCGACGTCGTGCAGGGTCCGGACGGCGTCGCCGTCGTGTTCGACCGCGAGTGGACGAACCCGCCCGCCGACGTGTGGTCGGCGCTGACCGACCCAGACCGGCTGGAGCGGTGGTTCGGCCGGTGGAGCGGTGACCCGACGTCGGGCACCGTCGAGGTGACGATGACCGCCGAGGAGGGCGCACCGGCGGAGCCCGTGACGATCGACGCCTGCGAGCGTCCGCACCGCCTGGCCGTGACCACGGGCGCCCCGGGGCAGGGGTGGCCGCTGGACCTCGTGCTGTCGTCGCTGCCCGACGGCGGGACCCGGCTGCGCTTCACCCACCGCCTGCGCGCGGGCGACGACGCCGCGAGCATCGGGGTCGGGTGGCACTACTACCTGGACCGGCTCGACGCGGTCGTCGCCGGCCGGCTGCCGACCGGGTCCTGGGACGAGTACTTCCCCGCCCTGGCCGTCCACTACGCGGCGCCGGCCGGCCCGGGCTGAGGGTCAGGCCGCCGGGCGGGCCCCGGTGAGCTTGCCGCGCTCGGCGCGGGTGAGCGGCGGGATCGAGGCGAGCAGCTCGCGGGTGTACTGCTCGCGGGGCCGGGCGAAGATCTGCCCGACGTCCCCCGTCTCCACCTCGAGGCCGTGGTGCATGACGAGCACCCGGTGGGCCAGGTTCTGCACGACCGACAGGTCGTGGGAGATGAACACGATGCCGACCCCCAGGCGCTCCTGGATCTCCACCAGCAGGTCCACCACCTGGGCCTGGATGGTCACGTCCAGCGCGGACACCGGCTCGTCGCACACCAGCACGTCCGGGTCGCGCACCAGCGCCCGGGCGATCCCGATGCGCTGGCGCTGCCCGCCGGAGAACTGGTGGGCGAAGCGGTCCATCGCGTCGGCGCCCAGACCGACCAGCCCGAGCACCTCGGCGACCCGCTCGTAGCGCTCGGCCCTCGTCCCGGTACGGCGCACCGCCATCGGCTCGGCGACGACGTCGCGCACCCGCATCCGCGGGTCGAGCGACGTGTACGGGTCCTGGAACACCATCGGGATCCCTGCCCGGGCGGTGCGCCGGCGCCCGTGCGTCCGGCGCGTCACGTCGGTGCCCCGGAACGTGACGGTCCCCTCGTCGGCGCTCTCCAGCCCGACGAGGATCCGGGCCAGGGTGGACTTGCCGCTGCCGGACTCCCCCACCACGGCGAGCGTCTCCCCGCGCCGCAGGGTCAGGTCCACGCCACCGACGGCACGCACGCTCGTCCGCGACAGCCGCGACCCGGTGTGGAACACCCGGGTGATGCCGGTGGCCCGCAGGACGACGTCGTCGGCCGGCCCGTCCCCGGCCGCGGCCGGCGTGGCGGGCGGCAGCACGCGCGCCGGTGCCGGCACGGGGGCCGAGCCCAGCAGCTGACGGGTGTAGGCGGCCCGCGGCGCGGCGAACACCGCGTCGGCGTCGCCCTGCTCGACGACCACGCCGCGGTACATCACCGCGAGCCGGTCGGCGACCTCGGTCACCACGCCGATGTCGTGGGTGATCAGGAGCACCGCCATGTCCAGGCGGCGGCGCAGGTCGTCCAGCAGCCGCAGGATCTGGGCCTGCACCGTGACGTCCAGGGCGGTGGTGGGCTCGTCGGCGATCAGCAGCTCGGGCTCGAGCGCGATGGCCATCGCGATGAGGATGCGCTGACGCATGCCGCCGGAGAACTGGTGCGGGTAGTCGTCCACGCGCTGCCCCGGTCGGGCGATCCCGACCAGGTCCAGCAGCTCGACGGCGCGGGCTCGTGCCGCCTTGCGGGACAGTCCGCGGTGCACGCGGAACACCTCGCCGATCTGGTCGCCGATGGTCAGCACCGGGTTGAGCGACGACAGCGCGTCCTGCAGCACCATGCTCATGCGCTCACCGCGCACCTGGCGCCGCGCCCCCTCGTCGAGGGTGAGCAGCGACGTGCCGGACAGGCTCAGCTCGTCGGCCGTGACGACGGCGGCGGCGTCCTGGATCCCCATCACGGCGCGGGCCGTGACGGTCTTGCCGGACCCCGACTCGCCGAGCAGCGCGACGAGCTCGCCCGGGTGCACGTCGAGGTCGACCCCGGTGGCGGCGATCACGGCCGGTCGGCCGGGTGGGGTGAACCGTACGTCCAGGCCCCGCACCCGCAGCACGGGGGGACGGGTGCCGGCTCGCGGGGGCGTCGGCTGGTCGAGGATGGCCATGGGCCCATCCTGCACCCGACCAGGCGCCGATATGTTGCGTTCCCGTAAATTATCGCGCCGAAGTTTCGCGGTTTGGTTGACTCTCGCGCCGGATTCGGCGAAGAGTGTGCGTCAGGCGCCGGTACCGACCTGCGCTCCCGCCCCGACGAGCCCGACGGACGCACACCGACGTGCGAGCCGGCGCCGGCTCCTCGACCAAGGAGGACCACCGTGCTGGAACCGGCCAAGCGGTACACCGGCTACACCGCCTACGACTACCTGGAGCCCGGCGTGGACTACCGCGCCTTCGGGTACGCCGACCAGATCGGTCGCGTGCCGGAGTACGCGGGGCTCGACCTGTCGACGGACCAGGCCGAGCGCGCCCAGCGGCTGCTCGCCGAGGAGGTCGTGATCTCTCTGCACGAGCACGTGCAGGCGTTCCCCGCCGACATGACGAACCTGCGCGACCACATCCGCCAGGGCCGCGAACCCACCGCCTACCAGGGCCTGTCCCGCTCGGGCCTGACCGCCGTCTTCGACAACGGCATGGACGGGACGTGCTGCATCTCCAGCGACGCCGGCTGGAAGTACCAGGACGTCCTGTTCGACCTGGGCGTGCGGATGGCCGACCTGGCCCACCAGGACTTCGTGATCAAGGGCGAGACGCTGGCCGACATCCGCCACGCCCACGAGACCGGGCGCATCGCCCACGTCTTCGCTCTCGAGGCCTCGACCATGATCGAGAACGAGGTCGACCGGCTCGACGTGCTCTACGGGTTCGGCGTCCGGCAGATGGGCATCGCGTACTCCGAGGCCAACACCCTCGGCAGCGGCCTGAAGGAGCGCGGCGACGGTGGGCTGACGTACTTCGGCGAGCGGGCGGTCGCCCGGATGAACAAGCTGGGCATCGCCATCGACGTCTCCCACTCGGGTGACCGCACCTGCGTGGACACCATCAAGGCGTCGACCAAGCCGATCTTCATCACCCACGCCGGGGCCCGCGCCGTCTGGCCGACCAACCGGATGAAGACGGACGAGACCATCGTCGAGTGCGCGCGCCGCGGCGGCGTCATCGGGCTCGAGGCGGCGCCGCACACGACCCTGTCCCCGCAGCATCCGAAGCACAGCCTCGAGTCGGTCATGGACCACTTCGTGTACTGCGTGGACCTGGTCGGCATCGACCACGTGGCCTTCGGGCCGGACACGCTGTTCGGCGACCACGTCGGCCTGCACAAGGCCTTCGCCGCCAACCTCTCGCTCGGCCAGGCGCACGCCGGCGTCGAGTACGAGGAGGTGCCGTACGTCGACGGGCTGGAGAACCCGGCGGAGGCGATGGGCAACATCATCGGCTGGCTGGTCCAGCACGGGTACTCCGACGACGACATCCGCAAGGTCGTCGGCGGCAACATCATCCGCGTTCTCGAGGAGGTCTGGGTCTGATGCGCCGTCCGTCCGCACTCCCCGCCGCGGCGGTCACCGCCCTGGCCGCGCTCGCCCTCGCCGCCTGCGCCCCGCAGGCACCCGAGGAGGCCGACGCCCCCGCGACCGGCGGGTCCACCGCTGCCGCCGCCGGCAGCGACACCCTCACCATCGCCACCACCACCGACGTCGTGAACTACAACCCGCTGATCGGCAACAGCCGCAGCGACTACTGGATCACCAACCTCATGTACCCCCACCTGCTGTCGATCGCCGACGACGGCTCGAAGGAGCCGATGCTCGCCACGGACTGGGGCTACGTCGACGACACCACCGGGTACTACGAGATCCGCGACGACTTCATGTGGAGCGACGGCGAGCCGCTCACCGCCGACGACGTCGCCTACACGCTCAACGCGGTCAAGCGCGACGCCCCGGCCGGGACGTTCTACGGCCAGATGGGCACGTTCGAGGCCGAGTCCGCGGTCGCCGTCTCCGACACCCGGGTGGAGTTCACGCTCACCGAGCCCGACACCTCGCTCGTCGAGGAGATCGGGTTCTGGGGGAACGTCGTCCCGCAGCACGTCTTCGAGCCGGCCGGGTCGGTGGCCGAGTTCGCCAACGACGGCAGCGACGGCGGCTGGGTGAGCGCCGGACCGTACCTCCTCACCGACGTGCAGGCCGGCCAGAGCTACACCATGGAGCGGGTCGAGCCGTACCCGCTGGTCGAGGGCGGCGTGCCCGGCCCCGAGACCGTCGTCTACCGGGTCCTGCCGGACGTCAACACCGAGATCCTCGCCCTGCAGAGCGGCGAGGTGGACGCCATCGCCAACGCGCTGCCGCCCGCGCAGGTGGAGCAGCTGCGCAGCACCGAGGGCATCGAGGTGGTCGAGGTCGTCGGCCTCGGCTACGCCCACATGGTCTACAACATGGACAACCCCGACCTGGCCAAGACCGAGGTGCGCCAGGCCCTCGCCCACGCCGCGGACTACGAGTCGATCCGGCAGGTCGTGCTCCAGGGCCAGGCCGTCTCGACCGGCTCCAGCGCGCTGATGCCGGTGCTCGCCGACTACTACGACGAGTCCCTGACGGAGTACGAGTTCGACCCCGAGCTGTCGCGGTCCCTGATGGAGCAGGCCGGCTACACCGCCGGACCCGACGGGATGTTCCCGGTGTCGTTCCGGCTCATCTACTCCCTGCAGGACTCGGTCGGCAGCCAGTGGGCGCAGCTGGTCCAGGCCAGTGCCGCCGAGGCGGGCATCACGATCGAGCTGCAGGGCACCGAGCGCAACACGTACCTGGCGATGACCAACGAGGGCGACTACGACATCTACGCCGGCAACTTCGCCATCATGGACGACCCGGTGACGAACTTCCGGCTGTCGTACCTGCCCGGCGGCGCGATCAACTACACCCACGTCGACGACCCCGAGCTCAACGAGCTCATCGCCCAGGCCGGGGTGACCACCGACGAGGACGAGAAGATCGAGCTGATGCGACAGGCCGCCGCGATCGTCCACGAGCAGGTCTACGACAACATCATGTACACGCAGAACCTGTACGTGGCGCACAGCTCGGACTGGACCGGCTTCATCTCCAAGCCCAGCGAGCTGCTGTCCATCGTCAACCCGGTCTCGGTCGCCAGCGCCCGCAAGACCGACGGCTGAGGGAGGGCTGCCCGCGTGTCCATCGCCCTGTTCGTCCTGCGCCGCCTGGGACGAGGTGTGCTCACGGTCTGGTTCGCCGTCACCGTGACCTTCCTCCTGCTGCGGCTGCTGCCCGGCGACCCTGCCCTCGCCGTCGCGAGCACGAACATGACCGAGGAGGCGCGGGCGGCCCTGCTCACCCAGTACGGCCTCGACAAGCCGCTGCCCACCCAGTACGTGCTGTACCTGGGCCAGCTGCTCCAGGGGAACCTGGGGACGTCGTTCACGCAGTCCGTGCCCGTGCTGGACGTCCTCGCCCAGCGGATCCCCTGGACGCTGCTGCTCACCGCGACCGCCCTGGTGCTCACCGTCGTCGTCGGGATCCCGCTGGGGGTCGCGGCGGCGGCCCACCAGGGACGGTTCGTCGACCGCGCCGTGCAGGTGATCGGCGTGACCGGCCAGTCCTTGTTCGTCCCGAGCGTCGGCATCCTGCTGCTCTACCTGTTCGGCCTGCAGCTCGGCTGGCTGCCGATCGGCGGCGCCTACAGCCAGAACGTGTTCGGGTTCGAGTGGTACGGGTCGGTGCTCAGCCACCTCGTGCTGCCCGCCGTCTCGCTCACGCTCATCCAGCTCGGCTCGTACGCGCTGACCATGCGGGCCACCGTGGTGGAGGCGCTGCGGGACGACTACGTGGTGCTCGCCCGCGCCAACGGGATCCCCTACCGGCGGATCCTGTGGAAGCACGCGCTGCGCAACGCGCTGCTGCCGGCGACGACCCTGATCGGCCTCCAGCTCGGATTCCTGGTCGGCGGCGCGGTCCTCACCGAGACCGTGTTCGCCTACCCGGGCGTGGGCCGCGGCATCTACGAGGCCGTCACCCAGCTCGACTTCCCCGTGCTCCAGGGCGCCTTCCTGCTGCTCGCGGTCACGGTCGTCGCCGCGAACACCCTCACCGACATCGCGTACGGATTCCTGGACCCCCGAGTGAAGGCGTCATGACCAACCCCATCCCGGACACCGAGCTCGTCCCCGCCGTCGACCAGCCCGCCCTCGACGAGCCCGCCGTCGACGAGCCCGCCGGCACCGACGGGACCCGCGCCGGGCGGGCCACCTGGCGGGCGTTCCGCCGCCAGCCGCTGGGCATGATCTCCCTGGGCGTCCTCGCGCTGCTCGTCCTCATGAGCGTCGCCGCACCGCTGCTGTCCGCCGCGCCGGCGTCGTTCAGCGTGGACGTCCTGCGGCCACCGGGCGGGGACCACTGGTTCGGCACCGACGCCCTCGGCCGTGAGGTCTTCGCCGAGGTCGTCTGGGGGGCCCGCCAGTCGCTGCTCGTGGCGGGTGCCGCCTCGCTGATCGCCATCGTGGTCGGCACCCTGGTCGCCGTCGCGGGCGCCTACGTTCCCGCGGTGGACAGCGTCGTGGGCGTCGTCGTGGACCTGACCCTGTCGCTGCCCGTGCTGCCGCTGATGATCCTGGTCGCTGCGCTCGCCGGCCCGAGCACGACGACGATCATCCTGGTCATCGCGGCGTTCTCCTGGCCCGAGGTCACCCGCCTGGTGCGGTCCCAGGCACTGTCCGTCGTTCACCTGCCCTACGTCGACGCCGCCCGGCTGATGACCGGCCGGCACGGCTGGATCATCGGGCGGCACGTGATCCCCGCCGTCACCCCGGTCATCGTCGTGTCGGTCGTGGTGACGGCCTCACGCGCCGTGCTGTCCGCCGCCGGGCTGGCGTTCCTCGGCCTCGGCGACCCGACCGTCTGGTCCTGGGGCCGGATCCTGTACGAGGCGCAGCAGTCCGGCGCGATGGTCAACGCCTGGTGGCTGACCCTGTTCCCCTCGCTGGCCATCCTCGCGCTGGTGCTGTCGGCGACCCTGCTCTCGATCGCGTACAACGACGCCCGGAACCCGAGGAACCATGACCGCTGACGCCGTCACCTCCGTCCTGCCCGACGCGCCGGGCGGCCGGCGCACCCGGCTGGACGCCGACGTGCTCGACCGCCTGCAGGACTCCGTGCGCGCCCGCACCGCGCTCGCCGGGATGGACGCCGTCCTCACCGACGACCCCGACGACGTCGCCTACCTCACCGGGTTCTTCCACCACCCGTGCGAGCGGCCGGTGGCTGCCCTCGTGGAGACGTCGGGACGCACCCTCCTGCTGGTCCCCGAGCTCGAGCTGCAGCACGCGCAGGAGCAGCACGCGCGCGCCGAGCTCGTCTCGTACCCGGAGTACCCGGGTCGCCAGAGCCCGTTCGCCGCGCTCGCGCGGGTGGCCGCCCGGCCGGCCGGGGCGCGCATCGGGCTCACCACCACGATGACCCAGCACCGGCTGGCGCTCGCCGGGGCGGCGTTCGGGGACGTCGCCTGGGTGCCGACGGAGCTCGTCACTCGGGCCCGCTACGTCAAGGTGCCCGAGGAGGTCGCGCTGCACCGGGAGGCCGCCCGGATCACCGACCTGATGCTCGCGGCCGGGGTCGAGCTGGTCACCGACGCCGTCGCGGCCGGCGGCGCGCTGCCCAGCGAGCAGGAGCTCGCGGCGCACGTGACCCGGACCGGCACCGGCCTGATGTACGCCGAGCACGCCGACGTCGTCGTCGTCTCCCCGCTGGCCGGCGGACTGGTCTACGCCGGGGCCAACTCCGCGATCCCGCACGGGCTGCCGTCGGGCTACCGGCTCCGCCCCGGGGACACGTTCATGCTGTCCCTCGGGTGCGCCGTGGGCGGCCGGTTCGTGGAGGGCGAGCGCACCTTCGTGCTCGGCGAGCCCTCGGCGGACCAACGCCGCTACCACGACGCGGTGCGCGACGCACAGGCCGAGGGCGGACGCGCGATCGCACCGGGGGTGCGCTGCGCCGACAGCAACGCCCGCTGCCTCGACGTCATCCGCGCCCGTGGGCTGGGCGGGTACCTGCGTCACCGGCAGGGCCACGGCATCGGCGTCGGCATGCACGAGCCGCCGTGGCTCGAGGACGGCGACCCGACCGAGCTGATCCCCGGCATGGTCGTGTCGAACGAGCCGGGGATCTACGTGCCCGGGCATGCCGGGTACCGGATCAGCGACAGCATGCTCGTCACGCGCACCGGCTCCGAGCCGCTGACGTCGTTCCCCCGCTCGCTCGACGACTGCGTCATCCCGGTGTGACGCCCCGCGCCTCCCGCCCGCCCGGCTCAGCCCAGCCCAGCCCGGTCCAGTCCAGCCCAGTCCAGTTCAGCCCAGCCCAGTCCAGTCCAGGAGCACACCGTGACCACTCCGCCCGACGTCTCCCCCGAGTTCGCCCGTGCCACCACCGGTGCCCAGCGGGTCCGCATCAACGGCAACGAGCTCGCCGTCGAGGTGCTCGGGCCCCAGGGCGCGCCGGTCGTCCTGACCCACCACGGCGCCCCCGGCCTGGGATCGCGCGCCGAGCCGCGGGCGTCGTTCGGCCGGCTCGCGGACGAGTACCGCGTCGTGGTGTTCGACGCGCGCGGCAGCGGTGAGTCCGAGGGCTCCGGCGAGCTGAGCCACGAGCAGTGGGCCGCCGACCTGGACGCCCTGCGCGAGTGGGCCGGCGCCGAGACGGTCGCGATGGCCGGCGGCTCGTACGGCGGCTTCATGGCGATGGAGTACGCGATCCGCTACCCGCACCGGGTCCGGGCGCTCGTGCTGCGCGACACCTCGGCCGACAACGGCAACGCCCACCTCGCGCGCGAGAACGCGCTGGCCTCGGACCGCGTCACGGTCGACATGGACAAGTTCGACCGGATCGACCGCGGGCAGGTGCGCGACGACGAGGACCTGCGCGACTGCTGGCGCGAGATCCTGCCGCTGTACGACTTCGTGTACGACCCGGCCGCCGTGGAGCGCAAGGTCGAGGCCACCCCGTACCGGTACCAGGCGCACAACTACGCTTTCTCCGTGAACCTGCCGCAGTACGACCTCAAGCCCCTGCTGCCGCAGATCACCGCGCCGACCCTGGTCACCGTGGGGCGCACGGACTGGATCACCCCGGTCGCCTGCAGCGAGACGATCGTCGACCTCGTGCCGGGTGCCGAGCTCGCCGTCTTCGAGCACTCGGGTCACTCCCCGCAGATCGAGGAGGCCGAGGCCTGGACCGCCACCGTGCGCAGCTTCCTGCACCGGGTGTACCCGCCGCACCCGGCCGGTGGCGGGTCCTGATCGGCACGCCATGAGCCGACTGCTGGGCCCGCTCGACGAGCTCGACACCCGGATCGTCGTCGCGCTGCAGGAGGACGGGCGCGCGTCGTGGCGCAAGGTCGCCGACGCCGTCGACAGCCCGGTCACCACGGTGGCGCGCCGCGGTCAGCAGCTGCTGGCCGACGGCATCGTCAAGGTCACCGCCGTCCCGGCGCTGGGCGCCCACGGCCCCTACGACAACTTCCTGGTCCGCATCAACTGCACCCCCGGGACGCACGCCACCGTCGCCGCTGCGCTCGTCGAGCGCCCGGACGTGCGGTTCTGCACGATCGTCACCGGCAAGTTCGACATCATGGCCGAGCTCGTGGTCTACGGCGGGGTCAGCCGGTACCCCGAGCTCATGGCCGGGCTGCACGGCGTGGACGGCGTCGAGCGCTCGCGCAGCGACCTGATCCTGCACGTCTACAAGGTCACCCACGACTGGTCCCGCCAGCTCTCCGGGCGTGACCCGGGGCTGCCCGACACCCTCCCGCCCGACGTGGCCGCCGAGCCCGAGCCCGAACCGGCCGACCTCGCCCACCTGGACGCCGCGGACTGGGCCATCCTCGACCGGCTGCAGCAGGACGGGCGGGACACGTTCCAGTCCGTCGCCGACGCGGTCGGCCTCAACGAGAGCAGCGTCCGGCGTCGGTTCGAGCGGATGCGCTCCGCGGGGTGCGTCGACATCGTCACCCTCGCCCGGTCCGCCGCCCTCGGCATGGGCACCGAGACGCTGGTGACGGTGCGGGTGGCCCCGTCCCGGCTGGACAGCGTGGCGCGCGCGCTGGCCCGGCACCGGTCGGTGCGGTACCTCGCGGCGCTGCTGGACGACAACTCCCTGTTCTGCGAGGTCATCACGGCCTCGGCCGCCGAGCTGCACCGGTTCTTCCGGTCCACGCTCGCCCAGCTCGAGGGCGTCGAGGGCTGGAACGCGTCCATGGAGCTGGTGTTCCTCAAGCGCGGCGGCGTCCAGACGCCGTGGTGGCGGGCGCAGCTGGAGCAGGACGCCCCGAGCCTGCTGCAGCAGCCCCCGAGCATGGACGCCGTCCGCTGAGGGTGCTCGCGTACGTGAGCCGGCGCCGGTTCGGCACGGTGCCGGTGGACCCCTGACGGGCCGGGGCTCAGTCGCCCGGCTGGTCGGCCCGACGTCCGGCGCGCAGCGAGAACACGTTCCACGAGGCGGGCGGCAGCGACGCCCGCAGCTCGCCGTCCACCACCTGCGCGCCGGGGTGGGCGACCGGCACGACGCGCTCGGGGTCCTGCCGGGTGTTGGCCGCGCGCCAGTCGTCGTCGGCCAGCAGGACCGCCCGCTCCAGCGTCGCGCCGTCGAACGCCGCCAGGCTCACGTCGAGGTCGACCGCCTGCGACGGGTCGCGGTTCACCGCGAACACGGTCAGGTCGCCGGTGGCCTCGTCGAAGGTGGCGACCGTGTCGATCGCGAGCACCGGCCCGTAGCGCGCGGTCTCGACGGTGGGCGCGTCGACCTGCGGGCTCAGCACGACGCCCTTCGCGGCGTTCGCGACGTGCGCGAACGGGTAGAAGATCGTCTGCCGCCAGGCGGGTCCCTCGGGCTCGGTGCGGATGGACCCGATGGTGTTGACCAGCTGGGCCTGGCACGCCGCCGCGACCCGGTCGCTGTGCCGCACCAGCGTGATGAGCAGCGAACCGACCACCACCGCGTCGGCGACCGTGTAGTCGTCCTCGCTGATGCGCGGGGCCTGCGGCCAGCCCACGGGGAAGCCCCTGGCCTTGCGCTCGGCGTTGTACCAGACGTTCCACTCGTCGAAGGAGATGTCGATCCGCTTGGTGCTGGACCGCTTGGCGCCGACGTGGTCGGCGGTCGCGACGACGTCGTCGATGAACCGGTCCATGTCCACCGAGGACGCCAGGAAGCTGGCGACGTCGTCGCCGACGACCTCGTAGTACGCGTGGGCGGAGATCATGTCCACGACGTCGTAGGTCTCCTCCAGGACGGTCGCCTCCCACGACCCGAACGTCGGCATCTGGCGGTTGGAGCTGCCGCACGCGACCAGCTCGAGGTCCGGGTCGTACTGGCGCAGCGCCCGCGCGACCGTCGCGGCGAGCCGGCCGTACTCGGCCGCGGTCTTGGCGCCGAGCTGCCACGGGCCGTCCAGCTCGTTGCCCAGGCACCACAGCCGCACCCCGTGCGGCTCGGCCGTCCCGTGCTCGGCGCGCAGCCCCGACAGGGTGGTCCCGCCCGGGTGGTTGCAGTACTCGAGCAGGTCGACGGCCTCGTGCACGCCCCGGGTGCCCAGGTTCATGGCCATCATCGGCTCGACGTCGGCCTTGCGGGCCCAGCGCATGAACTCGTTCAGCCCGAAGGCGTTCGTCTCCGTGGTCCGCCACGCCAGGTCCAGCCGCGTGGCCCGCTCGTCGGCGGGGCCGACGCCGTCCTCCCACCGGTACCCGGAGACGAAGTTGCCGCCCGGGTACCGCACCATGGTCACGCCGAGCTCGCGCACCAGCTCCAGCACGTCGGCGCGGAACCCGTCCTCGTCGGCGGACTCGTGACCCGGGTCGTAGATGCCGCCGTACACGCACCGGCCCATGTGCTCGACGAAGGAGCCGAACATGCGGGGCCGCACCGGCCCGACGACGAAGGCGGGATCGATGTGGAGACGCGCTGCGGTCACGGGGTCCTCCCGGTCGGGGTGGGTACGGCTCGGACGAGCCGCGCCGGATGGTGGACGGCCGGCCTAGGGACGGTCGTCCTCGCTGCCCGCGGGCAGCTGCAGCTGGCGCAGCCGCGAGTAGGAGCCGGTCATGTGCTTCTCGACGGCGCTGCGGGCCGCCTGGGCGTCCCCCCCGCTCAGCACCGTCCGCAGCTCGTGGTGCTCGGGGAACCCGACGGTCGGGAAGTCGGGGAAGTTGACGTTGCGGGTGTGCAGGAAGAAGGCGACCTGGCTGCGGATCGAGGTCCACACCCGGCGCAGCCGCGCGTGGTCGGCGGCGTCGTAGATGACGTCGTGGAAGGCGAGGTCGAGCCGCACCGCCTCCTGCGGCTCCACCGAGCCCGGCGTGACCTTCATGGCCTGCAGGATGCGGTCCATCTCGGCCAGGTGCGCGGGCGAGAGCCGGGTGACCGCTCGCTCGGCGGCGAGCGTCTCGACGGCGGCCCGCAGGCTGTGGACCTCCTCGACGTCACGCTGGGTCAGCACGCTGACGAACGCACCACGGTGCCGACGGATCTCGACCTGCCCTTCGGCCTCGAGGATCGCCAGCGCCTCCCGGACCGGGCCGCGGCTGACCCCGAGCGCGGTGGCGAGCTCCGCCTCGCGCAGGTGCTCCCCGGGGCGCAGTTCGCCGGTGGCGGTCTTCTCGCGGATCACCTGCACCACGTAGTCGGCCAGCGTCGCGCGCGGCGCGCTGGCACCCAGCGGGATCATGGGCCCCCCACTCCTGACCGTCCCGCGACCGGCTCGCGGGTCCGCCGCATGCCGGGGCAGCCGGGTGGCGGCAGCCGTGCCGTCCTGGTCATCGCTCGTCCTCATCCTCGTGCACCGGCGTCCGCGACGCCTGCGCACCGTCGCATCCCGTCACGCCGCCCGGTACGCCGTCCAGATCATAGTAGACAGTAGATTGTTGACAATCTACGGCGGCCGTCCATAGCCTCGGACCGCGGTCGTCGACGAGGACGACGCGGGCCCCATGGGCCCATCGGGTGCGACGAGAGGCGTGGTCCCACGTGAGCGCGAACACCGAGCTCAACCCCGGCATCGGCATCGACGAGGCCTTCCCGCGGTCGGCCCCCAGCGACCCCGGAGCCCCGCACGTGCGACAGGCACGGGTGCGGGTGGACGCCGGCGTCGACCGCGGTGCGCTCACCCGCATCTGGGAGAGCATCGGCTACGACGAGATCAACTGGACGTACACCCCCACCGGCCGCCGGCTGCTGACGACGTTCGGCGAGATGACCGACCGCGGCTTCCATGTGCGCCCGCACTACGTGTTCTGCTCCGGGACCGGCTTCGGCATCCCGCACTGGGGTCAGGGCAACGTGTACCACGAGGACGCCGACGGCAACCCGTTCTACGACTTCACCATCGCCGACCAGACCTACGACGCCATCGTCGAAGCCGGCCACCACGTCCTGGTGGAGCTCGCCTTCACCCCGCGGGACCTGCTGCCCGACGACGCCGCGGACCTGGAGGTGGTGCGCAGCCCCACCGTCTACAGCAACTACGAGGCCGGCGCCTGGGCCTACCCGCCCAAGGACTACGAGCGCTGGGGCGGCCTGGTGGCCGCGCACGCCCAGCACTGCCTCGAGCGGTACGGCGCCGACGAGGTGGGCACGTGGCTGTGGGAGCTGTGGAACGA
Organism: uncultured Cellulomonas sp.; assembly: GCF_947494015.1. Taxonomy (GTDB): domain Bacteria; phylum Actinomycetota; class Actinomycetes; order Actinomycetales; family Cellulomonadaceae; genus Pengzhenrongella. The sequence continues at coordinate 97,900 of NZ_CANLTL010000015.1, read as the reverse complement.
GCCCGACATCTTCTACTGGCGCGGCACCCCGCAGGAGTTCTACGACCTGTACTCCGTCACCGCCCGCGCGGTGCGCAGCGTGCTGCCCGACGCCAAGGTCGGCGGCCCGGCCGTGACCGGCGCGGGGGTGGACTTCCTGCGCGGCTTCCTGCAGCACACCCGTGACCAGGGCGACCCGCTGGACTTCGTCTCCTTCCACACCAAGGGCTCGGCCTTCACCCCGTGGCGGGTGTACGGCCCGACCGGCGGCGAGGCCCCGGAGAAGCAGAACCCGTCCGCGCACAAGATGCTCTTCGAGATCCGTCGCCTGCTGCGGGTGATCGCCGAGTTCGAGGAGTACCGCGGGCTGCCGGCGATCGTCGACGAGTGCGACGCCGGCGTGCCGGCCCACTACAGCGTGTACGACAACGCCAACTTCCGGTTCCAGAACACCGAGTACTACCCGGTGTTCCAGATCAAGCTGATGAAGAAGATCCTCGACCTCAACGAGCTCGAGGACGTCCGGGTCGAGCAGGCCACCTCGTGGAGCTTCTACTTCGAGGGCGAGCGGTTCTTCGAGGGCACGCGGGCGTTCCTGACCGCCGGCGGCGTCGAGAAGCCGTTCCTCAACGCCTACCGCGCGCTCGCCCGGCTCGGTGAGAACCGGGTCGAGGCGTCCTCCGACGCCGAGCACAGCGTCACGCTCCTGGACGAGGCGAACGGCCGGAGCATGCCCGAGGAGGTCGACGTCCTCGCGTCGAGGTCGACGTCCGGCACGGTCGCCGTCCTGGTGTGGCGGCACACCGACGACCAGTACCAGACCGACGACGACGCCACCCGGGTCGCGCTCGAGGTCGCCGGGCTCGACGCGGACCGGTACACGCTCAGCCACTTCCGGATCGACGCCGACCACAGCAACGCGCACACCGCCTGGGTGGCGGCGGGCTCGCCCCAGCTGCCCTCGGACGAGCAGCTGGCGGCGGTCAAGGCTCGCCAGGGGCTGGAGGAGCTCGAGCCGGCCCGCCGGGTCGAGGCCGCCGGATCCACGCTGGAGCTCGAGGTCAGCCTCCCGCTGCCGGCGGTGTCGCTGCTGGTGCTGGAGCCCGTCCGGTGACCGGCTCCCTGCACCGGACCGTCGCCCTGCACGACGGCGTCACGATCCCCCAGATCGGGCTCGGGGTGTTCCAGGTGCCGTCGCACGAGGCGCAACCCGTCGTGGAGCAGGCGCTCGGGCTCGGCTACCGGCACATCGACACCGCGGCCGCCTACGTCAACGAGCAGGGCGTCGGGGCGGCGGTGCGCGCCAGCGGGCTCCCCCGCGAGGACCTGTTCGTGACGTCGAAGCTGCGCAACGGCGACCAGGGCTACGACAGCACGCTGCGCGCCTACGACGACACCCTGGGGCGGCTCGGCCTGGACGCGCTCGACCTGTACCTCATCCACTGGCCCAACCCCTCGGCCGGCCGCTGGCAGGACTCCTGGCGCGCGATGGAGCGTTTGCGCGACGAGGGCCGGGTGCGCGCGGTGGGGGTGTCGAACTTCCTGGTGGAGCACCTGACCGAGCTGCGGGACATCGCCGACGCCATGCCCGCGGTCAACCAGATCGAGCTGCACCCCGCCTTCCAGCAGGCCGACGTCGTCGCGGCGTGCCGCGCCCACGGCATCGCCGTGGAGGCGTACTCCCCGCTCGGGCAGGGCGCCGCCCTCGACGACGCGCGGGTGCTGTCGATCGCGCAGGAGGTGGGCGCCTCACCGGCCCAGGTGGTGCTGCGCTGGCACCTGGACAAGGGCCACGTGGTGATCCCCAAGACCGTCTCGCCCGAGCGCATGCGCGCCAACGCGGACCTCGAGGGCGTCGCACTCAGCCCCGAGCACGTCGCGGCGATCGACGCGCTGGAGACGGGAACCCGCATCGGCGGCGACCCACGGACGTTCTCGCTCAGCCAGATCCGCTGACGCGGACACGACCAGGACGGGAGTGACCTCGATGACGAGTCAGACCCGGACGAGGACGCCCGGCGCCGACGCGCCCGGGCGCACCGCACCGGTGAGTGCCGACCGCCGTTCACGGCAGCGGCGGCGCAACCTCTGGATCTACGCCTTCCTCATGCCCACGTTCGTGCTGTACGGGCTGTACACGATCTACCCCATCCTCGCCAGCTACTGGTACTCGCTGGTCGAGTGGAACGGGTTCAGCTCGCAGCAGCGGTTCGTGGGCATCAGCAACTACGAGGCCGTGTTCGCGGACCCCATGTTCTGGTCCTCGGTACGGATCACCTTGGTGTTCATGCTGATCGTCGCGCCGCTGCGGGTCTTCGGGGCCTTCTTCCTGGCGATCCTGCTGAACTCGCCGAGGTTGCCGTTCGCGACGTTCTTCCGCACCGCGTACTTCATCCCGGTGGTCACCACCACCGCGATCGTGGGTGTGGTCATGCGCTTCATCCTCGACCCCGGCAGCGGCCCCTTCGCCGCCGTGGTGCGACTGCTCGGCCTGGCGCCGATCGACCTGCTCGGTGACTCCGGCACCGCGCTGGCCACCGCCGCCGTCGTCTACGTCTGGAAGTTCTTCGGGATCACGATGATCTACTGGCTGGCGGCGCTGCAGACCATCCCGCGCGACCTGTTCGAGGCGGCCCGCATCGACGGCGCCAACGCCGTGGGCGTCTTCCGGTACATCACGCTGCCGATGCTGCTGCCGTTCCTGCTGATCATCTCGGTGCTGACCATCGAGGACTGCTTCCGGGCGTTCGACCTGATGTATGCGATGACCGCAGGCGGGCCCTTCTTCAGCACCGAGATCATCGAGATCTACATCTACCGGTGGGCGTTCGCGGCATCGATCCCGCAGCTGGGCTTCGCCTCGGCGGCCGCGGTGCTGTTCGGGGTCCTGGTGCTGGCCGTCGTGGCCCTGCAGGCCTGGGCGACCGTGAAGTCCCGCGCGATGCAGAAGGGGCAGCGATGAGCGCCATCACCGAGGGCCGGCCCAGCGGACAGCCGAGCGGACAGCGGGGCGGACAACGGGGCGGACTGCGGCGCAAGCACCCGAACGCGCAGCCGGGTGGGCAGCGCACGCGCAGCCGGCGGACCGGCTGGTGGGTGGTCGCGCTGGTGCTCGCCGTCCTCGCGTTCGTCTGGGTCTTCCCGTTCATCTGGATGGTGTCGGCCTCGCTGAAGACGTCCGGTGAGGTCTTCGCGGGCGGGCTGGGGCTCGTCCCCGAGTCGCTGCAGTGGGAGAACTACTCCCGCGCCTGGGTCGACGGACGGTTCGCCCGGTACCTGCTCAACACCGTCATCGTGACCCTCGCGACGGTGGTGATCGTGGTGGTCAGGTGCGCGCTCGCGGGGTACGTCATCGGCCGCTACCGGTTCCCGGGCTCGCGCCTGATCATCGGGATCTTCGTGGCGACCCTGTTCGTCCCGACCGGGTACACCATCATCCCGATCGTCAAGGTGTCCCTCGAGCTCGGGCTGCTGAACTCCCTCATGGGGATGATCCTGGCGCTGTCCGGCATCTCGAACGTCGCCGCGATCCTCATCTACGCCGGTTACTTCCGCGGCATGCCGGCCGAATTGGAGGAAGCCGCGACGGTCGACGGGGCGGGATTCTTCCGGACGTTCTTCACCATCATGCTGCCGCTGTCCATGCCGGTCACCGCCACCGTCGCGATCCTGACCTTCCTGGCGACGTGGAATGCGTTCTTCCTGCCCCTGGTCTTCTCGTTCAGCAACCCCGACCTGCGCACGGTCAGCGTCGGCATGCAGGCCTTCGTGGGCGAGAACTCGACCGACTGGCCCGGCATGGCGGCGGCGGGGGTCATCTCGATCCTGCCCGTCGTGATCCTGTTCATCTTCATGCAGAAGTACTTCGTCGAGGGCATCGCCGGTGCGGTCAAGTCCTGACCGCACGTGCCCGTCAGCTCGATCTCGAGGAGGAGAGAGTGCAATGACCAGATTCTCGCGTCGCGTCGTATGGCAGTCCATCGGCGCCGGCACGGTCGCCGCCGCCCTCGTCGCGTGCTCCGGTGGGGACGTGGAGCCCGTCGCCGAGGAGGGGGCCACCGCCGCCGGTGGCTCCGACTGCGCCGGCATCACCTGGTGGGACCACTTCGGCGGGCTCCAGGACATGCACCAGGAGTGGGCCGCGCAGCTGTCCGAGGAGATCGGCGTGCCGATCGAGTACACGTACAACGAGCCCGCCCGCGCCGTGGAGGGGCTGCAGCTGGCGAACCAGTCCGACCAGCTGCCCGACGTGTACTCCAACATCCTCGGGCTCCCCCTGCCGGCGCTGATCGAGGCGGGGTGGCTCCATCCCATCGACCTGCCCGAGGAGGCCGTCGACCGGCTGCCCGAGGGCACGTTCGTCGAGGGCATCACCATGCTGGACGGCGACATCTACGGCCTGCCGGTGCTGTCCGACCGGCAGTACTGGGCCGCCACCTGGTACAACTCCGAGATCGCCGAGGAGGTCGGGTTCGAGGCCCCGCGCAGCTACGACGACCTCCTCACCGCCCTGCAGGCGATCGACGAGCACGGCGAGTACGCCCCGATGACCCTGGCTCTCGGCTTCGCCGGGCGCATGCAGGAGCAGGTCGACGACCTCGCCCAGGCCGGCGGGTTCCCCGGCTACGAGGGACTGCGCTTCGACACCGGCGAGTACAACTACGACCACGAGTCGTACATCGAGGCGATCGAGCTGCTCAAGACGATCTCCGACAACGGCTGGCTGCTGCCCGGCACCAACTCGTTCCAGATCCCCGACGCCCGCGGCCGGTGGGCCGCCGGCAACGTCGGCTTCTTCATCGACGGCCCGTGGTCACCGGGTGGGGTGCGCAACCTCAACGCCGACCACCTGCCGCGGATGGCCACGGCGGGCATGCTCACGCCGGACGGTGACGAGGCGGTCATCACCCGCGGCGCGCCGGACCCGACGTGGTTCATCGCCGGGAACACCGACTGCCCGGAGGCGGCCAGCGAGCTGCTGGCGTCGTTCACCCGCGACGAGTACCAGGTGAACCTGGCCGAGGCCATGGACCAGCCGCCGATCAACCTCGGGGTGGTCGAGGACGCCGACGTCATCGAGCCGTACGCCTGGATCGTCGACGACTTCCAGAAGCGGGTGTTCCGCGCACCGCAGCCGGTGGTCCGCAACGTGGACGTCACCAAGGCGCTGGCCTACACCACGCCCATCTCCCCCGGGCTGGGCGACATCGTCCAGGGCTACCTCGGCGGGGACATCACCGACCTGCGGGGCGAGCTCCAGGCCCTCAACGACAGGTACGAGGCGGACCTGACCCAGGCGATCGAGCGGGCCCAGGCCGAGGGGGCCGACGTCTCGCGGGACGACTGGGCCTTCCCGGACTGGGAGCGCGGCGAGGACTACACCTACTGATCGACCCCCTGATCGAAAGAAGGACCCGATGGACAGCTTTCCCCCCGAGCGATCGGCGATCATCACCGGCGCGGGATCCCAGCGCGGCATCGGCCGTGCGACCGCTCACCGGCTGGCCCGAGAGGGCTGGTCGGTGGGCGTGCTGGACATCGACGCCCCTGCGGTGAAGGAGCTGGCCGAGGAGCTCGTGCAGACGTACGGCATCCAGGCGGCAGGCGCAGGGGTCGACGTCGGCGACGGCGCCGCCGTCCGGGCGGCCGTCGCGGAGGTCGGCTCGGCGCTGCCCCCCGTCGTGGCCCTGGCCAACGTGGCCGGGGTCAGCTCCCCCACGCCGTACCTCGAGCTCGACGACGCCGAGTGGGACCGCGTGCTGCGGATCAACCTGCACGGCGTGCACCACGTCACCCGCGCCGTCGTCGACTCGATGGTGGGCGTGGGGGTCGGCCGGGTGGTCTCCGTCTCGTCGGTCTCGGCGCAGCGCGGCGGCGGCACCTACAGCAAGACGCCGTACTCGGTCGCCAAGGCCGGGGTGATCGGGCTGACCCGGTCGCTCGCCCGCGAGCTCGGTCCGCACGGCATCACGGTCAACGCGATCGCGCCCGGCCCGATCGACACCGACATCATGGGCGGCGCCCTGACGGACGAGCGCAAGTCCGAGCTGGTGGCCGACCTGGTGGTCAACCGGGTGGGCACCACGCAGGACATCGCTGCGGCCATCGCCTTCCTCGTGGGGCCGGAGGCCGGCTACATCAGCGGGCAGACGCTCAACGTCGACGGCGGGCTGTACATGCACTGACGCCGGCGCACCGGGGCGGGACCGTCGGCGGTCGGCGGTCCCGCCCCGGTGCGACGGCCCGGCCGGGGCGTCCTCGGACGCCGTCGACCCGCCCCGACGGGATACGGTCGGTCGGTCCTTCGTGGTCCGTCCCGGGTGGCCGGGCCGCGCCCGGTGCGACCGCCGGCGACGACACGACCGAGCGAGCCGCTGCGGACCCGCCCGCGGCCACCCACGACCGAACGACCTGACCACCGGTGCAGGTCGACGCACGCACCAGGAGCGAACACCGATGTTCACTGCACAGGAATGGCCGATCGCCTGCAACATGCTGTCGTTCGGCAACGTGGCACCGGGCGGCGGGCACATCAAGGACGCGCCTGCCTCGGTCTGGGCCGCGCAGCTCCGCCAGGTCAAGGAGCTCGGCTTCGACCACATCGACCCGACCGACGCCTGGGTCCCGCTCGCCGCGCTGAGCGAGGCGCGGGTCGCCGAGTTCACCCAGGTCCTCTCCGACGAGGGACTGGCGATCTCCTCCATCTCGATGACCCGCAACAGCGTGGTCGACGTCGAGCACGGGGAGCGCAACCTCCGGGACGGGCACCGCCTCATCGACCTGGCACCGCAGTTCGGCGCGACGATCGTCAACACGGGGTTCATGCAGGCCACCACCCCGGAGCAGCAGGCGGCGCTGTGGTTCTGGCTGGTCGACGGCCACCGGGACGACCCCGCGCTGCGACCCCTGGCGATCGAGCGCATCCGCGAGCTCGGCGACCACGCGCAGCGCAACGGCATCCAGCTCAGCCTCGAGATGTACGAGGACACCTACATCGGCACGCCCGACGACGCCGTGTCCTTCATCCAGGACGTGGCCCACCCGGCGGTCGGGCTGAACCCGGACCTGGGCAACCTCGTCCGGCTGCACCGCCCCATGCCGCCGTTCATGGAGATGTTCGAGAAGGTCCTGCCCTACTCGAACTTCTGGCACATCAAGAACTACCTGCGCGACGAGGACCCGGCGACCGGCTCCTACGCCAGCGCCCCGATGCCCCTGCGGCTCGGCGTCATCAACTACCGGACGGTCATCCGACGCGCCCTGGAGCTCGGCTACACGGGCCCGTTCTGCTGCGAGCACTACGGCAGCGACTCCATCGGCGTCTGCGCGGAGAACCGCGACTACATCCGGCAGGTCCTCACCTCGGCGCTGCGGTGACGGGCCCCGGCGCGACCGGGTGCACCGCGCGTCCGAGGGGGGCTAGCGTCGTGGTCGGCGCTCGCGGAGCACCGCGGGACGCACGTGGCGGCCCCGGTGCGACGAGACCCGCGACATCCGGCGCGATCCTGCACGTCCCGCACTCCCGAGCTTCCGCAAGGAGATCCATCCGATGATCGAGAGCATCCAGACGGTCGCCGTGGTCGGTGCCGGCTACATGGGCGGCGGCATCGCCCAGTCCCTGGCGCAGTCCGGCTTCGACGTCGTCATCGCCGACGCGTCGGCCGAGACCACCGCCGCCCAGCTCGCTCGCATCCTGGGTGAGGCGGAGCAGTTCGAGCAGCAGGGCCTGTTCGAGCCCGGCAGCTCCGACCGGGTTCGCAGCAACCTGCGCGCGGCGGACAGCATCGAGGAGGCCGTCGCGGGGGTCGACTTCATCGAGGAGGCGGTGATCGAGTCCCCCGACGTCAAGCACGACGTGCTGCGGCGGGTGTCGGCCGCGGCCCGGCCCGACGCCATCATCGGCAGCAACACCTCCACCATCCCGGTCAGCGTGCTCGAGACCGCGGTCACCGGGCCCGAGCGGTTCCTGACGGTGCACTGGAGCAACCCCGCACCGTTCATCCCCGGGGTCGAGCTCGTCGTGGGTGAGCGGACCGACCGCGCCGTGCTGCCCGCGGTCACGGACATGCTGGCCCGAGCCGGTCGCTCGAGCGCCCTGGTCGCCGACGTCCCCGGGTTCGTCCTGAACCGGCTGCAGTACGTGCTGCTCAAGGAGGCCATGTCGATCGTCGAGGAGGGGGTCGCCACCGCCGACGACGTCGACACCATCGTCCGGTCCACGTTCGGCTTCCGGCTGCCCTTCTTCGGCCCGTTCGCCATCGCCGACATGGCCGGGCTGGACGTCTACGCACTCGGCTTCCAGACGTTCGAGGAGGCCTTCGGCTCGCGGCTGTCCCCGCCCCAGCTGCTGGTCGACGCCGTGGCGGCCGGTCGCCACGGCACGAAGAACGGCGCGGGGCTGACCCGCGACTACTCGCCCGACGAGGTGCAGGCCGTGGTCGCCTACCGCAGCGAGGCGTACAGCCGGATGGCGCGCCTGCTGGCCGAGCTCGGGCCGGCCCCGCTGCCGCCGGCCCGGTCCTGACCCGCCGCGCCCGGACGGACGAGCGCACGACCTCCACCCCTCAACGCCGAAGGGCTGACATGACGCACCTGTTCAACGACCCCAGGCAGTTCCCGGTCGAGGCCGTGGCCGGCTTCGCCGCCGCGCACCCCGAGCACGTCGCGATGGTGCACGGCGGCGTGGTGCGCTCCACCGAGTCGCCGCAGGGCCAGGTGGCGGTCGTCCTCGGCGGTGGGTCGGGCCACTACCCGGCCTTCGCCGGCTGGGTCGGCCCCGGCATGGCCCACGGCGTGACCTGCGGGAACGTGTTCTCCTCCCCCGCCGCGTCGCAGGTGTACTCGGTCGTGAGCGCCTCGCACAACGGCGGCGGGGTGCTGCTCGGGTTCGGCAACTACGCCGGGGACGTCCTGCACTTCGGGCAGGCCGCCGAGCGGCTGCGCGCCGAGGGCGTCGACGTGCGCATCGTGACCGTCACCGACGACATCGCCTCGGGCCCGGCCGACCGCCCGCTGGAGCGACGCGGCATCGCCGGGGACCTGCTGGTCTTCAAGGTCGCCGGCGCCGCCGCCGAGGCTGGCCTGGACCTCGACGCCGTCGAGGCCGTCACCCGTCACGCCAACGACCGCACCCGCTCGCTCGGCGTCGCGTTCGACGGCTGCACGCTGCCCGGCGCCGACGCCCCGCTGTTCACCGTGCCGGACGGCGCCATGGCGATCGGGTTGGGCATCCACGGCGAGCCGGGCCTGTCCGAGGTGCCGCTCGGCAGCGCCGACGACGTCGCCGACCAGCTGGTCGACGGCGTCCTGGCCGAGCAGCCCGATCGCGGGGTGGACGGGTACGACGGCCGCGTCGCCGTCCTGCTCAACGGCCTCGGGGCCACGAAGTACGAGGAGCTGTTCGTCGTGTACCGCCGGGTGGCCGAGCGGCTCGCCCAGGCCGGGCTCACCCCGGTGGCACCCGAGGTCGGCGAGCACGTCACCAGCCTGGACATGGCCGGGGTGTCGCTCACGCTCATGTTCCTCGACGAGGACCTCGAGCGGTTCTGGACCGCCCCGGTCGACACCCCCGCGCTGCGTCGTGGCGGCGCCCTCGGGCAGCGTGCGCACCGCGAGGTCACCGAGGCGGACGCCGGCGAGGCGGACGGCGTCGTCGAGCCCGGCAGCCCGCAGAGCCAGGCCGCCGCACGCGCGGTGGTGGAGGCGCTGCGTGCCTGCGCGGGTGCCGCGGCCGAGCACGAGCGCCGCCTCGGTGAGCTCGACGCGGTCGCCGGTGACGGCGACCACGGTCAGGGGATGGTCCTGGGAACCACCGGTGCCCTGCGGGAGGCCGAGTCCGTCGCCGAGGCGGGCGCCGGCCTGCGCACCCTGCTCGTGCGGGCCGGTGCGGCGTGGTCGGAGGCGGCCGGCGGCACCTCCGGGGCGCTGTGGGGCGCCGCACTGACCGCCGCGGGAGGTGAGCTCGACGACGCGGCGGCACCCGACGAGCAGCGGGTGCTGGCCGCCGCGCAGGCCGCGGGCGACGCCGTCCAGCGGCTCGGCGGCGCCCGGCCCGGCGACAAGACGCTCGTCGACGCGCTGGTGCCGTTCCTCGAGACGCTCACCGCGGCCCACGCCGACGGCCGCGGACTGCGCGACGCCTGGCGGGAGGCCGCCGACGCCGCCCGCGCTGCCGCCGACGGCACCGCCGACCTGACCGCTCGTCTCGGCCGCGCCAAGACGCACGGCGACCACAGCGTCGGCCACCCCGACCCCGGTGCGGTGTCCTTCGCGCTGCTCATGGCGTGCGTCGTGTGACCACCGCACCCCACCACGACGCGGGCCCCCGGTCCGCACACCCCCAGACAGGAGACGCACCATGACGTTCCGCATCGTCGTCGGCTCGGACAGCGCCGGGTTCGAGTACAAGGAAGCGCTGAAGAAGGACCTGCAGGCGGACGACCGCGTCGTCGAGGTGATCGACGTGGGCGTCCAGGGCGGGGACGCCGACACCGACTACCCCCACGTCGCCGTCGACGCCGCCCGCCGGGTCGCCGCCGGGGACGCCGACCGGGCGCTGCTCGTGTGCGGCACCGGCCTCGGGGTCGCGATCGCCGCCAACAAGGTGCCCGGCATCCGCGCCGTCACCGCGCACGACTCCTACTCGGTCGAGCGGTCGGTGCTGTCCAACAACGCCCAGGTGCTGACCATGGGCCAGCGCGTGGTCGGCCTCGAGCTCGCCCGCAAGCTCGCCCGGGAGTGGCTGTCCTACGAGTTCGACGACACGTCGAAGTCCGCGGACAAGGTCGCCGCCATCACCGCCTACGAGGAGCGGGCCACCGAGTGACCGCCTGGGTCGGCACCAGCTGGAAGATGACCAAGACGCTCGCCGAGGCTCGCGGCTACGCCGACGCCCTGGCGACGGCCGCGCGCCCCGGTCGCTGGCCCGGGGTCCAGCCGTTCGTCATCCCGCCGGCGACCGCGCTGACCACGGTGCGCGACGCGCTGCCGGGGTCGTCGGGCGTGCTCATCGGCGCGCAGAACGCGCACTGGCAGGACGCCGGGGCGTGGACGGGTGAGGTGTCGGTCCCGCAGGTCGCCGACGCCGGTGCCCGGCTCGTCGAGATCGGGCACTCCGAGCGGCGCGAGCACTTCGGCGACACCGACGAGGTGGTCCGCCGCAAGGTCGGGGCGACCCTGCGGCACGGCCTGGTGCCACTGGTGTGCGTCGGCGAGCCGGACGAGGTCAGGCTCGCGGGCGGCTCGACGCAGCACGTCCTGGCGCAGGTCGACGCGGCCCTGACCGGCGTGGCCGACCTGAGCACGGTGCTGATCGCCTACGAGCCGGTGTGGGCGATCGGCGAGCACGGTAGGCCGGCCGAGCCCGGCGACATCGCGGGCGTCGTCGCGGCCGTGGTCGACCGGTGGGGCGACCGGGTCGCCGGAGTGCTCTACGGCGGCTCGGTGAGCCGCGCGAACGCGCTCGAGCTCATGTCGGTCCCCGGCATCAGCGGGCTCTTCATCGGGCGCGCGGCCTGGGACGTCGACGGCTACGTCGCGATCCTGGACGCCGTCGCGCAGGACACGGAGCAGCCGGTCGACCTCTCCCCGATGGGGTGACCCGGTCCGGCGTACCGCCGGGTCCGCCACCGCTCAGCGCCGCCCTGCCGCGGCCCGGTACAGCCGCACGACCTGAGTCGCCGTCCGCCGCAGCCCGGCGGCCGTGACGTCCGGGTCGAGCGCCTCGGCCAGCGGCATCGGACGGGCATGGATCGGCAGCACCGCGTCGAACAGGTCACCGGTCGGCCCGAGCGGGTGGTCGACCCGCCCGGCCAGCGCGACCACGACGGCGCCGGCCGCCCGGCCGCGTCGCGCGACCCCGGCCGGGGCCTTGCCGTGCGCGGTCTGCGCGTCCAGACCGCCCTCCCCGGTGATCACCAGGTCGACCCCGCCGGCGAGGGCGGCGTCGAGCCCGGACTCGCGTGCGACCGCCGCGAACCCCGGCTCGATCCGGCCGCCCAGCGCGAGCACCGCGGCGCCCAGCCCGCCGGCCGCGCCCGCGCCGGGGTCGTCCACCTCGCGGCCGGTGGCCGCCCGCAGCGCGGCGGCCCACCCCGCGAGCCGCTCGTCGAGGTGGGCGACCTGGACGGGCGTGGCGCCCTTCTGCGGCCCGAACACGGCGGCGGCGCCGGTGGGGCCGAGCAGCGGGTTGGTGACGTCGGTGAGCGCGACCAGCTCCACCCCGCTGAGGTCCGGCAGGGTCGCGGCGTCGACCGACTCCAGGTCCCACAGCGGGTTGCGGCCGGGGCCGGCCGGCGGGGACAGCCGCACGCCGAGCGCGGCGAGCAGGCCGGTCCCGCCGTCGGTCGTCGCGGTGCCGCCCAGCCCGACCAGCACCCGGGGCGCGCCCGCCTCGACGGCGCGCCGCAGCTGCAGCCCCAGCCCCCACGACGACGCCCGGGGTGGGACGGTGGCGTCGACCGGGCCCACCAGCGGCAGCCCGAGGGTGGCCGCCGCCTCGAGCACGCACGTCCCGTCGTCCAGACGCAGCAGGTCGGCCCGGCGCGGCCGGCCGAGCGCGTCGGTGGTGTCCACGGGGACGCGGGTCCCACCGCGCCCGGCCTGCACCGCGGCGATCGTCCCCTCGCCGCCGTCGGCGACCTGCACCACGCGCACGTCCGCGGCCGGGTCGGCGGCCAGGACGCCGGCGCGCACCGCCGCCCCCGCCCCGGCGCTGTCCAGGCTGCCCTTGAAGGAGTCCAGCGCGACCAGGACCCGGGTCACGGCACCAGCCACGCGTACCCGTGCGGGCCCAGGTGGACGGCGTCGTGCCGCTGCCCGGTCAGGACGTCCGTGCCGGCCAGCCGGTCGAGGGTCACCGGCTCGGCGCTGACGTTGACCACGGCCACCACCTCGTCGGGGGTGCCGGCCGCCCGGCGCAGGACGACGACCCGCTCGTCGTGCCGCTCGGCGTCCTGGGCGGCGAACGGGGAGAAGCCGGGCAGCGTGCGGCGGACCGCCAGCAGGTGACGCAGGCCCTCGAGCATGCCGCGACGGCGCGGGGAGCCGCCGCCGGCTCCACCGACAGGCGCGTCGGTGAGCTCGGCGGCGAGCCGGTCGGCGTCCAGCACCTCGCGGTTGATCCGCCGGGGGATGTCGCTGGCCGCCAGGCCGGCACGGTCCTGCCCGGAGCCGAGCAGCGAGTGGTAGTAGATCGCGGGGACGCCGACCATGGACAGCAGGATGACGTGCGCGGCCAGCCCGCGCGTGACCGCGGACGCGTCCGGGTCGGCGTCGCCGGGTTCGACGAGGGCGTCGAGGTAGTTCGTGTTGAGCTCGTACACCTGCTCCGACCCGTCCGGAAGGCGTGCCATCGACACCCGCCCGCCGCGGGCCAGGGTCCGCTCGACGAGCAGCGCCCGGTCGTCGTCGGTGAGCAGACCCTGCGTCGGGCGCACCCCGATGCCGTCGTGGCTGGCCAGGAAGTTGAACCAGGTGGCGGTCCGGCTCACCGGTGCGATGCCCGCTGCCCAGCCGGTCAGCGCGGTGGCGCGGCCGGTGACGAACGCGTGCAGCACCAGCGGCGGCAGGGCGAACTGGTACACCATGTGCGCCTCGTCGGAGCCGTCGCCGAAGTAGGTGACGTTGTCGGCGTGCGGCACGTTGGTCTCGGTCAGCAGCAGCGTCCCGGGGCACAGCTCGTCGACCAGCGCCCGCCACACGCGGATGACGTCGTGGGTCTCGGGCAGGTGCAGGCACGTCGTGCCGGACCGCTTCCACAGGAAGCCGATCGCGTCCAGGCGGACGGTCGTGGCCCCGCGTGCGACGTACCCGAGCAGCACGTCGGTGAGGTCGACCAGGACGGCGGGCGTGCGCACGTCGACGTCGACCTGGTCGGGGCCGAAGGTGGTCCAGGCGTGAGCGACCGTGCCGTCCGGCCGCGGGTAGGGGTGCACGAGCGGCGTGGTCCGGGGCCGCACCACGCGGCTCGTGTCCCACTCGGGACCCGGGTCGACGAAGTACCCGGCCCGGTCGGGGTCGCCGGCGAGCCAGCCGGTGAACCACGGGCTCGCGGACGACACGTGGTTGGCGACGAAGTCCAGCATGACGGCGTGGTCGGCCCGCAGGTCGGCGACGTCGTCCCAGGTCCCCAGGTCCGGGTTGACCTTGCGGTGGTCGACGACGCCGAAGCCGTCGTCGGAGGTCCACGGGTAGAGGGGCAGCAGGTGGACGTCGGTGACGGCGTCACGCACGTGGGTGCGCAGGACGTCCGCGAGCGTGTGCAGGGGCGCCTCGCCGGGACGGCGGAACGCGTCGCCGTAGGTGATGAGGTAGCTCGTGGACTCGTCCGGCCGCCGGGCGGACCCGGTCAGCCGCGGCGCCCACCGGTCGGCGAGGTCCAGCAGCCCGGTCAGCACCTCCTCGGCCCGCTCGGCGTACAGGCCGGCGACGAGCGGCGCGAGCCGCTCGGCCAGGGCGTGACGGTTCACGACACCACCTCCGTCAGCAGTCGGCGGACGCACGCGCGTCCCCAGTCGTCGAGCTCGGCCACCCGGTCGGAGAAGCTGCGCAGCCCGGGTGCGGCCAGCACCACCTCGGCCCACTCGCGGCGCAGCGCGAACGACGGCCGCGCCACCAGGCAGTCCGGGTCCGTGGTCCACAGCCGGCCGTGCTGCCATGCGCGCGCCGTCAGGGACATCCGCCCGCGCAGGCCCTGGGACCCGTCCTCGCCGCCCTCGTGGAACGTGTCCGGGGACACCCGCATGGCGTCCACGAGGCCGACGCTGGGCAGGATCGGCGCCCCGCAGCCCAGCAGGTAGGCGTCCTCGCCGAGCACCTCGCGGACCAGCGCCAGGCCCGAGCGGTACGCGGCGACGGGGGTGACGTCGTCGTGCCGACGCCCGGGGACGGCGCCCGCGTAGAGGAAGTCGAGCTTCGCGTAGTCGATGCCGAGCCCCCGCAGGCCGGCCAGCACGTCGGTGAGGTAGCCGCGCACGCCGGGGTGGGTCAGGTCGAGCCCCGCGAGGTCCTGCCCCCAGTTGTGCCCGGCCGGCCCGACGAGCCAGTCCGGGTGCGTCCGGGCGACGTCGGAGCCGACGCCGACGACGAACGGCGCCAGCCAGATGCCCGCGCGCCGGCCCGTGTCGCGGATCGCGGCGACCACGTCGGGCAGGGAGCCGAAGCCGGGGCGGGGCCGCGTCCACTCCCCCGTGCCCAGGCTCCAGCCGTCGTCCACCTGGACGACGTCGACCGGAAGGTCCTGGGCGTCCAGCGCGCGCAGGTTCTCCAGCACGTCGGCCGCGGTGACGTCCTCGAAGTAGCGGTACCAGGTGCACCACACGCGCGGCGCCGCGTCCGACCGGCGGGCCCCGGCGGCGGCGCCGAGCCGGTCGCCGAAGGCCGCGAGCGCCGCCCCCGGCGTCGGGTCGGTCCAGGTGGTCACCGTGCCGTCGGCGTCCGTGCCGCCGCCGGCGTCCGTGCGGTGCCGGGTGACGACGACGTGCCCGTCGCGCCAGGTGGCGCGCAGCGTCGGCACGGTGGTCGTGGCGTCCAGGGCGCCGAGGGTGCGCACCGGCCGGCCGTCGCCCGGGTCGACGACGAGCAGCCCCTCGCCCTGCACGGCGTCGGCGGCCACGTCGACCCCGGGCCGGAACCGCATGAGGTGCTGCCAGGCGTGCTCCGGACGGTGGGCGGCGTCGCCGGCTGCGGACCAGGTGGTCGGGCTCCAGCTCTGCCAGCCCTCGGCGTACACGCGGGCGTCCGGTCCGACCGGGATCTCCTCGACGACGGTCATGCCACCGTCCCCGCGATCCGCGACGCCGGCTCGCCGGGTCGGGTGAGCACGAGGCGGTCGGGGTGGACCGGGGCGCCGCCGGACTCCGCGGAGTCGCGTGCGGCCAGCGCGAGCCGGACGGTCGCCACCACGTGCGCGGCGGAGTGCTCCGGCTCGCGGTCCTCGGCGACCGCCGACATGAGCTCGCCCATCGCCCCGGCGAACCCGTCGGTGAACCACTGCCCGTCCAGGGCGTAGCGGGTCCGGGTCGCGCCCCGGTCGAGCTCGAGCGCGTCGGACCCGAGCAGCACGCTGCCGCGCAGGGTGCCGCGGGTGCCGTGCACCCAGAACGGGCACCCGCCGGAGCGGGTGGCCGCGTCGCCGACGACGCGGATCACGGCGGTGGCCCCGGTGTCGCACCCGACGTGCACGGTGGCCTGCCAGGGGTTGCGGGCGTCGTCCGGCTGGCCGGGCACGCGCGAGTCGTGCGCGCTCACGGTGGTGACCCGGGCCCCTTCCAGCCAGCAGCGGGTGATGTCGAGCCAGTGCACGAGGTAGTCGGTGAGCAGCATGTGCGGGACGTCGTCGAACGGCGTGCCCGCCAGCGGCGGCAGCGGCTTGTCGTGCAGGTGGGTCACCCCGACGACGTCGCCGATGGCGCCGTCGCGCGCGAGCAGGGTCGCCAGCCGCCAGGCCGGTGCCCACCGGCCGTTCTGGTTGACCGCCACCCGGACCCCGCGCCGGGCGGCGTCGTCGAGCACCCGGGACAGGCGGGGCAGCTCGGTGGGGTCGACCAGCAGGGGCTTCTGCGCCAGCACGTGCTTGCCGGCGCCGACCGCGGCCTCGACCAGGTCCAGGCGCCCGGCCGGCCCGGTGGCCAGGTCGACCAGCTCGACGCGGGGGTCGGCGAGCAGGGCGGCGACGTCGTCGTGCACGACCGGGACGCCGAAGCGCCCGGCGAGCGCGCGGGCGTCCGCCGGGCGGCGGGAC
Organism: uncultured Cellulomonas sp.; assembly: GCF_947494015.1. Lineage (GTDB taxonomy): Bacteria > Actinomycetota > Actinomycetes > Actinomycetales > Cellulomonadaceae > Pengzhenrongella. The sequence continues at coordinate 81,180 of NZ_CANLTL010000015.1, read as the reverse complement.
GCGACCGCGACGACCGGCACCCCCCACGCCGCGTAGGCGGGCAGGTGCGCGGACCGGGCGATGGCCCCCGCACCAATCAGCCCGACGCCGGGGCGGTGGTCCGGCAGCCGGGGCCGGTGGTCGGGTACGTGGTCGGGCCGGTGGTCGGGGACGCTCACCGGGCACGTCCCGGTGCGGCGTCGAAGCGCAGCACGACCTGCAGCACGCCGGGGTCGCCGCGGTCGAGCCGGTCGAAGGCCGACGCGACGTCCTCGACCGGGACCTGGGTGACGAGCGCCGCGGCGTCGACGGCGCCGCGGGTGAGCTGCCCGATGACGGTCCGCACCAGGCGCGGCTGGTCCCAGCGGCCGCCGAGCCCGACCGGCACGCCGGAGATCTGGCTCGCGACGACCCGGACCCGGTTGTGGTGGAACTCCTCGCCGAGCCGCAGGTGCTCGGCCCCGCCCTGGTAGAAGCCGGCGGCCGCGACGGTGCCCTCGACGACGACCGAGCGGACCGCCTCGTGCAGCGCCCGGTCGGACCCGGACAGCTCGATCGCGCTGTCCGCACCGCCGCCGGTCAGCGCGCGCACCGCCGCGCCGGCCCCGCCCGGGACGGCGGCGTCCACGACCTCGACGGCGCCGAAGGCGCGCCCGACGGCGAGCCGTGCGGGCTGGGCGTCCACGGCGAGCACCCGGGCGCCGGACAGGGTCGCGAACCGGGTCGCGAGCAGCCCGATGACCCCCTGCCCGAAGACCGCGACCTGCTCACCGAGCCGCACGTCGGCGGCCAGGACGGCGTTCAGCGCGACCGACCCGACCCGCGCGAACGTGCCGAGCACGGGGTCGACGTCCGGCGGCAGGACCCGCCAGGCCACCGCGGTCGCCGGCAGGACGACGTCGCTGCGGTGGCCCCAGAGGCCGTGCACCACGTCCCCGACCCGCGGGGTGTCGACGTCGTCGGCCACCTCGACGACCTGTCCCACCTCGGAGTAGCCCCAGCCCTGCACGGGGTAGCCGAACGACGGCTCGCCGGGGACGAACAGCCGTCGCCCGGCGTCCCAGGTGGAGGTCAGGTACGGGTTGGTCCCGCGGTACGCGGTCAGCTCGGTGCCGGCCGAGATGCCCGAGTACCAGGTGGCGACCCGCACGGTGCCGGGGGTCAGCGGCATGGCGGCGACCTCGACGAGGTCGACCTGCAGCGGGCCGGGGAACTGCACGATCTGGGGCACGACGGCGTCCTCCTCAGCCCTTCTCTGCTCCCGCGGTGAGGCCACCGACCAGCAGCCGCTCCGAGGCGAAGAAGAGCACGATGATCGGCAGCGTGAGGATGACCGAGCCGGCCATCAGCACCGTGGTCGGGACCTCGATGCTGCCGGACAGCTGGGACAGGCCCAGCGAGACGGTCCACCGGTCCCGCCGCTCGACCAGGAAGAGCAGCGCGAACAGGAACTCGTTCCAGGCGATCATGAAGATGAACAGGCCGTTGGAGACGATCGCCGGCATCGCCAGCGGCAGGGCCACCTTGCGCATCGCCTGGAGGCGGGTGCAGCCGTCGATCGCCGCGGCCTCCTCCAGCGAGGCCGGGATCGTGTCGAAGTAGTTGCGCAGCATGTAGATCGACACGGCGGCGACCTGCGCGACGTACACCACGAGCAGCCCGACCAGCGAGCCCCGCAGCCCGATCCGGGTGAAGAACACGAACAGCGGGACGGCGAGCAGGATGCTCGGGAAGAAGTAGACCGCCAGGAACAGCCCGGAGATCTGCCGGCGGCCGAAGAACTGCAGCCGGCTGACGGCGTAGGCACCCGGGATCGCGACCAGCAGCGACAGGACCACCGTCGCCAGCGCGACGACGAGGGAGTTGCGGATGAAGGTCATGAAGCCCTGGCCCCCACCGGCGACCGAGGTCAGCACGTCGGTGTAGGTGCCCACGTCGACCTCGCCGACGGACACCCACAGCTTGCCCGGGTCCTGCAGCAGCGCGTTCAGCGGCCGGAAGCTGAGCACGACCATGTAGTAGAAGGGGAACACCGCGGCGATCAGCAGCACCCCGATCACGACCGGCCGCAGCACGGCCAGCAGCCGGTTCTCCAGGGTGTCGCGGCTCATGGCTGGTCCCCCGTCCGTCCGAAGCGCCTGAGGTAGACCCCGACGAGCACGGCGAGGATCGCGGCGAGCACGAGCGCCTGGGCGGCCGCGGCGCCGATGTCACCGCGGGCCGTGAGGTAGTCGAACACCCGCACGGAGACGACCTCGGTGCCGGCCCCGCCGCCGGTGAGCAGGTAGATGTCGTCGAAGTTGTTGAAGGTCCAGATGAAGCGCAGCACCGACAGCACGGCGATGGTCGGCACGAGCTGGGGCCACAGGATGTAGCCGAAGCGCTGGCTCGGGGTGGCGCCGTCCACGCGGGCCGCCTCGTCGAGCGTCTCGGGGACGGCCTGCAGCCGGGCGGTCAGGAACAGGAACGCGAACGGGAAGGACCGCCACGCCTCGAACAGGATGACCGTCACCAGCGCGGTGGGGACCTCGATCTCCCAGCCCAGCAGCGACATGGGCGTGGACCGGGCCGACAGGAACGCGATGGGGTCGTCCCACCCGAGGTAGGTGGTGCCGATGTGGTTGACGAACCCGAACTGCGGGTTGAGCATCGTCGACCACACGAACGTCGCGGCGACCACCGGGGCGACGTACGGGAGCAGCATCGCCGCGCGGACGGCGCCCCGCCCGCGGAACGGCCGGCGCAGGGCGAGCGCCGCGCACAGCCCGATGCTGATGGCCAGAGCCGTCCCGAACACCGAGTACAGCACCGTGGTGAGCAGCGCCTGGAGGAACCCCGGCGACGTGAGCACGTCGGTGAAGTTCTCCAGGGTGTACTGCCCGAAGACGCCGGTGGTGCGGATGTTGAGCAGCCGCACGCTCTGGAACGCGAGCGACACCGTCCACAGGATCGGCAGCACCACGACCACCGTGACGATGACGGCGGTCGGCGAGATGAGCAGCAGCCCGGCGCGGGACTCCTCCCGGGAGCGGGCCGACCGTCGCCGGCGGCCGCCGCGCGACGTGCCGCGCCCGCCCGGACCGCCCGGCTCGGGGGCGCGGGGGGCCGGGCCGGTGACGCCCGACCCCCCGGCGAGCTGGGTCACTGCAGGGACTCCGCGATGGCTCGCACCGCCTCGGCGGCGGCCTGCGCGGCCTGCTCCGGATCGGTGCCGTTGGCCACCTCGCTCACCGCCTCGGCGACGGGGTGCTCGCCCTGGGTCGCACCGAGCAGGTCACCCTGACCCTGGGTGATGCCCCACCGCGCGAGGTCCTCCGGCCCGGTCGCGACGGCATCCAGCACCTCCGGGGAGTAGAAGTCCGACAGCGGCGCCTTGGTGTCCACCCCGACTGGCAGCTCCGCCCACAGGTCGGAGTACAGGGTCGGCTCCTCGGGGGTGCCGGTGCGGACCGGGACCTTGCCCTCGGGCGCGATCGCGATCCACGGCTCGTAGCCGTCGGTCAGCATGTACTCGACGAAGCTCTGCGCGGCCTCGGTGTCGGCGCCGGCCGTGATGGTCCAGGAGGTGATCTCGCCGAACTGGGCGGGAGCCGCGCCGTCGGGTCCCTCGATCGCGGTCACCACGCCGGTGTTCTTCGCCAGGTACGCGGGGTCGGCGGCGCACTCGGGACAGGTGGGCAGCGCGTCCTCGCGCAGCCCGGCCATCTCGTCGAGCACGAACGTCGACCACACGAACATGGCCGCCTGACCGGCGAAGTAGGCGGCGCGGGTGGTGTCCACGTCCTGCGCGCCCGGCACGGAGTACTGCGTCACCAGGTCGCCGTAGAAGTCGAGGGCCGCGACGCACTGCGGGGAGTCGAGCTGCACCTCGCCGTCGTCGTCCACGAGCTGGCAGTCGTTGCCGAGGGCGATGTGCTCGAAGGTCTGCTCGGTGAACGCGTCACCGGGCGCGGTGGCGCCGACGAAGCCGGCCATGCCCTCGCCGTCCAGGGCCTGCGCCGCCGCGAGGATCGCGTCGTAGGACGTCGGCGCCTCCAGGCCCGCGGCCTCGAAGAGGTCGGTGCGGTAGTAGAGCATCTGCGTCCAGGACTCGCTCGGGATCGCGAGCTGGGCGTCGCCGTCCTGGGTCAGCTCGACGGCCTTGTCGGAGAACGTCGACGGGTCGAGCGTCTCGAGGAGCTGCCCGACGGCGTCGGTGTCGAGCAGCTCGTTGGCCGACAGGGTGCGCACCTGCGGCAGCGAGACGCCGCCGATGACGTCCGGCAGGTCCCCCGCCGCGGCCGCCGAGGTGATGAGCTGGGCGAACTGGTCCTCGCCGACCGAGACCAGCTCGACCTCCGTGCCGGTGGCCTCCGTGAAGTCGTCGACGATCGCCTGGGTGGCGGCGACCCGGTCCGGCAGGTCCTCCTGGACCCAGACGGTGAGCCCGCCGCCGCCCTCACCTCCGTCGCCGCCGTCGGCCTCCGGGTCGCCGCTGCAGGCGGTCAGCGCGAGCGCCGCCACCGCCGTCACCGCGACGGCCCTCGTGCTCGCCGCCCGGGTCGTCCTCGCTGCCGTGCCACGTATCTTCACCGTGCGCCTCCTCGCGCTGGGGTGGTGCTGCGGACAGATCGCCGGACGTCGTCGTCTCCGTCGATATGTACAGACGCTAGGCATAAGGTGGCTAGCGGTCAATCACGGTCGGGTCACGACTCCGCACAGGGACGACTCAGCACAGGGAGGTGCGCCGATGCCCGGACCGGGCGACGTGCTTGAGCTCATCCGCACCGGCCGGGCCGTGACGCGGGGGGACGTGCTGGACGTCACCGGCCTGTCCCGGATGACGGTGGCCGGACGCATCGACGCGCTCCTGGCCGCCGGCCTGGTGGTCGAGAACGGGACCGACCGGGTGACCGGCGGACGCCGGCCGCGCCGATTGGAGTTCAACACGGGCCACGCGCGGGTGGTGGCCGCGACCGTCGAGACCACGCACACCACGGTCGCCGTCACCGACCTGACCGGCCGGGTCGAGCACCGTGCCCGGCTCGACCTCGCCGTGGCCGACGGCCCGGCCCGCACCCTGGAGGCGATCACCACCACCGCCGCCGGCCTGCTGGACCGCGCGGGGATCGCCCCGACGGACCTCGGCGGGATGGGCATCAGCATTCCCGGACCGGTGGACCCGGAGACCGGCCGGCCGAGCCAACCGCCGATCATGCCGGGCTGGGACGCCTACCCGGTGCCGGACCACCTGCACGACGCCCTCGGGGCGCCGGTCCTCGTGGCCAACGACGCCGACGCCGCGGCGCTCGGCGAGCAGCGCGCCGGCTACCCCGGTTCGCGGTCCCTGTGCCTGGTCAAGGTGTCGACCGGGATCGGGACGGGCATCGTCATCGGCGGCCGCGTGTACCGCGGGGTCGACGGCGGCTCCGGCGACATCGGGCACGTCCGGCTCGCCGGCCACGAGGACGCGGTGTGCCAGTGCGGCGCGCACGGCTGCCTGGCCGCCGTCGCCTCCGGGCGGGCCGTGGCCCGGGCGCTGACCGCGCTCGGCAAGCCCGCCGCGTCCGGCTCCGACGTCGGCGCGCTGCTCGCGCAGGGTGACGCCGACGCCGCCCGCCTCACCCAGGCCGCCGGTCGCGTGATCGGGGAGGTCATGGCCACGGTCGTGTGCCTGCTGAACCCGGGCGAGGTCGTCATCGGCGGCGCCCTGGCGTCGACCCCGCTGCTGGCCGGCGTCCGCGAGACGCTCTACCCGCGCTCTCTGCCGCGCGCGACGCGGCACCTCACCGTGCACCTGGCCGGCCTCGGCGAGGACGCCGCGGTGGCCGGGCTGGCGGCGATGGTGGTCGAGCGCGAGTACTCCGCTGCGGCGGTCAACGCGCTGCTCGGGGGCTAGGGCGTCCCGTCAGCTGCGTGTGCTCGCGCGGACCTGTGCCACCGCCGCCTGCACCAGCCGCTCGTCGGTCACCTCCAGGCCCGCGTCCAGTCCCCCACCGGGGCCGACCGGCCCGCGGTCCGGCACGACCGCGCGCCCGGACAGGTGCACGGCGTCGACCAGGTCGGGGGCGACGGCGGCGTGCACGCCCCCGCCGGCCATTACCTGCACCCGGCCGGCGGCGTGCGTCACCAGGGCCCGCAGCTCGGGGACCGCGTCACCCGCTGCCGGCGCACCACCGGAGGTGAGCACCCGGACGACGCCGAGGTCCGCCAGCGCGTCCAGCGCACGGGCCCGGTCGTCCACCACGTCGAACGCCCGGTGGAAGGTCACGTCGGCACCGACCGCGGCGGCGACCACCTGTGCCACGAGCGGGACGTCGACCCTCCGTCCAGGCGTCAGCGCCCCGACGACGACGCCGCTCGCACCCGCCGCGAGCGCGTCCCGCACCTCGGCGATGACCAGCCGACGCTCCTCGTCGTCGTGCACGAATCCGCCCGGCCGCGGCCGGACCAGCACGTGCACCGGCAGGCCGACGGCGACGACCTGCGCGACCCGGGCCGTGGTGGGCGTCAGGCCTCCGGTCAGGCCCAGCGCGGTGCACAGCTCGACGCGGTCGGCTCCCGCCGCGAGCGCGACCCGGGCGCCGGCGGCGTCCTGCACGGCGATCTCCACGGCCACCGGCCGCCCACCGGACGGCACGCGGGCCCCGGAGCGGTCGGCGCGGTCGGTGGTCGGCATGACGCCGACCGTAACGGCCGAGGCGTCCCCCACGGCCGGTCTCGGCGCGCGACCCCGCGCGCCTTCCGCTGACCGCGCCCTTCCGGGAGACTCCCAGCACCGGCCGCCGCCGACTCCGACGGTGACGGTGACGCGGTGGCCACGCGGGAGGGGGCAGCAGGCCATGGACGTGACCGACGTCTTCGTGGGGAGGACCGCCGAGCTGGCGACCCTGGTCGGCGAGCTGGGTCTGGCCGCCGCCGGACGTGGCCGGACCGTCGTCGTCCAGGGGGCGCCGGGCACGGGCAAGACGCGCCTGGTCCAGCACGCGCTGGAGCTCACCGGGTCCACGGCCGACGACCGGGTGGTGCTGCACGGGGGCTGCGTCGAGCGTCCCGGCCCGCACTACCCGAGCGTGCCGTTCGCGCCGTTCGTCGAGGCGCTGCGCCGGCTGCGGGGCACGGACGCGCCACCGGAGGTGCTCGCGGCGGCCCGCGCCTGGGTGCGCCCGTGCCCGCCCGCCGACGGTCGGCCGGAGGCGGACACCAGCGCCGGCGAGGACCAGGTGCTGCGCCGCTTCACCGAGATGCTCGACGTGCTCGAGGCCGTGGCCGCCTGGCGGCCGGTCGTGCTGGTGGTCGACGACCTGCAGTGGGCCGACCCGTCGAGCCTCGCGCTGCTCGTGTTCCTGGCCCGGGCCGTGACGACCGAGCCGGTCGCGCTGGTCGCCGCACTGCGCGACGCCGCCGCGACCCGGCACGAGCACCTCGACCGCGCCGTCGCCGAGCTGCACCGCGCACCCGCGGTCTGCTGGCTGCGGCCGGACCGCCTGCCCGACGACGACGTCGCCGCGCTCGTGCACCGGGTGCGCGGCCCGGGCACGACCGAGCGGGACGTCGCCGCCGTCGTCCGGCGGGCCGAGGGCAACGCGCTCGCCGCCGCCGAGCTCGCCCAGCACCACGGCGGCGACGACGAGCTGCCGCGCTCGTACACCAGCGCCGTGGTGGCTCGCCTCGCGGGCCTGTCCCCGGGTGCGCTGCACGTCCTGCGGGTGGCGGCCACGATCGGGCGCCCCGTCGAGCCCGAGCTGCTCGACCGGCTCACCCGGTCGCTGCCGTCCGAGGGGGTGTCGTCCGGCGCGGTCCCGGCCGACGCGGTCCCGTCCGGCGCGGTGCCGCCTGACGCCTCGCCCGACGACGTTCCGCTGGACCCGGGTGCGCCCGAGCCCGCGCGCGACGCGGAGCCCCCGGCGCCGCTGGACCCGCCCGAGCGGAGCCTCGCCGAGGCGGTGCAGTGCGGGCTGCTGGTGCACACGTCGTCGGGCTACGCGCTGCGGCACGGCCTGGACCGCGAGGTGGTCTACCGCGCGATCCCGCCGTGGCTGGCCCGCCGGCTGCACGCGCACGTCGCCCGCGAGCTCGAGCAGACCTCCGGCTCGACCGGCGCACAACGGCTCGCAGAGATCGCCGACCACTGGAGCAGGTCCGGCCACGAGGCCGCGGCACTGCGCACCTGCCTCGCCGCAGGTCGCGCCGCGATCCAGGTCCGGGCCTTCCTCGAGGCGGTCGCCCTGCTGCGCCGGGCGCTCGGCCACCGGGACCGGCTCGAGCCGCCGCTGTCGGAGTCGATGGCCGCCGCGGCCGACATCCGGCTCGAGCTCGCCGAGGCGCTGCGGCTCGGCGGGGACGTCGATGCGGGGATCGCGCTGCTCGAGGACACCCTGCGGGCGCCGATGTCGCCCGAGACCGAGGCGTGCTGCTGGGAGCGGCTGGCGTGGTTCCGGCGGGAGACCGGGGACGGCGACGGCGTCAACGCGGCGTACCTGAGGGCGCTGGAGTCGGTGGCGCTGACCGACGACTCCCCCACCCGGGCCCGCGTGATGGCCAGCCACGCGGCGTCGCTGATGATCTTCGGCCGGTTCGACGACGCCGGCGCCCGTGCCCAGGAGGCGCTCACCGTGGCACTGGCCAGCGGTGCGGACGCGGCCCGCGCCGGCGCGCTGGACACCCTGGGCGTCGTCGCGGCGCTGCGCGGGGACGCCGACGAGGGACTGCGTGCCCTGCGCGAGGCCCGCGACGTCGCGGCGGCGTGCGGCAGCGACGAGGAGCTGTGGCGGGCCGTGTCCAACACCGCCTACGTGCTGCAGAACGTCGGCCGCGAGGCCGAGTCGGTCGAGGTGGTCACGCAGGCGGTGGGGGCCCTGGGGACGCAGGCGCACCCACCGGTGGCCATCACCGCCGTCGGCAACGCGGTCAGCGCCCTGATCCTGCTGGGCCGGTGGGACGAGGCGATGACCTGGATCGGCTGGTGCACCGAGCGGCGCCCGCCGGCCGGGCTGGCCGCGCACATCGCGCTGACCGAGGCCGAGGTGCGGGTGTACCGCGACGACCACGCCACCGAGGCCCTGGCCGCGGCGCACGGCGTGGTCGACCGGTCGGCCGAGCCCGACCTCGTCGCCGCGCTGTGGCGGGTCGAGGCCGACCACCTGGCCTGGCACGGCCGCACCGCGGCCGCCCGCGACGCCGTCGACCGGTCGATCGACGCGCTGGGCCACTCCGACGACCCCGAGTCGCTGCTGCACACCCTGACGGTCGGCCTGCGGGTCGAGGCCGACGCGACCGTCCTGCCGGGCGGCGCCGACGACGCACGGGTGCAGCGCCTGGGCGCGCTGGCGGCGTCGGTCGCGGCGTCGTCGTCGGCGGACCTGCCGGACGTGCGGCTCGGGTCGGCGCTGTGCACGGCCGAGACGGCGCGCGCCCGCGGCGCGGGCGACCAGCCGTGGTCCGACGTCGCCGAGCTCGCCCGCCGGCTGGACCGCCCGTTCCGGCTGGCGTACGCCCAGCTCCGGCTCGCCGAGCACCGTCTGGCCACCGGCGCGCGGCGGGACGCGGGCGAGCCGCTCGCCGAGGCGCACGCCGTGGCCGAGCGTCTGGGTGCGGCGCCCCTGGTGGCCGCGGCGCAGGCGGTCGCCCGACGCTCGCGGCTGCCGCTCGCAGCCCCACCGACCCCGGACGCACCCGAGCGCGGGCCGGTGCCGTTCGGCCTGACCGCGCGGGAGCTGGAGGTGCTGCACCTGCTCGCCGACGGCGCCAGCAACCGGCAGATCGCCCGCAGCCTGTTCATCAGCGAGCGCACCGCGGGCGTGCACGTCTCGCACATCCTGGCGAAGGTCGGCGCGGGCAGCCGTCAGCAGGCGGCCGCGGCAGCGCACCGGGCCGGGCTGCTCGCCACCCGCTGACGTGGGCGCTCGGTCCGCGACGGGTGCGGTGCGCTCCGGGCGCCCGCTGGAACGGGCGCGTCCGGCGCGCGTCTAGGTAGGCCGTCCGGACGTGCGGGAGCCGCCGCCGTCGTCGGTGAGCCGGGACCAGTCGTGCACCACGGCCTGCGACTGGGCCGCGTCGGCCGCCGTCGCGACCGGCTGGTACTGCTCGACGACGACCGGTCCCACGAGGTCGTCACCGCCGCCGGGACGCCAGCCGCCGGCGGCGGCCTGCGCGGTCCAGGCCTCCACCGCAGCGGCGCGGGCCTGCGGCTCGACGCCGTCGTGCCAGACCAGCGTGAGGCGCACGGACGTGGGGTCGGTCTGTGAGCCGGTGACCTCCAGCTGCCGGCAGCCGTCCGGGTAGAGGGCCTGCGTCCCCCGGTACCGGTGCACGCCGTCCGGCGCGGTGGCCTCCTCCTCGTCCGTCAGCAGGCCGGGCAGGAAGGCCAGGGGCCACGGCACGTCGTCGGCGGCCGGCGCCGCGGGATCGGGGTCCCCTGACGCCCCGACCGCGCTGGGATGCACCGGCTCACGGTCGCGGCCGGGACGGTCCCCGTGCCGGCCGGGCCGGTGGGTGTCGGACGGGGCGTCGGTCCCGGTGCCTGTCCGGGCCGAGCGCAGCACGATCACATCCGCCATCGCCATGGACGCATGCTTCCAGGTCCGCCGAGACGGTCACAAGGGCTCGGCCACCGACGTACGCACGGGCCTCGGCGCCGCCACCGGCGACACCCCGGTCAGGTACGTACTTCTGCGCCGCGCAGATACGTCATCCCCCCGATGTCGGCGGTCCCGCGCCGGAGGAATCTCTTCTGCGGGACGAGATCGCGTCCCGGACACCACGTCCTCACCGGCCCGCCGGAGCGAGGACCCCCGCACCGAAAGGCACCACCATGCTCTCGACGACCAGCCTGCGTCGCCGACCCGCTCTCCGTCGCGCCGTCCTGCCGCTCGCCGGCGCCGGGGCCGTCGCGCTCACCGCCGGCTCGCTGCTGCTGGCTCCGGCCGCCTGGGCGACGCCCACCACCCCGCCGGCCGACGCGCCGAGCACGACCGCGACCCCGGCCCCCGCCGCACCCAGCCTGCAGGACTCGATCGAGCCGAGCGTCGTCCAGCTGTACATCGAGTGGAGCGGCTACGTCGGGATCCCCGACGAGGCCGGCACGATCTGGAGCGACGAGCTGTCCGTCGCGTCCATCTGCACCGGGTTCTTCGTCTCCGAGACCGGCCAGATCGCGACCGCCGGCCACTGCGTCGACCCGGTCGAGGGCCGACACGCCCTCGTCGACACGTTCCTGGAGACGACGGTGGCCGAGGGGTTCCTGACCCCCGACGAGGCGGCGGGCATGATCGGCACCGCGTACGCCACCTGGCCGGTCGAGGGCCTCGACGCCGGCTCCGAGCCGCAGCGGATCGTCTACGCGATGCAGCCCAAGGCGGTCGACGGCATCGTCATCGAGGACCCGCTCGCCGTGCAGCTCGTCGACTACCGCTCCTTCGACCAGGGCGACGTCGCGCTGCTCAAGGCCGACGTGACCGGGAGCATCCCGCTGCCGGTCACCGCGACCGACCCGGGCAACGGGATGGCCGTCACCTCGGTCGGCTTCCCCGGCTCGGTGCAGAGCGTCGTGGACGCCAGCCGCGTCCGGGCGAGCTTCAAGACCGGCTCGGTCAGCAGCCAGCAGATCAGCGAGCTCGGCGTGCCGCGGACGGAGATCAACGCGGACCTGTCCGGCGGCATGTCCGGCGGGCCCACGGTCGACCCGCTCGGCAACGTGGTCGGGGTCAACTCCTCCAAGATCGTCGGCGACCAGGCGTTCAACTTCATCACCGACGCCTCCGACCTGCACGACTGGCTGACCGCCAAGGGCGTCACCCTGACGCCGGAGAACGTGCCCGCCCCCGAGCCGGCTCCCGAGCCCGCCGCGGCGCCCGCCCCGACGGTGGACGACGAGGCACTCGCGATCGGGATGGTCGTCGCGATCGGCGCCTCGGTGCTCGGGGCGGTCGTGACGGTGGTCATCGCCGTCGTCGTGGTGGTCCGGCTGCGCCGCCGCAAGGCCCAGCGTGCCCTGGTCACCCCCGCGCCGCTGCCGGCCGCGCCGGCTCCCGCGATGTCGACCGGCGCGCCGACCGGCACGCCCGCCATGGCGCCGGCCATGGCCGCGACCGAGGCCCAGCCGGTGTCCGTGCTGGACACCACCGGGTCGATCGGCTTCGGGCCGGCCACCACGATCGGCACCCCGGCGCCGGCCGCCCCGGCGGGGCCGGCTGCCCCGGCACAGCGCCCCATGGCACCGGTCGGCATGACGGGGGTCGCGCCGGCCGTGCACACCGGCACGACCACCGGCTTCACCGCGCCGGTCGCGTCCGGCCCGATGACCGCCGGCTCGACGACGTCGGTCCTCACCGCGGCCCCGGCCCGGCACGCGGCCACGGCGTCGGCTGCTCCGAGCTGCCGGTCCTGCGGCGCCCCGGGCACCGACGGTCAGCGGTTCTGCGGCTCGTGCGGCGGGCAGCTGTGACCACGCGGCTCGGCGTGGCGTGACCCGGGGGTCCGCCCCCGGTACGACGGCCCCGCTCGGCGCTCAGGCGCCGGGCGGGGCCGTCGGCGTGCCGACCGCCGGGGAGGACGCGGCGGCGGCGTGGGCGGCGGCGCCGTCGTGCAGGACCTGTGGTCGCGGGTTGGGCGGTCCCAGGCCACGGACCCGTGCCCGCGCGGCCCGCCAGGCCAGCTCGGGACGGAACAGCCGCAGCGGCGAGGCCATGAGGTGGTAGACGCGGGACAGCGAGTCGGCCGCGAGCGTGTCACCGTGCGCGGCGAGCCGGCCGAGCTCGTCGCCCCACCAGCTCAGCACCGCGTCGGCCGGCGACGCGGGACCCGCGTCGCTGGTCGGGAAGCGGCGGTCCTCCCCGGTGGCGATCCCCCAGGGCAGCGCGACGACGCGGGCGAACCCGCGCAGCAGCCGGCGCTCGGCACCCGGGCGCCACCCACGAGCCAGCGCCCGGCGCAGCAGCATCGCCTCCTGCGCGGCGACGGTCACGCCCTGCCCGTAGATGGGGTTGAACGCGCACAGGGCGTCGCCCACCACCAGCAGCCCCGGCGGCCAGTCCGGCACCGACTCGTAGTGGTGCCGCCGGTTCGCGGTCTGCCGGTGCACCGCGACGTCCGTCACGGGGCGCCCGACGTCCATGACCTGCGCGATCGACGGGTCGCGCAGGCCGGACGCGAACTGCGCGAAGCCGTCGGCGTCCCGGGGTGGCCGGCGCTCACCGGCACCCACCACGCCGACCAGCCACCGGCCGCCCTCCACCGGGAGCGCGAGCCCGCCCGCGGGGCTCGAGGGCGTGGCCAGGAGCACCACCGCCGCCACGCGCACTCGGCCGGGCTCGACCGCGTACTCGCGGGTGGCGTAGCCGATCCGGGCGTCGAGCTCCGTGGTCGCGGCCGGGCTGACGCCGGCGGCGGCCAGCCACACCGGCAGGCGTGACGACCGTCCGCTCGCGTCGATCACGAGGTCGGCCGGCTCGCACGTGCCGTCGTCGGTGTCGACCGACCAGGTGGCCTGGCCGTCGGCGGTGCGCCGCACCCGCTCGACCCGGACGCCGTCGCGCACGCGCACCCCCGGCAGTGCCCGGACCCGCGTCATCACGAGGTGCTCGAACAGCGGCCGGCTCGCGGCGAGGACCTCGATCTGGGGCCGCCCGTGCAGCGCCCAGCCGGACTCGGCGAGCCAGGCGAACTGGCCGGTGTCCAGCGGCACGGCGCCGGCAGCGCGCAGGTCGTCCTCGAACCCGGGCAGCAGCGCCTGCGCCGAGAGGAGCCCTCGGCGCAGGATCGCGTGCGGTTGCCGGCCCTGCGGCACGCCGCCGCGCGGGTGGGGCCCGTCGGGCAGGACGTCGCGCTCGAGCAGCGTCACCGACCGCCCGTCCCCGGCCGCGGCGGCCGCGGCGAACGCGCCCGCGAGGCTGGCGCCGATCACCACGATGCGGCGCGGACCGGCCTGCCGCCGGGCGTGCCGCCGGGCGTGCCGCCGGGCGGCAGGCACCCCCTCGGGCGCGCGTCCGGCCTCGTGCTGGACCACGGGCCCACCTCCGTCGTCGCCGGCGACCGCCTCCCTGCACGGTAGGCGCAGCGCCCTGCCGTGACGAGCCCCGGCGCGGCCACCACCCTGCACGCACGGGCGCCCGCACCTACGGTGGGCACCTACGACCACGACGGAGGTATCACCATGGGATTCATCGGCAAGGCGATGAAGAGCGGGATCGCCCTCAAGGCGGGTCAGATGCTCATCCGCCAGGCGCAGAAGCCCGAGAACCAGCGCAAGGCGAAGGAGCTGCTCGCGAAGGCGAAGCGCAAGCGCTAGCGGGCGGGGACGGGGCGGGTCGCGTGCACACGCGGCCCGCCCCGTTCGTCGGCAGGATGCAGCAACCGGCAGGGGGAGCCGACGGATGTCTGCTGAGCACCACACCAACGCCCTGGTCACGGCGCACATCGCCGTCGTGGGCTACGAGGTCAACGCGCTCGCGTCGCGGCTGCCGTCGCACATCCACCGCGACGACCTGACGTCGGCCGGGCACCTCGCGCTGGTGCGGGCGGCGCGGTCGTTCGACGAGGCGGCGGGGGTGCCGTTCGCACGCTGGGCGGCGCTGCGGATCCGCGGCGCACTGATCGACGAGCTGCGCAGCCTGGACTGGGCGTCGCGGCAGAGCCGGCAGCGCGCCTCCCGGGTGGCGCAGGTGACCAACGAGCTCACCTCGACGCTGGGTCGCACGCCGACGACGCAGGACGTCGCCGAGCACACCGGCATGACGGCCGACCAGGTCACCGCGGCGCGGTCCGTCGCGGACGTGCGGATCCTGTCGATGGATGCCGGGCCGGAGGAGTCGTCGCTGGTCGACAGCGTCCCGGACACCGATCTGGGCCCGGAGGAGCGGCTGCTGGTGGACGAGCGCGAGCAGTACGCCCGGGCCGCCGTCGCCGCCCTGCCGGAGCGGATGCGGCAGGTGGTCCACGGCCTGTTCTTCGCCGGCCGCACCATGGGCGAGCTCGCGGCCGAGATGGGGCTGACCCACTCCCGGATCAGCCAGGTGCGCACGGAGGCGATGGCGCTGATGCGGGACGGGATCAACGCCCACCTCGACCCGGACCTCGTCCCGGTGCCGGACCGGCCGGACGGCGCGGTCGCCCGCCGCCGGCAGGCGTACTACGCCCGGGTGGCCGCCGCCGCGGCCGAGGCGTCCCTGATCGCCCTCCCGAGCCAGCGCCCCGCCCCCGCCCCCGCCGAACGCACCGCCGTCTGACCCCACCCCCCACCCCCTCCCGCCGAGTGCGACGTCGTGGACCGTTCGAGACGTGTGAACGGTCCACGACGTCGCACTGGGCACGTCGCGTGAAGGAGAGCTCATGCCTGTCATCACCGTCGCCATCCTCGGGGCCGGCGCGCTCGGCCACGCGATGGCCGTCCGCCTCGACACCCAGGGCCTGTCCGTCCGGGTCTGGAACCGCACCACCAGCAAGGCCGCCGCCGTCGCCGACGAGCGCGCGGACATCACCGTGGCCGGCGGCGTCACCGAGGCGGTCCGCGACGCGGACGTGGTGCTGACCGTGCTGCGGGACGAGGCCGCCGTCGCCGCGGTCGCGGACGACCTGCTGAGCGGCGTCCGCCCGGACGCGGTCTGGGTGCAGGCGTCCACGATCGGCCCGTCCGCAGCCGGACGGCTGGCCGCCCGGGCGGCCGCGGCCGGAGTGGCCTACGTCGACGCGCCCGTCTCCGGCAGCACCGGACCGGCCCGCGCGGGCACGCTGGTCTGGCTGGTCTCCGGAGCCGACGACGCCGTCGCGCGGGCGCGGCCGGTGCTGGACGCCCTGGGTGGCTCGGTGCACGCGCTCGGCACCGCGGGCTCGGAGGGCAGCGCGGCGAAGCTCGTCGTCAACGCGTGGATGGCCTCCGCGGTCGCGGCCGCCAGCGACGCCCTCGCCCTGGCGGACTCGCTCGGCGTCGACCACGCGGCGCTGCGCGAGGTGCTCGGCGCGGGTGCCCTGGCGATGCCGTACGCGCTGGCGAAGATGGAGGCGATGGACTCCGGCGCCGTGGAGCCGGGGTTCGCGGTGGGGCTCGCCCTGAAGGACCTGCGCCTGGCCGGCGCCGACGGGAGGGTCCCCTCCCCCGTGCTGGACGCCGTCACGCGGCGCTTCGACGAAGCGGTCGCGGCCGGCTGGCAGGGGCTGGACGTCGCGGCGCTGCACCGGCTGCACGGGGCGGGGACGTCGACGCCGGGCGACGCGCGGCCGTCCTGAGCGCCCCGCCCACCGGGCGCCACGCGGGTCAGCCCGGCACCACGCGGTCGGGGTGGCTGTAGACGTTGAGGTCCTCGCCGCGGTTGAAGCCGACGACGGTCACCCCGAGCTCGGCGCCCAGCTGGGCAGCGAGCGCCGACGGCGCCGACACCGCGGACAGCACCGGGATGCCCGCCATCGCCGCCTTCTGCACCAGCTCGAACGACGCGCGACCGGACACCTGCAGGGCGCATCCCCGCGCCGGCAGCAGCCCCTCGAGCAGGGCCCAGCCGACCACCTTGTCCACGGCGTTGTGCCGCCCGACGTCCTCGCGCACGCACACCAGCTCCGGCTCGGCGCCGCCGGCCGCCGGCGCGAACAGCGCGGCCGCGTGCGTGCCGCCGGTCCGGCTGAACACGTCCTGGCGCGCCCGCAGACGGTCGGGCAGTCCGAGCAGGTGCCCGACGCCGATCGTCGCGTGGTCGGTCGCGACGTCGTAGCGCGAGACCTTGCGGACCGCGTCGATGGACGCGGTGCCGCAGACCCCGCAGCTGCTCGAGGTGTACACGTGGCGCTGCATCGAGGTGTCGGGCGGCGCCACGCCCGCGGCCAGCGCCACGTCGACGACGTTCAGGTCGCGCCGCCCGTCGGCGTCGACGCCCCCCCGGTACTCGACGCGCGCGATGTCGTCGCGGGCGTGCACGACGCCTTCGGAGACCAGGAACCCCGCGACCAGGTCGACGTCGTGCCCGGGGGTGCGCATCGTGACGGTGAACGGCGCACCCGCGACCCGGATCTCCAGCGGCTCCTCCCCGGCGAGCAGGTCGGCCCGGTCGCGCACCGCGCCGGACGCCCTGACCTGCCGGACCCGCCACCGCTGCGTCACCCGTCCCATCCCGGCATCCTCGCCCACCACCGGCGCTCCGGCGGGCACCCGCGCGCCCTCGCTGCCGCACCGGCGCGACAGGGCCGAGGCGTCACCGGCCCGCAGACGCCGGCCGGCGCGGACCCGGGTGGGTCCGCGCCGGCCGGCGTCGCGGGGTGCTGCTGATGGTCGGGTCAGGACTCGGGGCCGTCCTGCTCGGCCCGCCCCTTGCCGTTGCCCTGGTCGAGCAGGTCCGTGCCCGGACCACCGACGAGCCGGTCACTGCCGTTGGCGCCGACCAGGACGTCGTCACCGAAGCCGCCCAGCAGGGTGTCGTCGCCGTTGTCACCGGTGAGCCGGTCGTCGCCGGCGCCGCCGCAGACGACGTCGTCGCCGTTGCCGCCGACGATCACGTCGTCGCCACCCAGGCCCATGATCACGTCGCGGCCGTTGCCGCCCCGGAGCACGTCGTCGCCGGCGGTGCCGCGGATCGTGGGCAGCAGCCCGGCGCAGCGCTCCTCGAGGTCGATCCCGAGCACGAGCGGGTCGTGGTCGCTGGACCGGTACGGGGTCCGGGCGTAGAGCGCCGGGTCACCGGTGTACTGGTAGGCGAACGACTCCACCGCGTTGACGTTCCAGTGCGTGAGGTCGGTGACCTTGGCGGCCAGCGACGCGGTCGCCAGCGCGTGGTCGAGCGAGCCCGACATGTCGTCGAACACGTAGCTGTACCGGCCCGGGTCGAGCTGCTCCCCGAGGTCGACGAACCCGGCGTCGCGCAGCGCCTCGACCGGGTCCTCCTGGGTGTAGGCGTTGAGGTCGCCCAGCAGCACGACGTCGTCCTCGCCGGCCCCCGCGCGCAGGTCGGCCACGAACGCCGCCAGCGAGGCGGCCTGCCGGGTGCGGTCGCCGTTCCAGGCGCCCTGCCCGTCGCCGTCGTCGACGTTGTCCCCGGTGGCCGAGCCGCCCGAGCCCTTGGACTTGAAGTGGTTGGCGACCACGGTGAACGCGTCGCCGTCCTTGACGAACGTCTGCGCGATCGGCTCGCGGGCGTTGGACCACACGGACTCGTCGACCAGGCCCACCGGGTCGCCGACCGGCTGGACGACGTCCCCGCGGAGGATGATCCCGTTGCGGATCACGTCGCGGTCGACCGCGTACAGCTCGGCGGGCAGCGGCACGTACGTCCAGACGTCCTCGCCCACCGCGGCGTTGAGGCGGCGCACCAGATCGGCCAGCGCGGTGTCGGCGTCGCCCGGGGTCAGCCCGGTGGAGTCGGTGTCCTCGATCTCCATCAGCGTCACGACGTCGGCGTCCAGCGCGAGGATCGCCGGCACGATCTTGCCCGCCTGCTCCTCGAGCTCGGCGGCGTTGCGCGCCCCGCGGCCGACCGACTGGTCGAAGGTGAGGAAGTAGTTCAGGACGTTGAAGGCCCCGATCTGCACGTCGCCCCCGACCTCGGCGGGGACGTCCGGCCGGGTGTCCTGCGGGGCGAACACGCCCTCGGCCGTGCCGTCGGCCGGCTGCAGCCGCCACTGGCCGAACCCGTAGCCGAGCACGAGCGGCTCGGTGAACGTCAGCGGGTCACCGACCCGGACCGGCGTCGTGGGCGACAGGTACGGGCGGGTGGTCGTGCTGACCCGCGCCGAGACGCCGTCGTCGAGCACGATGCGCCGCAGGGCGTTGTCGGTCGCGACCTGCCGGGCCTGCGGCGTGCCGGGGCGCGCGAGCTCGGTCGGCTGGACCAGGACGCCGCCCTCGGCGAGCGTCAGCTCGCCGAAGCTGGTCAGGTCGAACACCTCGCTGACGGTCAGCGTGTCCACCGGTGCGACGAGCATGCCCTCGAGCCGCTCCCGGGTCGCGTCGTCGGCCGGCAGGTCGAGCGGCGCGGCCGCGGGCAGGTCGGCCACGGTGCCCTCGGCGCACACCTCGACGTCGGTGCGCGAGATCACCTGCGTCTGGCCGCCGAACTCCGCCGCCTCGCCGGTGACGCCCACCGTGTCGCCCAGGTCGACCGCGACCGGGCTGAAGACGAAGATCCCGTCGGAGGTCGCGGCGTCACCGTCGCCCGTGACGTCCTGCAGGTAGAAGCCGGAGAACCCCTCGACGTCGCCGACGACGACGCCGCGGACGGTCACCTGGCGGCCGGCGAGCGGGGTGGTCGCCCCGGTCCCCTGCACGGCGCCGATCCTGTGGGTCGGGGTGGTGTCGCACACGTCAGCCGGCTCGGGCTCCGGCTCGGTCACGACGGTGCCGTTGACGGCACCGCGGGTGGCGGCGGCCGGGCCGGACCAGACCAGCGCGTCGCTGGACGGGTCGAGGGCGCGCGACAGCGACTGCCCGGCGGGCTCGCTGCCGGTCTCGCTCACGCCGATGTCCGTGCTGGTCGCGCCGGCGGCCGGGCCACCGGTCGCCGTGAACGTCCCCTCGTAGGAGAGGAACTCCAGCACCACGCCGTCGCGGACCAGTGCCATGCCGTCCGGGGAGCCGTTCTGGATGGCCGGACCGTCGACCGTGACGACCACGGGCGCATCGGCCGGCGCCGAGACCGGGGCGAGGCCGAGCGTGGCGTACGACGCGCCACCGCTGCCGTTGTAGAGGACGACCGACAGGCCCGCCGAGGACGTCCCGGCCGGCAGCTGGACCTCCACGAACTCGCCGACGTCGCCCCCGGCGTTGTCGTAGTGGATCTCGGAGATGAACGGCTCGGCCGGCGGGGCGGCGACGGCGCCGACTGCGGGCAGGCCGACGACCGCGAGCGAGGCGGCGGCTGCCGCGAGCGCGGGCCGCGCGCAGCGGGGAGTTGTGGGCACGGTGGACCTTCCGGTGGGTGGGGCTGGTCGTGCGTGGGCCGGCGCGCGGTGGTCGCCGGACGCGCCGACATCGTCACCCATGCGGGTGATCGCGGGGTGTCCGGCACGCCGCGCCACCGCAGCCGCGACGTGTCCACGCGGTGACGCCGCGGAGCCGAGGTGGCCGCCTACGCCGTCGCGGCCTTGGCCGCGAGGACGTGCCGGACCGCGTCCGCGAGCCGGGCGGCGAACTCGGGGTCGGTCCGCGCCCGGGCGCTGAGAGCCTGCGCCATCTCGGGCGCGACCTGCGGGACCTCGGAGGCCAGCACCAGGTCGCACCCGGCGGCCACCGCGAGGACCGCGCGCTCGCCGGGCGTCCACCCGGCGACCTGGGCGGCACCGGAGAGGTCGTCGGTGACGACGAGCCCGTCGAAGCCCAGGTCCCCGCGCAGCAGGTCCCCCACGACGACCGGCGAGAAGGCGGCCGGGACCCCGGGGTCCAGCAGGGCGTAGTCGGCCGTGGACACCATGACCCCCCAGACGCCGTCGTCGACCATCCGTCGCACGACGGCGACCTGGTCGCTGCCCGCGTCGGTCGTGGTGTCGGTGACGCCGTCGACGGCGTCGGTGTTGCCCGTCACCCGGCCGAGCCCCGGGAAGTGCTTGATCACGGTGTGCACCCCAGCGTCCGCCATGCCCGCGGCGAACGCGGACGCGTGGGTCACCACGTCGTCGACCGTGAACCCGTACTGCCGGTCGTCGTGGCCCACGGGGGCGTTGGCCGCGGCCCCGGCCGGTGTGGGCAGGTCGACGACCGGCGCGAGGTCGACGGTGACGCCGACGGCGGCCAGCTCCCGGCCCCACCCGGTCGCCGAGGAGCGCAGCGCCGCGGGCTCGGTGCGGCCCTGCTGCACCGCGGTCGGGATGTCGCTGAACCCCTGCCCGCGCAGGACCTGCACCTGGCCGCCCTCCTGGTCGGTGGCCACGAGCAGCGGCCGGCCGTGCCCGGGTCCAGCCGGGAGGTCGTCCGTGAACCACCGCACGAGGTTGCCCACGCGCACCCGGCCCGCCTCGGTGCGCCCCTGGAGGAACACGTTGGCGACCGTGCCGTCCGCCACGAGGTCGTGGCTGAGCTGCTGGGGCGCCGAGGTGCGGACGCCCACCATGAGCACCTGGGCCACCTGCTGCTCGACGGTCCACCCCGCCAGCGGGTCGGCGGGGGGTGAGGCCGGCGGCGGGGTCGCGGGTGAGTGCGTCGGAGCCGGGGACCCGCCGGACGTGGGTCCCGTCGACGGCGGACCCGGCGCGGGTGACGGCGCGGGGCTCGGGGGCGGTGTCCCGACGCCCGACCCCGCCGACGTCGCGGCGTCACCCGGCGGCGCCGCCCGGCCGGGGTGGCCGGTGGCCCCGCCCGGGACGGTGGTGCAGCCGACCAGGCACGCCGCCGCGAGCAGGCCCGCCACCCGCACGGCCACGGGCCGGCGCGGACGCCGTCCACGGTCCCGGGGGCGCGAGCGGAGGTGCACCCGGACGATGCTAGGCGGCTGCCGACCTGCGGGCAGGCGGGCCGCCCGCCGTCGCGTCGCGGGGCACCTGCTCCGCGCGCAGTACCGCACCTGCTCCCGGGGGCCGACGACGCCCGGCCCGCGCCGCTCTAGCGTGGGCGGATGACGTCCGCCGCACCCCGGGTACCCACGGCGCCCGAGCGCGCGTCGGCCCGCTTCCGTGCGGGCCTGGCCGTGCTGGCGGTCGTCGTGCTGGTCGGGACCTGGGGTGCCGACCACGGTGCGGCTCGCGGCGCGGCCTGGCGGGGGGCGCCCTGGCGCGACGGGACGCCGCGGTTCGACCTCCTCCCGCCCGTGCCCCGGCCGCTGGACGCCGGTGGACTGCTCCTGGCCCTGGTACCGGTGGCGGCGCTCCTGCTGGTCCGCCGCCCTGGACGCGCCGGCGGGCTCGGCGCTGCGGCAGCCGTCGCCGCCCTGGCCGGCTACCTGCTGGCCGGCTACCCGTTCGGGCCGGTATTCCTGCCGGTGGTGGTCGCCGTCGTGCTCGCGGCCGCCACCGGACGGCGCGTGCTCGCCTGGGCGACGGCCGCCGGGCTGGCGGCGGCGCTGGTCGCGGCGCTCGCCGTGCGTGACGCGCTGGGGGCGACCCCGCTGCTGTTCGTCGTCCCGTGGCTCGCGGTGCTGCTCCTCGCGGGCGAGGGGCTGCGGGTGAGGCGCGAGCGGCAGGTCACGGCGCGGGCGGCGCAGGCGGCGCAGCTCGAGTCGCTCGTGGCGACGGAACGCCTCGGCATCGCCCGTGACCTGCACGACGTGCTGGCCCACTCGCTGTCCGCGATCCACGTCCAGGCGGGGGTCGGCCTGCACCTGCTCGACAGCGACCCCGGGCAGGCTCGCGCCTCGCTGCAGGCGGTCAAGGACACGAGCAAGGTCGCGCTGGACGAGGTGCGTGGCGTGATCGGCGCCCTGCGCCGGGACGGTGACGTGCCGCGCGCACCCGCTCCCGACCTCACGGACCTGCCCCGGCTGCTCGACGACGTCCGGGCGTCCGGCGTCGCGGTCACCGCGCACGGCGTGGCAGCGCTGCACGGGACCGACGAGGGGGCCGGCGCGGGGTACCCCCGGTCGGACGACGCGAGCGACGCAGCGGGTGCCGCCCGGACGGCCACGGGGCCGACCGTCCCGCGACCGGTGGGCGCCGCCGCGTACCGGATCGTCCAGGAGTCGCTGACGAACGTGCGCCGGCACGCGTCCCGGCCGGAGGCGGACGTGACCGTGACGATCGATACCGGCGACCTGCGGGTCACGGTGCGCAGCCCCCGCGGGACCGACCGTCCCGCGGGGGCGGTCCCGGGGCACGGGATCACCGGCATGCGTGAGCGCGTCGAGTCGCTCGGTGGCCGGTTCGACGTCGGCCCCGGGGGCGAGTGGTTCGTGGTGAGCGCCGTCCTGCCGCTGCGTCCGGTCGCGCCGGGGGCGCCAGGGGGACCGCCCGCGCCGTCGACCTCCACCGGGCCGCCGCCCGACGGCCGGAGCACCCGGTGATCCGCGTCCTGCTCGCCGACGACCAGGGTCTGGTGCGCGCCGGCTTCCGGGCCCTGCTCGACGCCGAGCCGGACGTCACCGTGGTCGGCGAGGCGGGCGACGGGGGCGACGCCGTCCGGCTGGCGCTCGACCTGCTGCCCGACGTCGTGCTGATGGACATCCGCATGCCCGGCGAGGACGGGCTGGCCGCGACCCGCCGCATCGTCGCGGACCCGCGGGCCGCCGGCGTCAGGATCGTGGTGGTCACGACGTTCGAGCTGGACGAGTACGTCGCCGAGGCGATCGCCGCCGGCGCGAGCGGGTTCCTGGTCAAGGACACCGAACCCGCCGAGCTCATCCGTGCGGTGCGGGTGGTGCACGCCGGGGACGCGCTGCTCTCGCCGTCGGTCACCCGGCGCCTGCTCGCCCGCGTCGCCCACGCGACGCGGCCAGCCGGGCCGGTGGCCGGCCTCGCGGACCTCACCGCCCGCGAGCGGGAGGTGGTCGCCTGGGTGGGGCGCGGCCTGTCGAACGAGGAGATCGCCCGCGGGCTGTTCCTCTCCCCGCTCACCGTCAAGACGCACGTGTCCCGGGCCATGGCCAAGCTCGGTGCCCGGGACCGGGCGCAGGTGGTCGTCGCCGCGTACGAGTCCGGACTGGTCCGGGCGGGATGGTCGGAGGAGGACGGCGTGCACCCGTCGCAGTAGCCGGCCGCCTCCCCGTGGTGGACGACGGCGCGCTCGGCCGCGAGGAGCGTGGACGCCGTGGCCGAGGGTCGGCCACGACGAGGGAGGTGGACGATGTCCACGATGACAGCGGTGTCGGTGCTCGGGCCCGTGGTGGCCCTGGGCGCCCACCCGGGCGGCCCGTGGGACGGCCGGTGGGACGGCGGGGGCCCCGGGTGGTGGGTGGTGTTCCCGATCCTGTGGTTCCTGCTCGTCGCGACGGTGGTCGTCGTGGTCGCGCGCCGGTGGCGTCGCGCACCGTGGGGAGCGGGCGCCGCGGGCGCCGGGTCGGGGCGGACCGGCTCGGCACGCGCGGTCCTGTCCGAGCGGTTCGCCCGCGGCGAGATCGACGAGGCGGAGTACCGCACGCGGCTGGAGGTGCTGCTGGCCACCGAGGACCGACCGACCTGACGGTCGGCGGGCCAGACGGCGCAGACGTGGGTCCGCCACGGCGGACCCGACGCGCCACCGGCCGTGACCGATGCCCCCCCCCCCGGGACCGGCGACCTCGTCGCCGGTGGTCCCTCCTCGCCGTCGACTCCGAAGCGCGCGGCCGAGCTGTCCGCCGACGTCTGGTCCGAGCCGGGTCCGGGCGGGACCCCGCTCTCGGAGTGGATCCACGTCCGTGAGGTCGTGCGGGCGGGCGACCGGCCGCCGGGCGCTGACGGCGACGAGGCGGCTGCCGACGGCGCCGCTGCGGGCGGTGGACGACCGACGTACGGTACCGACGACCGAAGGGGTGACATGGGCAGCGTGCGGGCTGACAGGGCTCCCGGTGGCGACGCGTCCGCGGCCGCGCTGGCCGCGGACGACACCACCCGGGTGTCCTACCGGTACCTGCGGGTGTCGGTCGTCGCTCTGGCCCTCCTGCTGACGACGTCGCTCGTGCTGGAGATCGCGCGGAGCGGCGGCCGGACGCTGGACTCGATCAGCGCGTACTACTACTCCCCCGCCCGCAGCATCCTGGTCGGCTCGCTCGTCGCGATCGGGCTCGCGCTCGTCGCGATCAAGGGACGCCGCGGGTGGGAGGACGTGCTGCTGGACCTCGCCGGCATGGTGGTGCCCGTGGTGGCGCTGGTCCCGGCGTCCCTGGACCTGGGCGCCGACGTCTGCGGTCGCGCGGTCGAGCGGTGCGTCCCGGCGGACCTGGTGCCGGCGGTGCAGAGCAACGTGAGCGCCCTGCTGGTGCTCGGCGCGGCCGGCCTCGGGTTCGCCTGGTGGGCGACCCGGCACGACCGCGACGTCGCGACGTCGGTCGGCCTGCTGGCCGCCGTGGCCCTGTGGTTCGGCACGACGCTGTGGTTCTGGCTCGGACCGGTCAGCTTCCTCGCCCGGGCGCACTACGTCGCCGCGGTGGTGTTCTTCGGGCTCATCGCGGTGGTGGCGTTCCTCAACGGCCGGCTCGCGCCGCGGCGCCGCAACGTGCCGCTGCTGGCCCCACGGCGGTACGGCCAGGCCTACCGGGCGATCGGGGGCCTGATGGTGGCGACGATCCTGGTCGCGCTCGTGCTGCTCACCGGCAGCGCGCTCGGCGGGCTGAGCCTGTGGCCGTCGACGACCTTCGCCGTCGAGACCGTGCTGATGGTGCTGTTCGTCGCGTTCTGGATCGTGCAGACGGTGGAGAGCTGGGACGAGGAGGCCGACGAGGAGGCGCGGGCGCTGCTCCGACCGCCCGGACCCGTCCGGTGAGCCCGACCGGCGGCGACCGCGGACGACGCCACGGCCGGGTCAGGCGCCGCTCCGGACCGCGTGGCGGACGTAGATCACGCCGTTGCGGAAGCGCCGGTGGTCGAGCAGCTCCAGGTCGAGCCGGACGCCCCGGGGCAGCGCCGGCGTGCCGCCGCCCACCACGACGGGGCACAGCAGCAGCACGCACTCGTCGACCAGCCCGTGCAGGAACGCCTCCGCCCCGATGGTCGCGCCGCCGATGCTCAGGTCCGCAGCGGAGGTCTGCTTGAGCCGCCGGACGGCCTCGGGGTCGAACTGCCGCTCGATCCGTGTCCGCGCCGTCGAGACGGTCTCGAGCGTCGAGGAGTAGACGACCTTGTCGGTGTCACGCCAGATCCCTGCGTACTCGCGGACGACCGCCGGCTCACCCGTGAGCCAGTCGTCGTCCTCCCAGACGCGCATCGTCTCGTACATGCGGCGGCCGTACAGGGACGTGCCGATGCCCCGCTCGTGGTCGTTCCAGAACGCGTGCACCTCGTCGTCGGGGACGGACCAGTCGAACGAGCCGCTCTCGTCCTCGAGGTAGCCGTCGAGCGAGGTGTTGGCGGCGTAGATCAGCGTGCCCACGAGAGCCTCCAGGGGTGCAGCATCAGGCCGGGACGGGCAGCGAGCTCAGCCACGCCTGCCAGGCCGGCCTCTCGCGCCGCACGTAGTCGGGCGCGTCGTCCGAGAACAGGTACGCCCGCACGCCCGCCGTCGCTGCGCCGTCGCCCTCGTCGAACGTGAAGACGCTGAGCATCCCGGGGACCGGCGCCGTGAGCCGGACCAACGCCTGGTGCTCGCCGACCCGCTCCACGGTGCCGGTGGAGCCGCGCACGTCGACCGTCGCGCCCTCCTCCCCCAGCGCGAGCGCGCCGCGCAGGGTGGCCCAGAGCGGCTGCGCCTCGGCGGGGTGGGAGGCGGTGGCCTCCAGGTGGGTGGCGCGCTGGCCGGGGAAGTGCGCCAGGTACAGCCGCAGGTGGTCGAAGAACGGCATCCACCCCGGGCCCAGGTCGTCCCAGAACTCCGACTCCCAGTCGGCGCCGGTGCCGAAGCCGCTGCTCGTGACGTGCACGACGCAGGTGCCGCCGGACCGGGCCTCCACGACGAACTCCGACGTCAGCGGGCTGAGCGTGTCCGGGTCCTTGCCCATGAGGGCGGCCCAGTCCTCCTCGTAGACGAGGCGGCGCGGTGGGTCCCAGCCGGTGACCCGGCCGTCCGAGCCCATGTCCGGGCCCATGGTGAAGTGCAGGGACCCGCCCTCGCGCTCCTCCATCTCGGTCGGTGCGAACCAGGCGCTCATGCCCCGGGCGGTGGCGATGGCCTGCCAGACCTGGTCCGGGGTGCCCGGCACCTCGACGCTGAACTCCAGGCGGTACGGGACGTCCGGTGCCGTGCTCATGCGCTCTCCTCGGGAAGGGGGTGGGCCGCGACGACGAGCCGGTGCGGCCGGCCGTCGTCGTGGTGGTAGCGGGCGGCCAGGTCCAGCACCGCGGCGGTGAGGTCGTCGGCGAAGGCGGCGCGGTCGGCGGCCGAGCGGAAGCCGATCCGGGTGTCGATCGTCAGCGTCGGCAGGCGCGTGCCGGACGCGCCGGCCCGGCGCGCCAGGGTGCCGACCTCGCGCACCAGTCGCCCGGCCAGCGCGACGAGGTAGCCCGCGGACATGCGGTCGTCGTTGGCCTCCGGCTCCGCCGCGGACGCGGTGACCGCGGCCGGCGACACGACGTACGACGCCGCGGACGCCTGCAGCACGCGCTCGGTGATGCCGCCGTGGCGCCGCTCCTCGGACAGCGTCACCAGGCCGTGCGACTCGAGCGCCCGCAGGTGGTAGTTGACCTTCTGGCGCCCGATGCCGACCCGCTCGGCCAGCCCGGCCGCGGAGGCGGGGACCGCGAGCTCCCCGAGCAGCCGCGAGCGGACCGGGTCCAGCGCGGCGGCCGCCGCCGGCGCGCTCTCGATCACCTCGACGTCCCGCATGACGCCACCGTCCTCTTGACAAGAATGTCTGTCAAGGGTGCCGGCCCGGGCGGGGCCACCGCCGTCG
Organism: uncultured Cellulomonas sp.; assembly: GCF_947494015.1. Lineage (GTDB taxonomy): Bacteria > Actinomycetota > Actinomycetes > Actinomycetales > Cellulomonadaceae > Pengzhenrongella. Next base: position 53,866 of record NZ_CANLTL010000015.1, on the reverse strand, counting down.
GCCGGCTGAACCGGGGGCGGGAGTGGGGAGATTCCCCAGGCGGGGTCCATGTCCCCCCGCCGCGCCCGTCCCTACAGTGACAAGCACGAGGTCGCCCCGCCTCGGGCGGCCCGTTGATCAAGGGAGATCGACGTGTCAGGGAACAAGGCTGTGGCGTACAAGGCCCCGGGAGTCGTGGAGGTCATCGACATCGACTACCCCACCTTCGAGCTCAAGGACGGCCCGGGGGTCAACCCGGCGAACGTGGGCCGCAAGGTCAACCACGGGGCGATCCTGCGCACCGTCGCGACCAACATCTGCGGGTCGGACCAGCACATGGTCCGCGGGCGGACCACCGCACCGCCCAACCTCGTGCTCGGCCACGAGATCACCGGCGAGGTCGTGGAGGTCGGGTCGGACGTCGAGGTGATCAAGGTCGGCGACATCGTCTCGGTGCCGTTCAACATCGCCTGCGGACGGTGTCGCAACTGCAAGGAACGCAAGACCGGCATCTGCCTCAACGTCAACCCCGACCGTCCGGGCAGTGCCTACGGCTACGTGGACATGGGCGGCTGGGTGGGCGGCCAGGCCGAGTACGTCCTGGTGCCGTACGCCGACTGGAACCTGCTGCGGTTCCCGGACCGCGACCAGGCCCTGGAGAAGATCCTGGACCTGGCGATGCTCTCGGACATCTTCCCCACCGGCTTCCACGGCGCGGTCACCGCCGGGGTCGGCGTCGGCTCCACCGTCTACATCGCCGGCGCCGGACCGGTCGGGCTGGCCGCGGCGACGGGGGCGCTGCTGCTGGGCGCGGCCGTGGTGATCGTCGGGGACATGAACGCCGATCGCCTCGCCCAGGCCCGCAGCTTCGGCTGCGAGACCGTGGACCTCACCCAGGGCGGGCCGGCCGAGCAGATCGAGCAGATCCTCGGGGTGCCCGAGGTCGACTGCGGGGTCGACGCCGTCGGGTTCGAGGCCCGCGGTCACGGCAAGGACGCCTCGCACGAGGCGCCCGCGACCGTCCTGAACTCGCTCATGGACATCACGGCCGCCGGAGGCGCGCTGGGCATCCCGGGGCTGTACGTGACCGGCGACCCGGGCGGCATCGACGAGGCGGCCCAGAAGGGCGCCCTCTCGCTGAGCCTGGGGACCGGCTGGGCGAAGTCGTTGTCCTTCACCACCGGTCAGTGCCCGGTGATGCGGTACAACCGCGAGCTGATGATGGCGATCCTGCACGACCGGACCAGCATCGCGAAGAACGTCAACGCCAGGCCCATCCCGCTCGAGGACGCCCCGCGGGGCTACGCCGAGTTCGACGCCGGTGCGGCGCAGAAGTACGTGCTCAACCCCAACGGGTACATCACCGCGGCCTGAGCCCGGCCAGCACGCCGGCGCGACGGCGTGCTGGCACGCTCCACAGCGCGACGGCGGGCGGCCTCCCGGGGCCGCCCGCCGTCATGCCCTCACGCCGGGTCAGAAGACCCGGATCGCGACCTCCGCGGGTGCCTGCAGGAGCCTCTCGATCTCGTCGTCGAGCCGCACCAGGGTCAGCGACGCGCCCGCCATGTCCAGCGAGGTGCAGTACTCGCCCACGTAGCTGCGCCCGACCGTGATCCCCCGCTCCGCGAGCTGCCGGTGCGCGCGGCGGAACAGGACGTACAGCTCGCTGATCGGGGTGCCACCCAGCCCGTTGATCATCAGCGCCACCCGGTCCCCCGAGCTGTACGGCAGGTCGGTGACGACCGCCTCGAGCAGGTCGTCGACGATCTGGTCCGCGGGCACCAGCGGGCGGCGCTCGCGGCCGGGCTCCCCGTGGATGCCCACGCCGAACTCCATCTCGTCCTCGCCGAGCTCGAACAGCGGCGAGCCCTTGGCCGGCGGGGTGCACGCGGTCAGCGCGACCCCCATCGTCCGGGTCACGTCGTTGACCTTCTGGCCGAGGCGCACCAGCTCGTCCAGGTCGGCGCCCTGCTCGGATGCCGCCCCGACCGCCTTGATGACGAAGAAGTTCCCGGCGACCCCCCGCCGGCCGATCGTGTACAGCGAGTCCTTGACCGCGACGTCGTCGTTGATGGTGAGGATGCGCACGTCGATGCCGTCCGCCTCGGCCATCTCCCTGCCCATGTCGAAGGCCATCCGGTCACCGGTGTAGTTGTTGACCAGCAAGAGCACGCCCTTGGGCGACGCGACCCGCTTGGCGGTCTCGTACACGTAGTCCATCGGCGGGGCCGCGAAGACGTCGCCGGGGCAGGCGGCGTCGAGCATGCCCCGGCCGACGATCATCACGTGCGCCGGCTCGTGCCCCGAGCCGGAGCCCTGGACGATCGAGACCTTGTCCTCGCGGGGCGCGTCGCTGCGCATGATGAGGTTGTACTCGGGCACGTAGGTCAACGTGTCCGGGTTCGCCAGCGCGATGCCCTCGAGCATCTCGGGGACGAACTGCCTGGGGTCGTTCACGAACTTCTTCACGAGACTCCCTCCGTCTGCCACGCCTGCCACTGACTGCTGATCTGCTCGATGATCACGGCCAGCGCCATCGCCCCGGCGTCGACCGATCCCCTGCTCCGCTCGCCGGTGTACGACGCGCGGCCGCGCCTGGCGACGAGCCGGCTGGTCGCCTCGGCCGCCTCCCGGGCCGTGGTCGCCGCGGCCGCGAGCGCCGCGGCGGCGTCGGCCCCCGACGTCAGCTCCTGCTCGAGCCGGTCGGTGAGCGGGACCAGCGCGTCCAGCAGCGTCTTGTCCCCGACGTCGGACTGGCCGCGGGCCTTGATGCCCTCGGCCGCGCTGCGGAGCATGGCGACGACCCGCTCGCCGCTGACGCCCTGGGTCGCGCCCGCGGTCGCCCCGGCCCGCAGGAAGGCGGTGCCCCAGATCGGCCCGGAGGTGCCGCCGATCCGCGACGAGATGATCATCCCGACCCTCTTGAGGAAGGTGCCCGCGTCGGTGCGGTCGATGCCGTCCCACTCGTCGAGCACCTTCTCGAAGCCGCGCGCCAGGGAGTACCCGAAGTCCCCGTCGCCGACGACGGCGTCCAGCTCGCCGAAGTAGACCTCGTTGTCCACCGCGCACCGGGCGATCGTGCGGACCACGAGCTCGACGTTCTGCATGCTGCCGCTCATCGGGCACCTCCTGTCGACGGGGACGACATGCAGGCCCGCAGGTCGTCGAGGGTGAGGTGGTGGCCGGGCCGCGCGGCGCCGCGGTTGGCGAGCACCTCGATGGGCGGCCGGTCGGGGTCGCCCAGCTCGGAGACGACGAGGACCGCCTCGTCGAAGGCCTCCTGGCGGGTGTACCCGTTGACGGTGACCAGGCACGGCAGCCCGGCGCGGGTGGCGGCGAGCAGGCCGTTGCGCGAGTCCTCGACCACCAGGGTGTCCGCGGGGTCCAGGCCGAGCCGCTCGACCGCGAGCAGGTACACGGCCGGGTCCGGCTTCTTGGCCGGCACGACGTCGCCCGCGAACAGCGGGATCCGGTCGGCCGTCCGTGGTCCGACGGCGTGCTCGAGCACCGCACGCACCGACGGCTCGGCCGAGGTGGACGCGACCGCCACCGTCCACCCGGCGTCCAGCGCCGCGGTGATGATCCGGGCGACGCCGGGCCGCGCCGGGATCGCCCCGTCGGCGACGAGCGCCGTGAAGCGGGCGGTCTTGTCGCGGTGCCAGGTCGCGAGCAGGTCGGCGCGGGCGGCGTCGTCGTCGGGCACGCCGGCGGCACGCACGACGTCGGGATCGGCGAACAGGCTGGCCATCCGCTCCTTGCCGCCACCGATCCGCAGCTTCTCGGCGTAGTCGTCCTCGGTCCACCGGAGCGGCAGGCCGAACCGTTCGAAGGTCGCGTTGAACGCCGGCAGGTGGCCGTACCGCTCGGTGTCCCCGAGCACGCCGTCGCAGTCGAAGATCAGGGCCGTCACCAGGCACGTCCCGAGCCGCCGAAGAGCCGGATGTGCCGGCGGGCCATCTCCATGACGGCGGTGCGCTGGTGGGTGAACAGCGACGGCGGGTCCCACCGGTCGCGGGCCTCGGCGTCGCGCAGGAACTCCAGGCTCGAGCGCATGTACGTCTCCTTGAGCGCGGTGGAGATGTTGACCTTGGCGCAGCCCCGCGCGATGAGGTCGGTGAACTGCTCGTCGGACAGGCCCGTGCCGCCGTGCAGCGCCATCGGGACGCCGGTGGCCGCCACGAGGTCGCTCACCCGCTGGTGGTCCAACGTGGGTGCGGCCTTGTACCGGCCGTGCGCGTTGCCGATCGCGGGGGCGAAGCAGTCGACGCCGGTGCGCCGGATGAAGTCGACCGCGACCTCCAGGGACTGCACGACCGGGGCCGCGTCGGAGCCGAGCCCGTCCTCGACGCCCTGGATCCCCTCGATCTCCCCCTCGACGTGCGCCCCGTACCGCCGGGCCTCGGCCACGACCTCGACGGTCTGGCGCAGGTTCTCGGCCACGTCGAGCCTGTGCGCGTCGAACAGCACCGAGTTCCAGCCGCCGGCCAGGCAGTCGAAGATGACGGCCCGGTCGGGGCAGTGGTCCAGGTGGACGGCCACCGGCACCGGGACCGGCTCGGCGAGGCCCCGGATGAGGCCGATGAGCTGGTCGCGGCCGTACATCCGGACGGTCTTGACCGACGTCTGCAGGATGACCGGTGCCGCCTCCTCGACGGCGGCCGCGAGGACCGCCTCGGTGGTCAGGTCGTTGACGACGTTGATGGCCGCGACGGCGTAGCGACCGTCCAGCGCTCGGTCGAGGATCTCCTTGGTCGGCACGACGGGCACGCGGGCCTCCTGACGTCGTCGTGACGGTGACGGGGCGCACCCGGCACGCCGCGCACCGTCGCGCGGCGTGCCCAGTTGACCGCCGCCGGGCGCGGTGGCACATGGGGGAAGTCCCCCATCTCGCGGCCGGTGGGCGGGCGGTCAGATCCAGCCGTGCTCGCGCCCGCGGACCGCGGCGCCCGTCCGGCTCGCGGAGCCGGTCTTGCGGATGGCGGAGCCGACGTGCTTCTCCACCGTCTTGGGCGAGAGCACCAGACGGCGGGCGATCTCCCGGTCGCCCAGCCCGAGCGCGACCAGGGTGAGCACCTCGCTCTCGCGGCCTGTCAGCGGCGTCGGCGTCGCGGGCGGCGCGGGACGCACGGGCGGGTGCACGCGGGCTGCGGCGTGGGTGCCCGACGCGCCACCACCGGGAGCCGCGGCGGGCGCGGGCTCGCCGCGGCGGGAGGCACGCAGCAGTCGGGTCAGCGCGGGGTCACCGGCCCCGGCGGTGATGATGGCGCCGGCGGCGGTCTGGGTGAGCACCTCCAGACGGTCGACCTCCGCCGTCGTGAACCGCTCGCGGCGCCCGGCGAACGCGACGTTGACGCCGATCAGCTCGCCGCGCCACCAGATCGGGACCGCGGCCACCGCCCCCCGGTTGGCGGGGTGGTTCGCCGCCAGGTGACGGCCGGTGATGGCGGAGTAGTCCGCGATGACCACGGGGCTGCGGCGGGCGACGGCGTGGCCGGTCGCGCCCTCGTCCAGGGAGAACGTGCGCCCCAGCTGGCAGGAGATCCCGCGCTCGGCGACCTTGCTGTAGGTGCCCGCGTCCGGGTCGATCACCGAGATGCTGCCCGCGACGCCGCCCACCAGCTCGCGGGTGCGGGCGAGCAGCGTGTGCAGCATCGGGGTCAGCCGGAGGTCGGTGTACAGGCTCGCGACCGCCCGGTCCAGGCGGAAGGGCTCACCTGCGGGACCCGGCGCCCGGTCCAGGCCCCGGTCGTCGTCGACCGTCACGGGACGACGATAGCCGCGAGCCGACGGGGCGGTGCCGGGACGGCAGGCACCCGTTCGTGAGGGTGCGGGCCACGGTGCCCGGCCCGGCGCCCGTCGTGCACGCACCGGCCGGCGACCGTAGGGTCGAAACGATTCGTGATCGCCCGCGCGCCTCCTCACCGCCCGTCGCGCGGCCAGACCAGCGCCTGGGGGCGACGTGACCGACGACGACGCCGGCCCGGTCGGGCGCGCCGCGGTCCGCCGCCGCCCGGGATGGGTCGACGCCGTCGACGACCGCCCCGTCCTGCTGGTCGTGCTCGGCATGCTGCTGTTCAGCCTGGGACCCGTCCTGGTCGGGGTGTCCACCGGGTCCGGCGCGGTCCTGTCCTTCTACCGGCTGTGGATCGGGGCGGCGGTCCTCGGCGTCGCGGTGCTGTGGCGCCGGCGCTCGCACCCGCTCGTGGTCAGCCGGCGCGGCTGGCGATGGGCCGCCCTCGCCGGGGTCGCCTTCGGGACCCACCAGCTGCTGTTCATGGTCGCGATCAAGGCGACGTCCGTGGTGGACGTGACCCTCATGCAGGTGATCGCACCGGTGCTCGTGGGGGTGCTGGCCCGGGTGCTGTTCGGCGAGCGGCCCGGGGCCGCGTTCCGACTGTGGTCGGCGCTGGCGGTCGCGGGCGCCGGCGTCGTCGTCGTCGCCGGCACCGCCGGTCCCGACGGTGAGCCGGCCGGGATGGCGCTCGCCCTGGCCAACGTCGTGTTCGGCGCCTTCTACGTCGTGTGGTCCAAGCGCGCGATGAGCCACATCGGCGCACTGCCGTTCCTGTTCGGCGTCGGCGTGGTCGCCGCGTCGACGGTGTCGGTCTACGTGCTCCTCGCCGGCGAGCCGGTCGCCGCCGTCGCCGGGCGCGACGTCCTGATCGCCGCGGCGATCGCCGTCGTCCCCGGCGTGCTGGGGCACTTCCTGACCACCTACCCCTTGAGCCGGGTGCCGGCCAACATCCCCCCGGTGGTCCAGCTGGCCATGCCGTTCATCGCCGGTGGGCTCGCGTGGCTGCTGCTCGGCGAGCGCATCACGTGGCTGCACGTGCTCGGCGGGACGCTGTCGATCGCCGGCGTGGTGGGGGCGCTGCTGTCACCCGGCGGACGGCGGCTGCGGGAGGCGTCCCGGGCCGGCGCGCAGCAGCCGGTCGGGCGGTCGAGCGGGACCGGCCGCACCCGGACGTGACGCCGCGCGGTCCCGGCCGATCCCCACCCCGTGCGCTCTGGTACAACGAGACCCGGCGATGGGCGGAGGAGCACAGGTGACGACCGGATCAGGGCAGCACACGGTGCTCGCCACGGTGCCGAGCGACGCGTTCGGCTCGCTCCGCAAGCGGCCGACGTCGCGCACCGAGCGGTTCGCGATGGGCAAGGCGCTGCGCCGGCAGGTGCCCCGCAAGACGCTGGGCGAGTGGGAGCCGCCGGCCGGGCGGCCGGACCCGGTCGACCTCATCCGCCGGTCGCACGAGGGCCGGCTCGCCGAGCTCGTCCCGATCCGGGTCGCCCGCATGATGACGTCGCCGTACGGCTTCCTGCGCGGGACGGCGATCGTCATGGCGGTCGACGTCGCCGGGCTGCCGGCCACCGGGATCACGCCGGTCATCTGCGGCGACGCGCACCTGGGCAACTTCGGCTTCTACGCCTCGCCCGAGGGCGAGCTCGTGATCGACCTCAACGACTTCGACGAGGCCCACCCGGGCGCGTGGGAGTGGGACCTTCGGCGCCTGGTCGCCAGCATCTGGGTGGCCGGCCGGCAGAACTCCGCGACCGAGGAGCACTGCGCGGACGCCGTGCTGTCCTGCGTGGCGGCGTACCGGGCGGAGGTCGACTTCCTCGCCGAGCAGCCGCTGCTGATGCGGTCCTACAACCGGCTCGACGTCGAGCGGCTGCACGAGACCGCGACCGAGAAGAGCCTGCGCGCGGAGATCGAGCGGGCCGCCCGGCGGGCCCGGACCCGGACCAGCGACCGCGCGCTGCCGAAGTTCACGCACGAGCACGAGGGACGACGGCGGATCGTGGAGCAGCCGCCGCTCATCGCGCACGTGCCCGAGCAGGAGAGCGAGCACCTCGGGGCCGCGCTGGACGACTACCTGCAGACCCTCGCGCCGCACTGGCGGCGGGTGCTGGGCGGCTACACGCTGGTCGACATCGCGCACAAGGTGGTCGGCGTCGGCAGCGTGGGCCTGCGGGCGTACGTCGCGCTGCTCGAGGGCAGCGACCCCGACGACGTGCTGTTCCTCCAGCTCAAGCAGGCCCGCCGCTCGGTGCTCGCGCCGTTCGTGCACGGTGACTCGGCCTGGCACGCCCACCAGGGCCAGCGGGTCGTGGAGTATCAGCAGGCGCTGCAGACGGTCAGCGACCCGCTGCTGGGCTGGACCACCGTGGGCGACCGGCAGTACTACGTCCGGCAGTTCCGCAACATGAAGGGCACCGTCCCGCTCGACGCGATCGACGCCGTGGCGCTGGCCGACTACGCCGGCATCGTCGGGCACCTGCTGGCCAAGGGGCACGCCCGCACCAGCGGCGCGTCGATGATCGCCGGCTACGCCGGCCGCTCGGACAAGGTCGACCGGGCGATGGTCCGGTTCGCCCGGGCCTACGCCGACCAGACCGAGGCCGACCACGCCGGGCTGGTCGCCGCCGTGCGCCGCGGGGTGCTGCCGGCCACCGAGGGCGCGACGGACGCCGTCAGCAGTGCGTTCCGGCCCTGACGGCGCGGCGCGGGGACCTCAGGACCCGCTGCCTGGATCTTCCGCGAGCTCGACCCGGCCGACCACCGGGAGCGGCCGCGCGCACGACGTGGTGACCTCGACGCGGGCGCCGACGTCGGCGGCCTCCTGGACCGCCTCCATCACGTGGAGCACGTGCAGCGCCACGTCGTCGCTCGCCCGGTGCGCCACCCCCGCCTCCAGCGCGAGCGCGAGGTCGGCCACGCCGTACCCGCGCCCCGCGCCGAGGTAGCCGGCGGACACCGGGACGTCCACCCACTCGGGCCGCTCCCCGGTGAACAGGCGCACCGCGCCGTCGAAGTGGTTGGGGTCGGGGATCGACAGGGACCCGGCGGCGCCGTACACCTCGATGCGCGGCAGGGTCGCGGCCCAGGTGTCGAAGCTCATGATGAGGGTCGTCAGGGCGCCGCTCTCGTGCTCGAGGATGCCCGTGATGTGCGTGTCGATCTCGACGTCGAACTGCGTCCCCGCACGGGGTCCCTGCGCGATGGTGCGCGTCGCGTGCGCGCGGGACGAGGCGCCCACCACACGGCGGACCGGGCCGAGCAGGTGCACCAGGGACGTCAGGTAGTACGGGCCCATGTCCAGCAGGGGGCCGCCGCCGGGGCGGTAGTAGAACTCCGGGTCCCCGTGCCAGCGCTCGTGCCCGGGCGCCACCATGAACGCCGTCGCGGCGTGCGGCGCCCCGATCGCTCCGGCGTCCACCACGGCCCGGGCGGTCTGGATCCCCGTGCCGAGGACCGTGTCGGGCGCGCACGCCACCCGGACGCCGGCCTCCCCGGCGGCGCGGACGATCTCGCGCGCCTCCCCGGTGGTGGCCGCGAGCGGCTTCTCGCCGTAGACGTGCTTGCCCGCGGCGATGGCGGCCAGGGCCACCTCGGCGTGCGCCGCCGGGATGGTCAAGTTGAGCACGACGTCGACGTCGTCCGCGGCCAGGAGCGAGGCCAGGGAGGTGGCGCGGGCGCCGGCGTGCTGCGCGGCGAGCGCACCGGCGCGGGCGCCGTCCAGGTCCGCCACCGCGGTGACCTCGACCTGCGGCAGCCGCAGGAACGACTCGCTGTACTGGGCGCTGATCTTGCCGGCGCCGACGATGCCGACCCTCAGCGCGCGGCCCACAGCAGCCCCCGCTCGACGATGGTGCGGACGTTGCTGTCCTGCAGGACCTCCACGCGGTGCCCCGGCGTGCAGACGACGACGCGCCCGTGCCCCCACTGGCGGGTCCAGACGGCGGGGCAGGTGATCGGCCGGTTCCACGCACCCCAGGGGCGGACCGCTGTCGTCGTGGTCGCCAGGACGTCGACGTAGTCGTCCGTCAGCACCCAGTACTGCTCCGTGTCCAGGTCGAAGTCGGTCAGGCCCGCGGTGATCGGGTGCCCGGCGCCGGCCGGCGTCATCTCGATGCGGTGGGGGACGTAGTTGTCGGACTGCTCGCCGGTGCGGTCGGCGGGCGGCATGGCGGCCGCGTGGTGGGCGAACTGGCCGCCGACCAGCTGCAGGTAGTCGGCGCTGGCCCGGAAGGAGTCGGCGATCCCTCCGTGCCAGCCCGCCAGCCCCGTGCCCGCCTCGACCGCCGCGATGAGGCCCGCCAGCTCGTCCTTCTCGATCGTCGACATCGTCATGCACTGGACCACGAGGTCCACCCCGGCCATGTACTCGGCGTCGGCGTAGACCTTCGGGGACTCCTCCACCCGCACCGAGAAGCCGTGCTCCTCCAGGTACGGGATGAACAGCTCGGTGGCCTCGACGGGCTGGTGCCCGTCCCAGCCGCCACGGACGACCAACGCGTGTCTGGTGGGAGCCACCGGATTCCTCTCGACTGCGGCCGCCAGGCCGTCGGCTCGGCCGCCCGTGCCGGCGACCACCGCGTCAGCATGCCGCACGTCGGCTGGGACGGCTCGGCGCGCACACGCCCCGCCGGCCGCGCCGTCGCCACGTCCCGGTCGCACGTACGCTCGTCGACGACGCCGGACCGTCCCTCCCGGGACGGGTTCCGCGGCTCCCAGCAGGGAGATCACCAGCACCTGGCTTCGAGGAGGACGCCTTGACGACTGCACGAGCACCGAGACCGCTGCGGGTGGCGATGATCGGCTACGCGTTCATGGGTCGGGCGCACTCGCACGCCTGGCGCACGGCACCGCGGTTCTTCGGGCTCCCGTTGGCGCCCGAGATGTCGGTGCTCGTGGGCCGCACGCCCGACGCGACCGCCGAGGCCGCGCGGACCCTCGGCTGGGCCGAGGTGGAGACGGACTGGCGCGCGGTCCTGGAGCGCGACGACGTCGACCTGGTGGACATCTGCACCCCGGGTGACACGCACGCCGAGATGGCCGTGGCGGCCCTGGCCGCCGGCAAGCACGTGCTGGTGGAGAAGCCGATGGCCAACACCCTCGAGGAGGCGACGACGATGACGGTCGCCGCGCGGGAGGCCGCCGGGCGTGGCGTCCGGTCGATGGTCGGGTTCAGCTACCGCCGTGTTCCGGCCGTCGCCCTGGCCCGGCAGCTCGTCGCGGAGGGCCGGATCGGCGAGGTCCGCCAGGTTCGCGCGCAGTACCTGCAGGACTGGCTGGCCGACGCCGAGGCCCCGCTCTCCTGGCGGCTGGACAAGGACCGCGCCGGGTCCGGGGCGCTGGGTGACATCGGGGCCCACATCGTCGACCTCGCGCACTTCATCACCGGCCAGCCGCTGGCGGGGGTGTCGGCGATGCTGGACACCTTCGTGACCGAGCGCCCGGTGGCGCAGAGCTTCTCCGGGCTGCAGGGGACGGCCGGGACCGAGCGGGGACCGGTGACCGTGGACGACGCCGCGATCTGGTTCGGACGGCTCGCGGGTGGGGCGCCCGCGGTCTTCGAGGCGACCCGGTTCGCCTGGGGACGCAAGAACGCGATGCGCATCGAGGTCAGCGGCTCGGCCGGTGCGGTGGCGTTCGACTTCGAGGACATGAACGTCCTGCACCTGTACGACGCCGCCGACGACGCCCGCACCGCCGGCTTCCGGCGCATCGACGTGACGGAGCCGGACCACCCGTACACCGCCGCGTGGTGGCCGCCCGGTCACGGGCTCGGCTACGAGCACGCCTTCACCCACCAGGTCGTGGACCTGCTCGAGGCCATCGCCGCGGAGCGGCAGCCCGAGCCGTCCTTCGACGACGCCCTCGCCGTCCAGCGGGTGCTGGACGCCGTCGAGCGCTCGTCGGCGGCGAGCAGCGTCTACACCGAGACCGGGAACTGACCCGTCGAGGGAACCCCCCCGAGGGGCACCTCGGCGCTCAGCCCAGCGTCGTCAGGGGCAGCGACCGGACGCTCTGGAACCGCCGGGCCTGCCCGTCGACCGGGTCGGTGAACGCAAGCTCGGCCGCGAGGAGCTGCAGCGGGCGGCTGAAGTCGTCGACCGGGACGTCCCGCACGACCGGGTACAGCGGGTCGTCGACGATCGGGATGCCGAGCCCGTGCAGGTGCACCCGCAGCTGGTGGGTGCGGCCGGTGCGCGGCGTCAGCCGGTAGATGCCGTGCTCGCCGACCACGGACTCCAGCTCCACGCGGGTCTCGGCGTTGACGGGCGCCCCGGGGACGACCTCCGCGCACCACGTGCCGCGCTCCTTGCGCAGGTGGTTGCGCACGACGGCGGGCAGCTCCAGGTCGGGGCGGACCGGCGCGAGCGCGCGGTAGGTCTTGTCGACCGCGCGCCGCTCGAACGCCGTCTGGTACGGCCCGCGCCACCGGCTCTCGGTGGCGAGCAGGAGCAGGCCGGACGTGACCCGGTCCAGACGGTGCAGCGGCGACAGCTCCGGCAGGCCGAGCTCGGCGCGCAGCCGGACCACGACGCTCTGCCGCACGTGGCCACCGCGCGGGATCGTGGACAGGAACGGCGGCTTGTCGACGACGACCAGCCGCTCGTCGCGGTGCACCACGTGGACCTGCCCGGGCACCTCGGGCTCCTCGCGCAGGTCACGGTGGAACCACACGGTGCGCTGCTGGGCGTACGGGTCGGCGTCCCGCACCGGTCGGCCGTCGTCGTCCACGAAGCGGCCCTGGGCCAGCATGCCCGGGACGTCGACGCGGTCCGGCAGCCGGTGCCGCAGCCACGCCCCCATCGTCGGCCAGGGGTCCGGGACGCCGCGGCGACGGTCGGGGGTGCGCAGGCGGGCTGCCGCGAGGCCGTGGCGCGCCGGGAGCGGTGACGTGGACGGCACCGGTCGATGGTACGAGGCGCCGGTGGCGACCCTGGTCAGGGCTCGTCGAGCCCGGCCACGACCCGGTCCGCGACGTCGGCGAGATCGACGCCCTGCTCGCTGGACCGCGTCCGGAGCGCCACCAGTGCGGTGGGGGCGTCCACGTGCTCACGGGCCATCAGGACACCCACCGCCCGGTTGACCCGCGGGCCCACGTCGGCGCCGGGGACGGTCGGCTGCTGGCCGCGGGTCAGGCGCGCGACCTCCAGGCACAGCGACATCACCTCCCCGGCCTGCTGGGCGTAGGCGTCGGCGTGCACGACGGTCGTCCGGTCCCAGGGGTCCAGGTCCTCGGAGTAGAGGTTGAACGCGATGTCGGCCCCGGCGCCGACCGCGACGGGGAAGGCGGCGCCGGACCGGAACCCCGACGCCAGCACCTGGCCGCACCACGCCGGCCAGGCCTCCTCCAGGCGCACGTCGGGAACCAGGACGGTGCGCAGCTCGTCGATCGCGGTCAGGCACGGGCCGGAGCCGGCGCGGTTCTCGGCGTCGTCGCACGCGGCCGATCGCAGGCTGCTGCTGGCGACCCGTCGGTTCACGCCCTGGCGCCGCAGGATGAGGCTGCAGTGCATGCCACCGCCCAGGTGGTGCGACGCGCGGATGGCGAGCACGTCGAGGTGCGCCTCGATCGACGTCATGCCGGCCAGCTGCTCCGCCACCTGGTCGCCGTCCCGGTGCGCGTCCATGTCCATGGCCCGTCCGACGGCGTCGACCGCCCGTGCACCGCAGGTGGCCCAGGAGGTGAAGGCTCAAGACCCGACGACGCTGCCCACTGTGGCACACCCACGGCGCGGTGTCTGCGCCCGCCGGTCCCGTGCTGCGGGGCAGCGACGTCTACGACGACGCGGGTGACCCTCCCGTCGTCCACCCGGGACGTCCACCGACGTCGCCGATGATGGAGCGGACCTCGGCCGCCGCTCCGTCGCCGTGGGTGCGCACGACCCGCCGGATGCGGTCGAGCATCCCGGCCGCGGCGCCCTCGTGACCGGTGACCGCCTCGACCACCAGGCGGTTGATGGCCTCCAGCTCGCGGACCTGCCGGCGGGCGTCGGCGTACGCGGTGGTCAGCTGCGCCACCTGCAGGCACAGCCCCACGGTGACGGCGGCGTGCTGCACGTAGCGGTCCGCCTCGAGCAGCACCGAGCGGTCCAGCGACCCCGCGTCGGGGCTGTACAGGTTCAGGGCCACGTCCACCCCGTCGCTCACGTGGGCGGGTACGCCGGCCGCGCTCCGGAAGCCCGCGTCGACGGCGGCCCGCTGCCAGTCCGGCCACCGTCCGTCGCCGGCGACGTCCGGCACCATGACGACCCGCAGCGTGTCCATCGCGGTCACGCACGGACCGGCCCCGGTCCGGTACTCCACCTCGTCGCAGCGTGCCGCGCGGGCGCTGCTCGTCGCGGCCAGCCGGTCGGCGCCCGAGTGCCGCAGGCTGATGCACACCTCCACGTGCTCGCCCAGGTGGTTGCCGGCCCGCAGCACGAAGTCGTCCAGGTAGTCACGCAGCGTCGGCGCCCCGAGGAGCCGAGCCTCCACCGCCTGCTGGTCGCCAGCCTCCGTCACGCCGCACTCCTCCAATCCCACCGGTCGTCGCCGGGATCACGATAGCCAGCGCCCCGGCGCCGCACCGGTCGACGGCGACGGCCGGGCCCCGGTGTCGCCGCAAGGACCCCGGGTCTATGTTGAACGGGCACAGGCCTGCACGACCGGTGTCTGCCGAGGGACGAGGCCCATGTTGCTCCACCTTGAGCACGAGCGGCGCCACGTCACGTACGCCAGGCGTTGGGTCCTGCGACAGGCGGCCGAGGTCGGCATCCAGGGCGAAGCCCGCGCCGTGGTCGAGCTGCTCACCAGTGAGCTCGTCGCCAACGCGCTGGAGCACGGACCGGCAGGCGGCATCATCACCGTGCACACCAGCGACCACGACGGCCTGTTCCACGTCACCGTCAGCGACGCCGCGGACGCCCTGCCGGTGGTCGGGAACCCGCCGCCGACCGCCGAAGGGGGCCGCGGCATGATGCTGGTCGACATGCTCGCCGACTCGTGGGGCACGCAGGCGCTCCAGGGCGGGGGCAAGGCGGTGTGGTTCGTGACCCGCATCGGCGAGCAACGGCCCGAGCAGGTCACGCCGCGGAGCATGGCGCCGGCCAGCGGCTGATCCGCCCGCCTCGGCGCCGGCAGCCGACCACGGGTGCATGACCGAAGCCCCGCCCCTGCGCCGCCGGTGGCTGTTCGCCGACCAGCTCGGCCCGCACGTCCTCGACCACACCAGCCAGCCCGTGCTGCGGATCGAGTCGCGCGGGGTGTTCGGGGACGGAGCCGCCGTAGGGACGCGCACGCGCGTCGGTCGGGGTGGGGCGCGGGTGCTGCGGGGCGGTCGACCGCTGCCGCGGTGCCTCACAGGTTGCGCCAGTCGATGACGTCACTGAGTCGCACACCGGGCCGGCCGAGGCCGAGCGCGTCGAACCAGCTGACGACGGCGGAGCCGGCCCCCGGGACGATGCGGATGTGCGCCGCCGCGGCGTTGACGGGCACCTGGACCGCGGTGGAGCTCAGCGTGATCCGCTCGCTCGAGCTGGGCGGGGTGTAGGTCACCCCGACGTGCAGGCCCCGGGCCGACTGGAACTCGTACCCGCGCTGGGCACCGGTCTGGGCCTCCATCCCGGGGATGTCCAGCCGCACCCGGCTGGTGGACCCGTCGGTGTCCGCGAACGTCCACTGCACCCACGCGGCGCCCTGCGCCGTCCCGATCTGCTGGATCGTCCGGGGGGCGCCGCTCGCGTCCATGCGGCGCATGAGCTCGTCGAGGGTGATGCCCTCGGGCGGCCCACCGGCGGCGAGGGCGCGCAGCGCCGCGGGCGGCTGCACGTCCGTCTCCCCGAAGCCGGGCGGGACGGCGATCCGGCGTCCGACGACGGTCCCGGCGAGGCCGGCCGTGCGTCTCGCCTCGAACGTGCTGAGCAGCACGTCGTGCAGGTGCGTGTACGGGTTCGCCCCGCCGGTGCCGCGCACGTACCCCTCGGCCACCCCGCGAGGCATGCCCTCACGCACCAGCGCGTCCACGGTGAGCGCCGGCGCCCGGTACGCCGCGGCCGCCAGCTGCTCGATGCGGGTCATCGTGACCTCGGCGGGTCCGGGACGAGCCGGGCGGCCCGCCGCCGCGCGGGCCGCCGCGCCGCTGGCCCGGAACTCCGCGAGCGCCTCGGTGTAGAGGCGCACCTCGGCGAGCACCGCGGGGTCGTGGGTGGCCGCCGCCGGTACGTGGATGGCGGGACGCGCGAACACCGGCGCGTCCTCGGGGTGCCCCTGGCGCTGGACCCGCTCCCCCCAGACGTGCCGCAGGAGCGGCTCCGCCTCGGCGGCGCCCAGCGTGCTCACCAGTGCCCGCTCGACGTCGGGGTCGCGGCGGCGCGGGTTGAACCCCATCTCGACCAGCATCCGGTCCAGGCGGTCGGCCGACTCCGCGGTCCCCGAGGTCGTGAACCGCTGCCACATGCGCCCCAGGGACCGGAACGCGGAGACGTCATGGGCGGTCGCCTCGCCACCGATGACGGCCGGACGGGCCAGGTTGGCCCGCTGCTCACCCGCGATCGCGCGCGTCAGCGCGGCGCCCGTCAGCGGCCGGCTGCCCCGCACCCTCGCGTTCAGCCGCCGCACGATCTCGCCGGCCTCGTCGAGCTCCTCGCGCACGACGAGACCGGCGTCGTCGACGGAGAGCCGGGGGTCGACGTCCACGGCGACCGTCCACCGGCCGGTCGCCGGGGCGACGTCGACGCGCACGCGCCCCGGGCCGGAGCGCTCCCCGTGCACGCCGCCCGGCGCGGGCGCCTCGAACCGGACCCGCACCTCCACGGGGGTCCCGTCGACGGTCATCACCAGCGCCAGCGGCTGCGACGTGCGGTCGAGGGTCACGCCGGTGGCGCGGTGGGACGTGCGCACGTCCACGACCACGCGGTGCTGGTCGGCGAGGGGCAGATCGGCGTCCGTCCTGGCGAAGACGCCCGGACCGCGCGCGGCCCCCTGCTGCACCGACCGGAGCGCGGACACCAGGGACACGTCGGTCAGGTGCATCAGCTCGTCCGGCGTCGCGCCGCGGCGGATCAGCTCCGCCTGGATGTCCAGGCGGCTGCCCGGGTCCAGCTCGACCAGCGGACGCCCCGTCCGCGGCTCCACCGCCGGCAGGTCGTGAAGCCCGGGGCGCCGGGTGCGGACGAAGTCCGAGCGGCGCAGGCCCCCCGAGAACATGTCGCGGTTGCCGACGACGAACATGGTCGACTGCGCGAGGAACTGCCCCGCCAGCCGGCCCAGGAGCTCCGACCGCCCCTTCTCGCCGAGGTTCGGGTCGTCCAGCGACGCCAGCAGCATGTCGTAGCTCTCCACCCCGATGTACACGATCGTGCCGGCGTCGGCGGCGACCGAGGACAGCACCATCCAGCTGCCGGCGCGGTACACCAGCGTGCGGCCCGGCCCACCGGCGGACCGCATCACCGACCCGCCGACGCCCGCCACCGAGGCGAGGATGCCCACGGCCTCCAGGACGGTGCGGGAGTCAAGCAGGCCGACGCCCAGCTCGACGTTGCGCCCGATCCGGTACGCGCCGTACCCCACGCCCAGCCCGAGCAGTCCCAGTCCCAGGGCCTTGGTGACCGTCGCCTCCGGCGCGAGCAGCAGCAGGACGCCGACGACGTACCCGCCGATCGTGAGCACGTCCTCGACGAACTTCTCGGCCTCCTTCCTCCGGGTCGTGGTCGTGAAGCGGCCGCGCAGGATCGTCCCGTCGGGGAGCTCGTACCGGTACACCGCCAGCCCACCGATGGGGTACGGGTTGCGCGCCCGGTACCGGGCGAAGGCCGCCTCGGCGGCCGCCCGCGAGCCGGCGCCCTGGCCGGGGTAGGGCGTCATGTCCTTGGTCGTCGCGTCGATGAGCGTGGCGGAGAAGCCGTCCGCCGTCCGGCGCATGGTCAGGTAGAGCGTGAGCGGCTGGATGCCACCGCCCGGTGTCGCGTCGGAGTGGGCGATCACCAGCGACGCCGGCACCGCCGTCGCGTGGACGGCGTCGCCGAAGTCCTCGTCGCGGGCCGGGAAGGGCTCGACGGCCGACGCCGGCGCGCCGATGCGCTCGGTGAGCGTCGTGGCCATCGCCCGGCGCTGCTCGGCGACGTCGCGGTAGTGCGCCTCGTCGTCCTCGGTCGCGTGCGCGGCCAGCGCCTGGTTCTCGCGCGCCTCGGCGTCGAGCCGGGCGGCGAGCTCGGCGACCGTCGGGCGCGGCTGCTCCTCGGTGCGCAGCCGCTCCAGCGCCTGGGATCCCCACTCCTGCAGCGTCCCCACCTGCACGCGCACCGCCGCCGTCGGCGGAGCGTGCCCCGGGTCGACCGGGAACGCCGACCACCGGGTGCCCACGAAGGGGGCGATCCGGGCCGCGACCGCGTAGCCGCCCGGCTCGGTGAAGGTGTGCCGGACCTCGGCACCCTCCTCCTGCCAGCGGGTGATCAGCGTGCCGGGGTAGCCCTGCTGCCGGTCCAGGTCCATCCACGACCACTGCACCATGAACTGGCCGCCGGGTGGCCCCGAGGACAGCATGAACGTCAGCTCGGAGCCCACCAACGCCCGGGCAGCGGCCGGGCCGGTCATCTCGCCACCCCGCAGGCCGATGTGCACCAGGCCCACGTCCTGCAGGCTGTAGGGGGTGATGGGCAGGCGCGCCGTCAGATCGGGACCGACCAGTCGTGTCGTGCCGATCTGGACGTCCGCGGTGACGGCGAGCACGAGCCCCTCGTCGAGCACCCACGGCACCGACCGGAACCAGAAGCGGGAGTCGACCACCAGCTCGGTGTCCCGCGCACCGCCCGGGTCGGGGAAGTCGAACGGGGCGTCCCCGCCGGCCATGTCACCGCGCCACCGGACACGGACCGGCTGGTCCGGCGGGACGTAGCTGAGGTCGACGACGAACCGGAGGTCGTCCCCCTGACGGTAGGGGCCCGACGACGGCGAGACGATCAGCTGCGCGACGGTCTCGGCCAGGTCCTCGCCGGTGACCGCGCGGTCGACGATCCGCGCCGTCGTGCCGCGGACACCCTCGGCCCGCAGGTCGGCGACCGCCCCGCCGATCGCGGCGTCCAGGTCCGCGATCCCCTCCTCGACGTCCGGGCCGGAGGTGTTGACCGCCGCGAGGAAGCGTCGCTTGCTGTCCACGGCCCGTCGCAGGCGCGTGGCCAGGCGCGCGACTCTCAGCCGGGGATCGGTGGGCTCCGCGGGTCCGGCGTCCGGCTCGTGCCGGTCGGACCGGGACGTCGGGCCGGCGACCGGCTCGTCCGGGAGGCAGGTCGCCTCGACGGTGTCGAGCGGGGTGGACATCCCGGGGGCGACGCTCTGCGACGGGCCGACGCCCTCCGGCGCGCAGACGTCGTCGGGCCCGGCGGTGAGCACGTCGCGCGGCCCGGCCGCGAGGCCGGGGCTGAACGGGCGCCCGGCGAGGACGGCGTCCGCCCCCGCGCGTGCCTCCGCCTCGAGCGCGACCCGCGAGGCGGGGGGCTCACCGGCGCGGCCGCGGGCCAGCTGCCCGGCGTGGACGCCCTCGTGCGCCAGGACGGCGCGGAGCGTCCCGGGCGGTAGCGACCCGACGTCCACCGTCGTCCCGCGGGCGTCGGTGGACGCCAGGCTCCACCCGTCCCCCGTCACGCCCGGCCGCCACGTCGCGGCCGCGTGCCCGGGCGGCCGGACCGCATCGCGACCGGCGCCGCCCTCGCGGCGAGCGGCGGCGGTGACGGGCGTCGTCCCGGGGCTCCCGGCACGACCGCCGGTCACGCGGGCGGGCACGGGGTCGGCCGGCGACCGAGCCCGGGGTGTCCCCCCACGCTCGGGCTCCGGCGTCACGTCCCGCGGCCACCGGCGCGGCGGCGCGGGCCCGGCTCCACCCATGGCTGCCCCTCGCGCTCGCGGGCCCGGACCGCCAGGCTACGACGCGCCGCCCGCCGCGTCAGCCCCCGTCACGACGGCCGTGATCCGTCCCGACAGGGCTCTTGACAACGGACGTCGGCTGCTGAGGATAATCCGACTCCTCTGGCTGGTCTGGGGGACTCCGATGACCGCGGACATCATCGACGCACTGCTGTGGCGAACGCGCTCGGCCCTCCGCCTCGACGGTGCCCCCCTGTTCGCCGGGCACGGGCTCGCCGACCCGATGTACCGCCCGCCGCGCCTGCCATACGCCTCGGTGACCGGCCCGCTGTCCTACACGGTCGAGCCGGAACGCGACCTCCCCCGCGAGCGCTCCCTGACCGTCCGGGTGCCCGGCTACCTCGCCGGCACCTCGCTGCCCGCGGCGGCGCCCGTCCCGGCGCCGGGGACCCTCGACCTGCTGCTCGACGGCGAGGTGCGGCTCACCGTCGCGGTGAACCACGGGGCGGACACGGGCGCACCGCTCACCGCCCCGCGGGCGGTCGCCGCCGCGGCCCGGGTCGCGGCTGCGCTGCACCAGGCGGTCGCCGACGGCGGGGCCACCGTCGACGGCGTCCCGGTGACCGACGCGGCCCGCCTCGCCGAGCTCGGGGCGACCACCGTGCGCTGGGACGACGCGAACCGCAGGTTCGTGATGGCGTCGGGACGTCGCGGGCCGGCGACGCTGTCGGTCGAGGAGCGGTCGTCGGTCGGGCTGGCGTTACCCACCCCGCACGCCGTCGCCCTCGGGCTGGGCGACGGCGCGCTGGCACCGACCGGTCGGCTGGTGCGCCACCAGGTGCCGGCGCCGATCGCACTCGCGTTCGACGCCCGGGTCGACCTGTGGGCGGGTTCGCAGCGGCACCTGGCCGCCCTCGTGGAGTCCTGGGCGCGGGTGACCCCCACCCGCTGCCAGCTCGTGCTGCGCCCCGCGCTGCTCGCCGCGGACGTCCCGGACGGTGCGACCGAGATCCCCCTGCAGGCCGAGGGTGAGCCGGCGACCCGGTGGACGCGGGTCCAGCTGGAGCCGCACGGCGGGTTCGCCGACCGCCGGACGGGACGGGCGGTGACGACGAGCGGGGGGGCGACCGCGGACGCCGCGGGCCTCACGCTGCCGACCGGGGCGACGGCCACCCTGGCGTTCCTCGACCCTCCCGCCGTGCCCGACCCGACGCTGGCCCTCCACCCCGCTCCCGGCGGGTGGGCGCTGTCCACCCGCCTCGTGGCGCCCGCTGCCGCGGCCGGCGACCACCTCGTGGTCGCCGAGCTCGAGCACGAGGGCATGACCGCGCTGCGGCTCGAGGTGGACTGGGTCGACGTCCCGTCCGGCAACGGCGGACCGGCCACCCTGGCCGCGGACGTGCGCGCCTCGGCCACCGCCGCGGACGGCACGCCCGTGCCCGCCGCGACGGTGCGTGTCCCCGCCGCGCTGCTGGCGGACGGTGCCGCGGTGCACGCCCTGGTCGACACCGTCCCCGGGCGCGTCGCCGTGTTCGCCGACGACGCGATGTCCACCGGTGCGCCGGTGGGTCCGGTCCCCCCGCCCGGGGGCGACGGGATGCTGCTCCGGCTCGGCGGGGCGGGCGGTCCGGCGGCCACGCTGGCGCACGTCCACGTCCTGTCCCGGCCGGCCGGCCCGCTCGACCCGCTGCACCGCCGGTCCGCGGCGCCGGCGACACGGTGGCGCCCGGGGGACCCGGTGACCCTGGTGCGCAGCACGGACGGCGCGACACCTCGCGGGACCGCGTTCGTGGCGGTCGTGGTCGCCGTCACCGACGGCGTCCTCCACCTGGACCGGCCCGTCACCGGCACCTGGCCACGCCACGACACGGTCGTCGGGGCCCGCGTGGTCTTCTCCCAGCAGACCGGGGTGCGTCGGCGCGACGACCTGGCCTCCAACCTCACCCGGATCAGCCTGGAGCACACCGTCTCCGGGTTCGTGGAGCCCGAGTCGTCCTCGGTCGGCACCTGGCTGGTCGAGTCCCTGGACCTCCAGGCAGGCGACCGGACGCTGCTCGCCCCGAGCCCCGGACGCCCCGAGCCCGTACCCGCTCGAACCGCCCCGGGGGCCCCGGGGACCCGTGCCGAGCTCGTCCCTGCGCGCGCCCTGCGCAGCACCGTCACGACCGCGGACGCCGCCGGCGCCGCACCCGAGCACGACCAGGCCTGACCGGTTCGGCGCCTCCACCGGGCCGGGATGACCGCAGGAGGAACCATGGCAGAGCGACTGACCCCCGGCGTGTACGTCGAGGAGGTCCAGAGCGGCGTCAAACCCATCCAGGCCGTCCCCACCTCCACGGCCGGGTTCATCGGGGAGGCGCCCCGCGGTGTGCCGGGCACCGCGACGTTCGTCCGGGGCTTCGCCGACTTCGAGCGCGCCTTCGGGGGCCACCGGCGCGGTGCGGCGGGACACCTGGCCCAGGCCGTCGAGGCGTTCTTCGCCGCCGGGGGCTCGCGCGCCTTCGTCGTGCGGGTCCTGCCCGACGACGCCGTGGCCGGGGTCAGCGACGACGTCCTCGCCCGGTCGGACGACGTGTGGGGAGGGGACCGTCGGGTGCTGCGGGTGACGGCGCGCGGCGCGGGTGCGTGGGCGGAGAACCTCCGGGTGCACGTCGGACCGTCCACCTCCTCCCGGGACCGCGCCTTCGCCCTGAGCGTCGAGTGGGTCGAGGGGGGTCGCGGCCGCGTGGTGGAGCGCTTCGACGACGTCGTGCTCGACCCGGAGTCCCCCGAGTACGTCGTCGAGGTCGTCGACGACCTCTCCCGCTACATCCGGGTCACCGACCTGCACCGCACCGAGTTCCTCGACGCCGAGCCGCGCCTGGACCCGCCGCTGCCGGACCGCGCCCCGCGCCTGGTGACGCACGAGGGCGACGTCGAGGTCCCGCTGGGCGGGCGCCTGGCGCTGCGCTGGACCGGGCCCGAGGGGGTCGGCGGCGACGGCGAGGTGGTGTTCGACGACGCCGCGGTGACGACCGCCGGCGGCACGGTCGGCGACGACGGGCGGTTCGCGCTGCTGGACCGGGCCCAGCTCCTCGCGCTGCTCCAGGCCCAGCTCGGTGCGGACTTCACGGTCGTCGACGAGGACCCGGTGGTGACCGTGGGCGCCCCCGTCGCCACCGACGCCTACCTGGTCGCCCCGGTCGCGGGCGGGACCGACACGGTCGAGCTCGGCGGCACGGCGACCCTCACGCTCACCGCGACCGACGCGGAGGGCAACGGCCCGCTCACCGTGGTGCTCGACACCGACCCC
This sequence comes from uncultured Cellulomonas sp., assembly GCF_947494015.1. GTDB lineage: Bacteria > Actinomycetota > Actinomycetes > Actinomycetales > Cellulomonadaceae > Pengzhenrongella. The sequence goes on along the minus strand of NZ_CANLTL010000015.1, from coordinate 30,962 downwards.
CTGGGCGCCACGCCGCTGCCCGACCTGGTCGAGGCGCTGCGGGAGCAGGTGGCGACCGCCGACCTGGACGACCTGCTGGAGATCGGCACGGCCGGGCCGCGGCTGGTGGTCTCCACCCGCACCCCGCGTGCCGAGGGCACCCGGCTCGCGCTCGCGGTGGACGCGGGCACGCCGTTCGACGCCGCCGCCGACCGGCCGGGCGCGGCCGGGGTCGTGGTGGAGGACCTGGGGGCGGTGACCGTCGTGGCCACGGAGACCCTCGAGCCCGGCCGCCTGCGTGCCCTGCCCACGGTGTTCACCGCGGCCCGGGACACCGGACTGCGCGAGTCCTCGGCGCTCAACCCGGACCTGCGCCCGGCGCAGACGGGTGACACGCCGCTGCGGCTGCGCGGGGGCACGGACGGCGCCGAGGTGGTCAGCCCGGCCGACTTCGCCGGACGAGAGGACGCGACCGGGCGCACCGGCCTGCGGGCCTTCGACGACGTCGACATCCAGCTGCTCCTCCTGCCGGGCCGCAACGAGCCGGACTTCCTGGCGACCGGGATGGCGTACGCCGACCGGCGCGGCGTCTTCTACGTCGCCGACGGCGTGGGCAGCGACGACCGCAGATTCGCGGTCGACACCGGCGACGTGGTGCGGTTCGTCGAGGGCCTGCCGACCCGCTCCGACAACGTCGCGATGTTCTACCCGTGGATCGAGGTGACCGACCCGGTCGGCGTGGGGCGCGCGCCGCGACGGATGGTCCCGCCCTCGGGGCACGTGGCCGGCGTCTTCGCCCGGACGGACCGCACCCGCGGGGTGTGGAAGGCCCCGGCCGGTCTCGAGGCCACCATCCCGGGGGCGCTGGACCTCCAGCACCGGCTGCTGGACGCCGACCAGGACCTGCTCAACCCGATCGGCCTGTGCTGCCTGCGCCAGCGCCCGGGCGCGGGGATCGTGAGCTGGGGGGCGCGGACGCTGTCGTCCGACCCGGAGTGGCGGTACACCAACGTCCGGCGCACCGGCCTGTTCCTCATGGAGTCGCTGCGGCGCGGCCTGCAGTGGGTCGTGTTCGAGCCGAACGACGTCACCCTGTGGGGCCGGGTCCGCGGCACCGTCGAGGCGTTCATGCTCGGGCTGCACCGGCAGGGCGCCTTCCAGGGCGCCACGCCCGGTGAGGCGTTCGCGGTCAAGTGCGACGCCGAGACCAACCCGCAGGAGCTCATCGACCAGGGCATCGTGACCGTCCAGGTGGCCTTCGCCCCGCTCAAGCCGGCCGAGTTCGTCGTCGTGCAGATCAGCCAGAAGACGCTGCTCGCCGCATGACCGTCGACGCCAGCCCCCGCAACCCGCTGCGGACCTACACCTTCCGCCTCCGGCTGGACGGAGCCGCCACGGCGGTCGCCGGGGTGCGCCGGGTCTCCGGCCTGTCCACGACGGTCCAGGCGCACGAGATCTGGAGCGGCGGGAACAGCCTGCACCGCCACGCCAACCCCGACCGGGCGACCTGGGAGCCCATCACCCTCGAGCAGGGCCTGGCGCTGGACGACTCCCTGGAGACCTGGGCCGCCGCCTGCGTGGAGTACCTGCGGACCGGCCGCCCGGCCGCGTCGGGCCCGGTCAAGCGCAACGTCGTCATCGAGGTCTGGGACCCGCACGTCCCGCGCGGGGCGGCCGGCGCGGGCACGACGGCGGGCGCGGCGGGCGCGCCGGGCGCGGCGGGCACGGCGACCGGCGCCCCGTCCCCCACGGGCAGGCGGCGGGACTACGAGGTGGTCAACGCCTGGATCAGCCGCTTCCAGGCGCTGCCCGCGCTGGACGCGATGACCAACGAGGTCGGCCTGCTCACGGTCGAGCTCACCCACGAGGGCTGGCGGGCCCGCCCCCCCGACCCCGCTGCGGCCTAGGCCCGGGCCGAACGCACCGACACGAGGAGCACCGATGACCACGATCGCCCGACGGTTCGAGGGCACCCGCCGCGACCCGTTCCGCAACTTCAACTTCCGCATCGTCATGGGCGGGGTCGAGGTCGCCGCCTGCCGCAAGATGTCCGCCCTGGACGCGACGGTCAACGTCGTGAAGTTCCGGGCCGGCAACTCCCCGTCGAGCGTCGACGAGTCGATGCCCGGCCGCACCGAGTACCCGCCGGTGACCTTCGAGTCCGGGGTGACCAACGACCCGACGTTCGAGGAGTGGGCCTACCAGCTGATCGACCACGCCCACCAGAGCGAGCGGCAGACCCGGCTCACCGAGCCCGAGTTCCGCCGGGACATCGAGGTGCGGGTGCTGGACGTGGACGGCACGGAGGTGCGCGCCTACAAGCTCTTCCACTGCTTCGTGTCCAAGTACACCCACATCTCCGACCTCGCGGCCGACGGCAACGACGTCCTCATCGAGACCCTCGAGGTCACGCACGAGGGGTACACCCGCATCGCGGTGGAGACCGGAGGATGAGCGGCCCCGGGCTGACGCTGGGCCGCGGGCTGATCGACACCGACGGCGGCCGGCACCGCGACGCGGTGCTCGCCGCACCCGACGGCCGGCTCGAGCTCGCCCTGGCCGAGGCGGTGCGGGTCACCCCGGGGCCGGTGCGGGTCCCGCCCGCCGTCCGGCACCGGGTCCTGGCCGCGTGCCTGGAGCGGGTGGGCGACTACGAGGAGCCGGACGCCGCGCTGGTCGCGGCGCTCTCGCGCGGCGACGCCGACCTGGTCGCCCTCGCGGTGCGCGAGGCGCTGCTCGGGCCGACGCTCGCCCTGGTCGTGCGGTGCGCCAACCCGGTGTGCGCCGAGCTCTGCGACGTCGACCTGGAGCTGGCCGACCTGCTGCCGGACACCCGGGAGCCCGAGCCGGAGTGGTTCGTCGCGGAGGCCGAGGGCGTGGGCCGGGTGGTGCTGCGCCCGGTGACCGGCGCGGACGACGAGGCGCTGGAGGGCGTCCCGGGATCCCCGGCCACCCGCACCGGGGCGCTCATGGCCGCGGTCGTCCGCGCGGTCGACGTCGGCGGCGACGCGGTCCCCCTGCCCGACCCGGACGCGTGGTGGGCGCTGCCCGCGCCGCTGCGGACCGCGGCCCTGGTCGCGCTGGGCCGGCGTCCGCTCGCCCCCACGACGGCGCTCCAGGTGGGCTGCCCGGCGTGCCGCGCGGTCAACGAGGTGCGCTTCGACCCGATCGTCCTGCTCGGTCGCGAGCTGCAGGCCGGTGCCGGACGGCTGCTGCTGGAGACGCACTGCCTCGCCTTCCACTACGGGTGGTCCGAGGACGCCGTCCTGGACCTCCCGCGGGACCGGCGCTGGACCTACCTGGCCCTGCTGCGCGCGCAGCTGACCGGCCAGCCGCTGGAGACGGCGGTGGGTCATGGCTGAGCCACGGATCGGGCTGACCCGCACCGAGCTGGAGCGGCACGTGCGCTGGCTGCTGCGGCGACCTCCGGACGACCCGGCGAAGCTCGCCGGGTTCCTCACCGACCTGGTCGTGGACGTCGTCGACGCGAACAACGCGGCGATCGCGGCCCGGCTGGCGGCCGACGGGGACACCCGCGACGGGGAGGCGTTCTGATGATCGACCGTGGCCCCACCCACGCGTTCCACACCGGGCCGCTCGAGCACGGCTCGCTCGTGAGGCTGGACCCCGGCGACGACGCCGAGAACGCCACGCTCGTGTTCCCGTTCAACCCCGAGACGGTGACCCGCTCCCGCACCGGCCGGTGGGAGCCGCGCCGCCGACGGCGCGCCGCCGACGCGGTGCCGACGCCGCAGCAGGTCCGGGGCGGGCTGGGCGGGCACGGTGCGTCGGCGCTGCTCGCCGAGGCGGAGACCATCTCGTTCCGCCTCGTGCTGGACGCGACCGAGACGATTCTCCGCAGCACCGCACGCAGCGCCGTGGCGGAGGCCGGCGCCACGGTCGGCGCGCAGGTCGGCGCGGTCGCCGGGTCGTTCGGCGGTCCTGGCGGGGCGGCGGCGGGCGCGGCCCAGGGCGCGGCCCTCGGTGCCGCCGCGGCGGGCGGCAGCCCGACCGACGACGCGTGGAGGCTCGGCGTCCTGCCCGAGCTGGCCTTCCTCGAGCAGGTCTCGCTCGGCCGCGAGGCCGAGGAGCAGGTGCGTGGCGGCCAGCGCCCCGCGCCGGGCACCCCGATCCGCCCGATCAAGCCCGACGAGCTGCTGCTCACGCTGGGCACCGTCCGGTGGTTCCCCTGCGTGCTGACCGAGCTGAGCATCACCGAGCAGCGGTTCACCCCCGAGCTGGTGCCCGTCCGGGCGGAGGTCGACCTCAAGCTCACCGTGCTCGAGCCGGTCGAGAACACCTACAACCCGCTCGTGCGGCAGACCTTCGACCAGCTCCTCGCCCAGCGCACGGAGCGGCTCGCCGGCCTCGGGACGACGTCGTCCGCGGCGCTGCGCAGCCAGCTCGGCGGGGAGGCGATGACGCCGTGACCGATCCCGCCGGACGCTACGACGCCCTGCCGACCTGGTCCCGCGGGGTCCCGGACGGACCACCGGTCCAGCTGCGGCAGCCCCGGATCGTCCCGACCCCGGCCACCGGGGGCCGCGTCGAGGTCCGGGCCGGCGAGCGGCTGGACCACCTCGCGGCCCGCGTCCTGGCCGACCCGTACGCCTGGTGGCAGCTCGCCGACGCCAACCCCGGCGTCGGCGTCGACGACCTGGACCGGGCGGGCCGGCTGCTGCGCCTGCCCCGGCCGGGGTCCCGATGACCACCGCGACCGACCAGGGCCACCGCGTCCCCCGGCTGCTGCTGTGGGTCGACGGCGAGGAGGCGCCCGGCCAGGTGGTCGCGTCGCTGTCCGTCGAGGAGCGCGTCGACCGGCCCTCCACGTTCTCCCTGGTCGTCGCGTCCAGCCCGGTCTCCGGCCCGCCGGACGCTGACGGCTCCGCCGAGGGCGGCGACTGGGACACGATGCTCCGGGGCGAGCAGGCGCGGGCGATGGGGATGCCCGGCCTGCGGCTGCTGTCCCGCGTGACGATCGGGTTCAGCCTGACGGTGCCGGACGGGACGGGCCCGGTGGACAGCCAGGTCGTCTTCGACGGGTACGTCACCGGGCTCGAGCACCGGTACGCGCAGGCCCGCGTCCCCGACTCCGAGCTCCTGGTCACCGGCGTCGACGCGTCCTGCCTGCTGCACGTGGAGACGGTGACCCGCCGCTGGCAGGACCTCAGCGACGCGGAGATCGCCGCCGCGATCTACCGCCGGTACGGCTTCACGCCCGCCGTCGACACGACCCCGCGCCGCACCGCCGCGGTCACGTCCCTGCTCCAGCGCGCCACCGACGCGGAGTTCCTGCGGCTGCTGGCCCGGCGCCACGGCTTCGAGGTGTTCGTCGCGCCGGCGGCCACCGACGTCGTCCCGGGGCGCAGCCCGGCCGTGGTCGGGCACTTCCGCAGCGCCCCGGTGGGCCGGGACCGGCTGCCGACCGCCTGGCTGTTCCCGGCGCAGGCGCCCGCGCTGGTCGACATGACCGCCCGCTACGACGCCCACCAGCCCGCGACCGTCCGGTCGTGGCACATCGACGGCCGACGGCGGCTGGTGCGTAGCGTCGAGGTGGACGACCCCGGGTACGCCCGCACCGGGACCGTCACCCGCGGGGCCGTGGTCGGTGCCCGCCTGGCGGAGATCCTCGGCGGCAGCGGGACGACGGTCGTCCCCGCGGACCTGCGCACCCTGGACGTCCCCGACGACGACGAGGAGCTCGCGGCCCTGGCGCGCGCCGACCTGCGCGCCGCCGACTGGTTCGCGACCGCCGAGGCGACGGTGGCCGCGACGCGGTACCCGGCGATCGTGCGGGCCGGGCGCACCCTGCCGGTCACCGGCACCGGACCGGTGTTCGCCGGGGACTGGTACGTGCGCGCCGCGACGCACCGGTGGGGCGCGGCCCGGGCGCTGCCCGGTGACCCGCCGGTCGCCGAGACGGGCGTGGCCGCGGAGGAGGTCGACTTCGCCTACGAGGTCGACGTCGAGCTGGTCCGCAACGCCCTCGGGGGCGAGCCGTGAGCGGAGGTGGAGGGGCCGTGAGCGGGTGGAGCGGTGTCCTGGACCTGCCGTTCCGGATCGGCGACCGCGGCACCGCGCGCGCGAGCCGCGACCCCGCCACGCTCGCGCGCGCGCAGCTGCGCCAGCTGCTGTTCACCGCACCGGGCGAGCGGGTCGACCGGCCGACGTTCGGCTGCGGCCTGCACCTGCTGGTCTTCTCCGCCGCCGACCGCACCCGGGCCGCCACCACCGAGTACCTCGTGCGGACGGCGATCACCCGCTACCTGGACCGGCTGCTGGTCCTGGACGCGGTGCGGCTGACGGTGGACGACACCACGCTGGTCGTGGACGTGCTGTACACCCTGCGCGAGACCGGCGCGGAGCACGCCGACACGTTCACGCACTCCCTGCCCGGACCCCCCGCGGCGGTCGGGCGATGACGACCGTGCTGCTGGACGCCGCCGACCTCCCCGCCGCCCTGGCCGCGGCGCAGGCCGGCCTGGCCGCAGCCGCAGCCGGCAGCGCGCACGTCTGGCGGCTGCCGCCCACCGCTCCCGGCGTCGTGCTGGAGACCGGGCCGCTCGAGCTGGGCCTCGCCGGCCGGTCCCTCACCCTGGCCGCCGATCCCGCGCCGGCGGCGCCGGTGCTGCGGGTGGTGGCCGGCGGCGCGGCCGCGGGCCTGGTGCTGGTCGGGACCGACGTGACCCTGCGCGGCGTGGAGGTGCGGGTCGAGGGCGACGACGTCGTGGGCGTGGCGCTGCGCGCCTCGGGGCGCGCGACCCTGTCCGCGTCCCGGGTCGTGGTGACCGGGCGGACCGTCACCGCGGTCGAGGTGACGGCGGCCGCGGCGGCGGAGGTCGTCGACGTCCAGACGCCGGGCGTGCGGGCCACAGCCGGGGACGCCACCGGCGTGGCGGTGACCGCGCCGGTCGGGCGGCTGCACCGGGTGACGGTCACCGGCCTCACCGCGAGCGGCGCGGCCGTCGGGGTCCGGGCCGAGGCGCCGTCGCCGGGTGGGGCGGCGTCGGGCGGCGCGGGCGGCGCGGGCGGCGCCGTCACCGTGACCCGGCTGCGGGTCGACGCCGTGGTGGGCGCCGTCGCGACCGGCGTCGACGTCCGCGCCGGGTCGATCTCGACCCCCGACCCGGAGGCCGCGGGGACCGCGACCGACGCCGCCACCGTGCTCGACGTCGACGTCCGCGACGTCCGGGCGCGGGCCGCGGACGGCGTCGCCGTCGGTCTGGCGGCCGCGGTCGCCGGTCCTCTGGACGTGCGCGGCGTGTCGGCGACCCGGGTGAGCGGCGCCACGGCCGCCGGCCTGGACCTGCTCGTCGGGGGCCCGCTCGTGCTCAGCGGCGCCACGGTCCGGTCGGTGACCGGCGCGGCGGGCGGCGCCACCGGCGCCCGGGTCCGCGCGGCGGCCGCGCCGGGGGCGCTCGAGGTCGACGACGTGCACGTCGAGGCGGTCGTCGCGCCGGACCACGCGGACCTGGTCCGCGGCCTGGAGGTCACCGCGCCGGTCAGCGAGCTGGCCCCGTGGGTCGACGCGGACACCGACCCCGGGCCGGTCCGGCTCACCGGGTGCGTGCTGCACCGGGTCAGCGGGACCGCCCTGGCCATGGACGCCGACCTGCGCGACGTCGAGGTCCGGGGGGTCGAGACCTTCGCCGCCGCCCGCGCGGCGACCGTGCGGGGCGAGCGGGTCACGGTCTCGGAGTCGACGTGGCACCGGCTGCAGCACGGGATCACCGTCGGCCCGTGCTCGCTGACCGTGGTGAACACGCTGCTCACCCGGGTCGTGGACGGACCCGTGCTGACCCTGGACGCCGAGACCGAGGTGGTCGCGGTCACCGCCGCCTTCGGCGCCCCGGCGGACCCGGCGCCGCTGGTGACCGGCCTGCCGGGCGGCGACCTGCCCTACCTCGACGCCGGCCCGGCCGGCGTCCCCGCGTCGCTCGCGCTGGGCCGCCCGGTGCCGGAGGTGGCCGTCGACCTGAGGCTCACCCCGGGCAGCGGGCTGCACGACCTGGCCGTGCGCACCCCGGGTGACCCGCCCGACCGGCCCCGGCACGTCGGGGCGCGCCCGCCGGGGGCCGAGGCCACCTGCGACCTGCGCGACCCGCTCGCCGTCCCCGAGCCCGGGCCCGCGCCGGTCCCGCCGCCCGGGCCGGTGATCGACCGGTCGGCCAAGGACGGCCGGGGGCTGCTCGGCGTCATGCGCGCCCGCGCCGCCGCCGTCCTGCCCGGCTGGGTGCCCGACGACGCCGCGGACCTCACCACGACCCTGCTCGAGCTGGTGGCGCACCGGCTGGACCGGATCTCCTACCGCCAGGACGCCGCCCTCACCGAGGCCTACCTGCCCACCGCGCGCCTGCGCCGCTCGGTCGAGGAGCACGCCCGGCTGGTCGACCACCGGCCGGACCCCGGGCTGTCCGCGACCACGATGCTCGAGGTCCGGATCGACGACCCCGCCGCGCTCGGGCTGACCACGCCGGCCGGGCCCGGCGTGCTGCCGTTCGTCGTGGCGGCCGGGACGGTCGTGGTGAACCCCGACGCGGGCGAGGACCCGGTGGTGGTGTCCACCGAGGAGGACCTGGTGTGGCACCCGTCGCTGGCGTCCCTGACGCTCGCCGACGACGTCCCGGCCGGCGCCGTGCACGCCGTCGTCCGGGGTGACCTGCTCGAGCTGCACCGGGACCGGTGGCTCGTGCTGGCACCGGACGACCCCCGCGCCCTGCCGCACGTGGTGCGCGCCACCGTGGTCGAGCTCGGGACGGACCAGACGCTCGTGCGGTGGGACCCGCGCCGGCCGTCGCCGCGTCGCTACGCCGCCGACGCCACCCGGCTGCTGGCCGACGTCGTGCCGGCGCACCACGGCCTGCACGTCTCCCCCGGCTGGGCGCCCGCCGTGGCCGACCCGGACCTCGCCGCGCAGGTCGAGGCCCTCGCCCCCGAGCTGGACCTCGTGCTCGACGGCACCCGGCCCACGGCCGAGGTGCCGCTGCCGCTCGCCGCGGCGAGCCGGGTCGCCGCCGGCTGGCCGTTCCCCGGCGACCCCCCGCGCCTCGGCGTGCCGGACGTCACCGTCGACGTCGACGGCGAGCCGTGGCGGCTGGTCGACGACGTCGCCACCGAGCCCGGGGAGGTGTTCGCGCTGGCGGCGGACGCCGAGGGCGGCACCACCGTCGTCCTCGGTCAGCCCGGGGCGCTGCCGGCCCGGCCGGTCCAGGTGCGGATCGGTGCACGACTGGGTCGCGGCACGGCCGGCAACGTCGGCGCCCACACGCTGACCTCCCTCGTCGCGCTCGGCGCCGGGTCCGGGCCGCTGCCCGAGGACCTCGACCTCGAGCGGCTGCGGGCGGCGCTGGTCGTGGACAACCCGGTCGCGGGCGTCGGCGGCCGGGACCCCGAGCCGCTCGACCGCATCCGGCGACGCGCCCCGTGGGTGGCCCGCACCCCGGTGACGGCCGTCACCGCCGACGACCACGCCCGGCTGCTCGAGGAGCTGCCCGAGGTCGCGGCCGCCCGGGCCCGGGTCGTCGAGCTCGGTGAGCGGCGGCTGGTCCGCACGACGCTGCTGCTGCGGGACGAGGACACGCTGGTGACCCCCGGCACGCCCCGCGACGGGTCCGGCGGCCCGGCGGGCCAGCTCGTCGACCTCGACCTCGTCCGCGACGCCGAGCGGATCCGGCGGTGGGCCGTGGCCCGGCAGCGGCTCGAGGAGGTGCGCCTGCTCGGGGTGGACGTGCAACTCGTGCCGCCGGTCTTCGTCCCGCTGGACCTCGACGTCGTCGTCGACGTCGAGCCGTGGGCGCCGGCCGAGCGGGTGCACCGGGAGGTGCGCGCCGCGCTGGAGTCCGACGGCGGGCTGTTCGACCCCGACACCGTGGGCCTGGGCGGGGACGTGCACGTCGACGCGGTGCTGCGCCGCGCCCTGGGCGTCGACGGGGTCACGGCCGCCCAGGTGCGGCGGCTGCGGCGGGCGGTCGCCGGCGCGGGCGAGCACGCCGTCGACGGCACGCTGCCGGTCGGCGACGAGGAGGTCGCCGTCCTGCGCCGCCCCTACGGCGACGGGCCGGACGGGCTCCTCACCGTCGAGGTCTGCGGGGGGCTGCGATGAGCCGGACGCCGCAGCAGCACCGCGCGCGCCACCACACCGAGGTGCTCGCGGGCATGGAGGCCGACGCACGCGACCGGTTCGCCGACGCCGCCCGCCGGTGGGTGCCCCGTCCGACGGCGGCCGGCGAGGACCCCGGCCAGGGCCTGCTCGACTGCGTCGCGGCCGCGGTCGACGTGCTGTGGTCCTACGAGCACGCGTGGGCCGACGAGTGCTTCCTGCCGACCGCGCAGCTGCCGCAGTCCCAGGCCCGGCTGCTGGACCTGGTCGGTCACCGCCCGCGGCCGCCGCTGTCCGCGACCGGGTTGCAGCAGCTTCGGCTGGCGGCCGGCACCGCGGCCACCATCCCGGCCGGGTTCGCGGTCGGCGCACCGGCGTCGGCGGGCGCCGGGCCGGCCGTGTTCGAGACCGCCGTCGCGCTGCGCGCCGACGCCCGCCTGAACGAGCTGCAACCGTTCGCCACGCTGGTCGCGCCGGCCCGCGAGCTGCCGCCGGCGGTCGCGGCCGTCGCACCACCGCCGCTGCACCTGCCGGGCGCCTCCCTGGCCGAGCAGCTGGCCTCCCGGGTCGACGCCGCGCAGCGCGGCGCCGCCGCCGCACGGGACGCCGCCCGGGCGCGGTCCGACGCGCTCGCCCTGGCGGACCTGGCCACGACCCTGCGCGGGGCCGGCGACCCGTCGTGCCCGGAGGCGTTCGCTGCGCTGTGCGACACCCTGTGCGAGCGCGCGCACGCCCTGGTGGACGCCGAGGCGGCCGCCGCCGCCCGGCCCCTGGAGCCGCTCACCGAGGCGCAGCGCCTGGTGATGGGCTCCCTCGCCCGGGTCGACGCCGCACTGCCGACGGCCCTGGCCAGCCTGGACACCGCGCTCGGCCGGCACAACGGGGAGGACGACGCCGCCTACGCCGGCCGGCTGGACGCGATGGCGCAGTTCCTGGACGCCCTGGTCGAAGGCATCCTCGCCCAGGCCCGCGACGACATCGTCCGGCTGCGGGGCCCCCGCGCGCTGACCGTGCTCGACCGCACGCTGGCCCGTGGCGCCCGCCCGGGCGAGCTCGGCGTCGCCACACCTGGGACGGACCGCTTCTACCTCCTGCCGGCCCCCGCGGCACCGCCCCCGGCCGGGCCGGTGTCGCACGCGGGGCTGCTGCGACCGGGCGACTGGCTCGTGCTCGCCGACGTCGTGGAGGTGCCCACCGGCGACGGCGGGACGACCCGCCGGTCCGAGCCGCGCGAGGCCGTCCGGGTCGTGCGCGCGGACGACCTGGTGGCACCCCTGCTCGGCGAGCGTGCGACGCAGGTGGTGGTCAGCCCGCCGCTGCGCCGGTGGTACGACCTGGCCCGCACGGTGGTGCTCGGCAACGTCGTCCCGGTGTCGCACGGCCGGACGGTGCGCCGGACGGTGACGGGGCCCGGGCCATGGCCGGTCGAGGGCGAGCCGCTGGCGTTCCTGCCCGACCCGGCCGCGCCGGAGGGCCGACGCCCGGCGGTGGAGCTCGCCGTCGGCGGGCAGGCGTGGGAGCTGACCGGCGAGGTCGTCGACACCGCGACCGGGACCCGGGCGTTCACGGTCGACGTCCTGGCCGACGGCGGCACGGTGGTGCGCACGGGGGACGCGGCGTCGGGTGCGGCGGTCCCGCCCGGACTGGCGGCCCTGCTCACCACCCGCGTGGGCACGGGCGCGGCCGGCAACCGCCCCGCGGGCGCCGTCGACGGGGTCCTGGCGCCGGTGCCGCAGGTGGTCGCGACTCGCAACGTCCTGCCGACGTCGGGCGGCGCCGACGCGGAGGACCCGGCGGTCGCCCGGCGCCGGGCCACGGCGAGCGTGCAGACCCTCGACCGTGCCGTCACCGCACGCGACGTCGGGGCCCTGCTCGAGGGGCACGGCCTGGTCTCCCGCGTACACGTCGGGCACGACGACGTCGACCGCCCGCGCCACCTGCGCATCGTGGTCAGCGGGCCGGGCGGACGGACGCTGACCCCGGACGAGCACGGGGTGGTCACCGGCTTCCTCGCCGCGCGGGTGCCGCCCGGGCTGGTGGTCCGCACCGTCGACCGGCGGCTGGTGCGGCTGCGGGCGGTGGTCACCGTGGCCGTCGACCCGGCCGCCGACCCCTTGCTGGTGACCGCGCAGGTGCGGGCCCGACTCGGCGCGGAGGCACCGGACGTCGCCGACGCACCGGCCGGTGCGCCACCGCCCACGTCGCCGGTGCCCGGCCTGCTCGACCCCGGGGCCGTCGACCTCGGCCAGAGCGTCAACGTCTCGGACCTGCACCGGGCGCTGGCCGGCACCCCGGGGGTGCGGTGGGTCGTGGTCGACGCCCTGCACCGGGCCGACGAGCCCGTCCGGCGCGCCGAGCGCGTCGTCGTCCCCAGCGACGCCGAGCCGCGGTGGGCGCCGGACGAGGACGGCGCCGAGGGCCTGACGGTGCGGTGGGAGGAGGCGCGCGACCGATGACCGAGCTCACCGACCTCTCCGCGCAGGCACGCCAGCTGGCCGACCTGCTGCCCGACATGCTGCTCGCGATCGACGCGGAGAGCCCCGACCGGCCGCTGCTGCGGCTCCTGGAGGTCCTCGCCGCCCCGCTCGCCGAGCTGTCCGCCGCCGTGGACCAGCTCGGCCGGGACCCGTTCGTGTCCCGCAGCTCGGCGCAGGCCCTGCCGCTCATCGCCGAGCTCGTCGGCGCCCAGCTGCTGGGCGAGGACGCGCCGACCAACCGGCGGGTGGTGGCCGGGACCGTGGCGTGGCGGCGGCGCAAGGGCACCCTGGCGACCCTCGAGGACGTCCTGACCCGCACCACCGGGTGGCCGGCCGAGGTCGACGAGGGGTTCCGGTCCCTGCTCGTCACCCAGGACGTGACCGAGCCGCTGCCGTCCCGCGGCTGGACGGCCCTGCTGTGGGACCCGGTGGCGCTCGCCGACCCGCTGACCCGGCGCGCGCGGCAGCACGTCCGGCACCCCAGCGCCGCGCTCGACGCCCCCCGGACCGGGGACGACGTCACCGAGACGCTGCGCCGCCTCGGCGCGCCGGACGCACTGCTGCTCGCCGCGTCGCCGCGCACCGTCGACCTGGACGGCTGGGCGCGTCCCGACGGGGTCGCGATCCGGACCAGCCGCGTCGTCGTGCGCGAGCGGGACGACGTCGTGCTGCCCGTGCCGGTCGTGCTCGCCACCACCGGTGGTCCCCCGCTGCTCGGCCTGCGCCTGGACCCCGCGGACCGGGACGGGCCGGTCGCCGCCCGCGTGGTCGCCGGCGACGTCCCGGCACTCACCGGGTACACCGAGGTCCACGAGACCCCGCCCCCCGCCCCCGTGCCACGCCGGCCCGAGCTGCTCACGGCGACCGACCTCGCCGCCGATCCGGACGCGGTCGCCGGCGGCGACGCGGTGCGGCTCGCCGTGGACGGTGTCCCCCTGCTCGGTGCCGCCGGGCACCCGGGCGGCCGGGGACCGCTGCCGCACGCGGCCCCCGGACCCGACGCGGTGCTCCGGTTCGCCGACGCGGGGCGGCCCGGACCCGGCGAGACGTGGACGCTGGCCGCCGCCGCCGTCCGGAGCGGCGCGACCCTGGCGGCCACGCTCGCCGGGCCCGCGCCGTCCGGGGAGGTCGACGCCACCGACCCGGTGACGCTGCGGGCGACGACCGACCGCGACTCCGCGACCCTGGAGGTCACCCCGGCCGGCGCGGCGCTCCTGCGCGGCGCCGACGTCGCCCTCCGGCTCGACCGGACGGCCGGCGGCGAGGTCGTGTGGCGGCGGCTCGCCGACGGGCGCTGGCAGGGGTCCGCCCTGGTGCCGCACGAGGGCGAGCCCGTCAGCGGCGCCGTGGTGGTCCCGGTGGGCGGGCTGGACGCCGTGGTCCGCCTGGTCCGGCTCGCGCGGCCGGCCGCGGCGGGCGGGGACGCGCTCGCCGTCGCCCGGTTCGTCCCACCCGACGTCGACTGGACCACGGTGCCGCTCGACCTGGACCCGCTCGACGCCGACGACCGCCCCGGGACCGCCTGGCTCGATTCGGGACCCGCCGCGCTGCTGGTGCCGGCCGCCGGCGGCGTCGTCCTGGTGGCGCCCGCGAGCGACGGTGCCGCGGTGCGGGCCTGGCGCCTGGCCGACCTCGACGCGGCGGCGGTCACGGTCACCCAGCTGGACGTCGGCAGTCCCGCGTTCCCCCCTGCCCGCGAGGCCGCGGCCGGGTGCCTCGCCGGTGACGTCCTGTCCGTGCACGGCGGCCAGCAGGGCACCGTCGCCCTGGACGACCTGTGGCAGCTGGCGCTCGCCGGGCCGCTCGGCGGGCGCTGGGTCCAGCGCCGCGTCCGGGACCGGGTGGTGCGCAGCGGTGGCCAGCTGCTGGCCACCGCCGACGGTCTGGTCCGGGTCGGCGGCGCCGACGAGCGGGCCCGGCTCTGCCCGCTGGTCCACCGCATGCGGGACGACGCCCCCCGGCCCCGCTGGGAGCCGCTGCCCCCGCTGCCGGTGCCCGACGACGCCCCGGGGACGCTGTGGGCGTGGGACGACGCCGGCGTGCTGCGCGCGGTGGTGTGGGGCGACCGGGTGCGGCCCCGCGCCGTCGAGCTGGCCGCCGGGGCGGGCGCGTGGCACGCCGGCGATCCCGAACCCGAGGGTCCGAACCCGCCCGCCGAGGGTGAGACGGTGGTCCGGGACGGCGAGCTGCTCGTCGTCGGCGCGCCGCCGCTCCCGCCGAGCGAGGTCGTCGTGACCGTCGGCGGCGCCGGGCACCTGGTGTTCCTGCCCGCGCTCGACCCGCGGCCGGGCACCGGCCACGTCGCGCTCATCGACGGCGACGGCAGCACCCGGACGTGGTTCGCGCCCGGGACGCCGGCGCGGTTCCGCCTGCGCCTGGGCCGGAACCGCGAGGCCGTGGCGTCGCGCGGACGGGACGCGCCCGCGGTGCCGCGCGTCGGCGTGCCGGGGCGGATCGGGTGGTCCGCCCTCACCGTCCGGCAGGCGTCGCTGGGACCGTGGGACCGGCCGGTGGCCCTGGACCTCGACGACGCCGTCGCGCTCGACCCGCGGCTGGGCCGGGTCGCGCTGCCCGCCGCGCTGGCCGGCGTCCGGCCCGCGGGCACCGCGCCGCGGTTCACCGCCTCGACCCACGTGGCGCGCGGTGCCGCGCTGGGCGCCGGGTTCGTCCCGCCGGGCGCGGTCCTGCCGGGCCGGTGGGTCGAGCCCCCCGATCCCGCCGACCCGTCGCGGTTCGCCCTGCCCGACCCGCCCGGGACCGCCCGCAGCCGGCCACCGGACGTGGTGCTCGGGCCGCCCGGCCGCCTGGACCCGGCCGGCCGGCCGGTGGTGACCCGGCTCGACACCGCCCTGGGCCTGGCGGCGACCGCCACCGGTCCCGCGGTGATCGCCGTGCTGGGCAGTCCCCGGCTGGCCCCCGCCACGGGCGTCGTCCGGGAGGGCGCGGTGACGTCGGTGCACGCCGCCGACCCCGGCGGCGTGCCGTTCCTGGCCGCGGACGACGACGGCGTGAGCCTGACCCTGCTGGAGCGCGCCGAGGGCGGTGGACGCGCCGCCGTCGGACCGCACGTGGTGCTCACCGGACTGGCCGCCGAGGGCACCGTCGAGCTGGCCGTGACCAGCGGCGCGGCGGACCTGCGCTGGTCCGACCTGGGGCAGCCGGGCGGCGTCGGCCTGCGGGTCGCCGGCGCCGGCCACCACACCGCGCTGCTGCGCGCCACCCCGGCCGAACCGGCCCTGGTGCTGCGGCTGCACGGCTGCGTGGTCGGGCGCCTCGACGTGCCGCCGTGGGTGCTCGTGATCGCCGCCGGGTGCACGTTCGACGCGGGCGACCGGGTCACCCCGGCGATCTCCGCCGCCGGCGCGACCCTGCGGCTGCGGGAGTGCACGGTGCACGGCGCGGTGCTGGCCGGCGTGCTCGAGGCGAGCCTGAGCGTGTTCGCCGGGCCGCTCACGTGCGACCGCCCGGACCTGGGGTGGCTGCGCCGGTGCGTCGCGCCGCGGGACGCCGACCGCCGCCCCCGGTCCTGGCGCGGGCTGGAGGCCGAGGTGTCGTTCGCCGACGTCCGGCCGACCTGGCCGGGCTACCTCGTCCTGGACGACAACAACACCGCGGCGGTCCGCACCGCCGGGGAGGGCGGCCACCCGCCGGGCGCCCACGCGGACCGCGGACGCTCCCTGACGGAGCTCACCCGGCGGACCGACGACTTCCTGCCGCTGGGACTGACGGCGCACCACAGCGACCGCGCCGCGGACGACGTGCACCGGATGGGACGGAGCCTGTCATGAAGGGCTACACCTCGCGCGAACGCTTCGACGAGGCGCGGCGGTTCGTCGCCGTGCAGGAGGAGATGGGCCGGGCCCGCCTCGACGCCGACGGCAACGAGCACGCGCGCCTGCGGCTGACCGACTCCCGGCGCCGGTCCGCCGACCTGGCCGAGGGCTCCCCCGACGACGGCTTCCGGGTCACCGACACGTTCGTGCTGGACGCGATCACGTCGACCGCCGGCTGGCGCGGGTCGGGCCTCGCGCCGGGCGACGAGCGGGTGATCCCGCCGGAGCTGCGGCTCGAGCGGCGCGACCCCGAGACCCTCCCGCACGTGGTGCGGGTCCGCGGGCACGTCACCGTCCGGCGCGTGCTGCCCGACCCGGTCGACCTGCTCGCCGTTCCCCCGCCCGGCCCCGGCCCCGCCGGGCTCGCCTCGTCCGGGCGGCCGCCGGCGGCGCCGTGGTCGGCGGCCGAGCTGCGCGTCCGGCTGCGGATCGCGCGGGTCGCCGCGGACGACGAGGTGGCGCTGACCCGGCTCGAGGTG
Source organism: uncultured Cellulomonas sp. (assembly GCF_947494015.1). GTDB lineage: Bacteria > Actinomycetota > Actinomycetes > Actinomycetales > Cellulomonadaceae > Pengzhenrongella. The sequence continues at coordinate 14,095 of NZ_CANLTL010000015.1, read as the reverse complement.
CGCGACGCGGACGGCACCTGGCACCCGGTCCTCGACGTCCCCGCGGAGCACCGTGACGGCGTTCTCAGGGTGCCCGCCTCGTCCCTGGCGCCGCTGGAGCGCGGCGCCGGCCCGGACCGCACCCTGGTCCTCACCGGGTGGGGCGTGACCGGCCTGCCCCCGCGCGCCGAGACCGACCTGGACGCCCTCGAGGCCACGGACGCCGCGCTCGGCGGCGACGTCGTCCTCCGCGGCGGCGGCGGCACCCCGGCCACGGCCGGGCGCCTGTACGTCGACGGCCGCCGCGCCTTCATCGAGTCGGACTGGCGGTACTCCACCCAGCCCTTCCTGCCGTCGCCGCCCCCGCTCGCCGAGCCGGACGTCGGGGCCAGCGTGACCCACGTCCTGGAGGCCGACATCTGGGACCGCGAGGTCCACTCGTGGCAGGACCCGTTCCTGCGCGAGCCCGCCCTCGACGGCGACCCGACCACGTTCCGGCGGCAGCAGGTGGTCCAGGTCCGGGCGCGCGAGGTCGACCCGGCCGCCCCGCCCACCCCGGCGACGCCGGTGAGCGAGGGCCGGCTCAGCAGCGACGTGCCGGACGGCGTCCTGCCGGACCGCACGCCCCCGGAGGAGCCCGACCGGTGCCGCGAGCGCTGCCTGTCCACCGCGAGCGCCACCACCGGGACCGGCTACACCGGCAGCACCAACGCCCACCTGCGGTTCGAGGTGCTCGGGATCGCCGGGACCGACGCGCGCGCGGTCCTGTGGTCGCGGGACAACGCAGCGCTCGCGGCCCCGCTCACGGCGGACGTGCCGGCGAACGGGCTGACGCTCAGCGTCGGCTCCTTCCACGCGGCCCGGTTCCGCGCCGGCGACGTCGTGACCCTCGAGGAGGAGGCCGCGCGGCTCGACCCCGGCGACCCGCGTCACCACCCGGTGCTGCGCCGGCTGCGCTCGGTCGACACCGCCACCGGGCGGCTCGAGCTCGAGCCGGAGGGCCACGTGCTCAGCACCGACCCGGCGCCGCTGGACGCCGGTGGCGGGCCCGGGCGGGTCCTGCGGACCGCCGACGTGGCCGCCGTCCGGCGCTGGGACGGCGCGGACTGGCTGGTCACCGGGGTCCGCTACCGCCTGGTCGACAACATCACGTTCGCGTTCTCCGGCACCGGCCACCGGCCCGGTGAGCACTGGCAGCTCACCGCCCGCGTGGTCGCCCCCGACGGCGACGCGCAGGGCGTGCTCGAGCGCCGGACCGACGCCCCGCCGGACGGCCCCTGGCACAGCCGGGTGCCGGTCGGCCTGGTGCGGGCGACCCGCGAGTCCGCGGCCGAGCCCGTCCGGCGCACCTTCACCGACCTGCGGGTCCGGTTCCTGCCACTCACCGAGGTGCGCGACCGGCTGGTCGAGCTCGGGGCTCGGCACCTGGCACCCGGGGCGTTCACGGTCGTCGTCGGCGACGGGACGCGGACCTTCGGGCACATCGACCAGGACCTGGCGGAAGGGGTCACCGGGGACGAGGCGGTGCACGCGGCGCTCGCCGAGCTCGCCGGCCGACCGGGCACGATCTACCTGCGTGCCGGCACCTACGTGCTCGAGCACCCCGTGGTGCTCCAGGGCGTGTCCGGCGTCCGGATCCTCGGCGACGGGGCCGCGACCCGGCTCGAGGTCCGCGGCGCGGGCGGCGCGTTCGTGCTGGACCGCTGCGGCACCACCGCCCCGGTCGTCCTGGAGCTGCTGGACCTGGTGGAGGTCCCCGGTGCCGAGGTTCCCATCGGGGGCGAGCCGGTCGACGGCGGCGGCCTCGTCGGGGACCTGGTGCCGCTGGACGACGGCGGCGGTGCCCTCACCCCCGCGGACGTCGTCGCCCCCGCCGGTGGTCTCGCCGCCCTGCTCGACACGCTGCGGGACCGGGTGCGCTCCCTGCGGCCCGGGGAGGGCCGCGCCTTCGCCTCCCTGGTCGCGACCGTCCTGGAGCTGCGCCGCCTGCAGCGCACCCATCCCGGCCGCCCGCTCGAGGACGTGGCCCCCGACCAGCTCCGGACCCTGCGCCGGCTGCCGCACGGGGTGGTCAGCGTCGGCGACAGTCGCGACGTGCGCCTGCGCGACCTGCGGATCACCTCCACCGACCGGGCCGGCGGCGGCTCGGGCGTGCTGCTCACCGGCACCCTGACCGAGGTCGAGGTGGCCGGATGCGCGGTGCGTGCCCCGTCCGGCGTGGTCGCCACCGCCCTGGCCCCGGCGCTCGCCCCGGGTGCGCTGGTGCTGCGGCCGCGGGCCGGTCTGTTCCTGCACGGCCTGCGGGTGACCGGCAACGACCTGCGGGCCCGCGACGCGGGAGCCGGGACCGGCGTCCTGGTCACCGAGGGCAGCCTGGACGGCGTCGTCCTGCGGGACAACGACGTCGCCGGGTTCGCCACCGGCGTGCGCGTGCTGGACGAGGCGGTGGCCCGGCACGGGGAGCGCCTGGACCGCACCACCGTGGCGGACAACCGCGTCGTGGACGTCACCGCAGTCGGGATCGACGTGGTGGCGGACGTCGTGGACGTCGAGCGGAACCAGGTGCGGCTCGCCCCGGCGGCGGCGCCCGTCCGGGTCGGGATCCGGGTCGCCGGGTCCCGTGCCCGGGTCGACGGCTGCGTGGTGGACCTGCCCCCGACCGCGCCCGACCAGTCCCCGCTGGGGCTGGAGGCGGGCGTCGTCGTCGGCACCGGCGCGGACGTCGACGACGTGCTGGACCGGCCGGTCAGCGACGTCACGGTCGCCGGCACCCGGGTCACCGGCGCCGGTGCGGCGACCGCCGCCCACGGCATCGTGATCGGCGGCTCGGCGCCCGTCCTGGACGTGACGGTCACCGGGTGCGAGGTGCGCCACGTCGGCGGCAGCGGCGTGCGCGGTCTGGGGCACGCGGGCGCGGTGGGCCGGCTCCGGGTGCTCGGCTGCACCGTCGAGGACGTCGCGACGGCCGCCCTGGACTGGTCCCCGGCGCTCCAGCGCGCCGCCCAGGAGCACGTCCCCGCGGCGACCGGGCGCACCCCGCGGACGCTGCTGGAGTCCGTGCTCGCGGCCCAGGGGCGGGGGGTCCCGCCGGCGCTGGACGGGCTGCTCCGGTGGCTGGAGGCGGCCACCCTGCGCGCCGGGATCGGGCTGAGCCTGGTCGACGACGTGCTGGTCGCGGACAACCGCGTCCGGGGCGTCGGACGCCCGGACCTGCCGGCCGACGTCCCCGGCGCCGACGTGCACGTGGCCGGGATCGCGGCGCTGGGCGGCGAGGACCACCGCATCCGGGACAACGACGTGCGCGACGTGCACGGCGCGGTGCGCCGCCTGGTCCCGGTCCCGCTGCCGGTCCCGGTCCGCCCCGGCCTGCTGGACGTCCTGGACGCCCTGCCGTCGTCCGCCGCCCGCCCCGCCGGTGACCTCTACGAGGCCCTCGTCGGGCTGCGCTCCCTGGCGCACACCTACGCCGTCTCCCGCGGCCGGGCGCGCGAGCAGGTGGGGCGGCGGGTCTACACCGCCATGGAGGCGGTCAGCACCGAGCTGGCCGAGCGCGGCGGGCAGAGCGCACGCCTCGGCCACCAGCTCGACGGGGCCGTGGAGGAGATGCGCGAGGCGCAGGGGGACGCCGACCACACGGCCGCGGCGAACCTCGTCCGGGTCGCGGTCTCCCGCGCCGCCGAGCTCACCGCCCCCGACGACGACACCGCCGCGGTGTGGGGGCTCGCCGCCCAGCTCGACGGGGCGATGACCCGCGACCGGGCGGCGCTGGTGGCCGCCGCGGGCGACGTGTCCGGGGCGGCCGCCCGGCTGCTCGACGGGCTGGCCCTGGACGTCGACCTGGCCGGCGACGCGCGTGCGGTCATCGCCGCCGACGCCGGCAGCGCCGCCGAGGAGCGAGCGGCCCTGACCCTCGCCGGTGACCTGGGGACCGTGGCGAGCGCCCGCCGGCTGACCCGCTCCACGGGCGCGACCGTGCTGACCCCCACCCAGCAGAAGCTGATGTCCAGCGTCCTCGGGGCGGTCCGGGCGGAGGTCGAGCGGCCGGCGTCCGGTGCCGTCACCCCGGACGTCGTCGCGGGCCTGGCCGACGGCGTCGACTCCCTGGTCCGCGTCCTCGACCAGGCCAACGCCCCGCTCGCGACCACGGTCCGCCAGCGCTACGAGCGGCTGCGCCGCACCCGCACCGCGCCGGACGCGTCCGACGTCGACGCGCTGCGCGAGTCCCTCGGCCGCGTGCAGGCGTTCGTCGCGGACCCCGCGCAGGGGGCGAGCGTCGGGGCGGCGGAGGTGGCGGCCGACCAGGAGCAGGCGCACGGGCAGCTGGTCATGCTCACCGCCGGCTGGGTCGACCGCACCCTGGCCGGCCTGGCCGACCGCGACGAGGCCGCCGAGACGCGCAGCCTGCGCCTGCTCACCGGCAACCTCACCCAGCTGTCCCGGCTCGTCGGCGACCACCCGGACCTGGTCGGGCACGTGCAGCGCGTGCGCGACGCGGTCCGCGCCGCCGCCGATCAGCCCCGGGACCGTGAGCGCCACAAGGCCGACGCCGCGCAGGGCCTGGCGACGCTGCGCGCCGAGCAGGCCCGCGCCGTGAACGCCGCGACACCGGTGGCGACCGAGGTCGGCGCCAGCCAGGTCACCGACCGCCTCGCCGCGCTGACCCAGCTCGCCGTCGGGCTCCGGACGACGGCACCCGGGGACGACCGGGACGCCGCCGTCGGTGCCCTGGGCACGCACCTGCGCTCGGTCCTGGCCACCGAGATCGACCTGCCCGAGGGCGACCGCCGACGGCTCCTGGAGGCGGCGACGTCGGGCGTCACCGAGCTCACCGGCCGGTCGGGGACCACGCGCGCGGTCGGCCTGCACCGGGTCGGGTCGGTCCTCGCCGAGGTCGCGGCGCACGCGGCGGACCAGGCCGGCTCGGTGGCCGCCGACGCCGTCGCGACCCTCGCCGGCGCGCTCCCGCTCGCGCTGCAGCCCGACCGGACCGAACAGGAGCGCCTGGACGCGGCGGTGTCCCGGATCCGCGCGGCGCAGGCCTCGCTGAGCCCGTCGTCCGCGCGCGCGCTGGCCGGATCGACCGACCTGCGCACGCTGCTGGACCGCGTCGAGCTCGACCTGTCCGTGCTCACCCGCGTGCCGCGGCCGTGGCCGCGGCCGCAGCCCCCGGACCGGGTGGTCGCGCCGCTCCCGGCGGACGGCGTGGTCGCGGCCGGGGTGGACGGGTCGGTCACGGTGGGCGCCAACGCCGTGGCCGCCGGGCGGCGCGGGATCGTGGTGGGCGGCGCCGCCCTGCACCCGCTCGCCCCGCTCGCGCCGCTGGACCCGGACGGCGCCGGGGCGCCCGACGTCGTCGTCGTCGACAACACGGTGCGCGGCGCGGTCGTCGCCGGGATCTCGGTGGACGCCGGCACGGTCGCCGCGCGGGTGCGGGTCGACGGCAACGACCTGCAGGGGTGCGCCGGCGCGGCGACCGAGCCCACCGACGCCCCGCCCCCCGGGCGCGCCGTCCTGGAGGTGCGCGGCCGGGGACGCCTCGCGCTGCGCGGCAACCGCCTCGACGGGAACGGCTCGGGCGCCCACCCCGGGGTGCTGCACGCGATCGCCGTCCGGTTCGACGGGGACGTCACCGCGGACGGCAACCGGGTCCGGCACTCCGGCGGCCAGCTCGGCGGGGCGGGCCTGGTCACGGTGCAGGCGGCCGTCCCGGACGGCGGCGGGCCGTCCGACGGGAGGTCGTGGGACTTCACCGACCTGACCACCCGCCCGTTCCTCGAGGTCGACCCGCCGCCCCGACGGCCGCGCCCGACGCTGCCGCCGGTGCTGTGGCCGCTGCGCCCGGAGATCACCGCGCTGATCGGGCCGGTCCGCACGCAGGACGTCGTCGCGTCCGGGGCGCCGCAGGGCCTGGCCGGGGCGCCCGGGGCCAGCCTGGAGCCGGGCGTCGCCGCCGCGACGTTCGCGGCGGTCCGCCCGCCGGCGCTGTCGGTGCTCACCGCACCGGCTCCCACGCTCGCCCACCCGCTGGTCGCCGACGCGCTCGCGGCACGCTGGCTCGAGCCCCCGCCGGCCGCCGTGGTCGGCCACCACCCGGACCTGCGACCCGTCCTGGACTTCCTGGTCCGGCCCCGGCCCTGGCTGGTGCCGCTGCCGCCCCGGCCGGTGCGGGTCACGCTCCAGCTGTGCGACAACGACGTCGTCGCGCGGGGGCCGGCGGTGCTCGCGCTCGGCTCCGCACGGGTGCTGCTCGGCACGACCGTCACGGGCAACACGCTGGTCTCGACCGGCACGACCGGGGCCGCCTACCTGCGGGACGTGGACAGCTGCGTCGTGGGGTCCAACCGGCTCGAGTGCGCCGCCGCGGTGACGGTGCTGCTGGTCCGGGCGCTGGACTCGCTGGTCGCCGTGACCGGCAACGTCCTGGCCGGGCGCGAGCCGCCGACCACGACCACCGTGCCGCCACGGCCCATGCCGCTGCCGGTGCCCATGCCCACCCGGCCACCGGTGCGTCTCGACCTCGACCTCGGCCAGGAGCTCGGCGGGAGCGTCTCGATCGCCCTGGACCCGGCGCGGGTGCTGGCGGCCCTGCGGGACCGGACGGACACCGTGGCCACCGGTGCAGCGCAGGCGGCCGCGGCCGACTTCGACGTGTTCGCCCGCCGCAACCAGATCGTCACCGACCCGGCGGCCGCGTTCGTGCTGGAGACCGCCAGCCGGCACCAGCTGCTCGACGTCGACCTGTCCAAGGCCGTGGTCCGCACGCAGCTGGACAAGCTCGGCGGGATCGCGGTGACGCTGCCCGGCCTGACCCGCGGCGGCCGCCTCGCCGGCGGCGCGCTCGGCCGACCGCTCCGGGCGGCCGCGCGTGCCGCCACGGCGGAGGGTGCGGCGGCGGGCACGGCGGCGGATGCGGCGGCGGGTGCGGCGGCGGGTGCGGCGGCGGCCGAGCGCGCCGCGACGGCCGGGCGGGCCACCACGGCGGAGGGGCGGGCCACCACGGCGGAGGGTGCGCAGGCCCAGGGCGCGGACGGGGCGGGTGAGGAGCCCGCACCGGACCTGACGGTCAGCCTCACCCGGCTGACCGAGGACTTCGGCCGGATCCTGGACGAGGGCGGCCTGTCACCCACCGCCAAGCTGTTCGGCATCGCGAAGTCCAGCGGCCTGCCGGAGACGGCCGCCCGGGCGATGGTCTCCGAGCACCTCGTGCGCAACAACGGGGACGCGGACGCGGCGCTGCGCTCCGGGCTCGGTGTGCTCACCGGGGTCTCCGCGCCACCGGCGGCGCCTGCCCCCGGTCGGGCCTCGGCGGTCCCGCTGCTGGAGTCCGTGCTCGGCTCGGTGCTCGAGCAGGCGGCCGTCGAGGTGTCGCCGGGCCGGCTCGGCGTCCCGCACCCGTTCCCCACGTCCCCGACCTTCCCCGGCAGGCCGACCCTGCCGACGGGACCGGTCGGCCCCACGCTGCCCGGCACGTTCCCGCCGGTCCGGCCGCCGGTCCCGCCGCGCCCGCCGACGCAGCACACGCTCGTCGTCATCGGCGGCGCCCAGGTGGCCGTCACCGGCAACGCGACCACGGCCGGCGCCGACGTCCGCCCCGCCGAGCCGGCCGGCTGACCGACCACCCGCGACCCGGCCCGGCCGGCGACCGCAGACCCCCCAGGAGAGAGACCGCCATGGCACTTCCCGAGCACCTGAGCACCGCCCACCTGCGCGCCGGTGTCCTGCCGTCCGTCGACGTCGAGGACGCCGCCGCCCACCGCACCGAGCTCGCCGCCGCCCTGGACACCGCCCTGCTGCGGCTGGACCTGCGCGGCGACCTGCTCGACGGCTGGCGCCTGCGGCTGCCGGTGCTGCCGCTGCCGCCACGGCGGCAGACCCTGCAGGAGGTCGTCCAGACCGCCCGCGTGCGGCTGCGCGAGGACCGCGTGGCCGCCGACCGCACCGAGCTGGTCAACCGGCGGTTCGTCGTGGAGCACCTACGGGAGGGGTTGCGATGAGCCTGCGCGACCAGCTCGAGGCGATGGGGCCCGAGCGCGTCGTCCTGGTCCTGACGACGCTCGGCCAGGTCCACGTCGGGCGGCTCACCGACATCGAGGGCGACGCGCTCGTGGTGGAGCGCCCGGACCGGGGCAGCCAGACCGTGCTCAGCCTGGACGACGTGTCCGGCGTCCGGCTGTACGACGAGGAGGCCGAGTCGTGACCCTGGAGGACCTGCTCTCGGACCTGCTGGAGCGGATGGACCAGCGCCTGTACGGCAAGTACCGGGGCTACGTGCACCGCGTGGACGACCCGGAGAACCGCGGGCGGGTGCAGGCCCTCGTCCCCCGCCTGCTCGGTCCGGACGAGCCGACCGGCTGGGCGATGCCGTCCGCGCCGTACGCCGGACCCGACCAGGGGCTGTTCATGGTGCCCGACGTCGGCGCGGGCGTGTGGGTGGAGTTCGAGGAGGGCGACCTGTCCCGGCCGATCTGGAGCGGCATGTGGTGGGGGTCGCCGCAGCCGGAGGACGTCGGCACGCCCGACTCGATCGCGCCGGGCACGGCGCGCTCGGCCCACCAGCCGCCGCTGCCGGACGGCAGCACCCCCGAGCGGGTGCCGGAGGTCCCCCGCCACGGCCGTCCGTCCACGACGGCGAGCCCGAAGGTGCGGATCCTGAAGTCGGCCTCGGGCCACCGCATCGTGCTGGACGACGAGCGCCGCGTCCTGGAGATCCACGACGCCCAGGGCAACCGCATCGTCCTCGGCCCGGACGGCATCGACGTCGTCGCGAACACCGAGCGCACCGTGAACAAGGGCGACCGGGGCGTGACGGTCGACGGCGCCCTGCACGAGCGCGTCGGCCAGGGGGTCGACCGCACCGTCGGCGGAGGCCTGACCGAGACGGTGGCCGGGGACGTCTCCCGCACGGCGGGCGCGTCGCTCACCGAGGCCGTCGGCAGGGTCTTCAGCCGCACCGTCGGCGCCGCGGGCGAGGCGGTCACGGTGAGCGGCCCGGTCACCCGCAGCGTGCACGGAGGTGTCACCGAGCAGGTGGACGGCGCGTACGGCGTGACCGCCGGCTCGGGGATCGGGCTGAGCACCGGCGGCGGCGTCAACGTCGTCTCCGGCGGGCCGACCACGATCGCCGCGGCCAGCCCCGGCCTGGGCATCAACGCGGTGGCGATCGACGCCGGCATCGGCAACGTCTCGGTCAACACCCGGCTGGGGATGCTGCAGCTCGGCGGCCTGAGCGCCGTCTCCCCGCTGGTGCTCGGCGACGGGCTCGCCCTGCACCTGACGATGCTCAGCCAGATCGCGAAGGCGATCAACCCGCTCACGGTCGCGGCCTACGGCCCCGCGCTCGACGCGTGGGCGGCCCTGACCCCGGTGATGGACCTGTCCTACTTCGGGTTCGTCAAGCGGTTCCCGGTCGGGTGAGGGCGATGGTGCGGCGGGAGGTGCCGAACGACGACCCGGGCGGGGCCACCGGCCGGGGCGCCGGCGGGGACCGGCCCGGACCGGCCCCCGCGGCCGCCGGGACCGTCAGCTCCGGGTGGCGGGCGGCGGACCCCGACGACCTCGTCGGCCGGCTCGAGGCGGCCCGTGACCTGCTGCGCCGCGCCGCCGCCCTGGAGGCCGCCGCACAGGCGAGGACCGTCGCGGCCATGACCGAGCAGGAACGTCGTCGGGCGGAGGAGGTGCGTGGTGGTCGCGTACGGCGGCGACGCTACCGCTGACCTGCGGGCCCTCCTGCAGGAGCACTGCCCGGACATCGTCGACGAGGTGATGGCCGCCTACGCGGTCGCCCAGGCGGCCGCGCACGCGGGCAGGACCGGCGACGGCGGGGCAGGCGGCGGGGCCGGGACCGGACCGCGGTGGTCCCGGCTGACGCTCGGCCAGGTCCCGGGCGTGCAGCAGGTGGTCGACGCCACCGCGACGCCCCTGGAGGCGGTGGCCTCGGCGCTGAAGGTCGTCGCCGGGCTGCTCGACGTCCTGAGCGCGTTCCTGCTGGAGATCCCCGACCCGATCCGCGCGCTCGTCCTGGCCGCCTACGAGATCCTCAAGGAGGTCGTCGACGACCTGCTCTCCTCCGGTGCCTACCTGTACTCCGACCTGCCCGGCGTCACCTCGTGGGCGGCGACCACGGCCGACCTGGGCACCGCCGCCCGGGAGCCGTCGTCGTGGAAGGCCGGGGACCACCAGGCCCCGCCGCCCAGGGTCGGGGCCTTCGAGGGCTGGGCGAGCACGTTCCGCCGGTCCTTCGACGACCCCGGCGACGGCGACCGGCCGATCTTCTCCGAGGGGGCGACCGTCGAGGCCGTCTTCGTGATGGCCACCGCCCCCGGCATGGCAGACCTCGTGCCGCTGCTGCACGGCCTGGGCGCGCTGGTCGACGACCGCGCCCTGCTCCAGGCCATCGAGGCCCTCGGGGACGTCGAGATGCCGGGCTTCGAGGACTGGCTGCACCCGGACCCGGACGACTGGCGGGTCCGCGGCACGCCCACCGGGCCGAGCTGGCGGTCGTGGAAGCTGCGGGACATCGCTCCGCCCGACTACCCCCTGCGCGAGCTGGAGCGGGTCCCGGAGCTGCTGCTCGCGATCCTCAGCAACATCGACAGCATCGTGGGTCTGCTCAAGGACCTGATCCGGGCGATCCGCTCCAAGATCGAGGTCCTGCTGGAGATCGCCGAGACGATCCAGCGGGTCGTCGAGATGATCCGCTCGCTGACCGCCTCGGGCCTGCACGTCCTGGTCGTGGTCACCCACGACGGCGTCGACGGCCTGGTCCAGGCCTTCCTCGACGCCGCCGACCGGCCCGGCCGCGACGCCGAGGGCCACGACGTGCCGGGGCTCGTCGTCGGCGGCGCGTGCCTGCTCGCGGGGACCTCCACCGCCCTGTGGGCCGCCGGTCCGGCGCTGGTGTGGAAGCTGCTCGGCGTCGACGGCCCGATGGACGACGCACGGGCGGCCCTCGCCGACGACCTCCAGCGCCACCGGTCGGCCCTCGAGGCGGCCGGCGCCCCGGCCGTCGACGCCTGGGACCGGATGAAGGAGGGCGTCGTCGAGCACACCGGGGTCTACGCCGCGCAGTCGCAGGAGCAGTGGGAGCGGCTCGAGGCAGCGGTCACCGGGATGGGTCCCGCCCTGGGTCGGGCGCCCGAGGAGCTGCTCGCCGGGCTGGCCGGTTTCCGCGGGGACGTCATGGGCCAGGTCGAGCAGGCGTACGGCGGCGGCGCACCGCTCGACCCGCTGGTCATCGCCGAGATCGAGGCCACCCGGGCGGCGCGCGGTCGCGGACGCCGTTCGCTCGCCGCGCGGCAGCAGGACGACGCATGAAGCACGCGCGTCGGCTCCGCCAGCAGCTCGACGACTGGCAGCAGGTGTGGCGGCAGGTCGAGGCGATGCTCGACCGGCTGGAGACGGCGCGCGACGAGGACGACGTCCCCCGGCGCAAGACCGAGGCGCTGCTCGCGGCCGCGGCGGTCGTGGAGCGTCGACGGCTCGCCGCCGGGGTCACCGCCGTCGCGCTCGGTGACCCGGTCGTCGGCCGGCTGCCCACCCGGGGCTGGGACCCCGCCACGGGCGTCGAGGTGCCGGTCCTGGACGCGTGGGCGGCGACCGTCCGGCCGGGACGTCTGCCGGGGACCGACGAGCTCGAGCTGGCCGTGGCGGACCTGGAGACCGTGAGCCTGCCGCCGCCGTTCGAGGAGGTCTCGGGGCCGCTGGTGCTCGAGCAGGTCCGGCTGCCGGCGTCCCGGGAGACGCTCGAGGTCGCCACCGACGGCGCGCCCGAGATGCTGCGCGTGCCGTCCTACCCGGGCGGGCGCACGCCGATCGCACCCGCCGGGTCGGTGGTCCTGGCCGGCGTCGCGACCCTGTTCCCCGCCGCGGACCGGCACGCCGCCACCACGCACGTCGACACCGGCGAGGGGCCCCCGCCGCGGTTCGTCGGACGCTGGTCGGCGCTCGCGACCACGCGGCGCGCGACGCTGCCGGCCCTCGACGAGCCGCCGCCGTACACCACCGACGCGCCGACGACCGGCGCACCGCCGCTCACCTCGGCGCTCCTGGCCGAGGCGCGGTCCCTGGTCGCGGACGTCCTGGACGGGGTCGCGTCACGCCTGCCGCCCGGCCGGCACGACGACGTCGCGGCGACGCTCGCCGCGGCGGCGGGCTCGCCCGGGTCGGCGGCCACGGACGCCGCCGACCTGCGGGCCGCGGCGCAGGTGCTGGACGAGGAGGGGCTGGACGAGGAGGAGCTGGACGCCGACGACGGGGGGCTGGTCGGCGCGCTGGAGCGCGCGGCGGACGCGATCCAGGGGTCACCCGCCGCCCTGGCCGCCGTCGCGACCGCCGCCTCCGCGCTGGCCGCCGGGCTCGCGGGCGCGCCGCTGGGGCTGCCCGTCCCGGCTCCGGTCACGGCGGCCCGCCGGGCCGCGGCGGTGTCCCTCGACGGCGCCCTGGACGCCCTGCCCGGGGCCGGGTCGCTCACCGGCGCGCTCGCCGTGCCGGTGGAGTCCGGCGCCCTCGCCCGGGAGATCGACGCCGTCGTCGCCGGCCGGGTGGCGTACCCGGACGGGAGCCTGCGCATCCTGCGCACCCTGGAGGTCGCGTTCGCGCGCTGGTGGCCGTCGCTGGTGCGGTGGATGGCGCTGCGCTGCCTGCCCGGCGGGACGCTCGACCGGGCGGTGACCCGGTTCCTCCAGCCGTTCGTCGACGGGCTCGCCGCGCTCGTGGCGGGCACCGACGGCGGCTTCGCCGTCGACGGCCTCGCCGTGGCCGGCCCGGTCAGCCTCGGCGGCACCCTGGTCCCCACGGACTCCCCCGCCTCGCTCGTCCCGACGCTCGGCCGGGTCGTCGAGGCCGGGCAGGTGGCCGTCCTCACCGGCGCGCGTCCCGCCGCGGTCGTGGTGCTGGGCGTCGGGCGCGACGGGGACCGGCTCGCGCTGCTCTGCGCGCCGCTGCGGCTCTCGCTGGCCGGGCCCGACGTCGCCCCCGGCGTCCCGGGTCTGGTCGCCGACGGCGCCGCGGTGGCCGGTCCGTCGGTGCGGCTGGCGGCCGCCGAGCTGCGCCGGGGTCGCGCGGACGACCCGGCACGCGACGGTCTGGTCGAGCAGGCCGTCGCGCTGCACTCGGAGCTGGCGCTGCTGCTGGGTCGCGACCGGGTCGCGACGTCGCTCGGCGGCGCCGGTGTGCCCGACCCGTCCGGTCCGGCCCTGCAGACCGTCACCTGGCACGGGACGGCGCCGGCGAGCACCGCGGCGTTCGTCCTGCACGGCGTCCCGGAGGCGTGGTGGGACCGCAGCGGCGAGCGGCCTGAGCCACGGCTGGTCCGCCCGGGCGAGCTCGTCCTGCTGCGCGGCGCCGTCCCGCCCGGCCCCGACGGCGACCCCGGTGACCCCGGTGGCGGCACGGTGCAGACGGTGGTCGAGGTGGATCGCGCGGTCTGGCTGCCCGGATCGATGCTCGGGCGCGTCGATCTCTCCCGGGCGGCGGTGCTCGCCGTCGACCCGGCGGCCCTGGGGGACCTCGACGGGCCGGCGCTGCTGTGCGGGCCGCGGGACGACCTCGTCCTGGTCACGGTCCGGCGCACCTGGCAGGCCACCGCGCTCGCCGGGCCGCTCACCCTCCGGCGGGACTTCGCCGGGTTCGACCTGCCGAGCCTCGCGGTCGGCTCACCCCTGGGGGACGCGCTGGTCCTGGCGGTGACCGGAGCAGCGCCGCGGGGGCCGTCCGGGGTGGACCGCGAGCTCGAGCTGGCCGCCGCGACCGGCCTGCTGGACGACTGGACGAGGTACACCCGATGACCGCCCGCGACGACGTCTACGGCGTGCTCGTCCTGCTCGGCGAGCTCGAGCGGCTGCTCCGGCCGGCCGGCCGCCGCGACGACCCGGGCGGGTACGGCGTCGAGGCCGGCGTCCCGCCGCCGCTGCCGCCGACGGGCCCCGGGCCCGGTGACGGCACCCGGTCGGTGGCCGTGACCTACGACGAGTGGTCGAGCAGGGGTGCGGGGGCTGGCCCCGTGCGTCCCGCGGCGGGCGGGGGCGCGCTGCCACCGGCCCGCGCCGCCGCGACCCCGGCCCCGGACGCCGCGCCGGCCCCGCGACCCCACCCGCCGGCGATGGCCGGTCCCGCACCA
>NZ_CANLTL010000014.1 GCF_947494015.1 uncultured Cellulomonas sp. | reverse complement strand
CCGCCGGCCCGTCCACCACCGTCAGGTCCAGACCGGCCAGCACGTCGACCGCGGCCTCCATCGCCGACAACGCCGCACCCACCTGGGGAGAAAAGCACGAAAGGTCGCCCGACGCGGCGTCCCCGGACGGCGTCGGGACGGTATTGTCGACACTCATCGTCCCGCCCCTTTCCACCCGGTTCGGCCACACGCCTCGCTGAATGCGATACGGAAAGTCTACGAGGAGCCACTGACATCCCCCGGTGCGGCCCTGGCGGCTGTGGACGAAATGTCGTCGTGAGCGACTGGGGACGCATTGACGTGCATGCGCTGCTGCGGTCATTCATCCGGTCGCCAGAGCGTGTGGTGCGAAAGTCGGGCACGGGGAGGCAGGCGAGCACGACACGGATGAGTTCCACCGGACCTACACCCTTCTCGCACCGAACGGCGTCACCGATGCGCCCCGCCCGCCGCACAGGAGGACCGTGGCACCTCTCGCCGTGGCGCGGCTCGGCACGAGCCCGCTCGCCGGAGGCCCGGCGAAAGCCCGCCGGACCCCGGCCGCTCCCCGGCCTCCGGCGGTCGACCGAACGACGACCGCCCCGAACCCGTCAGCGCCCCGGCCGAACCGGCAACGGCGCGCACCACTCCAGTCGCGTCCCCCGGCCCTGCGGCGACGGCGCCAGCATGAAGGTCCCGCCGTGGCGGCGGGAGCGGGCGGCCAGGTTCTCCGTGCCCGACCGTCGGTCGCGCGCCGGCGGCAGGCCTGCGCCGTCGTCCTCCACCATGACGGTGACGGTGCCGTCCGGAGCCCGGCCGGTCATCGCGACCGTCACCGCGACCGCCGTCGCCCGCGCATGGCGGGCGGCGTTGGCGAGCCCCTCGCGCACGACCGCGACGACGTCGTCGGCCATGTCGTCCCCCACCCGGTCGTCGAGCGCTCCGGCGTCACCGTCGAGGGACTCCTCGGAGTCGAGGATCCGGCCGTCGACCGTCACGAGCAGCGACGGCGCGAAGCCGAGGCCTGTGCGCGCGAGCGACGCCTCTCGGCGCAGGCGCTCGGCCAACGGCGCCGCAGCGTCGGGGTCGCGCAGCGCGTGCACGATCGACCGGATCTGCTTGACGGTCGAGTCGACGTTGTCCAGCGCGTCCTCGACGATGCCGGTCAGCTCGGACGGGTCGACACCGCGCGCGGCGCGGCGCCGCACCGTCTCGAGCTGCATGCCGGTCGCGAACAGCTGCTGGATGGCCAGGTCGTGCAGATCGCGAGCGATCCGCTCCCGCTCGTCGAGCAGGGCGGCGACGTCGTGGGCGTGCCGGGCCTCGGCGAGCTCGAGGGCCAGCGCCGCCTGCGCGGCGAAGGTCTGGGCGGTCGCGAGGTCCGTCTCGGAGAACGGCGTCGAGCCGATGCGGCGCAGCAGCATCAGCACGCCGACACCACGGCCGTCGGCCAGCAGCGGCGCGTACAGCGCGGGCCCGAACTGCCGCAGCGCAGGGATCCGGACGGCACGGGCCTCGGCCAGGTGCTCGACCAGCAGGCCCCAGCCCGAGGCGAGCGTGCTGCGCGCGCGGCCGTCGGCCGGCATCACCGTCCCCAGCAGCTGCTCGGCTCCGACGCCGTCGACGATCTCCATGACCCAGTCGTCGCCCACGCCCGGCAGCACCAGCGCGGCGGTGTCCGCCGCGGCGACCTCGCGCGAGGAGACGGCGACGTGCGTGAGCACCTCCTCCTCCTCGGCGCCGGACAGCAGCATCGTGGTGATCTCCTGGCCGGCCCGCACCCACTGCTCCCGACGTTCCGTGGCGGCGTAGAGCTGCGCGTTCTGGATCGCGAGGGCCACAGCGGCCGCGAGGGTCTGGACGGTCCGGTCGTCCTCGTCGGTGAAGCCGCCCTTCTTCTCGCACAGGTACAGGTAGCCGTACACGGTGTCGCGCACCTTGACTGCGGCGCCGAGGAAGGACCCCATCGGCGGGTGGCCCGCCGGGAAGCCCAGGAACGCCGGGTGCTTGGTGAGGTCGTCGAGCCGCATGGTGCCCTCGGTCGGGATGGCGCTGAGCACTCCGACGGCGTGCGGTCCCCGTCCCAGCAGCTTCGCCAGCCGCTCGTCGACCCCTGACTGGACGAACGTGGTGCTCTCCCGGCGGCTGTCCAGCACGTTGATCGCCCCGTACCGGGCTCCGGTCAGCGCGGCCGACGCGATGACGAACCGCTGGAGGACGGACGGCAGGTCGAGGTCCGACGCCAGACTCAGGGCTGCCTGGAGCAGGTCGGAGGCGGGGATCGGGCCGCCCTGCTGCCGGGCGACGTGCTGCGTCGTCACGGGGTACCGGGTCACGAGGTCCTCCTCTGCACTCATGAGCACGGTAACCGGCCGCGCCCGAGGGATGTCACCGGGCGACCCGGACGTACCGGGACGTAGGTCCCTCGCCGCCGCCGCCGGCCGGACGGTGCAATGGACCTGGCCAGACAGACGACCACGAGAGGCGGCCGCCGATGTTCACCGTCCACGAGCGCGAGCGCTCGACCCTGCACGACACCGGCACGGCGGTCCAGGTCGTCTACGGCGACCCCGACGACATCCGGATCGAGCTCACCGGCGACCCGGACCGGCGCATCGCCACCGTCGCGGCTGACCTGCTGTGCGCCGCGGTGGCGCAGGCGCGGCGCCGGAACGCCCGGCAGGTGCGCACCGTGCTGGACGCCTCCGCACCCAGCGGCGCCGTGTACCTGGCCGCGCTGCGGGACCGGATCGGCACGGACATCGCCGACATCGCGATGCGCCGGGCGGGCTCGAGCGTGCTGGTCACCCTCACGCTCCTCCCCCTGCCGCGCGTCGCCCGCACGCCCGTCGTCCCCGGCGCCGCGTCGGCGCACGCCGCACGGCGCGCCGGTGGACGGCCGCACGCCCGCCCGGGCGTCGTCCGGCACGCCGCACCGCGCGCGCTGGGGAGGATCCCGTGACCGGGGTGGACGACGACGTCGTGGTCGTGCTGGATCCCGAGGCGTCGTGGGACTTCCTGCGCACCCAGCAGGTGGGACGGCTCGCCTACCACCTGCTCGGTGAGGTGCACATCGTGCCGCTGAACTTCGCGGTGACCGGCGGGCGGATCGTGTTCCGGACCGCACCAGGCAGCAAGCTGCTGGGCATCGTGATGGACCAGGACGTCGCCTTCGAGGCCGACCAGTACGACCTCGACGTCGCCACCAGCGTCGTCGTCCGCGGCGTGGCCAACCTGCTCGCAGACCGCGAGGCGGACGAGGTCCGGGCGCTGCCCGTGCAGTCGTGGCTCCGCACGGACAAGGACGAGGTGGTGGCCATCGACGTGCGGGAGATCTCCGGGCGGACCTTCGTGCTCGACCGGCGCGAGCCCAGCCGCTCGGGCTGACCGCCCGTGGTCACCAGCCGCGCGTGCCCGGCTCGCCCTTGAACGGGCCGACGACCCGCGCCGTGCGCCAGCCGCCGTAGAAGTCGCCGCTCTGCGCGCGCACGACCTCCCCGTCGACCGTGCACCGGGTCATCCGTCCCGGGTACAGCGCGACATGACCCGCCAAGGCCCGGAACGCCGGCGCCGGGTCGGGGTAGGTCCACGCCGCCTGTCGGGCGACCAGTGCGGACCCGTCCGGCCCCTCACCGACCACGTCGAGGTACGTCGCCCGACCCTTGAACTCGCACCACGTCGCGGGGCCGTCGACGGCGCGCAGCGCGCCGGGATCCATGTCGGCCCGCGGCAGGTAGTACGTCGGCGGGTGCGACGTCTCGAGCACCCGCAGCGCCCGGCGCGTGTCGGCGACCACCGTGCCGCCGAGCAGCACCACGACGTGCTCGTCGCTGGGCACCACCGCGGGCGGCCGTGGGTAGTCCCACACCGACTCCTGGCCCGCGGCCGGGGGCGTCGCCGCCAGGCCGCCGGGCGGCGACGTCCGCGGGCGCCAGGGCGCCGACCCGGTGGTGTCCACCCGGCCAGCCTAGGCGGCGGCACCGCACGACGCCGCCTGGTCCCGGACGCCGCCGGACGCCGCCGGACGTCGCCGGACGGCGTCAGCGCACCTCGGCGCGCTGCCACCACCGGACGGTCGCGACGCCGCCCAGCACCGCGACCGGGACCGCCAACGCGAGCTGCAGCCCCGTGACGGCGTCCGCCGCGGTCTGCCCTCCCATCCCCGCCCACAGCCCGGGGGCGGCGTACGGGAACCACCCACCGGCGCCCGCAACGGTGACCAGCTGCGTCACCACGACGACCGCCAGCAGCGCAGCGATGCCGGGCAGGTAGCCGCGCTGCGCGCTGGACACCCACGCGAACGGCAGCCCGAGCAGCACGGTCAGCGCGCCGACCACCACGACCCGCGCCGCGCCGCCGAGCGCGGCGCCGTCGGGCGGACCGAGCCCGACCACCAGGCCGACCGGCACCGCGAGCGCGACCGTGGCGAGGCACAGACCCAGCCCCCAGACGGCGAGCACGACCAGCTTGGCCGCCGCGGTGGTCCCCGGTGGCGTGGGGATCGCCACCAGCGAGCCCCAGGTGCCGTCCACGAACTCACGACCGAATGACCACGACGTGACCAGACCGACGGCCAGCAGCACCGCCACCGACAGGATCTGCGCGACCACACCCAGGTAGGCCGCCCACCCCGTCCCGTGCACCAGGGGTGCGACCTTGGCCGCCATCGTGCTGTCACCGCCGGCCCGCGCCACCGCGAGGAACGCCCCGCTCAGGCCGCAGCAGCCGACGACGACGGCCACGCCCGCCACCCGGGCCGCGGTCGCGCGGCGCAGCTTCAGCGTCTCCACCTCGACCGCAGCCCCGAACGCGCGCGCGCCGTCGGTGGTCATCGCCCGCCGCCGTCCCGGCGCGCGACCCCGACGCCCGCGGCTCCTGGTGCTCCGGCGGCGCCGCCCGCGGCGTCACCGTCCGCGGCCAGCAGCATGGCGAACAGCTGTCGCTCCAGATCCGTGCCGTCCGGCGGCAGACCGCCGACCACCCGGCCACCGTGCAGGACGGTGATCCGGTCGGCCACCCGGGCCAGCTCGTCCAGGTGGTGGCTGGACAGCAGGACGCCCGCACCCTGCTCGACGGCCTCCAGCAGGTGTCGCCGGACGCGCACGACGCCGGCCGGGTCGAGCCCGTTGGTCGGCTCGTCGAGGATCAGCAGCCGCGGCCGGTGGACGACGGCGCACGCGAGCCCGACTCGCTGGCGGTTGCCGAGCGAGAGCGTCCGCACCCGGCGCCGGGCCCAGTGCTCGAGCGCGAGGTCGGCGATCACGCGCTCGCCAGCGGTGGCGGCCTCGTGCCGGTCGAGACCGCGCAGCCGGGCGGCGCAGCGGATCGTCTCGGTCACGGTGAGCTCGGCGTACGCGAACGGCGTCTCGATCAGGTGCCCCACCTGAGCCCACGTGGCCGCCGGTGCGGTGCGGGCGTCGACCGCAGGCCCCGGGACGACCCGCAGCCGGGCCCGTCCACGGTCCGGCCGCAGCATGCCGAGGGCGAGCCGCATGAGGGTCGTCTTGCCGGCCCCGTTCAGCCCGACGAGGGCATGCACCTCCCCCGCGTGCACCGTCAGGTCGACGCCGTCGACGGCGACCTCGTCGCCGAACGCGCGAGCCACTGCGCTCGTGCGCAGCAGGGTCTCGCCCCGGCGGACCCCGGGAGGGCCCGCGGTCACCCCAGCACCGTCCCGCCGGGGCTCACCGGCGGCCGCAGGCCCGTGGGCCTGCCGGTGTCGTCGTCGGCTGAGAGGTGGCCGAGGGCGGTGACCACCCGCGCGCCCAGGGTGTCGCCGGCGTCGTCGGCGCCCCAGTCGAGCAGGGCCGCCAGCAGCGCGCCGAGGCAGGCCGCGGCGGCGACCCGCGCCTCGAGCCGTGCGACGCCGTCCGCGACGAGCGCTGCGACGACCACGTCCTCGGTGCGCTGGTTGTTCTCCCACGCGCGCGCCCGCAGCCCGGGGTGCTCGGCCATGATCCGGATGCGCACCCGGGTCTGCTCGTCGGCGGGCTCCGGCAGACCGGCCCATGCGGCGAGGAACCCGCGACGCACCCGCTCCAGAGCGGGCAGCACCCGGGGCTGGGCCAGGACGGCGTCGGCGATGACCGGGTCGTAGGGGTCGTCCAGCAGGACGGCGTCCTTGGTCGGGAAGTGCCGGAAGAACGTCATGTGCGAGACGCCGGCCGCTCGGGCGATGTCCTCCACGGTCGTCGCGTCGAAGCCGCGCTGCACGAACAGCTCCAGGGCGCACCGCTGCAGGCGGTCCCGAGTGGCCTGGGCGCGTCCCGTCACGGGCGCTATGTTAGCGACTAACGCGATGCGGGCGGAAGGGCTGGCTCCGGGGCCACCAGACGCAGCCGCTCCCCCGGTCGCAGCTGCGCGAGCCGGCCGAGGTCCGCGTCCACGACGACGGCGACCACCGGGTAGCCGCCCGTGACCGGGTGGTCGGCCAGGAACACCACGGGCAGGCCCGACGGCGGCACCTGGACGGCGCCGGCCACCACGCCCTCGCTCGGCAGCTCACCGCCGGGTCCGAGCCGGAGCGGGTCGCCGTCCAGCCGCAGCCCGACCCGGTTGGACCGCGGCGAGACCGTCCAGGTGCCCGCCCGCAGGCGCTGGCGGCCGGCGGCGGTGAGCCGGTCGGCTCGCGGGCCCAGCGCGACCTGGACGTCCACCACGCCGCCACCGTCCCCGGCGCACGCGAGATCCGGCGGGTCGGGCCACGCCGCGACGGCGTCCCCGGGCGGCGGCAGGACGCCGACGACGTCACCGGCGCGCAGCGGCGGCGGTCCCAGCCCGGACAGCACGTCGGTGGAGCGGCTGCCGAGCACACGGTCGGCGCCGAGACCCCCGCGCACGGCGACGTAGCACCGCAGCCCCGCGGGCGGGTCGCCGACCTGCAGCGTCTCGCCGGGGTGCAGCGCGAACGGCGCACCGACCGGGGGCCGCGTGCGCGGCGCACCGTCCACGGTGAGCACGACGAGCGGAGCCGGTGCACCGGTGACCGCGAGCACATGGGCCCCGTGGGCCCGGAGCCGGAGCCCGCCGAGCACGGTCTCCACCACAGCGGCCCCCCGGGGATTGCCCACCAGCCGGTTGGCGGCGGCCGCGGCACGCCGGTCGAGCGCCCCCGATGCGCCGACGCCGAGATCCAGGTGACCGGGACGACCGAGGTCCTCCACGAGCGACAGGGCTCCCGGGTGCACCACCTCCAGCGCCCGGTCCGGGCCGCCCCGGTCCGGGCCGTCCCGGTCCGGGCCGTCCCGGTCCGCGCTGTGCCGGTCCGCGCTGTGCCGGTCCGCGCTGTGCCGGTGCTCGCTTCCCCGGTCGGCGGAGTGCTCGGGTGTCACGACCGGCTTGCCCACGACCGGCCCACCCACGACCGGCTCAGGCCCGCCCCGCGCCCCGGCGCGGCGCCCGCCGAGCACGACGGCGGGGCGCACCGGGCGGAATCTGACCCGGGTCCCGGCCCGGAGCAGGGCGGGCTGCGGGCGGGCCAGGTCCCACAGCACCGCGTCGGTCCGGCCGACGAGCTGCCAGCCGCCCGGCGACGACCGCGGGTACACCGCCGAGTACGGACCGGCCAGGGCGACCGACCCGGCCGGCACCGCGGTGCGGGGGCTGGCGCGGCGCGGGACGTCGAAGGGGGCGCCGTCGGGCTCGAGGTAGGCGAAGCCGGGGGCGAAGCCGACGAACGCCGCCGTCCACAGCCGGTCCCCATGCGCACCGATCACACCGGCGACCGTGGTGCCGAGCAGCGCGGCGACGTCGGGCAGGTCCTCGCCGTCGTAGACGGTGTCCAGCACCACGTCGTCCCCGGGTGCCGCGGGTGCCGCGTCGCCGGACGGGTCGACGACGAGCTCAGCCAGCGCACGCGCGAGCTGGCCGGCCAGCCGGCGGTCCGCCGCGGCCCGCGCGGTCAGGTGCACCAGCACGGTCCGCGCCCCCGGCAGCAGCTCGCCCTGCCCGGGCAGCGGCCGCGCCGCGAGCGTCGCGTGCAGATGACGGGCCTCGGCCCCGTCCGCGCAGTCGACCAGCAGCGCCCGGTCACCCACCCCGTGCACCGCGCGCCGCCGCCCGGCCGGCTCGGCAGCCGCGGGGGCGCCCGGTCGGGTCACACGAAGCTCGCCACACGCACCCCGGCGCGGGTCAACGACTCCCGGACGGCCGCGGCGATCGCGACCGCGCCCGGGGTGTCACCGTGCACGCACACGCTCTCGGCGTCGAGCCGGACGGTGGCTCCCTCGATGCTCGTCACCGCGCCGTCCACGACCATCCGGAGCACCCGGGCGGCGACCGCGGCGGGGTCGTGCAGGACGGCGCCCGGCACACCCCGCGGGACCAGCGTGCCGTCCGCCGCGTACGCGCGGTCCGCGAACGCCTCGGCCACCGTCCGCAGACCCGCGGCGTCCGCCTCCTCGGCGACCACGCTGCCCGGCAGCACGACCAGCGGAAGTCCGGCGTCGACGTCGACCACCGCGCGCACGACCGCCCTGGCCTGCGCCCGGTGGTGGACGATCGCGTTGTACAGGGCACCGTGCGGCTTCACGTACCGCACCCGCGTCCCGGCCGCTGCGGCCAGCGCGGCCAGGGCGCCGATCTGGTGGACGACGTCGTCGGTGAGCTCGTCCGGGGCGACGTCCAGGAAGCGGCGTCCGAAGCCGGCCAGGTCGTGGTAGCCCACGTGCGCGCCCACGTTCACGCCCGACGCCGCCGCCGCCGCGCAGGTGCGGCGCATCGTGGACGGGTCGCCGGCGTGGAAGCCGCACGCCACGTTGGCGCTGGTGACGAGCGGGATCACCGCGGCGTCGTCGCCCATGGTCCACGACCCGAACGACTCCCCGACGTCGCTGTTGAGGTCGATCTGCACGGCGGCTCCCGGGTCGAGCGGCATCGGTGGCGGGACGGGTGGTCGGCATGGGCGGCGGCACGCCTCGGGCGGTGCGGCGACGGGCTGCGCGGCGGCGGCCACGGGCGCCCCGGTCGTCCGGGGCACCGACGCCATGGTAGGCAGGCCGCGTGACCTGGATCTCCACCGCTGCCGGGGCGTTGCTCGTCGTGCTGACGCTTCGTGACATCTTCCACACGCTGCTGCACCCGTCGGGTGAGGGCTTCCTCAGCAAGGTGCTCAGCCGCTCGCTGTGGCGGGTGGCCGCCCGGCTGGGCTCCCGGGCGCGTGACGTGGCCGGGCCGGCGCTGCTGGTCCTGGTGATCGTGGTGTGGACCGTGCTCGTCGTGCTGGGGTGCGCGCTGGTGTACCTGCCGCACATGGACGACGGGTTCGTGTTCTCCGGGTCGATCGTGCCGGCGCGGCGCAATGACCTGCTGGACGCGGTGTACCTGTCGGCCGTGGTGACCGGCACGCTGGGCTTCGGCGACGTGGTGGCCCGTGACGGCTGGCTGCGGATCCTCACCGCCGCGCAGGGCCTGGTGGGGTTCGCCCTGCTGACCGCCGCGCTGTCCTGGGTGATGCAGGCTCAGCAGGTCCTCGGCCGGCGACGCACGCTGGCCCGCTACCTGCAGGCGCACCGTCGTGGCGTGTCCCGGTCGGCGGTTGCGCCGGAGCCGACGTCGCTGGTCCTCGACCGGGTGGCGCATGACCTCGCGGGCGCCCATGTCGACCTCGGCCAGTCTGCCTCGACCTACTACTTCCACGAGCGGGACCCGGGGTCCGCGCTCGCGGTCGCCCTGCCGTACGCGGCCGAGCTGGCGCGGGAGGGACGAGCGTCCGCCGATCCGGACGTCCGCGACAGCGCCGCGGTCCTCGAGGTCGCGCTGGACGACTTCGCCGATCTGCTCGGGACCCGGTTCGTCGCACCCGCACCGCGGGCCGACGTGCTGGACGCCTACCGGCACCATCAGGGGTACGACCGCCTGGACTGAGCGCGCCGCTCCGGCGCGGTCGCGGGAGGCAGGCGCCCGGGAGACGATGCCGTCACACCGACACCGAGGAGCAGACCCATGAGCACGGACACCGGGCACGACGACCCCCACGCGAAGGTGGCAGAGCTGCTGGACGGTCAGCGGCTGGCGATGCTCACCACCCGCGGACCCGACGGGGTGCTGACCAGCCGCCCGATGGCCCTGCAGGAGGTCGAGTTCGACGGGGACCTGTGGTTCTTCGCCGAGCAGGGGTCGCGCAAGCTGGCGCACGTCGCGGCGGACCCGCAGGTCAACGTGGCCGTCGGCTCGGGGTCGACCTGGGTCTCGCTGACCGGCGTCGCGGACGTCGTGCACGACGACGCCAAGAAGCGCGATCTGTGGAACGCCGGGGTCGAGGCGTGGTTCCCGGACGGCCCGGACGCGCCCGAGGTCACCCTGCTGCGCATCGAGGCCCGGTCCGCCGAGTACTGGGACACCCCCGGTGGGCGGGTCGCGAGCCTGCTGAGCTTCGTCAAGGCCAAGGCCACCGGGGAGCGCTACTCCGGCGGGGAGAACGAGCGGGTCGACCTCTAGCCTGTCGGTGGGACCTGGCAGGCTCCTCCCGTGAGCATCCTCGAACGCCTGCGGGAGCGGTTCTGGTTCATCCCGGCGGTGCTGTGCCTGGCCGCCGTCGTGCTCGCCGAGGCCCTGGTGACCATCGACGAGCGGATGGGCACCCTCGACGTGCCCGGTTGGCTGGCGACCGTGCTCTACCGGGTGGGTGAGAGCGGCAGCCGGGACATCCTCGGCGCGATCGCGACGTCGAGCCTCGCAGTGGCGGGCACCACCTTCTCGATCACCATGGCGGTGCTCGCGCTGACGTCGTCCACCTACGGCCCGCGCCTCGTCCGCAACTTCATGACCGACCGCGGCAACCAGACGGTCCTGGGCGTCTACGTGTCCACCTTCCTGTACAGCCTGCTGGTGCTGCGCTCGATCCGGGTCCTCGGCGACCCCGGCGCCCAGGACGCCGAGGTCTTCGTCCCGCACCTCGCCGTCAACGCCGCGGTCGTCCTCGCCGTCGCGAACGTCGTCGTGCTCATCTACTTCATCCACCACATCACCGAGTCGATCCAGGTCTCGTCGCTCGCGGGCGGAGTCCGCCGTGACCTGCGCCAGGTGGTGGACCGCATGTATCCCGCCGACGTCGGCCGCGGCCCCGAGTCCGCGCGCGACCACTCGTCGGCTGCCGCGACCGGCCCGCGCGCACGGCTGCCCGAGAGCCTGGGGCGCGAGGGGCGCGCGGTCACGGCGGACCGGCCCGGGTACGTCCAGCACGTCGAGGACGAGCGGCTGCTGGACGCCGCCCGCGACGCCGACGTCGTCGTCGCGCTGCAGGTCCGGCCGGGCGACTACGTGCTCGACGGCACCGTGGTCGCGCTCGTCCACCCACCCGGCCGGGTCGACGACGACGTCATGGCCGCGGTCCGGCACGCCGTCGCCGTGGCCGACGCGCGCACCCCGGTGCAGGACGTCGCGTTCGCCGTCCAGCAGCTCACGGAGATGGCGGTGCGGGCCCTGTCCCCGGGCACCAACGACCCGTACACCGCCGTGAACGCGGTGCACGACCTGACCGCGGGCCTCTCCGTGCTCGCCTCGCGCCGGGTGCCGTCCGCCGACCGCCTCGACGCCGCGGGCGTCCTGCGCGTGCACGCCCCCCGCCCCGAGGCCACCGAGCTCATCGGCACCGTCGTGGACCACATGCGGTGGTACGCCGCGTCGTCACCCGCCGTCATGCACGCCACGCTCGACCTCCTGCGCGACGTCGCCGCGCACGCGCGGTCGGCCGAGCTCCGCGCCGGCTCCGCCGTGCACGTGGCCCTGCTGCGCGACGCCTTCCACGACGCCGGGCACCACGTCCGTGACGTGCGCTCCTTCGACGAGCACGCCGACTCGGTCCTGGACGCGATGCGCTCGGCGAGACCACCCGCCGCCGGCTCGAGCCGCTGACCGGTCGACCCCACAGCCGCCGGGGTCGGGCGGAGCAGAGGGGTGCGTGCCACACTGGCGGCCTGACGGACGGCACACCGCACGCGGACGTGCGACCGGCAGGACGGGCGAGCGGCACGGCAGGCCGGACAGCGGCAGGGACGAGTCAGCGTGGCGCCCGGGGTACCGACCGGTGCCCGGGCGCCGGCATCAGGGGGTCGCCATGGGCGACAGCACGGACCAGGACGTCATCGGGGACGACAGGCTCATCGCCTCCGTCCGCGCAGGCGACTCGGGCGCCTTCGGGGTGCTCTACCAGCGGCACGCTCCGGCCGCCCGCGCCGTCGCCCGTCAGCACACCCGGTCGGCCGCCGACGCGGAGGACACCGTCGCCGATGCCTTCTCCCGGGTGTTCGCCGCCCTGCGCGGCGGTAGCGGACCGGACGTCGCCTTCCGGGCCTACCTGTTCACGGTCGTGCGACGAGCGGCGCAGCAGCGGGTGGCCGGCGCGCGGCGGACCGTGCCGACCGACGACCCGGCGACGCTCGAGGCCGGCACCGACGACGTGCCGTCGACCGAGGAGCCGGTCATGGCCGGTTTCGAACGGGGCGTCGTCCTGCGGGCCTACGCCGCCCTGCCGGAGCGATGGCAGGCCGTGCTCTGGTACACCGAGGTGGAGGGCCTGAGCCCCGCCGACGTGGCGCCCGTGCTGGGGCTGACCGCCAACGGCGTCGCGGCCCTGGCGTACCGGGCCCGCGAGGGTCTGCGTGCGGCGTACCTCGAGCAGCACCTGGCGGCGCCGGTCAGCGAGCAGTGCCGCGAGGTCGACAGCAAGCTCAGCGCCTACGTGCGGGGCTCGCTGCCCGCTCGCGGCGCGCGCCAGGTCGAGTCGCATCTGGCCGACTGCGCGGCCTGCCGGGCCCGGATCCTCGACCTCGGCGACGTCAACCGGGCCATGCGCGCGGTCGTCGGACCGATGGTGGTGGGCGCGACGGCCGTCGCCGCCCTGCACGGGGTCGGTTTCGGCGGGGCCGCCGGAGCGGCAGCAGGTGCCGCCGGCACCGGGGCCGCGGTCGGCGCCGGCGGGGGTGGCGTGACCGGGGCATCCGCCGGGACGGGGGTCGCCGGGACGGGTGCCGCGACGGGCTCGACCGCCCTCAGCGCCACCGCCGGGGCGACGACGGTCGGCGGGGTCGCCGGGGGCAGCGCGGCGGCCGGCGGCGCGATGGCCGGCAGCGCGGCGGTCGGCACCGCGACGGCGGGCGGCGCGGCGATGGGCACCGCGACGGTGGGCGGCGCGGCGATGGGTACCGCGACGGTGGGCGGCGCGACCGCGGTGGGCGGTGCAGCGGTGGGAGGTGCAGCGGCGGCCGCCGGCGCGGGCATGTCCGTCGGCGCGCTGAGCGCCGGCGCGGTCGGGGTCTTGGCTGCGGCGGCCGTCGGCGTGACCGCCGCGGTCGGCTCGGTCTCGGCGCCCCCCGACGACCGTCCGGCGCCCGCGGTGGCGACGCCTGCTCCGGCTCAGACCCCCGGTGGCGCCGGTGGCCGTGAGGCTCTTCCGGGCGCCCCGACGTCGGACGGCACGACAGGGGGCACAGGGAGTCCGTTCGTCAGGGATCCGGCCGGCGTGCCGGGGGCCGGGCCTGCGGACGTGCCCGGCGCGCCGGCGGGCACGTCCCCCGGCACAGACGTCACGGTGCGCACGGACACCAGGGAGACGGTACGCGGGTCCGGAGCACGCGACGCACTGGGCGACGCTCCGGGCCGCGGCGGGGCGGGTGGGGGCTCACCCGCCGCCGGCGGCCCGGACGCCGGCGTCGACGTCCCCGTGGACGGGTCACCTGCTGGCCCTCCCCCGACGAGCGGAGCACCGGGGCTGGTCGATCCTCCGGTGACCGGACCGCCCGGGCTGACCGACCCACCCGGCAACGGCACACCCGGGAACGGCCCGCCCGGCAACGGCTCCCCCGGCAACGGCCCGCCCGGCAACGGCTCGCCCGGGAACGGCGCACCGGGCAACGGGCCCCCCGGCGGCGACGGCCCGCCCGGGCTGACCGACCCGCCGGGGAACGGCGCACCCGGCAACGGGCCCCCCGGCGGCGACGGCCCGCCCGGCGATGGCCCGCCCGGCGATGGCCCGCCCGGGCTGACCGACCCACCCGGCAACGACCGACCCGGGAACGGCACACCCGGCAACGGGCCCCCTGGCGGGAACGGACCTCCGGGTCTCACCGACCCACCCAGCCATGGCCCGCCCGGGAACGACCCACCCGGGGACGGACCGGGCAACGGACCCCCCGGCGTCACCGACCCACCGGGGCACGGCCCCCCGGGTGCCGGACGACCGGGCGGTGGCGGCGGTCCACGGCCCTGAGCCGAGCGTCCGCGTCCACGCAGGGGGTGCTGCTGTTTCACCCCTTCGAGATGCGGGCCCGGTCGTCGACCGCGCACGCACCTGCCTACAGTCCAGGTCGATGTCCCCTACCTGGCCGGAGGCACCTTCGTGCTGCACCACCGCACGCCGTCCGTCGCACCGAGCGCACGTCGCGGCGCCCTGTTCCGCCGCAGGTCGCGTGCCACGCCGGTGTCGGTGGTGCTGGTGGAGCACCGCCTGGCCGAGGACGGCGCCGCCCGCTCGAACATCCGGCTGGCGGACCGGTGGACCGCCGCGGGCGTCGACGTCCGGCTGGTCGCGCTGCAACGGCCGCGCCGTGGCACGACCGGGGCCCCGCTGCCGCCCGGCGTCCGGCCGTTCCACCCCTCGGGAGGCCGTCACCCGCGGCTGCGCTGGGCGCTGGCGTGGGGGCTGGTGCGGCTGGTCCCGCTCGCCCGCCGGGCCGACGTCGTGCTCTCCGGCCGGGAGATCGGGTGGGGTCTGCTGGTCGGGCGCGCGGCTGCGGCGATCGCCCGGCGACCGTTCGTCGTCATGGTCCGCTCCGAACCGCAGGCCGCCCTGGAGCAGTACGTGTCGCGCCGGCTGCGCGGGGTGACGCGCCGGGCGCTGCGTACCGCCGACCGGCTCGTGTGCATCACCCCCGGACTGGTCGAGCCGACCGTGGCGCTCGGGGTGGACCCCGGCCGCGTCGTGGTGGTCCGCAACGGCGTGGACGTCGCCGGCATCCTCGCGTCCGCGACGTCGTCCCCACCGGTCGAGGTCCCCGGCTCCGGACCGCTGGTCGTCGGGGCCGGGCGTCTCGTCCACCAGAAGGGCTTCGACGTGCTCGTGCGGGCGCACGCCGACGTGGTCGCCGCCGGCGTGCCGCACCGGCTGGTGCTCCTCGGCGAGGGGGCGGACCGGGGACAGCTCGAGCAGCTCGCCGCCGACCTCGGGGTCTCCGCGAGCGTGACCATGCCCGGCTTCGTCCCGAACCCGGTCGCGACCGTCGCCGCGGCAGACCTGTACTGCCTGCCCAGCCGCTGGGAGGGCTTCGCCCAGACCGTCGCCGAGGCGCTCGTCGTCGGGACCCCCGTGATCGCGGCGGACTGCGTGTCCGGTCCGCGACTGCTGCTCGGCGACGGTGCCCGTGGCGCCTTGGTGCCGGTGGACGACGCGACGGCGCTCGCCCGCGAGATCCAGCGGCACCTGTCGGATCCGCAGCCCCTGCGCGACAAGGCCGTGCCGGCGCAGAGCTGGGCCGCCGAGAACCTGGACGTGAGCCGCACGGCTCAGGGCGTGCTCGACGTGCTGACCGACGTGGTCGCCGGACGCGCCGGGATGTCGGCCCGCCGCCGCCGGCCCCGGTGACACCCGGTGCCCCGGCTCACGCACCCGCGGCCGCTCCCGCCCACGACCCGGCCGACGTGGTCAGGCGCGGCACCTGGGCGGCCGGCACCGGCCGGCTGAACAGGTAGCCCTGCGCGACGTCGCAGCCCAGCCCGGTCAGCACCTCGAGCTGGGCCGGCGTCTCCACGCCCTCGGCCACGGTGAGCATGCCCAGGGCGTGCGCCATCTCGATCATCGCGCGGACCACGTGCTCGGACCCGGCTGCCTTCCCCAGCGGGGAGATGAACGAGCGGTCGAGCTTGAGCAGGTCCCACGGGAACTGCGCCAGCCGCGACATCGACGACCAGCCGGCGCCGAAGTCGTCCAGCGCGAGCCGCACGCCCAGCGCCCGCAGCTCGGTCAGCGCGTCGAGGGCCCCCGGGTCGACGGCGGCCGTCTCGGTCAGCTCGAGCCAGAGCGTGCCGGCGGGGGCCCCGGATCGGGCGAGGGCCGCCGCGACGGTGGGCGGGAACCGCGGGTCGCGCAGCTGTAGCGGGGACACGTTCACCGCGACCGGCGGCAGGTGACCCAGGACGGTCGCCCACCGCTGCTGCGCGGTCAGGGTCTGGTCGAGAACCGTCTCGAACAGCCGACCCGCGTACCCGGTGGCCTCCACCGCGGGGACGAAGCGGTCCGGCCCGATCAGCCCGCTCGCGGGGTGGTTCCAGCGCGCCAGCGCCTCCAACCCGAACAGGGCGCCGGTCGCGAGCTCGACCTCGGGTTGGAACACGCAGCTGATCTGCCCGCGGTCGAGCGCCGCGGGCAGGTCTCGTTCGATCTGCCGACGCTCCACCACGCGGTCGCGCAGACCCGCGTCGAAGTGGGCCACGCGTCCCCGGCCCAGCCGCTTGGCCTCCAGCAGGGCCGCGTCCGCGCCGTTGAAGACGTCGTCGGTGGCGGCGCCCGGCGCACCCATCGCGAGGCCGACGGACATGGACGGCCGGATCTCGCGGTGCTCGTCCAGCGTCACCGCCGGCGCGACGGCGCCGATGACCCGCCGGGCGAGGGATGCGGCGGCATCCTCGTCGACGTCCGTGAGCACGACCACGAACTCGTCCCCGCTGATCCGGCCCACCACGTCGCCGTCGCGCACCGAGTCCCGGATGCGGCGACCGACCTCCACGATCAGGTCGTCGCCGGCGGCGTGGCCGATGGTGTCGTTGACGGTCTTGAGGTGGTCGATGTCGCACACGAGCAGGGCGACACGGGACGGGTCGGC
Organism: uncultured Cellulomonas sp.; assembly: GCF_947494015.1. Lineage (GTDB taxonomy): Bacteria > Actinomycetota > Actinomycetes > Actinomycetales > Cellulomonadaceae > Pengzhenrongella. The sequence continues at coordinate 117,999 of NZ_CANLTL010000014.1, read as the reverse complement.
CGCGTCCACGCCGAGCGCCGCGTCCATGTCCGCGCGCAGCTGGGCGCGGTTGGGCAGGCCGGTGAGGTGGTCGTGGGTGGCCTCGTGGCGCAGCACCCGCTCGGCGTCGCGCCGGTCGGTGAGCTCGCCCACCACCACGGCCAGCAGGAGCGCGGACGAGACGGTCACGGCGAAGAACAGCTGCAGGACGGTCAGCCCGTCGTCGGACGCCGTCGGGACAGGCTGCGCGGCGAACGTGGCCAGAGCGTTGACAGCGAGGGTGAGCAGGAGCGACAACCAGGCGCTCCCGCGCACGCCGAAGCGCAGCGCGGCCCACATGAAGAACGGGACGATGAGGAACACCGGCCGCCCGGACGACTCGGACCACGGCGCGTCGAACACCAGCACCGAGCCGAGCACCGCGCCGGCGCCGAGGGCGATCGCCTCGGTGGCGGACCGCCGGACGCCCCGGCAGCGGGCCGTCAGCAGCACCGGCGCCACGATGAGGACCCCCAGCGCGTCCCCGACGGCGTACTCGGGCCAGACCTCCCACCAGGTGAGGTCGCCCACCAGGACGACGCTCGCGGCCGTCCCGATGGTCGCGCCCACCGCGGGCGCCGCCAGCACCGCGACCGCCAGGAACAGCAGCAGCTGGTGGACCGGGGTGAGCGTGCGACGGCTCCCGATCCTGCGGAACAGCGTGGCCCCGAGCAGCGGCTCGACGCAGTTGGCCAGTCCCCACCCCAGGCTCGCGCCGACGGGATAGCCGTGCGCCAGGTCGCCACCCGTCTCGGCGACGGCGACGGCGGCGAGGACCCAGGGCCACAGGCGCCCGGGCAGCAGCAGCAGCGCGGCGACCGTCAGGCCCGCCGCCGGCCACAGTGCCGCGCCCGTGACGACCGGGTCGCGCAGCAGGAAGACCCCCTGCGCGGCGACGAGGTAGCCGACGAGCACGCTGACGAAGACGACGGCGCCGGCGCCGCGTCGGGTCAGCGCTGTGGCGGGCAACGGCTCGCAGCCGAGCGGCTGCTGAGGCGATCGGAGAGAGGTCACGGGCATCCGATCGGTCGCGCACGGCAGAGAGGTCACCCGTCTATCGGCGTGCGGCGCGTGGGACTTGAGCGCCGGTCGTCACGAGTTCCACCGCGCCCGCCCCGGTCCGGGTCGCTCCTGCACCGGTCCGTCGCGTCGGCTCGCGGCCGATCATGGCGGCACCGCGGCCGGCGTCCTCGACCGGCCGCGGTGCCACACCTCCGCCCGGGCACATCCACCCGGACGCGTCCGGGGGGCGCGGGTGCGTCAGGTCACCGCCGGCCCGGACCCTGCGGTCACAGACCGAGCTTCTTGCCGAGCCCGCCCAGGCCCCCCGCGCCGCCGAGCAGGTCCTGGATGTTGATGCCGAGCCTGCCCAGCAGGTCCTGGTGCTGGCTGTTGTCCGTGTCCACCTGGCTGGGCAGCTCCTGGTCGGCCTTCGCGGCCTTGTCGTCGTGGCCCTGGGACTTGAGCAGGTCGAGGATCCGGCTCTTGTCGATGTTCATGGCGTGTCGTCTCCCGGTCTGTGGTGGTGGACGTGGTGCTGGTGCCGCCCGCGGCGTGCGGCCGGCGAAGCCCGGGCCGGGCAGCGGACGGAGCGAGGCCTCGCTCGGCTCCAGCGTCCCGGTGGACCGCAGGTGCTGCAACAGCGCACGGCCGGCGCCGGGTGCGGGCAGCCCGCTCGGCGCGCGCCCGGGCTCCACCTTCGGTATGAACGACGCATGGCACCCGCTGACCCCGACGAACCCCGGCCCGGGACCACGGAGGACCCGCGGGTGACCGTGGTGGTCGCCAGCCGCAACCGGCGCGACGAGCTGCTCGCCAGCCTGGGGCGCCACCACGCGCCGGTCGTCCTGGTCGACAACGGCTCGACCGACGGGACCCCGGACGCCGTCCGCCGCGCGCACCCGCACGTGGACGTCGTCGCGCTGGGCCGCAACGCCGGCGCGGCGGGACGCACGATCGGGGTCCGGCGCGCCCGGACGCCCTTCGTCGCCTTCGCCGACGACGACTCCTGGTGGGCGCCTGGGTCATTGCGCGCCGCTGCCGACGTCCTCGCGCAGCACCCGCGCGTCGGCCTGCTGGACGTGCGCACGCTGATCGGACCCGAGGAGCGACTCGACCCCTTCTGCGAGCTGCTCGCGGCCAGCCCGCTGCCTCCGCGGCTCGGCGACCTTCCGGGACCACGGATCCTCGGGTTCATGGCGTGCGCCGCCATGGTCCGCCGGGACGCCTTCCTGGCCGTCGGCGGCTTCGACGAGGTGGTCCGCTTCCCCGGGGAGGAGGAACGGCTGTCGTGGGACCTCACCGCCGCCGGCTGGTCGCTGGCGTACCTCGACGACGCCGTCGTGCACCACCATCCGTCACCGCGGCGCCAGAGCCCCGCCGACCGGCGTCGTGCCATGGCGCGGTCGCGGGTGCTCAGCGGCGTCCTGCGGCTGCCCTGGCCTCTCGTGATGGCGCGGGCCGCCGCCGCCTGGACCGCCGACCGTGCGCAGCGCCGCGGCGTCCTCGACGCGACCGCGCGGGTCCCGGCGGCGCTGCGGAACCGGCGCGCACTGCCGGTCGAGGTGCTGGCGGACCTCGACCTGCTGGCTCGGACCGGCCCGCGCGGCCCCGCGCGTCCGGCACCCGCGAGCTCTGCCCGCGCGTCGTCCACCGAGCGTCGCTGAGACGACGCGGCCGGCCGGACGGCAGACCGTCAGCGGAGGATCTCCGGGGAGATCCACGACGGGATGTTGTCGTTCTTCGGCGAGAACACGACCCGGACCGGTCGCGGCGGGTGTGCTGCCCCGGGCAGGTCCATGCGGGTGCGACCCAGACGCGAGGCGCGCCGCGTCTCGAGGGTCTCCCAGGCCCCGTCGGGACGTCGACGCTGCACGCGCACGCTGCCCGGGAGCGCGGCGGCCAGCACGAGGCCCGACGCGCCCTCCTGCCGCACCGACGTCCGACCCGCCCGTCGCAGGTCCTTGCGGCTGACCGCACCGATCGGCGCGGCGACGCCGACCGACGGATCCATGCCGGCGCCCGAGCTCATCGACACGTCGACCGCGACGTCCGCTCGTCCCGCGCGATCCCCCATGTGACCCCTCCAGGTCGAGTCCATCCCACCACCCTAGAGCGGAGCCACGACGGCGGGCCGAACGGCGCGGCGGGCGTCGGAGGCGCGCATCGCGACCGTCCGGTGGGCCGTCAGCCGGTGGCGCCCACGATCTCGGCCGTGCCGTCGCCGATCCGCAGATCCTCGCCGGGGCAGATCGTTCCCTCCAGCTCCACCACGCTGCCGCCGAGAAAGGCCACGACGACCGGCCCGTAGCACCCGGTCGCTCCGAGCAGGGTCATGCCGCCGTCGGGGCCGACCTCGTCGGCGGGTCCCTCGCCGAGCCGCACCGTCACTCCCGCCGGCCCGCCGTTCGTGACGCAGATGTTCTGCCCGTCCGCGCACCCCGCGCCGGCGAGGACGACCAGGGCCGACCAGGCGGCCACCCGGACCGGTCCGCGCCTGCTCGTGTGCACGACCGCCTCCGCTCCCCCTCCCCCCGACTGCGTCGCCAGGTCGAGGTCGTCGATCTGGCGGACGGACACCAGCTCGGGCGCGGTCCCGGCCGGCTGCGACCTCGCGGCGATCTCCGTGCGCTCGACGGGACGGGTGCCGCCCCGTGACCCGGCGAGTCCCGTGCAGCCCGCCGGTGCAAGCAGTGCGGTGAGGACGACGGCGGCGGCGGCGGCAGCGGCGAGGGTGCGCCGGGTGAGGGTCACCGACCGGACCACCCGTCGCGGGCTCGGCCCGCCCCCGCGACGGCGGACCTCGGTACGGTGAACCGTGACCGAGCACCGGCGCGTCGCGCCCGATCGTCCCGTCCTGCTGCACACGGTGATCGACGCGCAGGACTGCCGGCGGCTGGCCGAGTTCTACCGTCAGCTGCTCGGGTTGCACTACCGGGACGGTGACGCCCCGCCCGCCGACGACAGCCCGGACGACGCCGACTGGCTCGTCCTGGTCGACGACGGCGGCAGGCGCGTGCTGGCCGTCCAGGAGAAGCGGGACACCACACCCCCGACGTGGCCGTCCGAGCAGGTGCCGATGCAGATGCACATGGACTTCACGGTCGCCACGGTCGAGGAGCTTGCTCGGCAGCGTGCCCGTGCCGAGCAGCTCGGAGCTCGCCTGGTGCACGACCGCTCGCACGATCCCGATGAGCCCCTGTTCGTGCTCGCCGATCCGGCGGGGCACCCGTTCTGCCTGCTCGTCGGGTAGCGCCGCGGGCCGGGTGTGGTCCGCCGGCCCCGTGGGGCGAGCCGGCGCCTACGGGTGCCCTGCTCCGCCGACGGTCCCGGGCGCACCGACGACGCGGTCACGCCCGTGCGCCTTCGCCTCGTACAGGGCGCGGTCGGCCGCCTCGTACAGCTCACCGAACCCCCATCCCGGGTGCGCGGTGACCCACCCGACGCTCACCGTCGGAGCCAGCCCCGGCCGGCGCCAGTGGTGACCGCGCACCGCGTCGCGCAGGTCCAGCGCGCGGCGCCGCACCGCGTCGTGGTCGCCGCGGACGAGGAGGGCGAGCTCGTCACCGCCCAGGCGCGCCGCCAGGTCGTCGTCGCCGGCCGACGCGCGCAGGAGGTCGGCGATCTGGACCAGGACGAGGTCGCCGACGGGATGTCCGTGCGTGTCGTTCAGCTCCTTGAACCGGTCGACGTCCACCACGAGCAGTCCGGTGGGGCGACCCGCGGCGAGGGCCCGGGTGCCCGCCTCGACCAGCCGCCGCCGGACCGTCAACCCGGTCAGCGAGTCGGCCCCGGCGAGCTCGTCGAGCCGGGCCCGCAACCGGTCCTGGTGGGCGTTGGTGAGCTGGAGGACCAGCGTGATCATGGGCAGCGCACACGCGACGACCAACAGGTCGGACGCCGCCGGGCCCGGGTCGAGCACCGAGAACACGATCCAGGCGTCGGCGGACACGGCCAGAGCGGTGACGGACCAGGCGAAGACGCCGCCGAACTGCGAGGCGGCGAAGACGACCGCGTAGACGAGTCCGAACTGCGCGCCGGCCGAGGCGTCGTGAGCGGCGACCACGGTGGCGGCCGTGGCGAGCGGCTGCACGACGGCGACCACCGGCCAGGCCAGGGTGGGGACCCGGTGCGGCACCCGTACCAGCACCGCCGCCAGCAGGCCCACGATCGCCAGCGCGACCAGGGAGCTCGCGACCGAGCCGGCGTCCGAGCCGGGCCGGCCCTGCTGCCACCCGACGACCTCCCAGCCGACGGTGGCCACCATCGCCAGGACGAGGGCGACGGCGAGCACCCGGGCGGCTCCGATCTCGTCGCGAGGCCTGAGGAGGCGGGCGATGGTGTCCACAGGGCGCATCGCAGCAGATCCGGCGCCGACGTGCTCGTCGTTCTCGTCCCGCGGGCGGCCCGGGCGCGGGGCGCACGTCGGCCCCGGGCGCTCGTGCGGGTCGTGCCGGGTGCCGCTCCGGGCCGGACGCGCGACGCGCCGGTGAGCGTGGAGCTCACCGGCGCGCCGGACGCCCCGGGGGGCGTGCCCTGCTGTGTCAGCCTGCGGGGACCACACCGACCTCGGCGACGACGTCGTCGTACCGGTGCAGGAATGCCGCGATCGCCTGGCGGGTGATGGACCGCGCCGGACCGTAGCTCCCGTCGGGGTACCCCTGGGCGACCCCCGCGGCCTCGACCCACGCGATCGCGTCGGCGAACGGGTGGCCGGCGCCGACGTCGGTGAACGAGGCCGCACCGGGCACCGCCGGCTCACCGGCGAGCCGGTGGAGGAACGCGGCCATGGCCTGGCGCGAGACCGGCCGAGTGCTGCCGAACGACCCGTCGGCGTACCCCTCGGTCAGGCCGACCGCCGCCATCCACTCGATCTCGGTGTAGAAGGGGTGCTCCGGTCCGACCTCCGCGAACGTGCGGGTGCCGGCCGGGGGCTCCCAGTCGTCCCCGGCGTAGCGGTACAGGAATGCCGCCATCGCCTGCCGCGAGACTGCGGACGCCGGGTAGTAGAACACCTGGTCGCCGACCGTGGTCCCGTGGGCGAGGCCCTGCTCGGCCATCCACCGGATGTCCGCGAAGAAGGTGTCGGCCGGCGTGACGTCGGCGAAGTCCGGGACCGGCTCGCCGGGGTCCCCGAGCTCGGTGGTGACGAGGTGGGTGGCGTGGTCGTAGACGAACGTCACGACCGACTCCTCGGTGAGCGACAGCGTGAGGTTGTTGCCGTTGAGCGCTCCGCCGGCCCCGTAGTTGACGTCCCAGGCCCGGTCCAGCGCGACCTTGAACTCGTAGTCGCCGGCCGGCAGCGTCACGGTGAGCTTCCACAGGTCGTCGTCGGGGTCGAGGGTCATCTGCGCCTGGTCGCAGGCCGGGTCCCAGTCGGCCTCGCAGCCCATCTCGGTGTTGAGGCTGCCCGGGACGGAGACCTCGTCCGGCTGCGCGACGGTCCCGACCGTGACGGTCCGCACGTCGCTGACCGCCGTGGTGGTGCCCTCGGTGAGCACCGCCCGGTACCGCACCTGCGTGTCGTCGGCGAAGCCGGAGACGTCGTCGACGGCCAGGAACACCGGCAGCGAGTCGTCCGTGCGCAGCGGCGTCCAGGTGGTGCCGTCGAGGCTGCGCTCCAGGGTCACGGTCTGCGTGGTGCGGGCGGGGTCCGTCCACGCCTCGACCGTCACCGCGCCGGAGACCAGGGCGCCCTCGGCCGGGGTGGTGATCGAGACCGACGGCACCGGGGCCTGCGCGGCGGCCACCGGGCTGACCGCGGTGTGGCCGGCGTTGTCCAGCACGACGGCGCGGTAGCTCACCGGGGTGCCGATGGGCAGCGCCGCGACGTCGTGGAAGACCTGGTACGGGGCGTTGTCGTCCGTCCCGATGGACTGCCACGCGCCACCGTCGACCTGTGCCTGGAACGTGACCTCGACGAAGGAGTTACCGTCCACCTCGGCGGCCACGTGCATCCGCGACCGGGCCTGCTCCGACGGCACCGGCGGGGCGAGCGTGATGGTCGGCGCGGCCGCCGACGCCGGGATGGTCCCCGTCGACCGGTACACCACCGCGGACAGCGGCGGCACCGTCACGGTGAGGTCGCCGGTCGCGGTGCTGGGGACCGAGGCCGCGGTGTCGCCGTAGACGAGATCGAACGCACCGTCGGGTACCCAGGTGCTCACCGTCGCGGTCTGCGCCGTCTCGCTGTTGTTGAGCGCGACCACGTACTCGTGCTGCGCCTCGCGGTCGATCCGGGAGAAGGCGTAGATGCCCGCACCGTCGCTCGCGTAGCGGTTCTGGTGCGCGCCGTTGCGCAGCGCGGGGTGCTCGGCGGTGACGTCGGCGAGCGTGCTGATCGTCTCGTAGAGCGGGTGCGTGGGGTCGAAGTTGTCCTCGGCGTGGGTGGCGTCGGTACCCAGCAGGTCGTCGTCGAGGTACTCCGGCACCTGGCTCGCGAAGAGGGTCTGGCGTGCCACCTGGTCACCGCCGCTGCCGGTGAACCCCTGCTCGTCGCCGTAGTAGATGACCGGGTTGCCGCGGGACAGGTACATCAGCTCGTGCGCCAGGCGGTCGCGGGCGACCCACTCGGCGTCCCCGGCATCGGGGTTGTCGGCCTGGATCATCCAGCCGATGCGCCCCATGTCGTGGTTGCCGAGGAACGTCGGCAGGCCGTAGGCGTTGGAGTCGGCGTCGGTGTACCAGTCGTCGCCGGCGAAGAACGCCTCGAGCGACGCCGCGCCGGCGCCCTGCGAGGCGAACCCACGCGCGGCCGCCTGGAACGGGAAGTCGAGCACCGCCTGCATCTGGTTGCGGGTGGTGTAGGACGACGTGAACGGCCGAGAGGTGTCGAACACCTCGCCGAACATGAAGAACTCGTCCTTGCCCTGGTCGTGGGCGAACGCGAGCACCTCAGGACCGAAGCGCTGCCAGAACTCGTCGTTGACGTGCTTCATCGTGTCGATGCGGAAGCCGTCGATGCCGAAGTCGGCGATCCACGTCTCGTACACGTCGATCATCCCGTCGACGACCGTGGGGTGCTCCGTGAACAGGTCGTCGAGGCCGAAGAAGTCGCCGTAGTAGGCGTCCTCCCCCACGAACGTCGTGTCGCCGCGGTTGTGGTAGAGCGTCGGGTCGTTGAGCCAGGCCGGGACCTTCAGGTCCTCCTCCCCCGGCGCGAGCACCGGGACGTACGGGAACGACGTCGCGGGGTCGAGGGCCGGGAAGGTGCCGGTGCCGGCGTAGTCCCGGTCGTCGAACGGCTCCCCCGCCGCGGTCAGGTACGGTTCGACGTCCTTGTTCACGTACGGCTGCCGCGCGCCGGACTCGTACCCGATCACGTCCGCGGTGTGGTTGGTGATGATGTCGAAGTAGACCTTCATCCCCCGTGCGTGGGCCGCGTCGACCAGGGCGGCCAGCTCGGCGTTCGTCCCCAGGTGCGGGTCGATCTGGGTGAAGTCGGTGATCCAGTACCCGTGGTAGCCGGCCGACGCGTCCTCGGGCTGGACGGCCTTGTTCTTGAAGCTGGGCGTCAGCCAGATCGACGTGGTGCCGAGGCCCTCGACGTAGTCGAGGTTGTCCAGGATCCCGGCCAGGTCGCCGCCCTGGTAGAAGCCCCGGTGGGTCGGGTCGAAGCCGGAGACCATCGGGTCGTCGCCGAGCCCTCCGGTGTCGTTGGCCGGGTCGCCGTTGGCGAACCGGTCGGCCATGACGAAGTAGAACGTCTCGTCGGTGACCGGGGCGCGCAGCGAGTGCTCGGCGAGCGCCGCTCCGTCGCCGTCGAGCCCGGGCCCGTGCGACGCGGTCGCGGTGGTGGGGACCGCTATCAGGGCGGTGGTGATCATGGCGGACGCCACGAGGGTTGCCGTGGGGCGCAGGGACATCCTGCTGCGGATCATGTGGGCCTCCTTCATCGCAGGCAGCACTGACGTTAGACCGTCCCACCCACAGGCCGGCACCCGCAGGCGGTCTCCCTGGTCCCGACGCACACGGCCCCGCACCAGCGCCACCGGGCCCGCGTCACGGGACGCGCGCGCTCACCACCCGGCACCGCTCGGACAGCGCGTCCAGGTCCAGCTGCGACTCCTCCAGCTGCCGGACGACGTCGCTGAGCCGGGCGGCGTCGAGCTGGCCGGCGGCGGCCGCGGCGTCCCGCACGATGGCGGCGAGCTGCTCGGCCTGCCGCGCGACCTCGAGGCACGGGTCCGGCGCACCCGCGGAGGCGCCCGGAGCCGGTGACGGGTCGGGGGCCGCGGGGGTCGGCTCCGGCGGCTCGGCAGCGCCCGGAACGGGGTCGGGCGACGGGTCGGGCGACGCGGTCACCTCGCCCGCGGCCGGGCCGACGCCGGCGTCGACGTCGCCCTCCACACCGACGCCGGCACCGAGCCCGCCCAGCAGCACGCCCAGCGCGAAGGTCACCACCGGCAGCAGCCACAGCAGGCGGCCGCCGCCGCGACGCGGTCGTGCTCGGTCCTGGTCCGTCATCGCTCCTCCTCGGGGGTCCAGGGCACGCCGGGTGCGACGTGCCGCGGGTGGGTCACGCCGTGCCGGGCGGCACCCCGGCGTCGGACCGGTGGAGCCGGTGGCTGGGCCAGGCGCTGGCGGGCCCGACCAGCGTGAGCAGGCACGGCACCAGCAGCGACCTGACCACCAGCACGTCGATGAGGATCCCGACGAACATCGCGAACGCGAGCTCCTGGAACGGACCCAGCGGGATGGTGCCGAGCATGCCGAAGCTCACCGCGAGGACCACGCCGGCGGTGGTGATCGCGCGGGTGGACTCGGGCATCGCCGTGCGGATGGCGTCGCGCAGCGGCCTGCGGCGGGCCTCGTCCCAGACGTGGCCCACCCCGAAGATGTTGTAGTCCGAGCCGAGGGCGACGAGCAGGACCGCGGCCGCGAACGGCACGTAGAACGTCAGGCTCTCGCGGCCGAGCACGCCCATGAACACCCAGACGGTGACGCCCAGGGAGGCGGTCAGCGCCAGCACGCTGGACGCGAGCAGGTACAACGGGGCCACCAGCGCCCGCAGGAACACCACCAGCACCAGCAGGTTCACCACGACGGCGACCACACCGATCCGCAGCAGGTCGTGACCGGTGCTGCCGATGACGCCCTGCGCCAGTGCGGTGTCACCGGCGACGCTGATCCGGACGTCCTCGCCGAGGCCGCTGTCGGCGGCCAGCTCGGGCAGGCGCTCGGTCAGCGCGGCCAGGTCGCGGATGGCCGCGGCGTCCAGCGGCTCGTTCTCCAGCACCACGAGCATCCGCGCCGCGTCCCCGCCGCGGGCCAGCACGACGCCGAGCTCGGCGTCCGTGAGCCCGGGCCGTTGCGCCGGGCCGACCACCCCCGCGACCCCGGGCTGCCGCTCCACCATCGCCTGCAGGCGCGCCAGCGCGTCGCGGTCGGCGGTCACGTCGTCGGCCTCGAGGAGCAGGGTCGTGGGGGCCGTGATCCCCGGGGCGAACGCTGCGGCCCCGGCCTGGGACGCGCGGCTGACCGGGTTGTCGGCGGGCAGGCTGCTGGTGAAGCCGAGGCCGAGGGCGATGTTCGTCAGCGGCACCGAGGCCAGGCCGAGGACCGCGACGCATCCGGCCAGCACGGCGGCCGCGACCGGCCGCCGGGTGAGGTGGGCGACGACGTCGGGCCGCGGGATCGCCAGGCGACGTCGCCGTCGGGTGGGCGCGGTGCCGGACCGCACGGCCGGACGGTACGGCCAGAGCAGCCGCGGCCCGATGCAGGCGACGAGCGCGGGCAGCAGGGTCACCGAGACCACCAGCCCGACCAGGACGGCCAGTGCCATCGCGGGACCGAACGCGCGGTAGAACGTCGACTGGGCCGCGAGCAGCGCGGCCGTGCCGGCGGCGACGGTCACCCCGGCCGCCACGATGATCGGGGTGTAGCGCGCCACCGAGTCCACCACGGCGTCGCCCCATGGCGTGCCGCGCTCGAGGCTGCTGCGCAGGGACGACACGTAGAACACCGTGTAGTCCGTGACCACGCCGAGCAGCAGGGCCACCATGAGCGGCTCGAGCTCGGCCGGGGCGCCGATCCCGACGATGGTGCTGAGCACGTGGGACAGGTGGACGGTCAGCCCAAAGGCCACGGCGGACGCGCCGAGCGCGAGCGCCGGCACGAGCACCGCCCGGAAGTTCAGGCTGACCAGGACGACGATCGCGAGCACGGTGAGCAGCTCCAGCCGGGGCAGCGCGTCCCCCGCGATCCGGGCCTGCTCCGCACGGGCCGGGACGGACCCGGCGACGCCGACGACGGCGTCCTCGGGCCGGTCCAGGTTCTCGGCGATGTAGGCCCGGGCGGAGCGCAGCTGGCCGGCGAACGTCTCCGCCCCCGGGTCCATGAACAGGTAGGTCAGGACGGTCGTGTCACGCTCCGCGGCACCGGCGAGCGGCAGCGCGTTGGTCACCGGCAAGGCCCCGAGGAGCGGCGGGGTCGGTGTGGTCTGGTTGACGGCGATGGCGTCCAGCACGGACTCCGCCTGGGCGAACACCGACATCCCCTCGGGGTCGCGCTGCACCACCACGGTGCGGCTCGACAGCGGGAACCCGAACAGCTCGACGGACCGCAGCTCGGCCTGGATCGCCGGCAGGTCCTGCGGGATGAGGCGTGACAGGTCGTCGCCGCCCGGCTCGAGCCGGGGGGCGACGAGCGACAGGACGCCGAGCAGGAGCGCCCAGGACGCGACGATCCACCAGCGCGCGCGCACCGTCCAGCGGGCGTAGGCCAGCCGACGACCGGTCAGCGTGCCGGGGGGTCGTGCACCGCCCGGCGACGTGGCCGACGACGTGGCGGGTCGGCCGGTGCCGTCGGGGACGCCCATGTCCTCGCCCCCCTCGACCTGCCGCCGCCGGTGCGCCCGTGCGCCCGTGCGCCCCCATGGTGCTCCGACCGGGGTCGGTCCGCCGCCGGAGCGCGGCGCCGGTCGGGGCGGGGCGCGCCCCGGGCGGACGCCGGCCGGCTGCCCCGCCCCGTGATGCCGGGCGGGACAGCCGGCGTCGGCGCACGCGGGACGATCAGCGCACGTCGCGCTTGGCCGGCCACATCCGGCCACCGGCAGCGCCACCCAGGACAGCGGCCACCAGCGCGAGCACGATCCCCAGGACGGCACCGTCGAGGACCGGCTGGATGGTGTCCATGGCCGCACCCAGGTCGGCGTCCGGCACGTTGGCACGCTGGATCGCGGACACCTGGGTGAGCACCTCGGCCGCCGCACCGAACAGGGCACCGCCACCGAAGACCGTGAGGAAGATGATCCCGACGGTCGTCAGCGCCCACACGAGAACCCCGTGCAGGAGCCCGTCCTTCACACTGCGCCACATCGCCGTCGCCCCGGCCGTCAGGCCGCCGAGGAAGAAGGCGACGAAGCCGAGCACGGCGCTGATCCACCCCGAGGTGCTCCCGGGCTCGCCCTGGGCCAGGCTCAGCCAGCCCAGCGCGAGGAAGACGAGCTCGAGCAGCATGAACGAGGTCAGCGTGACGACCAGGCCCGCCCAGACCGGTCCCCACCGGACCAGGTCGCCGCGGGTGGGGGGCGTCGGGCCGTGCAGGTGCACGTCCTGCTCGTGGACGGCGGGCTGCACCACGCGTTCCGTGCCGACCGTGGCCGGCTCGACGTGGTGGCCCTGTGCGGCGTGGGCGCCGTGCGCGTCGTTCGTCGTCATGTCCAACCTCCTGGTGGGCGCGTGAAGGGTCGCGGCCACGATTCACGACGTCGGCCGCGGGCTCATCCCGAGGGCCACCACCGCGGCGGAATGACGCACACCTGTCATGTTCGGTGACGCGTCCCAGCGGGCCGCGGTCCCGTCCAGCCGGAGCGTGGGCGAGTCGTCACGACGGCTGCCCAGGACCCGACGTGCTCGTCGAGGACGGTGGGGCCGGCCGGTCCCCGTCACCCCGTGCGCAGAACCGACCATGCGGCGCGCCGCGCTCTGCCAGGCTCGGCGGCGTCCGACCGCACGCCCCGGGAGAACCGATGACCTCCGCAGATCTGCCCGTGCTGCATCCCGGCACCCCGCTCGCCATGACGCCCACCACCACGGTGCCCGACTCCCCCGACCCCGGCCCCGGCCCCGTCGCCGGCACCGACGTCGCCGGCGGAGGGTGGCAGCCCCGTCTCGCCAGCCCGGTGGTCGGCCCGACGGTGCTGGCGACCGCGGTCGCGGGTGAGCGGGTCGTGGTGGGCGGCGACTTCACCTACGGGACGGCCGGCATGCCCACCGGCACGTTCGCCCGGATCGCGCTGTGGGACGGCACGGGCTGGCAGCGGCTGGGGACGGGCCTGGACGGAGCGGTGCGCGCGGTCGCCGTCGTCGGCGACGCGATCTACGCCGGCGGCGACTTCACGATGGCGGGCGACGTGCCCGCGGCGCGCCTGGCCCGCTGGGACGGGACCGCGTGGTCCGCGGTCGGCGGCGGCATCGCCCACCCCGAGGCGGAGTACGACTGCACCGTCCTCGCGCTCGCCAGCGACGGGGCACGACTGTACGTCGGCGGCACCTTCGCCCGGGCCGGCGACCGGGAGGTGCGCAGCCTCGCCGCGCTCGACCTGGCCACCGGCGAGTGGTCCGACCTGGGCGGCGGCGTGCTGCGGGCCGGGACCGCGGACCTGACCGACCCGGGGACCGTCCGGGCGCTGGCCCTGGCCGGGACGGCGCTGCACGTGGGCGGCGGGTTCGACACCGTCGCCGGCCACGTCACCCACTCCTTCGCCACCCTCGACACCGCCAGCCTCGACACGACCACCCCCGGGGCCGGCACCGACGGCTGGCGGACGTACGGCCCGGGCATCAGCGACGAGGAGCTCACCGGCACGGTGCACGCCCTCGCGGTCGACCCGGCGACCGGGGACGTCGCCGTCGGCGGCTCCTTCACCTCGGCCGGCGGGGTGCCCGCGTGGAACGTCGCGGTGCTGCGCGGGACGGCAACCGACGGACGGTTCGAGAGCCTGGGCGACGTGACCAGCTACGGCGGCAAGTACGCGACCGTGCACGCGCTCGCCTACGCCGGCGGCCACCTCCACCTCGGCGGCTCGTTCACGTCGGTCGGCCCGCTGGAGGCGGAGCACTGGGTGGTGCACGACGGCACGTCCTGGGCGGTGCCGCAGCAGCTCGACAACGTCGTGCGCACGCTGGCACCGCACGTCGACGGCGTGCTGGTCGGTGGCGACTTCGACAACGCCGGACCGCTGCGTGTGCAGCACCTGGGCGTGTGGAGCGCGGCGGGGTGGCAGCTGCTGGGCGAGGGCCCCCACTCGGGGTACTTCAGCGGTGGTGAGGTGCAGTCGCTGCTCGTCGACGGCGACGGCGTCGTCGCCGGCGGCCTGGTCGACCAGGCGGGGGCCGTCCGGCTGGGCTCGATCGGGCGGTGGAGCGGCACGGGGTGGGACGACCTGGCCGGCGGCGTCGCGGCCGACGTCGGCGACGGCCAGGTCTTCGCCCTCGCGCGCCTCGGCGACGACGTCTACGCCGCCGGCTCGTTCAGCGCGGCCGGCGGCGTCCCCGCGGCGAACATCGCCCGGTGGGACGGGCGGGGGTGGTCGCCGCTCGGGGCGGGGACCGACGGGGACGTGCACGCGCTGGCCGTGCTCGGCGGCCGGCTCTACGCCGGCGGCGAGTTCGCGCTGGCCGGTGGGCTGCTGGTCGGCGGCCTGGCCGCGTGGGACCCGGTGGCGCAGGGGTGGGGCGCCGTCGGTGGTGGCCCGCTGTACGACCACGCCGTGAACGCGCTGGCCGTGATCGGCGACCGCTACCTCGTCGTCGGCGGCTGGTTCAACGGCTTCAACCACCTGGGCGCCAAGATCGTCGAGGGGCTGCACGGGCTGACCATGTTCGACACCGCCGCACCGCAGGACCCGGGCGACGTGCTCGCCGGGTACCTCGTCCTGCCCGGGGTCAGCCGCTACGGCGCCGCCGGCTGGGTGCGGGCGCTGGCGGTGGTCGGCGGTGACCTGCACGTGGGCGGCTGGTTCGACCAGGCCGGCATCGTCCGCGCGGCGCAGCCGCAGAGCCCGGGCTTCCCCGCCGCGAACCTCGCGGTGTGGCACTTCGCCACCACGGGCGAGTGGGCTCCGCTCGGTGACACCGACGCCCAGGTCTACGCGCTGGCGGCGGACGGCGACGACCTCCTGGTGGCCGGCCAGCTCACCACCGTGGCGGGGACACCGGCGGGACGGGTGGCCCGGCTCGAGCGCGCCACGGGCACGTGGCGGGGACTCGGGACCGGGCTGGCCGGGCCGGACGCGGACGGCTACGTCGTCGGCCGGGCGCTGGCCGTCACGCCGGACGGGCTGTGGGTCGGCGGCACCTTCACCTCCGCGGGCGACGTCCCGAGCACCAATCTGGCCCGCTGGCACGCCGGGCCCGACGACGGGCCCGCCGACGTCCCCGCCGACGTTCCGGACGAGCCCGACGACGCGGTCGGACCGGGCACGTACGAGGAGCACGCCCCGTCCCTGACGTGGACGGGGCGCTGGTCCGGGCTGCGGTCGGCCCGGGACTCGGGTGGCGCGGCGACCCGGGCCCGCAGCGGGCCCGCGTCGGTGTCGCTGCGCTTCCGGGGCGCCGGGGTGGACTGGGTGTCGCGCCGCGGCCGGACGGCCGGCATCAACACCGTCTGGCTCGACGACCGGCTCGTCGCCACGGTGGACCGGTACGCGCCGCGCACGGAGCACGGGGTGGTCGTGTGGTCGGTCACGGACCTGCCGCCCGGCGTGCACACCGTGCGGGTCGAGCACACCGGCACGCGTGACCCGGCCGCGATCGACGACACCGTGGTGGTGGACGCCTTCGTCGTGCACTGAAGTCGTGCCCCGAGGGCGTGCCCCGAGCTCGGGCACTGGGCTCGGGGCACTGAGCTCGGGCGCTGAGCGCGACGCCGGTGCGCGGCCCGTTCAGGCGTCCAGGCGGACGTGCCGGTGCTCGAGCACGCTGAGGTCGTCGGAGGTCGCGCGCAGCAGCCGGTCCGCGAGGTCGCGCAGCGCGCGCGCCGCCGCCAGCTCCTCCCCGACCTCGCGCACCTCCGGGTCGTCGGGGCGCCGCCGGGCCCGCCCGTACCCCTCCAGGCTCGTGCCGCTCGACGTGGTGAGCGTCGCGTGCGCCGCGGTCAGGGTGCCGTGCGGTTCGACGTCGTCGGCGTCGAAGAGATGGACGGTGACGTGCCAGGTGTGGCTCATGGCACTGCTCCCCTCGGGTCGTCGGTCGCGGCGTCGGTGCGGGCAACGGCACCACTGATGTCGCATCCAGCGTCACCGCGCGGCGATGCGTGCGGCAGGGCACAACGTCCTGGCATGCGTGCCGCTGTCCGCGCGCGCCTGCCTGGCAGGCGGCCGGTCGACGATCACCACGCCGCCCGGAGAGGACCTTGTCCCCTGGTCCGGCGCGGCCCTGTCCGGCAGCGTGGTCGCCGAGGGCCGCCCACGCCGGTCGGCGACGTCGGCGGGTCCCCGAGAGGAGTCACCATGAACGCCGACGGCGCCGTCGTCATCGCCGTGGACGGCTCGGCGCACAGTGCCCGCACCGTCGACTGGGGGCTGGACGAGGCAGCGTCGCGCGGCGCCCGCGTGCTCGTCGTGCAGGCGTTCCAGGAACCGTTCGTCCTGGCCTGGGGGTGGTTCCCGGGGCTGCGCGACACCACCCGGTACGTCGGGACCAAGCGCTACCTCGCCGACGTCCGCTCGCACGTCCGCCGGCAGCGACGAGGCGTGCCGGTGGACACCCGGGTGCTCTACGGACCACCGGCGGCGGCGTTGAGCCGGCTGTCGCGCGACGCCCAGCTGCTCGTGCTGGGCGCGCGAGGGCGGGCGCACCCCGCGGACATCGGTCGGCTCGTGCCGCACCTGGTGAAGCATGCGCACTGCCCGGTCGCCGTCGTCGGGGAGATCGCACCCGCCGCCGCACCCGTCGTCGTCGGCGTGGACGGGTCGCCCGCCTCGCTCGACGCGGCGCACGCGGCGGCCCTGGAGGCCCAGCGCCGGGGCGTCGAGCTGCGGGTGCTGCACCCGCGCTCCGCCGGGCCCGTCGCCGGGGCCCGGACCGGCACCCCACCCGGGGTGGAGGGTGACCGGGCCGAGCCCACCCCGCGTGAGGTCCGTGCTGTCGTCGACGCCCTGCGGGCGCAGCACCCCGATCTGGACGTTCGCGTGCAGCCGTCCGACGACGCCGCGGACGCACTGGTCCGGTCCGGGCGGGACGCCTCGGTGGTCGTGGTCGGGGACCGGCGCGCAGGCTCACGCGCGTCGCGGCTGACGTCCGTGAGCGACGAGCTGCTGCACCAGGCGCCCTGCCCGGTGCTCGTGGTCCGGCACGACCACGAGCACCCGGTCCCCCGCCACGCCGACGACGACCTCCGCGACCGCGCCCCCGAACGGGCGTGAGGCCGGGGACCGGCGGTGCCGTGCGCGCCGGGACCGACGTGCCGGGCAGCCTCGGGGCACGCCCCGGGCCTCGCTGCCGGCCGGCGAGGTGGCCGCCCACGGCGCGCGGACGGCGGGGTCCCGCGGGCCACCGGACCGTGCGCCGGCCCGCGGCAGGTCGGGACCGAAGACCCGTGACCGACCGCCGCTCCGGCCGGACGATCGGGAGATCAGCGCTGCACGCGCGCCCGCCGCCGGACGGCGACGGCTGGAACCAGGGAGGCCGACCATGTCCGCACGGGTGGACGAGATCCTGTCGTGGTACGACACCGACGACCCGGGGACGGTCCGGAACCTGAACCGCATGCTCCAGCAGGGGCGCACGGGGGGCTCGGGCAAGCTCGTCGTCCTGCCGGTCGACCAGGGCTTCGAGCACGGGCCGGCCCGCAGCTTCGCGGTGAACCGGGCCGGCTACGACCCCCGCTATCACGCGCAGCTGGCCATGGACGCCGGCTGCAGCGCTCACGCCGCACCGCTGGGCGCCATCCAGCGGATCGCGAAGGACTACGCCCGCGACCTTCCGTTGATCCTCAAGTGCAACAGCTCCGACTCCCTCTTCACCGGCGCGGACCCGGTCCCGGCCGTCACCGCCGGTGTCGAGGACGCCGTTCGCCTGGGCTGCGCCGCGGTCGGCTTCACCGTCTACCCCGGCTCGGCAGCCCGGAACACCATGTACGAGCAGCTGCGACACCTCGGCCGTGACGCCCGCGCCGCCGGGCTGCCGGTCGTGGTCTGGTCCTACCCCCGAGGATCGGGGATCTCGACCGAGGCCCGGACGGCGGTGGACGTCGTCGCCTACGCCGCCCACCTCGCGTGCCAGCTCGGCGCCCACGTGGTCAAGGTCAAGCCGCCCACCGCGCACATCGGGCTCTCCGCCGCGGGCGCCGCCCTGGAACGGGCCGGGACGCCCCTGGACACGCTCGCCGACCGGGTGCGGCACGTGGTGGACTCGGCCTTCGACGGGCACCGGATCGTGATCTTCTCCGGCGGCGCCGCGAAGGACACCGCGGCGGTCCTCGAGGAGAACCGCCAGACGGCGGCGGGTGGCGGCTTCGGCACCATCATGGGCCGCAACTCCTTCCAGCGACCGCACGACGAGGCGGTGCGGCTGCTCGCGCAGGTCATGGACATCCACCGGACGACGTCGCCGCGACCCCTCGCGACCAGTGCCGTCTGACGCGAGGCGCACGGGCGGGGCCGGCTCCGGCGACGTCCCGGCCGCCCCGCCCTGTCCGGGGCGTCACGGGACGACGACGACTGCCGCGCCGGTCACCCGGCCCCTGGCCAGGTCCTCCAGCGCGTCACCGGTGCGGGCGAACGGGTACGGGGTGACGTGCGGTCGGAGCCGCAGCGTCTGCGCGAGCCGCAGCAGCGTCTCCCCGTCGGCGCGGGTGTTCGCCGTGACGCTGCGCAGGCGGCGCTCCCGGAACAGGTGGCGCTGGTAGTCCAGGGGCGGGATGTCGCTGAGATGGATGCCGGCGACGGCGAGCGTGCCGGCCTGGTCGAGCGCCGCGAGCGCCACCGGCACCAGGTCGCCCGCGGGCGCGAACAGGATCGCCGAGTCCAGGGGCACGGGCGGGTCGTCGTCGGCCCGGCCCGCCGAGCGCGCTCCCAGCTCCAGTGCCAGTCGACGGGCGTCCCGGCCGCGGGTCAGCACGTGCACCTCGGCGCCCTGCGCGATCGCGATCTGCGCGGTCAGGTGCGCGCTGGCCCCGAACCCGTAGATCCCCAGGCGGCCCCCGGGCGGCAGGTCGGCGGCCACCAGCGCCCGGTAGCCGATGATCCCCGCGCACAGGAGGGGGGCGGCGTCCGTGTCGGGGAGGTCGGTCGGGATGCGGTAGGCGTAGGCCGCGGGGACGACGGCGTAGGGCGCGAAGCACCCGTCGGCGTCCCAGCCGGTGTAGGCCGACCGGAGGCACAGGTTCTCCCGCCCCGACCGGCACCACCGGCACTGCCCGCACGTGCGGCGCAGCCACGCGACGCCGACCCGGTCGCCGACGGCGAACCGGGTCACCGAGGCGCCGAGCGCGACGACCTCGCCCACCCCCTCGTGGCCCGGCACGACGCCGGCCGCCTTCGGTGCGAGCTCGTGGTCCGCCAGGTGCAGGTCGGTGCGGCAGACACCGCAGGCCCGGACGCGGACCAGGACCTCGCCGGGACCGGGCTCCGGCACCGGCCGCGTCACCGGGACGACGCGGTCCGCGGTCCCGGGCCGTCCGGACACGGCCCAGGCGGTCATCTGCCCGTCGAGGCTCACGGACCTCCGCCCCCGGCGGATCCGGCCCGGCCGGACGTCGCGTGCACGCGACGACCTTCGGCGCTGAGCAGCGCGGCCCGGGTGCGTCCCTGCACCCGGATCGTCGCCAGCAGGCTCGAGACGGAGCTCGTCACGGTCTTCTCGGCGGACAAGCCGTCGCGCGCGACCTCGTGGTCGTCGCGCAGGACGACGTCGATCATGCGGGACCTCGCTCCCGGCGCCGACCCGCGACGGCCCGCGCCACGCCCGTCGTGCGCCTCACGGCCAGCGTCCCACCCGCGTGCGCGCGAGTCCACGGTCCTGCCACCGCTCGTCGACGTCCGCCCGCGCGCGTGGCGCGTGGGCCTCGACGGGGACGCGCCGCGGCGCGTCAGCGCGTCGGGCCACCGTGCCGCCGTGGCGCCGTCGTCGGCCGGGCCCGGGCAGCGCCGGACCGGGCGGCGCCGGAGAAGACGACCGAGACTCCGACCATGAACCCGAAGTCGTACCAGCCGCCGTCGTTGTGGATCTCGTAGAGGCCCACGTCGTCGGAGAAGAGGGACACCAGGAACGTGATCGGGCTGATCAGACCGTGCCACAGCCCCCACCAGAACCCGACGGAGTCCGCGCCGCCCGCCTGGGCCGCGTCGTTGCCCCCGGCCGCGCACGCCGCCAGCACGAGCCCCGCGCCCACGAGCAGCGCCGCCGACCGGATCGTCCGTGCCTGCATGGCCTCGCCTCCGCGTCGAGCCAACTCCCCGGGCACCGCGCGGTGCAGGGGCGAAGGTCCCGGCCCGCTCCGGGTCACGCGCGGGCGCCGAGCAGCTCGAACGGCGTGGCGTCGTGCTCACGGTCGACGGCCACGGCCCGCAGCAGCGGCATGTGCTCGACCGCCTGCCCCCGGCATGGTCTCCGTCGTGACGTCATGGCCGTCGCGGTAGTGGTACCCCAGCCGCACCATGCCGGTGACCTCCCCGGGACTCGAGCGCGGTGTGGTGTCCATGGTCCGCCCCCTCGTGGGGCTCCGTCTGAGCCCGCTCCAGGGGTAGCGCCCGGCGTGTCGCCCGGTGAAGGGCCTCGAGTCCTCGTCGTCGGGGTCGGCACCGGCGGGTCGGCACCGGCGGGCCGGGCTGCGGCGGGCCGGTGCCGCGGTCCGCCTGGGCACGGACCTTGGACCCGTGCCCGGGCGGGGGGCTCCCTGGCAGCGTGGAGCCATGACCACGACCTCGCACGCGGGCGCCCGCCGCCCGCCGGACGCGCCGCCCGCCGGACGCTCCGCCCGCCTGACGCGTCCGTCGGGTCCGCGGCCGCGGCGAGAGGAGCGGACGACGTCCGTGCATCGGCTGTGCGGGCTGACCGTGCTCGCCGCGCTGGTCGCGACGCCCACCGGCTGCGCGCTCACCGCCCCGGGGACGACGCTCACCGAGGACCGCCCCGTCACCGGCGTGACGGCGGTCGACCTGGCCACCGGCGGCGACCTCACCGTCAGCCGCGGGTCGCGGCCCGGGCTGACGATCACCGCCGGCGACGGCGTCCTGCCGCGGCTGACCAGCGACGTGCACGAGGGTCGGCTGGAGCTGGGGGTGGACGGGCTCGTGACGCGCCTCGGCGACGTCCGCTACGAGCTGGTGGTGCCGGTCCTCGACGCCGTCACCGTGTCGGGGTCAGGCACTGCCCGTGTCCTCGAGCCGACCACGGACCACCTGACCGTCACGGTCAGCGGGTCCGGCGACGTCGTGGTCGGCCAGGTCGCGGCGGACGACCTCCGGGTCGAGATCAGCGGCTCGGGCGCCGTCCGGGCCGACGGGGCCACCGACCGGCTGGAGGTGCGCATCAGCGGGTCCGGCGGCTACGAGGGCGCGGACCTGGACGCCGAGGACGCGACGGTCGACGTCGTCGGATCCGGCTCGGCGGAGGTTCGCGCCACGGGCACCCTGATGGCCACGGTGACCGGCAGCGGACGGATCCGTCACACCGGCGGGGCGCAGGTCACCCGACACGTGCTCGGCTCGGGGGCCGTCACCCAGGGGTGACGCCCTGTGCGGCGCGGTCCGGCACAGCCCTCGGCGACGACCTGAACAGGGGATGCGCCGCGACCGCGAAGAGCCGACCAGGCCCACCCCGTCACCCCGGCCACCAGCACGACCACCGGCAGCGCCGACACCACCGCCGGCGGCGCCTCACCTCTCCGCTCGAACGGGCAGCCGGCCGCGCCGTTCGCGCCGTTCGCGCCGTTCGCGCCGGTCGCGCCGGTCGCTCCGGTCGCGCTGCGGACGGTCCCTCCCACATCACCCCCTGACGACCACCCGGACCAGGCACCGACGGCCCGCGCCGACCGGGAGCGCACCGGGAAGGCAGGCGCACCGGAGGCCGGGACGACCGCCCTGCGCGCGTACACGGGCGACGACGTCACGTGACCTTCGACCCTGCTCGTGCGCGGACGCCGGCGTGAGGCTGATCAGCAGGGCCGCGCGCCGGAAGGAGCCCGCCATGAGCGTCGTGGAGACCGCACCCCGTCGTCCCCGACCGTCGCCGGCGGTCCGTCGGACCGGGTACGTCGTCTCGGTCCTGGTCAACGTGCTGATGCTGCTCGCGGTGACCGTCTGGCCGGGGTGGCAGGTGCTGCCGTTCCTCAGCCCGCAGACCACGCAGGTGCTGCCGCTCGTGACCGCCTCGATGGTGGCCGGCGTGGTCGTGAACCTCGCGTACCTGGTCGCGGACCCGCCGGCGCTGCGGGCGCTGGGCGACGTCGTGGTGACCTCGGTCGGCCTGGCGGCCCTGGTGGCCGTGTGGCGGGTCTTCCCGCTGTCGTTCCCCGAGCAGGCCGTCGACTGGGCGGCCGTCGCCCGGGTGCTGCTGGTGCTCGGGATGGCCGGCAGCGTCATCGCGATCATCCTGGCCCTGGGCTCCCTGGTCACGGGCGGGGGACGCCGGAGATGAGCGTGCAGACCGCCCGACGTCCGGCCGACGTGGCCGTGCACCCGGGTCTGGCCGTGCGGGGCGTGTCGCACGCGTTCGGTGACCGGCAGGCGCTCGCGGAGGTGTCGTTCGGCGTGACCCCCGGCGTCATGACAGGACTGCTCGGCCCCAACGGAGCCGGCAAGACGACGCTGCTGCGGGTCCTCCTCGGCGTGCTGACCCCGGACCGCGGCAGCGTGACCTTCGCCGGACGTCCGGTCGCGGCGGAGCACCGCCGCAGGTGGGGTTACATGCCGCAGGAGCGCGGCCTGTACCCGGCGATGCGCGCCGGGGAGCAGGTCGTGTACTTCGGCCGGTTGCACGGCCTGACGCGCCGGGAGGCCGTCGTCCGCGCCCACGCCATCCTCGGCGACCTCGGCCTGGCGGAGCGGTGGGCGGACCGCACCTCGACCCTGTCCGGCGGGATGCAGCAGCGCCTGCAGCTGGCGACGGCCCTGGTGCACGAGCCCGAGGTGATCGTGCTGGACGAGCCGTTCGCGGGACTGGACCCGCTGGCCGTGGCGGACCTGTCCCGCGCGCTGCGGGCGCGGTCCGCGAGCGGGTGCACCGTGCTGTTCTCCAGCCACCAGCTCGACCTCGTGCAGGACCTGTGCGAGGACATCGCCATGATCGACCACGGCTGGGCGGTCCTGGCCGGGTCGGTCGCCGACCTGCGGGCGGCGAGCGGGGAGCGGCAGCTGCGCCTGCACCTGGCCACCACGGACCGGTCCTGGCTGCCGCGGTTCCCCGGCGTTACCGTGGTCGGCGACCTGGCCGACGAGCTGCGCCTCGCCCTGCCGGCCGACGTCGACCCGCTGGTGGTGCTCGACGCGGCGCGGGCGGTGACGCGCGTCGACGACTTCGGGCTCGAGCTGCCCACGCTCAGCCAGCTCTTCGTGCGTGCGGCGGACCTCGGGGGCCGGCCATGACCGGGACCTGGTGGGCGGGCACGTGGCTGGTCGCCCAGCGCAACATCACCGACAACCTGCGCTCGCGCGCGTTCACGGTGGTCACGGTCCTGCTGCTCCTGGTGTCGGTCGGCGCGGTCGTGGTCCCCGGCCTGCTGTCCCGCTCGGACACCGGCTGGACGCTGGCGACCACCGGGAGCACGCCGGCGGTGGTGGCCGCGGTCCAGGACGCGGCGCGGGCCACCGGGACGGAGCTCGAGCACGTCGCGCTGGCCGGCGGGGCGCAGGTGCGACGCGCGGTGCAGGAGGGCGATGCCGATGCCGGCCTGGCCGGCGGCACGCTGTACGTCCGCGCCGACAGCGGCGGCGCGCTGGCGGCGCTGGTGAGCCAGGCGGTCGTCGCGGTCGACGTGGGACAGCGGCTCCTCGCCGCCGGGCTGTCACCGGAGCAGGTGGCGCAGGTCCAGTCCGTCCGCGCTCCCGAGCAGGTCCCCCTCAGCGGGGTGCAGGACACCGGGCGGGCCGCAGCCGGCTTCCTCGTCGGGATCGTGCTGTACCTGGCCGTCACGTTCGCCGGCAGCACCATCGCGACGGCGGTCGCCACCGAGAAGGGCACCCGGATCTCCGAGGTGCTGCTGGCGGTGCTGCGACCCAGCCAGATCATGGTGGGGACGGTGCTCGCGGTCGGCCTGGTGACCTTCGGCCAGGTGCTCCTGCTGGCCACCCCGGTGGCGGTCGCGGCGCGGTGGGGCGGCACGATCGGCCTGCCGGCCGTCGCCGGCGCCGACATCGCGCTGGGCATCGTGTGGTTCGTGCTGGGCTTCGTCCTGTACTCCTTCGCCTTCGCTGCGGCGGGCGCCCTCGTGGACAAGGTCACCGACGTCAGCGCGACGGTGACGCCCGTCACCCTCGTGCTGGTCGCGGGGTACATGGTCGGCGTCCTCGCGGCGACGAGCGACAGCGAGGGAGCGGTCAGCGTGGTGGCGTCCCTGTTCCCCGTCAGCGCGCCGCTCGTGATGCCGATCCGCTGGGCCGGCGGCCAGGTCCCGCCGGTGCAGCTGGTGCTCTCCATGGCCGGCACGGCGGTGACCGCGGCCCTGCTCGCGGCGCTGGCCGCCACCGTCTACCGGCGGGCGCTGCTCATCACCGGTCGGCGCGCCCGGCTGCGCGAGGTGGTGCACCTCCGCGCGGCAGCCTGACCCGGCGGCGACGCCGGGCCGGGGTCATGCGGCGCGGCGGCGGGTCCCGAGGCCCGCGACGACGGGTGCGATCGCCATGGTCACCGGCACCAGCGCCCACGGCCGACCGGCCCGCACGTCGTACGCCGCCACGAGCTCCGCGAGCGGGCGCCGGCGCAGCAGGCCGAGACCCAGCTCGAACGCCACGGTGGCAGCGGCCCAGCCAGCGCCGACCCGTGCGGCCCACGCGCGGTTCGGCAGGGGGCGCGCCGTCCCCAGCGTGACGGCGGCCGCCCAGACCGCACCGATCAGCATCCCCGTGGACTGCCGCTGGGCGCGTGCCTCGCCGAAGCGCGGGACCAGCGCGCGCTCGCGCAGACCCCCGTTGGCGACGGCGAAGGCCGCGACGGCGAGCCAGCCCGCGACCCAGCCGCGCGCGGGGGCGTCCGTGGGGTCGACCGCGTCCCGCGGGGGCGATCCGGCACGGGTGATGGGGACTGGGTCAGGGGACATCGGACCGACCTCCTCGGGTGACGACGCCGGGCGCCGGGCGCCTGCGGGTCCAGCCAAGCACGGCGGGACCGCCCCCACCCGGGACCTCGGTCACCGGCCACAGGGGGGCGGCCGGCCCGGCGTGACCGCCGGCGACGCGGTGGCCGGGTCTGACGCCGAGCCCGCCGAGGCAGCTCCCGTGCCCGGCACCTCGGTGGCGCCGTGCCATGGTGGCCGCCGGGACCTTCGCCCCTGGTCGGGGCGCCCTCCGGTCGCTGGACTGGTGCGGTACGCAGGTGCGGACGAGTCATGCCGGGAGCGGGCGATGCAGGCGCTGGTGATCTTCGAGTCGGTGTCGGATGCGAGCCGGGACGTCGCCCGCGCCGTCGGCGACGGCCTGTTCCACCTGGTGGGGATCGACGTCGAGGTGGTGCCCGCCGCCGCCGCGGCCGCACTGCTCGGTGACCTCGACCTGCTGGTCGTGGGAGGGCCGGCGCGGGCCGAGGACGAGCGAGGCGGGCCGTCGGACGCCGTCGGCACCTGGCTCCGCCACCTCGGCACCGTGGCCGGCACCGCGGCGGCGACGTTCGACACCCGCGTGCTCGGTGACGACGGGCCCTCGGCCGCCGCCGTGATCGGGGAGCGGCTGACCGGCCGCGGCTACCGGCCGATCGCCGCGGCGGAGTCCTTCCGGGTGGACGCCACGGGTGTCCTCCTGCCGGGCGAGGCCGACCGCGCCAAGGTCTGGGGCGAAGGCCTGGGCCGCACCGTGGTCGCTGCTCACCTGCCCCGGCCCCGGATGCCGATCTGAGCCGGGTCCGCCGGCGCCGACCCCGGAGCCGACGGTCCCCCTCGCTCCCGGCGACGTCGGGCCGTGGCCAGGCGCGCGTAGCACACCGCACCGGCCGGGATCGGGAGCCAGAAGTTCACCAGTCGGTAGCCGAGCACGGCCGGGATGGCCGCCGCCGCCGGCACACCGGAGCCGACGGCCAGCGCGATCAGCGCGCCCTCGACGAGCCCCAGCCCTGAGGGGGTCAGCGGCAGGGTCCCGACCACCGTGGCCAGGGCGTACGCCACCAGCAGGCCGCCGAGCGGCGGCACGTGACCGACGGCCGCGAGGAACAGGCCGAGCGAGGCGGCGTCGAGCACGATCTCGCCCAGCACGAGCGCCATGGTCACCGCGATCCGGCGTCGGCTGAGCAGCGTGCGCGCCCGCAGGGAGAGCCGGTGGGCCGCGATGCCCAGCCGAGCGGCCGGCACCGGGACCCGGCGCAGCAGCGGCAGACCCGCCAGCCGGAGCACCAGGCCCTCCGCGTCGTCCGGGTGCCGGGCCAGGGCGAGCAGCAGACCGGTGCCGGCCCCGACCGAGGCCACCGCGACCACGACGGCGGGCCCCGTGCCCGCCGGCAGCCCGGTGCCCGCCGACAGCCCCAGCCCCAGCCCCAGTACGACCACGATCCCGCCGGCCATGAGCAGCGACAGCACGGAGATCGCCTCCGCGGTCGTCTCCCGCTCGACGTCCGCGTCGTGCAGCGCCTCCACGTCCACGACGAACCCCGCCGCGGTGCCGCCGACCGCCAGGTGGCTGACGAAGAACGCCGCCAGCCACGCGCCGAGCACCGTGCCGAACGGCCGACGCGCGCCCATCTCCGCCAGGACCCGGCGGAACGCGGCGACGTACAGCACCACCGCGCCGAGCTCCGCGGCGACCGCCGGTGCGAGCAGCCACGGGTCGGCGGTGCGCAGCACGGCCGCCTGCTCCGCGAGGCCGCCCAGCCGGGGCAGCAGGCCGTACAGCCCCGCCGCGAGCAGGACCAGGACGGCGACCCGGACGAGCGCGCGCAGGCGCGAGCGAGCGCCGGGGGCTCGGCGCGGACCGGTCGGGGCGCTGCGGGTGCGGGCGGCGCGGGTCCACGGCGCCGTGCGGGCGGGACGTCGCCCGAGGCGTGCCGTCGCCCACCCCGCGTGCACCGGTCCGGTCGCGGGCCCGTCCATGACCTCCACGCTAGGCAGCTGCCGGCGGCCGTCCAGGGACCTCGGTCACCTGCACCGGGCCGAGGCGGCCGCGGGCGGACCGCGGGGGTGCGGAGGTCGCCGGGACCTTCGCCTCTTCGACCCGCCGCCCCGCGATGACACCGTCGAGGTCCGGGCAGGCGCGACGCCCGGCGGACCCTCGGAAGGTGGCCGACGTGCGACCGCAGGACTGCTCCGCCCCCACGGCGTACCGGCCGGCGGCGCCGTGGCACCGGCGCCTGAACCGCGCGGGCGTGCTGCTGACCTCGCTGGGGCTGGCGCCGCGGGACGCCGTCACCCTCGAGGTGCGCGGTCGCGTGTCCGGCCGGCCGCGCCGCGTGCCCGTCCTGCTGACCCGCCACGGCGAGGCCCAGTACCTCGTCTCGCTCGCCGGGGAGTCGCAGTGGGTCCGCAACGCCCGCGCGGCCGGTGGCCGGGCGGTCATCCGCCGGGGTCGGGCACGGCCGGTCCTCCTGCAGGAGGTGTCCGCGGACGGTCGGGCCGAGATCATCGCCGCGTACCTGCGGGCGGGCCGGCGTCGCGGCGGGGCGCGGGCGGAGGCGGAGCAGGCGCGGTCCTTCTTCGGGCTCGACCCCGACCCGACCCTGGACGACATCGACGCCGTGGCCGACCGGTACCCGGTGTTCCGGGTGACCGGCGCGTCGCACGCCCCGCCGGCCCGCGCGGACCGGGCCGGCAGGACGGAGGCGGGGCGATGACCCGGCCGGCGCGCGAGGTCGTTGGCCGGACCGTTCCCGGCGTCACCCTCGGCGGGGTGGCGGACACGGCCTGGACGCCGCTGTACCGGGCCGGGGCCGTGTGCGCGGGGCTGGCGGTCGTGGTGTACGTCGCGGCGCTGGTCGTCGTGGCGGTCACCAGCGCGCCACCCACGTCCGGTGGGGCCGACGTGCTGGCGTGGATCGCCGAGCACCGGACGACGTACGTCGTCCGCCAGGTGCTGTGGCGGGCACCCAGCCTGCCCCTCATGGTGGTGTCGCTGGCTCTGGCCGTCGCACTGCGCCGGCGGGGCCGGCCCGTCGCGGCCGTCGCGGGCATGGTCGCGGTCGCGTCCTGGGCGCTCTCCTTCGCCTGGCCCACCACCGGGGACGGTGCACCGGCCATGGTGCTGCTCAGCGACCGGTACGCCGAGGCGACCACCGCCGGACAGCGGGCCCCGTTCGTCGCCGGCGCCGAGGTCCTGCTCGCCCTCAACGACGTGCCCTCGGCCATCGGCGTGCTGCAGACCGTGGGCGTCCTGCTCCTGTCGCTGCTCGCGCTGCGCGGGCCCCTGCCGGCGCCGGTCGCGTGGACCGGCGTGGTGACCGGCGCCGTCGGCGTGGTGTGCGAGGCGCTGCGCCCGGTGCTCGGATGGGCGTACGTGACGTACGGGCTGCTGCTGTTCGTCTGGCTGGTCCTCGTCGCGTCTGCCCTGTGGCGGCACGCGTCCGCGTCCCGCCCCGAGGCCGTGCCCCGGTAGGTCCCGCGGCGCCCGTGCCGAGGACGTCGCCTCGCGCCGGACGCCGACGGCGCATGCAGCCACCGCACGGAGCGGCGGTCGAGCTCGCCCACCACGGTCGCGGTCGGTCCACCGTCGGCTGCCCCGCGGGGAGCGGCGGGCCACCGAGGGACGCCGGGGTCCTCGCCGGGACCGAAGTCCCTGCCGACGGGCGGGTGGGCTGCGCCACGCTGGGGGTACGGGTCCGCACGGGCCCCGGTCCTTCCGAGGAGGTCGACATGCGCCACAACGGCCCGGTGGTCATCGCGGTGGACGGCGGCACGCACAGCGCCGAGACGATCCAGTGGGGTCTCGCCGAGGCCGAGCTGCGCGGGGCCGAGGCGGTCCTGGCCCGGACGTACCAGGAACCGCGCGAGATCGCGCAGTGGTCCTGGTACCCCGTGCTGGACGACCTGCGGTTCGACACCGAGGCGAAGGAGTACCTCGCCGAGCAGCTGGATCTGGCGCGCCAGGATCACCCCGACCTGACGATCTCCACCCGGCTGCTGCACGGCCCGGAGGTCCCCGAGCTGCGGACGCTCAGCGAGGAGGCGCAGCTGCTCGTCGTGGGCGCACGGGGCCACGCCGGACGTTCGCGTCTGGGGCGCGTGAGCGCGCATCTCGCGGCGCACTCCCAGTGCCCGGTCACCATCGTGCGCGAGGTGAAGGACGACGCGAGCGCCCCGGTCGTGGTGGGGGTGGACGGCTCGCCGTCCTCCGTCGTGGCCGCTCAGGTCGCGGCCCGCGAGGCGCTCCTGCGCGACCTCCCGCTCGTGGTCGCCCACGCCCGCCCGACGCTCCTCGCACCCTACGGTGGGGAGGGGCTGGGGCTGCCGCCGCTGGCGACCTCCGACGAGAACGACCCCACCCACCGCGCCGCCCGCCAGGTCGCCGACCAGCTGCGCGCCGAGTACCCCGGCCTTGACGTCCGGGTCGACCTGGTGGACGACGACGCCGTGCACGCCCTGGTGGAGATGTCCCACGGGGCGGCGCTGATGGTCGTCGGCTCGCGCGGCATGGGGGCTTTCCGGGGGATGCTCCTGGGCGCCGTCAGCAACGAGGTGGTCCGCGGCGCGGATACGACCGTGCTGGTGGTGCACGGGCTGCCGGCGCAGTGATCGTCACCGTCGACGGTGCGACGGCCTACCTGAGCCGCATCCTGGTCGGCCGGGCCTGAGCGCCCGGCCGACCGGTCGCCCGTCAGGGCTGTCGGCGGAGCGGACTCCGGCGCAGGATGGTGCGGCAGGCGTGGGGTAGGCGCGCCAGCCTCGGGGCCGGTGCGTGCGGGCACACGGGGGTGCGCCATGGACGATCGCCGGGTGGACCGGCCGCGGATCGACCTGGTCCGCCGACCGGCGGTCCAGCTCCCGTCGCCGTTGCTCGCCCGGCCGGCGTCGCTGGCGGCACCGCCGGGGCCGTTCGTCCCGCACCGGGCGCGCGAGCTGGCCCGCGTCGCCTGCTCGGCGTGGCGGCTGCCGGAGCTCACCGATGCGGCGACCCTGGTCGCCGGCGAGCTGGTCACCAACGCCGTCATCCACGCGCAGACCTTCCTCGAGCTGCACCTGATCCGGCACGACGACGAGCTGGTGGTCGCGGTGCACGACCGCGACCCGGGCTTCGACGCGGGCTGGTGGGACGGGCCGTGCACGCCCGACGTCGCCGAGCCGCGGGGTGCCCGCTACGGGCTGTACGTGGTGCAGACGCTGGCCCGTCGCCACGGCGGGTACCAGCACGAGGACGGTGGCAAGGTCATGTGGGCCGCGCTGGGCGCCGGGACGTCCGACGTCCCGCCGCACGACGCCCCGAGCCGCGCCGGAGCGGCGGAGCCGCTGCGCCCGCGGCCCGCGCCGGTGCGCCGCACCATCGTCGTCAACCGGGCCCGCCCCACCCACCCCGACCGGGACCGCTGGCGGCTGGAGCTCGTCCTGGGCTGGCTGCCGGACGATCCCGACCACGTCGACCTCTCCCTGCGGCCCACGCCCCTGCACCCCGCGCTGCCGAGCGGCACCTGGCGGACCGACCTCGACACGTTGCGCCGCGGGCTGGCCGGATCGGTGCGCAGCGGCCCGGTCGCGGTGCACCCCGACGACCACGGGCGCACCGTGCTCCTCGAGCTGGCGGCGCGCCGCCCGCACCTGGTTCACTGCCCGCCGCACCAGCTGCGCGTGTTCCTCGACGCGGTCGACGACGCCGCGGCGGGGCGGCGCAGCGCCGACACGACGCCCGACCGTGCCGCCGAGACGTGACCGTCGCCGAGCGGACCGCGGCCCCGGCCGGCGACGGCCGTCACTGCCGCGCGAGGGTCGGCACCAGGCTGAAGATCTGCTCGTCCTCCTGGGCGTTGTGCAACCGGAGCACCGCGTACAGCCCGTAGAGCATCCTGCGGAGGTCGACGACGTCCTGCGGGGCCGCGCCGTCGCGGTCGACCTCGTCGAGGAGGCGCCGCAGGCGCCCGACCTGCTCGACGATCTCCGCGTGCGTGCGGCTCAGGGCCGCCGTCGTCTCGGTCCCGCCGAGCGCCCGCGCGGCGATCGGGACGAGCTGGTCCTCGTCCGCGCTCTCGTGCGCGACGAGCTCGAGCTCCAGGCGGTCGGTCAGGAGGCGGACGTCGGCGAGGTCGACCTGCTCGTCGGTCAGCGCGTCGGCCACCGTCCGCAGCCGGTCGACCAGCGACTGCACGGACTGGTGCTCGAGCCAGAGCCGGTGCACGGTCGCGACGTCGGCCGGTGGCATGGCCGGCGTGTGCAGCGGTCCGGGGCGCACGGCCCGCAGGGCGACCAGGATCGCGACGACGTCGATCATCTCCTGCAGTGCGGCGCCCGTGACCGGCGGCAGCGCGCCCGCGGCCGCCGCGGCCATCGCCGCGACGGACAGCCCCATCCCGATACCGACGGCTTGCCGCGCGATCGCGGTCGACCGTCGGGCGATGAGGATGGCGTCCGCGAGCGCGTCCACGCGGTCGACCGTCAGCACGACGTCGGCCGCCTCGGACGACGCGGTGGCGCCTCGCGCGCCCAGCGCGACGCCGATGCCGGCCGCGGCGAGCGCGGGTGCGTCGTTGAGCCCGTCGCCCACCATGACCGACACCGAGCGGCTCCCTTCCCGCCGGATGACCTCGACCTTCCCCGCGGGGTCCAGCTCGGCGTGCACGGAGTCGACGCCGACGACCCGCCCGACCGCCTGCGCGACGTCCGCCCGGTCGCCGGTCACCAGCACCACCCGGCCGACCCCCGCGGTGCGCAGGGCACGCACCATGCGGGGCGCGTCGGGCCGCAGCGGGTCGCTCAGCAGGATCGCCCCGGCCAGCACGTCGTCGACGGCGACGAAGACCGTCGACGCGCCCTCCAGGGCCGCCCGTCGGCGCACGGCCCGCGCCCACCCGCCGGCCCCTGCGCCCTCCAGCCAGGCCAGCGCGCCGACCGCCACGGTCCGACTCCCGACCCGCCCCCGCAGGCCGCGCCCGTGCACCTCCTGCACGTCGGCCGGCGGCTGCAGGTGCAGCCCACGTCGGCTCGCGGCGGACACGATCGGGCCGGCGAGGACGTGCGGCGAGACCTGCTCGAGGCACGCGGCCAGGCGCAGCAGCTCGTCCGGGGCCGGGTCGGCGCCCGCCGCGAGGACCTCGGTCAACGTGGGGCGTCCCTGGGTGAGCGTGCCGGTCTTGTCGAACAGGACGACGCCCGGACGCGCGAGCGCCTCGAGAGCCGCACCCCCCTTGACGACGACGCCGTGGCGCGCCGTGGAGGACAGGCCGGACACCAGGGCGATCGGCGCGGCCAGCAGCAGCGGGCACGGGGTGGCCACGACCAGGACCGCCACCGCCCGGACCGGGTCGCCTGCGAGCGCCCACGCCGCGCCCGCCAGCGCGAGGGTCAGGGGGACGAAGAACACGGCGAACCGGTCGGCGGTGCGGACCAGCGGCGCCGAGGACGCCTGTGCCTGCTGCACGAGTCGGACCACGCCGGCGTAGGTCGACCCGGCCGCCGGCGCACCGGCGATCATGTCGATCGGTGAGCCGGCGTTCGTCACCCCGCTGCGGACGTCGTCGCCCGCGTACCGCTCCACGGGGAGCGGCTCGCCGGTCAACGCGGACTCGTCGAGGGTCGCACCCACGAGCAGTCGTCCGTCGACGGGCACGATCTCCCCGCGCGCGACGAGGAGGCGGTCACCCACGGCCACGTCGTCCACCGGGACCTCGTCGATCACGTCCCCCACCCGCCGGCGCGCCCGCTGCGGGATGCGCTGGACGAGCGCGCTCAGATCGCGTCGGGCCCGGCGCTGGGCGCGTGCGTCGAGCATGCGGCCGCTGGCCAGCATGACGGTGATCAGCGCCCCGGCCAGCGGCTCACCGATCGCCAGCGCACCGCCCAACGCGAGTGCGGCGATCACGTCCACCGTCGGCTGGTGGCGGCGGATCGCGCCGACCAGCCAGCCGCCGGACGCGGCGAGACCCAGCACCGCGCCGGCCGTCCACACCACCTCGGCGATCGCCGGCTGCCCCAGCAGCCGCGTCGCTCCCCCACCCAGGAGCCCGGCGGTCGCGGCCCAGAACAGGACCACGTCGACGTGGTCGACCACCCGTCGGACGTCGCGATCGGCGGTGCGGACCATGACCCCAGGCTGGTCCGCCGGTCGGTGGCGCGGCAGTGGCCAAGGTC
The DNA here is from genome assembly GCF_947494015.1 of uncultured Cellulomonas sp. Taxonomy (GTDB): domain Bacteria; phylum Actinomycetota; class Actinomycetes; order Actinomycetales; family Cellulomonadaceae; genus Pengzhenrongella. The sequence goes on along the minus strand of NZ_CANLTL010000014.1, from coordinate 84,636 downwards.
CCGGACCGCTGCCGCGGCGACGGGCCGGCACGGTGCACGGGCCATTGGTCCCTCGACGCCGCGCCCGTCCGGGGTCGACGCTGGAGCCGTCCGGGGAGAGGGTGGCCTGCGGTGCGTCGTGCGGTGGGTCGGCGTCCGAGGGCGTCCCCGCTACGCCTGCGGACGGCACCCACAGGTGTCGTCCGCCGAGGGAGCACCATGGCGCCGCGCAGCGAGATCGGTGGGCGGACGGCGGACCGCCGTCCGCCCGGGCTCCTGGTCGTGCAGTGGGACGGGGTGCCTGCGCCGCTGCTGCGCCAGGCCCTCGCCGGCGGCCGGTGCCCGGTGCTGGGGACCTGGCTGGCGCACGGCTCCCACCGGCTGGAGGAGTGGTGGTGCCGGGTGCCCGCGACCACCCCCGCCAGCCAGGCCGGGCTGCTGCACGGCACCAGCACCGCCGTCCCCGCCTTCCGGTGGTTCGAGAAGTCCACCGGCCGCTTCCTGGTCTCCCGTCGACCGGCCGACGCGGCGCGGGTCGAGCGGCGCCTGACGAACGGACGCGGCCTGCTGGCCGACGGCGGGGTGAGCATCGGGACGATGTTCAGCGGGGACGCCCCGCGCAGTCACCTCGTGGTCAGCCGCGGGCTGGCCCTGGGTCCGACCGGCGGCCCCGCGAGGCGGCGGCACCGGCCCGAGGTGCCGCCCGCCGTGCGTCACCTGCGCGACGTCGCGCTCGACAGCCTCTCGGTGTCGGTGCTGCAGCGCCTCGAGGTCGCGCTGGTGCGCCACGAGATGGCGCTGGGCACGCCGGTGGTGGTCGTCGACCTCGTCGGCTACGACGAGCGCGCGCACCATGCCGGGCCCGCCGGTCGACGAGCCGTGGACGGCCTCGCCGGCCTGGACGCGGCGCTGGGCGAGCTGGCCCGGGCCGCCGGCGACGCGCCGCGTCGCTACCGCGTCGTGGTCCTGTCCGACCACGGCCAGAGCGACGGGGTCCCGTTCCGGCGGGTGAGCGGGCGACGGCTGGACCAGGTGGTGCGCCGGCCGGCCGCCGGGGCGGCGGACGACGGCGCCGTGGTCGTCGCCGCCTCCGGCAACCTGGGGCTCGTCTGGTTCCGCGACCTGCCCGAGCGCCCGTCGCTGGCCACGGTGGCTGCCACGCGCCCCCGGCTGGTGCAGGCCCTGCTGAGCCAGCCGGGCGTCGGCTTCCTGCTGGTGCCCGGCCCGGATGCACCGGTCGTCGTCGGCGCGCGCGGCGCGCGCGACCTCGGCACGGACGCCGTCGACGGCGTGGACCCGCTCCGGCCGTTCGGTCCACGCGCGGTCTCGGACCTGCGCCGGCTCGCGTCGCTCCCGGGCTGTGCCGATGTCGTGGTGCACTCGACCGTCGACGCCGGCGGGACCGTGCACCCGTTCGAGGAGCTCGTCGGGTCGCACGGCGGGCTCGGCGGGCCGCAGAACAGGGCCTTCCTGGCGCACCCCACGGAGCTGGCGGTCGACGCCGACCTCCTGGACCGGACCGTGCCCGGGAGCGAGACGCTGGTCGGCGCGGAGGCGGTCCACGTGCAGCTCGTGCGGTGGCTCGCCGACCTCGGCCTGCGGACGCCCGAGCGGGATCAGCCGGTCCCGCCGTCGGGTGTCCGGCGCCCCGGCGCCCCGGCCCGCCCCGCAGCCGGCGCCGGGGCGTGACCCGGTGCGGATGACCTGGCTCGGCCACTCGACGGTGCTGCTCGAGCTGGGCGGACTGACGATCGTGGCCGACCCGCTGCTGCGCCACCGCGTCGGCCTGCTCCGGCACGCCGACGACGCCCCACCGCAGCGGCGCCGGCTGCTGGCGACCGGTGTCGACGTCGTGCTGCTGTCCCACCTGCACCACGACCACTGCGACCTGCCCTCGCTGCGCCGGCTGGCATCGCCGCTGGTCGTCGCGCCTCCCGGGTCCGCGGCGTGGCTCACCCGCCGGGACGTGCCCGGCGTCGTCGAGCTGGGGCCCGGTGAGTCGGCGGACGTCGGTGCCGGCGTGGTCGTGCACGCGGTCACCGCGCACCACTCCGGTCGACGCGAACCGTTCGGACCCGGCGCCGTCGCCGTCGGTCACCTCGTCGAGGCGGCCGGGGTGAGCGCGTGGCTGGTCGGGGACACCGGCCTGTTCCCCGGGATGCGCAGCCTGCGCGACCGGACCCGGGCCGGGCGCATCGACGTGGCCGCCGTACCGGTCTGGGGCTGGGGACCCAGCCTGGGCCCGGGGCACCTCGACCCCCTGCACGCCGCGGAGGCGGTCCGGCGCGCCGGCGTGCACGACGCGGTCCCCGTGCACTGGGGCACGCTGCACCCGGCCGGGATGCGCCGCGTCATGACGGCTCATCTGGCCACACCGGGCGCCCGGTTCGCCCGTGCGCTCGCCGAGCCGGGCGACGGCCCGGGCGCCGGCCCGGGAGCGCACGGGCCCCGCTCGCACGGCCCCCGCGCGCACGTGCTGCAACCCGGCGACGCGCTGGAGCTCCCCGTGCCGCGGTCCTGACGGTGGTCGTCCCGGCTCCGCCGCGGGGCGGGCTCAGGCGGACCGGTGGACGCCGGTGCTCGCTGGCGCTGAGGTCGTCCGACGTGGCGAGCCTCGCGGGCGCCCGCCGTCAGGTCCGACGGTGGTGCCGGGGGATCGACCACCAGACCAGCAGCGCTCCGGTGACCGCCAGCGCGGCGGGACCCGCGTAGTCCAGCGCCCGCACCGAGAGCAGCGCGCTGCCGGCGAAGGCGAGGCTGACGGCGGCCAGCACGGCCGTCAGCGTGGTCGTCCCGCGGTGCGGACCCGCGGTGGGTCGCGTGGCGGTCAGCGCCGACGTCCCGGCGAGGCCGAGGAACAGCACCGCCGCGATCGCGGTCCCCTCGAGGGGTCCGCCGGTGAGGGAGGACATCGCCACGACGACCGCGAGCGTCGCCAGCACGCCGCCCGGGACGACGGCCCACCACCGGTGGCGGTCCCGGGTGTACACGACCCAGAACCCCGCCGCCACCATGGCGAGGACGAGTGCGCCGCCGACCCCGTCGTCGTGCTGCGGAAGCTGCGACCACGCGGTGACCGCGGCCAGACCGAACGCCGCGCCGGCCGGGATCGCGGCCCACCACCGCCGCTGGTCGGTGACGACGGCACGGCCCAGCGCCACGCCCGCACCGCCGAAGGCGACGGTCCACAGCAGCGCGATGCTCGGCAGGGCGCCCAGCCGGTTCAGCAGCATCATCCCGCTGACCGCCAGCAGCACCAGGCCCCAGATCATCGCCGGACCGAACACCCGTCGCATCTGGTCACGTCCCTCCGGGCCGACGAGCCAGCCCACCGCTTGCCCGCTCGCCACCACGGTCCAGCCGTACGCGGTCCCGGCGTAGGGCCGTTGGTCCCACGCCGCACCCCTGTGGCCGCACCGTCCGGCCGGCTCCGCGGGGCCATGCCGCCGCCCGCGGGCTCGCCGGCCCCTCCCCCGGCGACGCGTGACCGGGTCGCGCGGGACCAACGGCCCGGGCCCCTGGCCCGGACCCGGACGACAGTGGGACCACGACACCGGCGCACCCCGGGGAGGCAGTGATGCACGACGACGGCGCAGTGGTGCCCGGCGGCGCAGTGGTGCCCGACGGCGCGGTGATGCCCGACGGCGCAGTGGTGCCCGACGGGGCAGTGGTGCCCGGCGGCGCAGTGGTGCAGGACGACCCGCTGGTGGACGGGCCCGTGGTGATCGGCCTGGACGGTTCGCCGCACAGCGAGCAGACGCTGCAGTGGGGCCTGGTCGAAGCCGGCCTGCGGGGGACCCACGTGGTGATCGCGCGCGCCTGCTCCCACCTGCACGACGCGGTGGACCCGGACGGCGAGGAACGGTCCGCCGGACCCGGCTCGCACGCCGACGTCCGCCGCTACCTCGACCAGCTCCAGGAGGCAGCCAGGCAGGCGCATCCCGACGTCCCGGTGCAGACGCGGCTGCTGCACGCGCCGGAGGCGCCGGCCATCCGCGAGCTCGCCGAGACCGCCGAGATGCTGGTGGTGGGCGCGCGTGGGACCGGCCCGCGACGACGCGCCCTCGGTCCGGTGAGCGCGCACCTGGCGGCGCGCGCCCGATGCCCCGTCGCCGTGGTGCGGAGCACGCAGCCGCCGGACCCCACGGCGCCGGTGGTGGTCGGCGTCGACGGCTCGTCGGCCTCGGTGGCCGCGGCGAGGATCGCGGCGCGCGAGGCGGCGCTGCGCGACGTGACCGTGGTGGTGGTGCACGCCCGCCCGACCACCGCCGGCACGGACCTCCCGGACGAGCTCGTGGCCCAGCAGTCCGCGCAGGCGCAGCGCGCGTACCGGTCGGCCCAGCGCATCGCCGCCGGCCTGCGACGCGCCGACCGGCGCCTCGACGTCCGCCTGGCGCTGCCCGACGACGAGCCGGCGCGCGGCCTGCTCCGGGCCGCGGACCACGCCCAGCTGCTGGTCGTCGGCTCACGCGGCGTGGGCACGTCCGGCCGCATGCTCCTCGGTCCGGTCAGCGTGGCGGTGCTGCGCGACGCCCGGGTGCCCGTTCTCGTCGTCCACGGCCCGCACGCCCGGCCGTCCCGCCCGGCGCGCCGGGCGGCGGACGCCGCGGCGGCGCACTGACCGACGGGCGGTCCACCGTGTCCGGCCCCGCCGTGCCGACGGCCGTGCCGCGAGCGACCGCGCGGGACGGCGGCACGGCGGGTCTGAGCGACGCCGAGGCTGCCCTCCGGCTGTCCCGGTACGGGCCGAACGTGCTGCCGCCCGCCGAGCGGCCTCGCCGTCTGCGGGAGCTCGCCCGGCAGATGGTCCACGTCTTCGCCGTCATGCTCTGGGTGGCGGCCGCGCTCGCCTGGATGGGGGGGATGCCGGCGCTCGCGGTGGCGATCGCGGTCGTCGTCGTCCTCAACGGCGTGTTCGCGTTCGTGCAGCAGTACGCCGCCGACCGCGCCGCGCAGCGCCTGACGGAGCTGCTGCCCGTGCGCGCGGTCGTCCGCCGGGGCGGGCGCACGCAGGTGGTCGAGGCGGCCGAGCTGGTGCCGGGAGACGTGGTGGTGCTCGACGCGGGCGACCGGGTGCCGGCCGACCTGCGGATCGCCGCCGCCGGGTCGCTGCGGGTGGACGAGTCCATGCTGACCGGGGAGAGCGCGACGGTGGCACGAGCAGGGGGCGACCCGGTGCTCGCCGGGACCTACGTCGCCGAGGGTCACGGGGACGCCGTCGTCGAGGCCACCGGCGGCGCGACCCGGCTGGCCGGCATCGCCCGGGTGACACGCTCCGCGACCCGTCCACCGAGCCCGTTGGACCGTCAGCTGCGCCGACTCATCCGGGTGGTGGGGATGGTCGCCGTGGTGGCCGGTGGCGCATCCTTCCTCACCGCGGTCCTGCTCGGGCTGGAGGTGGGCACGAGCTACCTGTTCGCCATCGGGGTCACGGTGGCGCTCGTGCCGGAGGGTCTGCTGCCGACCGTGACGCTGTCCCTCGCCCGCGCCGCGCAGCGGATGTCCACCCGCAACGCCCTCGTGCGCCGGATGGAGGCCGTCGAGACCCTCGGGGCGACCACCTACATCTGCACGGACAAGACCGGCACGCTGACCCGCAACGAGATGTCGGTCGTCGAGGTGTGGACCCCCGACGGACGGGTACGCGTGGCGGGTGGCGGCTACGGGCCGGTCGCCGCGGTGACCGGTGCGCCGCCCGCGTGCGCGGCCGCCCGGACGGCCGCCGGGCGCGCGGCACGCTGTTCCCCCGACGCGCGAGCGCTGGCCCGCGACGGGGTCTGGTCGCCCGTGGGGGACCCCATGGAGGTGGCCGTGCACGTGCTGGCCGACCGGCTCGGCGGCACCGGCGCGGCGCCGCCCGCGCTCGCCCGGGCCGGCTTCGACCCCCGGCGGCGGCGCACGTCCGTCCTCGACGTCGACGGCGTGCACGTGGTCGGTGCGCCCGAGGCGGTGCTCCCGCTGTGCGCGGCACCGGCGGGGGGCTCCGCGGAGGGCTCGGCGGAGGGCTCGGTGCAGGACGCGGTGCAGGACGCGGTGCAGGACGCGGTCACCGAGATGGCCGGGCGCGGCCTGCGGGTGGTCGCCGTCGCCGGAGCCGGGCCACCGGTCGACGCCGCCGGCTCACCGGCCGAGGTGCTGCTCGGCCACGAGCGGGAGCTGCGCCTGCTCGCCCTGCTCGGCCTGGCGGACCCGCCCCGGGACGACGTCGCCGAGGCGGTCGACGCGTGCCACCGGGCCGGGATCCGGCTGGCGATGGTCACCGGCGACCACCCCGCCACCGCGGTTGCGGTCGCCCGGCAGGTGCACCTGGTGCGTGGCGAGGCCCGGGTGCTGCTCGGGCCCGAGCTGCCGCGGTCCGACGCGGACCTCGGCGCCCTGCTGGACCACGACGACGTCGTGGTGGCGCGCGTCGCGCCGGAGGACAAGCTCCGCATCGCCCACGCCATGCAGGCCCGCGGCCACGTGGTCGCGATGACCGGCGACGGTGTCAACGACGGCCCCGCCCTGCGGGCGGCGGACATCGGCGTCGCGATGGGAGCGTCCGGCACCGACGTCGCCCGGGAGGCGGCCGACATCGTGCTCCTCGACGACCACTTCGCGAGCATCGTCGCGGCCGTCGAGCTCGGCCGGGCGACCTTCGCCAACATCCGGCGGTTCCTCACCTACCACCTGACCGACAACGTGGCCGAGCTGACCCCGTTCGTGGTGTGGGCGCTGTCCGGCGGGCGGATCCCGCTCGCCCTGACCGTGCTGCAGGTGCTCGCCCTGGACATCGGCACCGACCTGCTGCCCGCGCTCGCCCTCGGTGCGGAGCGTCCGAACCCCCGCACGATGAGCGGCCCCCGGCGCGGGGAGCGGCTCGTCGACGGCCGGGTCCTGCGGCGCGCCCTGGGCGTCCTGGGACCGGCCGAGGCGGCCGTCGCGATGGGCGCCTTCGTCGCCGTCCTCGTCGCGGGTGGCTGGTCGCCCGGGGCAGCCGTCGACGGCCCCCTGCTGGCGACGGCGTCCGGGTCGTGCTTCGCCGCCATCGTCCTGGGTCAGCTGGCCAACGCCTTCGCCTGCCGCAGCGAGCGCCGCTCCGTGCGGGCCACCGGGCTGGGCGGCAACGCGCTCCTGCTCGGGGCGGTGGCCGTCGAGGCGCTGATGGTGCTGGTGTTCCTCGGCGTCCCGCCGGTCGCGGATCTCCTGGGCGGCACGCTCCCCGACCCGACGGGCTGGGCCCTGGCTCTGCTCACCGTCCCGGTGATCTGGACGGTCGACGCGGTCCACAAGGTGCTGCGGACCCGCGGACGGCGGAGCTGACGCGGGCGCGCACAGGTCGGGACCGAAGGCCCGGGACCGGGGGGCGCGCGCGGTCCACGATGGAGGTGCAGCCCACCGGCGGCGGACGTCGTCGCCGGGAGGCGGCAACGGCGTCGAAGGAGGCCGATGATGTCCGCCCGGGAGGCGGCGACGGTGGTCGACGTCGGCGGTGCGCCGCCGTCGGCCGCGGGCCGGCCCGGCGACCGCAGGGCGACCCGCGGCAGCTGCGCCCCCGCCGTGCAGGTCCACCGGACGGCGAGAGGGGAGCGGGTCATGCCCACGATGCAGATCCACACGGTGTTCGACCCGGTCTACGGACGGTGGCAGAACCACGTCGGCACCGACCGTGCCGGCTTCGGCGGCTCCGAGGACAAGGAGCAGGCCGTGGCCGCCGGCCGTGCCGAGGCTGCGGCCGTCCGGTGCGACCTGGTGGTGCACAACGAGGACGGGACGGTGGCCCACCGGGAGTCGTACGCCGCCGGACCGCCCACCGGGCGCTGACGGCCCGCCGCCGACGGCCGGCCAGAAGGTGTCGAAGGTCCCGTCCGGCGCGCCGTCGGGCGGCCTAGCGTCACCCACGCAGGGGCGCAGCGGTCGAGGTCACCGGCCGCGACGACGCCTCGCGGACGAAGGGCGGGTCCGATGGTCCAGGCGGAGACGACGACGGGGCGGCGTGCTCCTGCGGCGTCCGGGTCGGTCCGGTAGCGCGGTCACGGCGACGGGAGCGCGCGATGCCACGGGTCCGTGACCTGCTGTACCGGTTCCGGCCGGCCGGTGCACCCGGCGTCGCCGGTCCTGCGGGCGTGCCGGTGGACCGCGCCGCGGACGCGGCGGCCGAGCTGGACGACGTCCTGCACGACGTCGCCGAGGTCGAGCGCACCTGCGAGGGCCTGCGGGCCGCCGCCCGCCGGGACGCCGAGCGGACGACGTCGGAGGCTGCCCAGAGGGCGGCCGGGCTCGTGAGCGCGGCGCAGGCCCGGGCCGACGAGGAGCGTGCCGCGGCCGCGGCCGCGGCACGTGCGGCCGACGAGCCCGCGTGCGCGGAGCTCCTCGCGCACGCCGAGCGCACTGCTGCCGAGGTCGGCCGCACCGCCGAGGAGCGCATCCCGCTGTACGTCGACGCCGTCGTGGACGGCATCCGTGAGCTGCTGGAGACCGACGACCCGGCAGTCGGCCGGACGGCGGGTGCGCGATGAGCATCGGCTGGGTGGCCGGGGCTTCGCGGGCCCGGGCGATGACCACCCGCCGGGTGGGGCGCGAGGGCGCCCGCGCGCTGGCCGCCGGTCCGTCCCTCGACGCCGCGGTGCGCACACTGGCCCACGGGCCGTACGCGGGCACGGTGCACGAGGGGGCGACGCTCGCCGACGCCCAGCGCGGCGCCGTGGCGACGGCGCTGTGGAACTGCCGGGTGCTGGCCGGGTGGGTGCCGCGCGACGGTGTCGCCGTCCTGCGGGTGCTGGCCGGGACGGTGGAGGCGATCAACGTCGTCGACCACGTCCGACGGCTCGCCGGGGCGACGACGCCCCCTGCCCTGCACCTGGGGGCCCTGTCGACGTCGTGGCCGCGCGTCGCCGCGACCACCACGGCGGACGGCGTGCGCCAGGCGCTGACCGCCTCCCCGTGGGGCGACCCGGGGGGCACGACGGCCGCGGAGATCGACGCCGCGCTGCGCGTCTCGCTCGCCGACCGGGTGCTCGCCGCCGCCCCGGACGCCGGCCCGTGGGCCGCCGGCGCCGTCGCTCTGCTGGTCGCGCGGGAGGCCGCGCACGGGCGTCGACCGGGCCCGGGGGCGCGGCAGCCGGTCGCCCGCGTGCTGGGTCGGCCGGCGCTCCACGCCGGCTCCGTGGAGGAGCTGGCCGCCGTCGTGCCGTCCTCGGCCCGGTGGGCACTGGCGGGTGTGACAGGGCCGGAGGACCTGTGGCGTGCGGAGGCGCGGTGGTGGTCACGCGTGGACGACGACGGGTCCCGGCTGGTGCGCCGGACCACCGCCGGGCCGGCCGTGCTGCTCGGCACGGTCGCGATGCTGGCCGCGGACGCCTGGCGGGTCCGGGCGGCGCTCGAGGTCGCCGACCGGGGCCCCACGGCGCTGGGGGTGCTCGATGAGGTGGCGTGAGGCTCTGCACCCGGTGGGCATGCAGCGCGTCGCGCTGCTCGCACCGCGCGACGCGCTGCGCGACGTGCTGGTGGAGGTCGCGGACGAGGGCACGGTCGCCTTCGACCCGTCGCCCGCCGAGGCCGCGGTGGTCCCCACCGGTGCCACCGAGCGCCTGCAGCGGCTCGCCGGCCGGCCGGGGGCCGAGCCGGCCGTCACCCGCGACCTGCCGGACCTGGACGCGTGGGAGCGTGCCGGCCGCGCGGACCTGCTCGCCGGCGAGGCGGAGCTGGAGGACCGCGGTCGCCAGGCGGTCACCCGCGGCACGGTCGCGGCCTGGCTGGGCTGGGTGCCCGATGTGGAGGTCACGCGGCTCGCCCAGCGGGTGGGCCCCGAGGGCGGCGCCGTCGTCCCGCTCCCCCGACCGCCCGGGGTGGACCCGCCCACGCTGCTGCCGACCACCGGGGTCGCCCGGGAGCTCGCGCCGCTGGTCGAGACGTACGCGACGGTCCCGTACGCGGACCTCAACCCGTCCGTCGTGGCCGGGCTCGCCTACATCGTGATGTTCGGGCTGATGTTCGCCGATGCCGGCCACGGCGCGCTGCTGGTCCTGGCGGCGCTGCTGGTGCGCTCGCGTCGCGTGCACCGGCTCGAGCGGCTGGCGCCCTACTGGCGGTTCCTCGCCGGCGCGGGCCTCGCGAGCACCGTGTCCGGGGTGCTGTACGGCGAGTTCTTCGGTCCGACCGGGGTCGTCCCGGTGGTGTGGCTGTCCCCCCTCGACGAGCCGGTGGCCGCGATGCTCGCCGCCGTCGGGGTCGGCGCGGTGCTGCTGGCCGGTGCCTACGGCCTGGGCGCGGTCAACCGGTACCGCGAGGGCGGCTGGCGCCTGACCCTGTACGCGCCGTCGGGCCTGGCCGGCGCCGCCCTGTTCCTCGGTCTGGGGGCGGCCGGCAGCGGCGCCTCGTTCGCCCCCGGCTGGCTGGTGCCGGTGGGCGCCGCCCTCGCGGTCGCCGGGCTCACGGCCACGTTCCTGGGCCTCCTCGCGGCGGCCGGCGGCGGGCTCGGCGGCGCGGCCCAGGCGGCGATCGAGTCGGTCAACCTGGTGGTGCGGCTCGGCTCGAACCTGGTGAGCTTCGCCCGGCTGGCGGCGTTCGGGCTGACCCACGCGGCGCTCGGTGCGGTCGTGTGGCAGGCGTCCGCCGCGCTGTGGGGCCAGGGGCCCGCCGGCACGGCCGGCGCGGTCGCCGTCTTCGTGGTCGGCAACGCGCTGACCTTCGCCCTGGAGGGCGTGGTCGCGGCGATCCAGGCGCTGCGGCTGGAGTACTTCGAGCTCTTCTCCCGCGTCTTCGACGGCGAGGGACGGCCGTTCCGTCCCTGGCACGTCGCCCTGATCCGGAGCACATGACCCCCAGGAGCTGCCATGTCCACGTGGTTGATCGCCGCACCCCTCGGGGTGCTGGTGTGCGCGCTGACCGTCCGGCTGCTGCGCCGCCGCGGCCGCTCGGCGGTGCACGTCCTGCTGGCCGTGGACGGGCTCGCCGCCGCCGTCGCGCTGGCGCTGGTCGCCGTCGCCCTGACCGCGACACCGTCCGCGGCAGCGGTCGGCACCGCGGTCACCCAGGCGGCGGCCGCCGGCCCCGACGGGTCGGCGCTCATCGGCGCGGCCATCGCGGTGGCCGGGTCCTCGATCGGCGCGGCGATCGCCGTCGCGTACACCGGCGCCGCGGCGCTGGCGGCGATGAGCGAGCGGCCCGAGATCTTCGGCCGGGCCATGGTGATCGTCGGGCTGGCCGAGGGGATCGCCATCTACGGGCTGATCGTGTCGATCATCCTCATCGGACGGGCGTGACCGCCATGCGCACGGATGCCGGCGGTCCCGTCCAGGTCGCGGTCATCGGGGCGCACGCGGCCGTGGCCGGGTTCGCGCTGGCCGGCGCGCACGTCCGCGTGGCAGCCGACGACGACGCCGTCCGCGCGGCGTGGGAGTCCCTGCCCACCGAGGTGGGCGTCGTCCTGCTCACCCCCGCCGCCGCGACCGCGCTGACCGGGCAGCCGGCGCCGTCCACCACGCGCCTGACGGCCGTGGTGCCGACATGAGCGCGGACCGGACGGTGCCCGGTCTCGAGCCGCTGCGCGCGGCGCTGCTCGCCCGCGCGCAGGCCGACGCGCAGGACGTGCGGGCGGACGCGTCCCGGCAGGCCGCCGACCGGCTGGCCGCGGCGCAGCGGCAGGCGGAGGAGATCCTGGTCGCCGCCCGGGCCCGCGGCGCCGACGACGCCCAGGTGCTCGTGCGGTCCCGGCGTGCGGACGCCCGGCGCGCCGCCCGTGGCGTGGTGCTCGGCGCCCGGGCGCTGGCCCAGGAGGAGCTCCGGCGGCGGGCGGCCGACGCCGTCCGGGCACAGCTGGCCGACCCGGTCACGCGGGGACGGCTGGTGGCGCAGCTGCAGGCCCGGCTGGGGCCGGGCACCGTCGTGCACGACGCCCCGGACGGCGGGCTGCTCGCCGCCTCCCCCGGGCGCCGCGCCATCGACGCGTCGGTCGGTGCCCTGGTCGCCGCCGCGCTGGCCGAGCTGGACCTGGAGGGGCTGTGGGACGCGAGCTGAGCGTGGTGGACGGCGGGCGGGCCGGTCCGGACGGACGGTCCCCGGCCGGCAGCGTCCTGCGGGTCAGCGGTCCGCTCGTGGAGGTCGGGGACCTGCCGGACGTCGCCATCGCCGAGCTGGTGGCGCTGGGACCGAACGGCCTGCCCGGTGAGGTGGTGGCGATCCGTGGGGCGACGGTGTCCGTGCAGGCGTACGAGTACACCGGCGGCCTGGCGGTCGGCAGCCCCGTCCAGGCGCTGGGCCGGCCGCTGTCAGCCCGACTCGGGCCGGACCTGCTCGGAGGCGTCTTCGACGGGCTGCTGCGCCCGCTGGCGACTGCCGGCACCTGGCTCGGGGTCACCGCCGGGACCGGGCCGGGCAGCGGGGCCGGCGCGGGGGCGAAGGACCGCACCTGGCAGTGGCGGCCGCGGGTGGTCCCCGGTCAGGTGGTGACCGCCGGCACCGTGCTCGGCACCGTGCCCGACGTCGGCGCGGTCGAGCACCGCGTGCTGGCGCCCCCCGGCACGGGCGGCGAGGTGTCCTGGGTCGCGGACGCCGGCCGGTACACCGAGGCGCAGCCCGTGGTCTGCGTCGGGCGGACGTCCGTCCGGCTGACCGAGCTCTGGCCGGTGCGCCGCCCCCGACCCGTGACCGCGCGGCGCCTGGCCGACCAGCCGCTGGTCACCGGCCAGCGCGTGCTGGACGCCGTCTTCCCGGTGGCCCTGGGGACCAGCGTCGCCGTCCCCGGCGGCTTCGGCACGGGCAAGACGATGCTGCTGCAGCAGATCGCGAAGTGGTGCTCTGCTGACGTCATCGTCTACGTCGGCTGCGGCGAGCGCGGCAACGAGATGGCCGACGTGCTGGACGAGCTCGCGGCGCTCGCCGACCCGCGCACGGGCCGGCGTCTGAGCGAGCGCATCGTGGTGATCGCCAACACGTCGAACATGCCGATGATGGCCCGGGAGGCGAGCATCTACACCGGCGTCACCGTCGCCGAGTTCTACCGGGACATGGGCCACGACGCCGTGCTCATCGCCGACTCCACCTCGCGGTGGGCGGAGGCGTTGCGGGAGTTCGGGTCGCGGTCCGGCGCCATGCCCACCGAGGAGGGCTACCCGGCGGCGCTCGCGTCCGCGCTGGCGGCCTTCTACGAGCGCGCCGGCCGGGTGCAGACGCTGGGCGGGGTCGACGCCTCGGTCACCATCGTGGGCGCCGTCTCGCCGCCAGGCGGGGACACCACCGAGCCGGTGACCGCGCACACCCAGCGCTCGGTGCGCAGCCTGTGGAACCTGGACCGCGCGCTGGCCTACGCCCGGCACTACCCCGCCGTCGGCTGGTCCGGGTCGTTCGCGCGGGACGTCGACCGGCTCGGCGCCTGGTACGCCGCCCACGGTGACCCCGACTGGGCGCGGCGGCGGGCCCGGGTCGCCGGCCTGCTCGCCGAGGCGGACCGGCTGACCGACCTCGCCGAGCTCGTCGGCGCCGGATCGCTGCCCGGCCACGAGCGGGTCGTGCTGCTCGCGGGCCGCCTGCTGCGCGAGGGGGTGCTGCAGCAGAACGCGCTCTCGGCGAACGACGCGCACTGCACGGCCGCGAAGACCGCCGCGCTCGTCGACGCCGTGCTGGCCGCCGTCGACGAGTGCGACCTGCTGGTGGAGGGCGACGTGACGGCGACCGAGATCGAGGAGGTCGACTTCTCGCCGCTCCTGCGCGCCGCGCAGGACACGGGACCCGACGACGCGGCCGGCGTGCGCGAGCGCGGCACGCGCATGCTGGCCGTCCTGGGGGGTCTGCGATGACCGACCTGACGCTCCGCACCGGCGCCCCCCGACTGGCCGTCGAGCACTCCGCAGTCGAGGAGCTGCGCGGCCCGCTGCTCGTCCTGCGCGGGACCACGGGCGTCGGCTGGGACGAGTACGCGCAGATCCGCGGCGACGGCGACGGCGGCGCGGTCCGGCACGGCCTCGTGCTCGAGGTCGACCGGGACCTGGCCGTGGTGCAGGTCCTCGAGGGCACCGAGGGACTCACCCGCGGCACCACGCACGCCCGGTTCTCCGGCACCCCGCTGCACGTGCCGGTGGGCACGGGGTGGCTCGGCCGGGTCTGCAACGGCCGCGGGGAGCCGGTGGACGGGGGCCCGCCGGTGTCCGGCCGCCACCGGGCGCCGGTGGCCGGCCACCCGCTCAACCCGGTCCGCCGCGAGCCGCCGTCCCAACCGGTGATCACCGGCATCTCCGCCATCGACGCGCTCACCACGCTGGTCCGCGGGCAGAAGCTGCCCATCTTCTCCGTGGCCGGCCTGCCGCACCTGGAGCTGGCCGCCCAGGTCGCCGCGCAGGCGACCACCGGCGCCGAGGGGTTCTGCGTGGTGTTCGGCGCCATGGGGCTGTCCCACGCCGACGCCGACGCGGTCCGCGCGACCCTCGACGACAGGTTGGCCGCCGGTGAGCTGCTCCTGCTGGTCAACACCGCCGACGATCCCGTCGTCGAGCGCACGCTCACGCCCCGGATCGCGCTGACGGTCGCCGAGCACCTGGCCTTCGAGTGCGGGCGCCACGTGCTGGTCGTGCTGGCGGACATGACCAGCTACGCCGAGGCGCTGCGCGAGGTCTCGACCGCCCGCGGCGAGATGCCAGGACGACGGGCGTACCCGGGCTACCTGTACAGCGACCTGGCGAGCCTGTACGAGCGGTGCGGGAGGATCCGTGGCCGCGACGGCTCTGTGACGATCCTCCCCGTGGTGACCATGCCGGCCGGGGACATCACCCACCCGGTCCCGGACCTGACCGGCTACATCACCGAAGGGCAGGTCGTCCTCTCCCCGGAGATGCACGCCCGCGGGATCTACCCACCGGTGGACCCGCTGCAGTCCCTGTCCCGGCTCATGCGCCACGGGGCCGGGCCGGGCCGCACCCGCGAGGACCACCTGGAGCTCGCGGCCCAGCTGCTCGCCGCCCTGGCCCGCGCACGGCAGGCACGCGAGCTCGCGGAGATCGTCGGGGCGTCGGCGCTGAGTGGGACCGACCAGTACTACCTCGAGCTCGCGACCGAGCTGGAGCGCCGCCTGGTCGACCAGCACCCGGGCGAGCGGCGTTCGCTCGAGGACACCCTGGAGCGCTGCTGGCAGGTCGCGGAGATCCTCCCCCGGCGGGAGCTGACCATGCTGTCCGCCCGGGTCCTGGCCGCCCGGGACGGCGGGTGACGCCGTGCCCTCGCTCGCCCACGTGCCCCCCGGCCGCGCCGGGCGGCTCTGGCTGCGCCGGCGGCTGGGCACCGCCGAGCGGGGCCGCGACCAGCTCGAGCGCAAGCTGCGCGTGCTGGCCCCCGAGCTCGAACGCCGCCGGCTGCACCGGGACCAGCGCCACCGGCAGTGGGCGGCGGACTGCCGGGACGCCCAGGTCTGGGTGCTGCGTGCCGGGCTCCTCGGCGGGCAGGACGCCCTCGACCGCGCCGCACCCGCCCGTCCGGTCGAGGTCCGGCTGCGCTGGTCGACGACGGTGGGCGTCACCTACCCGGTGGAGGCCGAGCTGGTGGACCTCGCCCCCGACGCCACCCTCGGCCGCACCGTCGGGAATGCCGCGGTCGAACCGGCCGCTGCTGCGTTCCGCCGCGCGCTGCTGGCCGGGGTCGAGGCGGCCGCGGCCGACGAGGCGCTGCGCCGGGTCGAGGAGGAGGCCCGGACGACCCGGCGTCGGCTGCGTGCGCTGGAGCAGCGGTGGCTGCCCTGGCTGCAGGACCGGCTCACCACGGTGGAGTCGGCGCTCGAGCAGGCCGAGCAGGAGGACGCGGCACGGCTCCGGCATGCCGTCGGGACGGACCGTGGCGCCGGGCCATGATCAGGCAGATCCTCGTCGCCGTGGACGACACGGCAGGCTCCATGGCGGCAGCGCGGCTGGCGACCGACGTCGCGGCCGCCCTCGGGGCGGCTCTGCGCGCAGTCCACGTCAGCGCCGACCCCGCTGCCGAGGCGGCGCGGTCGGCGCCGACCCCGCCCCGGCGCCCGGACCGGGTCACGGACCGGGTCACCGACCGGGTCACGGACCGGGCGGTCCGGGGACGTGCGAGCTGCGGGGTGGGCGACGTCCGAGCCGACGCCGACGTCGCGGCCCGACGCCGGCACGCCGACGAGGCCCTGCTGGCCCGGGTGGTGCGGATCGGCGTCGACCGCGGCGTGGCCGTGCAGGCCGTGCTGCTCAGCGGTGCCGCCGGTCCCGCGATCCTGCGGGCTGCCGTGGACTGCGCGGCGGACCTGGTCGTGGTGGGACGGTCCCGCCGACCGGCGGGCGGCGAGCCGTACGTCGGCAGCAACACCCGCCACGTCCTGGAGTTCTCCGCGAGCCCCGTGCTCGTGGTGCCGCCCCCGCCCAGGTCGTGACGGGGGCCTCCCGGCCGCCGGTCGTGTCCTGCGGTCGGCCGACGGACGGATCACCAGGTCGAGTCGCCGCGGATCACCACGTCGGACCCGCCGTCGACGAAGACGACCTGGCCGCACAGGTGGGTGTTCTCCTCGCTGACCAGCCAGGCGAGCAGCCGGGCGGGGACCTCGGGCTTCATGAACCCGCCCAGCGGCATGGGGACCATCGCGGCCACCGCAGCGCGCTGGACGTCGGTGCCGATCAGCCCGGCGACCATCGGCGTCTCCACGACGCCGGGACCGATCGCGTTGAGCGGGATGCCCTGGCCGGCCCACTGCGGCCACGCGGCGGTCCGTCGCACCCACCGGCACAGGGCGACCTTGCTGCTGGCGTAGATCAGGCCACCCTGCTCGGCCTGCACCAGCTTGTCCGCCCGTGCCAGTGCCCCGGGCTCGTCACCGGCGAGGCACAGGTCGACCAGCTCGCCGTCGGACGGCATCAGGCTCGCCATGGACGCGGTCGCGACCGCACGTGGCGCGGTCGAGCCGTCGAGCAGCGGCCGCAGGCCGTCCAGGGTGGCCACCGAGCCGAAGTAGTTGACGGCGACGTCGCCCGGCGTCTGCCGGGCCAGCCCGGCGTTGGCGACGATCGCGTCGATGCGGCCGTCCGACGCGGCGCGGACCCCGTCGACCAGGGCCGCCCGGCCGTCCACGGAGGCGAGGTCGGCGACGACGTCGGCGTCGTGCAGGTCGACGCCGATCACCCGGTCGCCGCGCGACCGGAGCAGCTCGGCGGTGGCCCGACCGATACCCGAGGCCGAACCCGTGATGACAACGGTGCGCATGACAGCTCCTGACGCTGCGGGCGCCCGGCCCATCGCCGGGCTCCTCCCACGCTAGGCACCCGTCCCGCCGTCGTCGTCGGACCTTCGTCCCGACCGCGGCGGTGCCGGTCCCCCGGCGGATCCCGAGGACCAACTGCCCACCCCGACGGGCCCGCCATGCGCCACCCTGGAACCGGGACGTGCCGCCTCCCCGGCGGGCGTACCCGGGGGACGACTCGGTGCAGAGGAGCGCACGTGCACCACAACCGGATGTACCGCCGAGGACGGGTCGAGCTGGAGGACGTCGACGCCGACCGGGTCGCGGGGCTCCTCGCCCAGCCCGACACGGTCCTGTGGCTGCACCTGGACTCGCCCGGCGACGCCGACCTGGCCGCCCTGACCCGGACGCTGGGGATCTCCGCGCTGGCGGCGGAGGACCTGGTCCGCACCGGCCAGCGGACCAAGGTCACGCGGCACCCCGGGTACCTGCTCATGACGGTGTACCTGACCCGGGTCGACCCGGTCGCGGCTGCCCTCACCGCGACCGAGCTCGGCGTGATCGCCTCCGACCGATGGCTGGTGACCGTGCGCAAGTCCGGCGACCTCGACGTCGCCGAGCTCCGCGCGGGGTGGGACGCCGGCGCCGACCTCGCCGTCCACGGGGTCGCGTTCCTGGTTCACGGGCTGCTGGAGCGGGCGGTCGACAGCCACTTCGACGCGGTGCAGCAGCTCGACGACGCGGTCGACGCGCTCGAGGCGGGTCTGTTCGCCGACGGCTCCAGCGACACCACGACCCACGTGCACTCCTACGCCATCCGCAAGGCGCTGGTCGGCCTGCGTCGGGTCGTGCTGCCCATGCGCGAGGTGCTGCTCGCCTTCACCCGGCGCGACGTCCACGCGGTCGACGACGCGATGGTGCCGTACTTCGCCGACGTCTACGAGCAGGTGCTGCGGGTCACGGAGTGGACCGAGACGCTGCGCGACCTCGTGACCACCATCGGCGAGTCCACGCTCCAGGTGCAGAACAACCGGATCAACGAGGTCATGCGGCGCCTGAGCGCGTGGGCCGCGATCTTCGCCGCGTCCACCGCCATCACCGGCTTCTACGGGATGAACGTGCTGTTCCCGCAGGTCGCCAGCGCCGCCGGCGCCATCACGGCGAGCGCGTTGCTCGTGCTGTCCACCCTTGCGCTGATCGTGTTCTTCCGCGGTCGGCGGTGGTTGTGAGATCGCCCGGCGTCCGCCGGTGGTCCGCTAGTGGCCCGGCGGGTGCGCGCGGCGCTCCTCGGCGATGAACAGCGCGGCCTGCGTGCGGCCGTGGACCCCGATCTTGGCCAGCAGGCTGGAGACGTAGTTCTTGACCGTCTTCTCGGCCAGGAACATGCGCTGCGCGATCTGCCGGTTCGTCAGGCCCTCGCCGATCAGGTCGAGGATCGCCCGCTCCTGCGCGCTCAGCAGGTCCAGGCGCTCGTCCTGGTGCTGCGCCACCCGCAGGCGCTCCAGCACCCGGGCCCGGGAGCCCGCGTCCAGCAGGGTGCGTCCGGCGGCCACCGCGCGGATCGACTCGACCAGGTCCGAGCCGCGGATGTCCTTCAGGACGTACCCGGCGGCGCCCGCGGTGATCGCCGCGAGCAGCGCCTCGTCGTCGCTGAACGACGTGAGCATCAGGCAGGCGAGCTCGGGGCGCTGGGACCGCAGCTCGCGGCAGACCTCGACGCCGTCACCGTCCGGCAGGCGCACGTCCAGCACCGCCACGTCGACCTGCAGCCCGGGCGCCCGGACGAGTGCCTCACGCGCCGTCCTGGCCTCGCCGACGACCACCAGGTCGGGCTGGGAGTCGATCAGCCGGATCAGGCCCTCACGGACGACCTCGTGGTCGTCGAGCAGGAAGACGCTCGTCCTCGGCGTCGCCTCGGACGAACCCGGTTCGAGCCGGTCCACCGGCGTCCGGTCTGCGTCAGACGTGTCCATGGACCGTCACCTCTCGCTCGGTGGGACGGTCGGCCCGTCCCGTGATGGTCCCTCAGCCGGTGGAGCCGGTGGAGCCGGCGGGCCGACGCGCGTCCCGGGTGATCGGCACCGACCACGTCAGGACGGTTCCCTCGCGCGTGCCCGGGGCCAGCTGCAGGCGGCCGCCGCGCCGGGCCGCCCGTTGCTCGAGGTTCGCCAGGCCGCTGCGGCGTGCCGGCGCCCGAGGTGGTCCCACGCCGTCGTCCTCGACCCGCACGACGAGCTCGGAGCCCACCCGCACGTCGACCGCGGCGGACCGGGCCCGCGCGTGCCGGGCGGTGTTGGCCAGCGCCTCCCGCACGACCGCGACGGCGTCCTCGCCGAGCTCGGCGGGCAGCGTCGTGGTGACGCCGTCGGTGCGCAGCCTCGGCAGGAAGCCGAGCTCGTCGCGGGCCCGGACCACCTCGGCGTCGATCCGGTCCCGGAAGCCGGCGACGCGGGAGCGCGACCGCCCGCCCAGGCGGAAGATCGAGGTGCGGATGTCCTTGATGGTGTCGTCCAGGTCGTCCACGGCCCGGTCCAGACGCTCGGCGACATCCCGGCGGACGGCGTCCTGGGCCGCCCCCTGGAGCGACAGCCCGACGGCGAACAGGCGCTGGATGACCATGTCGTGCAGGTCCCGTGCGATCCGCTCCCGCTCCTCGAGCACCGCGAGCCGGGCGCGGTCGGACTGGGCTGCGGCGACGTCCAGGGCGAGGGCGACCTGCTCGGCGAAGCCCGCGACCATCCCGAGGTCCACCTCGGGGGCGGGCCGGTCCTCCTGCCGGCGCCACCCGAGCAGCAGGGTGCCCACCCACCGTGCGGCGCTGTGCAGCGGCACCACCAGCACCCATGCCGACCCGGGCACGTCGACCGAGCCGCCGTCCGGCACCGGGATCAGCGACGGAGCCGTCGAGCCCCCGACGCGGCCGGCGAGGTCGTCGGGGACCTCGTCCGGGTGCGAGCACAGCAGCCCGCCGACGGCGCCGGTCACCTCCCTCGCCCGGCACAGCACCTGCTGCGGCGCCTCGTCCGCCGCGCGACCGTCGGTGAGGATCGTGGTGCACGCCGCCGCCGCCTCCAGCCACCGCTCGTGGTCGCGGACCCGGCGGTACGCCCGGGCGTGGTCGATCGCGACGCCGGCCGCGGCCGCGAGCGCGACCACGGTGCTCTCGTCGTCGCCGGTGAAGTCGGTCACGTCGCCGTCCGGGCCGGCCTTGTCGGTCAGGTAGAGGTTGCCGAACACCTCGCCGCGAGCCCGCACCGGGACCCCGAGGAACGTCAGCATCCGCGGGTGGTGGACGGGGAACCCGACCGAGCGGGGGTGCCGGCTCAGGTCGTGCAGCCGCAGCGGCTGCGGCACGTCGATGAGGTGCCCGAGCACGCCCTCGCCGCGGGGCAGGTGCCCGATGAGCTCGCGCGTCCGCTCGTCGATGCCGTGGTGGACGAACTCACTGAGGCCGCCGTGCTGCCCCAGCACGCCCAGGGCGCCGTACCGGGCCCCGGTCAGCCGGCACGCGGCCTGCACCACACCGTCCAGCACCGTCGCCGTGTCGAGCTCGCTGGACATCGACACGACGGCATCCATCAGCGCGCGCACGCGTCCGTCGTCGGACGTCGGCTCCCCGACGCCGCCGGGGTGGGTCCCGTTCGGGGACGTCATGACGGCGAGCATAGGCGCCCTCGCCCGCGGTCGTCATGGCCCGGCACCCGGTGACGGGGCCCGCCACGCCGCCGCACTGGTGACCTTCGACCCTGCACCCGCGCGCTGCCGCGCAGGCACGATCGGGCGCATGGATGTCGGGGTCCTGGTGGTCGCCGACGACGAGATCGTCCGAGCCACCCTCTGCGTCGCCGTCCGGCGAGCGCCCGGTCTGGTGCTGGTCGGGGCCACCGTGACGGCGTCCGACGCGGGCACGGCGACGTCCCGTCTGCACCCGGACGTCGTCCTGCTCGACGACCACCTGCACCACGAGGACTGGATCGGCGTGTGCCGCCGGATGCGGTCGGTGGACCCCGACGTCGCGGTGCTGGTGCTGACCTCGCTGGACGACGACGACACCGTCCTGCAGCTCGTGCTGGCCGGCGCCGCCGGGTGCGTCCTGCGCGACCTGCGCCGGCTCGACGTGGCCGACACCGTGCGCTGCGCCGGCCGCGGCGGCACCGCCCTCGACCCGGCCGCGGAGGCCCGCGTGCGCGCGCGGCTCACCGGCGGCGCCGACCCGGGCGTGACGGCGACCCTGACGCCGTCGCAGCGGCGCGTCGTGCGGCTGGTCGCCAGCGGGCTCACCGACCGTCAGGTCGCCGACACCCTGGCGGTGCCGGTGCCCGACGCCACGGCGCAGGTGGCCGCGGTGGTGCGCCGGCTGAGGCCGGCACGGCCACCGTCACCGACCCGGCCGGCGCCCGCGGGGCAGCCCGTGCCACGGTCGGCGTGCTGAGCCCGCTCGGCACGCCGACGCCACCCCCGCGGCGGTCAGGCGCCTGGCTCGTGCAGGACGCCGTCCTGCGCGCCACCGCGGGGCAGCACGTCCCGCAGCACGTCCCGCAGCTCGTCCTCCAGCCCGGCCCGCAGGACCTCGAGGTCGGGCACGAGCTCGGGGTCGACGACCACGGACACGGTGAGGCGTCCCGCGTACGACAGCGCCGCGAACGCCACGGCGACGTTGCCGGCACTGACGACGAGCGGGATCGTCCGGACGACCGGTGCGCCGCTGAGGAGCAGGGGCTGGGACGGCCCGCGCACGTCGGACAGGAAGGTGTTGACCAGGCGCTGGCGGTCGATGAGGGCGGGGAAGAGCCCGAGCCGGGCGAGGAGCCGGAACGCCGGCCCGACCAGGGCGCTGGAGGAGCCGCGGCCCGCCGCCTTCTGCGCCCGGGTCCGGCGGCTCACGCACGCGAGCCGCTCCGCACGCGTCCCGTGCACCGGGACCCGCACGGGCATCACGCCGACGTCGTTGCCCAGGTCGTCACGGCCGGACGGCCTGCCGGACACCGGCACGGACACCACCAGCTCGGGCGGGTGCTCGCCCCGCCCGGCGAGCAGCCGACCGAGCGCGCCCGCGACCGCGACCAGCAGGACGTCGTTGACCGTCGCGTCGTGCCGGCGTGAGGCCTGCCGCACCCCGACGAGGTCGACGTCGACCACGGTGACCCGGCGACAGGGTCCCGTCGGGGCGTTGACCGAGGTCCGTGGGGCCAGCACGGCGCCGTGGCCCGAGACCCCGAGCTCGACCGCGCCCCGTGCCAGGAGCCGCGCCGACGCCGGCGCCCCCCGCAGCCCGGCCAGCGCCCGGGCGAGCACGTCCCGGGCGAGCGCTCCGGTGGTCGGCCCGCGCCGCGAGCCGGCGGTGTCGTGGCGCGCCGCGACGTCCACGCCGTCGGCGAGGCGCGCGAGCAGGACCAGGCCCCCGACGCCGTCCGTGATGACGTGGTGCAGGACGACCACGACGCCCACCGCCGTGCCGGCCGGCCCCACGAGCACCGACACCCGCCACAGCGGGCGGTGACGGGGCAGCGGGGACGTCACCGCGTCGGTGGCGACGGCGAGCAGCGCGTCGTCGTCGGTCCGCACGCACCGGAGCTGCGAGAGGTGGTCGCGGACGTCGAACCCCGGGTCGCGGGCCCAGTACGGGCGCCCCAGCGGGCGCGGGGGGCTGACGACCCGGTCGGCCAGCCGCCGGACGCGTCCGAGCCGGTCCACGAGCGCGTCCTGCACGGCGTCGGCCGGCACGTCGCCGCTCAGCAGGAGCAGCGCCCCGACGTTCGACGGGGCGGGCCCGACGTCGGTCGCGAGCTCGAGGACGTCGCCGGGGCGCAGCCGGTCCACGGCGACCCTGGGTGCCGAGGCGCGCACCGCGTCCATGTGTCCCTCCTCCCCCGGTCCCCTCCACCTCAGCCGGGTCGCTCCGGTGCCGCCAGGGACCAACGGCACGATCACGGCCGGCGTCGCCCCGGCGTGGTGCCCCGGGTGACCGCCGGGCAGCTCGGGCACGGCGCCGAGGGCCAGGATGAGCCGTTCGTCCCTGGTGACCGGTCGAGCGAGGTGGCAGACCTGAGGGCGGAGCGGCCCGACGTCCGCGTCGCTCGTCCCCCACCTCGACACGGGAGGGCTGCCGTGATGATGAGCTCCGGTCGGTCCGCTGGCACCACCGCCGTCGGCACCCCGCCGTCCTTTGCTGGGTGCTTCCCGCACCGCCGCGTGCTGATCGCCGCCGAGTCACTCGTCGCAGTCGCCGGCCTCGGTGGCGCCGCCGCGCTCGTCGCCGGCCTCGGGACACCTCCCGTGGCGGCGATCGCACCGCTCGGGCTGTCCAGCTGGGTCCTGCCGGGTGTCTGGCTCGCCGGCACCGTCGCCGTGCCGTCGGGGGCGGCCGCGCTGCTGGCGGCCCGGCGCTCCCCGCACGCACCCGACGTGGTGCTCCTGGCCGCCGGTGCCCTGGCGGTGGAGCTGGTCGTGCAGGTCCCGTTCATCGGCCCGCACCCCCTGCAGGCGGTCTTCGGCGCGGCGGCGGTGACCCTGGCCGCGCTGGGGAGCGACGCCCGACGCCGCGGCTGGCGTCGGGCGGCCGACCGGTGAGGGACCGAAGTCCCTGCCGCCCGCGTCCCGGCGCCACCATCCTGGTCAGCAGGGACCCGTGCCGGCGGGCCCCGGAGGCGAGGAGGTCGCGATGCGACCCGAGGGTGCCGTGGTCATCGCCGTCGACGGGTCGCCGCACAGCCGGCGGACGCTCGACTGGGGACTCGCCGAGGCCGAGCTGCGTGGAGCCGAGGCCGTGCTCGCCCGGGCCTACCAGGACCCGCACGAGTACACCCAGGCGAGCTGGTACCCGGTGGTCGGCGACGTGCGGTGGGGCGACGAGGCCGCGCAGTACCTCGCCGACGCCACGCGCCAGGCCACCGCCCGACGGCCCGGGCTGCCGGTCACCACCCGGCTGCTGCACGGCCCGACGGTGCCGATGCTGCGCTCCGTCAGCGAGGACGCCCAGCTCCTCGTGGTCGGCGCGCGGGGCCACTCCGAGAGCCCCCGGATCGGCCGGATCAGCGCCCACCTCGCCGCGCACGGACGCTGCCCGGTCGCGGTGGTGCGCGACCTCGCCCACCGGGCCGCCCCGGTCGTCGTGGGTGTCGACGGCTCCACCTCCTCGGTCGCGGCCGCTCACGTCGCGGCCCGGGAGGCCGTGCTGCGCGGCGTCGCGCTGGTCGTCGTGCACGGCCGGCCGACGCAGGTGCCGTACGGCACCGACGGTCTGATGTTCCTGTCCCCGCTGGCCACCGCCGACGCCGACGACCCGACGCGTCGTGCCGCCGAGGCCGTGGTGGCGGGTCTGCGCGCGGAGCATCCGGGGCTCGACGTCCGCCTCGACCTCGTCGACGACGACCCGGTGCACGCCCTGGTCCACGCGTCGGCGGACGCGGGCCTCCTCGTGGTGGGCTCGCGCGGTCTCGGCGCCTTCCGCGGGATGCTGCTGGGCGCGGTGAGCAGCGAGGTCGTCCGGGCCGCGACCGTCACGGTGCTGGTCGTGCACGACGACGCCCTGCACTGAGCGGGTCCGCCCGCGGGGCCGCTCGCGTGCACGCCCCGGTCGGGACCTCCGCCCCTGGAGGGCAGTGCACCGGCAGGCGATCGTGGGTGCATGGACGCATGCACCGACACCCTGGTGATCGAGCTCGAGCACTGCCCTCGTGCGGGCGCTCGGGGGGCGCCGTCGGCGCGGCCGGTCCCGGGCGACGCGGCGACCGTGCTGCGCTTCGTGGCACGCCGGGGTGGTCGGCTGCTCTACGTCAGCCCGCCGTTCCCCGGTCCCCGACCGGGCGAGGGCGGCGACCCCCGGGAGGACGTCGCCCCGGGGATGAACCGCGCGCTGCACACCCTGCGACGCGACATCCAGCGTGACGGCTGGATCGCGTGCGGGCGCGGTGCGCACCCGTGGGCGGTGCGGTTCGAGCGGCCGGCGGCGGCCGGCCGGACGGACGGCCGGGCGGCGCTGGCCTACCCCTGACCGACCAGCGGCAGGACCTCCCGCTCGAGCAGCAGGTCGACGGCGTCGGCCTGCTCGAAGGCGACGGCGTGGGCCGCGTCCGGGAAGCTCACCAGACGCTTGCTCGGAGCATCCAGCGTGTCGAACCACTCCAGGGCGAGGTCCCGCCGCCCGTCCAGCTCGGCGGCGCCGTCCAGGACGAACACCGGCACCCCCAGCTGCGGCACGTCGTCGCGCAGGTCGAGGTCCTGGATCTGGGGGTACAGGACCGAGAAGGTGTCGACCAGCCCCCGCAGCACGTCGACCTTGTCGGTCAGGGTGTACTCGACCCCGCGCAGGCCGAACCCGTCCAGGCCCGACGCCGCGCCACGGGCCCGGTAGCCGGCCGGCGGCGTGTAGGGGTCGTACAGGTAGCCGTAGGCGGCCATGACCTCGGCGTTGGCCCACGGCTCGTCCGCGTACGGCGGCTCGCCGATCCGGCGCGTCAGCGCCGCGAGCTGCTCGTCACCGGTGCGCCGGGCGTGGGCGACCAGGTCGCGGAAGATGCGCCGGTCGGTCTCGGCGACGTCGACCATCTGACCGCTGCCGAGGTAGGCGTGGAACAGGTCCGGCCGCTGCTGCACCGTCAGCACGCCGAGCAGGGTCCCCCACGACTCCCCCAGGAGGATCACCTTGTCCTCGTCGAAGCGGGCGCGCAGGTACTCGGCGAGCTCCGCGACGTCGGCCACCGCACGCGCCAGCGTCGCGTCCCGCGTCGGCAGCAGCGCGGGGTACGAGGTGCCGTTGCCCCGCTGGTCGAAGGTGGCGAACACGACGTCGTCGACCCACGGCTCGGACAGGACCCGGGCGAGCGCGAGGTCGGACTGGCCGGGGCCACCGGACAGGTACAGCAGGACGGGCGCGTCCGGATCGGCCGCCCGGATCATCACCGTGTGCGGGTCCCCACCCAGGACGACGGTGTCCAGGGTCGCGATGCTCCCGGGCACCACCTGCCCGTCGGCGTCGCGCACGGGGGGTGTCGTGGCCGGCAGCGCGACCAGGACGGCGAGCACGGCCACCAGCACCCCGACGAGGCCGGTGGTCGCCGTGGACGCCCGGGGGTGGCGGGCCGGCGCGTCGCCGCGCCCGGCGCGCGAGGTCAGCCGCGCCGCGAGCACCATCGGCAGCAGCAGCAGCACGCCGTGCAGGCCGCGCCCCAGCAGCTGGACCAGCAGCCACCAGGTCGAGCCGGGCCGCAGGTCGTGCACCGTGGGCAGCAGCAGGTCGCTGCGCGCGATCTCCAGGGCGGCCAGGTGCACGGCCGCCAGCGGGACCACCGACCACGCCGAGCGCACCGCCCGGCCGCCGGCCGCCCCGAGGACGGCGCCGGTGGCCATCACCGCCAGCGCCGTCCCGGCCGACGTGGGGCCGAGCGGCATGAGCTGCCCGGTGACGACGCCGGCCGCGCCGGCGAGCAGGACCGCGGCGCCGGCCGGGCGCCACCGGCGGCCGGTCGACCGCCGGGTGAGCCGCCGCGGGGGCGCCGTCGGACGGCCGGCCCGTCGCGGCGTCCGTGCCGGCGCTCGCGTCGGGTGCAGGGTGCTGGCCATGACGACCTCCGTGGAGGGACGACGGTGGTGGTCCTCAGCGGGTGTCGGCGCCGCCGGCGGAGCCGGCAGAGGCGACGACCGCGGCCCGGCCCGCCTCCAGGCGGGCGACCGGCACGCGGAACGGCGAGCACGAGACGTAGTCCAGTCCCGCGTCGTGGAAGAAGTGCACCGACTCCGGGTCCCCGCCGTGCTCACCGCACACGCCGAGCACGAGGTCGGGGCGAACGGTGCGTCCCTCGTCGACCGCGATCCGCACGAGCCGGCCCACGCCGCGGCGGTCGATCGTCTCGAACGGGGAGACGGTCAGCACGCCGAGGTCGGTGTACTCGGCGAAGAACGCCCCTTCCACGTCGTCGCGGCTGAACCCCCAGGTGGTCTGGGTGAGGTCGTTCGTGCCGAAGGAGAAGAACTCCGCGGCGGCCGCCATCCGGTCGGCGGTGAGGGCGGCCCGGGGCAGCTCGATCATCGCGCCGATCGGGATCCGCAGCGGCACGCCGGTCTCGGCGGACACGGCCGCGATGACGCGCTCGGCCTCGTCCCGCACGAGCTGCAGCTCCATGACGGACGCCGCCAGCGGGACCATGATCTCGGCGCGGGGCTCCCCGCCGTCGTCGACCCGTCGGGCGACCGCCTCGGCGACCGCCCGGACCTGCAGCGCGAACAGGCCGGGGACCACGAGCCCCAGCCGCACGCCCCGCAGCCCCAGCATCGGGTTGGCCTCGTGCATGCGCCGGACCGCGGTCAGCAGCCGGTGGTCGCGGGCCAGGGCGTCCGGGTCGTCGCTCGGTGCGCCGCGCGCGACGCGGTCGTCCGCGACCGCGACCCGGACCGAGAGCTCGGTGAGGTCCGGCAGGAACTCGTGCAGCGGCGGGTCGATGAGCCGGATCGTCGTCGGCAGCCCGTCCATCTCGGCCAGCAGCGCGACGAAGTCCGCCCGCTGCAGCGGCAGCAGCGCGTCCAGCGCGGCCTGACGCTCGGCGTCGTCGGTGGCGAGGATCAGCCGTTCGACGAGGACCCGGCGCTCGCCGAGGAACATGTGCTCCGTCCGGCACAGCCCGACGCCCTGGGCGCCCCATCCCCGGGCGCGGCGCGCGTCGGCGGCGGTGTCGGCGTTCGCGTGCACGTGCAGACGCCGGACCGCGTCGGCGTGGCGCAGCAGCCGGTCGACGGCCCGCACGAGCTCGCGGGTGTCGTCGTCCCGGGCGTGCGCCAGGGCGGACTCCAGCCCCTCGTCGAGGTAGCGCACCACCGGGGACGCCACGACGGGGACCGCGCCGAGGAAGACCTCGCCGGTGCCGCCGTCGATCGCGATGACGTCGCCCTCGTGGACGACCGTGCTGCCGACCGAGAAGCACCGTGCCGCGAGGTCGACCTGCACCTCCTCGGCGCCGACGACGCACGTCGTGCCCATGCCGCGGGCGACCACCGCCGCGTGCGACGTCTTGCCGCCGCGCGTGGTGAGGACGCCCGCGGCGGCGATCATCCCGCCGAGGTCGTCCGGGTTGGTCTCCCGGCGGACGAGGACGACGTCGCGTCCGTCGGCGGCCCACGCCTCGGCGCGGGCGGAGTCGAGCACCGCCCGGCCCACCGCGGCGCCCGGGGACGCCGCCATGCCGCGCGTCAGCGGCCGACGGTCGGCATCCGCGTCGAACTGCGGGAACATCAGCCGGCTGAGCTGCTGGCCGGTGACCCGGCCGAGCGCCTCGTCCGGTGTCACCAGGTGCTCGTCGACGAGCTGGCTCGCGATCCGGAACGCCGCCGCCGGCGTGCGCTTGCCCACCCGCGTCTGCAGCATCCACAGCCGGCCGCGCTCGATCGTGAACTCGATGTCGCACAGGTCGCGGTAGTGGGTCTCCAGCCGCCGCATCGCCTGGCGCAGCTGCGCGTAGCTCGTGGGGTCGAGCTCGGCGAGGTCGGCCAGGCTGAGGGTGTTGCGGATGCCCGCGACGACGTCCTCACCCTGCGCGTTGGGCAGGTAGTCCCCGTAGCTGCCGGGCTTGCCGGTCGCGGGGTCGCGGGTGAAGCAGACCCCCGTCCCGGAGGACGGCCCGAGGTTGCCGAACACCATGGTCACCACGTTGACCGCGGTGCCCAGGTCGTGCGGGATCCGCTCGCGACGGCGGTAGAGCCGGGCCCGGTCGGTGTTCCACGACCCGAACACCGCCGCGATGGCCAGGTCCAGCTGCTCGCGGGCGTGCTGGGGGAAGTCGCGGCCGGCGTCCTGCCGGACGATGTGCTTGAACCGCTCGACCAGGAGCCTGAGCTCGTCGGCCGTCAGGTCCGTGTCCGCCGAGACACCACGGTCCGCCTTCAGGGCGTCCAGCGCGTCGGCGAACCGGTCACCGTCGATCCCCAGCACCGTGCGGCCGAACATCTGGATGAGCCGGCGGTAGGAGTCCCACGCGAACCGGTCGTCGCCGCAGCCTTTGGCCAGGCCCTGGACGGTCGCGTCGTTGAGACCGACGTTGAGCACCGTCTCCATCATCCCCGGCATCGAGTACCGCGCCCCGGACCGCACCGAGACCAGCAGGGGGTCGTGCACGTCGCCGAGCCCGCGGCCGACGGCGTCCTCCAGGCGGCGCACCGCCATCGTGAGCTCGACCCGCAGCTCCGGCGGCAGGTGCCCGTCGGCCAGGTAGGCGCGGCAGGCCTGCGTGGTGATGGTGAACCCGGGCGGCACGGGCAGACCCAGGCGGGTCATCTCCGCGAGGTTGGCACCCTTGCCGCCGAGCAGGTCGGCGAGGTCCTTGTTCCCGTCGGCGAAGTCGACGATGTACTTCGGCATGACGCCCTCCCGCACGTTCGGTGATCGACACGGTCTGCGTGGTCGACACGGTGTGTGTGGTCGACACGGTGTGTGTGGTCGACGGGCGGCCGTCGCACCGTCACGACCTCTCCCCACCGTGCCGCCCGGCCGGCGCCGGCGACAGGGACCTTCGGCCCCGCGACGCCCCGCGGCGGGCCGGGTCCTTGGTCCCTGGTGGCGCCCCCCGGGGATGCCGAGCCTGGAGGGGACAGCAGGTGGCAGCAGTGAGATCCGGCGGGAGTGGTCGTCATGCAGGCCTTGGTGGTCTACGAGTCGATGTTCGGCACCACGCGCGACGTCGCGCGAGCGATCGGCAACGGGCTGTTCCCCGTCATGGACGTCGACCTCGTCGAGGTCGGCACCGCGACGTGCCTGGTCGACACCGACCTGCTCGTGGTCGGCGGACCGACGCACGCCTTCGGCATGAGCCGGTCCTCCACCCGGCAGGACGCCGCGCGGCAGGCGGCGCACGCCACGGTGAGCGTGGACGACGGCGTCCGGGAGTGGCTCGAGCGAGTGCTGCCGGCCGTGCCGGGGCTGGCCGCGGCCGCCTTCGACACCCGGGTGGCGAGCCCGCGTGTCCCCGGGTCGGCCGCCAAGGCCATCCACCGCCGGCTGCGCCGCCTGGGGTTCGAGCCGGTCGTCCCGGCGGAGTCGTTCTGGGTGGACGGCACCCAGGGGCCGCTGGCGTCCGGCGAGGCCGAGCGTGCCCGCGAGTGGGGCGCACACCTGGCGGACCTCGTCGCGCACCGGGCGCACCGGACGCACGGCATGTCCGTGTGACCGGTCGGCGCCCCGACGTGGCCAGTGCCCCGTGGCCCCGGACCGACGGGTCCGGGGCCACCGCGTGCGTCACCATCGAGCTGGACGGCTCCGTGCACGACGGCACCACCCTCGAGTGGGGGCTGGCCGAGGCGGCGCTGCGCGGTGCCCCCGTCCTGCTCGCCCGCGCGGTGCCGGACGACCCGGACCCCGTGCAGGGCGAGTGGTACCCGTCGCCGCACCACCCGGTCCACGCCGAGGCCGCGTTCGCGCTGCGGGAGCTCGCCGAGCGTGAGGGCGCCCGGCGACCTGGCCTGCGGCTGTCCACCCGTCTGGTGCCCGAGCCGCAGTCCCGGGCGGTGCGCGACCTGAGCTGCCGCAGTCAGCTGCTCGTCGTCGGACCGCACGTGGGCGGATCGGTCGGTGGCCCGGCGGGGCCGGGTGCCGGCCACGTCGTCGCGCACGCACGCTGTCCCGTCGCCGTGGTCACCGGGCGGCGGGGCGGGCGGCGTGGCGCCCCGGTCGTCGCGGGTGTGGACGGGTCGTCACGGTCGGCGGTGAGCGCGGACCTGGCGGCCGCGGAGGCGGCCCTGCTCGGAACGGGTCTGGTGCTGGTGCGCGCCTCGGCGTCCGCGGGCCCCGCTCGTCCGGTCACCGGGGTGGACGAGGTCGTCGCCGCACTGCGGGCACGTCACCCCGGCCTGGACGTCACGGTCGAGCTGGTCCTCGGTGGTCCGGCCGACGTCCTGGTGGACCGGTCGCGCACCGCGGCGTTGCTCGTCCTGGGGCCGCGCGGACGCGGCGCAGTCCGGGGAACGCTGCTCGGGTCGGTCAGCGCCGAGGTGGTCCGCCGGGGCGCGGGGACGATCCTGCTCGCGCCGTCCAGCCGCCCCCCCGGACGGCACCGGGGCCCGCGGTCGGGTCCCGTGACGTCGGCCCGTGACGCGTGACAGACGTCGGCCCGTGACGCGTGACCCAGGGCGGGTCCCCCGTGGGGACCCGCCCTGGGTGTGCGGCGGTTCGAGGCTCAGCGCAGCCAGCTGTTGCCGACGATGCGCGCCCAGATCTTGCCCACGCCCCAGGTGTCACCGGAGAGCGTGACCGCGGCGATGATGAGCAGCAGCGCCTCGTGCCAGTGCGAGTCGACGACCGGGTTGTTGCCACCGAGCGCCGCCGGCAGCTCGGCCAGGTACATGAACGCCAGGAGCAGCGTGCCGGTGACCGCGGCGATCCTCAACCCCGCGCCGGCCACGAGCGCGACGCCGATCCCGAGCAGGCCGACCATGAACAGCACGTCGCCGAACGGGTTGGCGAACACCTGGAAGAAGTCGGCGAACGGACCCTCGATGTTGGTGATGAACCCCTGCGCCGGAGTGCCGCCGTTGATCCAGGCGCGCTCGGCCGGCGTGGCGAACCCGAGCCCGAAGGTCTTGTCGACGAAGGCCCACAGGAACGTGAACCCGATGACGATGCGCGACACGGCGAGCACCTTGCGCGCCGCGGCACTGGTGACGATCTGCTCCTGATAGCGGACGGCGCCCGTACCCGCGGTGGGGGCGACGGACTTCGTGGTGCTGGACATGACACGTACCTCCCAGGGTGTACCGGGACGTCGCATCCGCGTCCCGCCGAGCCCGACCACCGGACTCCTGCCCCCAGCGTCCTCGGGGTGCCCCGGCGCGGACATGGGCCGAAGGTCCTCGCGTGCGAGCGGGCCCGGGCGCGCCGCCTCACGGCCCGTGCGCCGCCCTGCATGTGGGGGCGGGCGGGCAGGGCCGAGCGAGGTGTGGACCAAGGACCCAGGTGCGGCCGGTCGCGCAGAGGCAGGGTGAGCACGCGGCCCCCGGCCGGCGGCGACGACTCCGAGCGGCGACGACGGCGGACAGCCGCGTGGGGCGCGCGCAGGGATGCGCGCGGGCGCCCGACCGCCGAACCCGGTCCGGTCCCAGGCGGACCGGAGGACCGGTCCCGGCGTCCCGGCGTGTGCCCGCCCGGTCGCGCGGGCGGGCACACGCCACCCGGCGGCGCGACCGGCTCGTCGTCGCAGCGCCGGGGACCTTCGCCCCTGGGCGGCGCCGGCCCGCGCTGATGGGGTGGACACCTCCGGCGAGGAGGCCTGCGGCCATGACCACGACGACGCCCGACGACACGGTGCTCCAGGTGGCGGGGGCACGCGTGGTGCTGTGCCACGACGACGTCGGCCACGCCCGGATGACGGTGCACGCCGAGCCAGGGGCCGCCGGCGCACGGCTCGGCGGTCACCTCGCGCGAGACGCGGTCCTCGGGGCGGCGGCGCACGACGTGCGGTGCGTCGACACCGTGCTGGACGCGTCCACCCCGGCGTGCGGCGTGATCCTCGAGTGCCTGCGCGACCTGGTCGGCCGAGAGGTGGACGCCCTGTCGATGCGCCGGGCGGGGTCCAGCGTCGTCGTCACCCTGCGGCTCACCGGCGCTCCGCCGCCGCGTCACCGACGCGGACCCGCCGGTGGCCGATCGCCTCGGCCGGCCCCGCGCCACGGGACCTTCGGCTCTGACCGTCGCGCGGCCGGCGTCCCTAGCGTGGCCAGCAGGGCGACGACGCCCATGGCGACGAGGCCGCGCGCGGTGACGTGACGTGGCCCGGTGACGAAGGAGCGTGCGCGATGACCCACCGCCTGGTGGTTCTGGGGGCCGGGACCGCCGGGACCATGGTGGTCAACCGCCTGCGGCGGCGCCTGGACCCGCTCGAGTGGGACATCACGGTGGTCGACCGGGACGACGCCCACCCCTACCAGCCCGGGTTCCTGTTCCTGCCGTTCGGCCGGCTCCGCGCGCGCGACCTGGTGCGGTCCCGCCACGCGTTCGTCACCGACGGCGTCGAGCTGGTCCTGGGCGAGGTGGACCGGGTCGACCCGGACGGGCGCACCGTGACGCTCACCGACGGCCGGCGTCTGGGGTACGACTACCTCGTCATCGCGACCGGGGCGTCACCACGCCCCGACCAGACCCCGGGGATGCTGGGCCCGCAGTGGCGCCGCTCGATCTTCGACTTCTACACCCTGGACGGGGCGCAGGCGCTGGCCGACGCGCTGGTCGCCTTCCCGGGCGGCCGGCTCGTGGTGCACATCGTCGAGACGCCGATCAAGTGCCCGGTGGCGCCGCTGGAGTTCACCTTCCTCGTCGACGACTGGCTGCGGCGGCGGGGGCTGCGGGAGCGGACCGAGCTGGTCTACGTGACGCCGCTCTCGGGCGCCTTCACCCAGCCGATCGCCTCGGACCGCCTCGGCTCGATGCTGGCCGAGCGGTCGGTGACCGTCGAGACCGACTTCCTGGTCGAGCGCGTCGACGCCGACGCGCGGACCCTGGTGTCGTACGACGAGCGAGAGGTGCCGTTCGACCTGCTGGTGACGGTGCCGCTGCACATGGGCGCCGACTACGTCGGGCGCTCCGGGCTGGGCGACGAGCTGAACTTCGTCCCGGTGGACCGGCACACGCAGCTGTCGACGGCGCACCGGGACGTGTTCGCGCTCGGGGACGCGTCCGACATCCCGGCGTCCAAGGCCGGGTCGGTGGCGCACTTCTCGGTCGACGTCTTCGTCGACAACTTCCTGGAGCACGTCGCCGGACGCCCCATGACGCGCGCGTTCGACGGCCACGCCAACTGCTTCGTCGAGTCCGGCGCGGGCCGCGGCCTGCTGATCGACTTCAACTACGACACCGAGCCCCTGCCCGGCCGGTACCCGCTGCCCGTCGGACCGCTCAGCCTGCTCAAGGAGACCCGGGCGAACCACCTCGGCAAGCTCGCGTTCCGCTGGCTGTACTGGAACGTCCTGCTCCCCGGCCGCCCGATGCCGCTGCCGTCCCACATGTCGATGGTCGGCAAGTCCGTCCCGGCC
The DNA here is from genome assembly GCF_947494015.1 of uncultured Cellulomonas sp. Lineage (GTDB taxonomy): Bacteria > Actinomycetota > Actinomycetes > Actinomycetales > Cellulomonadaceae > Pengzhenrongella. The sequence goes on along the minus strand of NZ_CANLTL010000014.1, from coordinate 50,501 downwards.
ACCCCCGCCACCGCCGCCACCCGCTAGGAGCACCGCCATGCCTGTCACCACCCTGGACGGCCACGCCGTCCACGTCGACGCCGAAGGCTTCCTCACCGATCCGGCCGAGTGGGACGAGTCCCTGGCGGACGTCCTCGCCGAGCGCATCGGGCTGACGCTCACCGACGAGCACCGCGCGGTGCTGCGGTTCCTGCGCGCGGACTTCACCGCGCGCGGCGAGACACCCACCCTGCGCCGCGCCTCGCTCGGCACCGGCATCCCGGTCAAGGCGTTGTTCGGGCTCTTCCCGCAGAAGCCCGCCAAGAAGATGGCCTACGTGGCGGGCCTGCCCAAGCCCCACGGCTGCGTGTGACCCGACCCGAGAGAGGTGAGCCCGCCATGAACACCACCGACGTCGCTGCCCAGATCGTCCCGCGGTTCGACGACGACGCGAGCACCGGACGGACGCTCGCGATCATCTGCTCCAAGGGCAGCCTGGACATGGCCTACCCGGCCCTCGTCCTGGCCAACGCCGCGCTCGGCGAGGGCGTCGAGACGCACCTGTTCTTCACCTTCTGGGGCTTCGACATGATCACCACGCGGACCATGGGCGACCTCAAGTTCACGATGCTCGGCAACCCGGCCACGCACCTGCCGCAAGGGCTCGGTGGGCTGCCCGGCATGACCGCACTGGCGACATCCCGCCTGCGCCGGTCGATCGCGGCTCTCGACATCCCGGACGTGCCGGAGTTCCTCGACCAGATCGTCGCGTCCGGCGGCCACCTGTGGGCGTGCCGGATGTCGGCCGACATGAACGGCCTGAGCGAGGCCGACCTCTACGACGGGGTCGAGGCCATCATCAGCGCGTCCGACTTCATCGAGAAGACCGACGGCGCGCAGCTGCTGTTCATCTGACGCCGGGCGCCCGGGGCCGGTCCGGGGCCGGTCCGGGGCCGGCCGGCGTCCGGCGCGCGTCGGTCCCCCACTCGGCTCCCCCACGCGGCGCAGGTCCCGCGGTCCGTGTCCGTGCGGACGCGGACCGCGGGACCCCCGGCGCTGCGTCTGCCGGCATCACCGGCTGATGAGCACCTTGACCGCGTGCGTCCGGGCGGCGTCGCCGAACGTCTCGTACGCCGACCCGATGTCGTCCAACGAGAAGCGGTGCGTCACGAACGCCTCGGCCGGCAGCCGGCCCTGCGCGACGAGCTTGAGCAGCATCGGCAGCGACGTGGTGTTCACCAGGCCCATCGTGATCGTGATGTTCTGGATCCACAGGTCCTGCAGGTCCAGCTGGACGGGCGCGCCGTGCACCCCGATGTTCGCCACCGAGCCGCCCGGCCGCACCATGCGGGTGCACATCGCGAAGGTCGCCGGGATGCCGACCGCCTCGACCGCGACGTCGACCCCCTGGCCGTCGGTGAGGGCGCGGACCCGGTCGGCCCATCCGTCGTCGGCGGAGCTGACGGCGGCCGTGGCCCCGACGGTGCGGGCGAGCTGGAGCCGGTTGTCGTCCAGGTCGATCGCGACGACCTGGGCCGCGCCCTGCAGGCCGGCGGTCGCGATGGCGGCCAGGCCGACCGGGCCGGCTCCGACGACCGCGACCGTGTCGCCCGGCTGCACGCGGCCGTACTGGACACCGATCTCGAACCCGGTCGGGAAGATGTCGGACAGCAGCACGGCGGACGCGTCGGGGACGCCGTCGGGCAGGGAGTACAGCGACGTGTCCGCGAACGGCACCCGCACCATCTCCGCCTGCGTGCCGTCGATGAGGTGCCCCAGCACCCACCCGATCCCGGCCGCCCCCTCGGCCGCCAGGCAGTGCGACGGGTTGCCCTCACGGCAGAAGGTGCATCGGCCGCACGCGCTGATGCAGGAGATGATCACGCGGTCACCGGGTGACACGGTGCGCACCGAGTCGCCCACCTCGAGCACCGTGCCGACCCCCTCGTGGCCGAGGATGCGCCCGTCGGTCACCGCGGGGACGTCCCCCTTGAGGATGTGCAGGTCGGTGCCGCAGATCGTCGTCGTGTCGATGCGCACGACCGCGTCCGTGGGGTCGACCACGACGGGGTCCGGCACCTCCTCCCAGCCCGTCCGGCCGGGGCCGTGGTACACCAGCGCCTTCATGGGAACCTCCTGGTTCGATGCGCGGAGCACCCGGATGGCGTGCCCCGGACCTCCACGGTTCGCCGGGGCCGCGGCCGGTGACCAGAGCAGGAGGTCCCGACGACCCGCCAAGGCACCGGTGCCCCGCCGCGTCGCCGCGGCGCGCCGGGCTCGGGACGAACGGCCCTCCCCCCGCGCGGGCGAGCGCGCGACGCTGGGCAGGAGGACGGAGGGACGTCATGGACCTGCGACGAGCACGCGGCGCCGCCATCGGCGGCGCACTCGCCCTGCCCCTCGCTCTGGCCGGGGCCGGGGCCGCGCCGGCGGGGGGACTGCCGGGTGAGGCGACACCGGGCTGCCCGCATGACCGGGGCGTCGTCGCCGGGACGTGGGGGGAGGCCCGGGCACCCGGCGCCCCGATCATGCCGATCACCGGGACCATGCCCGGGCACGGTGCCGTGACGGTGACCGGTGAGGCGGACTACCTCGCCCGGATGATCCCCCACCACGAGGAGGCCGTCACCGCAGCGCGCGAGCTGCAGCGCTCGGCGCGGCCGCAGCTGCGCGAGCTCGGCGAGTCCATCGAGGCGACCCAGACGGACCAGCTCGTCCTGATGCGCGCGTGGCTGCGCCGGTGGTACCCCGGCACGGCACCGGCGCAGGACCCGCCGATGATGCGGGATCTCGGGGCGCTGGGAGGGGCCGAGCTCGACCAGGCGTTCCTGCGGGACATGATCCCCCACCACATGGCGGCCGTGATGATGTCGCAGGGGCTGCTCCGGCGGCACCTGGCTGAGCACGAGGAGGTGGCCGACCTCGCCGACCAGATCCGCGACGGCCAGCGGGCGGAGATCGCCCTGATGCGAGCCCTGTGGCACGAGCCGACCGGCACGACCGACCGGTGGATGCCGCCGCGCAGGACGGCGGCCGGCAGGTAGGGATCGCCGGCCGGACCGGGGCGGGACGTACGACCCGCACCGGCCGGCCCGGGCCGGGCCACGGTGGGGTCGTCGGCACCGTGCGGTGCCCGTGTGCGGGAGGAGGGACCATGTCGACCCCGGACGCCGTGGTCATCGCGCTGGACGGCTCGGAGCACAGCACCGCGACCCTCCAGTGGGGCGTCACCGAGGCCCTGCTGCGTGGTGCCGACGTCGTGCTCGCACACGCGACACCCGACCCGGCGGGCGTGGTGGCGCTCGGCTGGTACCCGCTCGCACTCGACGTCGACGTCGACGTGGCAGCCCAGACCTACCTGCGCGACGTCCAGCGCCTCACCCGCCGCCGGGCGCCGGCACTGGGCGTCGAGGCACGGCTGCTGCGCGGCCCGGCGGTGCCCTCGCTGCGCGACCTGTCAGCCGACGCGCAGCTGCTCGTGGTGGGCGCCGGTGCGGGCGGCCACCGGCAGGTCGGGTCGGTCGCCGCGCACCTGGCCGCGCACGCCCGGTGCCCGGTGGCCGTGGTCCGCGGCCGGCCGGCCGGGTCGGGGACACCGGCGCCGGTGGTCGTGGGCGTCGACGGGTCCGCGAGCTCGCTGGCAGCCGCCGGCGTGGCTGCCCGTGAGGCGGCGCTGCGCGAGGTACCGCTCGTGGTGGTGCACGCCCGCCCGGTTCCGCGCGACCCGTACGCGGCGGGGCGGGCGGCGCCGCCGCTGCTGCTGGGTGCGGAGGACGACGCCGGCACGACCCACGAGTCCGCGCAGCAGGTCGCGCAGGCGCTGCGCCAGGCGCACCCGGGCCTGGAGGTCGCCGTGGAGCTGTGCGACGGCGATCCCCCACGGGTGCTGGTCCGGGCGGGCGCGTCCGGCCAGCTGCTGGTGGTCGGCTCCCGCGGCCTCGGCGCGTTCGGGGGGATGCTCCTGGGCTCGGTGAGCAGCGAGGTGGTCCGGTCCGCCACCGGCACCGTGCTCGTGGTGCACACGCGCGCCGCCCGGCAGGGCGAGCAGGACGACGTCGTCCGGCGGCCGGGCCCCGGGATCTGAGGAGTCGCCGGCCGGGCGCGAGGACCGGGCGAGCGGACGGGCCGAACGTCCCTGGACCGGTGCACGGGCTCGGCGGACCGTGGAGACGGCGGGCGTCCGGCGCCCCACCGGACGCGAGCCCGCGGAGAGAGGAGCCCTCGATGAGTCACCCCATGCTGCCCGACGCCGACGAGCTGCGCGCCCGGGCGGTCAGGCGCCTGCAGGCCCGACGCGACCTGGCCGCTCACGTCGTGGCGTACGTCCTGGTCAACGTCACCCTGGTCGTCATCTGGTGGATGGTCGGCGCCGGGTTCTTCTGGCCGGTGTTCCCCATCCTCGGCTGGGGCATCGGCCTGGTGTTCCACGCCTGGGACGTGCTGTCCCCCGGCCCCTCGGAGGCGCGGATCGAGGCCGAGATGGAGTCGCTGCGCCGCCGGTGACGCCGCCGCACCGCCCGGCCACGGGTGACCGAAGTCCCTGCCGGAGCGGTGTGCGCGGTCCTTACCGTGGTCGTGACCCGGCGTGGTGGCCGACGGCGGTGCCCTCCGGTGGGTCCTGACGGGAGGCGGTGCGCGATGGCAGCGGTCGAGGTGGACGGGCTGCGGAAGGTCTACGGCGACCTGGTCGCCGTGGACGGGCTCTCCTTCACCATCGAGCGGGGCGAGGTCTTCGCGCTGCTCGGGCCGAACGGCGCGGGCAAGACCACGACGGTCGAGATCCTCGAGGGGCACCGCGCGCGCAGCGGCGGCTCGGTGAGGGTGCTCGGCCACGACCCGGCCGCACGGGACCCGCAGCTGCTCGCGCGGATCGGGATCGTGCTGCAGGAGGCGGGCTTCGAGGAGGAGTTCACCGTCGGTGAGCTCGTCCGGCTCTACGCGGGCATGTACCCGCGCCGGCTGCCCGTGGACGCCGTCGTCGAGCAGGTCGGCCTGGCCGACAAGCGGGACGCCCGGGTCAAGACCCTCTCGGGCGGGCAGCGCCGTCGCCTGGACCTCGCCCTGGGGCTGGTCGGGGATCCCGAGCTGCTCTTCCTCGACGAGCCCACGACCGGCTTCGACCCGTCGGCGCGCCGGCGCGCCTGGGAGCTGGTCGACGGGCTGCGCGACCTGGGCACCACGGTCCTGCTGACCACGCACTACATGGACGAGGCCGAGCACCTCGCGGACCGCGTGGCCGTGGTGGTGCACGGTCGGCTGGTCGCGCTCGGTGCTCCTGGCGAGCTCACCGGTGGGCAGCGGAGCTCGGTGGTGACGTTCCGGCTGCCGCACGACCGGATGGCGGAGCCGCTGCCGGACCTCGACGGCCTCCTGGTCGGCGACGGTCCCGAACGGCGCCTGACCACGACCGACCCGCTGCGTGCGTTGCACAGGCTGACCGGCTGGGCGCTGAGCCGCGGCATGGCGCTGACGGACCTGGGGGTGCACCGTCCCTCGCTCGAGGACGTCTACCTCCAGCTCGTCGGCGACGCGGCGGCGACACCGGCACCCGCCGGTGCGCAGGTGCCGACCGGTGCCGGACGGTAGGGCCGACCGATGCACGCCACCGCCGCGCCCGTTCCCGTCGCCGCCCCCCGGTCGCGCGCGCCCCGCCAGCTGCTCGACCAGCTCGCCCACGCCTGCGTCGGCCTGTGGAGGGCGCGTGTCGTCCTCGTCTTCACCCTCGCGCTGCCCCTGGTCTGGCTCCTCGTGATCGGCGTCCTCGCCGGCAACGCGACCGTCGAGGGTGCCGGCGGTGTGCGGCTCATGCAGTTCGTCACGCCGGTCGCCGCCGCCATGGGGGTGCTCTACGCGGCGTTCCCCACGGTCGCGATCTCGCTGACCCAGGCCCGTGAGCTGGGCACGGTCCGTCGGGTGCGGGGCACCCCCATGCCGGTGCGGGTGTTCCTCGCCGCCCGCATCGGCGCGGCCGCGGCCTACGCCCTGGCCGCCGTGACCGCCGTCCTGGCCCTGGCCGTCGTGGCGTACGACGTGCAGATCGTCTGGCGGACCGTCCCGGCGACCCTGGTCACCCTGCTCGTGGGCACGGTGTGCTTCGCGGCGATGGGCGTGGCGTTCTCCGTCCTGTCGCCGTCGACCGCCGTCGCGCAGGCCGGCTCGATCGCGACCGCGGTGGTCCTGACGTTCGTCTCGGGCATGTTCACGGTCGGGGGCACGCTGCCGACCTGGCTCGACCGGGCCGGGAGCGCACTCCCCCTCAAGCCGTTCGTCGAGGCGCTGCAGCACCAGTTCAACCCCTTCCGGGCCGGCGCCGGGTGGGAGCCCGGGGCGCTGGCGGTGATCGCCGCGTGGGGGATCGTCGCCGCCGCGGTCGCGACGCGCTGGTCCGGCCGGGTGAGGGACGACGGCAGGACGGCTCGCCGGGCCGGGCCGGTGCACCCCGGGCACCGGCCGCTCCAACCGCTCCAGCCGGTCCAACCGCCCCAGCCGCACCAGCCGCTGCGGGCCACCGGCCGACCGGACCGGGTCCGCACCCACCGGGTGCCCACCAGCCGGCCTGGCACCGGCCGGGTCGCCGCCGGCGCGCTGGTCGCCGGGCAGGTGTCCGCCGCGGTGCGCTCGACGCGCCGCGACCCCGGTGCCGTGTTCTTCGCGCTGGTCCTGCCGGTCGGCCTGTACGCCCTGATGGTCACCATGCAGGGCGCCTCGTTCGAGATCCGCCCCGGGGTCCGCTTCGCCGACGTCTTCGCCGCGAGCATGGTGACCTGGGGCACCGCGGTCACGGCGTTCATGAACGTGCCCGAGTCCGTCGCCACCGCCCGGGACCGGGGAGTGCTCAAGCGCCTGCGGGGCACCCCGTTGCGGCCGTGGCACTACCTCGCCGGTCGGACGACGGCCGGTCTCGCGCTGATCCTGGTCGTTGCTGCGTCGGTGCTGGTCGTGGGCCGCGGGGCCTACGGGGTCCGGCCCACCCTGGGTGGTCTGCTCCTCGGGCTCGGCGTGCTGGTCGTCGGGATGCTCAGCCTGGCCGCGTGCGGCTTCGCGCTCGCCGCACTCGCCCCGGACGCCGGCTCGGTCGGGGCGGTCGGGCTCGTGGTGCTGCTGCCGCTGGCGTTCTTCTCCGACGTGTTCATCAACGACGTGCCCACGTGGATGTCGCGGGTCGGTGACCTGTTCCCGCTCAAGCACCTGCAGAACGCGCTGGCCGCGGCGTGGGACCCGGCCGGCGCGTCGATCGGGTGGGTCCACGTCGGTGTGCTGCTCGCCTGGGCGCTCGGCGCCGGCCTGGTCGCCGTGCGCAGATTCCGCTGGGACGCCGCCGCGACGACCCCGGGACCGCGCCCGGGTCGGCCCGCCGACCAGCGGGAGGTGACCCCGTGACCCCGGGGGCGGGCCTGGCCGCCGCACGAGCCGCCAAGGAGCGGCTGCGCGCCCGGCTCGCGGACGACGACGGGGTCTGCGGCGTCGGTCTGGCTCGCTGCGGCGACGGCTACGAGCTGCAGGTCGCCGTGACCGGTGACGACGTCCGCGCCGCGGTGCCGCCCGCGGTCGACGGCGTCCCCGTGCGGGTCCGGGTCACCGGAGCACTGCACGCCCAGGCGCTCCCACCCCCGGCGCCCCGGCCCCACGGTGCGGAGCTCCTCAGGCATCGACGTCGATGAGGTGGAGCGGGCGCGCGGAGGACGGGACGACGATGACGACCACCAGCGAGGGGACCGGCGGCCGGGTCGCGGCCCACGCCCTGCCGTCCGCCGAGGTGGTGACGCAGCTCGGCACCGACGCCCACCGCGGCCTCGGCACGGAGGAGGCGGACCGGCGTCTGCGCACCGAGGGCGCCAACGAGCTGCCCGCCGCCCGTCGCGCCGGACCGGTGCTCCGGCTGGTCCGCCAGCTGCACGACCCGCTCATCTACGTCCTGCTGGTCGCGGGCGTCGTCACCGCCGTCCTCGGCGAGCGCGTCGACTCCGCCGTCATCTTCGGGGTCGTCGTGGTGAACGCGGTGGTCGGCGCCCTCCAGGAGTCCAAGGCGCAGGCGTCGCTCGAGGCCCTGCGGTCCATGGTGTCCGCCCGCGCGCGCGTGGTCCGCGACGGCGCCGAGCACGCCCTCGACGCCCGCGGGCTCGTGGTCGGCGACCTCGTCCTGGTCGAGGCCGGTGACCGGGTGCCGGCGGACCTGCGCGTGCTCGGGGCCACCAGGCTCGAGGCGGACGAATCGGCCCTCACGGGCGAGTCGGTCCCGGTCCCCAAGCACGACGTCGTGCTCCCGGGAACGACCGCCGTCGCCGACCGCAGCAACACGCTGTTCTCCGGGACGCTCGTCACGTCGGGCTCCGCCACCGGCGTCGTGGTCGCCACCGGCGGCGCCACCGAGCTCGGCAGCATCGACCGACTCGTCCGGTCCGCCACCGGCGTCGCCACACCGCTGACCCGGCGACTGGCCGAGTTCGGGCGGGTGCTGACCATCGCGATCCTCGCCCTCGCGGCCCTGACCTTCGCCATCGGCGTCGCGCGCGGCCGCGACGCCGCCGAGACGTTCACGGCCGCCGTCGCCCTGGCCGTCGGCGCCATCCCGGAAGGGCTCCCCGCCGCGGTGACGATCACGCTGGCGATCGGCGTCGCCCGGATGGCGCGCCGACGGGCCGTCGTCCGGCGTCTGCCCGCCGTGGAGACGCTCGGCAGCACGACGGTCATCTGCACCGACAAGACCGGCACGCTGACCCAGAACCGGATGACGGTCCGCACCGTCTGGACCCCCGGACGGACCTACACCGCCACGGGCGACGGGTACGCCGGCACCGGCCACCTGGTCGGGCCGGACGGGGCACCGGTGGTGGCACGCACGGGTGGTGCTGCCGGCCCCCCGGGCACCGCGCCCGCCGGCACCGACCACGCGCTGCACTGGTGCCTCGTGGCCGGTGTGGCGTGCAACGACGCGACCCTGGTCGCCGACGACGCGGGCGTCCACCTCCTGGGCGACCCCACCGAGGGGGCGATGCTCGCGGTCGGCGCGGCCGCCGGCCTGCGGCGCGCCGACGTCACCGCGCAGCTCCCCCGCGTCGCCACCGTCCCGTTCGACGCCGGGCGTCGCTCCATGACGACCGTGCACCGGGACGCCACCACGGGGCGCGCGGTGGCGTTCGTTAAGGGCGCCGTCGAGAGCGTCGTGGACCAGTGCGGGTGGCAGATGGCCGCCGACGGGTCGCACCGCGCGCTGGACGCCGAGGCCGCCCACGCCGCGGCCGCGGACCTCGCGTCCCGGGGCCTGCGGGTGCTGGCCACCGCCGTCGCCGGTCTGGGGGCCGGCGAGGTGACCCCCGACGTCCGCCCCGGCGCGCTCGTGCTGACCGGCTTCCAGGCCATGCTGGACCCCCCGCGTCCGGGGGCCCGGCCCGCCGTCGAGGCGTGCCTGGCCGCCGGCATCGAGGTCAAGATGATCACCGGGGACCACGCCACGACCGCACGCGCCGTCGCGCAGCAGGTCGGGCTGGTCCCGGAGACCCCCCGGCCCGGCGACGTCGTGACCGGCCCCGAGCTGGACGCGCTGGACGACGACGACCTGGTCGACGCGGTGACGCGCGCGTCGGTGCTCGCCCGGGTCAGTCCCGAGCAGAAGCTCCGGCTCGTGCGGGCCCTGCAGTCCCAGGGGCACGTGGTGGCCATGACGGGCGACGGCGTCAACGACGCCCCCGCGCTCCAGCAGGCCGACATCGGCATCGCGATGGGCGCCGGCGGGACGGACGTCGCCCAGGACGCCGCCGCCATGGTGCTGACCGACGACGACTTCGCGACCATCGAGGGGGCGGTCGAGGAGGGCCGGACGGTCTTCGACAACCTCACGAAGTTCATCGTGTGGACCCTGCCGACCAACATGGCCGAGGGGTTGGTCATCCTCGCCGCGGTCCTCGCCGGCGGGCTGCTGCCGATCCTGCCGACCCAGATCCTGTGGATCAACATGACCACGGCCGTGGCGCTGGGGCTCATGCTCGCCTTCGAGCCCACCGAGCCCGGCATCATGTCCCGTCCCCCGCGCGACCCCCGGCGTCCCCTGCTCACCAGCGACCTGACGCTGCGCACGCTCCTGGTGTCGGCCGTCCTGGTGGCGGGGACCTGGTGGCTGTTCCGGTGGGAGCTCGCGGGGGGCGCGAGCCTGGCGCAGGCGCGCACCGCGGCGGTGAACCTCTTCGTCGTCGTCGGCATCCTGTACCTGGTCAGCTGCCGGTCGCTGACGCGGGCGGTCTGGCGCCTGCACCCGTTCGGCAACCGCTGGCTGATCGTGGGTGTGACGGTCCAGCTGGTGCTCCAGCTCGCCCTGACGTACGTCCCGGCCATGAACAGGCTGTTCGGCACGGCGCCGCTGGGCGGGCCGGTCTGGCTGCGGATCGTGGGGGTCGCGCTGGTGGCCTGGGCCGTGGTCGGTGCCGACAAGCGCCTGCGGCACCCGCACCGCTCACGGCGGGCACCCCGCGGTGCCGGCTGAGACCGCGGGGACCACGTCGGCCGGCACGCCGTGCGGTGCGGTCAGCCGGCCCCGACCGCCGGGCCGGTCACCGGCAGCACGATGCGGGTGCGCCAGGTCGCGGGGTCCGGGTCGGACTCGGGTCCGGCCTCGTAGATCTCCCACGACTGGTCGAGCAGGGCGAGCTGGTGCTCGGCGACCCAGTCCTCCATGCGCGCGTAGGTGGTGGCCAGCTCCTCGTACGACCCGGCGTGCACCGCCTCGACCGCCCGCACGGCGGGGAGGTGGTCGGCGCGGAGCTCACCTCCCGGCACGGTGACGGAGCCGACCGCGTCGTCGGGCACCGGTTCCACCACAGGGAAGCCGACCTCGACGTCGACGGCCTCGCTGAGCGGGCCCCGGTACCGCGCGTACGGCGCCCCGGCCGGCACCGCGCCGAGGCGCGGCAGGATCTGCGCCACGGCGGGGACGGCGCGGGCGAACACGTCGGGGAGCCCGTCGCTGCGGACCACCTGGCGTACCCCGACCGTCGGCTGCTCGAGCCGCTCGATGAGCCTGATCTCGTCCATCTCCCTGCACCTTCCTCGCGCCGTCCCGCGTCCTCGGTGTCCCGGGTGCGCGGCTGGACCGTGCACCGGCACGAGCCCGTGGACGGCCACGGGAGCCCGTGCCGGCGACCGTAGGCGTGGGGGCCGGCACCGCGCAGGGCCGAAGGTCACGGGATCGGGACCGAAGTCCCTGACGACGGCGCCCGGTGCGGGTCGAGCCTGGAGGCGGGGCCGGACTGGCGGTCCGCGTGGACGAGGAGGTCGCCATGAACGCCGAGGGTCCTGTGGTCATCGCCGTCGACGGGTCGCCGCACAGCGACCAGACGCTCGAGTGGGGACTGCAGGAGGCGGAGCTGCGGGGGGCGCCCGTGGTGCTCGCGCGCGCCTACCAGGAGCCGCGCGAGTACACCCAGTGGAGCTGGTACCCGATCCTGGACGACCTGCACTTCGACACCGAGGCCAAGAACTACCTCGACAGCACCCTGGAGCAGGTCCGCGAACGCCGACCGGGGCTGCAGGTCACGTCCCAGCTGCTGCACGGCGCCGAGGTCCCGATGCTGCGGACGCTGAGCGAGGACGCGCGGCTGCTCGTGGTGGGGGCCCGCGGCCGCGCCGGCCGCAGCCGCATCGGCCGGGTGAGCGCCCACCTCGCCGCCCACGCTCACTGCTCGGTCGCGGTCGTCCGCGACACCGGGCACACCTCCGGACCCGTCGTGGTCGGCGTGGACGGCTCGCCGTCGTCCGTGGCGGCCGGCCGCGTCGCGGCTCGGGAGGCGAGGCTGCGTGGGACCACGCTCGTCGTCGTCCACGCTCGTCCGGCGCCCACCACGTACGGTCCGAGCGGCCTGGTCTACGTGTCGTCGCTGGGCGCACCCGGCGAGGAGGACCCGACGGCTCGTGCCGCGCACGACGTCCTTGCGGACCTGACGACCGAGCACCCGGACCTGCACACGCGGCTGGACCTGCGCGACGAGGACGCGGTGCACGCGCTGCTCCGCACGTCGGCGGACGCCGCCCTCCTGGTCGTCGGCTCCCGAGGGCTGGGCGCCTTCACCGGCATGCTGCTGGGTTCGGTGAGCAACGAGGTGGTCCGGGCCGCCGCCACCACGGTGCTCGTCGTCCACGACGAGCCCGCCCGCTGACCGGGGACCGGGCGTCGGCCGCCGCCCGCGCGGCCCGTGGGCCGTTCGTCCCTGGTCCGGGCGCCGCGGTGGTGGCAGACCTGAGGGTGACAACGACTGGCAGAGAAGGTGATCCCCATGGCGACGGCCGTCCCGTCCCTGTCGCCCGGCGCGTGGCGGTACCCGGTCCAGGTGGACGCGCAGGCGCCGCCCCGGCTCTCCCGGTGGCTGTGGCTCGTGAAGTGGCTGCTCGTCATCCCGCACCTGGTCGTGCTCGCGTTCCTGTGGGTCGGGTTCGTGGCGCTGAGCGCGGTCGCGTTCGTGGCGATCCTCGTCACCGGCCGCTACCCCCGAGGCATCTTCGACGTCAACGTCGGCATCCTGCGGTGGTCGTGGCGGGTGGCCCTGTACTCCTACGGAGCTCTCGCGACCGATCAGTACCCACCGTTCACGCTGGCGGAGGTCCCGGACTACCCCGCGCACCTGCACGTCGACTACCCCGAGCACCTGTCCCGCGGCCTCGTGCTGGTCAAGTGGTGGCTGCTGGCCCTGCCGCACTACCTCGTCGTGGCCATCCTGGTCGGCACCGGCGTGCAGACCGCCCGGGTGTCCTCCGACGTCGGCTGGCGGTGGGAGGGCGGCCTCATCGGCCTGCTGGCGATCATCGCGGCGGTCGTCCTGGCGGTGCGCGGCAGCTATCCGCGCCCGCTGTTCGACCTGCTGCTGGGGCTGCACCGCTGGGTGCTGCGGGTCACCGCCTACGCCGCCCTGATGACGGACGTGTACCCACCGTTCCGGCTGGACCCGGGTGAGCACGAGACCGCCGCGGCCGTGGTCACGACGCCGTCGACGACGTCCGAGCCGGCCATGCGACCCGCGACGTCCGAGCCGATCTCCCGTCCGACCGGGTCCGGGCCCGGTACCGGCACCGGGTCGGGCACGACCGCGCGGATGGTCGGTGGCTTCGCCCTGCTGGTGCTGGGCGCCGGGGCGTTCGTCGGTGGAGGCACCGCCGGCGTCGGCGAGCTGGCGCTGCGGGACGGCGGCTACCTGACCAGCCCCCCGCGGGACGTGGCGACCTCCGGCTACGCCGTCGAGCTCGGCGACGTGGAGATCCACGCCCCCGACCTCGGGGTGCGCTGGCTCGGGGACGTGCTCGGGGACGTCCGGGTACGCGCGACGGCACCGGACGGCACGGAGGTGTTCCTCGGGGTCGCCCCCGCCGCGGACGCCGCCGCCTACCTCGACGGGGTCGCCTACACCCGGCTCGTCGGCGAGACCGGCCGCGCGGTCGAGCACGCCGGGCAGGCCCCGGCCGCGCCGCCCGAGGCGGTCGACCTCTGGGTCGCCCGGTCCGTCGGGACGGGCACGCAGGAGGTGACGGTGTCGCCGCGCAACGGCACCTGGGTCGCGGTCGTCATGCCGGCCGACGCCGGCGCCGGCCTGACGGCCCAGGTCGACGTCGGGGCGCGCGTCCCCTGGCTGCCGGCAGCCGCCGCGGTCGGCCTGCTGCTCGGGCTCGGGCTGATCGGCGCCGGTGCGTGGCTGGTGGGCAGGCCCGATGTCCACCCCGCATGACGTCCTGTCCCGACGTCCGGTGGTCGTCGGCGTCGACGGCACCGACGCGGGCCTGCTCGCCGTGGACGTCGCCGTGGCGGAGGCGCACCGTCGGGGACGTCCGCTGGACGTCGTGCACGCGTTCATCTGGCCGCTGTTCCGCGTCTCACTGGACCCGCCGCCCGGGGCGCCCGCGTCTGCGGGGCTGCGCAACGGAGCGCAGGACATCGTGGACCAGGGGGTCGAGCGCGCCCGCCAGGTCGAGCCGCACGTCCCCGTCCACGGCCACGTCGTGACGGGGCGCACCCTGGACGTGCTGGTGGACCGCTCGCACGGCGCCGCGCTGGTCGTGATCGCGGACCGGGGGCTCGGTCCCGTCACGGGGCTGGTGGTCGGGTCGGTGGCGGTCGGCCTGGCCGCCTACGGCCGGTGCCCGGTGCTCGTGGTCCGCGGCGACGCGCACGCCGAGGGACCCGTCGTGGTGGGCGTCGACGGCTCGCCGGCCAACGTCCCGGCACTCGACCACGCGCTGGACGCCGCCGCGCTGCGCGGTGTCCCGCTGCGCGCCGTCTACGCGCGCCGCGGCCCGTCCGGTCCCGCCGTCGACGACGCAGGTGCGGTGGCGCACCGCGTCACCGCCTGGATCGCCCAACGGCGGCAGGGCCGTCCCGACGTCCCGGTCGAGCCGGTCGTGGTCGACGGCGACCCACGGCGGGTCCTGCTCGACGCCAGCGCGCATGCCGGTCTGCTCGTCGTCGGGTCCCGCGGCCGCGGGGGGTTCGCGGGGCTGCTGCTGGGGTCGGTCAGCCAGGCCGTCCTGCACCACGCCGCCTGCCCCGTGACCGTCGTCCCCGCGCCGCGCCCGAGCCGCTGAGGTCGCGCGGCACGCGTCAGCTCGCGAGGACCGGCACGTCGCCGTGCCTACGGCGGCGCTGCCCCGTCGCCGCCGTGGGCGGGCACGTCCGAGGGGTCGCGCAGCCGCGTGAACACGGCCCAGGCGGTGGCGACGACGGGGACCGCCAGGACCGCACCGAGGATCCCGGCGACCAGGGCGCCGATCGTCACGGCCAGCGCGATGACCACGGGGTGGATGCGCACGGCCCGCGCCATCACCAGGGGCTCGAGCAGGTGGCCCTCGATCTGCCCGATCAGGGCGATGCCGATCCCGACCACCAGCGCGCTGACCGGACCGTTGGCGACGAGCGCCACCACCATCGCGATGAGCATCGCGGCGGGCGCACCGACCAACGGGATCAGCGCCCCGATGAAGACGAGCACGGCCAGCGGGACGGCCAGCGGCACGCCGAGGACGAGCAGGAGGATCACCGCGAGCACCGCGTCGACCAGCGCGATGACGACCGTGCCGGCCGTGTACCCGGAGAACGCCGACCACGCCGCCTCGCCGCCGGCCCGCCACGTCTCGCCGACGTCGGACGGGAGCTGGTCCAGGAACCAGCCCCACATCTGACCGCCGCGCGCCAGGAAGAAGACCGTGAGGAAGAGCGCCAGGGCGAGCGTCGTCAGCACCAGGCCGGCCGTGCCCAGACCCGACATCACGCGTGCCACGACGACGTCCTGGTGCTCGCGCACCCACGCCATGGCCCGCTGCGTCCAGGACTCGACCTCGTCCTCGGGCAGCGGCACGGGCAGCGACTCCTGCCGCACCCAGCGCGCCAGGTCGGACAGGGAGTCGTCGAGCTGTCCCTCCAGGGTGTCCCACTGACCGACGGCGGACGTGACGACGAACGTCACCGCCACCGCCACGACGAGGACCCCGCTGAGCAGGGCGAGGGCTGTCGCCAGGCCGCGCGGCACCCGACGGGCCAGGACCCCGACGAGCGGCAGCATGACGGCGGTGAAGACGAGCGCCAGGAACACGGCCACCAGGGCGAGGAGCACCTTGTCGACCGCCCAGACGACGAGCGCGAGCGCCGCGACCGCGACAATCAGCCGCCAGGACCACGCCGCCACCCCGTGCAGCCAGTCGGGGGCCGAGGGCCGACCGCGGCGCGCACGCGGCGCGGCGACCGTTCCCGCCGACCGGTCGTTGCGGGACGCGCCCCCCACCGCCGGCGCACCGACCCGGGTCTTGCGGGTCCGTGGACCGGTGCGAGCGGCACCCGCTGATCGCACCGGCGCACCACCCTTCCTCCGAGAGCCACGAGGACGTCCCACCCGACGAGCGGTCACCGCCGTCCTGCGCGTCACCCCACGATGACCCATGGTTCGCCCCGCCGCGATTCGCGGCCGCCGGACGCGGCGGCTCGCTACGGGGGTGTGTACCCGGCCACGCCGACGGTCAGGGCGGCGCCGGTCCCGTCCGGGTCGGTGGCGAACACGAGCACCGCCTCCCGGCGGCTGCCGGGCGGCACGTACGCGACCGTGGCAGCCGCCGACTCCAGCAGCGTGCCGCCGCGAGTGATCGAGCCGGTGATGCGTGCGCTCTCAGCCGTGCGGCGCCGGCGGGCAGATGGGCCGGACCTGCCGGGCCGTCGCGCCGGCTGCGCGCCAGCCGACCGGCCGACGTGAGCCCGGCGCCGTACGCGCCCGACGCCCGGGTGGCGCACTCAAATTAATAAATGTACGTAAGTACTTGAGCAGAGGCCCGCGGCTGGGTAGTGTCGCCGCGACGCCCCGACGCCGAGGTCGCAGACGGCCAGCCCGGTGGCGAGCGGACACCACACGACGAAGTGATGGAAGGAACCCCCATGACCAGATCCAGGCACCTGCGTGCGGTCGGGCTCGCGGCTGCGATCTCGCTCGGGCTCGCCGCATGCGGCTCGGGCAGCGACGGCGCGGCCGACGCCTCCGTCGAGCCGGCCGACTCCGGGGAGGTGACGTGGTGGGGCTGGACGCCGGACACCCCCGTCGCCGAGCGCTACATCGCGGAGTTCAACAAGGAGTACCCGGACATCGAGGTCACGTACCGCAACTTCGAGAACGTCGACTTCCGCACCACGCTGACGCCCGCGCTGGACTCCGGCGAGGGCCCGGACGTGTTCGACCTGTCCGCCGCGGGCGGGTCCCCGGACACGTGGGGCGGCTACGCCGTGGACCTCGAGCCGCTCGCGCAGGAGGAGCTGGGCGACGACTGGGAGTCCTCGTTCGCCGGCGGCTACGTCGACCAGCTGCGGGACTCCGAGGGCCGCCTCGTCTCGCTCCCCCTCGGCGGCATGTCGGCCGGATTCCTCTGGTACAACCAGGACCTGTTCGACCAGGCAGGCGCCGAGGTCCCGACGGACTACGACTCGTGGGTCGAGGCCTGCGGGAAGATCGCGGCGATCGGCAAGACCTGCCTGGCGATGGGTGCGGGCGGCGCGGACACCTTCCCGTCGGAGCTCTACCACGCGATCGCGAACTCGGTGGATCCCGAGTTCTTCATCGAGGCGGCCACCGGCCAGGCGAAGTGGGACGACCCCCAGGGCGTCGAGGTGCTGCAGATCATCCGCGACATGCGCGACGACGGCATCATCGCCGCCAACGCGCTCGACGCGCCGCAGTACCCGCTCGCCAACGAGGAGTTCATGCGCGGCGACGCCGCCATGGTCCAGATGGGCTTCTGGTACACCCAGTACGCCGGCGCGGAGTCGTGCAAGGCCTCCATGGAGGCCGCCGGTGTCAGCGACCCCACCTGCTTCGTGCAGGTGCCCACCCCGATGCCCGACGTCGCCGGCGAGGGCAACGGGTCGCAGTACTTCGGCGAGGTCGACTACGGCCTGGCGATCAACGCCGACTCGCCCAACATCGCCGCGGCGAAGACGTTCGTCTCCTGGATGACCATGTCCGAGGCGGGCCAGCAGAACGTGGCGAACGCGCTCGACCTGCTCCCGGCGCTGCAGGGTGTCGCACCGGACTGGTCGGGCATCTCGCTGGTGGCCGACGACGTGCAGCGCCCGGCCATCGAGGAGCTCCTCGCCGAGAGCACCGAGACGACCCAGTCGCGGCAGTGGCAGACGACGGAGACGACGCTCGACGCCATGGTGCTCGCCATCCAGCAGGTGCTCGACCCCAGCTCCGACCGTCCGATCGAGGAGATCGCCGCCGAGATGCAGGCCGCGGCCGAGCCCAGCTCGGTCGGCGTGGACGGCTGACAGCACCCCCACCACCGAACGGACACCTTCGCATGGTCACGACCACCGTCCCGGTCACCGTGGGACCAGCGCGACCCCGTCGAGGCGGAGCACCGGGTGGGCACCGCGGTCGCGGCGCCCACCTCGTGCCCGGCGGGCTGCGCTGGATCCTGCCCGGCTTCGTCCTGTCGGTCGGGCTGATCTACTACAGCATCGGGTACTCCGGATACCTGTCCTTCTTCGACTGGGGCGGTGGCCGTCGCGCGATGACCCCGGTCGGCGCCGACAACTACGTCGAGGCGTTCTCCGACCCCGTCTTCTGGACGGCCATCCGCAACACCGCCGTCTTCTTCGTCGCGGTGTTCGCGGTCCAGGTGGTCGGCGGTGTGCTGTTCGCCGCGGCCATGCACTCGAAGATCTACCTCGCGAACCTCTACAAGGTCATCATCGTCATCCCGGTGGTCGTGGCCCCCGCGACGCTGGCCCCGGCACACATCCAGGTGTGGCAGACCGATGGCACCCTCAACCGGATCCTCGACGCCGTCGGGCTGGACGTCCTGGTCCAGGGCTGGCTGGGCCAGTCGACCACCTCGCTGCTGGTGATCACCGTGGTCGGCTGCTGGGGCTCGGTCGGCTTCGGCTTCATCCTCTTCTACGCCGGCATGGCTCAGATCGATCCCGAGATCCTCGAGGCCGCCCGGATCGACGGCGGTGGCAACCTGCGGATCCTGTACTCCATCGTGCTGCCCAGCCTGCGACCGACCACCTTCTCGCTGGCGATCCTGAACTTCATCACCGCCCTGAAGCTCTTCGACACCGTCTGGCTGATCACCCAGGGCGGGCCGGCGCACTCCTCGGAGTTCCTCGGCACGATGATCTACAGCGAGGTCGCGGCGTCGTCGCGCAACCTCGGCTACGCCAGCGCCCTGTCCATGATCCTGCTCGTCGTCGCGGTGGTCACCTCGGTGCTCATCCAGCGACGCAGCCGCGAACGCACACCCGTGGAGGCGACGGTGGCCCGTGTTTGAGACCCGCACCCTGAGGTCCCGCCTGCTCCTGCAGCTCGTGGTGACGCTCGCCGTCGTCCCCTTCGTCATCCCGCTGTACGCGATGGTGTCCCGGTCGTTCACCGGTGCCGGCTGGGGCAACTACACCGCGGTCCTCGCCGTCCCTGGGTTCGCACGGTTCTTCCTGAACTCGGCGATCGTCGCCGGCGCGTCGGTGGTGATCATCTACCTCGCCACGCTGATGGCCGCCTTCGGGTTCTCCAAGCTGCGGGTCAAGCGCAAGGAGGTCCTCTTCTGGATGATGATGGCCGCGCTCACGCTGCCGGAGGTCGTGCTGATCGCACCCCTGTACGCCACGGCGGTCCGGCTGGGGCTCCTCGGCACGTTCTGGTCGGTCATCCTGCCGATCGCCGCGCTCCAGATCCCGTTCACGGTCCTCATCGCCCGCGGCTACGTCGACGGCATCCCGGACACCCTGTTCGAGGCCGCTCGGCTGGACGGCGCCAACACCTGGCGGATGTTCTGGAACATCCTGGTGCCGCTGGCCCGGCCCATCGCGGTCGCGCTGATCATCCTCGTGCTGATCAACGCGTGGAACGCCTACCTGCTGCCGAAGGTGTTCCTGATCGACCAGGACATGGGGGTGGTCACGATGCTGCCGGAGTTCTTCCGCCGCCAGTACAACGACGACACCCCGAAGATCCTCGCCGCGGCGGTCGTCACCGCCCTGCCCACGGTGATCGCCTACGTCTCGCTCCAGAAGCACTTCGAGCGCGGCATGGCCGCCGGGGCCATCAAGTAGCGTGCCCGCACCATCGGGTGACGGCCGTGGGACGGCGCCGCACGTGGATCCGGACGGACGACGACGAGACGCACGACGAGAAGCGACGGGGGGTGGAGGCGTGGATCAGCGAGAGGACGCCACCATGAGCGCGATCGGGCTCGCGGTGCGCGCCAGCAGCATGGAGGACCACTTCGTCACGACGCTCGTCGGCGCCCTCGCCGACCGCCTGATCGCGGCCCGCATGATGCTCGTCACCCGGGTCGTGGCCGACGACGCCGCCGAGGACCACCTCTACCGGCACTGGGCGCAGGTGGGCGGCGTGGCCGGCGTCGCGCTCCTGGGCACCCGGCCCGACGACGCGCGGGTCCGGCGCCTGCGCACGCTCGGGTACCCGGTCGCAGCAGTCGTCGACACCCTCCAGACGGACGACGTGCCGTCCGTCGTCGTCGACCTCGAGGCCTCGGTCGCAGCGCTGCGGGCCTTCCTGGCCGGCCGACGCCACGGCCGCGCGGTCTACGTCGTCGCCCACGAGGACCAGGACTCCGCCCCCGCACGGTCGGTGCTCGAGAGCACGGCGATGGGTGACTCGTTCGAGGTCGTCCACGCGCCGCCCGGTGTGGACGCCGCCGTCGCGGCGGCGCTCGCCGCCCTGGCGGCGGGGCCGGCGACGCTGGTGTTCCACAGCGACGTCCACGCGGCTGCCGCGCTGTCGGCCCTGCGGGCGCGCGGCGTGCGGGTGCCCGACGACGTCGCCATCGTCTCCTGGACCAACTCCACCCTGTGCCAGAGCACGAACCCGTCGATCACCGCGGTCAACCGCCGTGGTGCCGAGATCGGCGCCCTGCTGGGAGACCGCATGCTCGGCGCCCTGACGGGCGACACCGCGACGATCGACCGCGCGCCCGAGCCCTTCGTCGTTGTCGGGGAGACCGCATGAGCGCCCTGCGACGGCTCGGGCCGTCCTCGGAGAACACCCGTAGCGCGATTCTGGACCTGGTCCGGTCGGGCGGGACGGTCAGCCGCATCGAGCTCGCCGAGATTTCGGGGCTGACCCCGGCGTCCATCACCCGCATCGTGAAGTCCCTCCTCGACGAGGGCCTCCTGGTCGAGACGGGCTTCGGCGACCCGACCGGCGGCAAGCGGCGCAGCCTGCTGGAGCTCAACCTCCGGGCCCGCTACGCGGTCGGCATCTCGCTGGACGTCGCCCGGTTGACCTACGTGGTGGCGGACCTGGGCGGCACCGTGGTCGGGCAGCTCATCTCCCCCGGCATCGGTCAGGCCGCACCGAGCGTGACGATCCCGCGGATCGCCGACGAGCTCCGGGTGCTGTTCCGCCAGCTCGACCTGCCCACCGAGGCCATCGTCGGTGTCGGCGTGGCCGGCGCCGGCCTCGACCTCGGTGCGGGGACGGCGGGCTGGTCAGCCACCACGGACGAGTGGGACTCCTTCTCCGTCCAGGAGGCGCTCCAGCAGCGGATCGGCCTGCCCGTCGTGCGTGACAACGACGCCGCGTGCGCTGCCCTGGGGCAGTACTGGGCGGGTCGGATCCCCGCGACGCAGGACTTCGCCACGGTGTACATGTCCAAGGGATTCGGCATGGGCATGATGGTCGCCGGGGGCGTGAGCCGTGGGGCGTCGTCGAACGTCGGCGAGCTGGGGCACATGGTCCTCGATCTGGGCGGGCCGCCGTGCTGGTGCGGCTCGCGC
The DNA here is from genome assembly GCF_947494015.1 of uncultured Cellulomonas sp. GTDB lineage: Bacteria > Actinomycetota > Actinomycetes > Actinomycetales > Cellulomonadaceae > Pengzhenrongella. Next base: position 29,272 of record NZ_CANLTL010000014.1, on the reverse strand, counting down.
GGCTGTCTGGAGATCCTGGCCGCTCCGCAGGCCGTCGTCGGGCGGGCGATGTCCGTCCCCGGCCTGGCCGTCGAGCTAGGGCTTCGTGGGGACGAGGAACACCTGCGTGAGGACTTCGACGCCATCGCACGCGCGGCGGCGGGTGGCCGGGAACCGGCGCTGACGCTCATCGAGGACTCGGCGCGGATCGTCGCCACGGCCCTGCTCTCGGTGGTCAACCTGCTGGATCTGGACCTGCTCTACCTGGCCGGTCCCGGGTTCGCCGACGCCGGCGCGATCTACGTACGGTGCATCCGCGCCGACCTGGCGCGGCTGGCCCGCACCCGAGGCGTCCACGCGGTCACCGTCGAGCTCGCCAACCCTGGCGTCGATGCCGCCGCGGTGGGGGCGGCGGCGCTGGCGCTCCAGTACGTGCTCATGCCGCACGCGCGGGCCGGCCGGACGTTCGGATCGGGCACGCCGATGGCTCTCGCGTCGCCGTAGACGGAGGAACCGGCGGGCGGCGTCTCGCCCGAGCAACTTTCTAACATTAGATACTATAGTTACGCCGGATCCGCCGCGACGACGCGCTGATCCACGACCCAGAAGGGACCACAGTCCGTGGCCATCCGCTCTGTCCTCCTGCACGCCGCCGACGTCCGGCGCTCCGCGGCCTTCTACGTCACCCATCTCGGCCTCGAGCCGGTGGAGGTCACCGACGACGGCGCCGTCCTGGACGCTGTCACGGCCCGGCTGCGGATCGCGCGCCTCGACCCGGCAGCCGGCGCCGAGCCGTCGACCTTCGTGCCCGACGACCTGCAGCGGGGATTCCGGCACATCGGCTTCAAGGTCGCGGACCTCGACGTGCGCGCAGCGCGGCTGCGTGCGGCCGGCGTGCCGTTCCACCTGGAGCCGCTGGACGCCGAGGGCGAGGTCCGGCTGACTTTCGTCCTCGATCCTGACGGCACCATGGTGGAGCTGGTCGAGGGCCCGCTGCGGTACCACGAGGTTCACGACCGCGGCCTCGTCGAGCGGGACTGGGCGCTCGGGACTCCGGAGCGCCCGCGCTTCGACCACGTCGGTGAGACCGTGGCCGACCTGGCCGTGACGCAGGACTACTTCGCCCGACTCGGGTACCGCACCATGGCCGGCATCCACCAACCGGGCGATGACCGCGGCTTCGAGATCACCTTCCTGCGCGACGGCGACAGCTCGCTGGAGATCTTCACGTTCGACCGGGCCGAGAAGGTGTCCCGCACACCGCAGCTGTCCGCCCCCGGCTTCGTCGCCGTCGAGCTGGACGGGCACGCGCCCGAGGGGGCGCAGCCCGTCGGGTCGGCCTTCGAGACCGAGCTCATCAGCGACCCCGACGGCCTCGTGCACGCGGTGACCGGCCGATGACCGGCCGGTGGGCGATGAACACGCTGGGCTCGACCGGGGTGCGCGTCAGTCCGGTCACCCTGGGCGGCGCCCCGCTGGGCAGCATGCCGGAGAACTTCGGCTACGCCGTCGCCGAGCGCGACGCGGTCGACCTGGTCCGCGCGGTGCTGGACAGCGACATCCGCACGATCGACACGGCCAACGGCTACTCCGGGGGTCGGAGCGAGGAGCGCATCGGGCGCGCGATCGCGCAGTACGGCGGGCTGCCCGACGACGTCGTCGTGATCACCAAGGTGGACCCCCGCGACGGCGACTACAGCGGGGAGCGGGTGCGGCGATCGCTGGCCGAGAGCGCCGACCGGCTCGGTCTCGCGCCGCTGCCGGTCGTGCACCTGCACGACCCGGAGTTCCACGACTTCGACCGGATGACGGCTCCCGGCGGAGCGGTCGACGCGCTGGTCGAGGCCCGTGCCCGGGGCGACGTCGGGCACATCGGTCTCGCGGGGGGCGACGTGCACCAGATGGCTCGCTACCTCGAGCTCGGCGTGTTCGAGGTGCTCCTGGTGCACAACCGGTGGACGCTCGTCGACCGCAGCGCCGGAGACCTGATCGCCCGCGCGGCGGAGCTCGGCCTGGGCATCGTCAACGCCGCCGTGCTCGGCGGCGGGATCCTCGCCGATCCGAGCGGGACCAGCCGCACCTACGGCTACCGCCCGGCGTCACCGGCGACCCTCGCCGCGATCGACGCGATGCGGGTCGTGTGTCGCGAGTGGGGCACCGACCTCGCCACGGCCGCCATCCGGTTCTCCACCCGCGATCCACGCTTCAGCTCGACGGTCATCGGCATCAGCAAGGCCCACCGGCTGGCGTCGACGGTCGCGGCCGCGACCGTCGAGCTGCCCTCCGAGTTCTGGGACAGGCTCGAGGACCTGGTGCCCTCCCCCGACAACTGGCTCGACGCCGAGCCTGCTTCCTGACCCGACGCCCCACCGGGCTGGGCGCGCCGCGCCGAGCCGCACAGTCCTGCCCGCCTCAGCGCGGGCACCCCGACCGTCCGAGAGGCAGCCCCATGCGCACCCCCGTCCCGCTCACCGGATTCATCCAGGTCGCGGTCGTCGTCGACGACCTCGAGCAGGCGATCGACGCCTGGTGCGAGCTCCTCGGCGCCCCGCGTCCCGACGTCCGGGTCACCGGACCGACGCCGAACCCGCAGGAGACGTACCGGGGCGAGACCGCCGCCTACGGCCTGAAGTTCGCCGTCATCGAGTGCCCCGAGCGCGGCTTCGTCGTCGAGCTGCACGAGCCCGACGAGAACCCGTCGACGTTCCGGGAGTTCCTGGACCGGCACGGCAACGGTGTGCACCACATCGGGTTCCAGGTCGGCGACGCGCGCGACGCCGTGATCGGCGAGCTCGAGGAGCTGGGCTACGCGATGCGCACGGTCGGGAGGTACGACGACGGCAGCTGGACGGTCGTCGACTCCGAGGACCGGCTCGGCGTGAACCTCAACATCAAGCCGCACCCCTGACCGAGCCGGTCACCCCGCTCACCCACCACCACCCCGAGGAGGCGTCCGCCTGTGACCGCCCACCGCAGCCACTTCCCGCCCGAGTTCGTCTGGGGCACCGCCACCGCCTCGTTCCAGATCGAGGGCGCCACCGACGCCGACGGACGCGGGCCGAGCATCTGGGACGCGTTCGCGCGGGTGCCCGGGGCGATCGCCGACGGCGCCACCGGAGAGCCGGCGGACGACCACTACCGGCGGTTCCGCGACGACGTGGCCCTGATGGCCGACCTCGGGGTGACCGCGTACCGGTTCTCCGTGGCCTGGCCGCGCATCCAACCCGACGGCACCGGACCGACGAACGCCGCGGGGATGGCGTTCTACCGGGAGCTGAGCGAGACCCTGCTGGCGCACGGGATCACGCCGTGGGCCACGCTCTACCACTGGGACCTCCCGCAGTCGCTGGAGGACCGTGACGGCTGGCTGGAGCGGGACACCGCGCAGCGGTTCGGCGAGTACGCCGGCCTCGTCGCGGACGGTCTGGGCGACGTCGTCGACCACTGGATCACGCTGAACGAGCCCTGGTGCTCGTCGTTCCTCGGGTACGGCTCCGGTGTCCATGCCCCCGGCCGCCAGGTCGGGGCCCGGTCGGCCCAGGCGGCCCACCACCTCCTGCTCGGCCACGGCCTGGGCGTGCAGGCACTGCGGGCGGCACGCCCGCGGGCGACGGTCGGCCTGACCCTCAACCTGTACTCGGTGCAGCCGGCGAGCCAGAGCCCGGCCGACCTGGATGCGGCCCGGCGCATCGACGGGCTGAGCAACCGCTTCTTCCTCGAGCCCGTGCTGACCGGCGCGTACCCGCAGGACGTCCTGGCGGACCTCGGCCAGACCCGGTGGTTCGAGGAGGTCTCCGCGGACACCGCCGTGATCGCCGCTCCCCTGGACTTCCTCGGCATCAACTACTACAGCCGTCATGTGGTCGCCGACCCGCCGCTGGGCGCGACCGTCCTGGGCGGCCCGGCGGGTCCGGCCTACCCCGGCAGCGAGACGGTGCAGATGGTGGACACCGGTGCGCCGCGCACGTTCATGGGCTGGCCCATCCACCCCGAGGGCATGGTCGACGTGCTCCAGATGGCGCACGCCCTCCGGCCGGACCTGCCGCTGTACATCACCGAGAACGGCTCGGCGTACCCCGACGTCGTCGTCGACGGCGCGGTGGAGGACGAGGACCGGCGCCGCTACCTCGAGCAGCACGTCCTGGCCTGCTCCGCGGCGCTGCAGCAGGGGCTGCCGCTGCGTGGCTACTTCGCCTGGAGCCTGATGGACAACTTCGAGTGGGCCTGGGGCTACTCCCGGCGGTTCGGCCTCGTCCACGTCGACTACGACACCCAGCAGCGCACCGTCAAGCGCAGTGGACGGTGGTTCGCGTCGTTCCTCGGGGGCAGCCTGGCCGACGCCGCATCCCCCGCCACCCCCCTCGCACCCACCACCGAGCAGGAGTAGTCCCATGCCACCACGCACGCTGCGCACCGGTCAGCGAGCCGAGCTCCACGTCGTCGACGTCGTCACCGGCGACGACCGGATCGTCCACGAGTCGTCCACCCTGCTGTTCGAGGCGCCCAACTGGACGCCGGACGGGCGGTCGCTGGTCGTCAACGGCGACGGGCTGCTGTTCCGGCTGCCCGCCGGCGGCGGCGACCTCGAGCCCGTCCCACTCGGTGACGTCCCCGCCATCAACAACGACCACGTGCTGAGCCCCGACGGCGGGACGGTGTACGTCTCCGCGGACGACGGCCACCTCTACGCGGTGCCGATGAGCGGGGGCGAACCGGTCCGCGTGTCCAACGACCGGGGTCCCGGCTTCCACCACTACCTGCACGGCGTCTCCCCCGACGGCGGGACGCTCGCCTACATCGGCCTGGTCGAGAACCCGGACGGCGGCGCGACCACCAACGTGTGGACGGTGCCCAGCACGGGAGGCGCCGACGTGCAGCTCACCGATGACGAGTTCGCCGACGACGGCTCGGAGTACAGCCCCGACGGCCGGTGGATCTACTTCAACTCCGAGCGCGCCTCGACCGAGCCCGGCCACGCCCAGCTGTTCCGGATCACCACCGACGGCGCCACGATCGAGCAGCTCACGCACGACGAGCGGGTCAACTGGTTCCCGCACGTCTCCCCCGACGGCGAGCGCGTCGCCTACATCAGCTTCCCGCCCGGGACCCTCGGCCACCCCGCCGACCTCGACGTGTCGATCCGTCTGCTCGAGGCGGACGGCACGGTCCGCGAGCTCGTGCGGCTCTTCGGCGGCCAGGGGACCCTCAACGTGGCGAGCTGGGCTCCGGACGGCCGACGGCTGGCGTACGTGGCCTACCCCCTGGCGTGAGCGCGTTGCCGCGCCGCGGTCGTGCGCGTCGACGGTGACAGTCGACGCCGGACGTCCACCGCCTCCCGGCCGGCAGTGCGGTGCGCGGCCGACCCGGCTCACGCCTCGATGCCGACCGGCTGGACCCGCGCGCGCCTGACCAGGTGGCGATCTGCGCGCTGACGACCTCGGGATGGGTCAGGTGCACCATGTGCGCGCCCGGCACGCGGGCCAGACGGGCACTGTCACCCCGGGCCGCGGCGATGCGTGCGCTGTGGCCGCTCGCGGATCGTGTCGTCGTGGCTCCCGGTGAGCACGAGGCACGGCACCTCGGACACCCGCTGGAGCGCTGCGACGCAATCATCTCCAGGAGCGACGGGGAGAACGAGGCGGTGATCGAGCGCGGCGTGGAGTCCCACATGTCGACGACGCGGTCGAGATCGCGCGGCGTCGGCGGCCGTCGGTCGAACAGATGCCCTCGCAGCCACCGGCGTCCCCGGCGATGACGGAACGGGTGCACGGCGTCCGCCAGACGCCACCACCCGGTGCACGGAGCGCGGGCTAGTGCTCCGCAGGGCCGAGCTGTCCGTCGCGCGTCCCTCCGACGTCCTTCAGCTCGACGAACAGGCAGTGAGTCTCCGTGTCGCCGATGTTCTCCCCGTAGTGCTGCTGCGCCCCGATCCAGCGAGCCACACCACTCGGGAGCTCGACCTCCACCTCGTGCGTCCCCGACCCGAGGCGCCGGCGAAACGAGCTCAGGGTCACCATGACGCTGTCGGGGTGTGCATGGGGCGTCGTCCGGTGCCCCGGCGCATCGTGGTACTCGAGCACCCGGACCCGGTCGTTCTCGAAGACGACCGAGTACGCATCCGGATTCGTCACCGTCGGGTCGAGGCGCTCCATGCTCGGACGCTACGCGCCGACCAGCCCGGCCACCAGGGCCGACGTCGACTCGTCGAGCAGCCGCGCACGAAAGCCGTCGAGCACGACCGCGGCCCAGTGTTCCGTTCAGTGTCGGCGCGGCCCCGCTCGCCGGCCCCGGGACACCTCAGAGGCCGCCCCGCCGAGTGGGCGGAACGGCCTCTGACCTGCTCCTTCATCGGTCGGGCTGACAGGATCTGAACCTGCGAGCCCTTGACCCCCAGATCGGCGACGTCTCCCCCGCCCGTTCGCGGTCCTGTGTCAGGCCCGCCCGCCGGTGCGACTCGCGTCCATGGCGTGCGCCCCGGTGGGGACTTTTCGGGGACTCAACTCGGTGACAGCTGTGGCCAGGCTGAGCCACCGACCCGAAGCGGAGCACAAGAGCGCGACGGAGGTCCGGGTCGAGGGTGACCGCAGGTCATCGCGCAGCGACGCCGTAGGCGCCCTTGAGGCGGACCGTAGTCGTGCGGATGCTCGGCGAAGGGCCGGCGGCGTAGGTGACGTGATCGGCGAGCCATGGAAGCGCGAGGCTGTAAAAACGCGCTCGGCGACATTCCGCACTCCGCAAGGGACGGGCGAAGAACCAGGCGTCCAGCCATTGGAGACCCTCTCTGCGGTCGTGCGCACGCCACAGCGTGCATGAAAATGGATTCTCTTCCGGACTCCGTGCCCGGCAGTCGGAGATCGAGCAGTCGGGCGATCTCTTGCTTCGGGCCTCGGGTGATGGTCGTGCGCCGATCCTGCTCAGCCCGGGCGGCAGCCATCGCCTCCTGCACTGCCGTGTCGACGGAAGTGAGCATTGCCAGTAGGTCAGGCGGCTCGAGCGGAGGCTCAATCCCGGTCGCACCTTCGCGATCCCAGTAGCACTGCTGCACAGTCGGCTGTCTACGAATCAACTCATGAACACTCGCCGTTTGACTGTCGGGAGCCTGCGGATGCGGAAAACGTAAGGCTCCCACTTCGCGTGAGAGGCGTGCGAGTAGGCGAGGTCCGCGGAAGTCTCCTTTGGGGTCGAGTCGAACGGAAACCAGCCAGGATGGCAACTCGTTCCGTATTGGGTCGAGCAAATCCTGATACGCACGGACGGCCATGGCGTCAGCATGGGCCGATTGCGCCGCCTCGGCTCTGAGGTGTATCAGATGTTCGTGAGCGCGCGTCAGCGCAGCGGGAAGCTCACCGAGCATCGCACGCACGTGCTCTTGACGGGCGCATTCAAGTAGGACCGTCCCGTCAGGGTAGAGGCGCCATATCGGAGCCGGCTGACCTCTGTCTGTCGCCGCAGCGCGGGCCTCAGCGATGAGATGCCCCACCGTCTCGAGCCACGGGTCGAACGTGTCCTTTGTTGGCACATCAGCCAGTCGGGGCCGAACGTCGAAGGTTCCTCGCGGTGATTCTTCGAAGGGGACGATGGAATGGACCCGAGCCGACTCGCTTCCGTGTCGCACCAACCGCTGCTTGACGTCCCGGCGGTCGAGAAGCTCGTCCGGATCCTGCGGCAGCTGCGCACCGTGACAATGGCGCTCGGCGTTCACACCCTCACCGCGTAGCCCCTGATCGCCCCCGACGCCCGCGCCGTCCTCGACCGGGCCCTGACCAACGCACCGGGGCACTGAGCCTGTGCAAGTCAGGTCTGGCGCTCCACCATGCTCCGACCGGTGTAGGCCACCATGAGCCGGAACACGGCCCACAGCACGCCCATGACTGCGGTCGCGACCAGCGCCAGGACGAAGTCGGGCACGAAAAGGCTGAGGTGGGGCAGTGGTGAGCCGAACAGACGTGGCACCAGAACGAGGAGAATCGCCGCGGCGGCCGACGTGGTGAGCAGTGGGAACCACAGGCTGAAGCGGCCCGCGACGCCCGACTTTGCGCGGATCGCGGCGCGGTGCCGCCACGCCCAGATCATGGCGAGCAGGTAGACGATCGGCAGCAGCACGAGGCCGACGACCAAGGCCTTCTGGGGTAGCCGAGAGCCCTCGCCGGCGTAGTCGACACCGAGCCCGCTCGCGGCGACGGCGGTGCGCAGCTGGGTCGTCTCCCCGAAGCCGATGCCTCCCACGCCGTTGACAAGTACGACCGCACCCCTCTGCTGGGCGGGCAGCATCCACGCCAGCGACTCGAACCCGGGAGTCAGCCCGGTGTGCCACACACCCCCGCTGGCTCGGTCCAGGTACCAGCCAAAGCCGTACCCGGGCGACACCGCGCTGGCCGGGCGCATCATCTGCGCCTTGCCGGCGGCGCTGAGCACGTCGTCCTCGCCGTTCATCATCATCGCCAGGTATCGAGCCAGGTCGCCGGCGGTCGAGATGATCCCTCCCTGCGGTGCCGTGGCGACGTCGGGTGGGGTCTCGGCGAGCGCTCGACTGGTGGTGAACCACGGTGCGTGGCCGGTCGCCATCGAGCCGTGGACCTGCCCGTCCGCGACGACGGTGTTCGCCATCCCTACCGGTTCGAGAACGGTCGCCGTGAGGTAGGCCTGGAACGACTGCCCGCTCACGACCTCGATCAACCGGCCGAGGGTCTGGTAGTTGAGGTTCGAGTACTCCCACCGCGCGCCGGGTGCGTACGCAGGGGTCACGTCGGCACGGGCATCGACCGCGCGCTCGAGCGCGCCCGTCGCGCCCGTGTCACCGGCAGCGGCACCGCTGTTGCCCTGCAGGGTGGAGTAGCCACTGGTGTGGCTGAGCAGCTGCCGGATCGTCACGGGCCCGGCGGGCTTGCCCGAGAGGACGTCGAGGTACCGCGCGATCTCGCCATCGAGGTCCACCTCGCCCGCCTCGACCAGCTGCATGACTGCCAGCGCGGTGAAGCTCTTGGAAATCGAGCCGATCACGAACTGCGTGCTTGGGGTGACCTCGGTGTCACCTCCGATGCTGACGACGCCGCGCGCGCCCTCCGAGGTGATCTCGCCGTCGGCCACCACGGCGTACGCCAGGCCGGGCACGCCCGACGCAGGCAACTCGTGGTCGATCACGTCCTCGATCGATCCGTCGGAGCCGCTTCCCGGCGCGACGAAGGCCAGACCCAGAGCAAGGATTGCCAGAAGCTGTCGCACGATGGATCAGCCTTCAGACGCCGGAGCGCCGGCGAGCGCGGCGCGCGCGATGGGCCGCGCTCCCGCACCCTCGTGGGCCGCCTCGCTCGACCGGGTCCGCCCGCTCGCGAGCAGCCAGATCGTGAAGCCGAGCTCGCCGAGCACCGACGGGACGGCGACGACGGCGAGGAAGAGGTCGGCCCAGGACGCGTAGTCGGGCAGCAGGGTCTGCGCGAGTGTGTCCACGATGTAGGCGGTGCCGGCCAGCGCGAGCACGCCGCCGAGCGCGCGAGGCGCGACCCGTGAGCTGAGAATCATCCGGCCGATCACGATCAGGTGCAGCCCGAAGGCGACCAGACCGACGAGCCAGGTGTAGTTGAACGCGTCCAGAGACAGCGCGGCGAGGGACGCGAGCAGGCCGGGGTCGACACCGTCCACGTACGGCGCGCCCGTGGCCAACTGCAGCGCGAGGAACACGAAGACGGCAGCGACGCCGAGGAACACCGTGTACGTGAGCCGCAGCCACGCGGCGAGCAGCGACCGCCGCGGCCCGGCGGGCCGGAACAGCACGTACAGCGCCCAGGCGATCAGCACGTCGAGGGCGAAGACCACGACGAACGCTGCGAGCGCGACGCGGAACAGGCCCTCGGAGGCCGCGATGTTGTCGAGCGTGGCGGCGGGGTCCTCGAGGTCGACCAGGCGGGTACGCACGGCGAAGTTCGCAAAGATCGCCAAGATGAAGATCGCGGCGTATCCGAGGCCGGCGAGGCGGGCGGCCTCACGGGGTGAGAGGTCGGTGAGCGGCATGGCGGGTCCTTCGAGGGTCGGTCGGGCGTGGGAGCTGTTCGGGAGTCCGGCGCGGGGCAGGCTGCTCAGCCCGCCGCTCGGACGCGGATGACGGACTTGCCGCGAGCGCGGCCGTCGGCGAGGTCGCGGATGGCCTGCGGGACCTGGTCGAGCGCGTAGCAGCGCCCGACGGCCGGGGTCAGCTCGCCCGCCTCGATGGCGGCGACTAGCGGCTCGAGGCCGTCGCGGTGCTCCTTCGACATCACCGAGGTGAGGCGCTGGCTGACGAACGGCGAGAGCGCCAGGGCACGCAGCTGGCGCCCGAAGCCGCCGGTGAATCTGCCTCCGCCTTCTCCGCCGACGATGACGAGCGTTCCGGTACTGGTCAGTGCCCGGCGGAGTCGTCGCACGGGGGTCCGGCCACCGGTGTCGATGATGAGGTCGTACCGGGCGGAGCCGTCGGTGGGGTCGGTTGTGGTGTAGTCCAGGACCCGGTGGGCTCCGAGCGCGCGCACGAGGTCGCCTTTTGCCCCGCTGGCGACGCCGGTGACTTCAGCACCCGCCGCCCGGGCGAGCTGCACGACGTGGCTGCCGACACCGCCGGAGGCGCCAAGCACGAGTACCGACTGCCCCGCCCGGACCTGGCCCGCCTTGTGCAGCCCCTGGTGGGCGGTGAGCCCGGAAATGGCTACCACGGCCGCCTGGTCGAACGACAGACCGGCGGGCTTGCGGACCAGCTTGTCCACCCGAGCGCGGGCGTACTCGGCGAACGTGCCGATGCCGATCCCGAAGACCTCGTCGCCCACCGCCAGGTCGGTGACTCCCTGGCCGATCGCGACCACGCGCCCGGCCACGTCCATGCCCGGCACCCGCTGCGCGGGCCGGCGCAGGCCGTAGCCCAGCAGGCGGGTGAGGTAGGGCAGACCGGTCATCAGGTGCCAGACGCCCCGGTCGACGCCGGCTGTGTTGACCTCGAGCAGCACCTCGCCCGGGCCGGCCGTCGGAGTCGGCTCGTCGCTGATGCTCAGCGCGTCCGCGTCGCCGTACCGGTCCTGGGTCACCGCTCGCATGCGGGTGGGCACCGGCGTGGGGGTGGGGACGGGTTCTGCCGGACCCGACGGGTGTGCTGTGACCATCTCAAGCCTCCGGGTGTGCGATTCGTACTTAGTACAGGTGATAGCGTCGACCCTAGACGTACTAAGTACAGTGGTCAATGCCCGGCCACGGAGCGGAGAGCGATGACCACGACCAACGCCAGGGACGCGGCACGGGCGCCACTGACCCGCGCCCGGGTCCTCGAGGCGGCGGTCGCGCTCGCCGACCGGATTGGGATCGAGGCGCTGACGATCCGCCGCCTCGCGACCGAGCTCGACGTCAAGCCGATGGCCCTCTACCACCACGTGGCCGGCAAGGAGGCGATCCTGGACGGCGTCGTCGACCTCGTGTTCAGCGAGTTCGACGACCCGCCGCCGGACCAGCCGTGGAAGGACGGGATGCGGCACCGGTGCGCCTCGGCGCGCGAGGTGCTGCGGCGCCACCCGTGGGCAACCCCCTTGCTGGAGTCCCGCAGGTCCCCAGGGCCGGCGACGCTGCACCATCACGATGCCGTCCTCGGGTGCCTCCGACGGGGCGGCCTCTCGTGGGAGCTGACCGCGCACGCGTACGCACTCCTGGACGCGTTCGTCTACGGCTTCGCGCTCCAGGAGGCAGCCCTCCCGTCCGCCGGCGGGGCCGAGATGGTCGACATGGCCGACCAGATGGCGCAGGCCTTCCCCGCCGGCCAGTACCCGAACCTCGTCGACTTCACGACCCAGCACGTGCTGAAGCCTGGGTACGCCTTCGGGGCATCCTTCGAGGTCGGCCTGGACCTGCTGCTCAACGGGATCGACGCGGCCGCGCGGCGGTAGGGGATGACGGGGCCCACCGTGCCCTGACCGGTGCCAACGCGGGGCGACATGGTCATGCTTCTGGCCTGCACCGCACTGCGGGCAGCGAGGCCTCAGGGCTCACCGTCGGTGACGTCGATCTCGACACAGGCCAGATCGCCGTCCGCCGGCAGACGTACCCGCGCCGCGGCGGGCTGGTGACGAAGTCGACCAAGGGGCGTCGCTCGCGCGTCGTGCCGATCATCGATCCCCTTCGGCCGACGCTGGTGCACCTGGTGCACGACCGCTCCCCCGGTGACCGGCTGTCGCTGGGGCCGCGCGGCGGCGTCATCACCACCGCGACACTGCGTGACGCGACCAAGTGGAACGAGCTCGTGAGCCGGCTTGGCTACCCCGGCCTCGTCCGGCACGGTCTGCGGCACACCGCGCTGACGTGGATGGCAGACAGCGGCGTCCCGCTGTACGCGCCGCAACGAGTCGCGGGTCACCAGGACCCCGCCGTGACCGTCCGGTACCTGCACCCCGATCACGACGCCGTTCGGGACGCCGGTGGAGCCTTTTCGGCCTGGTGGGGACTTCACGGGGGCTTTTCCTCGCGCGGCGAGGCGTCCCCGAGGCTGCGCGTGGCCGACGAAAAAGGGCCCCGACCTGCGTGAGCAGATCGAGGCCCTGCGGTCGGGCTGACAGGATTTGAACCTGCGACCCCTTGACCCCCAGTCAAGTGCGCTACCAAGCTGCGCTACAGCCCGCCGGCTCGTTCACGAGCCGCCAGAACTCTACCGCACCTCGCGCCCGGGTCCGGTCACCGGCGCACCGTCGCCCGCCCGCCCCGCGCGTGCCACGCCGTCCGGGGACCCGCCGTCGACCGGCGCCCGCCCGCCCCGCTCGGCGTCGATGCTGGTCAGCTCCGCCGCGATGAGCCCCAGCACCACGAGGTCGACGGCCAGCCCGGCCGTGGCCGCCCACTGCTCGATGCGGAACAGGAACACCTGGGTGACCAGCAGGCTGAGCAGCACCGCCCGGCGGAAGGACGTGTAGCCGGCCCGGCGGTCGGCGCCGACCACCATCAGCCCCCGCACGGCGAGGAGGAACGACGCGGCGCCGCTGGCGACCAGCCCGGCGACGATCCAGGAGGGCACGTCCGCGCCCTGCCACCACGACCACACCCCACGGCCCACGCTCGCCAGGCCGGCGAGGGTCAGCACCGCGACCGTCAGCCACGGCACCCACCTCGCCCGGACCAGGCGGTGCGTCACCCGGACCACCGCGCCGCCGACGGCGTCGATCGGGTCGACGATCTCGTCCGGGTCGTCCTCGACGACGTCCAGCAGCGCGCGCACCTGCACACTGCCGCGGGCGGCGCTCCCCCGCTCCAGCAGGTCACGGGCCTCGGCCCGGGCCCGGCGGGTGAACCCGCCGACCAGCCCGGACACCGCGTGGTCCGCGGCGCCGGCCAGGTACTCGCTGGGGTGGTGCGGGCGGCGGCCGTGCAGCATCTCACCGAGCAGCACCAGGCCGACGACGACCACGTAGATCAGCGCCGCGGTCGGCTCGTAGAAGTAGTCGTTGTCGTCGGTGACGAACTTGCCGACCTCGTCCACGAACAGGCCGAAGCCGACCCCGCCGACCACCGAGCCCAGCGGTCGCACGACCGGCCCGGCGAAGGACAGCAGCAGCACGAACGCGACCGCCATCAGCAGGCCGCCCCACAGCACGTGCGCGATGTGCAGGCCGTCCCCGCCGACCTGCGGGTAGCCCGCCGCGGCGAGGAAGGCCCGGACCGCCAGGACGGTGACCACGGTCGAGACCAGGAAGCCGGCCAGGTGCGAGGACGCGTCGGGGTCGCGCGGCAGTCCCCAGCGCAGCAGGCGACCACGCTCCGCGCCAGCCCGCCGGGACGCGGCGGTCGCCCCGCTCAACGTCGCCGCTTCTCCCGCACCCGCACCGAGATCTCGATCGGGGTGCCCTCGAAGCCGAAGGTCTCGCGCAGCCGGCGCTCGATGAACCGGCGGTACCCGGCCTCGAGGAAGCCCGACGCGAAGATGACGAACCGCGGCGGCCGCGTCGAGGCCTGTGTCGCGAACAGGATCCGGGGCTGCTTGCCGCCGCGCAGCGGGTGCGGGTGCGCCGCGACGAGCTCACCGAGGAACGCGTTCAGCCGCCCGGTCGGCACCCGGGTGTCCCAGGACGCCAGCGACCGCTCGAGGGCCGGCACCAGCCGGTCGGCGTGCCAGCCGGTCCGTGCGGAGATGTTCACCCGCGGCGCCCACTGGACCTGCACCAGGTCCTGCTCGATCTCGCGCTCCAGGAACGGACGGCGGTCCTCGTCCATGAGGTCCCACTTGTTGTACGCGATCACCAGGGCGCGCCCCGAGTCGACGACCTGGGAGATGACCCGGGTGTCCTGCTCGGTCATCTTCACGCTCGCGTCCACCAGCACGACGGCGACCTCGGCCTTCTCGATCGCGGCCTGGGTGCGCAGCGAGGCGTAGAAGTCTGCGCCGCTGGTCTGGTGCACGCGACGGCGGATGCCGGCGGTGTCGACGAACCACCACGGCCGGCCGCGGAGCTGGATGAGCTCGTCGACCGGGTCGCGGGTCGTGCCGGCGGTGGCGTCGACGACGACGCGCTCGGCGCCGGCCAGCTTGTTCAGCAGGGACGACTTGCCGACGTTGGGCCGGCCGATCAGCGCCACCCGGCGTGGCCCGCCCTCGGGCATCGGCACGCCGTGCGCCGACGTCGTCGGCAGGGCCTGCATGGCGGCGTCGAGCAGGTCGCCGGTCCCGCGGCCGTGCAGCGCCGAGACGGGGTGCGGCTCGCCGAGGCCGAGACTCCACAGCTCGGTGGCGTCGGCCTCGACCCGCGGTCCGTCCACCTTGTTGGCGCACAGCACCACCGGCTTGCCAGACCTGCGCAGCAGCCGCACGACCCGCTCGTCCGTCGCCGTCGGGCCGACGGTGGCGTCGACCACGAACAGCACGGCGTCGGCGAGCGAGATGGCGACCTCGGCCTGCTCGGCGACGCGCGCCTCGATGCCGGCGACGTCGACCTCCCAGCCGCCGGTGTCGACCAGGGTGAACCGGCGCCCGGCCCACTCCGCGGGGTAGCTCACGCGGTCGCGGGTGACGCCCGGCTTGTCCTCGACCACGGCCTCGCGGCGCCCGAGGATGCGGTTGACCAGGGTGGACTTGCCGACGTTCGGCCGCCCGACGACGGCCAGCACGGGCAGCGGCGCGGACGGGGCGTCGTCGTCGCCGAGGTCGTCCCCGCCGTCGAGCAGGGCGAGGTCGTCGTCCTCGAGCTCGTACTCGGTCAGGCCGGCGCGCAGGGCCTGCTCGCGCGCGACGTCGTCGCCGGCGACCTCCGCGGCGCCCGCCAGGGGCGCGTCCGACGGCTCGGTGGCGTCGTCGGGCAGGGGCTGGTCGGTGGTGGTCATGCCCCCAGTGTCCCAGGCACGTGCGGCGGATTCGACCGCGTGACGCCGCGGGCGGGCGTGGCGAGCCGTGGCCCCGGCAGCCGGCCGGTCAGCCTTCGTGCCCGGCGTCCTCGGCGACGGCGGCGGTGGCGGTGGCGGTGGCGGTGGCGGGCGACCGCGGGACCCGCTCCGGCTCGCGCGCCGCCGGGGGCCGCGCGGTCGACTGCCGCACCACGACGCTCGTGGCGAGCTCGAGGCGCGACGCCGGCCGCACGCCGTCGCGCGACAGCTCGATGACCATCCGGGTGGCCTCCCGCGCCATGTCCGCCAGGGGCTGGCGGACCGTGGTGAGCTGTGGGGACACCCACTGGCACAGCTCGACGTCGTCGAACCCGATCACCGACAGGTCGTCCGGGACCCGCAGACCGGCCGCGCGCGCCGCCTGGTACACGCCGTACGCCTGCTCGTCCGAGCCGCTGATGATCGCCGTCGGGCGGTCCGCCAGGGCGAGCAGGTCCGTCCCGTGCCGGACCCCGCCGCTGACCAGGGAGTCACCGTGCCGCACGAGCGCGGGGTCCAGGGCGACCCCGGCCCGGGACAGCGCCGCGCGGTACCCGTCGACCCGGTCGCGGTGGCACTCCTGCTCGGGCGGACCGGTGATGAACCCGATCCGGCGGTGCCCCAGCTGCAGCAGGTGGTCGGTGGCGTCCCGGCCGCCGGCCCAGTCCGTCGCCACGACGGTCGCGATGGACTCCGAGCCGCTGCGCACGGGGTCGACGAGCACGACGGGCGTGCGCAGCCGCTCGAGCTCCTGCCGGCCGGCGTCGAGCAGCTCGGAGACGACCAGGACGACGCCGTCGGACCCGCGCTCGGCCAGGTGCTCCACCCAGTCCGGCGTCCCGACCGGCTTGCCGTGCGTCGTCGTCACGACCAGGTCGTGGCCCAGGCGCGCCGCCTCCGCCTGCGCCCCGCGCAGCAGCGCGGTCGCCCACTGCGTGTCCAGGTCCCGGATGACGAAGTCGATCAGGCCGCTGCTCGGCCGCAGTCGTGTGCGGCGCTCGTAGCCGTGCGTCTCGAGCAGGTGCTCGACCTGCTCGCGCGTGGTCGCGGAGACCCCCGGCCGGCCGTTGAGGACCTTGGAGACGGTCGGGACCGACACGCCCGCCGCCGTCGCGATCTCCGCGATCGTCACGCCGCGCCCGGCCATCGGACTCCTTCACCTCATCGGACCGTTGACGTCCCGCCACGGCCCGCCTATGTTAACCGCTGAAAGTTGCTACGAAAGTTGCTTCGGTAGTTTCTTCCGGTGTCGGTGTGACGACGGGAGACGCGGGCGACGAGACGGGGCCGGGCCGGGGACGCAGTGGTTCCCGGTGCCGCCCCGACCGAGACGACGTGGACCGGCGCCCGAGCCGGGTTCACGTGCGAGGCCCGACGACGGGTGAACCACAGGACAGCCACAGCCCGCGTGCGGGCGGAAATGGAGCACCTCATGCGGACGTCGACGACGACACGACGCTCCCGGCGGACGGCCGCGGTCGCGGTCTCGACCCTCGCCCTGCTCGGCCTCACGGCCTGCAGCAGCGGCGGGGAGGAGGCCGCCGCCCCGACCGGCGGGGCGGACTCGGGCAGCCTCACCTGGTGGGGCTGGACCCCCGACGCGGTCAACGCGGAGAAGCTGATCGCCGCCTTCAACGAGGAGTACCCGGACATCGAGGTCACCTTCGTGTCCAAGCCGATCGACAGCTACGACTCGGTGCTCGGCCCGGCGATCACGTCGAGCGACGGCCCGGACGTGTTCAACGTCGCGCCCGGGTCCGCCAACGGGGGCGTCGACACGTTCGGTGCCGCCGCGCTCGACCTGACGCCCGCGGTCGAGGACGCGCTCGGGGAGGACTGGAAGGACCAGCTCGCCCCGGCCGGCGTCGACCCGCTCACCGTGGACGGCAAGCTCGTCGGCATGTCCGCCGGGGCCGTCTACTCCGGCGGCCTGTGGATCAACCAGGACATCTTCGACCAGTACGGGCTCCAGGCGCCCACCACGATGGAGGAGTGGACGCAGGTCTGCGCCACCCTCGAGCAGAACGGTGAGGGCTGCTTCGTCCAGGGCGCCGGGCAGCACGCGTTCGACATGGACACCTTCGAGGCGATCGCGGAGAACGTCGAGCCGGGCCTGTACGTGGACGCGACCGAGGGCGAGGTCCCCTGGACCGACGAGCGATTCGTCCAGGCGATGGAGATCTGGAAGTCGCTGTTCGACGAGGGGATCATGCAGGAGGGCGCGATCGGCCTGCAGCAGTACCCCGACGCCAACAACGCCTTCATGTCCGGCGACTACGCCATGATCATGATGGGCACCTGGTACACCCAGTACGCGGTCCGCGACAGCATGATCGCCGCGATGGAGGCCGCCGGGGTGGCGAGCCCCGAGCCGATCACCATCACCCCGGCCGTGTTCCCCGACCTGGCCGGCACCGGGAACACCGGCTCGCTGTTCGGCGACGCGGACTACGGCCTCGCGGTCAGCGCGCAGACCGACCAGCCGGAGGCGGCGACCACGTTCGCCCTGTGGCTGGGCGCCAGCGAGGCCGGTCAGCAGGCGGTCGCCAACACGCTGAACAACATCCCGGCGCTGCAGGGGATCACCCCGCAGTGGGACCAGATCGACCTGGTGGACCCGTCCCGCCAGCTCGAGCCCCTGCAGGAGTACACCGAGCGGGCCGGCGAGGCCACGCAGCCGCGCTTCGCCACGGTCAGCGCCGACCTCAACTCGGCCTTCGAGGACGCCCTGATCGGCGTCGCCTCCGACGACATGACCATCGACGAGGCGCTCGCCGCCCTGCAGGCCGTGCAGGACGAGGAGTGACCTCCCGCCCGCCGCGGCGCCGGTCCTCCGGCGCCGTGGCGGGCCCCACCTCAGCGAGGGACTCAACGATGAGCACCACTGCAGCAGCACGGCCGACCCCGGGTCGCTCGGCCCCGTCGTCCGGCCGGCCCGACGACAGAGCGGTCGCGCGCCGCCGCGGTCCCCGGCAGGCATCCGGCCTGCCGTGGATCCTGCCGGCCGTCGTCCTGGTCGTCGGCCTGATCTACTTCTCCATCGGGTACACCGGGTACGTCTCGACGCTCGACTGGAACGGCTTCATCCTGTCGCCGTCGGAGCCGATCGGCGGCGAGAACTACCGCGAGATGGTCGCCGACCCGGTCTTCTGGAAGGCGCTGTGGCACACGGCGTACTTCTTCGTCATCACCTTCGCCGTGCAGACGGTGCTCGGCTTCGTGTTCGCGGCGCTCATGCACTCACGGATCCGGTTCGGGACGCTGTTCAAGGTCGTCGTCTTCGTCCCGACCGTCCTGGCCCCGGCCATCATGGCGCCCGTCTTCCGGCAGATCTTCGACGCGAACGGGCAGCTCAACCGGCTGCTCGACGCCGTCGGGCTGGATGCCGTCTCCCAGCCCTGGCTCGCGGACTCCACGACCGCGATGGGCGTGGTCATGGTGGTCACGGTCTGGCAGTGGACCGGCCTGACGTTCATCCTCTTCTACGCCGCGATGAGCCAGATCGACCCCGAGGTCCTCGAGGCCGCACGGATCGACGGCGCCGGCAACCTGCGGGCGCTGCGCTCGATCGTGTGGCCGATGGTCCGCGGGACCACCGCCGCGCTCGCGCTGCTCGGCCTCATCGGTGCGCTCAAGACGTTCGACGTCCCGTACCTGGTCACCAAGGGCGGGCCCAACCACGGCACCGAGTTCCTGGGCACGTACATCTACCAGGTGATGGTCGCGGAGAAGCACTTCGGGTACGCGGCGGCGATCTCCGTCGCGCTCCTGGTGCTGGCGATCGTCGGCGGTGTGCTCATGAGTGTCCGCAACCGCCGCGCCGAGAGGGTCTGAGCCATGTTCGAAGCACGCACCACCCGTCAACGCCTCGGGCTGCACCTGCTGGCGATCGTCCTCGCGCTGCCCTTCCTCGCCCCGCTGGTGGTCATGGTGTCCGGCTCCTTCGCCGGACGCGGGTGGGGCAACTACGAGAAGGTCTTCGCGACCGGCGTCGTGGGCACCTACTTCCGCAACAGCCTGATCATCGCGGTCTCGACGATCGCGCTGGTGTACGTGGTGACGATGCTCGCGGCGTTCGGGTTCGCCAAGCTCCGGATCGCCGGCCGGGAGGTCTGGTTCTGGCTGCTGCTGGCGGCCCTGACCATGCCCGAGGCGGTCCTGCTCACCCCGCTGTTCGTGACCGCGTCGACGTTCGACCTCTACAACGAGCACATCGCGGTGATCCTGCCGCTCGCGGCGCTGCAGGTGCCGTTCACCGTGCTGCTCGCCCGCAGCTTCTTCGCCGGCATCCCGTCCGAGCTGATGGAGGCCGGCCGGGTCGACGGCGCCGGGGTCTTCCAGGTGTTCTGGCGCATCGTCCTGCCGCTGACCCGGCCGATCGCCGCGGCGATCGTGGTACTCACCCTCATCAACGCCTGGAACGCCTACCTGCTGCCGCTGCTCATGCTCAACGACCCCGACCGGCAGGTCGTCACGCTGCTGCCGTCGTTCTTCACGAGCCAGTACACCAACGACCAGACGGGCGTCCTCGCGGCCGCCGTCATCACCGCCGTGCCCGAGGTCATCGCGTACCTGTCGCTGCAGAAGTACTTCGAGCGGGGCCTGGCGGCCGGCGCCCTGAAGTGACCGCCGCACCGAGGTGACGAGCGCCCCGACGTGACCACGGCCCGACGTGGCCACCACCTGACGTGACCACCCCCGACCCCGGTCGGACCACCGAACACCCGTCCCGCCCCCGCGGCGTCGGCGTGCCCCCAGAGAGGACCATCCCCGTGCAGGGACCTGTGCAGTTCGTCGTGATCGGCAGCGGTTGGCGCTCCGAGTTCTTCCTCCGGCTGGCCCAGGCCGCCCCGGACCGGCTCCAGGTGCTGGCCGTCGTCGCCCGCCGCCAGAGCGAGGCCGAGCGGCTGAGCACCGCGTGGGGCGTCCGCGCGGTGGGGACCATCGAGGAGGCGCTCGCGCTGCGTCCGGAGTACGTCGTCCCCGCGGTGTCGTGGCCCGCGATGCCCGTGGTCACCCGCGAGCTCGTCGCCGCCGGCGCCAAGGTGCTGGCCGAGACCCCGCCCGCCCCCGACCTCGAGGGCCTGCGGTCGCTGTGGCACGACGTCGGCGCCTCCGGGATGGTCCAGGTCGCCGAGCAGTACACCCGGATGCCCGGGCACGCGGCGCGGCTCGCGGTGGTGGCCGACGGCGTCATCGGCGACGCCACGAGCGTCGAGGTCGCCTCGACCCACCTGTACCACGCGGTCTCGCTCATGCGCGGCTACCTGGGCGTCGACACCGAGGAGACCGTGGTCGACGCCCGGACCTTCACCGCGCCGCTGGCCGACCCGATGAGCTTCGACGGCTGGCGGCCGGACGCCCGCCCCGAGCCGAGGACGACCACCATCGCGACCCTCGACTTCGGTGACGGACGCATGGGCCTGTACGACTTCGTGGACAACCAGTGGTGGAACCCGCTGCGCGCCCGTCGCATCGTGGTGCGCGGGTCGCTCGGCGAGATCGTCGACGACGAGGTCACCCGCCTCACCCCGGACGGCCCGGTCACCTCCCCCGTCGTGTACCGCCGCACCGGCGTCGACATGAACCTCGAGGGCAACGACGTCGTCCACGCGTCGTTCGACGGCCGCGTCGTGTGGCGCAACGCCTGGGTCGGCACCCGGCTGTCCGAGGACGACCTCGCGGTCGCCGACCACCTCGTCGACGCCGGCGCGTGGGCGCGCGGCGAGGCCGAGGGCCCCTACTCGCTCGCGTCCGCGTGCCAGGACCACGCGCTGGGACTGGCGATCGAGGAGTCCGCACGGACGCGCCAGGAGGTCCGCGTCGCCAAGGAGCCCTGGGCCACCGAGGCCTGAATCCCACGCACCGCGCACCACACACCACGCAGAGACGAGAGGGACGACATGGGACAGCTGGAGGGCGCACTCGCCGTCGTGACGGGCGGGTCGCAGGGCATCGGCTACGCGATCGCCGAGCGGTTCGTCGCCGAGGGCGCCGACGTGGTGATCACGGGTCGACGCAAGGACGTGCTCGACGGAGCGGTCGCCGCGCTGGGGCCGCGGGTCACCGGCGTCCCGGGGGACGCGGCGTCCCTGGACGACCTCGACACGCTGATGGCCACCGTCGCAGGGCTCGGCCGGCCGGTCGACGTGCTGGTCGCGAACGCCGGCGGGGGCGGCGAGGCGCCGCTGGCCCAGATGACTCCCGAGCTGTTCGACGCCGTGACCGACCTCAACATCCGCGGCACCTTCTTCACCGTGCAGAAGGCCCTGCCGCTGCTGGCCGAGGCCGCCCGCGTCGTGCTGGTGTCGTCCATCTCGGGCAGCAACGGCGACCCCGACCACGCCACCTACAACGCCAGCAAGGCGGCCGTCCGCTCGTTCGCCCGGACGATGACGAACGACCTGCGCGGGCGGGCGATCCGGGTCAACGCGCTCAGCCCGGGACCGACGATGTCCGCCGGCTTCTCGGACTTCGTCGGCGGCGAGGAGGGGGTGCGGCGCATCGCCGCGGCCGTCCCGCTCGGCCGGATCGGCGCGCCCGCGGAGGTCGCCGCCGCGGCGCTGTTCCTGGCCTCGACCGAGAGCAGCTTCGTCGCCGGCACCGAGCTCGTCGTCGACGGCGGCATGAGCCAGGTCTGACCCCGCCCGAGCACCGGTGCCCCCGGTGCCCCCGGCGCCCCGGCACCCGCGGCACCAGCACCCGAGCACCTGAGATCCCGAGGCCATCCCCCGCCTCCTCCCTAGCAGAAGAGAGCCACCCGTGCAGAACCGAGTCCCCCTCGCGGGGATGATCCAGATCGCCGTCGTCGTCGAGGACATCGAGCGTGCGCTCGACCACTGGTGCGAGCTGCTCGGCGTCGACCGCCCCGAGGTACGGGTGATGGGCCCCGAGCCCGACCCGGACCAGACCTACCGCGGCGAGATCGCGGCGTACCAGCTCAAGCTCGCCGTCATCGAGTGCCCCGAGCGCGGGTTCGTGCTCGAGGTGCAGGAGCCGGACCACAACCCCTCGACCTTCCGGGAGTTCCTCACGGCGCACGGCCCGGGCGTGCACCACATCGGCTTCGCGGTCGGGGACGCCCGTGACGCCGTCGTCGGCGAGCTCGAGTCCATGGGCTACGCGATGCGGACGGTGGGGTTCTACCCCGGGGGCAGCTGGACGGTCGTGGACAGCGAGGACCGCCTCGGCGTCAACCTCAACATCAAGCCGCACGTGTGAGCGGCGCGCCCGCGGTCGTCGACACCCACGTCCACCTCTGGGACCGGCGACGCACCGACCTCGAGTACGCGTGGCTCGACGGCGACGGCGCGGAGGCGACCCTGGGCGACCTCGACGGGCTGCGCGGGGTGCGGTACTCGGTGCCGGAGCTGCGCGCCGAGACCCGGATGCACGGCGTCACGCAGGTCGTGCACATGAGCGCGGCGACGTCGGACCCGCTCGCCGAGACGCGGTGGCTCCAGGGGCTGGGCGAGGCGACCGGCTGGCCGACGGCGATCGTGGCGGGCTGCGACCTCGCGGCGCCGGACGCCGCGGCCGCGCTCGACGGCCACCGCGAGCACGACCGGCTGCGCGGCGTGCGTGACATGCGCGACGGCTCGATCCTGTCCGACGACGCCTTCCGGCGCGGCTACGCGCGCCTGGCGGGGACCGACCTCGTCTTCTGCCACACGGTCGGTGTCGACCACGTCGCGGCCGCCGTCGACCTGGCCCGCGCGGTGCCCGACGTCGTCCTGTGCGTCGACCAGAGCGGGATGCCCGAGTCCCGCACCCCTGAGTACCTGCGCACGTGGATCGCCGCGCTCGCGGTGCTCGCCGCCGAGCCGAACGTCGTGGTCAAGATCTCCAGCCTCGGCGTGCACGACCACGACTGGACGCCGCAGGGCCGGCGACCGTGGATCCGGGCTCTGGTCCAGACCTTCGGCCCGGACCGGTGCCTGTACGGCTCGAACTGGCCGGTCGAGCGGCTGTACAGCGGCTACGGCGACGTGCTCGGCGCCTTCCGCTCCGCGATCGACGACCTCACCGAGGGCGAGCAGGCGGCGGTCCTGGCGGGCACCGCCCGGCGCGTCTTCCGGCTCTGACCGCCGCGGTCACCCGCTCCACCGTCACCCGTCCCACCCGTCCCACCCGTCCCCCATCCCCGAACTCCCCCGGCGACGACGCCGGGACCGTCCCACCGAGGAGCAGACCGTGAAGGCAGCCGTCCTGCGGCAACCCGGGCAGCCCATGACCATCGAGGACGTCGACCTCGCCGAGCCCCGCGCGGGCGAGGTCGAGGTCCGCGTGCAGGCCGCCGGCGTGTGCCACAGCGACCTTCACTACATGACCGGCGACCTGCCCACCCGGCTGCCCATCGTGCTGGGCCACGAGGGCGCCGGCGTCGTCGAGCGGGTCGGCCCCGGCGTCACCCGCGTCGCGCCGGGCGACCCGGTGGTGCTCATGTGGCGACCGCGCTGCGGGCACTGCGCGTTCTGCTCCTCGGGGCGTCCCGCGCTGTGCACGTCGGCGAAGAAGCAGGTGAGCACCGGCGGGCTGCTCGACGGCACCAGCCGGCTGTCGGCCGACGGCGAGACCGTCCACCACTTCCTCGGGGTGTCGTGCTTCGCCGAGCGTGCCGTCGTGGCCGAGGAGTCGGTCATCCGGATCCCGCAGGGCACGCCGCCGCGGGTCGCGGCGCTCGTGGGCTGCGCCGTGGTCACGGGCGTGGGCGCCGTCCTGAACGTCCTGGGCGCCGGCGCGGGACGCAGCGTGCTGGTCATGGGCGCCGGCGGGGTCGGGCTGTCCACCGTGATCGGCGCGGACCTCGTCGGCGCGTACCCCGTCATCGTGGCCGACGTCGCCCCGGACAAGCTGGACCTCGCGCGTCGCCTCGGCGCCACGCACACCGTCACGGTCGGCGGCGACGTCGCCGTCGACGACGCCGTGCGGGACATCGTCCCGGACGGCGTGGAGTGGGCGTTCGACGCCGTCGGCAAGGCCGAGACGCTGGCGGCGGCGATGGCGTCGCTGCGCACGGGCGGGACGACGGTCGCCATCGGTCTCGGCCGCGCCGGCGCCACGGTCGAGGTCCCGATCAACGACCTCGTCCAGCGCGAGAAGCGGCTGGTCGGCAGCCTGTACGGGTCGTCCAACACGGTCACCCAGGTGCCGCGGTTGCTGGAGCTCTATGCCGCCGGTCGCCTCGACCTCGACGCCCTGGTGGGCGAGACGTACCCGCTGGACGCGATCAACGACGCCTACGACGCGCTCGCGGCGGGCGCCGTCGGTCGCGCCGTCATCGAGCCGGGGGTCGCCGCGTGAGCGCCGGCACCGTCGCGTCGGGGTTCGCGACCTACCCCAGTCTGGCCGACCGCTCCGTCCTGGTCACCGGCGGCGCGACCGGGATCGGCGCCGAACTCGTCACGCAGTTCGCCCACCAGGGTGCCCGGGTGGCGTTCGTCGACCTCGACGACGCCGCGGGCACCGCACTGGCCACCGAGGTCGAGCGGGCGACCGGCCGCGCACCGTGGTTCGGGCGGTGCGACGTCGGTGACGTCGCCGCGCTGCAGACCGCGCTGCGCACCGCGGCCGACGCGGTGGGGCCGATCGAGGTGCTGGTCAACAACGCCGCGAACGACCAGCGGCACGACGTCCAGGACGTCACGGTGCAGTTCTGGGACGAGCGGATGGCCGTCAACCTGCGGGCGCAGTTCTTCGCCGCGCAGGCGGTCGCCCCCGCCATGGCCGCCGCCGGACGCGGCTCGGTGATCAACCTGGGGTCGATCATCTGGCACGCCAAGTTCGCCCGGAGCAGCGGCTACGCGACCGCGAAGGCCGGGATCGAGGGGCTCACCCGGTCGCTGGCCCGTGACCTGGGACCGGACGGCATCCGCGTCAACTGCATCGTGCCGGGATGGGTGATGACCGACCGACAGCTGCGGGACTGGGTCACACCGGAGGCCGAGCGCGAGATCGAGCGCTCCCAGTGCCTGCCGCAGCGGCTCCAGCCCGCCGACGTCGCGCGCCTCGCGCTGTGGCTGGCGGCGGACGACTCGGCGATGTGCACGGCTCAGCGATGGGTGGTGGACGGTGGCTGGATCTGACAGGGCGGAGCACGAGATGGCCGGGCGCGACGTGACCGGGCGTGACGAGGTGCAGGAGGCGCACGACCGTGCGGCGACCAGGCCGCCGCGGCGCAGCCAGGCGTGGTTCGGCGCCGAGGGGCGCAGCGGGATGCTGTACCGCTCGTGGCTGCGCACCCAGGGGACGGGTCCGGAGGTGTTCGACGGGCGCCCGGTCATCGGCATCGCCACCACGTGGTCCGAGCTGACCCCGTGCAACGCCCACCTCGACGCGGTGGCCGAGGCGGTCAAGCGCGGGGTGTGGCAGGCCGGCGGGTACCCGCTCGTCTTCCCGGTGGTGTCCACCGGCGAGACCCTCATCCGGCCCACCGCGATGCTCTACCGCAACCTCATCGCCATGTCCGCCGAGGAGCTCATCCGGGCCAACCCGCTGGACGG
The DNA here is from genome assembly GCF_947494015.1 of uncultured Cellulomonas sp. GTDB lineage: Bacteria > Actinomycetota > Actinomycetes > Actinomycetales > Cellulomonadaceae > Pengzhenrongella. The sequence goes on along the minus strand of NZ_CANLTL010000014.1, from coordinate 3,443 downwards.
CGTGGTGCTGCTGGGCGGGTGCGACAAGACCACCCCGGGCCTGCTCATGGGCGCGGCGAGCGTGGACCTGCCGGCGATCATGGTGACCGGCGGGCCGCAGCTCACCGGCAAGTTCCGCGGCGGCGACATCGGGTCGGGCACGCACCTGTGGAAGTTCGAGTCCGAGCTCGCCGCGGGACGCATGACGCAGGCCGACTGCCACGTCGCCGAGGGGTGCATGGCACGGTCCGCGGGGCACTGCATGACCATGGGCACCGCGTCCACCATGGCCAGCGTCGCCGAGGCGCTCGGGATGCAGCTGTCCGGCTCCGCGAGCTGGCCGGCGGTGGACGCCCGGCGCTTCGAGCTCGCGCAGGAGGCCGGTCGGCGGATCGTGGCGATGGTCGACGAGGACCTGCGGCCGAGCCAGATCCTCACCCGGGAGGCGTTCGAGAACGCGATCCGGACCGTCGCGGCGATCGGTGGCTCCACCAACGCGATCATCCACCTGCTCGCGATCGCGGGCCGGGTCGGCGTCCCGCTCGAGCTCGAGGACTTCGACCGGCTCGCGCAGGTGGTGCCGACCATCGTCGACCTCATGCCCAGCGGCCGGTTCCTCATGGAGGACTTCTGCTACGCGGGTGGGCTGCCCGTCGTGCTGCGCGAGCTGTCCGCCGCCGGGCTGCTGCACGACGACGCCCTGACCGTCGGCGGCCAGGGCATCGGCAAGGACGTCGCCGGTGCGCAGTGCTGGAACCGCGAGGTGATCCGGACCATCGCCGACCCGCTGCAGCAGGCCGGCAGCACCGCGGTGCTCCGCGGCAACCTGGCGCCCGGCGGAGCGGTGATCAAGCAGTCCGCCGCCTCGCCGCACCTGCTGGTGCACCGCGGCCGGGCCGTGGTGTTCGACTCGCCCGAGGAGTACCACCGTCAGGCCGACACGCTCGACCTGTCCCCCGACGACGTCATCGTCGTGCGGGGCGCCGGGCCACGCGGGTACCCCGGCATGCCCGAGGTCGCGAACGTCCCGCTGCCGACCAAGCTGCTTCGGGCGGGCGTCACCGACATGGTCCGCATCTCCGACGGCCGGATGAGCGGCACGGCGTTCGGCACCGTGATCCTGCACGTCACCCCGGAGGCGGCGCTCGGTGGGCCGCTCGCGCTGGTGCGCACCGGCGACTGGATCGACCTCGACGTGCCCGGTCGCTCGCTCTCGCTCGACGTGCCCGACGACGAGCTCGAGCGGCGGCGGGCGGCGTGGCAGCCGCCAGCGCGCGAGTCGGACAGCGGGTACGTCTGGCTGTACCGGGAGTTCGTCGAGGGCGCCGACCAGGGCGCCGACCTGTCCTTCCTGCGGGGCTCGCGCGGCTCCGCGGTACCCCGTGACTCGCACTGATCGTGCACGCAGACCAGGAGGCCCCGCGATGACCGTGGTGGAGAGCATCGACCCGCGCACCGGCCAGACGGTCGAGGTGGTGGCACCCGAGACGACCGGCGACGACGTCGCTCGGGTGTGCGCCGCGGCGGCGGACGCCGCACCGGCGCTGGAGGCGCTGGGACGCACCGGCCGGGCGCGCATGCTCCGGCTGATGGCCGACGCGCTCGAGGAGGACCGGGAGACGCTGGTCGCCCTGACCGACCGGGAGACCGCCCTGGGTGCGCCCCGCCTCGGCGGGGAGCTCACGCGCACCACGTTCCAGCTGCGGTTCTTCGCCGACGTGCTGGACGACGGCGGGTACCTCGAGGTGACGATCGACCACGCCGGTGCGACGCCGATGGGTCCACGCCCTGACCTGCGCCGGATGCTCCGGCCGCTGGGGCCGGTCGCCGTGTTCGGCGCGAGCAACTTCCCGTTCGCGTTCTCGGTGTCCGGCGGGGACACGGCGTCCGCGCTGGCGGCCGGCTGCCCGGTCGTCGTCAAGGCGCACGAGTCCCACCCGGCGTCGTCGGCCCGTCAGCTGGCAGCGCTCCGGCGCGGCGCCGAGGCGGCCGGCGCCCCGGCGGCGACGGTCGACGCGGTCTTCGGCCGGGACGCGGGCGTGGCGCTCGTGGACGACCCGCACGTCGACGCAGTCGGGTTCACCGGGTCGGTGGCCGGTGGCCGGGCGCTGCACGACCGCGCCTCGCTGCGCCCCCGACCGATCCCGTTCTACGGCGAGCTCGGCGCGCTCAACGCGCTGACGGTCACGCCCGCGGCCGCCCGGGAGCGTGCGGTCGCGATCGGTGAGGGGCTGGCCGCGTCGTTCACGCTCGGTGTGGGTCAGTTCTGCACGAAGCCCGGACTCGCGTTCGTCCCGGCCGGGCCGGACGGCGACGCCGTCGTCGCCGCGCTGGCCGGCCGGGTGCGCGAGACCGCCGCCGCCGTGATGCTCAACGCCCGCACGCGCGAGGGGTTCGCGTCCGGCGTCGACGCCCTGCGCGGTGCAGCCGGCGTCCGGGTGCTCGTCGGCCCACCGGTGGACCCCGCGGCGGCCGCGGTGGCACCGGTCCTGCTCGAGGCCGACGCCGGGCAGGTCACCGAGCCGATGCTCGAGGAGTGCTTCGGACCGGTGCTGGTCGTCGCGCGCTACGCGTCGTCCGACGAGCTGCTCGCCGCGCTGGCCGCCGTCGGGCCGGCCCTGACCGCGACCGTGCAGACCGGCGACGACGACGAGCTCGCGGCCCCGCTGCTCACCCACCTCACCGCCCGGGCCGGGCGCGTGGTGTGGAACGGGTACCCCACCGGCGTGGCCGTGAGCTGGGCGATGCACCACGGCGGCCCGTACCCCGCGACGACGGCCCCGCTGCACACGTCGGTCGGCGCCGCCTCGATCCGTCGCTGGCTGCGTCCGGTCAGCTTCCAGGACGTGCCGTCGGAGCTGCTGCCGGCGGAGCTGCGGGACGAGGCCACCGACCTGCCGCGGCGGGTGGACGGTCGACTCGTCCTCGGGACACCCCCGGCGCGCTGACCCGCCCCCGATCCGTCCACCGCACACCGATCACCGATCACCGATCACCAGGAGACCCACGTGACCTCGCCCCACCGTTCGCCGTCGCCCGACCCGACCTTCGCGCATCGTGTCGCGGAGGCGACGGTGACCGTCCGCGGCGCCGACGGCGCCCCGCTGGCCGACACCGAGGTCGTGGTCGAGCAGACCCGGCACGCGTTCGCGTTCGGCAACATCGGCTTCGACTTCATCGGCTACGCCAACGGCGAGAGCCACGCCGCACCCGACAGCCCGTTCGGCGGAGCCGGCCCCGAGCTCGGCGACCGGCTCGCGGAGCTGTACCTCGACCTCTACAACACCACCACCCTGCCGTTCTACTGGGGCGGGTTCGAACCCGAACGCGGCAAGCCCGACACCACCCGCCTGCTGCGCACCGCCCAGTGGTTCACCGAGCACGGCATCACCGTCAAGGGCCACCCGCTGGTCTGGCACACCGTGACCGCGGACTGGCTGCGCGACCTGCCCGTCGACCAGATC
>NZ_CANLTL010000013.1 GCF_947494015.1 uncultured Cellulomonas sp. | reverse complement strand
ACTTCAGGGAGCCACCCCGGGACCAGCCACCCGCTCACGAAGAGCCTCGGTGTCCGTTCCTCCCTGCCGGGCGGCGAAGAAGAACTCTACGCAGACGCGGCCGCCGCGTCAAAGCCGGATCCGGGTGGCCCCGGTCACGGCGCTCACGCCTCGCCGAATCCCTGCTCCAGCTCGCCGACGACCGCCCGGACCGCACGGGCGGCATCGGGCCCGCACGCGGTCACCACGAGCTGCTGGCCGCCGGCGGCCCCGAGCGCGACGAGTGAGAGCACGCTGCGCGCGTCGGCGCCGTTGACGGCGATCGTCGACTCGAACCCGCTCGCCGTGCGGGCGAGCTGCGCGGCCGGACGGGCGTGCAGGCCGAGCCGGTTGCGCAGGACGGCCGTCCCCCGGGCCGTCGTCGCGGGCGGCCCGCCGTCGACGTGCGGGACCGAGCCGTCGGTCGTCGCCGGGTGGGCGCCCGCAGCACCGTCGCCGCCCGCGGACGGCACCGCGGTGTCCGCGTCCTCGCCGGACGCTGCTCCCGCGGCGTCGTCCAACCCGTGGCGTCCCGCCGCCGCCAGGTCGGAGTCCGCCGACCCCTCGTCGCCCTGCTCCCCGCCGAACGACGACCCCGCGCGGCGCGCGGCGTCGGCCACGGCGTCGAGATCCGCCCCGCCCTGGGCGACCACCGCCGCCTCGACCGCGCCCTCGACGAACGGCGCGTCGACCACCATGACCCGGGCCACGACGTCGGGGTCGGCCAGCTCCAGCACGCTCTCGGTGGTCAGCACGGCCGATCCGAGGTCGGTCAGGACGACGGCGGACCGGCCGTCGGCGACCGCGTCGTCGATGGCCCGGGTGACGAGGTCGAAACCGGTCCCGAGCCGGCCGTCGTCGGTGCCACCGGCCGGCAGCACCGGGACGTCGGGCGCCATCTGCCCGGCGAGCTCCGCGACGCCCTCCGCGAGCGCGCGCGAGTGCGCGACCAGCACCAGGGCGACGGTCACCGTGGTCATGCCGGACCGGTTCCCGTCGCCGCGTCGGCTGCGGCGTGCAGCAGCAGGGCGGTCGACGTGGCGCCGGGGTCGGCGTGGCCCGCGCTGCGTTCGCCCAGATAGCTCGCCCGGCCCTTGGTGGCGACGAGCGGGATCGTGGCCTCGGCCCCGGACGACGCCGCCTGTGCAGCGGCGTCGAGCACCGCGCCGGGCTCGGCCCCCTGGTCGGCGGCCGCGACCGCGGCGGCGACGGCGGGCGACCACGCGTCGACCATGGTCTTCTCGCCGGTGGTCGCCTTGCCCCGGGCCACGATGCCCTCGAGGCCGGCCTCGAGCATCGCCACGACGGCGCCTGCGTCGAGCTCGTCCAGGCCGGTCACCTTGGCCGCTCGCAGGTACGCGGTGCCGTAGAGCGGCCCGGCCGCTCCACCCACGGTCGACATGAGGGTCGTCGCCACCAGCTTCAGGACGTCGCCGACCTGGGCGGGGGGTGCGTCGAGCGCGTCGAGGCGTGCCACCACCGCGGTGTACCCCCGGTGCAGGTTCTCCCCGTGGTCGCCGTCGCCGATCTGACGGTCGAGCTCGATGAGCTCGATGCGGTGCTCGGCCACCACCTCGGCCGAGCGCCGCACCCAGCGCAACGCCCATGCCACGTCGAGTGTCATTCTTCTCCCTCGTCGACGCGTGCCTGCCGCGGCCGGTAGGCACTGCCCGCCCCGCAGCCTGCCACGGCGACCCGGTGCGGCACGGCCCCCGCGGCCGTCGCTACCGAACCGTGACCCGGGCGGGGCCGGTCGCGGGCCGGCTGCGGGCCGGCCATGGGCGGGTCACCAGCGCAGGGCGGCCGTCCGCACCGGTGCGTCCCACAGGGCCGTCAGCTCCTCGTCGAGCCGCAGCACCGTGACCGAGGCTCCCTGCATCTCCAGCGAGGTCACGTAGCTGCCGACCAGCGACCGCGCCACGCTGGCGCCCGCGGCCTCGACCAGCTGCCGCGCGCGGCGGTACACCACGTACAGCTCCGACAGCGGGGTGCCGCCCATGCCGTTGACGAACAGCAGGACCTGCTCGCCCTCGCCGAGCCCGAGGTCCTGCAGGACGGGGCCCGTGAGCTGCTCGGTGATCTCGTCGGCGGACGCCATCGGCACCCGGCGCCGCCCCGGCTCGCCGTGGATGCCGATGCCGATCTCGATCTCGCTCTCGGTGAGGTCGAAGCTCGGGACGCCGGCGTGCGGCACGGTGCCCGCGGCGAGCGCGACGCCCATGGACCGCACATTGGCGTTGACCCGCTCGGCCACGGCGGCGACGCCGGCGAGGTCGTCGCCGCGGTCGGCGGCGGCACCGGCGATCTTCTCCACGCACAGCGTGCCGGCGACGCCGCGACGGCCCGCGGTGTACAGCGAGTCCTCGACGGCGACGTCGTCGTTGACCACGACGGTGCGGACCTCGACGTCGTCGGCTTCGGCGAGCTCCGCGGCGGTCTCGAAGTTGAGCACGTCGCCGGTGTAGTTCTTCACGATGTGCAGCACACCGCGGCCGCCGTCGGCGGCGAGGGTCGCCGGGGCGATCGCGTCCGGCGTCGGGGAGGTGAACATGGCCCCGGGGACGGCGGCGTCGAGCATCCCGGCGCCGACGAACCCGGCGTGCAGCGGCTCGTGACCGCTGCCACCGCCGCTCACGAGCCCGACCTTGCCCTGCACCGGACCGTCCGCACGCACGACGTAGAGCGGGTCGCGGTGGACGGTGACCAGGTCGGCGTGCGCCCACCCGAAACCCTCCACCGACTCGTCGACGACGCGGGCGGGGTCGTTGATCAGCTTCTTCATGCGGGTTCCCTTCGCCGACCGGCCGGTGCGCTCGTCGGCGGACGCCGGCCGGGGGGCGTCAGCTGCGCGCCGGCCGCGGGACCTGCGTCCGGTCGTCTGCCACCCTCGCGTCGGCCGGGCGCGCCGTCAAGGACGCCGCCCGGCCGGCGCACGTGGCACGTCCCTCAGCCGCGTCCGAGCAGGATCCGCGCGTCGGCGACGAGGGTGATCGAGCCGGTGACGAGCACACCGGACCCCATGTCCTGCGCGCGCTCCGCGAGCTGCACCGCGACGTCGATCGCCGCGTCGAGCCGGTCCGCGACGTGCACCCGGTCCTGGCCGAAGACGTCGATCGCGATCTCGGCGAGGTCCTCGGGGTCCTGCGCGCGCGGCGACGACGAGCGGGTCACCACGACCTCGGCGAGCAGCGGCTCCAGGCCGGCCAGGACGTTCTCGGCGTCCTTGTCGTCGAGCACGCCGACCACGCCGACCAGCCGGGTGAACTCGAACGACTCCTCCACCGCGGTGACCAGCGCGGCGATGCCGGCCGGGTTGTGCGCGGCGTCGACCAGCACGGTGGGGCTCGTGCGGACGAGCTCCAGACGCCCCGGGGAGTCGACGTCGGCGAACGCGGCACCGACCAGGTCCCCGTCGAGCGCGCCGCCGCCGCTGAGCAGCGCCTCGACGGCGACCAGGGCGAGCAGCGCGTTCTGCGCCTGGTGCACGCCGTGCAGCGGCACGAACACCTCGGTGTACAGGCCGCCGAGCCCGCGCAGGGACAGCAGCTGGCCGCCGACGGCGACCTGCCGGCCGGCGACCTCGATGTCGATGCCCTGCCGGACGACGCGGGCGCCGCGCTCCGCCGCGACGGCGAGCAGGACCCCGTCGACGTCCTCGGCCTGGTCGGCGATCACGACCGTCGCCCCGTCCTTGATGATCCCGGCCTTCTCGCCCGCGATCGCGGTCAGCTCGTAGCCGAGCCAGCGCTCGTGGTCGTGGGCCACCGGGGTGAGCACCGCGACCTCGCCGTCGACGACGTTGGTGGCGTCCCACCGGCCGCCCATCCCGACCTCGATGACGGCGACGTCGATCGGGGTGTCGGCGAACGCGGCCAGCGCCATGACCGTGAGCACCTCGAAGAAGCTCAGCCGCGGACCACCCTCGGCCAGCGACCGGGTGTCCACCATGTGCACGTAGGGCGCGACGTCCTGCCACACCTCGACGAAGCGCTCGGCGCTGATCGGCTCTCCGTCGATCGCGATGCGCTCGCGCACGTCGCTCAGGTGCGGGCTGGTGAACCGGCCGGTGCGCAGGCCGTGCTCGCGGACGAGCCGCTCGACCATGCGTGACGTCGACGTCTTGCCGTTCGTGCCGGTCACGTGCACGGTCCGGAACGATCGTTGCGGGTCGCCCAGCAGCTCGCACACCGCCCGGACCCGGTCCAGCGAGGGCTGGACGTCGTGCTCGGGCATGCGCTCGAGGATCCCGGCGTACACCTCGGCCGCGGCGGTCTCCGCCTCGGTGCGTGCCTGCCGGCGTGCGTGGTCGGCGCCGCTCATGCCCCGGTCCCCTTCTCCTGGTCGTCGTCCTGCCCGACGGGGTCCTGCCCGACGGTGTCCCGCTCGACGGACACGGTGACGCCGTCGCCGGCGACGTCGTCGACGGCGAGCGCGGTGGCCAGCGTCTCGGACGCGATCAGCCCGCGGTGCGCCTCGACGGCGTCGCGCCACCCGGCCGGCACCGCGATCCGCAGCCGCACCCGGTCGCTGACGTCGAGGCCGGCCGCCTTGCGGGCGTCCTGGACGGCACGGACGACGTCGCGTGCGCGGCCCTCGGCGACGAGCCCGTCGTCGAGCGCCGTGGACAGGACGACGACGCCACCGCCGGGCAGGACCGCCGCGGCCACCTCGTCCCCCTCGCCGGCGGACACCACGGTGGTCAGCTCGTACTCGCCGTCGGCCAGCGGGACCGGGCCGTCGGGCGTGCGGACGACGACGGCACCGTCGGGGCCGGTCTCCCAGTCGCCGGCCTTCGCGGCGCGGATGACCGTCTGCACCTGGCGGCCCAGTCGCGGCCCGGCGGCGCGGGCGTTGACCGCCAGGCGCGTGTCCACCCCGAGCCCGGCGGCGGCGGCGTCGTCGAGCCCGTGGAACTCGACGCTCTTGACGTTGACCTCTGCCGCGATCAGGTCGGCGAAGCCGCGGGCGTCGTCGACGTCCGGCAGCGCGACCCGCAGGGTGCGCAGGGGCTGGCGGACGCGCAGACCGTTCGCCTTGCGCAGCCCGAGGGTGACCGAGCAGACGTCACGGACCCGGTCCATCGCCGCGACCAGCCGGTCGGCGTCGAGCGCGTCGCCGGCGCCGGTGGCCGGCAGCTCCTGCGGCGTCGGCCAGTCGGTCAGGTGCACGCTGCGGCCCCCGGTCAGTCCCCGCCACACCTCCTCGCTGAGCAGCGGTGCGAGCGGCGCCATGACCCGGGTGAGCACCTCCAGCGCGGTCCACAGGGTGTCGAACGCGCGCGCGTCCTCGTCCCAGAACCGCTGCCGCGACGTGCGCACGTACCAGTTGGTGAGCACGTCGAGGTGCTCACGGACGGCCTCGCACGCGGCGGGGACGTCGTAGGCGTCCAGGTCGGCCGTCACGCGGACGACGAGGTCGCGGGTCCGCGCGAGCAGGTAGCGATCCATCGTCCCGAGCTGCGCCACGTCGTCGTCCGTGACCCGGCGCGCGGTCAGGCCCGCGCCGTCGTGCGCGGCGCCGGCGTAGAGCGCGAAGAAGTACCAGGTGCTCCACAGCGGCAGCAGCACCTGGCGGACGTTCTCGCGGATGCCCTCCTCGGTGACGACGAGATTGCCGCCGCGCAGGATGGGCGAGGCCATGAGGAACCACCGCATCGCGTCCGAGCCGTCGCGCTCGAACACCTCGGACACGTCGGGGTAGTTGCGCAGCGACTTGCTCATCTTGCGGCCGTCCGAGCCGAGCACGATGCCGTGCGAGACCGACGTGCGGAAGGCGGGCCGGTCGAACAGAGCCGTGGCCAGCACGTGCAGCGTGTAGAACCAGCCGCGGGTCTGCCCGATGTACTCGGTGATGAAGTCCCCCGGGTAGTGGTGCTCGAACCACTCGGCGTTCTCGAACGGGTAGTGCACCTGGGCGAACGGCATCGAGCCGGAGTCGAACCACACGTCCAGCACGTCCGGGATGCGGCGCATGGTGGAGCGGCCCGTCGGGTCGTCCGGGTTCGGGCGGGTGAGCTCGTCGATGAACGGGCGGTGCAGGTCGGTGACCGGGCGGCCGAAGTCGCGCTCGAGGTCCGCGAGGGACCCGTAGACGTCGGTGCGCGGGTACGCGGGGTCGTCGCTGACCCACACCGGGATGGGGGTGCCCCAGTACCGGTTGCGGGAGATGGACCAGTCCCGCGCACCGGCGAGCCACTTGCCGAACTGGCCGTCCCTGATGTGGTCCGGCACCCAGGTGATCTGGTCGTTCAGCTCCACCATGCGGTCCCGGAACTGGGTCACCCGCACGAACCAGCTCGACACGGCCCGGTAGATGAGCGGGTTCCGGCAGCGCCAGCAGTGCGGGTAGGAGTGCTGGTAGGTCTCGTGCCGGACGACGACGGCGCGCCGGCCCGGGTCCGTGGCGGCCAGCGGGCCGCTGCCGGCCTTGAGGTCGGCGATCACCCGGGGGTTGGCGTCGAACACCTGGAGGCCGGCGTAGTCCGGCACCTCGGTCGTGAACTGCCCGCGGGCGTCGACCGGCACGACCGGGCGGATGCCGGCGGCGTCGCAGACGAGCATGTCGTCCTCACCGAACGCCGGCGCGAGGTGCACCAGGCCGGTGCCGTCCTCGGTGGTGACGAAGTCGCCGGCCAGCACGTGGTGGGCCGCCGGGTTGCCCTCGGGGTCGGCGAAGTACGGGAACGGCGGGGTGTACGCCCGGCCGACCAGGGCCGAGCCGAGGACGGTCTCCAGCACCGTCGCGTCCTCGCCGAGCTCGCGGGCGTAGGAGTCCAGTCGGGACTCGGCCAGCAGCACCCGCTCGCCGGCCAACGCGCTGGACTCCCCCGGGGCCACCACGACGTAGGGGATGTCCGGCCCGACGGCGACGGCGAGGTTCGACGGCAGCGTCCACGGCGTCGTCGTCCAGATGAGGGCGAGCTCGCCGGTCTCCAGGCGGACTCCGACGGTGAGGGCCGGGTCCTGGCGGGACTGGTAGACGTCGTCGTCCATGCGCAGCTCGTGGTTGGACAGCGGCGTCTCGTCGCGCCAGCAGTACGGCAGCACCCGGTAGCCCTCGTAGGCCAGGCCCTTGTCGTGCAGCTCCTTGAACGCCCAGATCACCGACTCCATGTAGGTCAGGTCGAGCGTCTTGTAGTCGTCGTCGAAGTCCACCCAGCGCGCCTGGCGGGTGACGTAGGCCTGCCACTCGTCGGTGTACTTGAGCACCGAGGTGCGGCATGCCTCGTTGAACGCGGCGATGCCCATCTCGTCGATCTGCGACTTCTGCGTGATGCCCAGCACGCGCTCGGCCTCGAGCTCGGCGGGCAGGCCGTGGGTGTCCCACCCGAAGCGGCGCTCGACGCGGCGGCCGGCCTGGGTCTGGTAGCGCCCGACGACGTCCTTGGCGTACCCGGTCAGCAGGTGCCCGTAGTGCGGCAGGCCGTTGGCGAACGGCGGGCCGTCGTAGAAGACGAACTCGTTGGATCCGTCGGGGCCCGCGTCGCGGTGGTCGATCGACGCCCGGAAGGTCCCGTCCGCCTCCCAGTAGGCCAGGACGTCCTTCTCGAGGGCGGGCAGGTCCGGGGACGCCGGGACCGCGGAACGCGCGGATCGCTCGCCGGTGGGCTCGCTGGGGCGGTGCAGGGGGTACGCCATGGGGGCCGGGCTCCTGAGGTCGTCGTGCACTGTGCTGGACAGGTCCGCGTCGCGACTGCCTGCCGCGGCACCGACCACACCGTGCGAGGACGACGGGGCTGCGTGCAGCCCGCCGCGGTACCACCTCGCTTGCCGCCACGCCCCGGCCCCGAGGGGACGGCGTGCGACGACCGCTCGCCCGGGCTGTCACGGGCCCACCCGTCCGGTTCTACTGAGGCCCCGGCACGGCCGGGACCCGTTCTTCCGAAGGCTCGCCGGTGATGGCCGGGTCAGTGCCTGTGCTCACGATGGTACCGGCTCCGGCCGTCGACGCCCCCACCGTGCCGGGTCGCCGGCGGGCCGCTCACCCCCCGGCGCTCCTGCCCTGGCCGGACCCGGGCGAGCGCGCGACCAGGACCAAGGCCACTGCCGGCGTGGTCGCCCGGCGGGCACGCTGGGGGACGTCAGCGGGAGCACGGAGGCTCGCATGTCCACGGACCAGCACCCTGCCGCGTGGTTGCGGCGAGCGGTCGCCGTCCTGGCCGTCACCGCGGCGGCCGGGGGCGGTGGCCTCTGCGCCGCGCTCCCGGCCTGGGCCGGCGCCGACCCCGTGGCCGAGCAGTCCGCCCCACCCGTGGCGGACCCAGCGGCGCCCGGGCCGCCGACCACGCCCGACATCTCGCCGCCGGTCGTCACGCTCCTCCCCGACGACCGCCTCGCCGCGGTGAGCCCGGCGGCCGGGGGGCCGACCGGATCACCCACGCTGGTGGCTCCGCAGGCCGACGTCCTGCTCACCGCTCCGGATGCCGCGGTCCCCGGGGCGCGAGTGGTCGTCGTCGTCACGGTGGTGGGCAACGGGGCCACGCCGGGCGGGACGGTGGAGGTCGTCGCGACGAGCGGCGACGAGGTGCGCGCGACGACGACGGCACTGGCTGACGGCCGGGCGAGCGCGGCGTTCGAGTCGCTCCCCGCGGGGACGTGGACGGTGGAGGCCAGCTACCTGGGCGAGGCCGACGCGGGCGGGTACCCGCCGGCCCGGTCGGCGCCCCACGTGCTCGTGGTGGCAGCGCCGGCCCCCCAGGCGGTGACCCTCACCGCGGCACCCGTCACGGTGACCGTCGGTACGCCGGCGCACCTTCTCGTCTTCCTGTCCGGCTGGGGGGACAAGCCGAGCGTGACCGTCCGCGAGGGCGACAGCCCTCTCGGCTCGGGCACCCCGACCGTCAGCTTCCCGGCGCGGGTCGACCTGCCCGTGCTGTCGCCCGGCACGCACACGCTGGTCGTCGAGAGCGCAGCGGATGAGCGGTTCCTCGCCGCGACGACGACGGTCGTGGTGACGGTCGTCGGGGAGCCGCCCCGGAGCAGCCCGACGCCCGGCAGCCCGCTGGCGGCGTCCCTCACAGGTCCGGCCGCCTCCGGCACCGTCACGCTCGTCGGTGGAGGCGTGCGGGGCGGCGAGACGGTGGCGTACTTCCTGTACCCGGGCGGGGTCCTCCTCGGCACCGCCGTCGCCGACGCCGACGGAGGGCACCGGCTCAGCGTGCCGTTGCCGCCAGGGACCGCGGCCGGTGCGTACAGCGTCGTGGCGATCGGGGGGAGCTCGGGCCAGTGGGGCGAGGTGGCCATCACCGTGACGGCGCCGCCCGCGGTCCCCCGGCCCGCCGGACGCGAGATGTCGACCGTGGGCGCGCCGGCGCGCGGCGCCGTCGGCACGGCGTCGCCGGCGACCCATCTCGCCGCATCCGGTGCGGACCTGCGCAGCATCGCCGCGCTGACCGCGGCGCTCGTCGCCGGTGGCGGCGCCCTCCTCGCCCTCGGTCGCCGGCCGGTGTCAGCGTCCCGACGCACGGACGTGCGCCCCGGGCGGCACGGAGGTCACGAGGCCGGCGGCCGGTGAGGTGCCGTTGAGGACGTGGTCCCCCACCATCCGCTCCTTGGCGACCACGGGGTTGTGGGAGGCGATCGTCCGGGCGTTGCGCCAGTGCCGGTCGAGCAGCCGGGTGCCGCTCGTCGCCGACGCCCCGCCCACCTCGAACAGCTCGGTGGCGCCGCGCAGGACGAGGTCGACGACCACCAGCTGCGCCTGGTACGCGGCGATGTCCACGTCGTCGTGGTCCTCCTGGGTCGCAGTACCGCGGGCCGCCGACCGGGTCAGCGCGTCCAGCTTCTCGGCGGCGGCCAGGACGATCGCGTCCGCGGCGAAGGAGGCGGCGGACAGCCGCCCGACGACGGCCTGCACCAGCGGGTCGGCCCGCGGCACCGGGGTCGCGGCGCTGCCGAAGGTCCGGCTGCGTGGTCGGACGAACCCGACCGCGTCCCCGACGACCGCCCGGCCGATGCCGGCGAGCGTGGCGAGCAGGTGCAGCTGGAAGTACGCGCCCAGGATCGAGGGCCGCCGGGCGGCGTACGGGACGATGCCGCGCGGGTCCACCTCCACCCGCACGAACACCGTCGTCCCGCTGCCGGTCATGCGCTGGCCGAAGCCGTCCCAGTCATCACGCCGCTCCACGCCCGCGGCGTCGGCGCGCACCGCGACCGTCACACGCTCGCCGTCCGACCGGACGGCACCCACCGAGATCCAGTCCGCGAAGATGGTCCCGGTGCTGTAGTACTTCGTGCCGTCCAGCCGCCAGGTGCCGTCGACGTCGGGCGCCACGCGGGTGCGGGTGTCCCACAGCCCGCCGTTGCCCTGCTCGCTGCTCGCGTTGCCGATGAGCCGGCCGGCCACCGCCTCGCGCGCCCAGAACCGCCGGGTCGCCGGGTCGTGGTCGGTCAGGGCGTGCTCGAGGTACGCGAAGTGACCCCGCAGCAGGTGGGCGACGTTGGGGTCGGCGTGCGCGAGCTCGATGAGCAGTCGCACGAGCTGGGTCAGGCTCGCGCCCCGTCCACCCGCGGCGCGGGACACCCGCAGCGCACCGAAGCCGGCGTCCCGCAGCCGGTCGACCGCCTCGAACGGGAGCTCGCGGCGCTCCTCGCGCGCGAGGGCGCCGGCCGCGATGCGCTCGAAGACCGGGCGGAAGGCGGCGTCGAGCTCGGCGTCCGGCGGGGGCGGCTCGACCGAGCCGGTCAGGTTCGCCGGCAGGGTCGTGAGGTCGTCCAGGTCTCCGGTCGTGGCGGGCCCGCCGGCCGGGTCGGCGACCTGCGCCGGCGTCGGGCGCGACCCGAAGGCGTCGTGGAGCGCGGGGTCGGGCAGGCGGTCGGGCAGGGTGTCGGTGGTCAACGCGGGTCTCCTGTCGTGCGGTGGGGCGGCGTCGTCGCCCGGCGGGCGGGGCCGGGAGGGATCAGACGCCGGCGAGTGCCGCGGCGTCGTCGACGACGGCGTCGCGCGAGGCGGTGGCCGTGGCCTGGGTCGGGCGCAGGTTGCGCCCACCGCGGTACCGAGCGCCGGGGTGGGAGTCCGCGAGCCGGGTGCGTCCCGGGCCGGCGAGGCGCTCGCGCAGGGTGCTCTCGGCGTACTCGGTGCGGTACAGCCCGCGCCGCTGCAGCTCGGGCACGACGAGCTCGACGAAGTCCTCGGCGGTGCCCGGGGTGAGGAACTGGCGCAGGTTGAACCCGTCGAGGTCGGTGTCGCGCACCCAGCTCTCGATCGTGTCGACCACCTCGGTCGGCGTGCCGACCGCGAAGAACCCCTTGTCGAACCGGGTCACGGCCGCGAGCGCCTGACCGACCGTCGTGCCGGGGGCGTAGCGGCGGTTGCTCGGGACCTGCTCGGGCCCGCCGAGACCGGCGACGATGTCGTCGATGACGGTCTCGGGCGGGTACGCCGCGAGGTCGACGCCGCCACCGCCCGCGTGCGCGAGGTACCCCTCGGCGCGTGACAGCAGCCGGAACTCCTCGGCCTTGCGCTCGGCCGCCGCGCGGTCCCTGCCGACGATGACGACCGCTCCGGCGAACGCCTTGACGTCGTCGGCCTCGCGCCCGTTGCCCACCGCGAGCCGGCGCAGGTCGGCGATGTTCTGGCGGACGTCCTCGGTGCTGCGGCCGCCCACGAACACGGCCTCGGCGTGCCGGGCGGCGAAGGCCTTGCCGGTCGGCGAGCCGCCGGCCTGGAACAGCACGGGCGTGCGCTGGATCGACGGCTCGCTCAGGTGCGGCCCGGCGACGGAGAAGTGCTCGCCGACGTGGTCGATCGGACGCACGCGGGTGGGGTCGGTGTAGACCTGGCCGGCGACGTCGCGCACCACGGCGTCGTCGTCCCAGGAGCCCTCCCACAGCTTGTACAGGACGTCGAGGTACTCCTCGGCGATCGCGTACCGCAGCTCGTGCTCGACCTCCTGGGTCAGGCCGAAGTTGCGCGCGGCGTTGGGCAGGTAGGAGGTGACGATGTTCCAGCCGAATCGGCCCTTGGTGAGGTGGTCGAGCGTGCTCGCGCGCCGGGCGAACGCGAACGGCGGCTCGTAGGTGGTGGAGAACGTCGCCGCGAACCCGAGGTGCCGGGTGACCGCGGCCATCGCGGGGATGACCAGGAGGGGGTCGTTGTTCGGGATCTGCACCGCCTCGCGCAGCGCCGTCCCGGGGCCGCCGCGGTAGCCGTCGTAGGTCCCGATGACGTCGGCGAGGAAGACGGCGTCGAACAGGCCCTCCTCGAGGAGCTGGGCGTGCTCGGTCCAGAACTCCAGGTCGTTGAAGCGGTGCCGGGTGTTCTCCGGGTGCACCCACAGCCCGTGGGAGATGTGGCCCACGGTGTTCATCTCGAAGAGGTTGACGGAGATGGGCTTGGTCATCGGGCGGTCCTGTCCGTGGTCGTGGGGGCGGCGGTGGCGGACGTCGGGTCCCCGATGCGTGGGATCGCCGCGACCAGGCGGCGGGTGTACGGGTGCTGCGGCGCGGTGAAGACGTCGGCGACGTCGCCGTGCTCGACGACCTCGCCGTCGGTCATCACCAGCACGCGGTCGCTGACGTGGTGGATGACGCCCAGGTCGTGCGAGATGAACACGTAGGCGACGCCGGTCTCGGCCTGGACGTCGGCGAGCAGGTCGAGGACCTGCGCCTGGACCGACACGTCGAGCGCGGAGACGGGCTCGTCGCAGACGACGATCCGCGGCCGTGGGGCCAGGGCCCGTGCGATCGCGACCCGCTGCCGCTGCCCGCCGGACAGCCGGCGCGGACGTCGGTCCAGGTGCTCGACGCCCAGGCCGACCTGCTGGAGCAGCTGCACCGACCGGGCGCGCCGCCGCGAGCGGGGGACACCGGCCACGCCGAGCGCGTCGGCGAGGATGCGGCCCACGGTGTGCCGCGGGTCGAACGAGCTGAGCGGGTCCTGGTGGACGACCTGCACGTCGCGGCGCAGCGCCCGCCGCTCACGCGGGGTCAGGCCCGCCCACGACCGGCCGTGCACCTCGACGGTGCCCGCGGTGGGCTCGGTCAGGCCCAGCAGGATGCGGGCGGTGGTGGTCTTGCCCGAGCCGGACTCCCCCACGATGCCGAGCGTCTCCCCGGCGCGCAGGTCGAACGAGACGTCGCGGACGGCGACGCGCGGCTGCCCGTCCGGCCCGGGGAACGTCCGCGCGACGCCGTCGAGCCGGGCGACCACCTCGCCGACCGGGTGCCGCGGCACGGGTCGGCGGTCGGCGGCGATCGGTGCGTCGGGCGCGGACGCCTCGGGTCCGACGGGCGGCGCCGACAGGCGCGTGCCGCGGGCGTGCTCGGCGGGGACGGCGGCGAGCAGGCGGCGTGTGTACGGGTGCTGCGGGTCGCCGAGCACCTGAGCCGTCGGACCCGTCTCGACGATGCGGCCGTCCTGCAGGACGGCGACCCGGTCGGCGAGGTGCGACACCACGGCGAGGTCGTGGCTGATGACCAGCAGGGTGCGGCCCTCGTCGCGCAGCCGGGCGAGCAGGTCGAGGACCTGCGCCTGGACGGTGACGTCGAGCGCGGTGGTCGGCTCGTCGGCGACCAGCAGGTCCGGCTCGCCCGCGAGCGCACCGGCGATGAGCGCGCGCTGGCGCAGGCCGCCCGAGAGCTGGTGCGGCAGCTGCCGCGCACGCACCGCCGGGTCCGGCACGCCGACGTGCTCGAGGAGCTCGACCACGCGCTCGGCGCGCTGCGCGCGGGTGAGGTCGGTGTGCAGGCGCAGCGCCTCGTCGATCTCACCGCCGACCGGGCGGACGGGGTCGAGCGAGACCAGCGCGTCCTGCAGGACGAGTCCCACGTCGCCGCCACGCAGGCGGCGCCAGTCCCGCTCGCCGAAGCGGAGCAGGTCGGTCCCGCCGAGCGCGAGGGTGCGGGCCCGGACCTGGGCGTCGCGGCCGGTGAGCCCGACCAGGCTCCGTGCGGTGACGCTCTTGCCCGAGCCGGACTCGCCGACGAGCGCCAGGCACTCGCCCCGGGCGACGTCGAACGAGACGCCGTGCACGACCTCGCGCCGCGCCGGTCCGCGACCGAAGGCGATGCGCAGGTCCTCGACCCGCACCGCCGGCGCCGTCGACGGCGTCGGCGGTGGGACCGGGGCGGCGGGCCGCCCCGCGACCCGGGCCGGGGGTGACGACGTGGTGGACGCGGTGATCGGCACGCCGGTGGTGGACGCGACGCTGGTGGGTGCGCTCATCGGACGCCCTCCTCGGCTCGGCGCTGCAGGTGGCGGCCCAGCACGGACGTGCTGAGCACCAGGACGGTGATGGCCAGGCCCGGGAACAGCCCGTACCACCAGGACAGCTCGACGAAGTTGCGAGCCGTCGAGAGCATCGAGCCCCACTCGGGCGTCGGTGGGGTGGTGCCCAGGCCCAGGAAGCTCAGCGCGGCGCCCGCGACCGTGGCGGTGCCGATCCCAATGGTGGCGAGCACGAGCACCGGCTTGACGGCGTTCGGCAGGACGTGCCGCAGCACGACCGCGGTCTCCGACAGGCCGGTCGCCCGGGCGGCCTCGACGTACCCGGCCCGGCGGACGCCCAGCGTCTGGGCCCGCACGAGCCGGGCGTAGCTCGGCGTGCTGGCGATGCCGATCGCGAGCAGGGCGTTGCGGGTGCCGCCGCCGGCGATCGCGATGACGACGAGCGCGAGCAGCAGCTCGGGGAACGCCAGGCCGACGTCCATCGTGCGCATGAGCAGCGCGTCGACGACGCGGTTGCCCAGCCCGGCCAGCAGCCCGAGCGCGGTCCCGGCGACCAGGCCGATCGCGATCGCGCCGAACCCCAGCAGGAGCGAGTTGCGGGTGCCGTGGACGATGCGGCTGAGCACGTCACGCCCGTTCTCGTCCGTGCCGAGCAGGTGCGCGCCGCTGGGCGGGGCGAGGGTCTGGGTGGGGTCGACGGCCAGCGGGTCCTGCGGGGCCAGCGCATCGGGGAACGCGGCCGCCGCGACGACGACGAGCAGCGCGAGCGCGGCCAGGGCGACGCTCGGCGGCACCTGCGACCGGCGCACCGTCCGCAACGCCGGGGCCGACGGCGTCCCGGCGGCCGCGTCGGGGGTGGCTCCGGCGGCGCTGTCGGCGCTGGCGCCGCCGGCGGTCGGCGTCGACGGGGTCCGGACGGACGTGCTCATGAGGTCCTCCGCAGGCGGGGGTCGATGAGGGGGTAGGTGGCGTCGACGACGAGGTTGATGACGACGTAGACGGCGGCCGAGAGCAGGACGAGGCCGAGCACGACCGGCATGTCCTTCGCGTTGACGGCCGAGAGCAGCAGGCGTCCCAGGCCGGCGCGGTTGAACAGCGTCTCGGTGATCACCGCGCCACCGAACAGCCCGCCGACGACGAAGCCGGTCATGGTGGTCAGCGGCACGAGGGTGTGGCGCAGCACGTGCCGCACGCGCACCGCGGCGTCGCTCAGGCCGCGCGCCCGGGCCGTCACGACGAAGGGCTCCTCGAGCACCTCCTCGACCGCGGACCGGGCGACCTGCGCGAGCACCGCGCCGAGCGGCAGCGCGAGGGTGAGCGTGGGCAGCACGAGCCCGCGCCAGCCCTCGCCGCCGATGGCCGGGAACCAGCCGAGCGTGAACGAGAAGACGGTGAGCAGCACGATGCCGAGCCAGAAGGACGGCAGCGACGCGAGCACGAGCTCGATCCCGGACACGGGCCCGCGGACCGCCGGTCGACGGCCGGCGGTGGCCAGCGCGACGGCGACGGCGCCGAGCACCGCGACGACGGCGGCGGATGCCGCCAGGACGACGGTGGGGCCGACCTGCTCGCCGATGAGCTGCGTGACCGGTGCGTGGAACCGGTACGACGTGCCCAGGTCCCCGGTCGCCAGACGCAGCAGGTAGGCGCCGTACTGCTCCGCCACCGGTCGGTCGAGCCCGTACTCGGCGCGGACCTGCGCGAGCACCTCGGGCGAGGGATTGGCGTCCGGTCCGCCGACGATCGCGTAGGCGATGTCGCCGGGGATGAGGACGAGCGCGAGGAACGTCAGCGTCGCCGCGCCCCACAGCACGCCGACCGCACCGAGCGCCCGGGCGCCGAGCCGGCGGACGACGCCGCCGGCCCGGGTCCGCCGGGACGGTGCGCGTGACGCGGGTCGGGTCGCCGCGGCCGGCACGCCGGCCGGCACGCCGGCGGGTACGGCGCCGGCCACGGCGGCCGGGTGAACACGGTCGGCGGCACCCGGGACGACCGTGGGCGCGGCGCTCATCGGTCGAGCCAGACGTCGAAGACGTACGGCGCGAGGTACCCGTGCGCGTACTCGAGCCCGTGGACGTCCGTCTGGTAGGCCACCGGACGCGGGTCGCTGTAGAACGGGATGCCCGGCGCGAGCTCGACGAGCCGCTCCTGGGCCTGCCGGTACAGGTCGTGCCGGGTGTCCGCGTCGGTCGTCTCGCGCGCGCTCTGCAGCAGCCCGTCGAGCTGGTCGTCGCGCAGGTACGAGCCGTTCAGGCCCCGCCGCTCGGGCGTGGTGATGTTGTCCGAGCTGTACCGGATCCACAGCACGTCGGCCGTGTTGGTCGACCACAGTCCGGCGCTCAGGTCGTAGTCGCCGGCGGCGCTGCGCTCCTCGAGCTCCTGCGGTGCGGGGTACTCGATCCGGATGTCGACGCCGACCTCGCGCGCCGCGGCCTGGGTCTGCTCGGCGATCTGGATGCGCAGCGGCACCGCGTTCGTCGTCGGCAGGTAGGCGACCAGGCGCTCGCCGTCCTTGGTGCGGAACCCCTCGGCGTCCCGCTCGGTCCACCCCGCCTCGTCCAGCAGCCGGTTCGCGCGGTCGGGGTCGTACCCGAGGTCTCCCTCGACGTCCTCGATGTAGTCCGGCGTCGAGGGCGTGAGGTAACCCTCCGCGGCGTCCCACTGACCGAACGAGATGCTCTCCACGATCGCCTGGCGGTCGACCGCCGCCACGAGCGCCTGCCGGACGCGGACGTCGTCGAACGGGGCCCGCGAGGTGTTGAACCACAGCGAGAACGGGTGGCCGGGGCGGTACTCGGTGAATGTGCCGAGCTGCGGGTCGGCCTCGACCGCGGCGTAGTTCTGCGGCGGGACGAACTCGATCGCGTCGAGCTCCCCGGACGCCAGCGCGCTGTACCGGGTGGCGTCCTCGGTGACGAATACGACCTCGAGGCTGTCCAGGTACGCCGGGCCCTCGTGCGTGCCGCCCGGGCCCCACGCGTAGTCCGGGTTCTTCGTGTACTCGACGCTGCGGCCCTTGTTCCACCGCTCGACGACGAACGGCCCCGAGCCGATGGGCGCCTCGCAGATTGTCTCGGGCGCCTGCGTGATCTGCTGCGGCGAGATCACCCCGAGGAAGCCCTGCGCCAGGACGTTGAGGAACGCCGAGTAGGGCGAGGACAGCGTGACCTCGAGCGTGAGCGGGTCGACGACGCGCGAGGAGGAGTACGGCGCGATGTACGACGCCGACAGCGGGCTCTTGGTCGCGGGGTCGAGCATGTGCTCGAAGTTGATCTTCAGCGCCTCGGCGTCGAACACCGCGCCGTCGGTGAAGGTCACGCCGTCGCGCAGGTGGAAGGTGTAGACGAGGCCGTCGTCGGACACGTCCCAGCTCTGGGCGAGCCAGGGCGAGAGCGTCCCGTCCTCCTCCTGCCACACGAGCGAGTCCGAGAACGGCACCGTGAGGATCGGGCCGAGCGTGCTGGCGTTGCCGTGCGGGTCGAGGCAGGTCGGCTCCTGGCCGTTCGTGCCGATGCGGAAGGTCCCGCCGGGGACGGGGGTGCCGGCGTCGGCGGACGCGGAGCTCTGGGGCGAGGTGCCGGCCGAGGTGCCGGTGCTGCACGCGGTCAGGGCGAGCAGGCCGACGGCGGTGGCGACCGCGCGGGTGCGGTGGGCGGACATCGGTTCTCCAGGTGGTGGTCGTCGGCGACGGGACGCCGGGTGGGGTGGTCGCCCGAGGGCGGAGAGGGTGAGGGTGCTGCGGGGCGCCGGCCGGGCGGCGGGGACGGCCACCGGCGGGCGCGCCCGGGCGCACCGGGGCGCGCTCGGGGCCGCGGGGACCCGCCGGCGTGCGCCGATACGGGTCCCCGCGGTGGGGGCGGGGTGCTGGTCACGTCCGGGGGGACGCGGCGCCGGACGCCACGGGCGTCGGCGCGGGCCCGGCGGTGTGTGCCGGGCGCGGCGGGATCAGGCCGTCGCGAGCGCCCGGGCGTCGTCGTCGACGAGACGCAGCGCGTCGCGGAACCCGGCGACCGTGCGCGCGACGCACTCCCGGCTGCCCTCGTCGACGACGACGGGGCCACCGGTGAGGTGGTCGATGTGGGTGTCGAGGACGAACCGCCCCGCGACGACGTGCCGCGCGCCGAGCGAGCTGAGCACGGGACGCAGCCCGTAGTCGATGGCGAGCAGGTGGGCGACGGTGCCACCGGTCGCCAGCGGCAGGACGACCTTGCCGCCGAGTGCCGCCTGCGGCAGGAGGTCGAGGAAGACCTTGAGCAGCCCGGAGAGGGACGCCTTGTAGATGGGGGTGGCCACGACGACGGCGTCGGCGGCGATGACCGCGCGCACGGCGGCCGCGATGGCCGGGTCGGTGGTGTCGGCGTGCAGCAGCGCCTGGGCCGGCAGCCCGCGCAGGTGCAGGACCTCGACGTCATGCCCCTCGAGGGCGAGGTCGTCGGCGACGTGCAGGGCGAGGGCGGAGGTGCGCGAGCGGGAGGAGGGGCTGCCGGTCAGGACGAGGATGCGGGACATGGTGGGTCCTTCGGTCTCGTGAGCGTCGAGGGACGCCCGGAGAGAGAGCGCGCGGGGTCGCGCACCCAGGGGACAGGTGAGTGGCGTCGGCCTCGGCGAGGCCGTCGGACGCCGGGATGGTGCGGGGGGGTACGGCGGGATGCGGCACGGCCGGACGCCGTGGGGCGCCGGACGCGTGCACCGGGCCGTGCACCGCAACTGTGCACCGGCCGGGGACGCCGGCCGGGCGGCCGTCACGCTCCGCCGACCGAGGCGAGCTCGGCGTCAGCGCGGGGCGACGGCAGCGGCAGCGGCAGCGGGTGCCGCGGGCGCGGGGCTACCGACAGCAGCGCGCCATGGCCATGGACATGCACATTCGCGGGGCGACGAGGTCGCGCGGCGATCGGTGCTGTCCGTGGGTGGCCATGGCCAGAGCGTGGCAGAGGTCACCCGGTCGGGGAACCCGGCAACCACCATGTGAGATAGCGTCCACATGGTGGTCACCCTCAGGCGTGCGAGCGCGCCACCAGCGTGTTCGAGGCCTGGGCGCGGGGGCGGATGATCATCGAGTCGACGTTCACGTGGTGCGGACGGGTCAGGGTCCACACCACCGCGTCGGCCACGTCCTGCGCGACCAGGGGCTCGTCGACGCCGGCGTAGACGGCGTCCGCGCGGGCCTGGTCGCCGCCGAAGCGGGTCAGCGAGAACTCCTCGGTGCGGACCATGCCCGGTGCGATCTCGATGACCCGGACCGGCTCGCCGACGAGCTCGAGCCGCAACGTGGTCGCGATCTGTCGCTCCGCGTGCTTCGCGGCGACGTAGCCGCCGCCGCCGGGGTAGGTGTCGTGCGCCGCGGTCGACGTGAGGACCACGACGTCACCGCGTCCGGTCGCCCGCAGCGCCGGCAGCAGACCCTGGGTGACCCGCAGCGTGCCGAGGACGTTGACGTCGTACATCGCGCGCCAGTCGTCGAGCGAGCCGCGCTCGACCGGGTCGGTCCCCAGCGCACCGCCGGCGTTGTTGACCAGCGCGTGCACCGGGCCGCCGGACGTGACGGCGTCGACGAGCCGGGCGACGTCGTCGTCGGACGTCACGTCGGCGACCACGGTGTCGGCACCCGTCTCGTCCGCAAGCGCCCGCAGGCGGTCCGCGCGGCGCGCGACCGCCACCACGTCCCAGCCCTCCGCACGCAGCCGCCGGACGGTCGCGGCGCCGATGCCCGACGACGCCCCGGTCACGACCGCCCTCAGCGCTGCCTCGGTCATCTGCCGCTCCCTCTGCCTGGTCCGAGCGCCGCCACCGGCGGCGCGTACGCCGCCCGGTGCCCGGGCCGGCGCGTCCGGGTGCACCCTGCCATGTCGGGCGCGCGGGCGCGTGCGGTCGTGATGGGATGAGAGCCATGGCGACGACGCTGTGGATGACGGGCGACGAGGCGGCGGACCGCCTCCTGGACGACGACCCCTTCGCGCTCCTGCTCGGCATGCTGCTCGACCAGCAGGTCGCGATGGAGACCGCGTTCGCCGGGCCGTACAAGATCGCCCAGCGCCTGGGGACCCTGTCCCCCGCCGCGATCGCCGACGCCGACCCGGAGGCCTTCGCGGCCCTGTGCGCGACTCCCCCGGCCGTGCACCGCTACCCGGGCTCCATGGCGGGCCGGGTCCAGGCCGTCGCCCGGGCCGTGGTGGACGACCTCGACGGCGACGTGACGCGGCTGTGGACGGACGGGGATCCCGACGGCCGGGAGGTGCTGCGCCGGCTCAAGGCGCTGCCGGGCTTCGGCGACCAGAAGGCGCGGATCTTCCTCGCCCTGCTCGGCAAGCAGCGCGACGTGACGCCGCCGGGCTGGCGCGAGGCCGCCGGGCCGTACGGCGAGGACGGCGCGCGACGCTCCATCGCCGACGTCGTGGACGAGCGCTCGCTGGGCGAGGTCCGCGAGACGAAGCGGGCTGCCAAGGCCGCGGCGCGGCAGTCGGCCGGCTGAGCGACCTGCCGGGTCAGCGCCGCCGGACGCCGTCCCGGGCGTCCTGCCACCCCTGGGCGTACGCCTCGGCGGTGCCGAGGGCGAACATGTCGTCCGGCCCCGTCCGCACCATGCTGCGGGCACCAGGTCCGTCGTCGTCGGTCACCAGGTGCGCCAGGCCGCGGACGACGGCGACCGGCCGCCCGGCCACCTTGCCCTTGACGAGCTCCGCGGCGGCGGCGATCTCGTCGGCGACCGCGGCGACGGTCACGTCCATCCGCCGGCCGTGCCCGTCGAGCTGACCGCGCAGGTCGTCCTGGACGACGACGCCGGCGGCGCCGATGGCGATGTCGGTCTGCCCCTGCCGCCACGGCCGGCCGGCGGTGTCGGTGACGATCACGCCGACCCGCACGCCCAGTCGCCGTCCCAGGCCCGCGCGCAGCGCACGCGCGGACGCGTCGGGGTCGACGGGCAGCAGCAGGACGGTGCCCTCGGGGGTGTTGCTGGCGTCGACCCCGGCGGCGGCCATCACCAGGCCGAGCCGGTTCTCCACGATGCGCGTCACGCCGCCGGGGTGCGGGCGGCTGGCGACCACGCGCACGGTCTCGTCGGTGATCGCCTGCTCGCGGTCCGCGGCGGCGACGACCCGCCCCTCGGCCTTGGACACCACCTTGCTGGTCACCACGACGACGTCGCCGTCCGCGAGCGCCGTCGGGCCCCCGGCCAGGTCGAGGTGGGCCAGGGCGCCCGCGAGCAGGTCGACGAGGTCGTCGCCGGGGGCGACCTCCGGCAGCCCGTCGGGCGCCGTGACGCAGAAGCCTGCGCTCACCGCACCAGCTTCGGCAGGACGTCGCGGCCGAACGTCTCGATCCACTCGCGCTGGTTGCGTCCCACGTTGTGCAGGTAGATCCGGTCGAAGCCGAGGTCGACGTACTTCTGCAGCTCGGCGCGGTGCTGGTCGGGATCGGCGGAGATGACCATGCGCCCGGCGAAGTCCTCCGGACGCACGAGCTTGGACATCTGCTCGAAGTCGAACGGGGACCGGATGTCACCCTTGGGGAACTTCATGCCGCCGTTGGGCCACTGCTGCATCGCGTTGGCCAGTGCGGCCTCGTCCGTCTCGGCCCAGGACAGGTGCACCTGGAGCACCTTCGGCATGGTGTCGGGGTCCTTGCCGGCGTCCCGCGCGCCCTCGGCGAACTTGCCGAACAGCCCGGCGATCTTCTCCAGCGGCGCGCCGACGGTGATCAGGCCGTCGGCGTGCCGGCCCGCGCGCTTGGCGGTCACCGGCCCCGCCGTGGCGACCAGGATCTCCGGCGCCACCTCCGGCATGGTCCACAGCCGGGTCGACTCCAGCTTGTAGAACTGCCCGGAGTGCTTGACGTCCTTGCCCGCCAGCGAGGCGTTGAACAGCTTGGTGATCACCTCGATGGCCTCGAACATGCGGTTGATCCGCTCGGGAGCCTCGGGCCAGTACCCCGCCACGACGTGCTCGTTGAGCGCCTCGCCCGAGCCCAGCCCGAGCCAGTGCCGGCCGGGGTACATCGCCGCCAGCGTGGCCGACGCCTGGGCGACCATCGCCGGGTGCCAGCGGAACGTCGGCGCGGTGACCCCGGGGCCGAGGTCACCGCGGGTCCGCTCCCCCAGCGCCGCCAGCACGTTCCACACGAAGGCGCTCTGGCCCTGCGCGGGCACCCAGGGCTGGAAGTGGTCGGCGGCCATCACCCCGGAGAAGCCGTGGGACTCGGCGAGCTCGGCGAGACCGATGATCTCGGTGGGGTGGAACTGCTCCAGCGCCGCCGCGTACCCGATCGTCAGGCCCTCAGCCATTGCGTCCCGTCCCCTCGCGCCGCCCGTCGGACGACCGTCGTCCGTCCGGCGCCCGTCGGCGGGCGCCCGTGGGCACCCGTCCGGGCGCCCCGGCGAGCCTAGTCCGCCGACCTCGGTGGCGCCGGGGACGGCCCGGGCCCGCCGGGCGGACGCCCGACGAGCCGGCGCCGCCCATCTGGGAGGATCGGACCCATGAGCGACCCGCAGCCCCACGCCGCCCCCACGTCCGCACCCGCCCCGGCGGTCCGCGGCCGGCGGGTACCGGACAAGGTCTCCTTGGACGGCCTCGAGGACCGCTGGGACCGCGCCTGGACGAGCGACCGGACGTACGCCTTCGACCGCACGGCCACGCGCGACCAGGTCTTCTCGATCGACACCCCGCCGCCGACCGTCTCCGGCTCGCTGCACGTGGGTCACGTGTTCTCCTACACGCACACCGACGTGGTGGCGCGGTACCGCCGGATGGTCGGCCGCGAGGTGTTCTACCCGATGGGCTGGGACGACAACGGCCTGCCGACCGAGCGGCGCGTGCAGAACTACTTCGGCGTCCGCTGCGACCCGTCCCTGCCGTACGACCCCGACTTCACGCCTCCGCAGGTGGGCGGGGAGGGCAGGAGCACCAAGGCCGCCGACCAGCAGCCGGTGTCCCGGCGCAACTTCATCGACCTGTGCGAGCGGCTCACGGTCGAGGACGAGCGCGAGTTCGAGTCGCTGTGGCGCTACCTGGGGCTGTCGGTGGACTGGACGCACCACTACCAGACCATCTCCGGCGAGGCCCGCGCCGTCGCCCAGCAGGCGTTCCTGCGCAACCTCGCGCGCGGCGAGGCGTACCAGGCCGAGGCGCCGGGGCTGTGGGACGTGACGTTCCAGACCGCCGTCGCGCAGGCCGAGCTCGAGGCACGCGACTACCCCGGGGCGTTCCACCGGGTCGCGTTCCACGGCGACGGCGGCCCGGTGCACATCGAGACCACACGCCCGGAGCTGCTCCCGGCCGTCGTCGCGCTGATCGCCCACCCCGACGACGAGCGGTACCAGCACCTGTTCGGCACCACGGTGCGGTCCCCGCTGTTCGGGGTCGAGATCCCGGTCCTCGCCCACCCGGCCGCCGAGCCCGACAAGGGCGCCGGCATCGCGATGTGCTGCACCTTCGGCGACCTGACCGACGTGCAGTGGTGGCGCGAGCTGCAGCTGCCGACCCGCTCGGTGGTGGGCCGCGACGGCCGGCTCGTGCGCGAGCTGCCCGCCTGGCTGACGGCGCCGGGCGCCGCGACGCTGTGGGCCGAGCTGGCCGGCACGACGACCTTCACCGCGCGGACCAAGGTGGTGGACGCCCTGCGCGACAGCGGCGACCTCGACGGCGAGCCGGTCCCCACCCAGCGCAAGGCGAACTTCTTCGAGAAGGGCGACAAGCCGCTGGAGATCGTCACCTCGCGCCAGTGGTACCTGCGCAACGGCGGCCGCGAGGCCCCCGGGCGTGACCTGCGCGCCGAGCTCCTCGCCCGTGGCACCGAGCTGGACTTCCACCCCGACTTCATGCGGGTGCGGTACGAGAACTGGGTCGGTGGCCTCAACGGGGACTGGCTGATCTCGCGGCAGCGGTTCTTCGGCGTGCCGTTCCCGGTCTGGTACCCCGTCACCGCGGACGGCGAGGTGGACCACGACCACCCCATCCTGCCGGGCGAGGACATGCTCCCGATCGACCCGTCCAGCGACGTGCCACCGGGCTACGCCGCCGACCAGCGCGGCCGCGCGGGCGGCTTCGTCGGGGACCCGGACGTCATGGACACCTGGGCCACGAGCTCCCTGACCCCGCAGATCGCCGGCGGCTGGCGCTCGGACCCCGACCTGTTCGAGCGGGTGTTCCCCATGGACCTGCGCCCGCAGGGCCAGGACATCATCCGTACCTGGCTGTTCTCCACGGTGGTCCGCTCGCACCTGGAGCACGGGTCCCTGCCGTGGTCGGACGCGGCGATCAGCGGCTGGATCCTGGACCCGGACCGCAAGAAGATGTCCAAGTCCAAGGGCAACGTCGTCACCCCGCGCGGGCTGCTCGAGGAGCACGGCTCCGACGCGGTGCGTTACTGGGCCGCCTCGGCCCGGCTGGGGACCGACGCCGC
Organism: uncultured Cellulomonas sp.; assembly: GCF_947494015.1. Taxonomy (GTDB): domain Bacteria; phylum Actinomycetota; class Actinomycetes; order Actinomycetales; family Cellulomonadaceae; genus Pengzhenrongella. Next base: position 114,188 of record NZ_CANLTL010000013.1, on the reverse strand, counting down.
GTTCGAGGTCGGCCAGATGAAGATCGGCCGGCGGCTGGCGATCAAGGTGCTCAACGCGAGCAAGTTCGCGCTCGCCTTCGTCGGTGGCACCGAGGACGGCGACGAGCAGTCCGGCGAGGCCGCCGCCGCGGCGGACCCGTCGAGCGTCACCGACCCGCTGGACCGGGCGATGCTCGCCGGCCTGGCCGACGTGGTGGACCGCGCCACCGAGGCGCTCGAGGCGTACGACCACACCCGGGCGCTCGAGCTGACCGAGACGTACTTCTGGACGTTCTGCGACGACTACCTCGAGCTGGTCAAGGACCGGGCGTACGGCGGCGGCGCGGCGCAGGTCGACGCCGGGACGGCGTCGGCGCGAGCCGCCCTGGAGCTCGCGCTGGACACGCTGCTGCGGCTGTTCGCGCCGGTGCTGCCGTTCGCGACCGAGGAGGTGTGGTCGTGGTGGCGTGCGGGCTCGGTCCACCGCGCTCCGTGGCCGACCGCCGCACCCCTGCGCGCGGCCGCCGGCGACGCCGACCCGGCGCTGCTGGGGGCGGCGGGGGCCGCCCTGGCCGCGCTGCGCAAGGTCAAGTCCGAGGCGAAGGTGTCGATGCGCACGCCGATCCTGCGCGCCGTGCTGGCGGTGCCGCCGGCCGCCGTGGACGCCGTGGCGTCGGTCGCGGGTGACGTGCGCGCGGCGGGCCGGGTGACCGGGGACCTCCAGCTCGTGGCCGCACCGGCGCGGGACGGCCGCGACGGCGCCCCGGACACCCCGGCGCCCGCCGCCGTCGTCGAGGTCGAGCTCGGGGAGGCGGAGGCCCGGGTCCGGGCCTGACGACGCGCTCCGCCGCAGCGCAGCCCTCCTCGGGGTGGGCACGCACGAGGGGCCCGACCGCTGCTGCGGTCGGGCCCCTCGTGCGTGCGCTCCGTGCGGCGTCCCGGCCGGGCCGCGGTCACGCCGGTCGGCCAGGCCGGTCTGGTCGGGCCGATCCGGTGGGGCCGGTGCGGCTCAGACGACGTCCCGGACGCGACCGGTGTCCCCGGACTGGCTGAGCACCGCCTCGCTGGGCGTCGAGGAGTCCGTCCAGCGCAGGATCGCCCCCACGCCGTCGACCAGGTCGACGCTGCCGTCCACCGCGAACGTGAGCCCGGCGTCCTGGCCGAGCGCGGCCCGGACCAGCCCGATGTCGGCGCGCAGCTCGCGAGCCCCCTCGGTGACGCCCATGGCCTCCAGCCCGTCGCGGGTGCGGGCGATCTGCAGCGGGTCCGGGCCCACCCAGACGGTGCGGTCCGCGAGCGGTGACGCGTTGGTGGTCACCGACTCCAGCAGCACCACCTCGGACACCTGGCCCCGGCTGAGGACGTCGATGACGTCGTCCAGCTGCGTCGTGGCCGCGCCACCCCGGCCCTGCTCCTGGCGGAACAGGTCCAGGACCGCCTCACGGCGCCGCGCCCGGAACGCCTCGAGCGTCGCGTTCACCCGCTCGTCGAACACGTCCTGCTTGACCCCCTCGGACCGGGAGCCACCCGGGACCTCCACGACGAGCTCCTTGGCGTGGTGCCCCAGCTTCTCGTGCAGCAGCCGGACCTCGCGGACGTCACCGGTCAGGACGATGAGCTCGGGGTTGCGGCGGACCACCTGCTTGTCGATGTCCGCGGCGACGACCTCGGCGTTGCGCTCCCAGGAGTCCTCGGCGCGGTTCTGGGAGTGGTCGTGGTGCCAGCCGCCACCGGTTTTGACCTTGCGCAGCTCGTCGTGGTCGCCCTCGACCACCTCGTGGTCGCCCGCCTCGAGCCGGCCTGCGTCGTCGCTCCAGTGCAGGTCGGCGCCCTGCCGGTTCACCTCGACCAGCAGGTAGCTCACGGCCTCGTCCGCGGCACGGGCCGCCGGCAGCAGGGCCGGCACGGGCCCGTGGGTGGCCGAGTTGCGGTCCGGCGGGTCGGCCAGGACACGGTCGATCCGCACACCCTCGGCGTCGGCGATGAGCACCCGGCCGTGCGCGCCGGCGACCCGGGTCGGGCGCGTGATGACGTCCTCGATCTCCTCGAGGACCGGCTGCGGGGCGCCCTGACGTTCGAGGTCGCGCCGCAGCCCCTTCCACCGGTCGAGCACCTCGGTCTCCCCCGAGGGGTCGTTGCGGGTCGCGTCGACGTAGACGGTGGTGAACGGGCCGGTACGGCCGAGCAGCGGCTTGAGCCAGTCGAGCTTCATGGGCAGCGCCTCCAGGAGGACACGGGGATCGGGACCCGGCCGCCGCGGTGCGTGGCCGGGTGCTGACCCGTCCCACCTTCGACCACCCGGCGGGTCGGCGCCACCCCTGGCCGCGGGTCCCCGCCGCCACGTCGACGCGCGCGGCCGGGGTCCCCGAGCCGGTGCGGGCAGGGGGCATAGGCTCGGCGCAGCCATCGCCTCCAGGAGCCGCCATGCCCGAGTTCCACTCCCCGAGCCGGGTCGACGTCGACCCGGCGCACAGCATCAGCACGCTGCTCGCGCAGCGCGTCGCGCGCGACCCCGAGGGCCCCCTGGCCGAGCGGCGGTCGCCGCTGGACGGCGGCTGGGTCCCGGTGTCGGCGCGCGCGTTCGCCGACGAGGTCGCCGCGGTCGCGAAGGGCCTGGTCGCGGCCGGCGTGGAACCCGGGGACCGGGTCGCGATCATGTCGCGCACCCGCTACGAGTGGACCGTCGTGGACTTCGCCATCTGGGCGGCCGGCGCCGTCGGGGTCCCGGTCTACGAGACGTCCTCGGCCGAGCAGGTGCACTGGATCCTGTCCGACGCCGGCGTCCGTGCCGTCGTCGTGGAGACGTCGGCGCACGCCGCGACGGTCGAGGAGGTGCGCGACCGCCTGCCCGGCCTGGGTCCGGTGTGGACGATCGACGACGGCGGGCTGGAGGGGCTGTGCGCGTCCGGGTCGGGCGTGGACGACGCGGAGGTCGTGCGGCGCCGGGACGTGCCCGGCGCCGCCGACCTGGCCACGATCATCTACACCTCGGGGACCACCGGCCGTCCCAAGGGCGTCGAGCTGACCCACGGCAACTTCCTGCACCTCGCGCTCAACGGCGCCGTGGCCTTCGCCGACGTGTGCGCGACGCCGGGGTCGCGCACGCTGCTGTTCATGCCGCTGGCACACGTGTTCGCCCGGTACATCCAGGTGCTGTGCATCCCGTCCGGCGCGGTGATCGGCTACACCCCCGACCCCAAGCAGCTGCTGCCCGACCTCGCCAGCTTCCGGCCGACGTTCATCCTCGCGGTGCCGCGCGTGTTCGAGAAGGTCTACAACTCCGCGGAGCAGAAGGCCGGCCAGGGACCGCGCCTGCAGCTGTTCCGGTGGGCGGCGAGGGTCTCGATCATCTGGTCGCGCGCGCTGGAGACGCCCGGCGGGCCGTCGCGCGCGCTGCGGGCCCAGCACGCGCTCGCCGGGCGGCTGGTCTACGGCCGGCTGCGGGCGGCACTGGGCGGCCGGGCGGCCTGGGCGATCTCCGGCGGTGCCCCCCTCGGGGAGCGGCTGGGTCACTTCTACCGGGGCCTGGGCCTGCACGTGCTGGAGGGCTACGGCCTGACCGAGACCGCCGCCCCGACCGCCGTGAGCCGGCCGGACGCGCTGCGGATCGGCTCGGTCGGCCCGCCGTTCCCGGGCACCAGCCTGCGGATCGGGGACGACGGCGAGATCGCCGTCCGCGGGCCGCACGTCTTCCGCGCCTACCACGACAACCCCGAGGCGACCGCCGAGGCGCTGGTCGACGGGTGGTTCCGCACCGGAGACCTCGGCGCGATGGACGAGGACGGGTACCTGCGCATCACCGGCCGGTCCAAGGAGATCATCGTGACCGCCGGCGGCAAGAACGTCGCACCGGCCGTGCTCGAGGACCGCTTCCGTGGCCACCCCCTGGTCAGCCAGTGCGTCGTGGTCGGCGACGGTCGACCGTTCATCGCCGCGCTAGTGACGCTGGACGCCGACATGCTCCCGGGCTGGCTGTCCTCGCACGGGCTGCCGGAGATGGACACCGCGACGGCGGCGACGCACCCCGAGGTCCTCGCCGCCCTCGACCGGGCCGCCGAGCGGGCGAACGAGGCCGTCTCGCGCGCCGAGTCGATCCGCAAGGTCTCCGTGCTCACCGTCGACTTCACCGAGGCGAACGGCTACCTGACGCCGTCGCTGAAGGTGAAGCGGGCCCGGGTGCTGGCCGACTTCGCCGACCAGATCGACGCGGTCTACGCCGCGCCGCGACCGGGGGACGGGCACGCCGGCGCGGCCGGGTCGAGGCCGACGGCGCACTCGTGAGGGCCGACGCCGCCCGTGCGGCCGGGCTGGGCGTCGCGGTGGCGGCCCTGGTCGGCATCCCGACGCTCGGGCCGCCGCTGCTCGGCACGAGCGAGTCCGCCGCGCGGTACGACACCGCGGTGACCCCGCCGGACTACGCCTTCGCCATCTGGGCGCCGATCTTCGCCGGCTGCCTGGCGACGGCCGCGCGGGTCGGCCGGCATGCGACGGCGGGGCGGCCCGCCTCCGCCGAGGACCGGGCTCTGGGCTGGCCGCTGGCCGGTGCCTGCGCCCTCGCCGCCGGGTGGTCGGTGGCCTCGCAGGCCGACCGGTTCGCGCTCACCCCCGCGCTGCTGCCGCCGGCCGCCGGGTTCGCCGCGCTCGCGTTCCGCCGGCTGCAGGCGGTGCCCGGGACCGGCGAGACGATCGGCTCGGCGACGGCCGGTCTGCTGCTGGGCTGGACGGCGCTGGCGGCGGTGGTCAACCTGTCGGCCGCGACCCAGCTCCGCGGCGCCGACCCGACGTCGCGCGCGAGCGTCGTCGGCTCCACGGTGGCCGTCGCCGTGACCGCAGCCGGCGTCGCCCGCACCGTACGGACGGCGTCTCGTGGCGGCCGCACGCTGGCGGCCGCCACCGTGTGGGGCCTGGTGACCACGGCGCTGGACGGTCGCCGGACGCGGAGCGCGCGGGCCGGCACCGCGGTGGGTGCGGCGGTCGTCCTCGCGGCTGCCGTGACGAGGCCTCAGCCCAGGACGTGACGCAGGTACACCCGCGGGTCGCGCAGGTACGTGCGCCAGTGCGAGACGACCGCGAGGTCCTCCCAGGTGGTGCGGTGCAGGCCGTCGTCGTCGAGCTCGAGGATGGTGCACCCGGGCAGTGCGGTGAGCAGCGGCGAGTGGGTGGCGCACAGCACCTGGGCACCCGCCGCGGCGAGCTGGTGGAGCTGGTCGACCAGCGCCAGGCAGGAGGTGAACGACAGCGCCGCCTCGGGCTCGTCCAGCACGTAGAAGCCGGCCTGGTCGAAGTGCTGGCCCAGCACCTGGAGGAACGACTCGCCGTGGCTCATCTCGTGCAGCGGCGGCTCCGGGCGGCGCGGGCTCCCGGTCTCCTCCAGGTAGGTGTACAGACCGTGCATGGTCTCGGCCCGCAGGAAGTAGCCCCACCGTGCGGAGCCCGCCGACCGGACGAGCTGCAGCGCGAGGTGCAGCGGTGACTCGCTGACGCGGGTGGAGTGCCGGGCGTGGCGGCTGCCGCCCTCGGGGTTGAGGCCGGCCGCTGCGGCGACGGCCTCGACGATCGTCGACTTGCCCGCGCCGTTCTCCCCGACCAGGAACGTCACGCCGGCGGGCAGGTCCAGCCCGGCGTCCAGGAGCTGGCGCACCGCGGGGACGGCGTAGGGCCACAGGTCCGGGTCGTACCTCGCGTCGTCGCGGCGTCGGATCCGGCGGACGGGACGGACGTCGTCGAGGCTCACCGGGACAGTGTGACCCGGGCGCCCGGCTCCGGGGAGCGCGGCGGGAGGCCCGGCGGCCGCGCGCCCGGTCTCAGCCCTGGCTGCCGGCGATCTCCTCGTGGTGGCGGATGACCTCCTCGACGATGAAGCCGAGGAACTTCTCCGCGAACACCGGGTCGAGCCCCGCCTCGGCCGCCAGCCGGCGCAGCCGGTCGATCTGCTGAGCCTCGCGCGCCGGGTCGGACGGCGGCAGCCCCTGGTCGGCCTTGAGGTGGCCGACCCGCTGGGTGCACTTGAACCGCTCCGCGAGGAGGTGCACCAGCGCCGCGTCGATGTTGTCGATGCTCTGCCGGATGGAGACGAGCTCGGCGGGCACCGTCCCCGACGGCGCGGGGACGGTGGTCACCGGCTCAGGCACTCTTCTCGCGGGGCGGGCGCTTGGCCGCCGGCGGCGCCTCACGCGGCACGAGCGTCGGGTTGACGTTCTCGAGCACGACGCCGCGGTTGATGACCACCCGCGCGACGTCGTCGCGGCTGGGCACCTCGAACATCACCTGCTGGAGGACCTCCTCCATGATGGCCCGCAGCCCGCGGGCACCGGTCCCGCGCAGCAGCGCCTGGTCGGCGATGGCCTCCACGGCGTCCTGGGTGAACTCGAGCTCGACCCCGTCGATCTGGAACATGCGCTGGTACTGCTTGACGAGCGCGTTGCGGGGCTCGGTGAGGATGCGCACCAGCGCGGCCTGGTCGAGCGGCGAGACGGTCGTGATGACCGGCACGCGGCCGATGAACTCGGGGATCAGCCCGAACTTGAGCAGGTCCTCCGGCATGACCTCGCCGTACACGTCGACGTCGTCGGCCGAGTGCAGAGGCGCCCCGAAGCCGATGCCACGGCGCCCCGCACGCGAGGTGATGATCTCGTCCAGCCCGGCGAACGCACCCGCCACGATGAACAGCACGTTCGTGGTGTCGATCTGGATGAACTCCTGGTGCGGGTGCTTGCGGCCACCCTGCGGAGGGACCGACGCGGTCGTCCCCTCCAGGATCTTCAGCAGTGCCTGCTGGACGCCCTCACCGGAGACGTCGCGCGTGATCGACGGGTTCTCGCTCTTGCGGGCGATCTTGTCGACCTCGTCGATGTAGATGATGCCCGTCTCGGCCTTCTTGACGTCGTAGTCGGCGGCCTGGATGAGCTTGAGCAGGATGTTCTCGACGTCCTCGCCGACGTACCCGGCCTCGGTGAGGGCCGTCGCGTCCGCGATGGCGAACGGGACGTTGAGCATCTTGGCCAGCGTCTGCGCGAGGTAGGTCTTGCCGCACCCGGTGGGGCCGATCAGCAGGATGTTGGACTTCGCGATCTCGACGGCGTCACCCTCGGCACCGGGCAGGCGGCCCGCCTCACCGGCCTGGATGCGCTTGTAGTGGTTGTACACCGCGACCGCGAGGGATCGCTTGGCCGGCTCCTGGCCCACGATGTACTGCTCGAGGAAGTCGAAGATCTCCTTCGGCTTGGGCAGCTCCACCATGGAGACCTCGGTGGCCTCGGCGAGCTCCTCCTCGATGATCTCGTTGCACAGGTCGATGCACTCGTCGCAGATGTACACCCCTGGACCCGCGATGAGCTTCTTGACCTGCTTCTGCGACTTCCCGCAGAAGGAGCACTTGAGGAGGTCGGCCCCGTCCCCGATCCGAGCCACTGCCGTCCCCTCTCTCCGCCGGCGCCCGCCTGTCGGCGGACGGGTCGTGCACCGCGTCCGGGCTGTTCGAACGACCCCGACACGTCCAGTCCATTGCACACCACGTGCGCCGTCGTGTCAGCAGCAACACCCGGTCACCACCGGCCGAGTCCGACGACCCGACCGGTGGCGACCGGCGAGGTGTGCCGTCGGCGACCGTCAGGCCGGGACGGTGACCGTCGTGGCCGCCTTGCGGCTCTGCAGCACCTGGTCGACGAGCCCGTACTCCAGGGCCTGGTCGGCCGTGAGGATCTTGTCGCGCTCGATGTCGTTGCGGACCTGGTCCAGGGTGCGGCCGCTGTGGTGGGCGAGCGTCGCCTCGAGCCACTCGCGCATGCGGATGAGCTCGTTGGCGTGGATCTCGATGTCGGACGCCTGCGCGTAGCCGCCACCCTCCATCGCGGGCTGGTGGATGAGCACGCGGGCGTTCGGCAGCGCGAGCCGCTTGCCGGGCGTGCCCGCACCGAGCAGCACCGCGGCGGCCGAGGCCGCCTGGCCCAGGCACACGGTCTGGATCTGCGGCTTGATGTACTGCATCGTGTCGTAGATCGCCGTCATGGCCGTGAAGGAGCCACCGGGCGAGTTGATGTACAGGATGATGTCGCGCTCGGGGTCCGTGCTCTCCAGGACGAGCAGCTGGGCCATGATGTCGTCCGCCGACGCGTCGTCGACCTGGACGCCGAGGAAGATGATGCGGTCCTCGAAGAGCTTGGTGTACGGGTCCTGGCGCTTGAAGCCGTAGGCGGTGCGCTCCTCGAACTGCGGGAGCACGTACCGGCTGCTGGGCGCCCCGTACGGGAGCGCGCGGCCGCCGGCAAGGCGGCCGGCGGTGGAGATGAACTGCGACTCGATGCTCACGGGTTCTCCCTGTTCTGGTGGCTGTGGCCGGGCGGCGGGGTCAGGACGCGGTCGTGCCGCCGCCGCCGGCGACCGAGCCGGCGTGGGCGACGACGTGGTCGACGAACCCGTACTCCAGCGCCTCGGGCGCCGTGAACCAGCGGTCACGGTCGGAGTCGGCGTGGATCTGCTCCACGGTCTTGCCGGTCTGGTCGGCGATGAGCTCGGCCAGGACGGACTTCATGTGCATGATCAGCTGGGCGTTGATCCGCACGTCGGTCGCGGTCCCCCCGATCCCGCCGGACGGCTGGTGCATCATCACGCGGGCGTGCGGGGTCGCGTACCGCTTGCCCTTGGTCCCCGAGGAGAGCAGGAACTGGCCCATCGACGCGGCCATGCCCATCGCGACCGTGGCGACGTCGGGCTGGATGAACTTCATCGTGTCGTAGATCGCCATGCCGGCCGTGATCGAGCCGCCGGGCGAGTTGATGTACAGGTAGATGTCCTTGGTGGGGTCCTCCGCCGCCAGCAGCATCATCTGGGCGCAGATCGCGTTGGCGTTCTCGTCGCGCACCTCCGAGCCCAGCCAGATGATCCGCTCACGCAGCAGCCGGTTGTAGATGGAGTCGTTGAGTCCCAGACCGGCCCCGTCGGCCCGCCCGATCATCGGCATCTGCTCGTTCACCACAGCTCCCTCGTCTTGCTGCTTCTCGTACCCGGGCGCGTGGGCGCCGCCGGGTACCTGCGTTGTGCAGCGACCCTAACCCGGGCCGCTGACGCGCCCGCTCGCCGGTGAGCGCTTTTCGCTGTTGGCGCAGGCGGCCCGTCGGCGTGCTGCCCGGTGCACGGCCGGGGCCCCGTACCGCAGGTGCGGTACGGGGCCCCGTGGTGCCCGGGCACGCCCGCGGCGCGCGGCCGATCAGGCCTCGGTGGCCTCGGCGGCGTCGGTGGCCTTGGCGCTGTCGGTGGCCTTGGTGGCCTTCGCCCGGCTGGCCCGCGGCTTGGTGGCCTTCTTGGGCGCCTCGGCCGGCTTGGTGGCGGGCTCGGTGGCGGGCTCGGCGGCCGGCTCCTGGGCGGTGGCCGGCTCCCCGGCGTCGGTCGCCTGCGCGGCGGCAGCCTCGTCGACGGCGGCCTGCACCTGGGCGACCGCGTCGTCGACCGTCGCCGCCTCGGCCGCCGCGTCCTCCTCGTCGGAGCCGATGAACTCGCTCAGGTCGACCGCCGCACCGCTGCCGTCGGTCACGGTGACCTGGCGCAGGGCGAGCGCGAGCGCCTTGGAGCGGGCGACCTCGGCGACCATCGCCGGGACCTGGCCCTGCTCGTCCACCGTCTTGATGAAGGTGTTGGGGTCCATGCCGTACTGGCGGGACGCGCTGACCAGGTACTCGAGCAGCTCGTTCTGGTCCACCCGGACCTCGAGCTTCTCCGCCAGGGTGTCCAGGAGGATCTGGTTCTTCAGCGCGGTGGCGGCCTGCTCGGCGACCTCGGTGCGGTGCTCGTCGTCCTCGAGCCGGCTCTCGGACTCCAGGTGGCGGTGCACCTCGGCCTCCACGACACCGGCCGGCACCGGGATCTCGACCGCGGCGAGCAGCTGCTCGAGCAGCAGGTCGCGCGCCTGCACCGCCTGGGCGGAGGTCTTCGCGCCGGCGGCCTGCTCGCGCAGGTCGGCGGTCAGCTCGTCGAGGGTGTCGAACTCGCTGGCGAGCTGGGCGAAGTCGTCGTCGGCGGCGGGCAGGTCGCGCTGCTTGACCGAGGTCGCGGTGACCGAGATGTCGGCCTGCTCGCCCTCGTGCTCACCACCGGCCAGCGGCGCGGAGAACGTGGTGCTCTCCCCCGCCGACAGGCCGGTCAGCGCCTCGTCCAGGCCCTCGAGCATGTTGCCCGAGCCGATCTGGTAGCTCACGCCGCTGACCGAGTCGACGGGCTCGCCACCGACGGTCGCGGTCAGGTCCAGCACGACGAAGTCGCCCTCGGCCGCCGGGCGGTCGACGCCGACCAGCGTGCCGAAGCGCTCGCGCAGCGCGTCCAGGCGGCCGGTGACGTCCTCGTCGGACACCTCGACGTCGTCGACGGTGAGGGCGATGCCGTCCAGCGCGGGCAGCTCGATCTCCGGACGGACCTCGACCTCGGCGGTGAAGTGCAGCGAGGTGGAGGTGTCGGAGAGGTCCGGCACCTGCGTGATCTCGATCTGCGGCTGGCCCAGCGGGCGCAGCGCGTTCTCCCGGACGGCTCCCGAGTAGAAGGACTGCATGCCGTCGTTGATGGCGTGCTCGAGCACCGCACCGCGGCCCACACGCTGGTCGATGATGCGCGGCGGCACCTTGCCCTTGCGGAAGCCGGGGACCGTGACCTGGCTCCCGATGTGGGAGTAGGCATGGTCGATGCTGGGCTTGAGCTCGTCGTACGTCACCTCGACGGTCAGCTTGACCTTGGTGGCGTCCACGGACTCGACGGCGCTCTTCACTTCAGTGGTCTCCAACTGCTCGGGGTGGTGGGCCGGGGTGCCGGCCGCAGGTCACGAGGTCTCGCGTCAGGTCTGGTGTCAGCTCTGGCGTCGCAGCGGCCCCTCTGGCGGCCGCCGCGATCCGCGGCGGGCGCGTGCGGGCAGGCTCACGCCGCTCGCGCAACGGCGTCGATGCTACGCCACGGTGCCACGCGGCCGCCAAAGCGTCGGTGGGGTCCGGCGCGAGCGCCCGTCAACGGCGCGTGCCGCCCGGTGGTCGCCGCACGCCCCGGGTGGGCGGCTCGGTGGCCGGGTCCTCGGGCCAGGCGTGCTTGGGGTACCGGCCGCGCAGCTCGGCACGCACCTGCGGGTAGCCGGTGCGCCAGAACGACTCCAGGTCGGCGGTCACCGCGGCCGGCCGGCCGGCCGGTGAGAGCAGGTGGAGCAGCAGCGGCACCCGTCCCGCGGCGAGCCGCGGCGTGCGGCGCCACCCGAACGTCTCCTGCAGCCGGACGGCGAGCACGGGCTGGTCGGGCCCGTAGTCGACGCGCACGCTGCTGCCGCTGGGCACGGTGACGCGCTCGGGGGCGAGCTCGTCGAGCCGCGCGGCGGCCGGCCAGGGCAGGAGGCGGCGCAGCGCCGCGACGAGGTCGAGGCGGCGCAGGTCGTCGGCGCGGCGCACCCGGGACAGCTCGGGTCCGAGCCACGCCGCGAGGTCGGACGCCAGGGCGTCGTCGGACACGTCCGGCCACGGCTCGCCGAGGGCCGTGTGCAGGAAGGCGAGGCGCCGGCGCAGCGCGGTGGCCGCGGGCGACCACGGCAGGACGGCGACGCCGTCGCGCTCCAGGCCGGCGCGCACCGCCTCGGCGACGAGCGCGGGGTCCGGGCGGGTGAGGGTGGCGCCGGCCAGCTCGATCGCGCCGAGCGTCGTGGTGCGCCGGGCGACCACGCGGCCGTCGACCCACTCCACCACGTCCTGCTCGGCCAGCAGCGCGGGCGCGGCCCGGCGGGCCAGGTCCTCGTCCAGCGGCGCGGCGGAACGGACCGTGGCGTCGCGCCGGCCCGCCGACCGGTCGGCGTCGGCCACCGCCAGCCACGGCGCGCCGGCCAGCGCGGACGCCCCGGGCGGCAGCACCGCCCCGGTCCCCGAGGCCATGAGGTAGGTCGCGCCACCGGCCCGCAGCCGCGCGACACGGTCCGGGTGGGCCAGGGCGACGACCAGCCCGACGGCGTGGTCGTCGTCCAGCACCTGGCGTCCGGGCGACGCGCCGCCGTCGCCGCGGGGCAGGGCCGCCAGCAGCCGGCGGGTCGCCTGCGCCCACGCGGCGGCACCAGGGCCGCCGCGGCGCAGGTCCCGCAGCGACGCGGTCAGGTCGCCGCCGGGTGCCCGCACGTCCTCGCCCAGCAGCGCGACCACCTCGGCCGCGCGCCGCGCGCCGACCAGCGGGGCCGCGTCGAGCAGGGCGCGGGCGAGCCGCGGGTCGGTGCCCAGGCCCGCGATCACCCGGCCACGGGCGGTCACGGCGCCGTGGGCGTCGACCGCCCCGAGGGCGGCGAGGGTGCCGCGCGCCAGCGTCAGGGCGGCCGCCGGGGGGCGGTCCAGCAGGGCCAGGTCGGCGCCGTCGGGGCTGCCCCAGCAGGCCAGCTCCAGGGCGAAGGCGGTCAGGTCGGCGGTGGCGATCTCGGGTCGGGGCTGCGGCTCCAGGCGGGCGTGGTCGGCCGGCGACCAGCAGCGGTACACCGCGCCCGGACCCTGGCGTCCGGCCCGCCCGGCGCGCTGGGTCGCACCGGACCGGCTGACCCGGACCGTGACCAGCCCGGCCAGGCCCCGGCGGTGGTCGGTCCGCGGCTCGCGCGCCAGCCCGGCGTCGACGACGACCCGCACACCGGGGACGGTGAGCGAGGACTCGGCCACCGCGGTCGCGACGACGACCCGACGGCGCGGTCCGGCGGTCAGGGCGAGGTCCTGCTCGTCAGGGCTCAGCCGACCGTGCAGCGGGCGCACGTCGGCGCCGGCACCACCCAGCCGGCGCACCACCCCGGCGACCTCACCGGCCCCCGGGACGAACACCAGCACGTCACCGGCACGCTCGCGCAGCGCCCGGCGGGTGCATGCCGCGACGTGGTCGAGGAACGCCGGGGTCACACCCCGGTCGTCCTGCGCCAGGACGCCGCGGGGCGGTGGGGCCCACACCCGCTCGACGGGGTGCAGCGACGCGGGCGCCTCGACCACGGGCGACGGCGCCCCGCCGCCGAGGACGGCAGCCGTCTGGTCCGCGTCGAGCGTCGCCGACATCGCGACCACGGGGAGCTCGCGCAGGTGACTGCGCACGTCGACCATCAGCGCGAGGCACAGGTCGGCGTCCAGGTGCCGCTCGTGGACCTCGTCGAGCACGACGGCGCCCACCCCCGGCAGCTCGGGGTCGGCCTGCAGCCGGCGCAGGAGAAGCCCGGTGGTGACCACCTCGACCCGGGTGCCGGGGCCGCTGCGGTGGTCCCCGCGCACGGCGTAGCCGACCGTCGCCCCGACCGGCTCGCCGAGCAGTGCGGCGAGCCGGCGCGCGGCGGCCCGCACCGCCAGGCGCCGCGGCTGGGTGACGACGACGCGTCCGTCGATCTCGGCCGCCAGCGCCGGCGGCACGAGGGTGGTCTTCCCGGCTCCGGGCGGTGCGAGCAGCACGGCCGTGCCGCGCTCGGCCACCGCGCCGACCAGACGCGGCAGCGCTGCGCCGACGGGCAGGTCGGGCGGCTCGCGGAGCAGGCGCCGCAGCGCGTCGTCGGTCACCGCGGGCCCTTCGTCGGTGCAGTGTCGGGCTGGCGGGATTCGAACCCGCGACCTCTCGGTCCCAAACCGAGCGCGCTACCAACCTGCGCCACAGCCCGTGGCCCGGCGAGTCTAGTCGCCGTGCACGTCGGCCCTGGCGTGGGCGCTACCGTCGTGGTGCCAGGACGTGCCGTCGCGCCGGGAACCGTCCCGGGCCCCGGCGCGTTCGCAGGCACAGGAGCACTCTCCGCGACCACTCGAGCGCCGCGAGCCGGCCCACCCCTAGGAGCACCCGACGTGAGCAACCGCAAGGCCGACACCGCCGAGCGCAAGGCCCGAGTCGCGGCCATGCAGGCCGCCCAGCGCAAGGCCGAGCGTCGGCGGACGTCGATCATCGCCGCGATCGTCGGCGTCGTCGTGCTCGCCCTGGTGGCCGTGACGCTGGTCGTCGTGCTGCAGCAGAACGCCCGCAACTCCGCCGAGGAGGACCGGATCGAGGAGCTCGCCGGGCAGGACATCGAGGACGTCCAGACGTTCACCGACCTCGCCAGCACCCACGTCCAGACCCCGGTCGAGTACGAGCAGGTCCCGCCGGTCGGCGGCGACCACAACCCGGTCTGGCAGAACTGCGGGGTGTACTCCGAGCCGGTCCAGAACGTCAACGCGGTGCACTCCCTGGAGCACGGCGCCGTGTGGATCACCTACGACCCCGAGCTGCCGGCCGACGAGGTCGAGGCGCTCGAGGCGCGGGCGGCGTCCAACAACTACGTGCTCGTGTCCCCGTACGAGGGCCTGCCCAGCCCCGTCGTCGCCAGCGCGTGGGGCCTGCAGCTGCAGCTCGAGGACGCGTCCGACGAGCGCCTGGACGCCTTCGTCCGCAAGTACGTGCGCGGGGAGCAGACGCCGGAGCCCGGCGCGGCCTGCTCCGGCGGTGTCGGGACGCCGGAGTGAGTCGGCGCCTGGTCGCCGTCGTCGCCCTGCTGACCGTGACGGCGCTCGCCGTCGGTGTGCTGGTCGGCTCGGTGCTGAACCGGCCCTCCGTGCTGGCCGTCCCGGCCGACACCTCGGCCGAGGCCGGCTTCGCGCGCGACATGCAGGCGCACCACAGCCAGGCCGTCGAGCTGTCCCGGTTGGTGCGGGACCGCACCGACGACGAGGAGGTCCGGCTGCTCGCTCAGGACATCATGCTCACCCAGCAGAACCAGGCCGGGCAGATGGCCGGCTGGCTGGCCACCTGGGGACTGCCGCAGTCCGCGAGCCGCCCGCCCATGGCGTGGGTCACCGGGGACCACGGCCACGCGATGACGGCGTCCGACGAAGCCGACGGGGCGACCGGGTTCGCCGCCATGCCGGGCTGGGTCAGCGACGAGGACCTGGCCCGCCTGACCGCGGCGCAGGGCGAGGAGGCCGAGCGCCTCTACCTGCAGCTGATGATCCCGCACCACCAGGGCGGGGTGGAGATGGCCGAGATGGCCCTGGACCAGGTGACCGCGCCGCAGGTCCGGACCCTCGCGGACGCCATCGTGCGGTCGCAGCAGGCCGAGATCACCGTGCTCGAGTCGATGCTCGCCGAGCGCGGCGGCCCGGTGGCCTGACCCCGCCGGCGGACCCGCTACCCTGGTCCCGCTGACCGGCCGTGCCGGTCGCGCGGGTGTAGCTCAATGGTAGAGCCCCAGTCTTCCAAACTGGCTACGCGAGTTCGATTCTCGTCACCCGCTCCACCCGCCGGGTCGCCGGGCACGACGTCGGCCCGCGATGCCTCCGGCGCCCGGTGCAGCGCGATGAGGACGAGGGGTGCGGTCGGTGGTCCTGGAGGGGTGGTCCTTCGGGGCGTGGACGGCCGGGGCATGGACCACCGGGGCGTTCGTCGTCGTCGAGCTGCTGCTGCTCGGCCTCGCCCTGGTCGTCGTTCCGCACGGACGACGCCCCTCCTCGGCGCTCGCCTGGATCCTGCTGTTCGTGCTCGTGCCCGTCGCCGGGGCGCTGTTCTTCGCGGTCATCGGCAGCCCCCGGCTGCCGCGCCGACGCCAGGGCAAGCAACGGACCATGAACGCCCGGATCGGCGCCCGGGCACGCGACGTCCCCCCGGAGCTCGACCCGCCCGGCGGGCACCCGGGCGCGCCGCAGTGGCTCGCCTCGGTGGCCGGCCTGAACCGCACGCTCGGGGCCATGCCGATGCTCGGCGGCAACGACGCGCACCTGCTGACCGGGTCGGGCGACCAGCTCGCCGCCCTCGTCGAGGCCGTGGCCGGGGCGCGGCGCTACGTGCACGTCGAGTTCTACATCCTGTGCCTGGACACCACGACGGCGCCGTTCTTCGCGGCCCTCGCCGACGCCATCCGGCGCGGTGTGCAGGTCCGGGTGCTGCTCGACCACCTCGGTTCGCGGGGGTACGGCGGCCACCGCGCGACCCTCGCCGAGCTCGACCGGATCGGGGTCGAGTGGCACCTGATGCTCCCGGTCCAGCCGCTGCGGGGCCGCTACCAGCGCCCGGACCTGCGCAACCACCGCAAGCTCGTCGTCGTCGACGGCGAGGTGGCCTTCCTGGGGTCGCTCAACATGATCGACCCCAGCTACAACCGGGCGGCCAACCGGCGTCGGGGCCTGGTGTGGCGGGACCTGCTGGTCCGGCTGCAGGGGCCCGCGGTGCACGAGGTGGACGCCCTCTTCGTCACCGACTGGTTCAGCGAGACCGACGAGGTGCTCGCCACGACGCGCGATCCGCAGGGCGTGCGGGCGGCCGGGGACCTGCTGTGCCAGGTGGTGCCCAGCGGCCCCGGCTTCGAGGTCGAGAACAACCTCGTGCTGTTCAACACCCTGATCTACCGCGCGGAGCGCCGGCTGAGCATCACCAGCCCGTACTTCGTGCCCGACGAGTCGCTGCTGATGGCGATCACCACCGCGGCGCGGCGCGGCGTCGCCGTGGAGATGTTCGTCGGCGAGGTCGGCGACCAGCGGGTGGTCTTCCACGCCCAGCACTCCTACTACCGGGCGCTGCTGGAGGCCGGCGTCCGGGTGTACCTCTACCCGGCCCCGTCGATCCTGCACGCCAAGCACCTGACGGTCGACGACGACGTCACCGTGGTCGGGTCCTCCAACATGGACATGCGCTCGTTCGTGCTCGCGCTCGAGGTCTCGGTCATGACGTGCGGCCGCGCGTTCGCCGACCAGCTGCGCGCGCTCGAGGACTCCTACCGCGCCGTGTCCCGCGAGCTCACGCTGGCCGAGTGGTCGCGGCAGTCGTTCGCCCACCGGGTGGTGGACGGCCTGGCCCGGCTGACCTCCGCCGTGCAGTGAGCCCCGCGCTCAGGGGCCGTCGCGGTGCTCGAGGCCTTCGGCCAGCCTGCCCAGCGCGGCGGCCAGTGCCTCGCGGGCGGCGGGGTCCCACCCCGCGAGTGCCCGGTCGAGCACGGTCGCACCCGCGAGGGTGATCCGCCGGTGCACCTGGGCGCCGCGCGGGGTGAGCGTCAGCGCGAACGCGCGGCGGTCCCCGGGCTCGGGCGTCCGGGCGACCAGTCCGCGGTCCTCCAGACGGCGGACCTGGGTCGTGATCGTCGACCGGTCGACGCCCTGCCACGTCGCCAGGTCCGACGCCCGCACCGGTTGCCGGTCGTGGACGGCGGTGAGCAGCCAGGAGTCCGTGAGCGTCAGCTCCGCCCCGGCGGGGCCGAGCAGGTCACGCCGGACGTCACCGCGGCCGGCCCACCGCAGCACCCGACCGAGCGCGTCGTTGACCGCCAGTGCTGCCGCCACCCGCCGAGCCGCGTCGTCGTCGCCAGGCCCGTCGCCAGGCCCGTCGGCCGCGCTGGTCATGCCGGCAGCGTAAACCGGTTGGGCGGATCCAACAGTGGGCGCTCGTCCACGGTAGGGCGAGGCCGACCGCGGGACCCGGCCGACCGTCGGACCGGCGCGCGGCGTCGGCTCACGGCGGCGTCAGCTCAGCGCGACGGCGCACTCCTCGTCGCCGGCCGCACGCCCGGACAGCACGGTGTCCTCGATGTCGACCACCTCGACGTTGAGCGACGTCAGCCCCAGCCTCTCGCCGACCGCGGAGGCGGTGTCGCAGACCTGCAGCACGGCCGGGTCGCCGGGCAGCAGGCGGGTCGAGACGACCACCGACTCCCCCGCCACGTCGACGCGGATGATCTCGGCGTACCAGGACTGCTCCTCGGCCGCCTCGTTGAAGGCGTCCACGACCTCGACGTTCACGCCGTCGTCCCCCGCCTCCTGCTGGTCCTGGTCCGGCTCGTCGTCGACGTCGGGCTCGACCTGCCCGGCCACCGTCTCCCCCGCCGCCAGCGGTGCGGCGAGCTCGGGGTAGATCTCGGGGTCCAGGTGGCCGGTCTCGCCGGTCGCGCACCCGCCCAGGAGCAGCGCAGCGGCGGCGGCGGTCACGAGAGTTCGCTTCATGGTGGGCCTTTCGTCGTCGGGCGTGCTGGCACCAGCCTGCCGCAGGCGCGGCGATCGTGTGCGCCGAGACCCGCCGGTGGGCGGCGGTCGCCGTCTTGGCACCCGCCGAGCCCAGCCGATACGGTCACCGCAGCCACGCCACCGACGAGCGAGAAGGGACCACCGTGCACCGCTGCCACCGGGGTCGGTCCCTCGCCGCGCACACCGGGGCGCTGCACGGCTGTCGGTGTCGGTAGAGCGCTGACCCCTGCCTCGCCGCCCGCGCGACGACGGTCAGCGCTCGCCCCACCCGCCACCGCGCCCGCCCACCGCAGACCCGCACGGCCGCGGGGACCGCGCCCCCGTGCAGGCCGTGCGCACGAGCACCGCCGGTCGCAGGAGCCCGACGGCCCCGGCTCCCGGCTCCCGGCTCCCGGGAACACCCGGCCCGCGCCCCGACGTTCCACCCCCAGCTCACCGGCCGCCCGGCGGCTCCGCATCCGAGAAGAGGACCCATGGCCCGCATCTATGACGACGTCACCGCACTGGTCGGCAACACCCCGCTGGTCCGGCTCAACCGACTGACCGAGGGCGCCGGCGCCACCGTCGTGGCCAAGCTCGAGTTCTACAACCCGGCCAGCTCGGTCAAGGACCGCATCGGCGTCGCGATCATCGACGCCGCCGAGGCCTCCGGCGAGCTGCCGCCCGGCGGCACCATCGTCGAGGCGACCTCGGGCAACACCGGCATCGCGCTCGCGATGGTCGGCGCGGCGCGTGGCTACGACGTCGTGCTCGCGATGCCGGAGACGATGTCGAAGGAGCGCCGTGCGCTGCTGCGCGCCTACGGCGCCGAGCTGGTCCTGACCCCCGGCGCCGGCGGCATGCGGGGCGCCGTCGAGCAGGCCGAGCAGATCGTCGCCGAGCGCCCGGGCGCGATCCTGGCGCGCCAGTTCGCCAACGCCGCCAACCCCGAGATCCACCGCCGCACGACGGCGGAGGAGATCTGGGCCGACACCGACGGCGCCGTGGACGTGGTGGTCGCCGGCATCGGCACCGGCGGCACCATCACCGGGGTGGGCCAGGTGCTCAAGGAGCGCAAGCCCGGTGTGCAGATCATCGGGGTCGAGCCGGCCGAGTCCCCGATCCTCAACGGCGGCGCTCCCGGACCGCACAAGATCCAGGGCATCGGCGCCAACTTCGTGCCGGAGATCCTCGACCGCGAGGTCTACGACGAGATCATCGACGTCGACGCCGACACCTCGGTCGCCGTCGCGCGCGACGCCGCCCGGCGCGAGGGACTGCTGGTCGGGCTCTCGTCCGGCGCGGCGGTGCACGCGGCCGTCCAGGTGGCCCACCGCCCCGAGAACGCGGGCAAGCTCATCGTGGTCATCGTGCCCTCCTACGGCGAGCGGTACCTGTCCTCCATCCTCTACGCCGACCTCCTCGACTGACGCGGCCGCCCGCTCCGATGACACGACTGCTCCCATGACACGACTGCGCCGCTTCCTCGGTGTGCTGCGCGAGGACCTGGACGCGGCGGTCCGGCGCGACCCCGCCGCCCGGTCGCTCGCCGAGGTGGCCCTCGGCTACCCCGGGGTGCACGCCGTCTGGGGCTACCGAGTCGCGCACCGGATGTGGCGCGAGCCGGGTCTGCGGCTGCCCGCCCGACTGCTCTCGCAGGCGGTGCGGGCGGCCACCGGGATCGAGATCCACCCCGGCGCGCGCATCGGCCGACGCCTGTTCATCGACCACGGCATGGGCGTGGTCATCGGCGAGACCGCCGAGGTCGGCGACGACGTCGTGCTCTTCCACGGCGCGACGCTGGGCGGCAAGGCGATGCGGCGCGGGAAACGGCACCCCAGCCTGGGCGACGGCGTCGTGGTGGGGGCGGGGGCGAAGGTGCTGGGGCCGGTGTGGATCGGCGACGGCGCGCAGATCGGCGCGAACGCCGTCGTGATCGCCGACGTCCCGCCGGGGTCGGTCGCGGTCGGCGTGCCCGCCCGGGTCCGCACCCAGCCCCGTACGCTGCCCGATGCCGCGGACGTCGACGACCCGGCGATGTACATCTGAGGTCCGGGCAGCGGCCGCCGGACCCATCGACACCGGAGGCAGCGATGCGCCTGGGGTACCACACCGGCTACTGGTCGGCCGGACCGCCCCCGGGTGCCGCCGAGGCGGTCGTGGCGGCGGACGATCTCGGGTTCGACTCGGTGTGGACCGCCGAGGCGTACGGCTCGGACGCCCTCACCCCGCTCGCGTGGTGGGGGGCGCGCACCCGGCGCGTCCGGCTGGGCACCGCGATCGCGCAGATGGCCGCGCGCACCCCGACGGCGGCGGCGATGGCCGCGCTCACCCTCGACCACCTCTCGGGCGGGCGGTTCACGCTCGGCCTGGGCGCGTCCGGCCCGCAGGTGGTGGAGGGCTGGTACGGCCAGCCGTACCCGCGCCCGCTGGCCCGGACCCGGGAGTACGTCGCAGTCGTGCGCGACGTACTGCGGCGCGAGGCGCCGGTGACCGCGGACGGGGAGTTCTACCGGCTGCCGTACCCCGGTGGTGCGGGGCTGGGCAAGCCGCTGCGCTCGACCGTGCACCCGCTGCGGGCCGACCTGCCGATCCACCTCGCCGCGCAGGGACCGCGCAACATCGCCCTCGCCGCCGAGATCGCCGACGGCTGGCTGCCGCTGTTCTACTCCCCGCGGATGGACGCCACCTTCCGCGAGCACCTCGCCGACGGCTTCGCCCGGCGGGACGGCGCGCGCTCGCCGGCCGAGGGCTTCGAGGTCACCGCCACCGTCCCCGTCGTGCTCGGCGACGACGTCGAGCGGGCCGCCGACGTCGTGCGGCCGTTCGTCGCGCTGTACGCGGGCGGGATGGGGGCACCGGGAGCCAACTTCCACCGCGACGCGCTGGACCGGCTCGGCTACGGGGACGTGTGCGACGAGGTGCAGGCGCACTACCTCGCCGGTCGCCGGGCCGAGGCGGCCGCCGCGGTGCCGCTCGAGCTCGTGCAGGAGATCGCCCTGGTCGGGCCGGCCGACGTCGTCCGGGCGCAGCTGCCGGCCTGGCGCTCCACGGCGGTGACGACGCTGCTCGTGCAGACGGACCCGCGAGCGCTGCCCGAGGTGGCGCGCGTGCTGGGCGAGGGGTGAGGCAGGGCGCCCTGACGGGGACTACGAGCCGAGCACGATCAGGCTGTCCCCCGTCCCGTCACCGGGGCGCCCGACGGCCGCCACCCGGTTGCCCGCACGGCTGAGGAAGTCCGCGTCGGCGGGCAGCGGCGCCCGCCACAGCCGGTCGCCGTCGGCCAGGTCGTAGGCGGTCAGGCGCAGCCGCCCGTCCGCACCGGTGCCGCGCAGGGCGACCCGCAGCCCGTCGGTGTACGCCTCGCCGCGCTGCGGCTCCTCGCCCGGGTCGAGCGCGACGTCCCATCGCGGCTCACCGGTGAGCAGGTCCAGCGCCCGCAGCCGACCGTCCGCGGTGACCACCACCTGACCGGCGAGCGACACGAGCACGCGGGCCGGCGCCGGTCGCTCCCACAGCGAGGCCCCGGTCGCCACGTCGACCGCGCGTAGTCGCTCCTCGCCCCGGGTGAGCAGCAGCAGGATCCCCGGCACGCTCGCGTCGTCGACGTCCGGCTGGACCGGGGCTCCCCCGAGGTCGGGACCCGCGGCGCCGTCGGGCGTGTACCAGCGGCCCGCGTACCGCGACGCCCAGATGCCGAAGCCGGCGCCCGGTCGGCTCACCACCCGGGCGGTCTCGGTCGGGGTGCCGACCGCGGCCGGTCGGGTGTCCACCGCACCTCGTGCGAGCTCGCGGCCGTCGGACGCGTCCAGGACGACGGTCCGGGACCCCTCGAGGACGACGACCGCACGGTCGCCCGAGGTCAGCGAAGCCGACATCGGGCCGACGTCGCGCACGGGCACCGCCCAGCGCAGCTGGCCGGTGACGACGTCGCGCCGCGACACGGCGAGCGCGTCCGCGACGTCGGGGTCCCGCTGGGCCACGACGACGTCGCCGTCGACGGCGCCCATCCCGGTCACGACACCTGGCGTCTCCACGGGCGCGAGCCGGTCCCCGGTGCGCACGTCCACGGCGTCCAGCCCGCCGAAGAACGTCGCGCCACCCCCCGCACCGAGGCCCGAGCACAGCACCGTGCCACCGCCGCGACCTGCGCCTGTCCCGGTGCGTGCGCCTGTGCTGCTCCCCGCGGGGACGACCAGCGGGCACTGCACGGCGTCCACCGGGACGCCGTCGGCCACGGGCACGGCCCACCGCCGCGCACCGGAGCCCAGGTCCCGGCCGACGACGGCTGCCTCGCGCGGGTCGACGGTCACCAGCACGCCCCCCACCGCGGTGACCGCCTCGGTGGCCGCCGTGCGCCACCGCTCCTCGAGCGGCTCGGCGAGCGAGGCCACCACACCGGGGACGTCCGAGAACGCCTCGAGCCGGGCTCGCTCGCGGCGCTCCCCGACCAGGTCGGCCACCGCCAGCACCGCCACGACCAGCACGACGCCGGCCGCGACCCACCGCGCCCGCCGTCGACGACGCCGGACCGCGCCGGCCTCGTCGGGTCCGCCGGGACTCCCCGCTGGGCCGCCCGGCCCGGCCCCGCGTCCCGTCCGGCGCCCGTCCTCGGCCGGTCCGTCGTCGAGCACCACCTCGACCGGACGCTCGTCGCCCCGTGCCATCGGCCCACCCTAGGCACGACGGTCGCCCGGCGGTCCCCCGCCGGCGCGAGCGTGGCGCCGCGCCGGCGTGGAGCGGGTCAGCCGAGGACGGCGACGCTCTCGATGCGGTCCCCGTCGAGCGGACCCACCACGACGATCCGGTCCCCGAGCACCGCCACGGTGTGCGAGCCCGGCGGCAGGGGCGAGGTCCAGAGCCGGCGACCGTCCGCCAGCCGGATGGTCGCCAGCTGCAGCGCGTCGTCGCCGGACCGGACCGGCACGGCGATCCGCACCCCGTCGGTGAACGGGTCGGTGAGCAGGGGCTCGCCGGCGTCGCCGAGCGGCGTCGACCAGTGCGGTTCGCCGGTCTGCAGGTCCCACGCCGCGATCGCTCCGTCGTCGCCGACCACCACCACGCGCCCGCCCATCCGCATCAGGACCTGGGACGGCTCCGCCCGCTCCCAGCGCACCCTTCCGGTGGCGACGTCCACACCACGCAGGCGGTCGCCGTCCGACGAGCGCAGGAGCACCACCCCGGGCGCGCTGCCGTCGTCGACGTCGACGTCCACCGGCTCCCCGTCCAGCGCGGCGCCCGGGGTGCCGTCCGGCCGGTACCAGCGCCCGGACGCCGGCGACGGCCACACGCCGAACCCGGTGCCGGGATGGCTGACGACCCGCACGCGGGTGACGGCGGCTCCGGCCCCCGTGGTGTCCCCGACCCAGCGACCGACCTCGCGGCCGTCCCGGGCGTCCAGCACCACCGACGTGGCACCCTCGACCGCGACGACGGCGGAGTCGCCATGCACGTCGAGCAGGCCGAGCCCACGCGACAGGCCGAGGTCACCCATCGGAGCACGCCACCGCTCGGTGCCGTCGGGGAGGGCGTGCCGGGCGACCGTCAGCCGCCCGTCCAGCACGCCGACCAGCACCACGTCCTGCTCGACCGCTGCTCCGGCCACCAGGTTCGTGGGACCCGGCATCCGGTCCCCCACCGCGCCGTCGGTCGCGTCGACGGGGCGCAGGACCAGCCCACCGGCACCCGGGGGGCCGCCGTCACCGACCCCCACGCACAGGAGCGTGCCCGGTCCGTCGGCGGCCGGGACGGTGTCGCACCCGGCGTAGCCGTCCGGCGTCGGCAGCGACCACCGCTGCTCGCCCGTCGACGCGTCCAGACCCACCAGCGCGTCGTCCCGGACGGTGACCACGCGGCCGGGCACCCCGGTGATGCCGGACCGACGGGGCAGCCGCCACAGCTCGGCGAGCGGCTCGGGCAGCGGGCGCACCAGCCCCGGGACGTCCGCCACGGCCGCGAGGGCCGCCCGCTCCCGACGCTCCGCGACGACGTCGGCGAACCCGAGCACGGCGACGACCACCGCGAGCACCGCGGCCAGCCCGGCGAGCCGTCGGCGGCTGCGGGTGCGGGTGGGGGCCACGGTGCCGGCCGCGGCCTGGTCGGCGACCGGTGCTCCCGCCGCCACCGGCTCCTCGGCGAGCACGACCTCGACCAGATCCGGCCGGGGCCGGCCGGGCTGCCTGGCCATCACCCGGCCAGCCTAGGCGCGTCCACCGACGCGTCCACTGGGCGATCACCGCTTTGCCTCCGCCACCATCCGGCAGTACTGTCGGCCCAGTTCCCACCTGCTGAACTTTTCTATCTCAGCATCTGATACCGAGAGGAGGCAGCGCCATGAAGGCTCGCTCGCACGCGACCATGGCGCTGCTCATGCCGGCCGCGACCCCCGCCCCGGGCGGTCCGGCCGGCTGCTGTCCGCGGCCCTGTCGCGCCGCCTGACCGCCCGGCCCGCACCGGCAGCCCGCACGAGCTGCCCGCACCGGCTACCCGCAGGCACCGGGCCTCGCCCCGGTCCCGGCTCCGCCGCCGCCCCAGCGCCCGCACCCCCTCCTCGGCAAGGACACCCATGTCGCTCACCGGCCTCTCCCGCCCCACCACCGGCGCCGGCGCCGCCCTGCCCGTCTCGCTGCAGGGCGTCGGACGCACCTTCGCCACCCCCACCGGCGCACGCACCGTGCTCGCCGACGTCGAGCTCGACCTGCGGGCGGGCGAGATCGTCGCGCTGATCGGTCCGTCCGGCTGCGGCAAGTCGACCCTGCTGCGTCAGGTCAGCCGGCTGGACAACCCCGACCGCGGGGCGATCCTGGTCGGCGGCACGAGCGCGGGAGGGGTCGACCCGCGCTGCGCGGTCGCCTTCCAGGAGCCGCGCCTGCTGCCGTGGCGCACGCTGCGCCAGAACGTCGCGCTCGGCCTGCCGGCCGGCACGGCCAAGGCCGCCGGCGCCGCCCGCGTCGACGCGCTGCTGCACCTGGTCGGGCTCGAGGCGAGCGCCGGCCTGCGTCCCCGGCAGGTGTCCGGCGGCATGGCGCAGCGGGCCGCCCTCGCCCGGGCGCTCGCCCGGGACCCCGGCGTGCTGCTGCTCGACGAGCCGTTCGGTGCCCTGGACGCCCTGACCCGGCTGAAGATGCAGGACCTGCTGCTGGAGGTGCACGCGGCCGAGCCGACCACCGTCCTGCTCGTGACGCACGACGTCGAGGAGGCGCTGTACCTGGCCGACCGCGTCGTCCTGCTCGGCACGCCCACCGCCCACGACCCGCGGTCGGTCCGGCGGGTCATCGAGGTCCCCGGCGACCGTCCCCGCGACCGCGCGTCCGGGTCCCTCGCCGAGCTGCGCGCCGAGCTCCTCGAGGGGCTCGGGGTCGACACCCACCACACCCGGCGCACGTCGACGGACCCGCACGCGCGCACGGATCAGCACGAGCCCACCGCAGCCCCCGCCGGACCGCACGACACCGCCCTCGCGGGCTCCGCCCCGCGCCTGCCCCACGCCACCCGCTCCACCCTCGACTCGGAGATCTCACGATGAACGCACGACGCCCCCTGACCTTCACCGCGACCGCACTCGCCGCCGCCCTGATGCTCAGCGGCTGCGTCG
Source organism: uncultured Cellulomonas sp. (assembly GCF_947494015.1). Taxonomy (GTDB): domain Bacteria; phylum Actinomycetota; class Actinomycetes; order Actinomycetales; family Cellulomonadaceae; genus Pengzhenrongella. The sequence goes on along the minus strand of NZ_CANLTL010000013.1, from coordinate 88,712 downwards.
CGGGCGAGGGCTCCGCGGAGGCCGCCGACGCCGCCCCCGACACCTCGGGTGCCGCCGCGACCAGCGAGTGGAGCGACGACGAGCTGACGGTCGACTTCGCCACCTACAACCCGCTCAGCCTCATCATCAAGGACCAGGGCTGGCTCGAGGAGACGCTCGGCGACGACGTCGAGGTGACCTGGCTGCAGTCCGCCGGCTCCAACAAGGCGAACGAGGCGCTGCGCGCCGGGGCCGTCGACGTCGGCTCGACCGCGGGCTCCGCGGCCCTGCTCGCCCGGGCCAACGGCTCGCCGATCAAGACGATCGACATCTACTCCCAGCCGGAGTGGTCGGCGATCGTGGTGCCGGCCGACTCCTCCATCACCGACGTCTCGCAGCTCGCGGGCACGTCCGTCGCCGCGACCAAGGGCACCGACCCGTACTTCTTCCTGCTGCAGTCCCTGGAGGAGGCGGGCCTGGCGCTGTCGGACGTGGAGGTGCAGAACCTGCAGCACGCGGACGGCAAGACGGCCCTGGAGAACGGCAGCGTGCAGGCGTGGGCCGGGCTGGACCCGCTGATGGCCGCGAGCGAGGCGACCGCCGGCTCGAAGCTGATCTACCGCAACATCGACTTCAACACCTACGGGTTCCTCAACGCGACCGAGTCGTTCCTCGAGGAGAACCCCGACCTCGCCCAGGTGGTCGTCGACGCCTACGAGAAGGCCCGCGCCTGGGCGCAGGAGAACCCCGAGGAGGTCGTGCGGATCCTGTCGGAGGTCGCCGGGATCGACCCCGTGGTCGCGGAGAAGGTGATCATCGAGCGCACGAACCTCGGGGTCGACCCGGTCCCCGGCCAGGCCCAGCTCGACGTGCTCGAGGTCGTCGGCCCGATCTTCGTCGAGTCCGGTGACGTCGCCAGCCAGGCCGACATCGACCGGGCGCTCGACAGCCTGCTCGAGCCCAGCCTGGCCGAGCAGGCGGACCCGTCCGCCATCGCCGGCTCCTGACCTCGCCGACGGCCCTGAGCCGTCACCGCCCGCACGTCCGAGCCCGCGCCGACCGGCGCCGAAGGGACCCACGATGACCATCCCCGGAGCCACCGGGACCGGGCCCGTCGTCGACCGAGACGGCCGTCCGCTGACCGGTCTGAACCAGTTCGACGCGGGGCCGGGCCGGCCGGGCGGGACCGGCCGGCCCGGCACCGACGGCGCCGATCCCGACACGACGGCCCCCACCCGGGGCTCCGGGCTGGACCGCCGTGGGGTCCGCATCGTCGGCGGAGCGCTCGTGCCGCTGCTGCTGGTGGCGGTCTGGCACTGGGTCACCGCCACCGGCATCGTGCCGTCCTACCGCCTGGCCGGCCCGACGGCGGTCGTGCAGGCCGCCGTCGACCTCGCCCAGCGCGGGGAGCTGTACCAGCACGTGGCCATCTCGGTGCAGCGCGTCCTGCTGGGCTTCGCGATCGGCGCCGTCCTCGGTCTGCTCGCGGGGGCCGTCGTCGGGCTGTCACGGGTCGCGGACATGCTGATGGCGCCCACGCTGGGCGCCATCCGCGCCGTCCCGTCGCTCGCGTGGGTCCCCCTGCTCATCCTGTGGATGCAGATCGGCGAGGACTCGAAGGTCACGCTCATCGCGATCGGGTCCTTCTTCCCCGTCTACACGACGGTCGCCGCGTCCCTGCGCCACGTCGACCGCCACCTGGTGGAGGTGGGTCGTGCCTACGGGCTGCGCGGACCGCGGCTGTTCACGACCGTCCAGCTGCCGGCGGTGCTGCCCAGCGTCATCTCGGGGCTGCGCCTGGCGATGGCCCAGGCGTGGCTGTTCCTGGTCGCGGCCGAGCTCATCGCGTCGTCGATGGGGCTCGGGTTCGTCCTCACCGACTCCCAGAACAACGGCCGGATCGACCGCATGCTGCTCGCCATCGTGCTGCTCGCGCTGCTCGGCAAGATCACCGACTCGCTCATCGGCCTGGCCGAGAAGCGCCTGCTGCGGCGGTGGTCGTGACCGCGACCACCCCCACCGAGGCGCGCCACCGCACCTACCCGCCGCCGCCCGCGCTGGCCGCGACCGCGAACGTCACGGCCGACGCGTACGCCGACGCCGAGGCGGACCCGGTCGCGTTCTGGGAACGTGCCGCGGACCGGCTCGTGTGGGCGCAGCGCTGGCACACCGCGCACACCTGGTCCCCGGCCACCCGCGGCGAGCCCACCCCCGAGCACCCCGACGGCGAGCTCAGCGTCCCGGTCGCGCAGTGGTTCCTGGGCGGCCGGCTCAACGTGGCGGTGAACTGCGTGGACCGGCACGTCGCCGAAGGCCGCGGGGACACCGTCGCGCTGCACTTCGAGGGCGAGCCCGGGGACCGGCGCACGGTCACGTACGCCGACCTCCAGCGGGAGGTGTCCCGGGCCGCCAACGCGCTGCTGGCCCTGGGCGTCACCGCGGGCGACCGGGTGGTCGTCTACCTGCCGGTGCTGGTCGAGACCGTCGTCGTCACGCTGGCCATCGCCCGGATCGGCGCGATCCACTCCCTGGTGTTCGGCGGCTTCTCCGCCGAGGCCGTCCGGTACCGGCTCGAGGACACCGGCGCCAAGCTCCTGGTGACCAGCGACGGCCAGTTCCGCCGCGGCCAGGCGGTGGCCACCAAGGCCGCCGCCGACGCCGCCGTCGCGGGCCTGCCCGGCGCCGACGCCGACGGGCGCGGCTCCGCCGTCGAGCACGTGCTCGTGGTCCGCAGAACCGGGAGCGACACCCCCGACGTCCCCTGGACCGAGGAGCGGGACGTGTGGTGGCACGACGCGATGGCCGCCGCGGACGACGTCCACGAGCCCGAGGCCTTCGACTCCGAGACGCCGCTGTTCATCATCTACACCTCCGGGACGACCGGGAAGCCCAAGGGGCTGGTGCACACGTCCGGCGGGTACCTCACCGGCGCGTCCTACACCCACTGGGCGCACTTCGACGCCAAGCCCGACGACGTCCACTGGTGCACCGCGGACCTCGCCTGGGTGACGGCGCACACCTACGAGATCTACGGGCCGCTCGCGAACGGCCTGACCCAGGTGATCTACGAGGGCACGCCCGCCGTCCCGACGCCGGACCGCCACTTCGAGATCATCGAGCGGTACGGCGTGACCACGTACTACACGGCGCCCACCCTCATCCGCACGTTCATGACCTGGTTCCCCGGCGGTCCGCCGCCCGAGCACGACCTGTCCTCGATCCGGCTGCTGGGCACCGTCGGGGAGTCCATCAACCCCGAGGCGTGGGCCTGGTTCCACCGGCACCTCGGCGCCGGCGCCGCCCCGGTCGTGGACACCTGGTGGCAGTCCGAGACGGGCAGCGCCGTGATCGCGCCGCTGCCCGGGGTCACGACGCTCAAGCCCGGGTCCGCGACCCACCCCTCCCCCGGCAGCTCGGTCCGCGTGGTGGACGACGCCGGCGACGACGTCGCCCCGGGCGAGCACGGGCTGCTGGTCATCGACCGGCCGTGGCCGTCGATGGCCCGCACGATCTGGGGCGACCCGGAGCGCTACCGCGACGCCTACTGGGCGAGGTTCGCCGACCGCGGCCTGTTCTTCGCCGGTGACGGCGCCCGGTACGACGAGGACGGGCACCTGTGGGTCCTGGGCCGGGTGGACGAGGTCATCAACGTCTCCGGTCACCGGCTGTCCACCATCGAGATCGAGTCGGCGCTGGTCGCGCACCCGGCCGTCGGCGAGGCCGGGGTCACCGGGGTGGCCGACCCGGTCACCGGGCAGGCCGTCGCCGCGTTCGTCGTCCCGGCCGTCCCGCCCGCGCCCGCCCCCGACGACGTCGCCGGCTGGCGGCCGGAGCACCTCGCCGCCTGGCGCGCCGAGTCCGACCGGCTGCGGGCCGTGCTGCGCGACCACGTCGCCCGCGAGATCGGCCCCATCGCCAAGCCCCGCGACGTCGTCGTCGTCCCGGAGGTCCCCAAGACGAGGTCCGGGAAGATCCTGCGCCGCCTGCTTGCTGACCTGGTGGCCCGCAACCCGCTGGGCGACACGACCTCCTTGCAGAACCCCTGGGCCGTCGCGCAGGTCGACACCGTCCTGCACGCGCCCGCGTCGAGCCCGTCGTCTGAGAGGACACCCACCGCATGACCGACCGCCGCTGGGGCTTCCGCACCCGCGCCCTGCACGCCGGGGGCGTCCCCGACGCCACGACCGGCGCCCGTGCCGTCCCCATCTACCAGACGACGTCGTTCGTCTTCAACGACACCAACGACGCCGCGAACCTGTTCGCCCTGCAGAAGTACGGCAACATCTACTCGCGCATCGGCAACCCGACCGTGGCCGCGCTCGAGGAGCGCATCGCCTCGCTCGAGGGCGGCATCGGAGCGGTGGCGACGTCGTCCGGCATGGCGGCGGAGTTCATCACCTTCGCCGCCCTCGTCGGCGCCGGGGACCACGTCGTCGCCGCGGCGTCGCTGTACGGCGGGACGGTCACCCAGCTCGACGTGACCCTGCGCCGGTTCGGCGTCGAGACGACGTTCGTCGGCGGCACCGACCCGGCCGACTACGCGGCGGCGATCCGCCCGGAGACCAAGGTCGTCTACGCCGAGGTCATCGCCAACCCCTCCGGGGAGATCACCGACCTCGCGGGCCTGGCCGAGGTGGCGCACGCCGCGGGCGTCCCCCTGGTCATCGACGCGACCCTGGCCACGCCCTACCTGGTGCGGCCGATCGAGCACGGTGCGGACATCGTCATCCACTCGGTCACCAAGTTCCTCGGCGGGCACGGCACGACGCTCGGCGGCGTGGTGGTCGAGAGCGGGCGGTTCGACTGGGGCAACGGGAAGTTCCCGCAGATGACCGAGCCGGTGCCGTCCTACGGCGGCGTCAGCTGGTGGGAGAACTTCGGCGAGTACGGGTTCCTCACCAAGCTGCGCAGCGAGCAGCTGCGCGACATCGGCCCCTCGCTGTCCCCGCAGTCCGCGTTCAACCTCCTCCAGGGTGTCGAGACCCTGCCGCAGCGCCTGGACGCGCAGATCGCGAACGCGCGCGCCGTGGCCGAGTGGCTCGAGGCCGACGAGCGGGTCGCCTACGTCAACTGGGCCGGGCTGCCCAGCCACCCGCACCACGAGCGGGCCCAGCACTACCTGCCGCAGGGACCCGGCGCGGTCTTCGCCTTCGGGCTGCGCGACACCGCCGACCGGTCCGGCCGCGAGGTGGGCCGCCGGTTCATCGAGTCGCTGCAGCTCGCCAGCCACCTGGCGAACGTCGGTGACGCGCGGACCCTGGTCATCCACCCGGCGTCCACCACGCACCAGCAGCTCTCGGCGGAGCAGCTCGCGGTCGCGGGCGTGCCGCAGGACCTGGTGCGGATCAGCGTCGGGCTCGAGGACGTCGAGGACATCCTGTGGGACCTCGACCAGGCGCTGACCGCCGCGACGGCGTCCGACGCGGACGGTGCCGGCGACGCCTCCGATGCCGCCGGTGGCGGCATCGCGGGCACGGGGCGCACCGCCCCCGCGATCGACGAGGCGCTGCCCGGCGCACTCGAGGGGGTGACGGCATGAGCGACTCCTGCGCCCTGCCCGGCGCCCGTCCCGTCCCCGGCGAGGTCGACGCGCCCAGCACCACCGGCTCCGCGGGCGCGACCGGCGGGCCCACGACGCCGCCGACGACGCCGCCGGACCAGCAGAGCCCGCTGCAGCGCGAGGACGCGGCACCGGCCCGGACCTGGCTCGGACCGAGCGCGCCCGAACGCCTCGCGCTGCTGCGCCGCACGCGCTCCATCGCGATCGTCGGCGCGTCGGCGAACCCCTCCCGGGCGAGCTACTTCGTCGCGACGTACCTGCTGTCCTCGTCGCCGTACGACGTGTACTTCGTCAACCCCCGCGCGACCGAGATCCTCGGCCGCACGGTCTACCCGTCACTCGAGGCGCTGCCGGTCGTGCCGGACCTGGTCGACGTCTTCCGCAAGCACGACGACCTGCCGACGGTCCTCGACGAGACGCTCGCCGTCGGCGCGAAGGCGCTGTGGCTGCAGCTCGGCTCCTGGCACGAGGACGTCGCCCGCCGGGCGCAGGAGCACGGGCTCGACGTCGTGATGGACCGGTGCGTGAAGATCGAGCACGCCCGCTTCCACGGCGGGCTGCACCTGGCCGGGTTCGACACCGGGGTGATCAGCTCCCGTCGGGCGCTGTAGGACCGCCGGTCACCGGACCTGCGCCGGGCCACCACAGCGCCCGGCACAGGTCCACCCGCAGGCCGTCGGACGTCAGCGGGGTCCGCTCGGCGCGCAGGGCGGCCAGCGCCCGCTCGGTGTGCGTCACCGGCGGCCGACCGGCCGCGTTGACCACCCGCCACCACGGCACCCCGCCACCGGCACGCGACAGCACGGCACCCACCTGACGCGGCCCGCCGCGGGCGGTCGCGCCGGCCGCGACGAAGCCGTCCGCGACGACGTCGGCGACCGTGCCGTAGGTCATCACCCGCCCGGGCGGGACGGCGGCCACGAGGTCCAGGACCGCCTCCAGGTACTCCTCGTCCACCGTGGCGTCCCGTCCCTCTCGTGGCGTCGGCCGCCGACGTGTGTCGCCGGTCACGGGTCGGTCGCCGGCCGGTCCCGGGTCGGTCGCGGGTCAGTCGCGGTGGACCAGCAGCAGCGCCCGGTCGTCGGAGTCCCCGGTGCCGACGCCGTCGAGCAGCGCCTCGGCGCCGCCCTGACCCGTCGCCACCACGCGCTCGGCGACCCCGAGCAGCCGGTCGATCCCCAGCTCCAGGTCCGAGCCCGGGGTCTCCACCATGCCGTCGGTGTACAGCATGAGCAGGTCACCGGGCAGCAGCCGGCCGGTGTGGGTGCGGAACCGCGGGTTCGCGACGATGCCGAGCGCCGGACCGCCGACCGTCTCCAGGACCTCGAAGACGCCCGAGCCGGCATGCCGCTGCACGGCGGGCGGGTGCCCCGCACCGGCGATCCAGTAGTCGCCGGTCGCCGGGTCGACCGCGAGGTGCACGGCCGTGGCGAACCCCTCGTCCCAGTCCTGCCGGAGCAGGTAGTCGTTGGCGGCGGCGAGGAACCTGTCGCGTGGCATCGCGCCCAGGAGCCCGCCGAACGCGCCCGAGAGCAGCAGCGACCGGACGCCGGCGTCCTGCCCCTTGCCGGAGACGTCGACCAGGACGATCTCCAGCAGCCCGCCGGCGGCGGCGCGGGAGGCGACGAAGAAGTCGCCGGAGAAGGCCTCGCCGTAGGCGGACCGCAGCGCGTGGTCGACCCGCCACCCCGCCGGCAGCGCGGGCACCCGCCCGTGCGCCTCGAGGCGGTCCCGCAGGTCGACGAGCATGACGCCGCCGGACGCCCCGCGCAGGCCGAGCCGCTCGTTGCGGCGCGCGAACTGGACCACCGAGGCGAGCGCCACGGCCTCGACGAGCGCGACCCCGGGGAGCAGCCGGCCCAGCCCGCTCACGTGCAGCACGAGCACCTCGGCGGCGATCAGCCCGCACACGATCAGCGTCCCGCGCAGCCGCAGCAGGTAGCCCGCCACCAGCATGAGCAGGATCATCGTGGACGGCGGCACCCAGGAGCGGGCCACCACGGTCCCGACCGCCACCAGCCCGCTGGCCACCACGAGCAGGACGGTCAGCACCGTCTGCCGGGACACCCCGGCGCGCACCAGCCACGCGGGGAGCCGGCGCACCAGCTGCGAGCGTCGCGGGCCGGCGAACCCCAGGGTGGTCACGTCGCGAGGGTACCCAGAGGCCACCCCCGGTCGGGACGGGACGCCCGCGGCACCATCACGTGGGCGACCAGGACCACCACAATGGCGGCATGACCACAGGCGGCGCGGGCCACGGCGGCATGACGACACTCCCGGACGGGTACCGGCTCGTCGACGTGGGCGAGCGGCGGGAGGAGTTCCTGGACGTGGACCGGCTCGCGTTCGGGTTCGCGTCCGACCCGGAGGTCGACGCCGCCGTCCCGGTCACCCTCGACTGGTCGCGTGCCGTCGGCGTCGAGGGACCCGACGGTCGGCTCGCCGCGGTGCACGCGTCCTTCCCGTTCGCGATGCCCGTCCCGGGCGGGACCGTGGCCACCGCCGGGCTCACCTGGGTCGGCGTCCGGCCCGATCACCGTCGCCGTGGCCTGCTCAGCGCGATGATCACCGAGCACCTGGACCGCACCGCCCGGCGCGGCGAGCCGGTGTCCGCGCTGTTCGCCGCGGAGGCCGCGATCTACGGCCGGTTCGGCTACGGCGGCGCGGCTGACGCGCTGCACCTCACCCTCCCGCGCGGCGCCGCCCTGCGGCCGGTTCCGGGGTCGGCCGAGCTCGACCTGCGCCTGGAGCCGCTCGACCCCGCGGTGCACGACGACGTCGTGCACGCGGTGCACGCGGCGGCGGGTGCGGGGCGCCCGGGGTGGATCCTGCGCGACACCGACGTGCTGCGCCGCCGGCACCTGGTCGACCCGCCCGCGTGGCGGCAGGGCGGTGAGCCGCTGCGGGTCGTCACCGTCGCCGACGGCCGGGACGTGCGCGGCTACGCGCTGTTGCGGCGGGTGGAGCGGTGGGAGGACGGCCGCCCGCGCGGCGCCGTGCGGATCCGCGAGGTCGCCGCCGTCGACGCCGCCGCGGCGCACCGGCTGTGGTCGTTCCTGCTCGACCTGGACCTGACCGCGACCGTCGAGACCGGCATGCTCGCCGTCGACGACGCCCTGCCGCACCTCCTCGTCGACCCGCGCGCGGCGACGTCGCGCCTGCAGGACAACCTGTGGGTGCGCATCGTCGACCTGCCCGGCGCGCTGACCGCGCGCCGCTACGCCGCCGGGTTCGACGTCGTGCTCGAGGTGGCCGACGCGCGCCGCCCGTCGAACGCCGGCCGCTGGCGGGTCCGCACCGAGGCTCCCGACGTGGCCGGTGGGCACGTCGCCGAGGTCACCCGCAGCACCGACCCGGCAGACGTCACGGTCGACGTGCGCGAGCTGGGGGCCGCGCTGCTCGGCGGCCGCTCGCTGGTGGCCATGCAGCGGGCCGGTCTGGTCACCGAGCACCGCCCCGGCAGCCTGGCCGCGGTCGCGACGGCCTTCGGCTGGCCGTTCGCCCCCGTGTGCAGCTGGGGCTGGTGACCGTCCGGCGCGGTGCCGGCACGGTGCGCCGGTGACGGGTCAGCGACGCGCCTCGTAGGCGGCCAGCAGGTCGATCCGCCGCTGGTGCCGGGCGTCACCCGAGAACGGCTCGGCGAGGAACGCCTCGACGAGGGCCACCGCCGCGTCCGGGGAGTGCTGCCGGGCACCGATCGACAGCACGTTCGCGTCGTTGTGCGCCCGCGACAGCCGCGCGGTGTCCTCGTTCCAGGCCAGCGCGGCGCGCACGCCGGTCACCTTGTTCGCGGCGATCTGCTCGCCGTTGCCCGAGCCGCCCAGCACGATCCCGAGGGACCCCGGCTCGGCGACCACGGCCTCGCCGGCGGAGAAGCAGAACGGCGGGTAGTCGTCGAGCGGGTCGAGCTCGTGGGCGCCGTGGTCCACCACGTCGTGCCCGGCGGCACGCAGGTGCTCGGCGAGGTGCTCCTTGAGCTCGTACGCGGCATGGTCGGCGGCGAGGTGGATGCGCATGCGCTCATCCTGCCGCACACCGCACGCACCGCGACCCGGTCGCCTAGGCTGGCCGACGGCCTGGCGACCGCCTGCCACCCGCAGGTCACCGCCGCCGTCGGCGGGCCACGGGCATGGGACCCGGCACGCCACCGGCACCCGCCGACGAGGAGAGACCAGCACATGGCACGCAGCGGAATCGACACCACCACCCTCGACCCCGCGGTGCGTCCCCAGGACGACCTCTACGGGCACGTCAACGGTCGGTGGATCGCCCAGCACGTCATCCCGGCCGACCGGGCGATGGACGGCGCGTTCCGGGCGCTGCACGACCGCGCCGAGGAGCACGTGCGCGAGATCGTCGAGGACGCCGCGGCGCACGCGGACGCCCTCGCCGGCTCCGGGACCGCGTCCGGTCCGGGCGCCGATGGCGCGGACGAGGGCACCGGCGAGGGCACGGGTGTGGAAGCGCAGATCGGCGCCCTGTACCGCAGCTTCATGGACACCGACACGGTGGAGCGGCTCGGCACGGCGCCGCTGGCGACCGACCTGGGCCTGGTGTCCGGGGCGACCTCGCAGGCCGAGCTGACCGGCGCGCTGGGCGCCCTGCAGCGCACCGGCGTCGGCGGGGCGCTGGGCTTCTGGGTCGACAACGACGCGAAGGAGCCCACCCGCTACGTGGTGCACCTGTACCAGTCCGGCCTGGGCCTGCCGGACGAGTCGTACTACCGCGAGGACCGGTACGCGGCGGTCCGCGACGCCTACCGCCCGCACGTCGCGCGGATGCTGACCCTGGCCGGGGCCGTCGCTGCCGACGCCGCCGACGACGCCGCCGCGCGGGTGCTCGCCCTGGAGACCAAGCTCGCCGCCGGTCACTGGGACGTCGTCGCCGACCGCGACGCCGACCGGACCTACAACCCGATGACCCTCGGCGAGCTCGCCGAGCGCGCCCACGGCTTCGACTGGCACTCCTGGGCGGTCGCGCTCGGCGCCCCGGCCGGCGCGCTGGACCGGCTGGTCGTGCGCGAGCCGTCCTACGCGCAGACGTTCGCCGCGCTGTGGCAGTCCGAGCCGATCGAGGACTGGCAGGCGTGGCTCGCGATGCGCGTCGTGAGCGCCCGCGCGGCGTACCTGTCCGACGCGCTGGTCGAGGCGAACTTCGACTTCTACGGCCGGACCCTGACCGGCGCGCAGGAGCTGCGGGACCGGTGGAAGCGCGGGGTCGCGCTCGTGCAGGCCGTGCTCGGCGAGGCCGTCGGCAAGGTCTACGTCGAGCGGCACTTCCCGCCGTCGCACAAGGAGCGGATGGCGCGTCTCGTCGAGACGCTCGTCGAGGCCTACCGGGAGTCCATCACCGGCCTGGACTGGATGGGCGAGGGCACCAAGGTCAAGGCCCTGGCCAAGCTGGACGCGTTCACCCCCAAGATCGGGTACCCGGTGCGGTGGCGCGACTACTCCGCGCTCGTGATCGCGCCGGACGACCTGGTCGGCAACGTCCGGCGGGCGTCCGCGTTCGAGCAGGACCGCGAGCTGGCCAAGATCGGCACGCCGATCGACCGCGACGAGTGGTTCATGACGCCGCAGACGGTCAACGCCTACTACAACCCGGGCATGAACGAGATCGTCTTCCCGGCGGCGATCCTGCAGCCCCCGTTCTTCGACGCCGACGCCGACGACGCCGTGAACTACGGCGGCATCGGGGCGGTCATCGGCCACGAGATCGGCCACGGCTTCGACGACCAGGGCTCGAAGTACGACGGCGAGGGCCGGCTCGAGGACTGGTGGACCGCGGACGACCGCGCCGAGTTCGAGGTGCGCACCAAGGCGTTGATCGCCCAGTACGACCAGTTCGTCCCGGCGCAGCTCGCGGGCACCGACCACCACGTCAACGGTGCCCTGACGATCGGGGAGAACATCGGCGACCTCGGCGGCCTGTCGATCGCGATCAAGGCCTACCGGATCGCGCTGGGCACCCCGCTCGACGAGGCGCCGGTGGTCGACGGCTTCACCGGGCTGCAGCGGGTGCTCCTGGGCTGGGCGCAGGTGTGGCAGTCCACGGGCCGCGACGAGGAGGTCGTGCGCCGGCTCGCCACGGACCCGCACTCCCCCAACGAGTTCCGCTGCAACGGGGTGCTGCGCAACGTCGACGAGTTCTACACCGCGTACGACGTCGTCCCCGGGGACGCGCTGTACCTGGAGCCGCAGGAGCGCGTGCGGATCTGGTGACAGCCGCGCCGCAGTGACGGGCGGTGCCGTGACGGGCGGTGCAACATCCGGGTCCGCCACGACACAAGCCGGGCATGCTGCGAACCGTGCGCACCCTGCGGACCAGGGGCACCCCGGGAGCCGCCGTGGCGCTGCTCGCGGCGGTGCTGGCCGGCTGCGCCGGGCAGTCCGCCGGGCAGCCCGTCGGCGATCCGGCGGGCGGGCTGGGCGGCTTCCCGGCGTGCGAGGGACGGCCGACCCTGACCGCCGACCCGTCGCTCTACCGGGACGAACCCCGGTACGGCAACGCGATGGACCTGGTCGACGACGTCCGGGGCTGGGCGTCGGCCCAGCGGGGCTTCCAAGAGCTGTGGCACGACCGGGACCACCACGGGTGGATCCACGTCGGTGTGCACGGACCGGACGTCGATGTGGCGTCGCTGCAGGCGCAGGTGGCCGAGCGGTTCCCGGGTCAGGGCGTGGTCGTGGTCGCCGTCCCGTACACGCTCGAGGAGCTGCGGGCGGTGTCCGACCGGGTCGACGCCGCGCTGCGCGACGCCGGTGCCCAGATCACCGGTGGGTCCGCGCTGTCCGTCCCGCGCGGCGTCGTGTCGCTGCACGGCGTCGTCGGGTCACCCGAGGCCGAGGCGGCGCTGCGGGCGTTCGCGGGCGAGCCGCTGTGCGTCGACGTGGTGCCGGCCGACCAGATCGTGCCCGAGGGCGAGCAGCAGCCCGCCGGCGAAGGCTGGCGCCTGCTGGGGCACGAGGAGGGAGCCGGCGAGGCGTACGGCACCGGCGTCGCGTCGAGCGACGAGCAGCTCGCCGCGTTGTGGGAGCAGTCCGGTCTGCCGGGCACCGCCCCGGCCGTGGACTGGCAGCGCGAGATCGCGGTCTGGTTCGGCGCCGTCTACGGCAGCAGCTGTCCGATCCGGCTGGACGACGTCGTGGTCGACGGCCGGACGCTGCACGCCGCGATCGTCATCCCCGGGGCGGGACCGGCGACGGCCTGCACCGACGACGCGAACCCGCACTCGTACGTCGTCGCGGTGGAGCGCTCACGGCTGCCGCACGGGGCGTTCGTCGTCCAGCTCGGCCGCAGCGACCCGCCACCAGGGGCCCCGCGGGAGCGCACGGTGGTCGACGTCGACCTGTCCGCGCCCGGCGCCCGTGCCACCGACGAGCAGATCCACCCTGAGACCGACGCCGTTGCGACGCCCGAGCCGGCCGTGGAGGACGGGCACGCGGGCATGCCGCCAGGCGGTGCCCGCTACATCTGGCACCCGCGACCGCAGTGCGACGGCGTCGTCATCGGGCCCCTCGACGGCACCCTGTGGCGGCTGGCCGATCACGAGCCGGCGTGGCCGGAGCTGCCGGACGGGCAGGAGATGACGCTGCACCCGTTGGACGACGAGACCATGCTGGTCGTCACGCCGACGATCGAGTACGCCTTCGTCCGGACGCACGACAGCACGTGCTCCCCCTGACCGTGGCCGGGGCCGCCGGCTCCGTGACGACCTCGGCACCTCCCGTCGCGGTCGACCCCGACGGCGGCGACGTGCTGGGCCTCGCCGGCCGTCAGTAGACGACCACGCGGGTGCCGATCGGGGCGCCCCAGGTGTCCCAGATCCAGTTCATCGCGGCGTTCGACACGCGCACGCACCCGTGCGACGCGGGCCACGGCGGGATGGACGACGAGCCGTGCACGGCCCAGCCGCCGCGGAAGTACTTGGGCCGGTACATCGAGCCCAGCTCGAGGGTCGACTCGTGCATGCCGTCGATCTGCCGGACCACGGTGTAGTCGCCGGTCGGGGTGTACGCGCGCTGGGGGCGGCCGAGGGCCGTGTAGCGCTCGCCGTTGCCCGACGACGCGTTCATCGCCCGGGTGACGGCACCGCCGTCGACGGCGAGCACGAGCTGCCGGTCGAGGTCGATCTCGATGACCCGGCCCGTGGTCGTGCGGGCCGCCGGACGGGTGCCCGCGTCCAGGGCGGCGCGGGTGGCCGGACCGACGAGGCCGTCGCGGGTCAGGCCGGCCGCCTTCTGCACCGCCCACACCGCCTGCTGCGTCGATGCGCCGAAGATGCCGTCGGGTGCCGTGATGAAGTAGCCGAGCTCCGCCAGCCGCTCCTGGACCGTGCGCACGGCGGGGCCCTCGTCGCCGCGGCGCAGCACGGGCGGCTCCGGGGGCGGCTCGGGCGCCGGAGCGGGCGCCGGAGCGGGCGCGGGCGCCGGAGCGGGAGCGGGCGCCGTGGGGGCCGGCGTCGGCTCAGGGGTCGGCGTCGGTGAAGGCGTCGCGGTCGGCGTCGGCTCAGGCGACGGGGTCGGCGTCCGGCTCGGCGTCGGCTCAGGGGTCGGGGACCTCGTCACCGTGGGCCCCGGCTCCGCGGACGGCGTCGGCGACCCGGTCGTGGGCGAGGTCACCGGCCCGGCCGCTCCCGCCGGGCCGGTGGTGCACCCGGCGGCGAGCGCACCCACGAGCACCACCGCCGCCGCCGTCGCGCGTGCGCGGCGCCCGGTGGTGCGGTGCCTGGTGGTCGTCTCCTGCGCCGGCATGGTCGTCCCGTCCCTCCGGCCGGCCCCCGAGGGCCGGCGTCGTCGTCGGAGCGTGCGCTCCACCCTGTCCATGTCGCGTCACCCACGACTCTTGCAGCGCGCGGCGGTGGCGCCGGGCGCCGTCGGGCACCGGTACCAGGCTGACACACCGCGCCGTCGAGGAGCGGACACGGGGGCCCACGCACGGACGGACCCGGCCCGGCGGTGCACACCGTCGGGACGGGTCCGTCCGGCACGAGGGTCAGTAGGCGTCCACCGCGTCGATCTCGGCGAACCACGCCTCGCGGGTGAGGGTCACGGTGTTGCAGCCCTTGCGCAGGACGACGTCGTGCTCGACGGTCTGCCAGTTGCCCCACCGGGTGTGCGGGTACACGACCTCCCCGGCGTCGCGGCCGTTGACGGTGAGCGAGTGCACGGCCTCCAGGCTGTACCCGCCGCGCTCGGAGCCGTTGGCGTACCGGATGGCCAGCGTCGTGCGGCCGGACCGGGGCACGCAGACCTCGAGCGCGATCGAGCTGTCGGGGAAGTCCAGACCGCCGACGACCGCACCACCGGACGCGGCGGCGTCCTGACGGACCCGGGCGTTGGTGAGGACGCCGGACTCGGCCTCCACGCGGACCGCCTGCGACGGGTCGGTCACCGGCCGGGCCGGCTCACGCTCGACCCGTCCGTGCTGGACGTAGAAGGCGTCGATCTCGGCGAAGTACGCGCCCTTGGTCAGGGTGATCGTGTTGGCTCCCTTGTGCAGGCGCACCTGGACCTCCTCCACCGTCCAGTTGCCCCAGGTGGTGTGCTCGAACGTCACCGTGCCGGCGTCCTGGCCGTTGACGGTCAGCAGCCCGGTCGAGCGGACGCCCGCCCCGGCGTCGGTGGAGCCGTTGGCGTAGCGGATGCCGAGCACGGCCAGCCCCGACCGGTCCGCCTCGACCTGGAGGGTCACCGAGCTGTCGGCGAAGTCCAGGCCGCCGACGACCGCACCGCCCGACGCCGTGCTGTCGCCGCGGATCCTGCCGCCCGACACGACGCCGTCCTCGGCCTCGTACAGGTCGGCCGCCGCGGTGACGTCGAGGTCGCCGTCGGCGTCGACCGTGAGCCCGCTGACGTGCATCGCGCGGTAGCTCCACGTCTCGTCCCAGCCGTGGAACACGATGGCGAGCTCACCGCGCCGGTCGACGACGACGTCCTGACCGCCCGGCCCGCGCACCTGGCCGCCGAACATCTCCGACGTCATGAGCTCACCCTGGTCGGTGTACGGCCCGGTCAGCGACGACGACGTCGCGTACTGCGTCCGGTAGTTCCCGCCGAAGAAGTCGTTCGCCGAGTGGATCAGGTAGTAGGTGCCGTCCAGCGTCAGCAGGGTCGGTGCCTCGACCACGAAGCGCTCGGAGTCCCCGGCGTCGTTGCGCAGCAGCTCGACGGGCGGACCGGTCAGCGTGGTCCCGTCGCCGGAGAGGGGCTGGAGGTACAGGATCGCCGGCAGCGCGCAGCAGTTCCCGTCGGCCTTCCACAGCAGGTACAGCTGCCCGTCCTCGGCGTACGTGGCGGCGTCGATCGCCCCGCCCTGGTCGGCCGGGCAGACGAACGGCTCGTCCTGCGCCGTGAACGGTCCGGCGGGGTCCGTGGCGAACGCGGCTCCGATGCACTGCCGTCCCGACGCGGCGTCGCGCGCGGTGTAGTACAGCGCGTAGCCGCCGTCGACCGCCGCGACCTCCGGTGCCCACACGCACTGGTCCGTCTCTCCGCCGGGGGCGAAGCTGCAGTCCCCGACCCAGTCCCCGAGCTCGGGCAGCACGTCGGCGCCCTGCGTCCACCGGGTCAGGTTCGTCGACGTCGCGTACTGGACGTTGTCGCCGCCGGAGTTGGTGGCGTAGGCGTGGTAGGTCCGGTCCACCAGGAGGACGTCCGGGTCGGGGAAGTTGGTGTCGAGCACCGGCTCGACGGCGTCCTGCGGGGTGTGGACGGCAGCCGGGACGGCGGCAGCCGCGCTGGGCGCGACGGGCGCGAGGAGGCCCAGCGCGAGCAGGGCACCTCCGAGCGCGCGAATGCGTGAGGACCGTGGGGTCACTGTGCACCTCTCGATGGGACGACGGCGGTGTCGTCGGTCGGAGCGCCCCGCGACGTCGCGGCGCGCCGTCCTGCGCGCAAGCGTGCGCGCAGGACCCGCCCAGGATGGTGCATCGGCGACCCGTGCGTCAGCCGGTCCTGCGCCGGTCGTACGCGGTCGTGCGCAGGCCAGTCGGACGCGCGCGGTCAGAACAGCTGCACCCCGGCGCGGGCGAGGCTGAAGCCCGCACCGGACGGCTCGTGCCGGCAGGTCACGCCGGTGGTCTCGCTCAGGCAGGTGAAGTCGCCGACGGCCGTGGACTGCCCGTACTCGAGCACGGGCGTCCCCGGCGCGGCGGGCCCGGGCAGCGCACCGGTGATGCAGGGCGTGCTCGCGCCGTCCGCCGTCACGGTGACGATCGGCCCGACGGGGCCGGGGCACCCCTCGACCGTGACCGGCTCCGCGGTGCTGTCCGCGATCGTGCAGGTGGCGGCGTCCACGGAGACGTCGCACGCGATGTTGCCGCTGGGCGACGCGAAGGTCGTCGGCTCGACGCCCGGCTCGCTGGGCGTGGGCTCCGGCTCGCTCGGGGTCGGCTCCGGCGTCGGCTCGCGGTCGGGGGCGGACGAGGTGACCGACGGGGTCGGCTCGGCGGTCGGCGCGGCGCCGTCGTCCCGCCCCGACAGGTAGGCCGCCAGGGCGACCAGGGCCGCGAGCACGAGCAGCACGTCGACCACGATGAAGACGGTCAGGCCGAGGCCCAGACCACGCCGGCCGCGCGTCGTCCCGGTCGTCGTCGACTCGTCCATCGGTGGTCGTCCTCCAGCTGTGCGTCGTCGTGGTGGCGGTCGACGTCACGCCGTCCCCCGAGGTCGGCGGTCGTCAGGTCGGCTGACAGCCTGGCACGCCGGGCGGGGCTGGGCCACATGCGCCCAGCCCCGCCCGTGCTCTGCCCGTCGGCGGCCGGTCGGCGGCCGGTCGGCGGCCCGGACCGCTCGTCAGGCGAAGACCGGCCCCTGCGTGCGGGTGCGCTTGAGCTCGTAGAAGCCGGGGACCTGCGTCACCAGGTGCAGCCCGTCGAAGAGCGTGGCGGCGTCCTCACCCGTCGGCGCCGGGGTCATCACGGGGCCGAAGAAGCCGACCCCGTCGATCGCGACGACGGGCGTGCCGACGTCCTCGCCCACCATGCCGATCCCCGCGGCGTGCGACTCGCGCAGCGCCTCGTCGTACGCGTCGGTGCTCGCGGCGTCCGCGAGCTCGGCCGGCAGGCCGACCTCCGCGAGCGACTCGGCGATGATCGCCGCGGTGTCCCGGCGGCCACCGGGGTGCCGGCGCGTCCCCATCGCGTCGTACAGCGGCTTGACGACCCCGTCCCCGTGCGCCTGCGCGGCGGCGATGATCACCCGGACCGGACCCCACGCCTCGGTCATGCTCCGCCGGTAGTCCTCGGGCAGGTCGCGGCCCTCGTTCAGCACGGCCAGGCTCATCACGTGCCAGCGCACGTCGACGTCGCGCAGCTGCGACACGTCGTCCATCCAGCGCGACGTCATCCACGCCCAGGGGCATGCGGGGTCGAACCAGAAGTCGACGACGGGACGGGCCGGGGACGTGCGGTCGGTGGGTGCTGCGCTCACGGATGCCTCCAGGTGGTGCGGACTGTCGTGCTCGTGGTGTGGCTCGCGGCCATGCCGGTGGCCGGCGTCGCCGATGGGCCAACCCCCGCGTGCATGGGATGATTCCGCGGCAGCCCACCACGAAGGAGTCCCGCGTGCCCGCCGAGAACCTCACCCGCGACGAGGCCCGCGAGCGTGCCGCGCTGCTCGCGGTCGACCTGTACGACGTCACCCTGGACGTCACGACCGGGCCGACGACGTTCGCCTCGACCACCGTGGTCCGGTTCACGGCGACCGAGGGCGCGTCGACGTTCATCGACCTGGTCGCGCCGACCGTCCGGTCGGTGACGCTCAACGGCCGCGACCTGGACCCGGCCGAGGTGTTCGCCGACTCCCGGATCCGGCTGGACGGCCTGGCGGCGCAGAACGAGCTGCGCGTCGAGGCGGACTGCGCGTACACCCACACCGGTGAGGGTCTGCACCGCTTCGTCGACCCCGTCGACGACCAGGTGTACCTGTACTCCCAGTTCGAGGTCGCCGACTCCCGGCGCGTGTTCGCGGTGTTCGAGCAGCCCGACCTCAAGGCGACGTTCACGTTCACGGTGACCGCGCCCGAGCACTGGACCGTGGTGTCCAACTCCCCCACGCCGGACCCCGTGCCGGTGGCCGACGACTCGGCGCCGGTGGCGTCGGCGGTGTGGTCGTTCGCCCCGACGCCGGTGCTGTCCAGCTACGTCACCGCGGTCGTCGCCGGGCCGTACCACCGCGAGTCCGGGGAGCTGACCAGCTCCGACGGTCGGACCGTGCCGCTCGGCGTGCTGTGCCGGCGGTCGCTGGCCGAGCACCTGGACACCGACGCCATCCTGGACATCACCCGGGCGGGCTTCGCCTTCTTCGAGGAGCGGTTCGACCGGCCGTACCCCTTCGCCAAGTACGACCAGCTCTTCGTGCCGGAGTTCAACGCGGGGGCGATGGAGAACGCCGGCGCGGTGACGTTCCGCGAGTCCTACGTGTTCCGCTCGAAGGTCCCGGAGGCGACCGTCGAGCGCCGCGCCGTGACGATCCTGCACGAGCTCGCCCACATGTGGTTCGGCGACCTGGTCACCATGCGCTGGTGGGACGACCTGTGGCTCAACGAGTCGTTCGCCGAGTACGCCTCCACGCTGGCCACCGCCGAGGCCACCCGGTGGACGACGGCGTGGACCACGTTCTCCTCCCTGGAGAAGTCCTGGGCCTACCGCCAGGACCAGCTGCCCTCCACGCACCCGATCGTCGCCGACATCCGCGACCTGGCCGATGTCGAGGTCAACTTCGACGGCATCACCTACGCCAAGGGCGCGAGCGTGCTGCGCCAGCTCGTCGCCTGGGTGGGCACCGAGCAGTTCTTCGCCGGCGTGCGGCGCTACTTCGCCCAGCACGCGTACGGCAACACCACGCTGCGCGACCTGCTCGTCGAGCTGGAGGCGGCCAGCGGCCGGGACCTGTCGGCGTGGTCGGGCCTCTGGCTGGAGCAGGCCGGGGTCACGCTGCTGCGCCCGGAGATCACGACCGACGACGACGGTGTGGTGACGGGCTTCGCGGTCCTGCAGGAGGCACCGGACGAGCACCCCGTCCTGCGCCCGCACCGGCTGGCGATCGGCGGGTACGACGTCGTGCAGGACGGCGGCACCACCCGGCTGGAGCGGACCGTTCGGGTCGAGCTCGACGTCGACGGTGCCCGCACCGAGGTCCCCGACCTCGTCGGCCGCCCGCGCCCCGCGCTCGTCCTGGTGAACGACGACGACCTGGCCTACGCCAAGATCCGGCTCGACCCGCAGTCGCTGGCCACCGCCACGGCGCACCTGGGGTCCTTCACCGCCTCGCTGCCGCGCACGCTGGTGTGGGCGGCGGCGTGGGACATGACCCGCGACGGCGAGCTGCCCGGGCGGGACTTCGTCGAGCTCGTGCTGGCGAACATCGCGCACGAGACCGACTCCTCGGTGGTCCTGGTCCTGCTGCGCCAGCTCGCGACCACCCTGGAGCTGTACGTGGCCGACGAGCACCGGCTGGCGGCGTCCGCGGCGGCCGCGGACCGGGTGTGGGAGCTCGCCCAGGCGGCCCCGGCCGGCAGCGACGCCCAGCTCCAGCTCGTCAAGGCGTTCAGCGGCCGCGCCACGACGGCCGAGCAGGTCGACGTCGTCGCCCGGCTGCATGCGGGCGACGTCGTCCTGCCCGGGCTGACCATCGACACCGACCTGCGGTGGGAGCTGCTGACCGCGCTCGTCGCCGGCGGACGGGCGGACGCAGCCGCCATCGAGGACGCCATCGCCGCCGACCCCACGGCGACCGGCCAGCGCGCCGCGGCCGCCGCCCGGGCCGCGATCCCCACCGCCGAGGCCAAGGCGGCGGCGTGGGCGTCGATGGTCGAGGACGACGCGCTGCCCAACGCGCTGCTCGAGACCTCCATCGGCGGGTTCACGTTCGTCCACGACCGCGAGCTGCTGCTGCCGTACGTCGACCGCTACTTCGACTCGCTCGAGCACGTGTGGACGACCCGGGGCAACGACATGGGTCAGGACATCGTCCAGGGCCTGTACCCGTCGGACCTCGCCGCGCACCCGGACGTCGACGTGCTCGCGCGCACGGACGCGTGGCTCGACGGACTCGGCGACCGCCTGCCCGGCCTGCGCCGCCTCGTGGTGGAGAACCGCGACGGCGTCCGCCGGGCGCTGGCCGCTCAGGAGTGCGACCGCACCCAAGGCTGATCCGCTCGCGGTGAGCCGCCCTGCCGTGAGCCCGCGGCGAGCCGGCCGGGACCTGCTCCCCGGCCGGCTCGCGGACGTCAGCGCCGGTTGAGCGCCGCCACCAGCGACGTCAGCCGCGGGTTGTCGAACAGCTCGTCGACGGTGACCAGCCGTCCCGCGCCGTCGGCGAGCGGGACCTTCCAGTTCGGGTACTCCTCGTTGGTGCCCGGCTGGTTCTGCGCACGCCGCTCGCCGACGGCGTCCACCAGCGCGACGCCGACCAGCACCGACGGGGTCTGCATCACCAGCCGGTGCAGCGCCTCGACGATCTCCCGCTCGGACGGGTCCTCGCTGAGCAGGCCGCGGTCGTCCAGCAGGCGCAGGAAGCGGTCACGCTCCACCTCGGCCGCGCGCCGCACCACGGCCGCGGGCTCGGTGAGCAGGCCCAGTCGCTCGCGGATCGCGACGTGCTCGTCGGCGAGGTACCCGGCCGTGGGCGGCAGGTCGTGCGTCGTGACCGTCGCCAGGGCGAGCCGGCGATAATTCTCCGGCGGCAGCGGGCGGTCGTCGCGCTGCTCGAACCACAGCACCGACGTGCCCAGCACGCCCCGGTCGCTCAGGTAGTCGCGCACCCAGGGCTCCACCAGCCCGAGGTCCTCACCGATCACGACGGCCCCCGCACGCGCCGCCTCCAGGCACAGGATGCCCACCAGCGCGTCGTGGTCGTAGCGCACGTACGCGCCGTCCGACGGCGACGAGCCGTCCGGGATCCACCACAGCCGGAACAGGCCGAGGATGTGGTCGATCCGGATCGCGCCGGCGTGCCGCAGGACCGTGCGCAGCATGTCCCGGTACGGCGCGTAGCCGGCGCGGGCCAGCGCGTCCGGCCGCCACGGCGGCTGGGACCAGTTCTGGCCCTGCTGGTTGTACATGTCCGGCGGGGCCCCGACGCCGACGTGCCGGGCGAGCACCTCGCGCAGCGACCACGCGTCGGCCCCCTCGGGGTGCACGCCGACGGCGAGGTCGTGCATGACCCCGATCCGCATGCCCCCCTCGTGCGCGGCGCGCTGGGCGGCGGCCAGCTGCTCGTCCGCGACCCACTGCAGCCAGCAGTGGAAGGTGACCCGGTCCGCCAGCTCCTCGCGGGCCTGCGCCACGAACGACGACGCGGGGTCGTGCGCCTCCTCGGGCCACTCGCCGGGGTGGCCGTACCGCTCGCACAGCGCGGACCACAGCGCGAAGTCCTCCAGGCCCTGACCCTGCTCGGCGCGGAAGCGGTCGAAGGCGTCGCGACGGGCGGCCGAGCGCGGCGCGGCGAAGACGACCTCGAGCGCGCTCTTCTTCGCCGCCCACGCGGCGTCGCGGTCGATCGGCCCGGTGTCGGTCGAGGCGGTGCGGACCGGCTCGCCGGCCCACTCCACCAGCGACCGGTCGGCCGCGGACAGGTACGCCGTCTCGCGCACGTCCTCGGGACGGACGTACAGCGGGTTGACGAAGCGACGCGTCGTCGGCAGGTACGGGGACGGGCTCATCGGGGCGATCGGCTCGGCCGCGTGCAGCGGGTTGATCAGCACGAAGTCGGCGCCGCAGCGGTGCCCGGCCAGGCGCATGATCTCGGCCAGGTCGGCGAGGTCCCCGACCCCCCAGGACTCCTGGGACCGCACCGAGTACAGCTGCGCCATGAACCCCCACGCGCGCTGCTCCTCCAGGTGGGCGGGCAGCTCGAGGCGGCGCGGGGTCACCACCAGGACGCACTCCGCCGGACCTCCCGGGCCGTCGGCGTGCAGCGTGTGCCAGCCCAGCGGCAGGTCGGCCGGGAGGGCGAACGTGGCCCGGCCGGTCTCACGGCCGTCGACCGTGCGCGGCTCGGTGTGGTGGTCCACCTGCTGCACCTCCCGGCGCCCACCGCCGGACTCGGCCTCGAGCTCGACCCACACCTCCACCGGGTCGCCGTGGCGCAGGTGCACCGGCACCTCGGACCGCTCACCGGCGACCACGACGAGGACCGGCGGCAGGGTGCGCCGCCACGGCTCGTCGCGCACGTGCGCGAGCGCGACCTCGACCCGCTCGGGCGACGACGCGTCGACCCCCATGGCGGCGAGCAGGGCGACGAGCGTCGTCGGCGAGACCTGCTCCTCGGGGCCGGCGAAGCTCTGGTAGCGCGGCGCGATGCCGTAGGCCTCCGCGAGCTGTACGAGGGTGTCCGGGACGTCGTCGGTCGGTGCTGGCACGACGCCGATCCTGCCAGAGCGCACGGGGACAGGCGCGGTGGGTCCGGCGGCCGGTGCTGGTGCCGGTCCCAGTCCCGCTGGTCGGGGTCCGGGTGCCGCCGCGACTACCCTTGTCAGCCATGCTCGCCGCATCCGACGTCGTCCTGACCCTCGCCCGCCTCGCCGCCGAGCCGGCCCCGGACCCGACGTCGACGGACGGTCCGACGCTGCCGGACACCGAGCAGGTGGGTCGCTGGTTCGACGGGCTGGTCACGCCCGCGTGGCAGATCGGCCTGACGATCCTCATCGGCGCGATCGTGCTCGCGCTGCTGCGCACGTCGATCGCGCACACGGTCAAGCGGATCGTCGACGGCACCCCGACGGTGCACCGGCACGCCGCGGCGCTGCTCTCCCGCGGTCTGCGGCAGGACGGCCCCGGGCCGGACCCGAGCCCGCTGGGCGCCGCACGGCGGGTGCAGCGCGCCGAGACGATGGGCTCCGTGCTGCGCTCGATCAGCGGGTTCGTGGTCGGCGCCCTCGCCGTCGTGATCGTCCTGGGCATCCTGCACGTCGACGTGGGACCGCTGCTCGCCTCCGCCGGCGTGGTCGGCGTCGCGCTGGGCTTCGGCGCCCAGACGCTGGTCAAGGACTTCCTCGCCGGGATCTCGATGCTCGTCGAGGACCAGTACGGCGTGGGTGACGTGATCGACCTCGGCGAGGCGGTCGGCACCGTCGAGCAGGTCGGCCTGCGGGTCACCCAGGTCCGGTCCCTGGACGGCACCCTGTGGTACGTCCGCAACGGCGAGATCCTGCGGGTGGGCAACATGACGCAGGGCTGGTCCCGGGCGCTGCTCGAGCTGCGGGTGCTGTCCGACGAGGACGTGCCCCGGGTGCGCAGGCTGATGCTGGCGGCCGCCGCGGAGGTGGCGGCGGACGAGGAGCTCGGGCACATGGTGCTCGAGGAGCCGGAGGTCGCCGGGATCGAGGACCTCACCGCGGAGGGCGTGATGCTGCGGCTGCTGGTCAAGGTCGCGCCGTCCACGCAGTGGCAGATCTCGCGCGAGCTGCGGGCCCGGATCCGCACCCGGCTGGCCGCCGAGGGCATCGACCTGGCGCTGCCCCGCCGCGAGGTCGTCGTCGAGCGCCCGTCCGGGTCCGTGCCGGCGGGTGTCAGCCCCGAGCGGTGACCGCGCGGGCCAGTGCCCGCAGGTCCGGGGCGGTGACGTGCGCGCCGGCGTCGCGCAGCCGGTCCGCGGCGAGCGTCGTCGTCAGCCCGAGCACCCGGCCGACGCCGGCGGCGCGCGCCGAGGCGATGCCGGCGGGGGTGTCCTCGGCGGCGACGAGCCCCGCCGGGTCCAGGCCGAGCCGCTGCGCGCCGCGCCGGTAGGGCTCCGGGTCGGGCTTGCCGTGGCGGCACTCGTCGGCCGTCACCATCGGCAGGGCGTCGGGGTCGACGCCGAGCCGTCGCACCACGTCCGCGGCCCAGCGCCGGTGCGCGGAGGTGACGACGGCGACCGCGAGGCCCGTCCGGGTGCAGGCGGCGAGCAGCTGCGCCGCGCCCGGGACGAGCACCGGCTCTGCCGTCGCGGTGCCGAGCGCCGCCACGACCCCCGCCGTGAGCCGGTGCGGGTCCTCACCGCGCCACGGACCGTCGAGCGCGGCGAAGACCTCGTGCGCGCGCCGTCCCGCGAACTGCGCGACGACGTCGTCGTCGACGGGCCAGTCCCGCTGCGCGAAGTAGGCGCGGAACGCCTCCCGGTGGACCGGCTCGCTGTCGACGAGCGTGCCGTCGAGGTCGAGCAGGAGGCCGGCGCCGGGACGGGTCAGCAACCGGCCGACGTCGGGCGGACCGGCGTCGGGCGGACCGGGATGGTCGGCCGGCGACGGGGCCGGGGTCAGGCCCACTCGAGCAGGGGCTCGCCCGCCCGCACGGTCGATCCCACCGCGGCCAGCGGCGTCAGCGCGTCGGGTGAGCCCTGCAGCGCGACGACCGGGCAGACGGGCGACCGTCCACCGGCCTCGACCTGGGCGGGGTCCCAGCTGACGACGTCGTCGCCGGCCGCGACGGTGTCGCCCTCGCTGGCGTGCAACGTGAAGCCCTCGCCCCCGAGCTGGACGGTGTCCAGGCCCAGGTGCACCAGGGCCGCGCGCGACTCGTCGGCCTGGATGACGAAGGCGTGCGCGTGGAGCTTGACGATCCGGCCCGCGACCGGCGCGACCGCGACCATCGTCCCGTCACGCGCGGGGTCCACGGCGAGCCCGGGACCGACGAGGTCACCGGCGAACACGGGGTCCGGGACGTCCGCCATCGCCACCACCGTGCCGGCGACGGGCGCCAGCACGGTGAGCGGTGACGTCATCAGCGCAGGTCCTCGATGTCCGACGCGAGCGTGTCCGCCTCGGGGCCGACGACGACCTGGACGACCTTGCCGGAGCGGACGATGCCGAAGGCGCCGGTCGCCTTGAGCCCGGCCTCGTCGACGAGCTCGGGGTTCTCGACCTCGACGCGCAGGCGCGTGATGCAGGGCTCCAGGTCGAGCACGTTCGCGTCGCCGCCGAGTGCCGCCAGGATCTGCTCTGCCTTGCTCATGGGTTCTCCTCCTTGATCGGCGACGACCGCCTCGGCCGCCCGCCCAGACTAGTCACATCAGGTCCTCGAGATCGGTCGCGAGGACGTCCACCCCGGGCCCGACGACGACCTGCACCACGCGCCCGGAGATCATCACGCCGTGGCTGCCGGCGGCCCGGAGCGCGGCGGTGTCGACCAGCCGAGGGTCGCGCACCTCCGAGCGCAGCCGTGTGGTGCACGGCTCGATGTCGACGATGTTCCCGACGCCACCGAGCGCCGCGAGGATGCTGCTCGCCTGTGCCCCTGCGGCGCGTGTCCCTGCACCGCGTGTCCCTGCACCGCGTGGCCCTGCACCGCGTGTCGCCCGCGTCATCGCCGGCCCTCCGTCATGTCGCGCGTTGTGTCGGTGAGCGCTGTGTCGGTGAGCGCTGTGTCGGCGAGCGCTGCGTCGTGGGGCGCTCCGTCCTCGACCGCCCTGTCCGTCCGCGGGGTCAGCGGGCGCCGGGGCGCCCGCAGCGGGACCCACAGCTCGTACCGGTCCGCCCGGTAGGAGGACCGCGAGTAGACGCACGCCGTCTGCCCGGCGAACGTCCGCCGTGCCAGCCGGAGCACCGCTGCTCCCGCCCGCAGTCCCAGCATGGCAGCGCCCGGTGCGTCGATCTCGGAGGCGGCCACCGTGTCCTCACCCCAGTCCGGGTCGAGCCCGACGGCGCGCAGCTCGCCGTAGACGCTCGTCGGCGGCCCGTGGTCGAACAGACCCGGCACCAGCAGCCTCGGCACCCAGGACTGCTCGATGGCCATCGGCTCCCCGTCGGCGTACCGCACCCGGTGCAGGTGGTGCACGGGGTCGCCGGGGACCAGCTCCAGCGCGTCGGCGACGTCGGGCGTGGCCGGCACCTCCTCGGCGGCGATGACCCGCGACGAGGCGACCATGCCGCGCCGTGCCATCTCCTCGCCGAACGACGACAGCCGGACCTGCAGGTCCACCTTGGCCGGTGCGACGAACGTGCCGCGACCCTGCTCGCGCTCGAGCAGACCCTCGACCACGAGGGCGTCGACGGCCTGGCGGACGGTCATCCGGGAGACGCCGAACCGCTCGCAGAGCAGCCGCTCGGACGGGATGGCGTCACCGACCCGCAGCTCGTGGGTGACCAGGGACCGCAGGTAGTCCCGGACACGCACGTACTTCAGGACCGACGGACGCACCCGTGCCACCCCCTCGCCACCCCGTGTCTCGTGCTCCGTGCGCCGGCTCCGTCCGGCTCCGTCGGTCGGCGCCGGCGCACAGCCGGGCGGCAGGCGGCCCGCACCGGGGCCGAGCCCGGCCCGCGGCCGGGCCGAGCCGAGCCGGGCCCGACCGGCTGCGCCGGCCGGAGTGTGATCCTTGACACCAGCCGCGCCATTCCACCATGGTGAACGCGGCTGGTCCAGACATCTAGCGGTGCTCGTGCGGCGCTCGGTCCGGACCGCTCGCGTGCGGGGGCGAGCACCGCACGTGCGCCCGTCCACGACAGGGAGTGCGCGCATGGCCACCACCACCGTTCCCGCCGAGCGCGAGAAGCGAAGCATCCCGGGCCTCGCGCAGCTGCAGCGGGTGGGCCGCTCGCTCATGCTGCCGATCGCGTCGCTCCCGGCCGCCGCCCTGCTGCTGCGGCTCGGGCAGGCGGACATGCTCGGCGAGGACGGGCTGGCCGGCGTCTGGGGGGACTGGCTGCTCCCGGTCGCCGCCGTGATGGCCGCGGCCGGCGGCGCGCTGTTCGACAACCTGCCGCTGCTCTTCGCGCTCGGCGTCGCGGTGGGGTACGCCCGCAAGTCCGACGGGTCGACGGGCCTCGCAGCGCTGATCGGCTACCTCGTGTTCCGGGGCGTCGGTGACGCGCTCTCGCCGTACGTCCTCGGCACCGCCGCGGAGGGCGAGGAGCAGGAGCTGATCAACTACGGCGTGCTCGGCGGGATCGTCATCGGGCTGATCGCCGCACTGCTGTACCAGAAGTACTACCGGATCAAGCTGCCGGCGTACCTCGCGTTCTTCGGTGGACGCCGGTTCGTGCCCATCGTCACCGCCGGCATGGCGATCGTCGCCGCCGTCATCGGTGCGCTGATCTACCCGGTCTTCGACGCGGGG
Organism: uncultured Cellulomonas sp.; assembly: GCF_947494015.1. Taxonomy (GTDB): domain Bacteria; phylum Actinomycetota; class Actinomycetes; order Actinomycetales; family Cellulomonadaceae; genus Pengzhenrongella. The sequence continues at coordinate 61,136 of NZ_CANLTL010000013.1, read as the reverse complement.
CTGACCTCCGTCGGCGAATGGGTCACCGGATCCACGGTGCTCGGGGCGTTCGTGTACGGGACCGCGAACCGCCTGCTCGTGCCGGTCGGCCTGCACCACATCCTCAACACACTGCCGTGGTTCGAGTTCGGCACGTACGTCGACGCGGACGGGATCGAGCGGACCGGTGACATCCGTCGGTTCTTGTTCGGCGACCCGACCGCCGGGACCTTCATGACCGGCTTCTTCCCGATCATGATGTTCGCCCTCCCGGCCGCCGCGCTGGCCTTCGTGCACACCGCCAAGCCGGAGAAGCGCAAGGTGATCGCCGGGATCATGGGCTCGGCCGCGCTGGTCTCGTTCGTCACCGGCGTCACCGAGCCGCTGGAGTTCGCGTTCGTCTACGTCGCGTACCCGCTCTACGTCATCCACGCGGTGCTCACCGGGACGTCGCTCGCGCTGGTCAACGCCCTCGACATCCACCACGGGTTCGGGTTCTCGGCCGGCGCGATCGACTACCTGCTGAACTTCCGGATCGCGCAGCAGCCGTTGCTGCTGATCGTCATCGGGCTGGTCTACGCCGTCATCTACTACGTGCTGTTCCGGTTCGTGATCACGAAGTGGAACCTGCGCACCCCGGGACGCGAGGACGACGACGGCGTCGCGGACAACAACGTGCTCGTCGACCAGCCGATGGACGACCCCGCCGTGCCGACCGGTGCGCCGGTGAGCGGGACGAAGCCGACGAGCGCCTGAGCCCCGGTGCGATGCCGCACCGACGGCACCGACGGCACGCACGGTACGCACGGCATCACGGCACCGACGACGAGGACGGACACCCATGAGCCCGACCGGCACCTCCCACCAGGCCATCCGCGGGATCGGCGTCAGCCCCGGTCGCGCGGTCGGCACGGTCCTGCGGATGCCGCCGCCCGTGCCGGAGCCGTCGGGGACCCGTCGCGGTCCCGGCCTGTCGGACGACGACGCCGCGGCGCAGATCGCCGCGGCCGCCGAGCGGGTCCGCGAGGGGCTGGAGCGGTCAGCGCAGGGGGCCGTCGGGACGAGCCGCGAGGTGCTCGAGACGACCGCGATGATGGCCGCCGACCCGACGCTCGTGTCGACCGCTCAGGACCTCGTCCGGTCCGGCGACCTCACGCCCGCGCGGGCGGTGTGGGAAGCGGCCGGCCAGGTGATCGACCAGCTCGCCGCGCTCGGCGGGTACATGGCCGAGCGGACCCGCGACGTCGCCGACGTCCGCGACCGGGTCGTGGCGGCGCTCACCGGCCGCCCCGCGCCCGGCGTCCCTGACCCGGGCCATCCCTTCGTGCTCGTGGCACGCGACCTGGCTCCCGCGGACACCGCCACCCTGGACCCCGACCGGGTGCTGGCGATCGTCACCAGCGAGGGTGGTCCGACGTCGCACACGGCGATCCTCGCCCGCGCGCTGGGCATCCCGGCCGTGGTCGGCGCGGCCGGGGCGGTCGACCTGCACGACGACGCCCCGGTCCTGGTGGACGGCGGCAAGGGCGAGGTCGTGCCTGACCCGAGCGAGGAGCAGGTGGCCCGCGCGCAGGAGCTGGCCGCGCAGGTCCGTACCTTCGACGGCCACGGCCGCACGCGGGACGGCCACCCCGTGCCGCTGCTCGCCAACGTCGGCAACCCGGACGGCGCCCAGCCGGCGGCGGACGCCGGCGCCGAGGGCGTGGGCCTGTTCCGCACCGAGTTCTGCTTCCTGGACCGCAAGCAGGCCCCGACGGTCGAGGAGCAGGTGGCGGCCTACCGCCGGGTGCTCGCGGCGTTCGCCGGCAAGAAGGTCGTGGTGCGCACGCTCGACGCGGGGGCGGACAAGCCGCTGCCGTTCCTGACGGCGACCGACGAGCCGAACCCGGCCCTGGGCGTGCGCGGCCTGCGGACCGCGACGCGCGACGCACAGGTGCTCGAGGACCAGCTCACCGCCATCGCGCAGGCCGCCGCCGCGGAGCACGCCGAGACGTGGGTGATGGCGCCCATGGTCGCCACCGTCGAGGAGACCGAGGACTTCGTCGCCCGCTGCACCGCCCACGGCCTGCCCACGGCGGGCGTCATGGTGGAGGTCCCCAGCGCCGCTCTGCTGGCCGGGCCGATCCTGGCGCGCGCCGCCTTCGCCAGCATCGGCACCAACGACCTCACCCAGTACGCGATGGCGTCCGACCGCCTGCTGGGCTCGCTCGCCGGGCTGTCCACGTCGTGGCAGCCCGCGGTGCTGCAGCTCATCGCGGCCACCTGCCGCGGCGGCGCGCAGCAGGGCCGGCCGGTGGGCGTCTGCGGGGAGGCCGCGGCCGACCCGGCACTCGCCGTGGTGCTCGTCGGGCTCGGCGTCGCGACCCTGTCGATGAGCCCGCGTGCCCTGCCCGACGTCGCCGCGGTGCTCGCGTCGGTCACCCGCGACGAGTGCCGTCGACTCGCGGAGCGGGCGCTGGTCGCCGAGACGGCGGACGCCGCGCGGGCCGAGATCCGCGCGGCGCTGCCCGTCCTGGAGGAGCTGGGCCTGTAGTCCCGGCCGGGCTCAGTGCTCCGCGGTGGTCAGGTACTGCTCGAGCGCGTCCAGGGAGTCCTCGGCACCGTCCCCGTCCGCGGCCAGCACGACGTCGTCGCCGGCGCCCGCACCGAGCGTCATGACGGCGAGGATGCTGCTCGCCGCGACCGGGTCGCCCCCGTCCTTGGCGATCGTCACGGCGGCGGGCTGCTCACCGGCCAGCTTCACGAACAGGGCCGCGGGGCGGGCGTGCAGCCCCTCGGGGATGGCCACGGTGACTCGACGCTGGGGCACGACTACCTCCGCTGCTTCGGTGCTGTGCGAGGTCGCACTGGTCCAGACCACCATAGGGCTCAGGCGGCGCGGCGGGTGGGACAATGGTCGGGTGGACGCCACCGACCGGGCCGGGACCTTCTACGCCGCCATCGGCGGGCACGAGACGTTCGTCCGGCTCGTCGACCGGTTCTACGACGGGATCGCGACCGACGACGTGCTCCGGCCGATGTACCCCGAGGCGGATCACGCGGCTGCGCGGGTCCGGCTCACGATGTTCCTCGAGCAGTACTGGGGCGGGCCCACCACGTACTCCGAGCAGCGTGGGCACCCGCGGCTGCGCATGCGGCACGCCCCGTACAAGGTGAACCCCGACGCCCGCGACCGGTGGCTGACGCACATGCGCGCCGCGGTCGGTTCGCTCGGGCTCGCCCCGCTGCACGAGGCGCAGCTGTGGGACTACCTCGAGCGCGCGGCCCACTCGCTGCTCAACACGTTCGACGACTGACACCGCCCGGCGCCGGGCCTCTCCGCACCGGCGAGCCGTGACGCCGCGCGCGGTGCTGACCCGTGGGCGCGCTGTCGTCGGGCCTGCTGGGTCGGGCCCGCTGGGTCGGGCCTGCTGGGTCGGGCCTGCTGGGTGCCCGCTGTGTCGGGCCTCACGTGCGGTGTGGCGCGTTGGCGCCGGACGTCCCCGGCCACGAGGGTGGACGGCATGACCGCACCGACGCCCGCCGAGCGCTCCACCGACGCCTCCGACAGCACGCCCGACGCCGCACGCGCCGGCGAGCACGGCGACGGCACCTCCGACGCGATGAGCCGCGTGCTCGCTGCGCTGACGCTCGAGCCCGTCGGCGACGACGAGTTCGTCGGCCCGAGCCTGCCGCGCCCGCTGGGCCGGGTCTTCGGCGGTCAGGTGCTCGCCCAGGCGCTCGTGGCGGCGGGGCGCACCGTGCCGGACGGGAGGTTGCCGCACTCGCTGCACGGGTACTTCCTGCGGCCGGGCGACGTCCGGCAGCCCATCACCTTCGCCGTCGAGCGGATGCGGGACGGGCGGTCGTTCAGCGCCCGTCGCACGCACGCGCTCCAGGGCGGCCAGCCGATCCTGTCGATGATCACGTCGTTCCAGGAGGAGCAGCCCGGCCTGGACCACGCCGACGCGATGCCGGACGCGCCACCCCCGGACGAGGTGGTCAGCGCGCTGGACCTGCTGCGCCCCATCGACCACCCCATGGCAGCGTTCTTCACCGAGTCGGCGGCCTTCGACCTGCGCCACGTGGACTCGTCGATCTTCCTCGGCCCGGGGCCGGCGGCCACCGACCGGCAGATGGTCTGGGTCCGGGCACGCACCCCGGTGCCCGACGACGCCCTGCTGCAGCGGGCGCTGATGGCGTACGCCTGCGACCAGGTCATGCTCGAGCCGGTGCTGCGCCGGCACGGGCACAGCTGGATCTCCCCCGGGCTGTCGATGGCGAGCCTCGACCACGCGATGTGGTGGCACCGGCCCGCACGCGTCGACGAGTGGCTGCTGTACGTGCAGTCGTCCCCCAGCGCGCAGGGCGGCCGCGGACTGACGGCCGCGAAGGTGTACGCGCAGGACGGCGACCTGGTGGCGAGCATCGCCCAGGAGGGCATGGTGCGACTCCCGGACTGACGTCCTCGCCGCGCGCCGCCGCCCCGCGCGGGTCAGACTCACGCCATGCCACGCCTGCGCCGGGTCCGGATCGACTCCCCCGGCTGGACCCGTACCCGCGCCGGGGACGGCTTCGTCTACCTCGACACCGACCGCACCCGGCTGACCGACCCGGAGGCCATCGGGCGGATCTCGTCGCTGGCGATCCCGCCGGCCTGGCAGGACGTGTGGATCTGCCCGTGGCCGGGCGGCCACATCCAGGCCGCCGGCGTCGACGCCGCCGGCCGGCGCCAGTACCTCTACCACGCGCAGTGGCGGCTGCGGCGTGACCGCGCGAAGCACGACCACGTGCTGGAGATCGCCCGCCGGCTGCCCGACGCGCGCAAGCAGGTCGAGGCGGACCTGGACCAGACCGGGTGGCCGCGCAGCCGCGCACTGGCGCTGGCGTTCCGGCTGCTCGACCTGGCGTACTTCCGCGCGGGCAACGAGACCTACGCGCGGACCAACGGCTCGTACGGGCTGGCGACCCTGCGCCGCGAGCACGTGCAGGTGCGCGGCGACCGGACGGTGCGGTTCCTGTACCCCGCCAAGTCCGGGCAGGTGCGCGACGTCGTCGTCGCCGAGCCCGACGTCGCACGGCTGGTGACGTCGCTGCGGCGGCGCACGGGGGGCGGTGAGGAGCTGCTCGCGTGGCGCGACGGGCGTACCTGGTACGACATCTCGAGCGCCGACGTGACGGCGTACGTCAAGGACGTGCTGGGTCACGACGCGAGCCCCAAGGACTTCCGGACCTGGCACGCCACCGTGCTCGCCGCCCGTGGCCTGGCGGACGCCGGTGCTCCGCCGACGTCGGACCGCGCGCGCCGCAAGGTGGTCACCGGGGTGGTGCGGGACGTGAGCGAGGCGCTCGGCAACACCCCGGCCGTCTGCCGGGCGTCGTACATCGACCCCCGGCTGGTGGACCTGTGGGAGCGTGGGGAGTCCATCGGCCGGACCCGCTCACGGGACGAGGCCGAGCGAGCGGTACTGGAGCTGCTGAGTGACTGACACCGGGACACCGACTTCTGCTGGGCCGCTCACCGTGGCCGTGACCGGGGTCACCGGCTACGTCGGGGGGCGCCTGGTCCCCGAGCTGCTCGCCGCCGGCCACCACGTGCGGGCGCTGGCCCGCAACCCCGGGCGGCTGCGCGGGCGCCCATGGCACGACGAGGTCGACGTCGTGCAGGCGGACGCCGGCGACGCCGAGCAGATCCGCGCCGCGCTGACCGGGGTCGACGTCGCCTACTACCTGGTGCACTCCCTGGGGTCGGGGCGACGGTTCGAGGCCCGCGACCGCCGGACGGCGCTGACGTTCGCGCAGGCGGCGCGGGAGGCCGGTGTGGGGCGGATCGTCTACCTCGGCGGGCTGTACCCCGAGGGCGAGGCGCTGTCGCCGCACCTGGAGTCGCGCAAGGAGGTCGGGGAGATCCTGCTGGCCTCCGGGGTGCCGACGGCGGTGCTGCGCGCGGCGGTGATCCTCGGGTCCGGGTCGGCGTCGTTCGAGATGATGCGGTACCTCACCGAGCGGCTGCCGGCGATGACGACACCGCGCTGGGTCGAGAACCGGATCCAGCCGATCGCGATCCGGGACGTACTGCGGTACCTCGTCGGCGCCGCGCGGCTGCCCGGCGACGTCAACCGGTCCTTCGACATCGGCGGTCCGGAGGTGCTCACCTACCGCGACATGATGCAGCGGTACGCGCGCGTGGCCGGGCTGCCGCGGCGCGTCATCGTCGCCGTGCCGGTCCTGTCGCCGCGGCTGTCCAGCCTGTGGGTGGGGCTGGTGACCCCGGTGCCGTCGGGGCTGGCCCGGCCGCTCGTGGAGTCCCTCGTGCACGAGGTGGTGTGCGACGAGCACGACATCGCCCGGTACGTCCCCGACCCGCCCGGTGGGCTGGTCTCGTTCGACGACGCCGTGCGACTCGCCCTGGCCCGCATCCACGAGGCCGACGTCGTGACGCGGTGGTCGTCGGCGTCCGTCGCGGGCGCTCCCAGCGACCCGCTGCCCACCGACCCGGACTGGGCGGGCGGGTCGCTGTACGTCGACGAGCGCACGACACCCGTCCGAGCAGACCCCGAGGACCTGTGGACGGTGCTGGAGAGCGTCGGCGGCGACCGCGGCTGGTACTCGTGGGCGCTCGCGTGGCGGGTCCGCGGACTGCTCGACCGACTGTCCGGCGGGCCGGGCCTGCGCCGCGGCCGGCGTGACCCCCAGCGGCTCGCCGTGGACGACGCCGTCGACTTCTGGCGCGTGGAGGAGATCGAGCCGGGCCGGCTGCTGCGGCTGCGCGCCGAGATGCGGCTGCCCGGGCTGGCGTGGTTGGAGCTGCGGGTGGAGGGGTCGCGCGACGCCCCGGTGTTCTCCCAGCGTGCGGTGTTCCACCCGCACGGGCTGGTCGGGCAGCTGTACTGGTGGTCGGTCGCCCCCTTCCACGGCGTGGTCTTCGGCGGGATGCAACGCGGGATCGCACTCGAGGCGGAACGTCGGACGGCGCAGCGCAGAGCGGGCGCCGCAGCGGCGTGAGCGTGACGCCGGTCGTCGCGGTGACGGCCTGGTCGCGTGACGGGGGGCTGACCGCGCTGAGCTGCCTCAGCCGGTGCCGGACGCCGCCCAGCGGCATCCAGCAGAGCTCCGGCGGACCCATCTCACGGCGGACGCCCGCGATCGCACCGCAGCGGCCCGCCGACGACCCCTCAGACCTCGCTGTCCTCGCGTGACCGGTGCCGCGCGACCACGGCCTGAGCGGCGAGGATGGCGCCTGCGATGGCGACGCTGGCCACGACGGCGGACGGGTGCTGCTGGATCCGGAGCACGAGAAAGGCGCCGAGCACGACGACGTCGAGCACGATGGCGACCACCGGGATCCACCGCCGCGCGGAGATGTCCCCGGCGAGCCGCCGCGCGACACCCCACTGCACGACGACGTCCATGGTCAGGTAGAGCAGCGCACCGATCGACGCCATCTGGCTCAGGTCGAAGAAGACGGTCACCAGGATCGCGAGCCCGGCCGTGATGAGCACCGGCTGCCGGTGCAGTGACAGGGGCAGCTCGGGCACGTGGCCCATGCTGTGCAGCATGTCGTAGAGCCGGCTCACGGCGTAGATGCTCGCGAGCAGCCCGGAGAACGTCGCCACCGCGGCGAGCACGATGGTCAGGTTGACGCCCCACGACCCGAAGGCCGGTTCGGCCGCCGCCGCGACGGCGTAGTCGCGCGCCTCGATGATCCCCGCGACGTCCAGGTTCGCGGTGACCGCCGTCGTCAGCAGCAGGTACACGACCGTGGTCAGCACGATCGACAGGCCGATGGACCGCGGCAGGTTGCGCCGGGCGTCGCGCAGGTCGTCACCCTGGTTGGTGATCGTCGTGAACCCCTTGTACGCGAGCACGCACAGCGTCGTCGCGCCCACGACCCCGATCCACCCGTCGGCGCGGTCGGTGCCGGACGGCGCGAGCAGCGCGTCCCCGATCCCGGACGCTCCTGCGGCGACCAGCCCGGCGACGGCGAGCGCGGCCAGGCCGATCACCTTGATCACCGCCGAACCGACCGCCGACCCCTCCACGAGCCGCGTCCCGCGGATGTTGACCGCCGCAGCGACGGCGATCACCACCACACCGAGCGCGGGAACCAGGACGGGCGAGTCCTGCAGGCCGAACGGACGCAGCACGTACGTGCCGAAGGTCCGCGCGAGCAGGCTCTCGGCCACCACCATCGAGACGTACATGAACAGGGCGAACGACCCCGTGATGAATCCGGGCCCGTAAGCGGCCTTGAGCAGCATCGCGATGCCGCCGGCGCTCGGGTTGGCGGCGGAGTACCGGGCGTAGGAGTACGCGCTGACCGCCGTGACGAGGGCGCCCGCCAGGAACGCGTGCGGCACGTAGGGACCGGCGAGCTGGGCGACCTGGCCCACCAGTGCGAAGATCCCGGCGCCGACCATCACCCCCGTGCCGAGGGAGACCGAGCCGGTCAGGGACACCTGTCGTCGTTGGTCGCTCACCCGAGCACGCTAGGGGCGGCGCGCTCCGTCCGCAGCCGCAGGGACGAGCCGACCTGCCGGACGTCGTCCCGTCGCCGGTCCGCGACGGGCGCGCCCGCGGCCGCGGCCGCGGTGAGGTAGTCGCACAGCGCCGGTGCCCCCATGGGTCGGGCGAGCAGGTAGCCCTGGCCGAGCCGGCATCCCAGCCCCGTCAGCGCCTCGTGCTGCTCCACGGTCTCGATGCCCTCCGCGACCAGGCTGAGCTCGAGCTCGCGCGCCATGGTCGACACGGCCCGCACGACGGCGGCGGCCCGCGGGTCCCACGACACGTCCACCGTGAACGCGCGGTCCAGCTTGATCGCGTCCACGGGCATCAGTCTCAGCGCGGCGATCGAGGACCGTCCGACGCCGAAGTCGTCCATCGCGACGCGCACGTCCCGGCGGCGCAGCTCCTCGAGCACCGGGATCACGTCGGCACGCAGCAGAGTGGTCTCGGTGACCTCGACCAGCAGCTGCAGCGCCTCGGTGCGGCCGGCCTCGATGTGCTCGAGGATGCCGCCGTCGGCCAGCTGACGCGCGGAGACGTTCACCCCGATGCTGACCTGCCGCCCGGCCGAGGCGGCGAACGCCCGGGCGTCGCGCTGGGCGGTGGCCAGCACGAACGCTCCCACCTCACCGGCGAGCCCCGCCTTCTCGGCCAGCGGGATGAACGTGGCCGGCGGGACGAGGCCCCGCCGGGGGTGCGCCCACCGGGCCAGCGCCTCGATCCCGTCCGCCAGGCCCGTGCCGAGGTCGACGACCGGCTGGTACTCCACGAACAGCTCCCCGCGGGACACCGCGCCGTGCAGGTCCTGCACCAGGGACGCCTGCTCGACCTGGGCGGCGAGCATCTGCGGGGTGAACAGCACGTGCCTGCCTCGGCCCGCGGCCTTCGCCTCGTACATGGCGACGTCGGCCTCCCGGATAAGCGCGTCGACGTCGGCGCCCACCCCGCACGACCCGAGCGCGATGCCGATGCTGATCCCGACGTGCACGTGCTCCCCCGCGACGGGGACGGCGTCGGCCACGGCCGCCAGCACGCGGTCCGCGACGGCGCGCGCGGCGTCCTGGTCGACGTCGCGCAGCAGGACGGCGAACTCGTCCCCGCCCAGGCGGGCGACGAGGTCCACGTCCCGCACCCCGTCACGCAGCCGCTGAGCCACCACCCGCAGCAGCTCGTCGCCGGCACGGTGGCCGAGGCTGTCGTTGACGGCCTTGAACCCGTCGAGGTCGCAGAACAGCACGGCGACGCCGGACGACCGTCGGGACGCTCGCCGGTCGTGGGTCGGGTCCGGGCCCGGCGCCGGGCACTGCGGGCGTCCCGGACCGTCCGCAGGCGCGGGGGGACGGGTGGCCGGGCCAGGACGCCCCCCGCCCGCGAGCGCGCACCGCAGCCGCTCGTGGAACAGCACGCGGTTCGGCAGGCCGGTCAGCGCGTCGTGGGTCGCCTGCCGGGTCAGGGCCCGCTCCCCCCGCCGCAGCTCGTGCACGATGACGTCGTGGCGGCGTCCCTTGCCGACGAGGATGACGGCGATCACCACGAGGGTGGTCGTCATGTAGAGCACGTCGGTCAGCGCCCGGTCCGGCGGTGACACGTGGAACGCCACGACGGCGTCGGCGGCCACGGCGGCTGCGGTGACGACGGCGGCGGCGCCGGTGCGCAGGTGCGACGCGGCGTACAGGACCGGGTAGCAGAAGAAGATGTGGCCCGCGGCCGTCGCGTCGTGGGTCCCCAGGTCCATCGCGGCGATCGCCCCGAGCCCGACGAGCGGGGCCAGCGCGAGCAGCAGCCACGACCGGGGCCCCCACCGCGACAGCAGCACCAGGCCGGTGACCAGCAGCAGCACCGGCAGCGCGATCGTCGCGACGCCGCCCCTGCCACCGCCCGTGCCGCCGCCCACGCGGCCGACGACGGCCACCACGGCGGTCACCGCCGCGCCGATGACGACGAGCGCGCCGGCGGTCCGCGCCGCCACGACGGCGTCCCGGGGCTCGACGTGCCGGCGGATGTCCACACCTGGCTATCGGACGTCCCGCCCGGATCGTGACGGACTCATCCGTCCGGGTGATGCCCCCACGAGCACCAGGCACCGGCACCGGCACCGGCACCGGCACCGGTCAGTCCCGTCCGGTCGCCGCCAGCAGCTTCTGGCCGTACCGCGCCCAGGGCCCGTCCCCCGGCGAGTGGATCCGGACCGACCGGAAGCCCTTCACCACGCGCAGCGCCATCCCGCGCACGTCACCGAGCGGCCGCGCCGAGATGTCGACGCGCAACGAGGGGTCGAGCCGGATCTGGGTCCCCCGGCCGATGTGGAAGCTGAGGTCGATGTCGTCGTGCACGGCGTCGGACGCGGCGTGCACCTCGCCGCGCACCGCGCGCCACGCCTCGGCGCGCATGGCGAGGTTGGAGCCGAACAGCGGCGGGTGGCCCAGGGCCAGCCCGACCAGGACGAAGTACGCCCGCATGTACAGCACGTCCGCGAGCCGGCGCCGCACCGGCCCCAGCCCGGCGAACACCCCCGGCCCGGTGACCGCGCGCAGGCCCGCGTCGCCGGCGAACGCGTCCTCGATCCGCTGGACCCAGTCCGGCGGGAGCACCGAGTCGGCGTCGCAGCGGGCGATCACGTCACCGGCCGCGGCGTCGTAGCCGGTCGCCGCCGCGGGCCAGATCCCCTGCACGGGCTCGGTGACCACGCGCGCGCCGTACGCCCGCGCGATCTGCACGGTCCGGTCGCGGGAGTTGTTGTCGACGACGACGACCTCCAGGGGCGGCCGGGTCTGCCGCGCCAGCGACGCCAGGCACGCGCCGAGCAGCGCCTCCTCGTCGTGCGCGGGCACGACGACGGAGGTCCGCAGCGTCGGGGGCGCGCTCACCCGGCGTCGGGCGTCCGACGGCGGCGCAGCGTCACCATCTCGCCCTCGTACGGCGACCATGCCGCACGCTCGGCGTCGCTGATGCGCCGCGGCGAGCCGGTCGTGGTGTCCACGAGGACCAGGGTGGTGCAGGCCCGGGCGTAGACGACCGGACCGGAGGTCGGCGTGGCGGCGTCGCGCACCTCGTAGCAGACGTCGATGCTCGCCCCGCCGAGGTGCCCGACCCACAGCTCGATGACGACCGGGGCCCGGCGGTACGCGAGCGGCCGGAGGTACTCGATCTCCTGCCGGGCGACCAGGGTGGTCGTGGCGGCGCCGGGTCCGGCGTCGAGCACAGCGGTGGGCCGCTCCCCCTCGGCGGCGTCCGGGTGCGACCAGAACGCCTCGATCCGAGCCTCCTCCAGCAGCTGGAGCATCTGCACGTTGTTGACGTGCCCGTACGCGTCCATGTCGGCCCAGCGCAGCTGGACCGGGACCCTGAGGCGGCTCATCGGCACCTTCTCCTGTCGTGGCCGGGGATCACCGGGCGGGATCCCTCCGGGCGGGGGGACCGCTGGGTGCGGTCGCTGAGCGCGCGGTCACTGGGCGGCGGTCCGGGCCGCGACCCGGCACCCCTCGAGCGCCGCCAGCTCGGCGGCGACCGGCTCGACCACCCGGGCGTCGGTGACACGGGCGACGGCGGCCCGCAGCCGGGTGCGTGCCCGGGCCGCCCGCCGGTTCGCTCCCACCGAGGCGGCGAACCGGGACAGCAGCGCCAGCAGAACCCCGAGCAGCAGCCCGCCGGCGACCAGCATGGTCGGCGCGGGCATGCCCCACCACATCGGCGTGACCGGTTCGGGCAGCCGGAGGTAGGCGAGCCCGGCCAGCACGCCGAGCCATGCCAGTCCGCCGACCAGGGCGGCGAGCAGCATCCACTGGAGGACGCCGACCAGTCGCCACCAGACCGGCCGGCGTTCGGCGTCGAGCCGCGTGCCCGCCACGGCCTGGTCGAGCGCGTCCGACAGGCCGGGCGCGGCGGCGGCCTCCCGGGCGGCGATCACCCACGCGTCGGGTGCGCCGGCGGTCGCGGTGTCCGCGTACGCGCGCACGGCGCTGCTCGCGCGGGCCCGCGCTGCGGCGCCCGCACCGGGCAGCGAGGTGCGGGCCAGGTCCGGACGGTCGGTGGGCTGGTCCAGGTGCAGGCGACGCAGCGGGTCGGGCCGCAAGCGCGCGAGCCACCGCGTGGGGGGCCACCCGGTCACCGCCCGGGCCCGCCGGGCCGAGGCCGACCGCACGGCCGCCACGACCGTCCGGACCTCGGCGGCCTGCTCCAGCGCGGTGACGAGCTCCTCGCGCGCGGCTCCCCGGACCTTGGCGGGGACGGGGTCCCCGCACGCGTCCGCCAGCCGCCGGGCGGCGTCGCGCACGTCCGCGGTCAGCCGTGCGGTCGCGGCGACCCGCCGACGGGCGGCGTCGGCGAGCAGCTCGCGAAGCGCGTCCAGGCCGTGGCCGGTCGCCGCCGACACGCCCAGGACCCGCACGCCCGGCAGCCCGTCCTCGGCGGCCAGCCGGCGCACATCGGCCAGGCACGCCTCCCGCTCGCTGTCGGAGAGCCGGTCCACCTGGTTGAGCACGAGCACGACGACGTCGCCGTGCCCGGCGAGCGGCTGCAGGTACCGCTCGTGCAGCGCGGCGTCGGCGTACTTCTGGGGGTCCATCACCCACACGAGCAGGTCCACCCGCTCGACCAGCCGCTCGGCGCGGATGCGGTGCTCGACGACGACCGAGTCGTGGTCCGGCAGGTCGAGCAGCACCAGCCCCGTGGGTACCGCCCCGGCCGCTGTCGGGGCTCCCGGGGAGGGGTGCGCGCCGGCCGGCCCGAGGTAGCGGCGCGAGCCGACCTCGAGCCAGTCGAGCAGGTGACCGGCGTCGTCGGTGTCCCGCCCGGGCACGTCGCCGGCGTCCCCGGCGGGCGCCCAGACGGCGGCCGACGCGTGGCCGGTGGTCGGTCGCGTGACGCCGGCCCGGGCGATCTCCTCGCCCGCGAGCGCGTTGAGCAGCGACGACTTGCCCGACCCCGTCGACCCGGCCAGCGCGACCACGGTGTGGTCCGGGGACAGCGCCGCCCGCTCCCGGGCCCGCGTCGCGACCCCGCGGGCGCCGTCGAGGGCCACCTCCGGCAGCCGACCGGCCCCCAGGTCGACGGCCTCGGCGAGCGCAGCCACCCGCGTCGCCAGGTCCGGTCCACGTCGACTCATGCGTCCGGACCGCGGGTGAACCGCTGCCACCAGCCACGCAGCCCACCGGGCTCGGGCTGGGCGGGCCGGGGCGCCCGGGCGTCCACCGCCGTCGTCTCGTCACCGCCCGCGCCCGCCGGCCCGAGCGAACCGGCGGGCGCACCGGCGTGCGTGCCGGCGGCCCCGACGCGGCCCGCGGCCGGTGAGGTCAGCCCGGCGCCGCGCAGCCGACCGCGGCCGGAGCTCGCCCCGCCGACGCCGTCCCCGGCACGGCCGACCCCGGACGTCGGGGTCCCGAGCCGCAGCCCGGTGGCGGCGTCGACCGGGCCCGCCGCGCTGCTGGGGGCGACCGCGGCCGCGGCCGTGCGCACCCGGGTGACCGCGTCGCGCAGTGCGGTCCCGCCGGGCTGGCCGGCGCCGAGCGCGTCCAGCTGCACCGTGAACCGCTGCGCCTGGGCGGCGAGCACGTCGCCGACCCGCTGGTCCAGACGCTGGTGCGCGACCTTGGTGAGCTGGCGGACGGCGTCGTCGCCGAACACCGCTTCCAGCAGCCGCTGGGCCAGCAGGGCCGACCCACCGGCGATGCCCACCTCGGCGCCGGTGAGCCCACCGGTGGAGGCGAACACCGCGACCATGAGCGCGGCGCCCAGCCCGTTGACGCCGAGGGAGAGCGCCCGAGCCGTGGACCGCTTGTCGGCGCCCTCCTCGGCGACCAGGGACAGCACGTCGGACTGCCAGCCCCGGATCTGCTCGGCGATACGGGCCCGCAGGTCGCTGCCGCCCCGCGCGAGCTCGAGCCCGTCCAGGAGGGCGGCACCGGCAGGGTCGGCACGCCAGGCGGTGTACGACCGCTCGGCGGCGCCCTCGGCGGCGTCCTGGATGACGGCCTCGAGTCCGTGCCCGATCGCCTGCGCGAGCTCGGGCTCCGCCGTGGAACGGCCCCGGACGACGGCGGTCAGCTTGTCCCGCATCCGGCCGACCCGCTGCTCGACCGCGCGCAGGAACTCCCCGGTGCCCACGACGTCCTGCCAGCGCGCGAGCACCTCCCCGCGCAGCATCGTGCCGTCCGACGTCGCCTGCCGCACCGTCCGGGCGGCGTCCTCGTGGGCGTCGGTGACGACCCGGCGCAGGTGGGCGTCGGCCGCCCGCTGCTCGTCGGCGGCGGTCGCCAGCGCACCGGCCCGCTCGACCAGGTCGGCCGTCGCGCCGTCCCGCGTGCGGGCGATCGCCGCCTGACGGGTCGCCTCGTCGCCGCCGAGCGCGGTGAGCCAGTCGGCCACCGGCGTCACGGTGTGCGCCGGCAGCATGCCGTCCTCGAGCGGCGACTCGGGCACCACGAGGACCGGGGAGTCGCCCAGATCGTGCTCGGCGAGCATCGACGCGAGGTGCGTCGCGACCGCCTCCCGGGCACCGGGGTCCACACGGTCCAGCACGAGCGCGACCTGGGCGTGCCGCCGCGCGGCGTCCTGCAGCAGGTCCCAGGGGACGGCGTCGGCGTACCGGGCGGCGGTGGTGACGAACAGCCAGACGTCCGCCGCGCCCAGCAGCTGCGCGGCGATCCGGCGGTTCTCGGCGACCACCGAGTCGATGTCCGGGGCGTCGAGCAGCGCCAGACCGGGCGGCAGGGCGTCCGACGCCGCGAGCCGCAGGGCGCGTGCGGACCCGCCGTCGGCCGCGTCGCCGGTCAGCCGCGCCATGCCGGGCAGGATCCGGTCGCCCCGGAACCACTGGGCGTCCAGGGGGTGGTGGACCAGCACGGGCGAGCGCGTGGTCGGCCGCAGCACCCCGCTGCGGCTGACCGGGGCGCCGAGCAGGGAGTTGACCAGGGTCGACTTGCCGGCGCCGGTGGACCCGCCGACCACCACCAGGAGCGGGGCCGCGGCCGCCCGCAAGCGCGGCAGCAGGTAGTCGTCGAGCTGGTCCAGCACCTGGGTGCGGGCGTCGCGCTGCTCCTCGGCGCCGGCGACGTCGAGGGGCAGCCGGACCTCGGCGACGGCTCCCCGCAGCCCCACGAGGGCAGCGAGCAGCTCCGCCGAGGACCGGTCAGCGACCGTGCCCTCGTCCCCGACGCCCGTGGTCACCGGCGGTCAGCTCCGGGTGAGCTTGCGGTACGTGACCCGGTGCGGACGGGCCGCGTCGGGTCCGAGCCGGGCGACCTTGTTCTCCTCGTAGGCGGCGAAGTTGCCCTCGAACCAGTACCAGCTCGACGGGTTCTCCTCGGTGCCCTCGTACGCCAGGATGTGCGTCGCCACCCGGTCGAGGAACCACCGGTCGTGCGAGACGACCACGGCGCACCCCGGGAACTCCAGCAGGGCGTTCTCCAGCGACCCCAGCGTCTCGACGTCCAGGTCGTTGGTGGGCTCGTCGAGCAGCAGCACGTTGCCGCCCTGCTTGAGGGTCAGCGCGAGGTTGAGCCGGTTGCGCTCCCCACCGGACAGCACGCCGGCTGGCTTCTGCTGGTCGGGACCCTTGAACCCGAAGGCCGCGACGTAGGCACGGGACGGCATCTCGGTGTTGCCGACCTTCATGTAGTCCAGGCCGTCGGAGACGACCTCCCACAGGGACTTCTTCGGGTCGATGCCGCCGCGGTTCTGGTCGACGTAGGACAGCTTGACCGTCTCGCCGATCTTGAGCTGGCCGTCGTCGAGGGACTCCAGGCCGACGATCGTCTTGAACAGCGTCGTCTTGCCGACGCCGTTGGGCCCGATCACCCCGACGATGCCGTTGCGCGGGAGGGTGAAGGACAGCCCGTCGATGAGCACCCGCCCGTCGAAGCCCTTCTCCAGGTCCTTCGCCTCGATCACGACCGACCCCAGGCGCGGGCCCGGCGGGATCTGGATCTCCTCGAAGTCCAGCTTGCGGGTGCGGTCGGCCTCGGCCGCCATCTCCTCGTAGCGCGCGAGGCGGGACTTGGACTTGGTCTGGCGGCCCTTGGCGTTCATCCGCACCCAGGTCAGCTCCTCGGCGAGCCGCTTGGCCAGCTTGGCGTCCTTCTTGCCCTGGACCTCCAGGCGGGCCTGCTTCTTCTCCAGGTAGGTGGAGTAGTTGCCCTCGTACGGGTACAGGCGTCCGCGGTCCACCTCGCAGATCCACTCCGCGACGTGGTCCAGGAAGTACCGGTCGTGGGTGACGGCCAGGATGGCGCCCGCGTACTGCGACAGGTGCTGCTCAAGCCAGAGCACGCTCTCGGCGTCGAGGTGGTTGGTGGGCTCGTCGAGCAGCAGCAGGTCCGGCTTCTCCAGCAGCAGCTTGCACAGCGCGACCCGGCGGCGCTCACCACCGGAGAGCACCGACACGTCGGCGTCCGGCGGCGGGCACCGCAGCGCGTCCATCGCCTGCTCGAGCTGGGCGTCGAGGTCCCACCCGTCGGCCGCGTCGATCTTCTCCTGCAGCTCACCCATCTCGGCGAGCAGCGAGTCGAAGTCGGCGTCGGGCTCCGCCATCAGGGCCGAGATCTCGTTGAACCGGTCGATCTGGCCCTTGAGCTCGGCGACGCCGTCCTGCACGTTGCCCAGCACGGTCTTGGTCTCGTCGAGGTCCGGCTCCTGCATGAGGATGCCCACGCTGTAGCCGGGCGAGAGCCGGGCCTCGCCGTTGGAGGGCTGCTCCAGGCCGGCCATGATCTTCAGGATCGTGGACTTCCCGGCGCCGTTGGGGCCGACGACGCCGATCTTCGCGCCGGGCAGGAAGTTCAGGGTGACGTCGTCGAGGATGACCTTGTCGCCGTGCGCCTTGCGCGCCTTGTACATGGAGTAGATGAACTCAGCCACGGGCTCGTCGTCCGCCTCACGCTCGATGTCGGGTGCTGTCCGGTCCGGCCGCCACCGGCACCTGTCGGTGCTGTCGGGCGCGGCGGCCACGACTCCCCAGCCTACGGCGAGCGGGGCGGACGTGGGCACCGGGGCCACCCGGCCCCGGTCCCGCGTCGCCACGGTGCGGCGTCAGCGCACCGGGTCCAGCACGTCGACGTCGTCGCCGACGTCGGTCCGGTGCGCGCTGTCCCCCTCGGCGATGGCGTCCCCCTCGGCGGAGTCGTCGGTCGCGATGCCGGGCGGCGGTCCGCCGACGTCGGTCGCCCACGGGTCGTCGAGGCCGAGGTCGGCCGCGTCGGTCGACCCGGTCCCGTCACCGCCCGCACCGCCACCGCCCGCGCCACCGGCGCCGCCGGAGTCGCCGTGCCCGGACGTGACGTGCACCGTCCGCGCGAAGCTCGCCCGGCCGTAGGTGAGGTCCGGCCCGATCGCCAGCGCCTCGAGCACGAGCGACGTGCGCGGCCCGTCGGGGCCGTCCCACTGCTCGGTCGCGAGCCGCCCGTGCACCAGCACGGGGTCGCCCTTGCGCAGCGAGCCGGCGACGTTGAGCGCCGACTGCCGCCAGCTCTTGACCGTGAACCACTCGGTGCGGCCGTCGACCCACGTGTTCTGGGTCCGGTCGAACCACCGCCGGGTGGTGGCCATCCGGAAGCTGGTGAACGGCGTGACGGTCGCACCGGTGTAGTGCCTGGGCTCGGTCCCCACCCATCCGACCAGGGTCAGCGTCGGGTCGCTCGTGCTCATCGTTCCTCCTCGCGCGAGGGTCGACGGCGCCGACCCGGTGCTCGAGGCTCGCCGGTCGCACCGGCCCGGCGAGCGCCGATCCGGTCAGCCGGTGGACGGCGTCGCGGCGGGTGCGCCTGGGGTCGCCGGCGCGATCGGGTGGTCATCGGCGGCGGCCGTGCCGGCCAGGTCACGCACATGCCGGTGCTCGGCGAGCAGCGCCAGCGTCGGCTCCACGAGGCGGTGCGCCACGACGTCCTCCACGGCGGCCCGGCCCTCGCGCCGGACCGTCGCGGACCGGCGCCGCGCAGCGCGGCGGCGCGCCGACCGGGCGACGGCCCAGGCCCCGAGCGCCAGCACGGCGAGCAGCACCGCCAACCCCGCCCCGAGCCCCGCCGTGACCGGCACCCCCGCGACGGCGTCGGCCACGTCGGTGCCCAGCAGCGCATCGGCCCCCAGCGCCCCGGCGACCGCGACCGCGGCCAGACCCAGCACGACCGAGGCGAACGCGAACGCGGTCGCCGCACGCGACCGCCGGGCGGCCGGCGTGACGCCGGGCAGCGCCGATCCCACCGCCTGGGCGAGCTCGGCGGACGCGGGCAGGCGCTCGTCGAGGGACCGCCGCCACCCGACCGGCAGACCCCGTCCCACCTCGCCCAGCCAGCGGTGCCGAGCCAGTCCCACGGTGTGCGCCTGCACCGCGCCGACGGGCGCGACGGCGCCGGTGCCCCGCTGCACGGTGGCGCCCACCGCGTCGGCGATCGCGGGCAGCCCCGCCGCGTCGACCAGGGCGTCGACGACGGCGCCGGTGGGCAGGTGGTCGGGCGAGAGCTCGACCGCCGGTGCGACGTCCGTGGCGAGCGCGCGGCCGGCCACGGCGAGCTCCGCGCCGGCCCGGACGGCCGCCACGCTGGAGCCGGCCACCACCCCGGCGAGGGTGGCGCGCAGCTCGGTGATGCCCGTGCCCTCGGGGACGGACGTCGCCAGCACCGGCACCCCGACCAGTCCGTCCTCGGCGAGCAGGCGCCCGACGTCGGCCAGCAGGCGGTCGCGGACGTCGGCGGGCACGGTGTCGACCTGGTTCATCACGACGACCATCGCGGCCTCCTGCCCCACCAGCGCGCGCAGGTACGCCGAGTGCAGCGCGTCGTCGGCGTACTTCTGCGGGTCCACCACCCACACGAGCAGGTCGACCATCGGCAGCAGCCGGTCGACCACCTCGCGGTGGCCGGACGCCACCGAGTCGTGGTCGGGCAGGTCGAGCAGGACGAGCCCGCGCAGGTCGGCCTCGGCGTCGCCGTCGAGCGCCGTCTCGCGCTGGAACCGGCGGCCGGGCGCCACGCCGAGCCAGTCGAGCAGCGCCTCCCCCGACCGGCCCCAGACGCACGCGGTCGCCTCCGACGTCGTGGGTCGTCGTACGTCGACGTCGGCGAGGGGCAGCCCGCACAACGCGTTGAACAGGCTCGACTTGCCCGAGCCGGTGCCGCCGACCAGCGCGACCAGGGTGTGGTCGATGCCGCGGCCCAGCCGGTCGCGCACCGCGGCGACGGTGCGCCGCACGTCCTGGGCGACGCCGGGCGTCAGGCGGTCCCCGGCGGCGGCCAGCGCGGCATCGAGCGCCTCGACGCGGCCGGTGAGCTCGGAGCTCAGCGAGCGGTGCGCCCCGCGGGCGGGTGCTCCCCCGGCGCCGGCGGCGCCGGGCGGCCCGGCCGGGCGTCCCACGTGCCGTCCGTCGTGCGACTGGGTCATGTCAGCCCCTTGAGCACGGCCAGCCGCAGCCGCAGCCGCGACGCGGCGTCGGGTGCGAGGTCCGCGACGCCCAGCAGCTCCTCGAGCGACTCCGCCTCGCGGTCCACCGCCGCGCGGGCCTGCGCGGCGAGCGACGACCGGAGCCGGTCCGCGAGGGCGGCGCCGTCGCCCGGCAGGATCGCATCGAGCAGCGCGGAGGCCGGCTCGAGCCCGGCGGCGGCGGCCAGCACGACGGCGGCCAGACCTCGTGGACCCAGCGCGGCGGCGGCGTCGCCGGCGCGGCGGCGTTCCGGCCCGGACAGCAGGTCCCCGACCGCGGTCTCGGCCTCGGCCACCCAGGCCGCGGCCGCCGTGGCGGCGTCACGCTCGCGGGCCGCGACGTGGTCGGCGGCGGGCCAGCCCTCGACGAGCCCGGCGGCTCCGGGTGGCGCCGACGGCGCGGCCAGCCGGGACCGCAGCGCGACCTCGCCGGCGGCGCCCGCCGCGACCAGGTTCGCCGCGGCCGACGTCCGCAGGTCGTCCGTGAGCGTGACCAGCGCCGCCTCGCGCCGGCGGGCGGTCCGCCGGGTCCCGCGCAGCCTGCCGGACCGTCCCAGCACCCGGGTCAGCGGCCCGGGCCCGGTCGTGGCGTCGGTCCAGCGCACCCGCGCCGGTCCGTCCGCGAGCGCACCGGCCAGCACCGACGCCTGGGCGGCCCCGGCCGGACCGGAGACCGCGGCGGCGATCTCCACCCGCAGCACCGACGCCGCGTCGACCTGCGCCTGGACCGCGTCCGCCTGGCTGCCCACCCACGACCGCAGGGACGTCAGCGACCCACGCAGGGTGCGGGCGATGACGGCGCGCGCCCGGTCCGGGCCGGCCAGGGTGGTCAGCCACCGGTGGATCGGCGCGACGGCGGCGGCGTCCAGCAGCCCCTCGTGCGGCCCGGCGTCGGGCACGGTGAACAGCGGCACCGCCTGCATCCCCCGCTCACGTAGCCGCATCAGCAGGTCGCCTCGCACCGTCGCCAGCGCCTGCGCCGGGACTCGGTTGAGCACCATCGCGACGGACGCGCCCCGGGCCATCGCCCCCTCCAGCACGCGCCACGGCAGGGCGTCGCCGTAGCGCGCCGCGGTGGTCACGAACAGCCACAGGTCCGCGGCCTCGAGCAGGCGGTGCGCGACCTCGCGGTTCTGGGTGAGCACCGAGTCGAGGTCCGGGGCGTCGAGCAGCGTGATCCCGCGCGGGACCCGGTCGTGCACGACGACGTCGACGGCGCCGAGCAGCGGGTGGTCGGCGAGCAGATCTGCGTCGGCGGGGTGGTGCACGAGCACCGGGCGGCGGGTCGTGGGCCGCAGCACGCCGGCCGCGGAGACCTCGGTGCCCAGCAGCGAGTTCACCAGGGTGGACTTCCCGGCGCCGGTCGACCCGGCGGCCACGACCACCGCGGGTGCGGACAGCTCCTCCAGCCGCGGCAGGAGGTGGTCCGACAGCTGGTCGAGGAGCTGCCCGCGCGACGCGCGGGCGCCCTGGACACCGGGGATCTCCAGGGGGAACCGGGTGCGCTGCACGTCGCGCCGCAGATCCCGGACGGCGTCGAGCAGGGACGGCGTCACGGCGGGCGCCCCGACCGAGGGCTCGGCGGACGGCTCGCGGCTCGCGTCGGTCGCGTCGACAACCGGCTGCAGGCTCACCGTCCCATCCTCCCGTAGCGCCGTCGGTCGCTCCAAACGCCCGCGCCGGGGCGGGGGCGGCGGATCCGCCCGCACCGGCGCACGCCGGACCACCGTGCGAGCATGCCGGGATGAGCACGCCACCGCCGTTCACCACCCGTCCCGAGCTCGTCGGCACCGTCGGCATGGTCGCGTCCACGCACTGGCTCGCCTCGCAGTCCGGGATGGCGGTGCTCGAGGCGGGCGGCAACGCGTTCGACGCCGCGGTGGCGACCGGGATGGTCCTGCACGTCGTCGAGCCGCACCTGAACGGCCTGGGCGGTGACGTGCCGGTGATCGGGTGCGTCGCCGGCAGCGGCGAGCCGTTCGTGCTCAGCGGCCAGGGACCGTCGCCGGCCCTGGCGACCGCCGAGGCGTTCGCCGATCTCGGCGTGGACCTCGTCCCGGGCACCGGGCTGCTGCCCGCCGTCGTCCCGGGCGCCTTCGGTACCTGGATGGACCTGCTGGCGCGGTACGGGACGCTGCCGGTGCGCGACGTCCTGCAGTACGCGATCGGGAACGCGCGGTCCGGGGCGCCGATGCTGCCCCAGGCCGCGGCGACGGTGGCGCGGGTCGCGGACATGTTCAGCGAGCACTGGCCCACGTCGGCCGCGGTCTACCTCGCCGGCGGCCGTCCCCCGGGGCCCGGTGAGCGGTTCCGCAACGTCGCGCTGGCCGAGACGCTCGAGCGTCTGGTGGCGGCCGCGGATGCCGCGGGTCCGGACCGGGAGGCCGGGATCGAGGCCGCGCGCGCCGCGTTCTACGAGGGGTTCGTCGCGGAGGAGATCGACCGGTTTAGCGCGTCGACGTCGGTCATGGACGCCTCGGGCAGCCCGCACGCGGGGTTCCTGCGCTACGACGACCTCGCGTCGTGGCGGGTGCGCGAGGAGCGCGCCGCGACCGCCGAGCTCGCGGGCCGCACGATCGCCAAGACCGGGCCGTGGGGGCAGGGCCCCGCACTGCTGCAGCAGATCCGGGTGCTCGCCGGTCTGGACCTCACCGACACCCGGCCAGGCTCGGCCGAGCTGGTCCACGCCGTGGTGGAGGGCGCCAAGCTGGCCCTGGCCGACCGGGACGCCTGGTACGGGGACCCCGACCACACCGACGTGCCCCTGGACGACCTGCTGTCCGCGGCCTACGCCGGCGAGCGCCGCGCGCTGATCGGCACCGAGGCGTCCGACGAGCTGCGGCCGGGGCGTCCCGGTGGCCGCGAGCCCCGGCTGCCGCAGCGCGTGCTGGCCGAGGTCGAGGCCGCCCGTCGGGGCGGGGACGGTGGCGGGTCGTCGGCCCGCGCCGCGGGGGTCGGCGAGCCGACCTTCGCCCCCGACGCGGGACCGGACCCGCTGACCGGCACCGACCCGCGCACCGGCACCGACGGGGTCGCGCGGGGCGACACCTGCCACCTCGACGTCGTCGACTCCCGCGGCAACGTGGTGTCGGTGACCCCGAGCGGCGGCTGGCTGCAGAGCTCGCCGGTCATCCCCGCGCTCGGGTTCCCGCTGCCGACGCGCGCGCAGATGTTCTGGGTGGAGCAGGGCCTGCCCAACTCGCTGGCTCCGCGCAAGCGACCGCGCACGACCCTCAGCCCGACGCTCGTGCTGCGCGACGGCGCCGCCGAGCTCGCCTGCGGCACGCCCGGCGGCGACCAGCAGGACCAGTGGCAGCTGCCGTTCCTGCTCAACCACCTCGTGTTCGGGATGGGCATCCAGGAGGCGATCGACCAGCCCACCTGGCACACCACCCACCTCGTGTCGTCCTTCGACCCGCGGGAGATCGAGCTGCGCGGGCTGCACGCGGAGGATCGGCTGGGGCCGGACGTGCTGGCCGAGCTGCGCCGGCGCGGGCACCGGGTCACCGTCACCGGCCCGTGGTCGCTGGGCCGGCTCAGCGCCGTGGGCACCCGCCCGGACGGGATGCTCCGCGGCGCGGCCACCGCCCGCAGCATGCAGGCGTACGCGGTCGGTCGCTGACCGGCTGCCCGCCGGCCCGGATCGAACGCGCCGGGCCGCTGTGCGACGCTGTACGGGTGCGGGCCGCGCGGCCCCGGCCCCCATAGCTCAATGGATAGAGCAACGGCCTTCTAATCCGTAGGTTGCAGGTTCGAGTCCTGCTGGGGGCGCGCCAGGCCGGTCCCGCCGGCTGTGGCTCCGCTCACCGGCCGTAGCCCGCCTCTCACCTGCCGGGACCCGCCTGCCGGCCGCCCGGCTGGGGCCATGCCCGACGACGGCGCCCATCTCAGCGGTCGGGCGAGGAGCCCGCCGCCCACCCGTTCCCGCCGTCGTCCAGCCAGGGCCGCGGCGCGCCCGGCCCGTGCACGTCGACCACCGCGTCCACGCCGGACACCCGCAGCATCCGGCGCATCCGCTCGGGCACCTCCACGAGCGTGATCCGCTGCGTGAGCGGCAGCCCGCGCTGCGCCGCGAACAGCACGGACAGGGCCGCGGAGTCGAGGAACGAGACGTGCCCGAGGTCCACCACGACCAGGGCGCGGCCGGTGTCGACGGCGTTCCGCACGGCCGTGCGGAACGCGGGTGCGGTCGCGACGTCGAGCTCGCCGTGGGCCTCGACGACGACGGCTCCGGCGTGCAGCGACTGCGAGAACGACGTGGCCTCGCGGGCGGTCATGGCGACTCCTCCTCGTGCCGGGCCAGGTCGGCCCGATCGTGGACCACGAGCGCGACCGACGCCACACCCGCGAGCGACAGCACCCGGCGGATCCGCGAGCCGTCCGGGACGACCAGGCGCAGCGACTGCTGCCGGTCGCCGAGCTGGCGCGCGAGCCGGTAGATGAGCCGCACCCCCGTGCTGTCCAGGTAGGTGACCGCGGACAGGTCCAGGACCAGTCCGAGGGCGTGGTTGCTCACCGCGCGCTCGAGGCGCGAGCCGAGCGGCTCGACGTTGGCCAGGTCGATCGCGCCGGACAGCCGCACCAGGGGCCACCCCGCCTGGCCGGACTCCTCGACCCCGGGCGTGCTCATGCCCGGATCCGGTCGCCGGCCGGGCCGGCCGCCGGTGTGTCGGCCGACAGCGAGTGGGCGGACGGCGAGTGGGCGGACGGCGAGTGGGCGGACGGCCCGGCCGCCGTGTCGCCCGCCGCGGCCGAGCCGTCGTCGCCGCCTGCGAGCCGGCGGGTGAGCTCCACGTGGGTGCCACGCTCGCCGTGGGTGACCACGACGTCGTCCATCAGCTCGCGCATGAGCGACAGCCCGCGCCCGCGGTCGCGGCCGCGTGCCTCGCGCCAGTGCCCCCAGTCCCGCACCGTCAGGCGCACCAGCCCGTCGGTGGCCTGGCAGGTCACCTCGACGTCCGCCCGGCCGGGGCCGTAGGCATGCTCGATCGCGTTGGTCGTGGCCTCCGAGCAGGCGACCGTGATCTCGAAGACCTCCGGGTCGCTCGCGCCGGCCTCGGTGAGCCACCGCTCGAGCGTGCGCCGCAGCACGGCGAGCTGCTCCGCGTGCGCGGGCAGGACCAGCCGGAGCTGCGACCCCAGCCGCGCGCACGGTGCCACGGCGAGCAGAGCGACGTCGTCCTGCGGCGGCCGGCCGCCGAGCATCCCGGTCAGCAGCGCGTCGCACGTCTCGTCCGGCGTCCCGACCGGGACGGCCGCGAGCTCGCGCAGGCGGGCCATGCCGTCCGCCACCGGCAGGTCGCGGCTCTCGACCAGGCCGTCGGTGTACAGCAGCAGCAGGCTCCCGGGGGGAAGCCGGTGCACCGTGGTGACGTACTGCACCTCACGGACCGCGCCGATCGGCGGGTGCGGCTCCGGCTCGAGGAACTCCGCGGTCCGCAGGCGATCCGCGCCGTCCTCGCACACGAGCAGCGGCGGGTAGTGACCCGCGCTGGCCATCCGGACGGTCCCCAGCACGGGGTCGAGCACGGCGTACAGCACCGTCGCCATCGACCCGAGGTCCTGCTGGAGGCAGAGCCGGTTGAGGCGCTCGAGCACCGTGTGCGGGTCCGCGCCCTCCGCGGCGCACGCGCGCAGCGCGTTGCGGAGCTGGCCCATGCTGGCCGCGGCCTCCAGGTCGTGCCCGACGACGTCGCCCATCACCAGCCCCACCTCGCCGCTGGGCAGCGGGACGACGTCGTACCAGTCCCCGCCGACCTCGGTGCCCACCGCGCCGGGCTGGTAGCGCGCCGCCAGGTCCACGCCCGGCACGTGCGGCAGCCGGTCCGGCAGCAGGCTGCGCTGCAGCGACTCGGCGACGCCGCGCTCGCGGGCGAGCGTGCGCCCCAGCGCGCCGCCCAGCCGGCCGAGCAGCAGGGTCAGCCCGAGCATGGCGACCACGGCCGCGAGCGCGGCGCTGACCACCCGCCAGCGCACGTGCGCCCGGGCGGCGTCGGCGCCCCGCTGGCGCTGGTCGGCCTCCGACGCCATCGCGTCGGTGACGCTCGCCTGGACCGTGGTCAGCGCCTCGTACTGACGGTCCAGGTCGTCCAGGACGGCGCGCGCGGCCACGGGGTCCGTCGTCGCGAGCGCCCGCAGCCGCGTCGCCGTGGTGGCGTACTGCTCCTGCTGCGGGCGGATCGCGCTCAGCAGCGCGGTGACCTGGTCGGGGAGCTCGGGGACGTCGTCGACCTCGGCGAGGAAGCCGAGGTAGGCCTCGACGTCGCGGTCCACCTCGGCACCGGGGTTCCCCGCCGCCGGCCGGTCGGAGCGCAGCAGCCGGTAGGCGTCGGCGATCAGCGCGTCGTGCGCCATGTCGGCGTCCTGGAAGTGCGCCTGCGCGTCGGTGATGCGCCCGACGTCGTCGTGCGCGGCCTCGACGTCCTCCAGCGCGTCCAGCGCGGTGCCGACCAGCACGATCGGCAGCACCATCCCGGCCAGCCCGATGGCGACCATCTGCCGGCGCGGGGCGGACGCCTCGACGCCGTCCCCGGCCCGGCGCTGCGGCGTGGCGGTCCCCGGCGGGTGCTGCCCTCGGCGACGGACCACGGGGGCTCCCTCACGCGCTCGGCGGGACCGACGAGATGGTGGACCGGTGCCCGCACGGACCGCGGGTCACCACCGGCTCATCATGGCGCGGCTCGTGAGTGCGCGGTGGTGCTTCGACCGGGCCGCCGGCGACCGAGCGGGTGAAAGACGCCGCCCGTGCGTCGCCGGTGTCAGCGGGCAGCCGGGCCGTCCCCCGGCGTGCCGAACCCGCCCCCGGCCGGGCCGGACCCGCCCGCCGCCAGCTCGTCGACCGCTCGGCGCAGCGCGCCGAACCCGCGCACGAGGGCCGCGAGGTCGTCGGTCGCCAGCCGCGACAGGACCTCCTGCTCGTGCCACGCCGTGACCTTCGTCAGGCCGTCGA
Source organism: uncultured Cellulomonas sp. (assembly GCF_947494015.1). Classification (GTDB taxonomy): domain Bacteria; phylum Actinomycetota; class Actinomycetes; order Actinomycetales; family Cellulomonadaceae; genus Pengzhenrongella. Next base: position 34,318 of record NZ_CANLTL010000013.1, on the reverse strand, counting down.
CGATCGCGACCCCGGCCGGCGTCGCACGCAGCGGGCGGATGCGCCGGTCGCTCGCGTCGTGGTCCCGCACGACCAGGTCGCGCTCGACCAGGCGGTCCACGATGCCGGACACGGTGGCGGCGGTGAGCCCCAGGTCCTCGGCGACGTGGTGCGTGGTCACCGGCCCCGCGGTGACCACGACCATCAGCAGCTTGAGCTGCTGGATGGTCAGCGGCAGGGACATCACCGGGTCCATCCCGCGCCGCGCCGCGAAGGTCGACACCGCGTGCGTGTCGGCGCGGAGCCGGTCGAGCAGGTCGGCCCGGGACGGGTCGGCAGGACACGGGTCGACGCCGGCCGGGTCGAGCCCGTCACCGCCCGCACCGCCCGCGTACCCGCCGGCTCCCCGCTCCAACCTCGTTAGCCTCCGCCGAACCATTAGCCTGAGGCTTACTCTACTCCAGCACCCGTCGCCGCACTCGGCGTCGGCAGCCAGCCGTCCGCACCCCGCCGTCCGCACCCAGCCGTCCGCCCGCCAGTCAGCCCCGCCCGGAGAGCCATGTCACGCCTTGCCCAGTTCAGCCTGCGCAACCGCGCCCTGGTCGCGCTCGCCACCGTGCTGATCGCCGTCTTCGGCGTGGTGTCGCTGACGTCGCTCAAGCTCGAGCTCATCCCGTCGCTGCAGATCCCGACCCTGGCCGTGGTCGCGCCGTATCCCGGGTCGGCCCCGGAGGTGGTCGAGCAGCAGGTCACGATCCCGCTCGAGGACGCCGCCGGGACCCTCGACGGCGTGGAGAGCGTCACGTCCACGTCGAGCACCGGCGTGGCGACGGTCCTGGTCGACCTGGAGTACGGCACGGATCTGGACGCCGCCCAGCGCGAGCTGGAGTCCGCGGTTCGCGCCTCGGGCACCGGCCTGCCGGACGAGGTGGAGCCGACCGTGATCGCCGGCAGCCTCGACGACTTCCCCGTGGTGCAGCTCGCCGTGGCGTCCCCCGGCGACCTGGGCGAGCTCGCCGACCGGGTGCGGGCCGACGTCGTCCCGCGCCTGTCCGCGCTGGACGGCGTCCGCGACGTCACCGTGTCCGGCGCCCCGGTGGAGCGGATCGAGATCCGGCTCGACCAGATCGCGCTGCTCACCGCGGGGCTGTCCCCCACCGCGGTGAGCGACGCCCTGGCGCAGAACGGCTCGCTGCTGCCGCTCGGGACCCTCACCGAGGGGGACCGGACGCTGACCGTCCAGGCCGGGCAGGGCCTGTCGACCGTGGACGACGTCCGGGCGCTGCCGCTGCTCGGCGGCGCCGGTGCGCCGCTGACCCTCGGCGACGTCGCCGAGGTCGTCCGCACCGAGGCCCCGGCGACCTCGCTGGCCCGCACGAACGGCGAGCCGAGCCTGGCCGTCGCGATCACCAAGACCCCCGCCGGCAACACCGTGGACGTGTCCCACGCGGTCGACGAGCTGCGCCCCGAGCTCGAGGAGGTCCTCGGTGGCGACGCCACCTTCTCGGTCGTCTTCGACCAGGCCCCGTTCATCGAGCAGTCGGTCGAGGGACTGACCACCGAGGGCGGCCTCGGCCTGCTGTTCGCCGTCGTGGTGATCCTGGTGTTCCTCACCTCGATCCGGTCGACGCTGGTCACGGCGATCTCGATCCCGCTGTCCGTCCTGGTGACCTTCATCGGCCTGTACGTCGGCGGGTACAGCCTCAACATCCTCACGCTCGGTGCCCTCACCGTCGCCATCGGGCGCGTGGTGGACGACTCGATCGTCGTGATCGAGAACATCAAGCGGCACCTGTCCTACGGCGAGCCGAAGGCGGGCGCGATCTTCACGGCCGTCAAGGAGGTCGCGACCGCGATCACGTCCTCGACGCTGGCGACCGTCGCGGTGTTCCTGCCGATCGCGATCGTCGGCGGCCAGGTCGGCGAGCTGTTCCGGCCGTTCGCGATGACCGTGACCATCGCGCTGCTGGCGTCCCTGCTGGTCTCGCTGACGATCGTTCCCGTGCTCGCCTCGGTGTTCCTGCGCTCGCCCGCCGGCGAGGTCGACGCCGAGGCCGTGCGCGCCGAGGCCGACGTCCACGAGCGCCGCGGCCGGCTGCAGCGCGGGTACCTGCCCGTGCTGCGCGCGGCGATCCGCCACCCGGTCGTCACGGTGGCCGTCGCCGTCGTGCTGCTGGTCGCCACCGGCGCGGCGTCGCCGCTGCTCAAGACGAACTTCCTCGGCGACTCGGGCCAGAACACCCTCACGGTCAGCCAGGTCCTGGAGCCGGGGACGTCGCTCGCCGCCAAGGACGAGGCCGCCCGCGCCGTCGAGGAGGTCCTGCTGGACGTCGACGGCGTGGTGACCGTGCAGACCACCGTCGGCGGCGGCGAGGGCTTCGCCGCCTTCCTCGGTGGCGGCTCGGACGCCTCGTTCGCCGTCACCACCGACCCCGACGCGGACGCCGAGGCCCTGCTCGGCACCGTCCGGGCGGAGGTCGCCGACCTGCCCGACGCCGGGGAGATCACCGTCAGCGGCGGCGACACGGGCTTCGCCTCCGCCGTCGAGGTCGTCGTCACCGCGACCGACGACGCCGCGCTGGACGAGGCCTCGGCCCGCGTGCTGGACGTCGTCCGCGGCATCGACGGCGTCTCCGACGTCACGAGCAACGCGGCGGTCGTGCAGCCCACCGTGCAGGTCGTCGTCGACCGCGCCGCCGCCGCGGCCGCGGGACTGAGCGAGGCCGCCGTCGCCCAGGTGGTGGCCGGGTCCATCCAGGCGGTCCCCGTCGGGTCGGTCACGCTGGACGACGGCGTGCTCGACGTCGTGCTGTCCGCCGGTGCCGAGCCGGCCGACCTGGACGCCCTGCGGGCCACCCCAGTGCCGACGGCGACCGGGGTCGTCCCGCTGGCCGCGCTCGCCGCGGTCGAGGAGGTCCAGGTGCCCACCACCGTGACCCGGGTCGACGGCGACCGCAGCGTCACGGTGTCGGCCACCCCGGTCGGCGACGACCTCGGGTCGCTGACCGCCGCGCTGCAGTCCGCGCTGGACGACCTCGAGCTGCCGGCGGGCGCCTCCGCGGAGGTCGGCGGGGTCTCGGCCGACCAGAGCGAGGCGTTCGGGCAGCTCGGCCTCGCGCTGGTCGTCGCGATCGCCATCGTCTACCTGGTCATGGTCGCGACCTTCCGCTCGCTCGTGCAGCCGCTGATCCTGCTGGTGTCGATCCCGTTCGCGGCGATCGGCGCGCTCGGCCTGCTGCTGGTCACCGGGGTGCCGCTGGGGGTCGCGGCGCTGATCGGGATGCTCATGCTGATCGGCATCGTGGTGACCAACGCGATCGTGCTCATCGACCTCGTGAACCAGTACCGCGAGGGCGGCAGCTCCCCGCGCGACGCGGTGCTGGAGGGCGCCCGGCAGCGGCTGCGGCCGATCCTCATGACCGCGGCCGCGACGATCCTCGCCCTGACGCCGATGGCGTTCGGCCTCACCGGCGGCGGCGCGTTCATCTCCCAGCCGCTGGCCATCGTGGTGATCGGCGGGCTCGTGTCCTCGACCCTGCTGACGCTGGTCCTGGTCCCGGTGCTGTACCTCGCGGTCGAGCGCCTGCGCGGCCACCGCGGGCGCCGGGTGCGCCACGCCGCCTGAGCCGGGTCCCCCGGCGGGCTAGGTCCCGGGCAGGTTCCGCGGCGGCTGCGGGCTCCAGCCCGGGTCCGGCTCGCTACGCGGCAGCCCGTGCAGCACGTGCAAGCGGTCGACGACGGTCACGACGCCGACCACGGCGAGGGCCAGGCCGGTCGCGGCGATGACGTCGGTCAGGAAGTGGTACCCCAGGTAGAGCCGGCTCAGCGCCACCGCGGTGACGCCGACCAGGCTCAGCAGCAGCCACCCCACGACCGACCGGGTCGTGCGGCTGCGGCTGGCCACGAGGTACGCCGCGACGAACAGGAACGTCGCGGTCCCGATGGTGTGCCCGGACGGGAACGAGCCGGTCGTCTCCGAGCCGGGGATGTACATCGTCTCCTCGGGCGGCCGGGGCCGGGCGACCAGCCCCTTGACCGCGAGCGACAGCAGGGTCGAGCCGATCATCGCCCCGGCCAGCAGCAGCGGTCGCCACCACTCGCGTCGCACCCGCCCCCAGACCAGGCACACCACCAGGACGACGATCGGCAGCACGGTGGGCCCGGTGATGAAGGTCAGCCCCGCCAGCAAGGAGGTCGCGACGTCGTTGCGCGCCGCGACGAGGAACTCCAGGACGGGCCGGTCCAGCAGGGAGAAGTCGTCGCGCTCGTCGACCGCGTCGTACATCGCGCCGAAGACCAGCACGCCGAGGCCGATCAGCAGCACCCCGGGGACGACGGCGCGCAGCACCGGCTGGTGGGCGTACCAGGTCACGGCGCGACGGACGGGGGTTGTGGCTGGCATCCGGCGAACGCTACCTGCGGCTCCTCCGGCGCGCCGTCCGAGGGCACGACGGCCCGGCCGAAAAAGACGTGCCCCGGCCGGTGGCGCGGTGGTGAGGTGAGCACACCGCGGTGACGTCCCGGGCCCGGCCAGGCCCATCCCCACCACGTCACGAAGAGAGACACCGATGTACCGCCTCCCCGTCCGCAGCTCGCTGTGGTCCCGCCGCTCGGCGGACCGCATCGACCGGCTGGTCGCCGCCCGCCGGAGCAGCCCCGCGGCGACCCTGCCGCTCCACCTCGGGTTGCGCTGAGCGCCGCATGCCGGCGTCCGGCGTGCCTGAGGCCCGGCAGAGCTCCGGGCAGAACCTCAGGCAGACCACCACGCAGGCCACCAGGCCGATCCGCCCCACCGGACGGGCCCGACCCACGACGGGTCGGGCCCGTCCGCACGTGGCGGGCACCGCGCGCACGGCCGCCGCACCCGTACCCTGAGCCGGTGAGCGTCAACAGCACCGGCAGCAACGACCGCATCGTCTGGATCGACTGCGAGATGACCGGCCTGGACCTGGGCGCCGACGCCTTGGTCGAGGTGGCCGTCATCGTCACGGACTCCGACCTGAACGTGCTGGGCGAGGGCGTCGACGTCGTGATCACGCCCCCGGCGGACGCCCTGGAGCAGATGGGCGACTTCGTGCGCGAGATGCACACCACGTCCGGACTGCTCGAGGACCTGCCGAACGGCACCACGCTGGCCGACGCCGAGGCACGGATCCTGGCCTACCTGCGCGAGTGGATCCCGGAGCCGGGCCGTGCACCGCTGGCCGGCAACTCGGTCGGCACCGACAAGGCGTTCCTCGACCGGGACATGCCCGAGCTGATGCAGCACCTGCACTACCGGATCATCGACGTGTCCTCGATCAAGGAGCTCGCCCGCCGGTGGTACCCGCGGGTGTACTTCGCCTCCCCCGAGAAGTCCGGCGGGCACCGCGCGCTGGCGGACATCCTGGAGAGCATCGACGAGCTGCGCTACTACCGGGCGGCGCTGCTGGTGCCGCTGCCCGGACCGGACTCTGCGAGCGCCAGGGCCATCGCCGCCGAGGTCAAGGCGACCTCGGTGGCCCGTCGCGACGACGTCGCCGGGGCGCGCTGAGCGACGCGCCGTCGCCGCCCCACCGGGTGGTGCCGGACGCCGGTCAAGGCACCGCCGCGAAACCCGCTACACTTCTCGTCGGCCGGTCAGCACGACGCCGGTCATGGTGGCTATAGCTCAGCCTGGTAGAGCACCTGGTTGTGGTCCAGGGGGTCGCGGGTTCAAGTCCCGTTAGCCACCCGCACGAACGGCGTCCGGCCCTTGGGCCGGACGCCGTTCCTCGTCTCGTCGATGCCGCGCCGCCGCGACGGCCCGCCTAGGCAGCGACGCGCGCCGCGACGGCGTCGGCGAACCGGTCGAGCGCGCCGTCGGCGAAGGACAGGAACAGCGACGGCTCGGTGAGCTCGACCTCGAGGACGACCGGCGCGCCGTCCGGCCCCTGCAGCAGGTCGACCCGGGTGTACAGCAGCGGCCCGTCGCCCGCGCCGGGGACCAGGTCGGCGACGGCCGCCACGACCCGGTCGCCGATCGCCCGCTCCTCGTCGGTCGCCTCGCGCGCGGCCATCTCCTCGGGCTTGAACAGGCCCTCGACGCCCCGGTACGGGCCCTCGAGCAGCGGGCCCTTGCGCACCGAGTGGCTGAACCGCCCGTCCACGTACACCAGTGCCGTCTCGCCCGCGGTGTCGACGCGGGACAGGTACGGCTGGATCATCACGTGCCGGCCCGCTCGCAGCAGGTCGCGGGCGTGCACGATCGCCATCCCGCGCTCGTCGGCCTCGTTCGCGTCGTAGCGCCCGACGTCCTTGGCGCCCGCGCTCACCGTCGGCTTGATGACGAAGTGGCCGGTGGCCGGGAACCGGGTGTGCACGGCCCGCGAGGTCAGGTTGCGGGCCGGGTCCAGCCAGATGGTCGGCACGGTCGGCAGCCCGGCCGCCTCCAGGTCGCGCAGGTACCCCTTGTCGGTGTTCCACGCGAGCACGGACGCGGGGTTGGCGACGGCGGGCAGGGACGACGCCCAGGCGAGGAAGTCCTCGCGGCGCGGCGAGTAGTCCCAGGTGTTGCGGACGACGACGAGGTCGAAGGTGCTCCAGTCCACCGCGGGGTCGTCCCACACGGCGGCGACCGCCTGCACCCCGCGGGCGTCGAGGGCGCCGATCACCGGCGCGTCGTCGGCGTCGAGTCCGGGGAAGGTGGAGCAGGTGGCCAGGGCGATCCGCGGCGTCGTCATGGCCGCAGGCTACCGGCGCGGACCGGTGCCGGCCGGTGCGTGCGCGCCGTCGGTCATGCGGTGCAGCGCGGTCAGCACCGACTCGGCCGTGACCACCCCGACGCCGGCGCCGGCGTCGTCGTGCACCCTCAGGCCGCCCGGCGGGGCCGTCGCGAGGGCGCCGAGCACCTCGTCGAGCGGCGCACCGAGCGCGACGGCCGACGTGACGGCGGGCTCGGCGCCGCCGCCCACCGCGGCAGCCGGGTCGCCGGGGACGACGTCGGCGCGCTCGAGCCGGCCGAGCCCGAGCAGGCGCACCGCTCCCCCGCGGCCGACGAAGTCTGCGACCATCGCGGTCGCGGGACGGGCCAGCAGCCGCACCGGGTCGGCGAGCTGCTCGAGGTGACCGCCGCGGCTGAACACGGCCACCCGGTCGGCGAGCCGCACGGCCTCGTCGATGTCGTGCGTGACCAGCAGCACGGTGGTCCCGAGCTCGCGCCGGATCCGACCGAACTCGGTCTGCAGGCGTCGCCGCCCGACCGGGTCGACCGCGCCGAACGGCTCGTCCATGAGCAGCACGGGCGGGTCGGTCGCGAGGGCCCGCGCGACCCCGACCCGCTGCCGCTCGCCACCGGACAGCTGGTGCGGGTAGCGGCGCGCGTAGGTGCTCGGTGCCAGACCGACGAGCTCGAGCAGGTCGGTGACCCGCGAGCGCGTGCGATCACGGGCCCAGCCCAGCAGGTGCGGCACGGTCGCGACGTTCTGCTCGACGGTGCGGTGCGGGAACAGCCCCACGTTCTGGATCACGTAGCCCATCCGCCGGCGCAGCTCGACGGGGTCCGTGCCGGCGACGTCCTCGCCCTCCACCACGACCCGGCCCGACGTCGGCTCCACGAGCCGGTTGGCCATCCGCAGCGTCGTGGACTTGCCGCACCCCGACGGGCCCACCAGGGCGAGCAGCTCGTGCGTGCGCACGTCGAGGTCCAGCTCCTCGACGGCGACCGTGCCGTCGTCGTACTCCTTGCGCACTCGCTCGTAGCGGATGACGGGCGCCGCGGCGTCGCTCATGCGCTGCACGCTACCCGCCCGCCGCGCCGTCACTGCCGCGTCACGCGCCGTCGCCCGGCCGGTCCGGGTAGCGTCCGGGCGGTGATCACCAGTGCGGGGGACGCCCGGCCCAACCCGTGGCTGTCCTGGCCGTACGTGCGGGACAACTGGGGCGACATCTCCGAGGCCCTCGGCCAGCACGTCGGTCTCACGCTCCAGGCGGTGCTGGTCGCGACGGCGATCGCGCTGCCGCTCGCCGTGCTCGCGCACCTGCGTCCTCGGCTGGCGGGGGCGATCCTCGGGGTGTCCGGCGCGCTGTACACGGTGCCGTCGCTGGCTCTCTTCGCGCTGGTCTACCCGTTCCTGCTGGACGCGCGGCTGTCCGTGCTCATCGGCCTGGTCATGTACGCGCTGCTGGTCCTGGTGCGCAACGTGCTGGTCGGGCTCCAGGGGGTGCCGGAGGAGGTCCGCGACGCCGCCCGCGGGCTGGGCTACCGGCGCCTGCGGATGCTGCTGACGGTCGAGCTGCCGCACGCGACACCGGCCGTGGTCGCGGGGCTGCGGCTGGCCACGGTGACCACGGTCGCGCTGGTCACGATCGGGGTCGTGGTGGGGTACGGCGGGCTGGGCCAGCTGCTGTTCCGCGGGTTCCAGAGCGACTACCACGCCGAGATCATGACGGCGACGCTGCTGTGCGTGGCCCTCGCGCTCGTCGCGGACGTCGCGCTGCGGGTGCTCGGGCACCTGGTGACACCCTGGCTGCGGACGCAGGGGGCCCGGTGAACGGCACGGTGAACGGCACCGTGATCCCCACGGTGAGCGGCACCGCGGACCGGACGTCGGTGGTCGGCGACGCCATCACCTGGCTGAACGACCCGTTCAACTGGACCGGCCAGTCCGGCGTGCCGTCCCGGCTGGTGGAGCACCTGGGCATGTCGGCGCTCGCCGTCCTGCTGGCCGCCGCCGTGGCGCTGCCGGTCGGGATCTACCTGGGCCACGTGCGCCGCGGCGGCGGGCTCGCCGTCGTGCTGGCCAACGCGTCCCGGGCGCTGCCGACGCTCGCCCTGCTGCTGATCTTCGCGTCCACCGCGATCGGCTTCGGCAACCGCGCCACCGTGCTGGCCGCGGCCGTCTTCGCGATCCCGCCGATCCTGACGAACGCGTACACCGGCGTGCTCGGAGTCGACCCGGACGTGCGCGACGCCGCCCACGCGATGGGCATGACGCCGATGCGCTCGCTGCTGCGGATGGAGCTGCCGCTGGCGGTCCCGCTGGTCGCGGCGGGTCTGCGCACCGCGACCGTGCAGGTGATCGCCACCGTCCCGCTGGCCGCCCTGGTCGGCGGCGGCGGGCTGGGCCCGATCATCGTGTCCGGTTTCGCCAACCGCAGGTTCGGCCAGGTGCTGGCCGGCGCGGTGCTGGTGGCCGGGCTGTGCCTGGTCGCCGAGGCGGTCCTCGCGGTCGCGCAGCGCGCCGTCACACCGGTCGGGCTGCGCGCGCCGCGCCGGGGCCGGGCCGGCGCAGCCGCACCGGCGCCGGGCGCCTGACCCGGTCCGCGCCGCTGCCGGGTGTGACACCGGGCACAGTCCCCAGCGTTGCCGCAGCGCCCGGATCGGGGTCCAATGAGGGCCGGACGCCGCCTCGCGCAGCCTGACTCCTGGAGCCCTGCCATGAACGCTCGACGCCCCCTGCTGTCCCTCCTCGCGATCGGTGTCCTGACGGTCACCGCCGCCTGCGGCGAGGGAGGCTCGTCCGGCACGGCCTCCCCGGCCGCGTCCGCACCCGCCGCGACGGGCGGGACCACCGCCGATGCGTGCGAGCCCGTGGCGGGCGACGCGCTGGTCGTGCTCGAGGACGACCAGAACCTGCAGACGGTCGACAACATCGTCCCGGCGGTCAACGCGGCCGCCGCCGCGGCCGACCCCAACCTGGTCCCGCTCCTCGACTCGGTCTCCGCGACGCTGGACACCCCGGCGCTGATCGAGCTGAACAGCGCGGTCGACGTCGAGCGGCAGACCTCCTCGCAGGTCGCCGAGCAGTACCTGGCCGACAACGGCCTGGCCGCGCAGGACCCCGTCGGCGAGGGACGGCCCGTCGTCGTCGGCGCCGGCAACTTCTCCGAGAGCGCGACCCTCGCCGAGCTGTACGCAGGTGTCCTGCGGGCCGCCGGCTACGACGCCTCGACGCAGGCCATCGGCAACCGCGAGACGTACGCGCCGGCGCTCGAGGCGGGCGAGCTCACGGTCGTGCCCGAGTACGTCGGCACGCTCACGGAGTTCCTCAACAAGTCGGTCAACGGCGCCGACGCCACCGCGGTCGCCAGCTCGGACCTGGACGCGACGGTCACCGAGCTCACCGCGCTCGGGGAGCAGGTCGGGCTCGTGTTCGGCACCCCGTCGCAGGCGCAGGACCAGAACGCCTTCGCCGTGACCACCGCGTTCGCCGACGAGTACGGCGTGGCGACCCTCAGCGAGCTCGCCGAGACGTGCGGCGGGGTCGTGCTCGGCGGCCCGCCGGAGTGCCCGGAGCGCCCCTTCTGCCAGCCCGGGCTGGAGGAGACCTACGGTCTGGACGTCACCGAGTTCGTCTCGCTGGACGCCGGCGGCCCGCTGACCAAGGCCGCCCTGCAGCAGGGCGAGATCGCCGTCGGGCTGGTCTTCTCCTCCGACGCCGCGCTCGCAGGCTGAGGGATCCGGCACCCGCTGCACGACGGAGCCCGGCTCGCCCGCACGGGGTGAGCCGGGCTCCGTCGTCCCCGAGGCCGGTCGGGAAGGTCCGGGCCCGCGGCGCCCGGACCGTGCAGGCCCGGACCACGCGGCCTACAGCCCGTAGCTCTCGAGCAGGCGCAGCCACACCTCGCTCACCGTGGGGTAGGACGGCACCGCGTGCCACAGCCGGCTCAGCGGCACCTGCCCGACGACGGCGATCGTGGCCGCGTGCAGCATCTCGGCCACCTCGGGTCCGACGAAGGTCGCTCCGACGACCACCTCCCGGTCGGTGTCGACGACGATCGACGCGGTGCCCTCGTAGCCCTGGGCGTACAGCGATGCGCCCGCGACGGAGCCGATCGGGTACTGCACGACCCGGACCGGCAGGCCCGCGTCGCGCGCCTGGGCCTCGGTCAGCCCCACGGCGGCCACCTCGGGCCGGGTGAACACCACCTGCGGGACGGCGGCGTGGTCCGCCGTCGCCCGCCAGCGGCTCCACGGTGCGCCGCCCTCGACGTCGGACGGCGTCGCGCCCGCGGTGGGCCCGTCCCCGCCGACCACGGCGCCGTCGGTCCCGCCCCCGGCGAAGCGCGCGGCGATGACGTCACCGGCGACCCGGGCGTCGTACTTGCCCTGGTGCGTGGTGGCGGTCCGGCCGGTGACGTCCCCGGTGGCGTAGAGCCAGCCGTCGTCGACCGCGGTCACGCGCAGGCTGTCGTCGACCTCCAGGGCGCCGCCGGGCTCGAGCCCGAGGGTGTCCAGGCCCAGGTCCGCAGTCCGAGGCCGCCGGCCGGTCGCGACCAGGACCTCGTCGGCGACCAGGGTGTCGCCCGACGACAGCTCCAGGTGAACCCCGTCGTCGGCGCGCCGGACCCGTCGGGCCTCGGTGCCGAAGCGCACGTCCACGCCGCGGGCGGTGAGCGCGCCGGCGACCGCCTCGCCCGCGAACGGCTCCATCCCGGGCAGCAGCCCGTCCCCGCGCACGAGCAGGGTCACCTGCGCACCCAGGTCCGCGTAGGCGGTCGCCATCTCGGTGGCCACCACCCCGCCGCCGACGACGGCGAGCGACCCGGGGACCTCCTGCGCGGCGGTGGCCTCACGGCTGGTCCACGGCCGCGCGGTGGCGAGACCGGGCACGTCGGGGATGACCGGCTCGCTGCCGGTGGCGACCACCACGGCGTGCCGGGCGACCACCGTGGTGGCGGCGCCGTCGCCGTCACGGACCTCCAGCCGCCGGGGGCCGGTGAAGCGCGCCGCGCCGCGCACGAGCTCGATGCCGGCGCTCTGCAGCCACTCCACCTGGCCCGAGTCGTCCCAGTCGGAGGTGAACGAGTCGCGCCGGGCCAGCACCGCGGGGACGTCCAGCGTGCCGGTGACGGCAGCATCCGCGCCTGGGACCGCCCGCGCGGCCTCCAGCGCGGCACCCGGGCGCAGCAGGGCCTTGGACGGCATGCACGCCCAGTACGAGCACTCGCCACCGACCAGCTCGGACTCGACGATCGCGACCGACAGCCCGCCGCGCCCGGCCCGGTCGGCCACGTTCTCCCCCACCGCCCCGGCCCCGAGGACGACGACGTCGTAGGTGCGCTCGGTCGCGTCGCCCGAGCCGTCCCGACCGGTGCTGCCGGTCGCGCTGCTGTCGGGGGTGGGTGTGGCGGTCATGGTGCTCCTCGGGGACGGGGACGGACGGTCCGCCCCATCGTCCACCGCCCGGACGCCCGCGTCAGCCGACGTGGCGCCCCACCGTGGCCGACCGCTGCCGACGGACCCAGCGGGAGAGCCACGCACCCGCCGCGACCAGGGCGGCACCGGCCGCACCGGCGCCCGCGGCGCCGAAGCCGGTGGCCGCGAGGGTGGCCGCCCCGGTCGCGTGCGCCGGGGTCGTCGCGCCCGTCGCGGTCACCGGCGTGACGGGGGTGGACGCGGGCGGGATGACCGTCGGCTCCGACGCCACCGGGGTCGCCTCGGGCTCGGGCTGCGGCTCGGGCTGGGGACCGGTCCCGGGCTCCGGGCTCGGCTCCGGGTCGGGCTGGGTCGCGGGAGGCTCCTCGGGCTCCGGCTCTGTGACGGGCGGCTCGGTGACGGGCGGCTCGGCGACCGGGGGCTCGTCGACGGGAGGCTGCGTCACCGGCGGCTCGTCCACGGCAGGAGCCCTGAGGACGAGCTCGTCGACGAGCGTCGCCCCCGCGGCCAGCTCGACGCCGGCCGTCTCCTCACCGCCGGGGTACTCCACGCGGTACAGACCACCCGGCAGGCCCACGACCGAGACGCGGCCGTTCGCGACGGTTCCGGGCAGGAGCATGTCGTCGTCGGTGCCGAGCTCGCCGTCGAGGCCGGCCCAGCGGACGAGCACCTCGTCGCCGTCGGGCAGCAGCCGCTCACCCACCAGGACCGGGACGTCCAGGGCGGCGTCGCCGACCAGGCCGACGAAGGCGTCGCCCTGCCCGCCCTCGGGGACCACCACCTCGGCGGCGGCGTCGGCGTCGCCCTCGGAGTCGGCGGTCACCTGGAGGACCTGGGGCCGCACCGCGACGACGCGGTAGGTTCGCGCGTCCAGCGCCGCGAACGAGAACCGTCCGGCGGCGTCGGTGACCTGGCTGGCCAGGACGTCGGCGGGCGCCAGGACCACGCTGCCGAGCAGCACCGAGGTGTCGAGGAACGCCGGCCGGTACGCCGGCAGCGCCTCGACCCGGCGCTGCAGCTCCACGCGCACGCCCGGCATGCCCGCCTCACGGGCGTCCTGCAGGCCGTTGCGGTTCTGGTCGAGCCAGACGACGCCGCTGAGCCCCTGGCGCGGGGACGGCGGGGCCGGCTGCGGCTCGGGTGCAGGGTCCGGCTCTGGGGCAGGCGCGGGCTCCGGTTGAGGCGACGGCACGGGGTTCGGCGCGGGGTCGGGCTCCGGCTCCGGGTCCACCCACGGCTCCGGCTCCGGGTCACCGATGGGCCCCGGCACCGGCTCCGGCTCAGGCGCCGGCTCGGGCGCGGGCGCCGGCTCGGGCGCGGGCGCCGGCTCCGGCTCCACCCACGGCTCCGGCTCCGGCTCACCGATGGGCCCCGGCACCGGCTCCGGCTCAGGCGCGGGCGCGGGCGCGGGCTCCGGGTCGGGCTCCGGCTCCGGCACGGGCTCCGGCTGAGGTGCCGGCTCCGGCGCGGGGACCGGCTCCGGCGCGGGGTCGGTGCCAGGCACCGGCTGGCCGGTCTCCTCACTGACGACCACGGGGTCGCTGCCCGTGTAGGCGATGGACCCGAGGGCGGTCGGGAGCGGGTCGCCGTCGGCGCCCTGCTCGGCAAGGTCGGCGAGGATCTGCTCCCGCGGGATCCCGGCTTCACGCTCGACGTTGTAGAACTCCTGGGCGGTCAGCGCACCGCAGGCCATCCCGAGCCGGCTCACCGCCTGCGCGAGCGACGTCGCGCCCGCGGGCCAGTTGATGCCCGTCCGCGCGCCGCCCGATGCCTGGTCCGGGACGATGTCGCCCCAGATCTTGGCGTTCGACGGGTACACGATCGTGGGGTTGAAGACCGGCCCGCTGTGGCCGGTGTGGTCGTTCGCGCCGCCGCCGTTGACGGCCGACTGCGCGACGTTGATCAGGCGGTACGGGTTCTTGGTCGAGTGGGTCCGGTGGCAGATGCCGACCTTCCCGCCGGGCGCCGCGTGGGCCGACGTCGCGACGCCGAGTCCTCCCAGCAGCAGCAGCCCGGACAGGGCTGCGCCTCCGAACGCGTGCCCGCGTCCCACCATGGTCCACTCCTCGCCTGCGGCGGACCCCGAGCGGATCCGCCTCGCCCATCGGCCGCATCGGGAGGGATCTGACGAAACGGGCGGGTCGGTACGCCGCCGTCGCTGTGGTGCTCGCCGTCGCCGCGCCGCTACCCGGGCGTCGGGTCGGGTGGCCAGGCCCGGACGACGACGTCGTCCTCGGTCAGCGGGCGGGCCGCCAGCGTGGCGAGCGCCGCGACGTACCCGTCGAGCGGGGTGGGCAGGACGAGTACACCGGGCGCGACCCCGTCGTCACCGGCCTTCACCAACGCCTCGCGCCGCACCCACGCCCGGGCGCGGTCTCCCACCGCGTCGGAACCGGCCCCGCCACCGGCCGGGCCGGCCGCCGCGGCGACGTCGGCCACCCGCTGCACGTCGACGCCGACCGGCGCCCCGGCCGACACGGCGACCACCACGAGCAGGCCGGAGTGCGAGACCGACACGTGCGGCCGTACCCGCCCGGGTCCCACGACGCGCGGGCGGCCGTGCGGCCGCCCGCAGTCGGCGCAGCTCCGGTCGAGGACGACCTCCGCCGGTGGGGCCCCGACGCACTGCCCGACGGCGGTGCGCAGCAGCGCCGCAGCGAGCATCGACCGGCCCTGGTCGGCCGGGCGTGACAGGGACCGGACGCGGTCCCGCTCGGTGGCGTCCAGGACGTCGAGCAGACCGTGGTCGGCGGCGAGGAGCGTCGACCACCAGACCTCGACCTCCGGGCGCCGGACGTCGGACGGGCCGGGGCCGACTTTGTTCCGCGTCACCACTGGAGGTTAGCCTCACCTACGTGACCATCCTCGGCCCGGGTGCCGACCTCCGCCACGGCGCACCCGGCCGATCTCTCCGGCCGGTCGCGCCGGCCGGGCCGCTGACCATCGCGCCGCCCACGGACGCCGGCCACGCACCCGCGCTGGTCACCCCGGACGGCGAGGTGCTCACCCACCAGGACCTGCGCGACCGCGTCGGCGGGCTGGCGGCAGGGCTGCCGCCAGCCGCCGACGGGCGCCGCCTGGTGCACGTGCCGCTGCGTCGGGACGCGGCGGCGGTGACCGCCTACCTCGCCGTCCTGCAGGCCGGCCACGTCGCCCTGGTCACGGGTGAGGAGGACCGCAGCCACCGCATCCTGCGGCGCTACCCGCCGGACGTCCGGACGAGCGCGGACCGCGACGCCCCGTTCGAGCTGCTCGCCGCTGCGCCCCAGCACGCGCTGCACCCGGACCTCGCAGTCCTGCTCAGCACCTCCGGCAGCACCGGGTCGCCGAAGCTCGTGCGGCTGTCGCACCGCAACGTGCGCAGCAACGCGGCCGCGATCGCCGAGGCACTGCGCCTCACCGCCGCCGACACGGCGATCACCAGCCTGCCGCTGCACTACTGCTTCGGTCTGTCGGTGCTGACCTCGCACCTGGTCGCCGGCGGCTCGGTGGTCCTGCACGACGGCTCGGTCCTGGACCCCGCCTTCTGGGACGCCGTGGACTCCCGCGCCGTGACCACCCTCGCCGTCGTGCCTCACATGGTCGACCTCATGGAGTCCTCCGGCGTCCTGCGACGCCCGCACCCCTCGCTGCGCCTGGTGGCCCAGGCCGGCGGACGGATGCCGGCGGACCAGGTGCGGCGGACCGCCCGGGCCGGCGCCGAGCACGGCTGGGACCTGGCGGTCATGTACGGCCAGACCGAGGCGACCGCGCGGATCTGCGTGCTCGACCCGGCGCTCGTCGCCGACCACCCGGACGCGGTGGGGCGGCCGGTGGCGGGCACCTCCGTGCGCCTGGACACCACGGTCCCCGAGGCCCACGGCGGCGCGGGCGAGGTCGTGGTGCAGGGGCCCGGCGTGATGATGGGCTACGCCGAGCACGTCGACGACCTGGCGCTGGGCGCCATGCTGACCGAGCTGCGCACCGGTGACCTCGGGGTCCTGGACGGCCAGGGGCTGCTGCGGGTGGTGGGCCGGCGGTCGGGCTTCGTCAAGATCATGGGTCTGCGCGTGGACCTGTCCGGCGTCGAGCGGGCCCTGGAGGCCGCGGGCCTGACGCCGTGCGTGACCGGGGACGACGCCGGCCTGCGCGTCGCCGTCGAGCCCGAGGACGGCGCGAGCGCCGTGCAGACCGCGGGACGGGCGCGGCGGCTGGCCGGCGAGGCCTCCGGTGTCGGCACCGCTGCCGTGACGGTCGCGGTGGTCCCCCTGGCCCGGCTGGACAGCGGCAAGGTGGACCGCAACGGGTGCGACGCGCTGGTCCGCGGCAACGCCGCCGACGCGTGCACGGACGCCCGGGTGCGGGTGGCGGAGTCGATGGGCGCGACGCCCCCGCTGGCCGTCCGGGTCGCGGCCGCGCTGGCGGAGGTCCTCGGCGGCGACGGGGTCGACCTCGACCGGAGCTTCGTCCAGCACGGTGGCGACTCGCTGAGCCACGTCCAGGCGTCGGTGCGCCTCGAGGGCCTGGTCGGTCCCCTGCCGCGCGGGTGGCACCAGCGGCCGCTCGCCGAGCTCGTCGAGCTGGGCCGGCGTCGACGGGCCGACGTCGGCACACGCGGTGCGGCCGGCGCGGACACCGCCGCGGGCAGCCCCGCGGCCGCAGACGACGACGCCGCCGCGCCGCTCCCCCGCGCTGACCGACCCGACGGCCGACCACCGCGGGCCACGCGCGAGCGGCGCACCGTGGAGATGTCGGTGCTGCTGCGAGCCGTTGCGGTCGTCGTCATCTGCGGCTCGCACGCCGACCTCTTCCGCATCCTCGGCGGTGCCCACACGCTGCTGGCCGTCGCCGGGTTCAACGCGGCACGGTTCGGGCTCTCGGTGCCGACCGTCACCGGACGGTGGCGCGGCACCGCCCGGATGCTCATCGGCCTCGCGGCCCCGACCGCGGCCATCGCCCTGGTCGGGATGGCGACCCAGAACCGCTACGGGTGGGGCAACGTGGCCCTGGCGAACTGGCTGGTCGGCGACGTCACGTACGGCTTCCGCAACGAGCTGTGGTTCGTCGACGCGCTCGCGGCCAGCCTCGTGGTGCTCGCGCTGGTCCTCTCGGTGCCACGGGTCGCCCGGGCCTGGCGGCGGGACCCGTGGCGGGTCGCGGCCACGGTCGCCGTCGTCGCGCTCGTGCCGCGGTTCGCCGTGCTGCACTACGGCGAGGGGGTGCTGCGGGGCATCATGCCGACGACGTTCTGGCTGTTCGCGGTCGGCGCCGCCGCCGCGTACGCCGACAGCCGCCGGCGCCGGCTGCTCACCCTGGCGGTCGCCGTGGTGGGCGGGGCGACGTTCTTCGCCGACGACCCGGCGCGCAACCTCGCCGTCCTGGCGGGGATCGCCGTCCTCACGCTGGTGCCCGAGGTCAGGGTGCCGACCCGCTGGCTGCCGGTGATCACCGTGCTCGCCGCGGCCTCGCTGCACATCTACCTCATCCAGTTCCAGATCCTGGCCGTGATCCCCGGGCCGCTGCCGGCGACCGTCACCGCGATCGCCGCGGGGTGCCTGCTGTGGCGCCTGACGGCCCGTCCGGTGCGCGCACTGCAGGACCTGGTCCGCCCCCCGACCCGATGACCCACCCCGCCACCAGGAAGACGGACACCCTCGTGCCCCTGCACCGCCGCGCCCTCCTCGGGTGCCTGCTCGCCGCCACCCTCGCTCTCACCGCCTGCAGCGGTGGCGGCGGGACCCAGGAGGAGACCTTCGAGCCGGACCCCGAGGCTCTGCAGATCTACTCCTCGCAGCACCGCAACGTCACCGAGGCCTGGACGCAGGCCTTCACCGAGCAGACCGGCATCCCCACCCAGGTCCGCGAGGGTCAGGACGCGTCGATGGGGCACATGATCGTCGGGGAGGGCGACGCCTCCCCCGCCGACGTGTTCCTCACCGAGAACTCCCCGGCGATGACGCTCGTCGAGCGTGCGGGCCTGCTCGCCCCCGTCGACGCGGCGACCCTCGCCACGACGCGGGACGGGATGGCGCCGTCGTCGGGTGACTGGACCGCGATCGCGGCCCGGTCGACCGTGCTGGTCTACAACACCGACGAGATCGGCGAGGACGAGCTGCCGGAGTCGATCATGGACCTGGCCGACCCGCAGTGGGCCGGCCGCTGGGGCGCGGCGCCGGGCGGCGCGGACTTCCAGGCGATCGTCGCCGGCATGCTCGCCGACCAGGGCGAGGACCGGACCGCGGCCTGGCTGTCCGCCCTGGCGGAGAACGCCGAGGTCTACCAGAACAACATCGCGACGATGAAGGCGGTGAACGCCGGCGAGGTGCCGGTCGGCATCATGTACCACTACTACTGGTACCGGGACCAGGCCGCCGACTCCGAGGGCAGCGCCAACACCGCGCTGCACTACTTCGGCAACGAGGACCCGGGCGCCTTCGTGAGCCTCTCGGCGGGTGGTGTGCTGGCGTCGTCCGACATGCCCGAGGAGGCTCAGCAGTTCCTCGCCTACGTCACCAGCCCCGCCGGTCAGCAGGTGCTGGTCGACAGCGGCTCGATGGAGTACGCCATCGGGGAAGGTGACGCGTCCGACCCGGCCCTGCCCCCGCTGGACTCGCTGGGGGCTCCCCCGGTCGACCCGTTCGCGCTGGACTCGGAGCGCGTGATCGCGCTCATGACCGATGCGGGCATCCTCTAGCCTCCGGGGGGTCACCCTCGCCGCGGCGCTCGTCGCCGCCGTCACCCTCCTGCCCCTGGTCGTCGTCCTCGCCGACGCGGTGTCCGCCGGTGCCGCGACCGCGACCCAGTACCTGCTGCGCCCGCGGGTCGGGACGCTGATGGGGAACACGCTCGCGCTCCTCGCCGTCACGGTGCCCGCCACGGTGGTCCTGGGGACCCTCGCCGCGTGGCTGGTCGAGCGGACGAACCTGCCCGGCGCGAGCCTGTGGCGCACGCTGCTGCTGGCGCCGCTCGCGGTCCCGGCCTTCGTCAGCGCCTACGCGTGGGTGACCGTCGCGCCCGCGATGACCGGGTTCGCCGGCGCCGCCCTGGTCACGACGCTCGCGTACTTCCCGTTCGTCTTCCTGCCGGTCGCCGCGGTCCTGCGCACCCTGGACGCCGGCGACGAGGAGGCGGCCCGGTCGCTGGGCCTGTCGCCGGCCGCCGTCGTGCGACGGACCGTCCTGCCGCGGCTGCGGCCGGCGATCTCCGGCGGCGCGCTGCTGGTCGCCCTGCACGGGCTGGCCGAGTACGGCGTGCTGGAGATGATGCGGTTCCAGACGTTCACGACCGCCGTCATGCAGCAGTACGCGATCGGGTTCAGCGACGTCACGGGCAGCCTGCTGGCCTCGGTCCTCCTCGTCCTCTGCCTCGTCGTGCTCACCGCCGAGGTCGCGGCGCGGGGGCGCCGTCGGGTGGCCCGGGTCGGAGCCGGCGCGCCCCGCCGGGCCGAGCCGGCGCACCTGGGCCCGTGGTCGGTCCCTGCGGCGGTGCTGCTGGGCGCCGTGGTCGCCGGCGGCCTGGTGGTGCCGGTCGCCACGGTGGCGCGGTGGCTGGTCCGCGGGCTCGAGCGGCCCGGTGCCGTGGCCGGGGACCTGGCCCAGGTGACCCTGAGCACGGTCGCCCTGGCGCTGGTCGGCGGTCTGGTGACGACCGTGGCCGCGCTGCCCGGTGCCTGGCTGCTCAACCGACGTCGTGCGGCGGCGTCCCTGCTCCTCGAGCGGGCCACCTTCCTCGCGAGCGCGCTGCCCGGCGTCGTGGTCGGGCTGGCGCTCGTGACGCTGTCCGTGCGGTGGGCGCGCCCGGTCTACCAGACCGTCGGGCTGCTCGTGGTGGCCTACACGATCCTGTTCGTCCCCCGGGCGATGGTCACGCTCCGCGCGGGGCTGGCGGCGGCGCCACCCGAGCTCTCCGAGGCGGCGCGCTCCCTGGGGCTCGGCGGGACCGCGACGCTGGCCCGCGTCGTCCTGCCGCTCGCGGCGCCGTCGATGCTCACCGGGTTCGTGCTGGTGGCGCTGGCCGTCTCGACCGAGCTCACCGCCACCCTGCTGCTCGCCCCGACCGGGACGCAGACGCTCGCGATCGCGTTCTGGAGGGCGGCCAGCGAGCTCGACTACGCTGCCGCAGCGCCGTACGCCGCCGCGATGGTGGCGCTGTCGGCCCCGCTGACCGTGCTGCTGCGGCGGCAGATGGAGGACGACCGGTGAGCGAGGTGCGGCTGAGCGGCATCAGCGCCGGGTACGCGGCCACGCCCGTGCTCGACGCCGTCGACCTCACCGTGCGGGCCGGCTCCACGACGGCGGTCCTCGGCGGCTCGGGCAGCGGCAAGACGACGCTGCTGCGGATCATCGCCGGCTTCCTGCGGCCCACCGCCGGGGAGGTGACGATCGGCGGCCGCACCGTCGCCGGCCCGGGGACGTGGGTGCCGCCGGAGCGGCGCGGCGTGGGGTACGTGCGCCAGGAGGGCAGCCTGTTCCCGCACCTGTCGGTCGCCGGCAACATCGCCTTCGGCCTGCCGTGGCCGCGCCGACGCCACCGCGACCGGGTGCTGGAGCTCCTGGACCTGGTCGGCCTGCCGGCCGAGCTCGCGGACCGGCAGCCGGACCACCTGTCCGGCGGGCAGCAGCAGCGGGTCGCGCTGGCCCGGGCCCTGGCCCCCGGACCGGACCTCGTGCTGCTCGACGAGCCGTTCTCCTCCCTCGACACCGCCCTGCGCGCCTCCACCCGGCAGGCGACCGCCCGCGCGCTGCGCGCCACCGGCGCCACGGCGATCCTCGTCACGCACGACCAGGGCGAGGCGCTGTCGTTCGCCGACGAGGTCGCCATCCTCGGCGGCGGCGCCTTCCGCCAGGTCGCCGCACCGCCGGTCGTCTACGGGGAGCCGGTGGACGCCCAGGTCGCCGTCTTCCTCGGCGATGCCGTCCTCGTGCCGGGCACCGCCACCGCGGGACGTGTGGACTGCACCCTGGGGTCGCTCACCGTCCGCGGCTTCGTCACGCACGGCCCGGTCGAGGTGATGCTGCGCCCCGAGCAGATCGCCCTCACCCGGGCCGGCGCGGGACGCGTCGACGCCACCGTCGTGAGCATCGCCTACTTCGGGCACGACGCCGTCGTGGAGCTCGACCTGGTCGACGACGCCACCCGGCACGGCATCCGCGCCCGCGTGGTCGGGCTCCAGCCGCCCTCCCCGGGCGACCGGGTCGGGCTCGACGTGATCGGGCCGGTCCGCGTCTACCCGCCGTCGGTGGTCACCTGACCCGGCGGTACCGCACGCAGCGTCCGGCGACGCCGGCACCGACCCTCCCACCCATGGCCACCGTCGATCCCGACGCCGCCCGCCTGGCGGCCGCACGCCGGTCCCCGGTGGGCCACGTCGTCAGCCAGGTGCTCGACCCGGTGTCGTGGTCTGCGCCGTCCTCGCCGCCGCCGGCGCGCGTCGCCGTGACCGCGGCGGTCGTCGCGATGCTCGCCGGGCGGGTGATCGCCTGCGCACGGTGGCGGGCCGGCCGGCACACCACCGGCCAGGCCGCCGTCGGCTGCCTCATCGGCTGCAGACGCGGCCGTGGTGTTCCCCGCCCTGACGCGGTGACGCCGGAGGGCCCCAACCAACCGCCGTCGGCCGCACAATGGTTCCCACCACCGGGACAGCGTGGCGGGCGGTCACCCTCGCCGACGACCCTCCCTCACCGACGACCGCAGCCGCCGGACGCCGCCCGCGCAGCCGCGCGGCGTCGTCGAGGCCGCGCAGGCGGCACACTTCACCGTGGGTCCACCATCGCGTGACCCGTCCGACGACAGGAAGAGCAGCGTGAAGATCGTCTACTACAGCTTCGGGGGGCGGTACTCCGACAGCCCGCGAGCCCTCCACCAGCGTGCGCTGACCCGCACCGCGGCCGACGTCGAGCACGTGTGGCTGGCCCACCCCTCGCGCGCCGCTGCCTTCCCCGCCGGCACCGTGACGGTCCCGGTGCGCACCCCGCAGGCCCTGGCGGCGCTGCACGGGGCGGACGTCGTCGTCGCCGACAACCACCTGCCGGTGTGGGACAAGCGCCCGGGCACCACCTACCTGCAGACCTGGCACGGCACGCCGCTCAAGCGCATCCACCGGGACGCGCTCAGCCAGACCGACAGCGAGGAGGTGCTGGCCCGGCTCGACGACGACGTCACCCGCTGGGACGTCCTGCTCGGGCCGAGCGAGGCGGCCGCCGTCCCGCTGCGTGCCGCGTTCGGCTTCACCGGCCGCGTCCCGGTCACCGGGTACCCGCGCAACGACGCCCTGCTCGCGCCCGACGCCGCCGCACGCCGCGACCGCGTGCGCGCCGCTCTGGGCATCGAGGACGGCCGGACCGCCGTGCTGTACGCGCCCACCTGGCGCGACGACGACCGCCTGCGGGACGCGCCCGCCTCGGGCCTGCCCCTCGACCCCGACCGCTTCGCGCAGCGCCTCGGCGACGACCACGTCCTGCTGCTGCGGCTGCACCACCTGG
Source organism: uncultured Cellulomonas sp. (assembly GCF_947494015.1). Lineage (GTDB taxonomy): Bacteria > Actinomycetota > Actinomycetes > Actinomycetales > Cellulomonadaceae > Pengzhenrongella. Next base: position 11,761 of record NZ_CANLTL010000013.1, on the reverse strand, counting down.
TGCCGGACGCCGTCCGCGGCGGCGACGTGCCCGGCGTCGTGGACGTCTCGGACCACCCCGACATCAACGACCTGTACCTGGCCGCCGACGTGCTGGTGACCGACTACTCCTCGGCGATGTTCGACTTCGCGCTGACCGGCCGCCCGATCCTGTCGTTCGTGTACGACCTCGAGCACTACCGGGACGTGCTGCGCGGCTTCTACTTCGACCTGGCCGAGATCGCGCCCGGACCGCTGCTGCGGACGGGCGAGGAGGTGCTGGACGCCCTGGCCGACCTCGACGCCGTGCAGGCGGCGTCCGCGGACCGCTACCGGGAGTTCCGGGAGCGGTTCTGCCACGCCGAGGACGGTCGCGCCGCCGACCGCGTGCTCGACCTCCTCCTGCCCGCCGCGGTGGTGTCCGCGTGAGCCGCACCCCGGCCGTGCAGGCCGTCATCCTGGCCGCGGGCCTCGGCACCCGGCTCGGCCGGCCGCTGCCGAAGTCGCAGACCCCGCTGCGCGACGGGCGCACCATCATGCGCCAGCAGCTGGACAACCTGACGTCCGCCCTGGGACCCGACGTCCGCGTCGCCGTCGTGGTCGGCTTCAAGGCGCTGCTGATCATGGAGGCGCACCCGGACCTGCGGTTCGCCTACAACGAGCTCTTCGACTCCACGAACACCTCCCAGAGCCTGCTGCGCGCCCTGGAGACCTCCCACCCGGGGGGCGTGCTGTGGATGAACGGCGACATCGTCTTCGACCCGCGCGTGCTGCGGCACGTGCGGCCGTGGCTCGAGCGCGACGAGACCTTCGTGTGCGTCAACACCGCGGCCGTCGCCGAGGAGGAGGTCAAGTACACGGTCGACGCGGAAGGCTTCGTGCGGGAGCTGTCCAAGACGGTCACCGATGGCCTCGGCGAAGCGGTGGGGATCAACTACGTCAGCGCGTCGGACAAGGCCGTGCTGATCGAGGAGCTGCGGGACTGCGCCGAGACCGACTACTTCGAGCGCGCCCTGGAGACGGCCATCGCGCGTCGCGGTCTGCGGGTCGCCCCCGTGGACGTGTCCGCCTTCGACGTCGTCGAGGTCGACTTCGCCGACGACCTGGAGCGCGCCGACCAGATCGACGCCGCGAACCTCTGGATGGAGCCGATGGGCGACTCCGCCTTCTGACCGCGTCTCGCGACCGGACGCGTCGGGTGCTGGGGCACTCCGGCGCGGTCGGCGGCGTCGGTGTGGCGCGGTCGGTGGCGCGGTCGGTGGCGCGGTCGGTGGCGCGGTCGGTGGCGCGATCAACGCAGCCAGCGGCGCAGGCGCTCCTTCTTCGCGGCGCGCCAGGCCGCGTCGGCGCGCGCCGCCGACTGCTCGGCCCGCACCTCCTCCTGGGCGTGCAGCCGCCCGAGCGCGAACGCCGTGCTCGGCCGCGGGGTGCGCGACGCGAGCTCGGTCAGCCGCGCCCGGGTGTTCAGCGAGTCCAGGTGGTCGCCGAGGTGCTCCTGGACCGCCTCCATGGCCGCGGCCAGCCGGCGGGCGTCCCTGCCGAACACCGGGGCGGCCGACTCGGCGGCGTAGCGCGCCCGCTTGGCGGCCTTGCGCGCGTCGTGCAGCAGCTCCTCACGGCGCGCGGCGTCGTCGGCCGCGTGGGCGGCCCGCATCGTGCGACGGACCCGCCGCTCGCTGCGCCCCACGAGCCGGGGCAGGACGTCGCCGGCGGGTCGACGGGCACGGCCGCGCAGCGGCGGGTCGGCCATGAAGCCGGTCAGCGCGGCGAGCAACTCCCGGTAGCGCTCGCCGTCCAGCTGGGCGAGCACGTCGTCGTGGGCGGCGCGGTACGTCGCGTCGAGCTCGCCGCGCACCTCGTCCCGCGCACCGTCGTCGAGGTCCGCCGAGCCGTGCTGCTCGGTGGACCCGACGACCCGGTCGCGCATGACCTCCGCGTCGCGGGCCTGCCCGAGCACGCCGGCCAGCCAGCGCAGCTCGATGCCGAGCGGCCGGGTCCGGTGGGCGCGCAACAGCGGCTCGTAGGTCCGCAGCGCGCTGCGCAGGCGCCGGCTGGCAACCCGCATCGCGTGCACCGCACCGGGCGCGTCGAGGCGCACGGGCAGGTCCAGAGCCCGGATCTGGTCCACCTGGGCGCCGATGTGGGCCAGGGCGACGTCGCCGGCAGGCGACGACCTGCGCCACCGCCCGGCCCGCACCGGCCTCGGGTTCACGGGTGCGGCGCCGTGCCCGACGGCGCCGTCGTCCGCCACAGGCCCGAGCACCCGGGCGAGCTTCGACGCCGATCCGGCGGGCACCAGACCGCTCGCCCGCAGGGCCGGGTCCAGGGCGTCCAGCAGACCCGGGTCGGCGTCCACCAGCTCGACCTCGACCTCGCGCCACACCTCGTCGTCACCGTCCCGCTCGGACGTCCCGGGCGCCGCCAGCCGGCGGGCGGTCACCCGGTCGTCCGCGACCTCCAGGCGGACGCGCCCCGCACCGTCCACCAGCTGCCGCACCGTCCGGGCGGTCACGATCCGCACCACGGGGACCAGCGCACGCCCGAGGGTGACCGCGTAGGTCATCGACTCGAGCTCCGCGGGGACCTCGGTGGTCCCCCGGCCCAGCGGCAGGCGGACCTCCGACCGGGCGCGGTCGGCCGTCGGCACCTTCAGGTGCCACCCGGCGTCGGCCCCGCCGGTGCGCCGGCGCAGGGTCAGGCCCGCCCGGACCAGGTCGAGCTCGGCGGTGTCGAAGTAGGTCGCCCGGAGCCGCTGCGTCGCCGCCTCGCCCGCGGTCCACGGGTCGTGGTCCCCCTCGGGCGCGCGACCGTCCCCGCGCACCGACTCGACCAGTGCAGCCAGGTCCGGCATCTCGAACGCGGCGTCCGCCTCGTACTTCGCCTCGACCTCGAGGTGTGGCTCCGTCATGGGCCAGTGGTACCACCGGGCCTGAGGTGGCCGCCGTCGTTCCGTGCGTGACTGCCGCGCGCCGCCGCGGCGCGGATGTGCCGACGCGCCCGGCGTTCACCAACCGTTCATGCGCCGTTCAGCGGAGCAGCGCCCACGGAGCCGCACCATTCAACTCTGCACCACCCCCACCCGCGTGGATCACGCCCGCGGTTGCGCTCGTCGTCCGGAGGTCGTCATGGCGGAGTACGTGTGCATCGACGGGCCGCTCGAGGGCCACGTCGACGTCACCTCGGACGACCGGCCCCCCGGCGCCGTGGTGACCTTCGAGCTGCGGTGATGGTGCGCCATCCGGGAGTCGAGGGTCACCCCCGCCGGCGAAGCGGCTGCGCGTCTGGCGGCGAGCGACGGTGTACTCGACTCCCGTCCCACCCCGCCGGCTCCAAGCGTTGCAGCGCCGACCTGCGCGTGGGCGCGCTGACGATCGCCGGTGCCTGCACCTGGTGGGCGGCCGACAACAGCGTCACCGCGGATCTGGACGAGCTCGCTCCCGCCCACATCACGTTCGCGAAAGGGGTCGTGGCCGGCGACGCAGGCACCGGACCTTGGTCCCTTGCCGCAGCATTGCTCGACTGATTGTCTTGGTGGTCTCGCTAGGAGGCGAGGCGTATGTCCACTGACTTTGGTACGGCCACAACGACAAGCCGAGAGGTCAGAGCTCCGGCGGGGAATCGCGGACGCCGGGCCCCCAGCCGGCGGAGAACGGCGAGCAGGCTGGATCCTCAATCGGGACAAGAACTCTACGACCGCGCGGGCTGGGCGCTTGAGGAGGCCCAGTGGCGCGCCGAGAAGCATGACATCCTCGCTGGGCGATGGAGCGTCCTCGATTCCTGGACCCGACTAGCTCTTGCGCTCGCAGCGTCCCTGAGTGCGGTGAGCCTGTTCGCGAACAACGATGCTCTGACGGCGGTGTTCGCCGTCACGACGGCCGTGGTCTCTGCGCTCAACGCGGCGTGGGACCCAACCGAACGAGCACGAAAGCACCGCAGGGCGGCCAGCGACCTCATGAGGTTGGAGGGTCCGCTGAACGATGTCTGTCGCGCAGGCTGGCAGAGCATTCAGACCCGATATGTTGCCGTGCCCGGTGTCGACCAGAAGACCGGCGCGCAATATGATGCCGGCTACTACACGGACGTCGACCTGGCGCCCGCAGAGCTGAAGGCCCTCGCTGGCCGGCTCATTGCTCTGGAGGACGACGTCCGCCAGGCGGTCGAGGACGCTCCTCCTATCAACCGCCTGTTCTCACACGATCCCTATGCAGTCCCTCGGACGACCTGGGGCCTGAAGCGGCTCGAGCGTCGCCTCGAACGCCAGAAGCAGGCGATGCTACTGCGGGAGAGGTCGATGGACATCGGACCTCCGAATGCGCCGCCGCCTCCGCCGCCTCTGAGCGCTGCCGGACGCGCCGACCAGGACGGTCATCCGCCGGTCCGGGGCCATGCATGAGGCTCCGCCCGCCCACGAGATCCTCGTGGACGGGCGGCTGCAACTCGATGGCGCGGGCAGCGCGCGTCTTCAGCTGCTTTTGCAGTCGGTCGAGTGGCTCAGGACCAAGTTCTCTGTGGGGCCGGTGGCGTCGTCAGCATCGTGGGTGTTGAGCCGGCCCACGAGGTGTGGGCATCGACGTCTGGCCCCGACCAGACCCGGCCGATCGAGGGGGACTCATGTTCATCCAGCTCAAGACCTACGACGGCCAGCACTACGTGAGTGCGGACGGCGGCGGCGGTGGTGGTGTCAACGCGATTCGTACGTGGCCGGCCCAGTGGGAGACGTTCCGCCTCGTGGCTGCCCAGGGCGCAGAGCTCAGATCCGGAGTGCCGGTCAACATCGTGACCGCCGATGGCATGCATTTCTTGTGCGCCGAAGGTGGAGGGGACAGGGAGGTCGTGGCCAACAGGACAGTTCCGTCCATCTGGGAGACCTTCCTGATCGAGCGCGTCGACGGTGTCGCCGACATCGCCTCCGGCTGCCAGGTCCACTTCCGAGTTCATGACGGGCATTACATCTGCGCAGAAGGGGCGGGCGGTCGGGAAGTTGTCGCCAACCGCTCAGCGGCGGCTCAGTGGGAGACGTTCACGGTGACCGTCTTGCCGGCCGAGTCACTCTTCCCGATGCGCATCAACGGTCAGTCGCGACTGTCGAGAGGCAAGTGGGTCTCCGCCGACGCGACGTTGACCAGAGACGGCCGACTGCACACCGAGTTGCATGTCTGGACTCGCAACGAGTCCTATGGCTTTCATGGAGCGTGCGGCGTGCTGGTGGTGGACGAAGCCAACGCTGTGCTGTGGCGTAGCGAGCTGCACACCCTCGGCGTGGACGGCACGTGGATCCCGGGGAAACCTTCGTCGCGGACAAGCAGTTACGAGGAGGTCGTCCCTACGGAGATCATGGCGAAGATGGCTGCCGTGCGTCTTCTCTTGGTGGAGAACCCCCGCAACATGCTCTCACACGACCTCGATGAGGCAGTCGCGGTGGGTAAGAAGATCGTGGACGTCGGGAAGGTCGTCGCAGGCATCTTCGCGCTGTTCTGAACATGCGTGCATCGACGATGGACGGCTGTAGGAGAGGAGGAAGGCCGAAGGTCAGCGGCGACTCGGGTGATCAGGAGCCTGCGCCCTGATGGTCAGTCCCGCCGAGTGCCGAAGCGCGGAAGGTGAACCTGGTTGACTAGAAAGCGCTTCGGCCGACACACGCACGTGGCCGCACGTGCAGCGGCGGTCGCACGCCGAAGTCCAACCGCGCAAAAGCGGTAAGCCCGACCGACACGGGGCCGCATGCACGTGACTCCCGGACAGAACTCATGTCCGCGCTGTCCAGTGCGCTCTGCCGGAGTTGATCGGCTGCCTGGCCACCCACTCGCGCATGTTGTCCGGGCCGTAGTGCAGGTACCGACCCACGCGACGGGCCAAGCAGGGTCCTCGGCACTCCGAGCGCCAGGCGTACCGATCGTTCACGGGTACGCCCAGGTACAGGGACAGTCTGTCCATCGATGTGGTCGCCTGATGCGGCACCTGGCACCTGGCGGGCGAGCGGAGATCACCCGCACTGTGCGCCCGACGGCTCGGTGGCGGCACGGGTCTACCTCCGCGACCACCAGGGCCGCCGCGGCCGGTGGACCGCGCTCGGGCGCTCGAAGGTGGCAGCACAGCGAGCGCTCACGCAGTCTGTCGATGAGGCGATGCGGCGGGCGGGGTGTTCAGGTCCTCGACCGCTCCTGCGAGGCAAAGGAGGCACGGGCGCAAGTCGACGATGTCGCAGCGCGTCCTGCCGGTGCCGGTCTGGTGCGTGGCGATGCTGCGCGAGCGCCCGGCGTCGTCGGACGGCGCCGGAGCGGTCTTCCTCGACACCACGGGCGGCTGGTGGAACTGCGACGACGTCAGTCGCGGTGTCCGCATGGTGCGGCTGGTATGGAGTTCGAGTGGTTCGTCCCGCACACGGCTCGCCGGACGGTGGCGACGCTGCTCGACGAGCACGGGTCGACGGCGAGGTCGATCGCCGACCAGCTCGGCCACGCGAGGGTGTCGATGACGCAGGACGTCCACATGGGCCGGCGGCTGCCCCGAGCCGACGTCGCGCCCAGCCTGGACACGCTGTTCGATCGAGACCCGGCACAGCACGTGGACCCGGCCCCGGACATGCCTCAGGCCAGCGACCCGGTGTAGGTCGCTGGCCTGCGGTGGTGGTGCGCCATCAGGGACTCGAACCCCGAACCCGCTGATTTGGTCTGGACGTCCACGTAGGCCGCGCGCGCAGCATGGAAGCGCAGGTCGCGTCTGGTAGACGGACCGGGCGACCATGGTGGTTCTCGCCACGACGTGGACCCGCACGTGGACCCGACCTCAACCGAGACCACCAGTTCGGGATCTGGCGTGGAGGTCAGATGGGTCACCCTCGCGGGCAGCACACGTGCGACTGCAGGGGTGACTGTCAGCGCGGTAGCCAACCAATCGGTACGTGCGAGCGTGATCCGCGGTCCCATCAGGCACGCAACAGGCGCGGTCTGCGACCAGGGAGAGCCACCGACCCGATAGCGGAGCAAAGAGCCCGACGGAGGCCCGGGTCAAGGGTGAGCGCAGCTCATCACGTAGTGACGCCGCAGGCACCCTTGACGCGGGCCGGAGGCGGGCGGATGCTCGGCCATCGGGTCGGCGGCTCGGAGGTTCGATCGCGCAGTCCAACGTGATCCAAGTGGGGCCGGTGCTTGGTGAACGAGCGCTGCCAACCCTGTTCGCAACGCGCCCGCCATAGGCGCGGCAGGTGGGCGCGGTTTCTGCGAGCATGTCGCCATGGCGGACCCCCGTAGATGCTTCATAGCCATGCCCTTGACAACTCACCCCGAAGACCTCGATTTGTACGGTGGTGACATCGAGCACTTTATTCACGTACTCGACCACCTGTTTGCACCAGCGGTCGAGCGAGCGGGATTTGAAGCCGTCCGACCAATCATGCGTGGAGCCGACCTCATTCACGCCGAGATCGTGAAGAACCTGGAATTGGCAGACCTAGTGCTCTGCGATATCAGCCGCCACAATCCGAACGTATTTTTTGAGCTTGGCATCCGCACCGCGCTCGACCGCCCGATTGCCCTAGTTCGCGACTCCACGACTGAACGACTGCCGTTCGATACGTCAGGCATTAATACACTTCAGTATGACGCAACCCTCGCGCCGTGGAAGCTTGAGGGCGAGGTTGAGAAACTTGCTGCGCACATTCGTGCGAGTGCGGATAGGGCCGCAGGGTCGAACCCTCTATGGCAGTACTTTGGTCTCACTAGGCGCGCGAGCACTCCCCCCGAGGGAGATGACCCAATCGCGGCAAAACTGGATCTCGTGCTCACCGAATTGCGCGGAAGCAAAAGGGACCGCGAGTCCGACGACACACACAGCTCGGCCGAAAACTTGCTGGCCAACTTCAGGTGGCACGCGCGTGCTGACGAGACGCTGAAACTTGTCGGAGACTTCCCTGCGGACGCTGTCGCCGTGATCGTGGACCTGCAGGAGATAGCGGCGGGCGTGCAGGTGCGTGTACGACCGATCGAAGTCGATAGTCAGCGCCGCATTACTCTGGAAGTGGGCGGAAGGCTGCCGGAGGTGGTACAGACGACGATGTTGGATCGGGCCGCGAAGAGCGGGTTTGGCATCAGATTTCTCCGAACCGTCAAATAGCGGAGCTCCGTTGTCGTTACCTGGGCGCCCGTACAGTCGAGTGCGGCACGCCCGGCCGAGGACGGCGCGCTAGCGCCGCCCGCAGGCCGGGCGCCGGCGTCCTATTCCGCGATGACACCGGCCGCGTCCTGCTCGTGAAGCCGACCTACAAGGACGGCTGGGAGATCCCGGGCGGCTACGTCGAGAAGGGCGAGAGTCCCCGCGCCGCCGCAATTCGCGAGGTGAGCGAAGAGCTCGGCGCGCACCTGGACGTCACTGACCTACTGGTCTCGGACTGGGCGCCGCACCCCGCAGAAGGTGACAAACTCCTGTTCATCTTTCGCGGTGGCACGCTCGCGCAAGAGGACCTCGACCGCTTCGATCTCGATCACAGGGAACTATCCGAAGCTCAATTTTTCCGCGTAGAAGAACTAGCCGGCCTGATGCCCGAGCGCCTGGCTCGTCGTGTATCCCACGCCGCACGCCATGACACCGCAACCTATCTCGAGCACGACAGGCCTGTGCCTACACGCCACTCCAAATGAGAGATGGAACGTTGTGCGCCGCCACGGACGGGATCTTCAATCGCCCCATTCGAAGTGGAACATCGGCTCACCATCTTCGAGCCCCGCGGCCACTTCTTTGAGCCCGAGGTTGCGCTCGCACGAGGCCTGAGCTGTACTCACAAGGCCATAGCCAATCCCGGCGGGTGTCTTCCATCTCCAGGGGTGATCCCGGCTGCCTGGCGGCTGCGACAGATCCGGACCCGTCAGAACGATTGGCAGGTTCGGCGCCAACGCCCCGCTCGCTAGCTTAAGAGGAGAGGATCGCTCCACGAGGCCACGTAGTTGCCGGCGCTCGTCGTCGGTGAAGCGCTCCTTAAGTGTCGCGAACAGCAACATGCAGCGGACGCCGCGCTCAAGAAGTCTTCGCTGTAGGTTCTCCAGCCCGTCAATGTCTTTCCCATCGATGCGGTTGCTTGTCTTCACCTCACCGAGCACTGCAAGCCAATCGCGGTCCGGGATGAACACCGCAACGTCGACCTCGACCGTCTTGCCCTTGGCGGTCACCTCAAGGCCAAGAACGTGGGCGAGTGGAGGCTCTTCGATGTGACGGAACTGCCGGATCAACCCTGTTACCGCCAGGGCGGGCATGAGCGCCTGAACCTGGTCTGGACGAAGATGAGCCGCAAGGCGTAGTCGCCACTCGCTCGGCGCAAGCGATAAAGACAACGCCAGACCGAATTCTTGCCCACAGAGCTCGCAGCGCATCGTGGCCAGTAACTCGTCAGCAGACACCATGCGTTCGACCCGGCAGTGGCTACAGTGGACCCGCAACATGGGGACGAAAAGACCGCTATGCAAAAGAAAGTCCAACTGACCCGCCGCGTACGCTTTTTCATCTGTCTCCGGCCCGAACAGCGAGTCGGGCCAAGAACCTCGATTACGTCTGATCTCTTCGCGAAGATGCGGAAACGTAACCCCTGTCGCCCTAGCCGCCGTCAGAGCGAGCGCTGCGCGAATTCCCGGTTGATTCAAGACGCCACTAAAAGCCCCCCCTAGCTTGCCAGCGGCGCGTGTCTGGAACTTCCCGAGCTCTGATTGACCGATAGTGACTGCCTCGTCATCAAACAAGACGGCCATTACATCGAGATTGTATGCGAACGGCACGCGGACGTTATCACGGGTGGCCTCGATGCCAAGCGCGAAGCCCTCGCTTGTCACGCGGTAGTGCCGAATACTCTCGGTCGTGACTGCCGAGCGCAATAGCGACGAGTGCCTACGAAAAGGCGGTATGGATGCCGTGCGTCGGGGATCTAGACCATTCACACTATGTACCGATACTTCGGCGGCGACTACGCCGCGTGCAATGGCGTCGGGCTCGTCACTTAGTCCGAATGCTGGCAACTGGACGTCGAACCAGCGAGCCTCGGGCCGGCAGTCAACCCGGACGGAACGCACGAACGGTGTCTTGAGGCCTTGGAACATGCGGTGGGGAGAGTGCTCGCGGTCCCGACGAAGTGCAACGAGTCCGGACCGATGTGCAGCTTCCTTAATCGCACGAACTGTGGACGTGGAGGCATCGTCCATGCCCCACACGCTGAGCACACGCTTTGACTCCGCCTGCGACCCGCCCGACTGCCAATCTACGCCCGCAAAGCCAACATCGAGCAGGGCGGCGACGACATCCGCTTCTCCGTCGTCCGGCACGCCAACCATCCGCATGCCGTGACTTCGCAAGTTCCAGAAGCCTACAACGTCTTCGGGGCGCCCGGCCCGCACAATGTAAACTCCGTGATAACCAACGAGCCCCGCGCCATATCGAATGCTGACATGTCGACGGCCGACGTCCAACAGTCCAACGGATTGCAAGTCGCCTGCGTTCCACGAACCCAGGACTTCGTTGAGCGTCGCGGTATCTATCTGAATATCCCGCCGCGCGCTGACGCCGTCGGCTAGACCCTCGGGTACGCCCCAGGTCGCAGCGTATAGAAGATCAGAAGTGTCGCCCGGTTGCCAGATTGGGAGTAGAACATGTTCACGGGAATTGAGCACAGCGTTTGTCGGCAGTAGAGCCGTGCGGAAACCTTGCTCCGAGCGGCTAAAGGGCCCCCACTCTTTCCCTCCCGGCCAACTCCACCCTTCCTTGCGCAGAAGTTCCTCGTGAGGACCCGCGGGCCCATCGGCATAGATCGAGTCGACATCAAGAATCTCGGCCTGAGCCTCCAAATGGTCAGGCGAACTCCTCACATCGAGGATCGGCATGTAATAGCCGCCCCACACCCCCGATAGTCGCACAATCGCATTGCGAACCTCGGTCGCCGATGTTGCGTCCACCAGCGGACTCACCCTCCATGGACGGATGGATACCCGTCCACGAACCTCGGCCATTTCATATGTCATGCGCAGGCATCCTAGTAGAGATTGACTGAAGCGGTGCGCGGCTGCCCGGCGAAAACCCAGGGCCCGCTATCGATCTACGCGGACACCTGCGACTCATAGTTGCTCACGCTACTCTGCCGAATTGGCCTCTAGGAGATCAAGGCGCCGGCTCCGCCGGCGGCCACGCGGGGGGTAGCGAACTTCTCTTCCTCGGTCACGTGGTCAGGATAGGTAGCGGTCGGATCACTCGGCGAGGATGCCGGCTCGACTGGCCAAACCGTGTAGCTCGGTGCTGGGCGTCACGCGTCGCGTGCGAAGCCACTCATGGAGGAGCGAGTGGGTCATGTAGTGCCGCCGTACCTGCTCAGGGGCGCGCAGCTCGGCTCCGAGCAAAAGCGCGAGCGCCTCAGGTTGCTTGCGCTGGAAGTGCAGCGCTCTCGCTACCTCCAGACTGTGCCTGACCTGCCGCTCCATCGGCATCGATGATGCGTCGACCTGCTGGCCTAGGGCTGCCGCCCGTTGGAAGTCGCCAAGTTCGGCCGCGACGGCCACCTCGTGGATCGTGACGTTGGTCGGGCCGAACGCGGTCCACATGTGGTTGCCGTCGGACCCGAGCACAGTCGCCGCACGGCGGGCGCCGGCCAGGTGCATATCGGCGCTTCGGCGGTCCTTCGAGCGAGCGCTGACCATGGCCCCCACGAGGTGAGTCGTGCCGATCGCCGACAGCAGGCGGGGGTCTGCTGCACGGATAGGTGACACCTGACCTGTGGTGCCGAGGGGCACCGCTGGGAGGATGTGCACCGTGCCCAA